>UCKM01000004.1 GCA_900473175.1 Hyphomicrobiales bacterium | reverse complement strand
ACGGTGGTGCCGCCGATGAGGCCGGAGACGATCCAGAAGGCAATGGACGACCAGCTCAAAGCCAAGTTCGAGGAAGCCGCTGGGACCTCCGGCAACCTCCTGACGGCGAAACAGGCAAGGGATGCCGGCTGGGGCCTCATCTCCGATCACTTCGCCAAAATCGACCTTAACAAGGATGGCTTTGCCACGTTCGCCGAGGTCCAGGCCTATATGGATGCGCGCTCGCCGGTCAAACAGCGCGCCAGGGCCACCGAAGCCGCCAAGGCGGTGCAGGTCATCCAGTAGCGAAAATCACCGGATCGCGGGGGTCAAAATTGCTTCCCACCGCCCCGCAAGCCTTGCCCCCGTTGCTCCGCGCGACGGGGGCTTTTTACGCGCGATTTCGTGCTACCGGAGGGGGCGGCTGCCAGGTTCCTGGATGGCCAACGCGCTCGCCTGTAACCGTTACGTACTTCCCGATGTGATCGGCAAAAGCGCCTATTGCGCGAAGTGATCGGAATTCTTGGGAGATCGTCATGATGACATTGGGACGAGGGACAGTCTCCACGCAAACCAAGTCCATATTGCAGTGGGTGAGCGGGGTCCGGGTTGCAAGTCAATGGGCCGCTGCCCTCATCTTGGTTCTGCTGTTCGGCGCGGCTCACGCTTTCGCCCAATCCGACCCGTTGCCTGCATGGAACGAAGGCGCCAACAAGACCGCCATCCTCGATTTCGTCAAGCGCGTCACGAGCGAAGGCTCGGCCGATTTCGTTGCGCCAGCCGACCGTATCGCGGTCTTCGACAATGACGGGACCTTGTGGGCGGAAAAGCCGGTGCCCTTCGAGTTGTTCTTCGCGTTCGACGAGGTCAAACGGATGGCGCCCGATCACCCCGAGTGGAAGGACACTGAGCCGTACAAGTCGGTGCTCGCCAACGACCAGTCGGGCATCCTGGCCACCGGCATGAAAGGTATCGGCGAGATCGTGGCCGTCACCCACACGGGCATGTCCACCGAAGCCTTTGCCAAGATCGTCACGGATTGGTTCGCGACCGCGAAGCACCCGGAACGGGGCAAACCCTATTTTGAGCTCGTCTATCAGCCGCAGCTCGAATTGCTCGCTTATCTGCGCGCCAACGGGTTCCGGACGTTCATCGTTTCGGGCGGCGGGGTCGAGTTCATGCGTGTCTTCGCCGAGAAGATTTACGGCATTCCGCCGGAGCAGGTGATCGGCTCGTCCGGCGTCGTGAAGTATGAGATCGGCGCCGATGGCAAGCCCATCCTGTTCAAGGAACCCAAGATCGAATTCGTCGACGATGGGCCCGGCAAGCCCGTCGGCATCAACCGCTTTATCGGACGCCGGCCGATCATGGCGGTTGGCAATTCCGACGGCGATCGCGAGATGCTGGAATACACCACCGCCGGCAGCGGCCCGCGGCTTGCGGTCTATATTCATCATGACGATGCAACCCGCGAATACGCCTATGACCGCCAGGACAAGCTGGCGAAACTCGACAAGGGCTGGGACGAAGCCGTGGCCGAGGGCTGGCGCGTCGTCAGCATGAAGGACGATTGGAGGGAGATTTTCCCGGTATCGAAATGATCGAATCGAATGTCAAAAGGCGCAGTGTATTTCCCAAGGGTATTTCAGAGATAGTCGTTATCCCGGCTCCCAGGACGCCGGAACCCTTTGTTTCATGAATTTGGAGATTAATCATGTCTAGCCCGCCGCAAAATGGGTCTCGTCGCTTCACTGCTGATTTCGGCAGGCACGATGATCCTCTCCACTCCCGTATCGGCCGTGGCCCAGCAGGCCCCCGCCGCACAAGGCGCGGTCTCGCTTCCCTATCCCGACTACCATTTCCAGGGGACGGTCGGCCGCACGCTCGCCGATTCCGCGCCAGCCAAGTTTCTGGCGCCGATCAGGCCGTCCGCGGGCGCACCCAACATCGTCGTCATTCTCCTTGATGATGTTGGTTTCGGCCAGTTTAGCGTCACGGGCGGCGGTGTGCCTGCACCGCGATGGAGAAGCTGGCGAGCGAGGGCGTCGTGTATAACGAGTTTCACACCACCGCCCTTTGCGCGCCGACCCGGGCGGCGTTTCTGACCGGGCGCAACGAGCACGCCTCGGGCATGGGCAATATCACCGAACTTGCCACCGCCTATGACGGCTATACCAGCCTGATCCAGCACGAAACAGCGACGATCGCGGAAATTCTCAAGCAGAACGGCTATGCCACGGCATGGATCGGCAAGAACCACGACACACCCGTTTGGGAAGCCAGCGCCCTCGGGCCATTCGACCATACACCCAATGGGCTCGGCTTCGATTACTTCTACGGCTTCAATTCCGGCGATACGAGCCAGTTCGAGCCGGTGCTGGTCGAGAACAGGTGTTCGAGATGGTCGCCAACCGCGCGATCTATCATGATGGCTGGGTAGCCGCCGCGCTCGCTTTCAAGCCGTGGCAGTCGGACCGTGCCGGTTTCGACATCGACAAGGTGAAGTGGGAACTCTACAACATTGACAAGGATTTTTCGGAATCCGAGGACCTTGCAGCGAAGGAGCCTGAAAAGCTGCGCGCGATGCAGGATCTCTGGTGGATCGAAGCCGCAAAGGCCAATATCCTGCCGCTTGACTGGCGCGGGGTCGAGCGTTTCTTCGACGCAATTACCGGGCGTCCGAGCCCGACAGCGGGCCGGATGGAATTCGTCTACACGACGCGGCTCAGCCGCTTGCCGGAATCCTCGGCGCCCGATTTGAAGAACAGGTCGTTCACCGTCAGCGCTGATGTGGATGTTCCGGAAAACGGCGCCGATGGCGTATTGTTCGCGCAGGGCGGCATCACGTCGGACTGGAGCTTCTATGTCAAGGACAGGAAGTTCGTTGCGGTCCACAATTTCATCGATCTCGCCCGTTATCGCATTACCTCGAAGGACGATGTCCCGAGCGGCAAGGTCAAACTGGAGGCGGAGTTCGACTATGCCGGCAAGGCGAATGAGTTCGGCAAGGGCGGCACCATGATCCTCAAGGCAAATGGCAAGGAGATTGGCCGTGGCGGGATCGAACACACGACGGCGCTGCGCTATTCACTCTACGAAGGGCAGGATGTGGGCAGCGACGATGGTTCACCCGTGGATGATGCCTATGAAGCGCCGTTCCCCTATAGTGGCAAACTCGAGGATGTGACGATCAGTCTGAAATGAGATTGCTGCGCCGCTCAAAGGCGGCGCAGCCCCCCTCTTTACGGTTTTACCCGCGTGCCGGATTTGCTCCGTAGCCCAAATCCATCTCATGCCAGCCGGGAACGAAGCTCTCGGTCTTGGCGCAGGCTCGGGCGATATCGGGATGCCGTCTCACCCATTTTTTCAGGGCGCTCCAGGCGGGGCTTTTCGCAAATGACACCGCCTGCAGCCGGCCGGCGATGGGAATGCCGAATTCATGGCCAAGGATTTCCACGTCTTCATCACAAAACAGCGGCAGCAGGATCATCGGCTCCTCATATTGGCAGATGGCGTAGTAGCGCCGTCCGGCGCTGCGTGAAATCGACAGGGCGCTTCCAAGCGGCACGCCCTGGCCAAATGTCCGGCTCTCCAGCATCTTCAGATAGGGACCGCCGGCATAGACAGTTCCGGTGAAGATACGGCCGCAAATCTCGGTCCGGTAAAACTCGTGTCGGTCCGGCATCCTGTTCTCCTGTGTGCATGAGCAAAGGATTTGACGCAGGTACGCTTAGGGAACGCGGCGAATCGCACATCGGCGCTACTTTCAGGATATTGTTGAAATTTGGGGTCCCGCGCATCACCCGCTCGGGTTAAGCCGCAAGGGTCGATGCATGTTTTTACGCCAACGCCTATGTGGGTTGCGTGCTATGTTTCGAGGCAACGTTGATCTCGAGGGAGGCAATGATGGACGCAAAGTCAAAACCCACCTGCCGTATCGTCAAACCCCACCACACCTATGGCGGCAAGCAGGGGCTCAGCTATTTCGAGGGCATTGCGGCGGAGACAGTCGGCTCAACTGGCATCTGTATGCACATTCTGACCATTCCGCCGGGCATGCGGGCCAAGGCGCATCTGCACGAAGCGCACGAAACGGCGATCTACATGCTGTCAGGCGAAGCGCATACCTGGTACGGTGATCAATTGAAGGAGCACGTTGTCGTGCACGCGGGCGAGCTTTTCTATATCCCGGCTGGTGTTCCGCATTTGCCGGCCAATCTCAGCAGCACGCCCTGTACGGCGATCATCGCCCGCACTGATCCCAATGAGCAAGAAAGTGTCGTGCTGCTGCCGGAGCTCGACGCCCTGGTGCCGTAGGCGCCGTTTGTCCTTGTCGGGGCGAAGCGGCTTTTTCGTGTCAAATCAATTGGTTTCGCGGGTGGGCTGCGCTATGCTGTACCTGACATTGACCAGCACGAACGATATGCGACAAAGAATCGGAGCAGCAGTATGAGTGTCTTTGTTGAAGCAGCGGCGACTGGATCGGCCGCAGCGTCCAAACAATCGTCCGCTGCCTTCGCGGTAGTCGCATTCTCGCTGACGATCGTCTCAACACTGGCTTTATCCGGCCCCGCCGCGGCGGCAGATTGCAGCGCCATCGCTGCGCCCGGTCTGGACTGGAGCGATTGCAACAAGCGCAACATCATGATTCCCGGCAGCGAACTTGAGGGCGCCAATCTTTCCAGCACCGATTTTGCCGTAACCGACCTCAGCAACGCCAATCTGAAATCGGCCAATCTGGAGAAGGCGACGCTGGTTCGCGCGCTGCTCGCCGGTGCGCATGCCGAGAAGGCAAATTTCTCCAAGGTCGAAGCCTATCGGAGCAACTTCGCGGAGATTTCTGCGGACGGTGCGTCGTTCGCCAGTGCGGAGTTGCAGCGCGCCAATTTCGGCGGCGCCAGGCTGACCGGTGCGAACTTCGAAAAGGCGGAGCTTGGACGTGCGGACTTCGACAAAGCGGTCCTGACCGGCGCACGATTTTCGCTCGCCAATCTTTCACGCGCTGATCTCAGCCATGCCACCTTTGAAGGTCCGCTGATTTTTGACCGCGCCTTCATGTACCTGACCAGGATTGAAGGGCTCGATCTTTCCGCCGCGCAGGGTCTAGATCAGGGACAGATTGATCTTGCTTGCGGCGACGCCAAGACGAAACTTCCCTCCGGCCTCAAGGCTCCGGCGAGTTGGCCTTGCCCGCCGGACGACCCTGATAACTAGAGCCTTTTGCTAGCTGCTCTTGCGTACCTGCCAGGCGAGTTGGGCGAGCGCCGCACCGACGCTGATCAGCTGTATGCCCAGCAGCAGCCCGACGAGCCACAGCGCCGTCACTGGCAGGCTCACCAGAAGAAGCAGCGAAAGCAGGATGCCGACGATCCCGCTCGCCAGTACCCAGCCCCATTGCGGGAAGGGGCGGATCGTCAGGGCGAAGATCACCTTCGAAATGCCTTCGATCATGAAGAAGACGACGAGGAGCAGCGTGACCGTGACCAGACCTTGCGCGGGGTCGCGCAGAAACAGGAAGCCGATCAGCACCGCAAGGAATACCGAAACGAGCTGGAGCCAGAAATGCGGCACATGCCGGGCATAGAACAGGCCGACGCCCTGCAGGATGCCGCTGAAAATCAGGAGCCAGCCAAGCATGAGGATGACCGCCACCGATGAGAGAACGGGATAGATGATCGCAAGAACACCGGCAACGACGAGCAGCACCCCTTGGATCAGGTACCATAACGAGTAGCGCTTGACCGTTTCCCGCATCGCCTGCCGGAAGACTTCCGCCGCTGCATCCAAAGACATACTCATGAACCTGCTCCAGCTCTAAATTGCCAGTTTGAAACCGAAGCATCATCTCCCTTTGTACGTAAGCCGGACAAGTACGTAACAGTAACGGGAAGCGATTGGCCGCGAAAGTATCTGGATTGCCACTTGGGCCAACTGGCGATTACATGACGGGCAGGGTCAGTCCAGGGGAAACTGCCGCGCCGGCCACTCGCTCTTGGGCACCATGTCGCCGATGGCGATGCTGAACGAAACCACCTCGGCGCGATCCGCATCGACCCTGCACTTGAAGTCGACATTGTACCAGTCGGATCTGGAGCGAAAGGCGCCGCCTCGCGCATTCAGCGCATAGTCGGTAAATGCGCCGCCTGTCTCGCCGTAGGGCACGAGAATATCCGGGAAAGCACCGGGTCGCTGGCGGCGAATTTGTTCCAGCGCTTCGATCATGCAGAGCTGCTTGATACGTCCCTTCGGCGGCAGATTGCCGATTGCCTGCAGGACCCGCGGATCGAACAACGCTTTGGGCGAGTAGAGTTCGCGTGCTGCGACCAGCTTGCCCGCGCCCTTGCTGCTCGCGGGCTTCGCCGGCTTCGGGGTTTTCCGCGTGTCCGGCAGGGGTTTCGGCTGAGGGGTCTGGGGCGGCATTTTGATCTCCGGCGCTCCCGTTTCGCCTGGCTCCTTGGCAGGATTGACGGCGGCAAGCTGCTGAACGGGCTCGACCGGCTTGGCCTCAGCGTTGTTTTCCGCCGTCGCGGTGTCGGGCTTGTTGGGGTTGTCGGGTGTTGGCGTGACCACCTTCGCCTCTGGGTCGCCCGCCGGAGCCGGAGACGGCCCGGTTTCCTTCTGGTCGACCTTGGCCGCCGCAGACTCGAATGCCTGCATTGGCTTTGACGTGTCTTTTGCCGGGCTCTTTGCGGGTGGGGGCGGCGGTGGTTGTGGCGCGGACTTCGGTTCAGGCGGCGGGGGCACCACCTTGACCGGAATGGGCTGTTCCTGCGGCGGCTTCGGCGCTGCTGCCGGCAAGTGGAACAGCAACAGGAAGATGACGCACGAATGCAGGACGACAGACGTGGCGGCGCCCCATCCAAATTGTCTGTGCAATTTCTCGCCGAATTCTTGCATTGTTCAATAGATCGCTGACCGCATGGACGGAACCTAGAACCATTCTTGTTGAATTAGAACCGGTTCTGTTTCGCGGCTTGCGAATCTTCCCAAAACTGGGAGTGGCGGTTACGAACCGCCATGCACCTACTCGCCAGACTGTGCCAAAGGCACGGCGGTTCAGCGACCTAAAAAGCCATGAGTTGCGCGACTGAAACTCCATAGAATATGTAGGCTCCGATCACTGTAGCGATTGCGATCACGATCAAAATCGCTTCATCACGCACTTCGAACATTTCAACACCCCTGGCATTGTTTTGCGCGCGATTTTACCAGATCGGGCCAGGCATGGATGCACACCCTCGTGGGCTAACCTCTAGGGGTTAAGTGGAATGGATAATTGTATAATGGTGCATAAACCGGCAAAAAACATCTCTGATTAGACTTTAGGCGAATTGATGGCCCGGGCGGCGTCTGAAACAGTCATCCGATTGCCAACGGGTATTTTTGCACAATGAATTACAAACATTTATTGCTGCTATCGCTGCTCGGCCTTGCTGCGTGCGATGGCTCAGATTCAACAATCTCAAAAACGGATACATCCGGCACCTTTGCGGATTTCTCTGCCGCGCAGGGGCAACTAAGCGAGCTCGAAGCCAGCATCGCGGCAAATATTGCAAAAAAAGCCACGACGGAGAGTGAGCTCAAGGCTTTGGCGGACAAAGTCATTGCCGGGGCTGGTGCGCTGATCAGAACAGGGCAAGACGATGCGGCCATCGAGGCTTTGAAACAGGCCGGATTGTTGCAAGCCGCTTCAAAAGTTGAAGAAACGCGGCAGGCAGCAATACTGATGGCGGGTGCTGGTTTGCAGGAGGAAGCCTATCTCCTCTACGCCCCGGACGACTTCGTTCTCAACGATCCCACCGCCTATAATTACCATCCGGATGGATCGCTCGCCGCCGCTGTCGATGAAAGGCCAGCAGTCAAACATCACAACATGCAGATCGACGGCAAGACCATTTGGTATACAGCGTCGGCAGGCCATCTGACCGCTTTTGCCAAGAACCCGCAAAAGGAAGATCCGCAGGCGTCGATCTTTTATACGGCCTACACGCGCGATGATTTACCGACGAACAACCGGCCTGTTACATTCTTCTTCAATGGCGGGCCGGGGGCCTCGTCCATGTATCTGCACCTGGCAGCGTTCGCGCCAATCCGGGCCTTTGTCGACGGTCGGAACGTCAAGCCCGAATGGACAAAGGCGCCGCCACAGGATTTCCCGTTGATCGACAATACGGAATCGCTATTGGGTAAATCCGATTTGGTGTTTGTTGATATGGTTGGCTCCGGGTTCTCAGAGGCGATTGCGCCGAAGACCAACAAAAGTTTCTGGGGAACGGATGTTGACGTCGGGATCGCCCGCGATTTCATTATCCGCTACATCAATGCCAACAAGCGCCAGGGATCGCCAAAATACCTCTATGGCGAATCCTATGGCGGCGGCATTCGCGTTCCAAAACTGGCGCATGCGCTGTACGAAGCAGGAACTGGCGTTTACGAAAAGCCTGATACTGACCTGAAGCCGACCATCCTCAGCGGCGTGGTTTTCCATTCGCCAGCCTTCGACTACGGAGCCGACGACAGGGAGGGCCTTTTCCCCACCTTAGCGATGGTCGCGGATTATCTCAAGGTTTCTACAGCTCGGGGTAATATGCCCACTGACGAATATGTCGAAAAACTACGTCAGTTCGCCGCCGCCAACTATGACGCTAGCCCATTCACCTATTTAAAAAGCGATGCAGATTTGGACCCCTATTTAGGTCCAGTCTTTTACTATTATCCATCCTTGAGTTACTTGGCCGGCAATTATTGGGCGCCGGGCTATGATTTCAATGCCTATGATGCAAGAACGCATATCAAGCTCGATACAGATAGTGATGGAAACCCAATCAGTCTTCCTTATGACTTTAACTTTTATGATGATGTGGCGCTGCAGAAGGATATGACAACCTATTTGCCAAGTTTCGTGAACTACAAATCCAGCTCCCAATACGTAGCTGCATCCTGGGCTGCGGATTGGAATGATAACGAATCCCTGGCATCCGAACTGTGGGAAGACAACGGCGTCATAAGAAATGGTCTTCCCGACATCGTTGCTACCCTCGGCTATGATCCAACCATCAAGCTTTTAACCGTGCATGGCTATTATGACACCGTAACTCCGTTCTATCGTTCGGAACTTTCCCTCAAGGGCGTGGTGTTGGATGAAAAAACGGGGACCACACTTCTCGACCGGATACCGGTCAAGTCGTTCGAGGGCGGCCATATGATCTATTATTCGGAGGAGGCACGGGTTCCCCTGATCAAGACGCTGGAAAAGTTCTACGATGATCCGCCCTATGGCGGCAGCAAGCCTGCCGCAACGCCACCGGTGATCGCGGCAACGACGCTGCCGGCTTCCCTTTCCGCACCAGCAATCGCCAGGCACTAGGAGGCTCGCACAATGGACATCCATAAAGTAACAGCTCTCCTTATTCTTTGCGCTGGCATGGCCGGGGTGGCCAACGCGGGCGATCGCCTCGACAAGCGGCCGTTGCCGCCGGGCGCGGCGACTGTCAAACCCGACGCCGCTTCGATCCAGGCGTCCATCGACAAGCAGCTCCGGCAAAAATTCGATGCGGCGGCGGGCAAGTCCAACCATCTGCTCACCGCACAGCAGAGCGTCGATGCCGGCTGGGGTTTTCTTGCCGATCACTTTGCCGAGATCGATCGCGACCATGACGGCTATCTCAACTTCACCGAGGTGGAGAATTTCTTCAACGCTCGCTCCCCAATCAAGATGGAGCGGGCGCAGCCGGTGCAAATCATCGAATAGATGAACACTATCCCCCGGTCGCTTCGGCGGCCGGGGGAATCGAATAGGTGGACGTTGCATGTGCAACGAGTTCGCCGCTGAGCGCGCTGGTCATGGTGATATCGAGAACCGCGAGGCGTTTTCCGAGCTTGAGCAGCTTTGCCATCGCATCGATCGGACCCAATTCCGGTTTGCGCAGAAAATTGATGTTCAGATTGGTGGTCACGGCGAGTGCCACAGGCCCGATCTGCGCGAGGATTGCGACATAGGCGGTGAGATCGGCGAGGGCAAACAGTGTCGGGCCGGAGACCGTCCCGCCTGGGCGCAAATGCCGGTCCATCGGATCAAGCCGCATCGATGCGTATCCGGGGCCGGCACTGGTGACCGTAAAGGCCATTCCATCGGCATTCACCTGCGGAAATTCACGCTTCAGAAAGGATGACAAGGCTTCCACGTCCATCATTGGCCCCACAATGGCTCTCCCGGCTGTCTTCTTGAACATTTCACTGCTATTTCTAGGCAACTGCATCGTCTTGACAAGGATGAGAGCATGAAACCGCCAGGATTAGTTGTTGCATCGTGTATCGCCGCGCTCGTCTATGTCGGCGTCCTTGCTACGCAGACCCCGCCGTTGCCAACCCAAGCGATCGAGCCGTTCAGCCTGCCGCAGCGCCCGGTTGTCCTGACCGAGGATATGATCACGCGTTTCCTCTATGGCTTTGCCCCCGTCGCCTCCAAGGTGAGGGAACTGGACGGGAGGGGCGAGGCGAGGCAGCGGACGGCAATCCTCGACAAGACCTCGGCGGATTACGGCTTTGCCAGCTTTGCCGACTGGGTCGATACGACCAATACAATCATGGTCACCTATCACTGGGCGACGAACTCAGATCCGCGCCAGGAAGTCGAGAAGGCGATCAGTACGATCCCAACCATGGCAAACCTCTCCGACAAGGAAAAGTCGGATATGATCGAGGGCTTGCGGGCTGGACTTGCCCGGGTCGAGAATGCAAAACCGACACCGGAGAATATGGCTATCGTCAAGCGCCACCTGCGCACGTTGAAGCCGTTCTATGAGCTCTGGGCACCGTCCACACGATAACTGCCGAAGGGAAAGACATGGGAGAAGTCCGCGCCATCCGCAAGGAAGAGCCGATCGTCGGGTACGAGCTGTCGGGCGCAATCGTGCGCCTGACGCTGCAAAACCCGCCGGCCAATGCGCTGTCCATGGCGATGATGCAATTGCTGCTCGAGCGTCTGTCAGCGGCCCGGGAAGACGAGGCCGTGCACGTTATCATTCTCGACTCGGGGCTGAAGCTGTTTTCGGCCGGCCATGACCTGAAGGAACTGACGGCGCACCGCAAGGATGCAGATCGGGGCAGGGGGTTCTTCGAAATGTCCATGCGCCTTTGTGCAGAGCTGATGCAGGCGATCGTCCGCCACCCGAAGCCGGTCATCGCCGCGGTCGACGGGCTCGCGACCGCTGCGGGTTGCCAATTGGTCGCGTCCTGCGACCTTGCCATCTGCACCGACAAATCCACTTTTTGCACGCCGGGCGTCAATATCGGGCTGTTCTGTTCGACGCCTATGGTGGCCCTGTCGCGCAATGTCTCGCGCAAGCAGGCGATGGAAATGCTCTTGACCGGCGAGACCATCGACGCCTCGACGGCGCGCGAGTTCGGGCTGGTCAATCGGGTCGTGCCGCAGGAATATCTCGGTCCGATCGTCAGGAAATATGCTCAAACCATTGCAGCGAAATCACCTTTGACCGTGAAGATCGGCAAGGAAGCCTTCTACCGGCAGGCGGAGATGGGCCTGGGGGAAGCCTATGATCATGCTGCGCAGGTGATGGTGGAGAATATGCCGGCGCCCGATGCGGAAGAGGGTATCAATGCTTTCATAGACAAGCGTCAACCCGAGTGGAAAGGCGAGTAAAGCGTTTATGGATCACAATCATTATTCCGACAGTTACATTCGCCGCATTCTTTCCTCGGTCAAAACCATAGCGCTGGTTGGCGCATCGCCTAACCCGACCCGGCCAAGCCACACGGTCATGCAGTTCCTGCTTGCCAAAGGCTATCACGTTATCCCGGTCAATCCGGGCCAGAAGGGCAAGCAGCTCCTCGGCCAGGATGTCCATGCCCGTCTTGCCGATATTGCGGAACCGATCGACATGGTCGACGTCTTCCGCAACTCCTTCGCCATTCCGGATCTGGCCGAGGAGGTGCTGGCGCTGGCGCAGCGACCGCGGATCTTCTGGACGCAGCTTGGAGTTCGCCATGACGAGGCGGCAGGCAAACTCGAGGCCGCAGGAATAACCGTGGTCATGGATCGCTGTCCGGCGATCGAGTATGCCCTGCTCGGTATGGACGAATCCTGAACCTTTCCAGGGAATGAAACGTCCGTTCAATTCCTATTTGGTGGTACCACGCAAAAATGGAACGACTTTCAGCCGATCCTGGGCGGATATTGGCGGATTCACCGCATTCTTGCCGAGGAATTTCCGATTCTTGCACAAGAACTGCCAAAATTGGTACGCGAATCTCAATCGGCGGGTGAAATTGGATTGTCCTCGGTTGCGGAAATACGCGCTTGGCCCCAGCGTCGCGATCCCATAGCTTGATCCGATCAATTTCCCGACAGGAGGACGACCATGGCGCACCGCGCACCCGGAATAGAAACGCTTGCGGTCCATGCTGGCGCTCAGCCCGACCCCGCAACCGGAGCCCGGGCAACGCCCATCTACCAGACGACCGCCTTCGTCTTCGATGATGCGGATCATGCGGCATCGCTCTTCGATTTAAAAGCTTTCGGCAATATCTATACGCGAATCACCAATCCGACCAATGCGGTACTGGAAGAACGTGTAGCGGCACTTGAAGGCGGGACGGCCGCCCTCAGCGTTGCGTCAGGCCATGCGGCGCAACTCCTGGTCTTTCACACGCTGATGCAACCCGGCGACAATTTCGTTGCGGCGAACAAGCTTTACGGCGGCTCGATCAACCAGTTCGGCCAGTCGTTCCGGTCGTTTGACTGGCGCGTGCGCTGGGCGGAGGCGGATGAGCCTTCCTCGTTCGAGGCCCAGATCGACGACAGGACCCGTGCGATCTTCATCGAGAGCATCGCCAATCCCGGCGGGGTCATCACCGACATCGCCGCCATTGCCGAGATCGCCCACCGACATGGGATTCCGTTGGTCGTCGACAATACGCTGGCGTCGCCTTATCTCATCCGGCCGATTGAGCATGGTGCTGATATCATTGTACATTCCGCGACGAAGTTCCTCGGTGGCCATGGCAATTCCATGGGTGGCATCATCGTCGATTGCGGTACGTTCGACTGGTCGAAATCCGCCAATTATCCGCTGCTGTCGCAGCCGCGCGCCGAATATAATGGCGTGATCCTGCACGAAGCCTTCGGCAATTTTGCCTTTGCCATCGCCTGCCGCGTGCTTGGCCTGCGCGATCTCGGCCCGGCACTTTCACCATTCAACGCGTTTCTGATTCTGACCGGGATCGAGACGCTGCCGCTACGCATGCAGCGCCATGCCGATAATGCCTTGGCGGTCGCCAAGTGGTTGACAAGACACGAGAAAGTCGCGTGGGTGAGCTATGCCGGACTACCCGAAGATCGTTATCACGGCTTGCAACAGCACTACGCCCCGAAAGGTGCGGGATCGGTATTTACCTTTGGTCTCAAAGGCGGCTACGACGTGGGGGTGAAACTCGTGGACGGGCTGAAGCTGTTCTCCCACCTAGCGAATATCGGCGATACGAAATCGCTGGTCATTCATCCGGCCTCGACCACCCATCGGCAATTAAGTGATGAACAAAAGACCGCGGCTGGCGCTGGCCCGGATGTCGTGCGTCTTTCCATCGGCATCGAAAGCATAGAGGATATCATCGCCGATCTCGAACAAGCGCTCGCAAAGGCTGGTTAAGATGATGAAATCGTTTATAAAAATCGACTGTAACGGCATTGAACCCGAGCACGGCGCGCCAAAGCCGGAGCGTATCATTGCCGGCGATCCGCAATTCCGTACCTGGAATTGCGACGAGGCTGAGGGCGGAATCTATGCCGGCATCTGGGAGGCAACGCCTGGAAAATGGCGCATCGTCTATGATGAATGGGAGTTCTGCCACATCCTGTCCGGGCGCTCGATCATCAGTTCGGACGACGGCGAGGAACGTCATGTGGAGGCGGGCGACAGTTTCGTACTGCGTCCGGGCTTTCGCGGAACCTGGGAAGTGCTCCAGACCACGCGCAAAGAATATGTGATCAGGCTTTGATCACCACTCCACGTCCAACCGCTCCAGCCCGTGGAAATGATAGGTATCACGATAAACGGGCCCATCTTTGAACCGCAGGGTGGGAAAGCGATCAAAAAGCACCTTCAACGCAACCTGCAGTTCCAGCCGCGCCAACGGCGCGCCGATGCAAAAGTGAATGCCCGCCCCGAACGAGAGGTTCTTCTGGTCGCTCCGGTTGGGCTGGAATGCCTCGGGCGAAGTAAAAGCCAGCGGATCGTGATTGGCGGCGCCCAGCATCAGCCCGACCTGGTCGCCTGGCTTCAGCCGAATGCCTTCGCCGAGGTCGATGTCCTCATAGGCGTAGCGGGTGAACATGTGCAGCGGTGCATCATATCGGATGCATTCTTCGACGGTCCTTGCGGTGCTCTCGGGATCGGCAAACAAGACGGCAGGGTCGGAACCGCTTTCGAGGATTGTTTTCACCGCGTTGCCGGTCTGGTGCACCGTTGCCTCGTGTCCGGCATTGAGCAGGAGGATTGCCGTCGTGATCAGTTCGTCTTCCGAGAGCTTTGCACCATCGGCTTCGGCGGCAAGCAGCAGGCTCAAAAGATCATCGGCAGGCGCGGCGCGGCGCCTTCCGGCATAGTCGCGCAGAAATCCTGAAAACTCTGCCGCTGCGGCATTGGCGCTGTCTTCTGACTGGCGACTGCGGCCGTGCATGTACATCGCCACCATGCGATGCGACCAGTCGAGCAGTTGCGGCGCCGTTTCAGTGGGAACACCCAGCATTTCCGCGATGATCGTCACCGGGATCTGCGTTGCAAAATCGGCGATGAGGTCGGCTTTGCCATTTCGCTCGAAAGCGTCGATCAAGGCGTGCGACAAGGCCTCGATCCGCGGTCGAAGGCGTTCGACCTGGCGAGAGACAAATGCCCGGTTTACCAGCGTTCGCAGCCTTGTATGGGCGGGAGGCTCCAATTCGAGCATCGAGAACTTTTCGGCATGATCGAAGTCCTTCAAATGTGATCGATCGCCGATATAGCCTTGCGAATCCGCTGTGGTGTTGCGCTTCTCACGCCCAAAGCGCCGGTCACGCAGGAGCCGGCTGACTGCGTCATAACCGATGAAGCACCAGAAACCGTAATCCTCCCAAAAGAAGCACGACGTTTCCGAATGCAGCAGTCCATAGGCCGGATAGGGGTTCTGGAAAAATGTCCGGTCGTGCGGATCGAGATACAAACGCCTGCGTGCCGGGTCAAAATGAAATGAAGGAGGACGGGACTGCAGCATCAAAGACGATTCCATTCTCCGCAAAAATTGACCCTGCCATTGGGCATCTGGCACAAAGCGATTCATATTCGCCCGAATCTCGCTCACTCCCAAGGCATAGCAGGATAAAATCATGAAAATCACCATTGTCGGCGCAGGAATAGCCGGATTGTCGTCCGCGTGGTCATTGACCAAGGCGGGCCACGCCGTGACGATGATTGAGCAAGGGCGGACAATCCCTAATCCACTGGCAGCGTCAGGGGATCATCATCGCATTATTCGCCGCGCCTACGGCAAGGCAGGCGGCTACGCCGATGCGATATCGGAAGCTTATGATGCGTGGCAATCCCTTTGGCTGGACATAGGCGCAGCCCACCTTGATGCCCGAGGCATCATCTGCATATCGCGGGAGGCGGGCGACGAAGCGGAAGAATTTCGCGAAGGCCTTGAGCAAGGTGGCTATCCGCTGGAACTTTACGATGCGCGCGAAGCAGCCAGACGCTACGCCTATCTGGATGAAGGCACATTTCGCTATGCTTTCTTCTCGCCGGAGGGCGGGGCACTGCATTGCAAGCGGATCGCGGCGGATATTGCGCGCTGGCTGCGGGCACATGGAACCACGATCCTTGAAGATACCAAGGTGGTGGGCGTGGATAGCGAGGCGGGTTCCGTCAGCCTCGCCGATGGCACGGTCATTGCCGCCGACAAGGTGATTGTGACGGCGGGTGCCTGGGTTCTGAAACTCTTTCCTCATCTGGCAACGACGCTCACAACCTATCGCACTGCGCTCGTCTATCTCGATCCGCCAGCGGATCTAAAGGCGGCTTGGGAAAGTTCGCCTGTGATCCTTGATGTCGGCGGCCGTACCGATGGTTATATCATTCCTGCAAGCGGTGGCGGCGGCCTGAAGTTCGGTACCGGCTTGCACAAACGCAAGACACCAGACGCCGATCTCGACCGCATTCCGGCACGAGGCGAGGGAGAGGCAATCCGCGATCGTTTTTCGCCCCCGATGAAGCGCTTGGGCGAGTACAAGATCACCGACGTCGTCACCTGCGCCTACACTTTCACCGACGACAAACGTTTCTTCGCGACGGAAATGGACAAATGCCTCGTAGTTTCAGCCTGTTCCGGCCACGGTTACAAGTTCGGTGCCGCCGTGGGGCGCCGCGTCGCCCAGTTCCTCGCGGACGGCAACACTGCCTCGCTTGAGCGCTGGCTTAAGGCGGAGGCGGCGTGACACCCCATCCTTGTACCACGGATGGCACGCCTGCATCTTGCGGAACCGGGTAGCAACGCCCTATGTATCGAAAGTGTAATCCACGAATCTTGGGGCACCTGTACCCCGGTATTCTCCAAACGCTGAGGCCCACCGATGAGAGATCCAATCGAAACAGCTATGAACCTCGTGCCCATGGTCGTAGAACAGACCAACCGGGGCGAGCGGGCCTATGATATTTTCTCGCGCCTGCTGAAAGAACGCATTATCTTCATTACCGGACCGATCGAGGATGGCATGGCGACGCTCATCTGCGCGCAGTTGCTGTTTCTCGAATCGGAAAATCCGAAAAAAGAAATCAACATGTACATCAATTCGCCTGGCGGTGTCGTGACCTCCGGCATGGCGATCTATGACACGATGCAGTTCATCCGCCCGGCAGTTGCGACGCTGTGCTTCGGACAGGCCGCATCCATGGGGTCGCTGCTTCTGACGGCCGGTGAGAAGGACATGCGCTTCGTCCTGCCAAACGCCCGCATCATGCTTCACCAGCCTTCCGGCGGGTTCCAAGGGCAGGCATCGGACATTGAACGCCATGCCCAGGACATCATCAAGCTCAAGCGTCGTCTCAACGAGATTTACGTCAAGCATACGGGCCGCGATTATGAAACCATCGAACGCACGCTCGATCGCGATCACTTCATGTCCGCCCAGGAATCACTCGAGTTCGGTCTCATCGACAAGGTGCTCGAATCCCGGGCGATCCTGGAAGGCGACGCTACGTAACCGGCTAATTCTGGCATCAGGGTCGAAAATGAACATTTTTTGACCCTGATGCGGACTTTCTGCCACACATCCGGCTTGCATAGAGGCCAACAGACGTTACGTTAAGCTATTGGTGAGTTAGGAAACCCTATTCTGCATACGACTATTCACTTCCACCTGGAGGAAGTGGCGGCCCCGAGAGAGCGGGACCGATACTGAAAGGAAACTGCAATGAGCAAAGTCAGCAACGGCGGCGGCGATTCCAAGAATACGCTTTATTGCTCGTTTTGCGGGAAGAGCCAGCATGAAGTTCGCAAGTTGATTGCGGGCCCGACTGTATTTATCTGCGATGAATGCGTCGAATTGTGCATGGACATCATCCGCGAGGAAAACAAATCCTCGATGGTGAAATCCCGTGAAGGCGTCCCGACGCCGCAGGAAATCATGGCTGTTCTCGATGACTATGTCATCGGCCAGAGCCATGCAAAGCGTGTTCTCTCTGTCGCGGTGCACAACCATTACAAGCGGTTGGCCCACGCATCGAAAAACAATGAAGTCGAACTGGCGAAGTCCAACATTCTTCTCGTTGGTCCAACCGGTTGCGGCAAAACTTATCTCGCGCAATCACTTGCCCGTATCATTGACGTGCCGTTTACCATGGCGGACGCGACGACCCTTACGGAAGCTGGTTACGTTGGTGAAGATGTCGAAAACATCATCCTGAAGCTGCTCCAATCTGCCGACTACAACGTGGAGCGGGCCCAGCGCGGCATCGTCTACATCGACGAAGTCGACAAGATCAGCCGCAAGTCAGACAATCCCTCGATCACGCGCGATGTGTCGGGTGAGGGCGTCCAGCAGGCGTTGCTCAAGATCATGGAAGGTACCGTTGCTTCCGTGCCGCCGCAGGGCGGCCGCAAGCATCCGCAGCAGGAATTCCTGCAAGTGGACACGACGAATATCCTGTTCATCTGCGGCGGCGCTTTCGCTGGTCTCGACAAGATCATCTCGGCCCGCGGCGAAAAAACGTCCATCGGCTTCAGCGCTGCGGTCAAGGCACCGGATGACCGCCGTGTCGGCGCAATCTTCCGCGAACTCGAGCCCGAGGATCTGTTGAAGTTCGGTCTTATTCCGGAGTTTGTCGGCCGTCTCCCAGTCATCGCGACCCTCGAGGATCTCGATGAAGTGGCTTTGGTACAGATCCTGTCAGAGCCGAAGAATGCCCTGGTGAAGCAGTATCAACGCCTGTTCGACATGGAAAACGTCGAGTTGACATTCCATGAGGACGCGCTGAAAGCCATTGCCAAAAAGGCGATTGCCCGCAAGACCGGCGCGCGCGGTCTGCGGTCGATCATGGAGAAGATCCTGCTCGACACGATGTATGAACTGCCGACGCTCGACGGCGTGCAGGAGGTCGTGATCTCGGGTGACGTGGTTGAGGGCAATTCCCGGCCCCTCTACATCTACTCCGAGCGCAAGGAAGAAAAGGGCAATGTCTCCGCCTGATATGTGGGAGATATTGTGACCGGAAAGGAAACGCTCCGCATCATGCGGAGCTTTTCTGTTTTGTGACCCGGATGAATTGCGCTATGAAACAAATCACGTTTGATTAACCATGGTGCAGGACCTTGCATCGCACCGCGGATATCGGAGCTGGCAGCGACGATTTCCACGATAAACACACCCTTTCCCACGGTGTGTTGCGTTGCAAAAGATTGCGCTCTGGCTCTTGCAGGAGCAGGATAGATTACGATTCTGTGAATGAGCTTGGACCCGGGATGCTTGAAACAGGCAGGCTGCCACTCCAAGTAACAGTTAAGCTGCAAACCGGTTGTACGCCGCTCCACGCATGATCCCCAAAATCGGATCCGGATTTGGACAATCGTGCACAAAGGGTACCCGGGTGTGGCGATCTGGCCAAATGGCCTGAGAAAGGACATGAAATGACGGTTGCAAGCAAGAAGACACCGGCGGGTGGCGAGAGCGGGCTTTATGCCGTTCTGCCGTTGCGCGACATAGTTGTCTTCCCCCACATGATCGTTCCACTCTTCGTCGGCCGCGAAAAATCCATTCGCGCGCTTGAGGAAGTCATGGGCGTCGACAAGCAGATCCTGCTTGCCACACAGAAAAATGCCGCGGATGACGACCCGCAGGCTGATGCGATCTATACGGTCGGCACCATTGCCAATGTGCTGCAATTGCTGAAATTGCCTGACGGGACGGTGAAGGTTCTCGTCGAAGGTATCGCCCGTGCCGAGATCACCGGTTTCAGCGATCGTGAGGATTATCACGAAGCCACTGCCGTAACGCTCACCGAACCTGATGAAGATGCCGTCGAAATCGAAGCCCTGGCGCGCTCGGTCGTGGCCGACTTCGAAAACTACGTCAAACTGAACAAGAAGATTTCGCCAGAAGTTGTCGGCGCCGCCGGACAGATCGAGGATTATTCGAAGCTGGCCGATACGGTCGCTTCGCATCTGGCGATCAAGATTCCTGAAAAGCAGGACATGCTTTCAATTCTGTCCGTGCGTGCGCGGCTGGAGAAGGCCATGTCGTTCATGGAGTCGGAGATTTCTGTACTCCAGGTGGAAAAGCGCATCCGCTCGCGTGTCAAGCGCCAGATGGAGAAGACTCAGCGCGAGTACTATCTGAACGAGCAGATGAAGGCGATCCAGAAAGAGCTTGGTGACGGCGAGGACGGCCGCGACGAAGCCGCCGAACTGGAAGATCGCATCAAGAAGACAAAGCTGTCGAAGGAAGCACGCGAAAAGGCCAATGCGGAGCTGAAGAAGCTGCGCCAGATGAGCCCGATGTCCGCCGAGGCGACCGTTGTTCGCAACTATCTCGACTGGCTCCTGTCCATTCCGTGGGGCAAGAAGTCGAAGATCAAGAACGACCTCAACCTTGCAGACGAGATCCTCGATGCCGAGCATTATGGCCTGGACAAGGTCAAGGATCGCATCGTCGAGTATCTGGCCGTGCAGGCCCGCTCGAGCAAGATCAAAGGTCCTATCCTGTGCCTCGTTGGTCCTCCCGGCGTCGGCAAGACCTCGCTCGCCCGTTCGATCGCCAAGGCGACCGGCCGTGAATATATCCGCATGTCGCTCGGCGGCGTGCGTGACGAGGCCGAAATCCGCGGTCACCGGCGCACCTATATCGGTTCGATGCCCGGCAAGGTCATCCAGTCGATGAAGAAGGCGAAGAAGTCCAACCCGCTCTTCCTGCTCGACGAGATCGACAAGATGGGCCAGGACTTCCGCGGCGATCCGTCATCGGCCTTGCTGGAGGTGCTCGATCCGGAACAGAACTTCACGTTCATGGATCACTATCTCGAAGTCGAGTACGACCTGTCGAATGTGATGTTCGTGACGACGGCCAATACGCTGAATATCCCGGGTCCGTTGATGGACCGCATGGAGATCATCCGTATTGCCGGCTACACCGAAGATGAGAAGCTGGAAATCGCCAAGCGGCACCTGTTGCCCAAGGCCATCCGCGATCATGCATTGCAGCCGAAGGAGTTCTCGGTTTCGGAAGGGGCTATCCGCGCCATCATCCGCAATTATACGCGGGAGGCGGGTGTTCGCAGTCTCGAACGTGAACTTATGAAACTGGCCCGCAAGGCCGTCACCGAAATCCTGAAGACCAAGAAGAAGGCGGTGAAGGTTACGGAAACCAACATCGATGAATATCTCGGTGTCGAGAAGTTCCGCTTCGGCCAGATCGACGGTGAAGACCAGGTCGGTGTCGTTACGGGTCTTGCCTGGACCGAGGTGGGCGGCGAACTGCTGACCATCGAAGGCGTCATGATGCCCGGCAAGGGCCGCATGACGGTGACGGGCAACCTGCGCGACGTGATGAAGGAATCGATTTCCGCGGCGGCTTCCTATGTCCGCTCACGGGCTATCGATTTCGGCGTCGAGCCGCCGCTGTTCGATCGCCGTGACATCCACGTGCACGTGCCGGAAGGCGCGACGCCAAAGGACGGTCCGTCCGCCGGTGTCGCGATGGTCACGGCTATCGTGTCGATACTGACGGGCATTGCGGTGCGCAAGGATATCGCCATGACCGGCGAAATCACCCTGCGCGGCAGGGTGCTTCCGATCGGTGGTTTGAAGGAGAAGCTGCTCGCCGCGCTGCGCGGCGGCATCAAGACGGTTCTGATCCCGCAGGACAACGCCAAGGATTTGGTGGAGATTCCTGACAACGTGAAGAACGGGCTTGAGATCATTCCGGTCAGCCACGCCAATGAAGTGCTCAAGCACGCATTGATACGTCAGCCGGAGCCGATCGAATGGACCGAGCCGGCGCATGTGCCAGCCTCGGCCGTTGAGGACGATGCGACTGCACAAATCGCTCACTGATAGCGTCAAAAAGGAAAGGCCGGGCAAGCGATTGCCCGGCCTTTTTGATTCGTAGCATTATCTCTCAGATCGTCCCGGTAAGAATGCCGAGGCCAGCTAGAGCGGCAACGCCGCCCACGATCCGCACGGCGCTTGGGCCCACCCGCCGGCCGATCCCACCAATGCCAAATCCAAATGCGATGCCGACCGTATGGAGGAGGGCCGTCGCCATCATGAATCCGCCTGCATAGGCGAGGCCTGTGACCGTGGCCGGCATTTCGGCGCCGTGGGCATGGCCATGGAACACGGCGAACAGCCCGACCAGGCCAACGGCAAGCGCCACCGGGGCCTTGACTTCGAAGCCGACTGCCGCACCGAGCACGATCACGGAAAGAGCGATGCCGAGCTCGACAAACGGCAGGTTGATGCCAGCGATGCCGAGCGCTCCGCCGACGGCCATCATAGTGACGAAGGCGAGGGGAACGAGCCACAAAGCCCGTCCGCCCAGCTGGAAGGCGAGAATACCGACGAGTAGCATCGCCAGGATGTGATCAAGACCCGAAACCGGGTGGGCGAAGCCATGCGCAAATCCGCTGGTGTCGCCTATGCCCACATGGGCGTAGGCAAGCGCCGGGTAGAGCGTGGCTGCGAGGACGAGGGCAATTCGAGACGTGCGATTGAATGGCATTTTCTGGTTCCCGTGGTTCAGCGTTCTTGGAAGGAGTGCTGACGCCATTGTTGCAGTAGAAACCTTGCACGCGAAAGAGCAAATTGCTGCCCCTGCTCAATAATTCAATGAGACGGAATATGTGGCCGACGGAGATCGGCGGAGGAAATGGTGGGCGATGAGCCCGCCATTATGGGAGAACGTTGACCGCGCGTGCGGCGACGATGACCAATGTCAACAACGAGATCGTGCTTTCGAGCATCATCAGCATCTTGGCCCGTCGCGTGAGCGGCAGGACATCGGTGGGGCTGAACGCTGTCGCCGTGTTGTAGCCAAGATACAGATAGTCGAGGAACAATGGTCGCCAGTCGGCTGATGCGATTTCGGGCGTCGCCGCCTGCGGAAAGAGCCAATCCGGTTTTGCGCTCACCTTGCTTGCCCGAGAGTTCGGGCCGCCCCGATCGATTTGCCAGTAAAGCATGGAGAAGGCCAGAACGTTGGTGACCCAGATCGCAAGCGATGAAGAAAGAAGCGAAATTGAGCGGGTTTCCGGCGGATGGAGCGTGATAATGCCGATCATATCCGCCAGCTCCGCAGTGGTGTTAGCGACATAGGCAGCGGCAAAGAGAATGATCACTGTCCGCTCGGCGCGTAGCCACAGCCTATTCGCCGTCGTGAGCGTGACAACGGCCATCGGCACAAGAATTGCGAGGGCGACGACGCAGGAAACCCACACCGGCATCAGTCGAACGTGGTGGGGCAGCACTGCGAGCAGGCCGAGCACGGCGAGTATCGCGAGTGCGGGCAGCCAGCGCGGCTCGTTCATGGATTTGCACTCGCACGATAGGCGGGATTGCGTTCTGGGATGACCCTTGGTTCCATCGTTCCGTCCGTCGCCAGGCCCCTGAGCCGAGATCGATGAGAATTGCTCGTTGCTCGGGAGGACCGCAGTGGTAGCGTAACCCTGCCGCCGCAATGTCACAAGGCCGTCGCGGCCGGCAAGCGGATAGGACTACGGTCACGAGCGCATGTTCGAAACCGGTTTGCCGAAAAGTTCGAACGGTGGCATCTTCAGCATCGACGAGTCCAGTTTAGCTAGCAGCAGGCAAGTTTAGATATGCCCGTCAACGTCGAACAACTTTCGACCATGATCTCTCATGCCGTGGCCCCGGCATTTCTGCTGGCCGCAATTGCGGCTCTGGTGTCAATCCTGATCAACCGGTTGGCAGGGGTGACAGACCGGATCCGTGCCCTCAATCAAATTGCTGATGATGATGCCACACGGGCGTGGCTAAAGGCAGATATCGCCCGGCTGAAGCGCCGCGAGATATTGTTGAATCAATCCCTGCAACTCGCGATCATCGGTGCGACCGGGATCGCGATCCTCTTGTTGTTTGGGTTTGTGGTGGCCTTCTTGGGTTACCGCCATGAGCCGGGCGCAGGCGTCTTGTTCATTGTATCGTTATGTTTGCTGGTCGGGTCATTGTTCCGATTTCTGCAGGATGCAAGAATGTCTTTGAGCGAGCACGATCATCATCATTGATCGTTGAACGAGTTCGAGTGACTGCCGTGGGAAACACTGGCGCAGAAGGGTGACAACGTTAGTACTGATTGCCCGAAGAATTGCCGCTCAGCGAATATACCCACTGCACATTGCGCCGAGTTCGCTCCTTGGCGGAACCGCGGACATTAATCGTCCAATTGCGGAAGATTTTTTTTCCAATCTGTTTTCATGTCCACATCTGATTGACGGCATGCGTCCCTGATCCGCTACTGAGATGCGGCCCCGGTTTGCTCCGGGACCGCCCCTTCAGAGAATCAGTTGCCTGGCTTGTTCTTGATCGCCGCATCGATCTGCTTCTTCACGGCATCGAGGTTAAATGACGCGGGGTCCTGCATCGGCGGGTAGTCAATGGCTGTGAGCGCCAGTTTCCCAACCTCCTGCTGAACACTAACGAACCTCCAAAATTCGCGCGCAAAGAAATCATTCATGTAACCTCCACCGAGGTCATTGAGGCTTTGCTCGCCAATCAAGGGTGTCCGCTCAAAGGGGTCTTGCCGAATATTGACCATCGTCGGCATGTCTGTTGTAACCTTTCCACCGGGCCAACCCTGCGGCTGTTGGAAGAACTGATACTTGAAATCGTCGATGCGAACTGCACCAAGCTGAGGTCCGCCAAAGTAGAAGAATTCATGACGTGCGGACGGTGATTTTCCCAACAACAGGTCTATCTGGTTGTAGCCGTCGAGGTGGTTCTTGTAGGTACTTTCGCCCAACTTCACGCCCTTGAGCAACGGTGGCCGGCACCTTTAGGCACGGATGATCGGGTCATTCTAAATGGAGACAAGAGCTTTGAGGGTTAGGGAAGCCGGGATTCAGTTATTCTCGTCAAGGGCAATTGCTTGGAGATTACACGCACAATGTTGGCAGAGGCCTGGCCCGTAGGCGAAATAGAGTAGTCGGCAACAAGGCGCAAACAATGTGCCTGCTTGCACTTGCCGGCAGAGCAAGCGCCGAGTGGCGCGGGTATTCATGGAGGCTGCCAAGAGGGCATCTTCGCGAGCGGGCTCCTTCTCCAAGGAAATAAGGCTAGCGTGTGAACGATGCCATTCACTCTACGTGAGCTGTATACTGCACAGTCGATTGCTTTGGCCGACCCAAACACCATATCATGTTCATTTGCTGGAACGATGTTGGCCCTAACAGGGAGCTCTTCCGGTAGAGTCCGCTCCTGGCGCAGAGACGCCGTCTTCTGCCGACTCGGGTATGACGAAGTCAGAGCATCTACAGTGGCATCAGTAACTCGAATGGAAGTCGGACACGATGAAATCCAAGAGACCCAAAGGCATTAAAAACTATGATGCCGCCGCAGGCGGTTGGGGAGCTTTGAAAGCCGTTGCCCATGCGTTGAAAGAGCAACAGATCGTGGCTCAAGGATCCGCAACGCTTCTCAAAGCCAATCAGCCTGACGGTTTTGACTGTCCAGGCTGTGCGTGGCCCGATCCGAAGCATACATCGTCGTTTGAATTCTGTGAAAATGGGGCCAAGGCCATAACGTGGGAATCCACAGCCAAACGCGTCGGCCCTGACTTCTTCGAGCTTCATACCGTCAGCGAACTCTGGGAGTGGTCGGACTTTCAACTGGAAGGCGAAGGTCGGCTTACCCATCCGCTGATGTATGATGCTTCCAGTGATTGTTACATTCCGATCGAATGGGAGGACGCTTTCGAGAGGATCGGAAAAGCTCTGAATGCCTTGCCAGATCCAAACATGGCAGAATTTTATACTTCCGGCCGCGCTTCCAACGAAGCGGCCTTCTTGTACCAACTGTTCGTCCGCGCATTTGGCACCAATAATTTTCCGGATTGTTCGAACATGTGTCACGAGGCGACGAGCGTCGGCCTCCCGCACTCCATAGGCGTTGGCAAGGGAACTGTGACGCTTGAAGATTTCGATTACGCCGACGCTATCTTCAGCTTCGGGCACAACCCAGGCACCAACCACCCGCGGATGATGACGACGTTGCATGAAGCTGCGCGACGAAACGTGCCAATCATCGTCTTCAACCCCCTCAAGGAACGAGCGCTCGAGAAGTTTGCCGCCCCGCAAGATCCCATTGAGATGATCACGATGAGCTCAACGCCAATTGCATCTGCCTACCACCAGGTACGAACGGGCGGCGACGTTGCGGTGCTCAAAGGAATGATGAAGCGCGTTATCGAACTGGACGAGGCCGATATCGCTGCGGGTGGACCCGGTATTCTCGATCGAGCATTTTTGGACCAGCACACCGAAGGGCTGGAAGCATTGCTGCGGGACCTTTCCACCACAAGTTGGGAGGACATTACGCGCAAGTCAGGGCTAACCCGGCGGGCCGTCGAGAGCGCGGGTGATATTTACGCGCGTGCCAAGAATGTTATCGTTTGCTACGGCATGGGTATTACCCAGCATCGGCACGGAACCTCGAACGTACAACAGATCGCAAATCTTCTTATGTTGCGCGGAAATATTGGCCGGGAGGGTGCGGGGATTGCACCGATCCGTGGTCACTCAAACGTCCAAGGCGATCGTACGGTGGGCATAACGGAGATACCCAACAAGGCTCTCCTGGATGGAATCGAACGCGCTTTCGGATTCAGGCCTACTGACGCCAAAGGTCACGATGCAGTCGAGGCAATTAAAGCCATTGTTGCGGGGCAGTCGAAAGCCTTGCTCAGCCTTGGCGGTAACCTTGCGGTGGCCATGTCCGATCCGGCTGCGACTTTTGACGGCATGCGAAAGCTCGATCTTGCGGTGCATATGGCAACGAAGCTCAACCGATCGCACCTCTTGATCGCAAAGCAATCATTCATCTTGCCGGTGCTTGGGCGCACTGATCTCGATCTTCAGGCATCGGGACCACAATCCGTGACCGTTGAAGACTCGATGTCGATGGTCCACGCATCGCGGGGATTTCTGACCCCACCCAGTGAACATCTAAGATCCGAGCCTGCCGTCATCGCCGGCATTGCCAAAGCCACTCTCGCCGATCGCCACGGGATTGATTGGGACGGATTGATAGGTCATTACGACAATATACGCGAAAAAATCGAACAGGTTTTTCCAGATTTTTTCGAGTTCAATCGAAGGGTTCGCATACCGGGCGGTTTCAGGCTGAACGTTCCAGCGTCCCATCGCGAATGGCGTACACCCAACGGCAAAGCTAACTTCATGGTGGCGTCTGGTCTGGATGAAGATATCCGTCTGTCGCAAGCTGGCGTTCTTACGCTCACAACGATCCGCAGTCACAGTCAGTACAATACCACCATTTACGGCTTGGACGATCGGTATCGCGGCGTCTTCGGCAGAAGGGATATTGTGTTTTTGAACCGATCTGATCTTGAGGATCGAGGCTTGTCAGACGGTGACAAAATCGATGTCGAGGCAGCGCCCGAAATTGGAGACCTCATCAGCAAACCCAAAATCATCCGGGGATTAACAGCAGTGGAATACGATATTCCTGCCGGGTCGGTCGCTGGGTACTATCCCGAAATGAACAGGGTAATTGCGCTGAATCATTTTGACAGAGCTTCTGGCACACCTGGATACAAGTCTGTCCCCGTTAGGATTACTCGTTCATCAGAAGGCACGACCTGAACCGCATTTTTGCGCGTACTTCAATTTAATTGATTCAATGCATGCATCAATTTCGTTTGATTGAATGATGAATTAGGAGGAAGCTACCCGCCAAGTCAATACGGCAACTTTGATTGGGCCGCTGGATTTAGGAGAGTTTCCATGAACACGCACCGAAAGAACCATGATTACCACTTCAACGGCTTTGCTGAGGCGGTCGTCAACGGAGCGAACCTTGTGATCAAGGCCGCAGAGGTAGCCCGTGACAGGTATTTGCGAGCGCGCGACCTAAGGGCAACGGAGACCGCGCTTGAGGGCCTTCCCGAAGACATCCGCCACGACCTTGGATGGCCAGATCTTTATGAACGCCACGATTCGCCTTCGATTAACTAAAACTTTATGAACCGCGTCTTGCGAGATCGGAACGTCCGTTCCGCGCTAATTACCTCAAGACGGTAGAAACAGAAAGCCTGTTGCAAGGCTATTGCTCGCTGTCAGCCTTGCAACATTGCTGGCAGCGTTTGCTCGCTATCGTCAGGACCAGAGCTCGAGGTACTGAGAAAAAATGGTGGGCGATGAGAGACTCGAACTCCCGACATCTTCGGTGTAAACGAAGCGCTCTACCAACTGAGCTAATCGCCCTTCGCAAAGGTTATGTGGGGAGCGTTTATGCGTTTAGCGCGATATTGGCAAGAGGGTTGCGACACTTTTATGATTTGTTCGAAGAGTTTTTCACAATCGCATTTTTCCTGTTCGGTTGTGCTTGACACTCCCCCTCGAACCCCTTAAACGACCGCTCACGCCGGACAAATTGTTCGGTACGAAAGTGCGCGGGTGTAGCTCAGTTGGTTAGAGTGCCGGCCTGTCACGCCGGAGGTCGCGGGTTCGAGCCCCGTCACTCGCGCCACTTTTCCCTCAGACAATTCAAAGACTTGATTGCTGTCGCCAAAAGTGGCGACAGGCGGCATACATTCTTTTTTCTCGGCCTTGTTCCAAGCTTTTGCACTGGATGCATTTTCTCTACACCCCAAACATCGTCAAATTCGTGCATTCATTCTTCATCGCGCGTTTGGGCACCTGATAGCTGAGAGCCGTTGCTATCCTGACGGGAAATAGTGTTTTTCTTTCCAATAGGTTAGATCGATTGTCCCATCGTATAACGAATCGCCTAAGGCACGGTTGCCACGACAATTCTTGCGGCAGAATGCGCTGTGAATTGACCGGAAAAGACTACGGCCGAATGGCTATCCCTACGCCCAAATGGCTGTAGACGAATTGCAGGCTCTTCTTTTTCCTCATCTGCCTGCACAATAGGGAGCAAGTCGGACCATGCGCTCAGCGACCTTCACGAGGCATGTGCCTGCAACTGGGGTGGAGTAACGGTAATGGCGGATAATCGTCCTACAACGGAAGAGGTGCTCAACACCACAGGTACGAGCCAGAACGCGATTCCGGGTTCCGCCTCTGGGCATCTGGCGCTCGTCCCGACGTGGCTTCCCTTGGAGGTTGTTCCTGGTAGTTCAGCCGGTAGTGGTGGCGATGGCATCGCCATAGGCGTTATCAGCAGTACGCCCATGGCGATCTTCACGCCGTCAAATGCCGCCATCGCCGGCCCGCATTCGTCGGCCGAGGCAAACCAGGGCAATCTCGGACTGATGTATCAGCATTCGACGGAAATGGCCGGCCTCGGCGGTGACGGTGGCAGCGGCAACGCTGTGCTAAGCAGCGGAGACGGGCCCCATAGCGCCGGCAGTGGCGGCAATGGAATATTCTACGGCGGTATGGTGAGTTCCGACGTCGGGGTCTTCGCCCCGGTCAATACCGCTGTGGCCGGTGGCCCAGGTGCCCATGCCGTTGCCGATCAATCGAATAACTCGGCCATGCTGCAAGGTGCCACACAAATAGCCGGTATTGGCGGCTCGGGCGGCGATCACAACACGGCAATCCACGATTCAAGCCCAGCGCCCGGTACTGCACTGACCTATAGCGGCGACATGTATGCAGGGCATGGAGGCGGCGGCTATTTCGTCGGCAGTATGATCGATCTGAATGTCGCCATCTTCTCGCCGATCAATATTGCTATTGGCGCGGCAGGCGGCTCAGCCGAGGCCCATCAGACCAACAATGCGATATTCGACCAGGGCGCCATCCAGATCGCTGGCATAGGTGGCAATGGCGGTGGCTTCAACCTGAGTTCCGATACGATTTTCACCGGTAGCCATGGCGGCGGCGGTGGTGGCGGAACGGGGTTCTCGAATGGCAGTATGGTGGATGTTAACGTCGGATATTTCCATCCGATCAATATCGCCGTTCCTGCCGGCGGCACAGCCGATGCCCAACAGGTGGATCACGTGCTCTACGATCAGCACGCGCTGCAAATGGCAGGAATTGGTGGCCATGGCGGCGAAGGCAACCTCTCGGACGGCCATTCAGCCCTCGTCGACGATATTCTCTCATTGGTTCACGTATAGAGCAAATCTGCTCCGTATAGATTGTGCCTAGGCTCGAACCTGCCTGGCTGAACGTCTTTCCCATTCCAACATGAGCGCGCAGCAGCGCATTTTGTGCGGCAATCGTGCGGCTGCCGCGACCGTGTGTGGATGTAACCATTTGGGTGTTTGCACGATACATCCCCCTTCGCCGCCATACCCCACCCAAAGGAACGTCCCCGAATATCTAGCTAGTTCGCAGCTCAAAAGGCGAGCACTGTTGTATGGCGGTTATCTTGCCTGGCGAGGACTGCTGGGTACTGGGCCGTGGGAGAAACACGGACAAAACTAAAGTAAAGGGAGTATAGTTATGCCTATTCCACAATTGTCTGACACGATCCAACTCAACCATTCTGATGCAGGCGATGCAAATGCCGGCAATGGCGGCGATGGCTACAATTATGGCGATATCAACTACAATCCGGTTGCGTATTTCGACGCATCGCAGACTGTAGAGGGCGCACACACCAAATTGTATAATGGCGATAGCGTTTGGCAACATGCTGACTGGGAAGCCGGGGGCGGCGGACCTGGCGGCGACGCCTCGGCTCATGATGGCCTCCTGGCCGCAATTACGAACTTTGGTGCAGGCGGTGCAGGCGGTGCAGCCACTTCCAATGGCAGCCAGGGAAATACAAGCGGTGGTGATGTAGCAGCTGTTGCTGCTGCCACGACGGGCACCCAGCTGAATGAACTTGGTGCAGATCAGCACGCCAACATTCTCGCCGGCGTCGGCGGCAATGGCGGTAACAACAATGCGGCTTTGGGTGGCAACATCGAGGCAACAATGGCACACGTCAATCCTGAAACCGAGACCACGACGGTCAACAATGCGCTTGACCATTTCATCAACGTGCTCGGGTCTATTGACCAGCACGATCTCGGCTCATGAGATGATATCCAGAGGATCGCCGGATCAACCGGCGGTCCTCACCTTCGGAAAGCCTGACCAAGCGTCTGCCTTGAGTACCGAGAGCACCGGGATCTGATAATGACAACGAGTATCGTACAATCCGAGCGCCAACCGACGCATCTGGTCGTAGCCCTTCGCGCCTGCGCTGGGGCCTTTGGTCTGGTTTTCATCTACAGTTGCGGTTACAACATCTTTCTCCTCGCGCCGTCGATCTATCTGTTGCAGATATATGATCGCGTCCTGTCGAGCCGCAGTTCTGACACCCTTCTGATGTTGACACTCATCATCGCTGGCGCAGTGGTGGTCGGATCTGTGCTTGATATCGTACGGCGGGCGGCTCTTTCGCGCATCGGCAGCTGGCTGGATCACCGATTGCGGCCGGTGGTGCTTTCCGCATCATTTGAATATGCGGCCAGAGCCGACACAGGCACGGCCACCGATTGCTACCGCGACCTCGCCTCGCTACGCCAATTTCTCGATTCGCCCGCAAGCGCTCTGCTTTTCGACGTGCCTTGGGCGCCGGTTTTCCTGCTTCTGCTCTTCCTCGTTCACCCGCTGCTCGGAGCGATCGGCATGGTGAGCGCAATCGCACTGCTGTTGCTCGCGCTCCTCACCGAACTTGCCACGCGTGAGCCACTCACGCACGCAAATGTTGCGCTGGCTAGAAGCTATGCCCGGTTTGGAACGGCACTCAAATATATCCAGGTGATCCGTGCCATGGGCATGCAGGACGGCGCGGCGCAGATCGTCTACCGCGATGCAGAAGTTGCAAGGAAGGCGCAGGACAGCGCCATGCACCGGACTGAGATCATCCTCGGATTTTCGAAATCCATTCGCACATTGACGCAAATTCTGGTGATGGGAGCAGCCTCATGGCTTGTGCTTGCCAATAATAGCAGCCCCGGCATCATTTTTGTCGCCAGCCTGTTGCTCGGCCGTGGGCTCGCCCCCGTGGAGGGCGCAATCGGCGCCTGGCGCTCGTTCGCATTCGCACGCAACGCCTTCAAGCGTCTCAACAAGATGCTGATTGCCGTTGCATCTGGAGCCGATGCTCGCATGGTGCCGGTGCCTGAGCACAGTGGCCTTGTCCTCGACAAGGTATGCTATGCGGTGCCCTATGCCGATCGCCATATATTGCAAGGCGTGACGATGCGCCTGGCCCCTGGCGATTGTGTGGCGCTCATTGGCGCATCCGGATCCGGCAAATCGACACTTGGACGGATCATGGCGGGAGTGCTGCAGCCGACAAGCGGAAGTGCGCTCCTTGGCGGCGTAGACATATCCGCCTTGCGTCTTTGCGGAGGCACGCGCCACATCGGATATTTGCCGCAGGACATTGAACTTTTCGGCGGTGCAATCAAGGACGTCATCGGACGACTGGATGGCGCGGATGCCGGCAAGGCAATCGAAGCGGCCAAACTCGTCGGATTGCACGAGACGATCATGCGGCTGCCCAAGGGTTACGAGACCGACGTGGGCGAGGGCGGGAACCTGCTCCTGCGCGCCCAGCGCCAACAGCTCGGACTGGCGCGGGCGGCCTACGGCAATCCATCACTGGTCGTGCTCGATGATCCTAACTCAAGCCTGGATTATGACGGCGAGCGCATATTGTTCAATGCGATCCAACGCATGCGAGCCAGGCGGATGACTGTCGTGATCATTACCCACCGGATGGGTGTTCTTCCTGTCACCAACAAGATTGCCATCATGCGCAACGGCACCATCGACGCTTTTGGAGATAGTGACGAGATTTATGACACTTATCTTCAACCGCCCGTGCGGACAGGGACGTAGGAGACGCTAGCACCATGGCCCTTGTTCAATTCGACATTCCAGTAAAAGTCGCAGGCGCAATGAGCATAATCCGCCAGGTTGTTGCCCGGTCAGGTAACGGGAAGAAGCTCCTCGCCTATGCACCGGCGGACGGCGCCAACTACGGGGTGCTGGCCACGGCTACACCCATGCCAAGGCTGCGAAATGTCGCCCTTGTGGGGAACCTGCTGGTCGGTGTCTTTTTCATTGGCCTTGGAACCTGGTCCGTCTTTGCGCCGTTGAAAAGCGCCTCCATCGCTGCAGGTATCGTCGAGCCGGAAACCAGTCGAAAGACAATCCAGCATCTGGAAGGCGGAATTGTGCGGCAAATCCTCGTCAAGAATGGCGATGCGGTCAAATTGGGCCAAGTCCTCATCCAGCTCGATGACACGAAATCGCGCTCGGAGCGCGACAGCCTCCAGGGACAGCTTTGGGACGCCAAGGCGAGCCACGCACGACTGAGCGCTGAGCAGAAGGGCAGCGATCGCGTTACCTATACCGCAGATCTTGAGGCGCTGAGGGCCACGAACCCATCAATTGACGGGATTTTGGATGGACAGCAGCGCATCTTCGAGACACGACGCCTTGTCATGCAGTCCGAGATCGCGATTACGCAGAAGAAGATGGACCAGGTCCAGCAGGAGATTACCGGGCTCGCCGCGCAGAAAGCGGCATTGACGGAGCGGGCCGAAATTGCGCGGCAGGAATTCGATACGGTAACACCGCTTGTCACCAAGGGGCTGGAGAAAAAGAGCAGGCTCCTGCTTCTCGGACGCGAGCAGGCAGATCTCAATGGTCAGCTCGGTGAAGTCGTCGCCCAAGTTTCCCGCGCCTATCAGGTCATCAGCGAGAGCCAGGCATATCTTGTGAAGCTCGAAAGCGACCGGCTGAACGAAGTTGCCCAAGGGCTGCGCGACACCGAAAGCCAGATGGTGCAACTGAGCGAAAGGTTGCGGGCGATTGACGACCAGCTTGCCCGGACCCAGATCAGGGCACCCGAGGATGGTGTGATCATGGATTTGCGCATTCACACCGCAGGCGGCGTCATCGGTGCAGGCGAACCGCTGGTCGATCTCGTGCCCCGCGAAGACCGCCTCATCGTTTCGGCCCATGTGCGGCCGGAGGATATCAACGTCGTACATCCGGGGCTTGAGGCACAGGTTCACCTTCTTCCATATAACCAGCGGCGCGTTCCGTTGCTAAAAGGCATGGTCGAATATGTTTCGGCCGATCGTCTTGTCGATAAGCAAAGCGGCCAGCCCTATTATGCAGCGACGATCCGCGTGACCGACGAACGGCTGGCGAAGATGCGGGATGTCACGCTGGTTCCTGGCATGCCTGCCCAAGCCTTGATTGAAACAGGGGAGAGCACCGTGGCGTTTTACGCCGTCAGACCGCTCCTTGACAGTTTCAACAGAGCGTTCCGTGAAGATTGAGACAGGCGGAAGGCGAATTACCGGGGGGCGCGGTGCTCCACTCTTCCTGGTACCCCAGACAATCCTGACTTGAATCCGTCGAGGGAACGCGGTGATGGGTAAGAGAAAGTTTGATGATGATCAGATCATGGGGATCCTGAAGGAGCATCAGGCCGGGGTAACCGTGGCGGAAGTGTGCCACAGGTATGGGATCAGCGAACCGACCTTCTATCGATGGCAATCACTGCAGTTCCGCAATGTCGGTTTCGATGTCAAACGGCTGAGGGCGCTCGAGGAAGAAAATCACAAGCTCAAGAAACTGTTGGCTGAAACGATGCTCGCAGCTGCAACCCTAAGCGAGATGCTTGAAAAGACATCGCGGGGAAACGCGTGAGCCATGAAACACGTGACCTAAGATGCAGTAATATCGGATGTCGTCTTTTGACCCAGCCGAGCCACCACTTCGGTGCGGTTTTGCACCTGCAACTTGCGCATGATGTGCTGCAAGTGCATTTTCACCGTATGCCCCGATAGATTGAGCTTGCCGGCAATGACCTTGTTTGGATGGCCGCATTGCAGCTCGGCGAGCACATCCGCTTCGCGCGGGGTAAAATCCGCAATAGTCAGATAATGCGTATTGCCATTGGTAACCCTGCGCGGCTCATCCTGGGGCTTGTCCCGCATCGCCAAGCGGTTTGCGTGTGCGACCAAGGGGTGCGGGTAGAAAACCCCGCCTGCGAGGACGAGCCTCATCCCGGCAAGCGCGACATCGATCGGGATGGACGTTGTGAAATAGCCGCGGATACCCATCTCGAGCGCCTGAGAGGCCACGAATGTATCATCCGTGTTGGAGAGAAGGGCTATCGAAGCCTCGGGAAAACTATCTCTTATAATATCAAGATCATCATTGAGACTTGCACTGTCGAGAGTTCTCCCGGCAAGATCGAGCGCGATAAGACGCACGTCCATTCCGAGAGCACTATCGAGAGTCTCGATAGAGACCATGTCGATAAAGTCCCAGCCCGTCAGTTCGTGTTCGAGCAGCCGGACGATGGTTGTACGTGCAAGTGTATGTTGTTCTATGACGATTACAGTCGGCGTATTGCGCGCCTTGCGGCGTTTCGTATCTTGACTGATGGACACTCGCTGCCCCCCCTTTTGGATTTTTTCCAATCCATTTTGACCGCGCATATTATTCCCGTTCTTGCTTCATGTCATGATAAAAAGGGGATTAACTCCAATCTGGACATTCGTATGCGTCCATAGGGCTATTGGCGCGCGCCGGCCAATTCACTGCATTGGCAGACTTTTTTGCAATGGGGCTGCTGAAATCGAAATGACAGCGCCACGATGGAGGGTACTTGTCCGTCGTTCGCGTTGTTCCAGGATCGTTGTGATCGCCGGAACCGCCAAAACCTGTAACCAAATTGCTTTCTACGAGATTCTTCGAGGCATAAGAAAGTTTTGGCGCAAGGTGCTGAGTATGTGATACCTTAGATATGAAAACTCTATTCGGGGGTGAGATATGACCCTGGCCGTTACAAGAGGACCTTCCCTGACCGCACAGGCTGCTGCCCATATTCGCAGCCGCATCGTTCGTGGAGTTCTGCAAAGCGGCGAGTGCCTGTCGGAACTGGCATTGGCGGAGCAACTTGGGGTCAGCAAGACGCCGGTACGCGAGGCACTTCTTGAACTGAAACGCCAGGGTCTCGTCGAGATCCATCCCCAGCGCGGAACTTTCGTGTTTGAGATGAACGCCGATCAGGTGGTCCAACTCGGCGAAATGCGGGCCATACTCGAACTTGCCGCCTTGCGCTTGGCCATGGAACGCAATCAGGGGGCGTTGTCACAGCGCTGGTTCGAGATCGTCGCGAGGATGAGCACGGCGATAAAGAATGGCAATGTCAAAGACTACCGCGTTCTGGATGGAGCGTTTCATCAGGCAATGTTCGATGTCGCGGAAAACCAATTCCTGTCCGAGGCCTTCATGGTCATCGCCTTTCGCATTCAGGCGCTGCGCAATCGTCTTTCGCGCGACCCGGAACTCAACCACAAGTCCTTCGACGAGCACAAGCGCCTGCTGAACCACGTCAAAAGCGGTGAATTGGAGAGGGCGGTGAAGCTGCTCGTCAGGCATATGGAATGGACACGCAAACGCTACATCACATTGCTGCAATCGCATGGCGCCAAAGTTACCCCGCCACACTCGCAACGGGTAGGGGAAGCGTGCGGGCCGCTTCAGAGGGTCAGACAGAGTAATTGAGAATATTTAGGACCGGCACGGGAGGGCCGGAATATGGAAGCAGGATTGCCCTTTCTTTCACAAGATGACCGGCGTTTTGCGTCTTTTTTTCCTGACGACGCCGCGCTGGAGCAAATCGCGACCGGCTTTATCTGGGCCGAGGGCCCAGTTTGGCTAGATGATATAGGTGAATTTCGCTTTTCCGACATTCCCAACAATCGAATGATGACGTGGTCGCAAGACAGGGGGCTGAGAGTTTTTCGGCAGCCATCGCAGCGCGCCAACGGCAATACGCTTGATCGAAACGGGGCGATGATTTCCTGCGAGCATGGCGGTCGCTGTGTCAGTCGCACCGGCAAGGATGGCAAGTATGAAGTTCTCGCCACCCACTGGAATGGTAAGCGCCTCAATTCGCCCAATGATGTCGTGGTCAAGTCCGATGGTTCGATCTGGTTCACCGATCCGCCCTATGGGATCGTTTCCGACTATGAGGGAATCCGGGCCGAGAGCGAAGTCGGCGGCAACAACGTCTATCGGCTCGATCCCGACACGTCTGCGGTCGACCTGGTCGCCGATGATTTCGATCGGCCGAATGGCCTTGCTTTTTCACCGGATGAAACGGTCCTCTACATCGCTGATTCCGGGCGCGCGCGGGGCTTCGGCTTCGGGTTCGATGACACACGCCCCCACCATGTGCGCGCATTTGATGTGATCGATGGCAGGAAGCTCGGCAACAGCCGTGTGGTCGCGGAGGTAGACGTGGTGCCCGATGGCTTGCGCGTGGACACTGAAGGCCTTTTGTGGATTTCCGCGGCGGACGGGATCCATTGCTACACACCGTCCGGTGAACGCCTTGGCCGCATTCTGGTGCCGGAAGTCGTCGCCAATCTCACATTCGGCGGACCGCAACGGTCGCGCCTCTTCATAACCGCAACAAGCTCGGTCTATGCGCTCGAAACAAGGAGGCAGGGAGCGCAGATACCCTGAGTCTGCCAAGAAAATTATAATAATCAACAAGGAGGAGGAGCAGAAATGAGCATGATACTCAAGAGCATGATGGCTGCGACCGCAGTCAGTCTGGTGATGAGCGTATCCGCCTACGCCGCTGGCCCCGAGATTGTAAAGGGGCCGAGCAAGGACGCGGAATGCTTCAAGCCTTTGACACCCGAGACCAAATATTTTCAGTGGCCCAAAAAGGCAGGACCTTACCGCATCGCGCTTGCCAATGGGTTCATCGGCAATACCTGGCGCATCCAGATGATCCAGACCGCCAAAGCCTACGCTGCCCTGCCGGAAGTGAAGGCCAAGCTCAAGGAATTCAAGGTTGTCTCCACCGGTGATGATGTCGCCGCGCAAATTGCGGCGGTCGATAATTTTATCAATTCCGGCTACGACGCGATCGTCGTCAATGCGCAGAATCCGACCGCGTTCAAGCCGGTCATCAAGCGTGCCAACGCAGCCGGTATTGTGCTGGTGGCATTCGACAATACGCTCGACACCGATGAAGCCATCAATGTGAATGTGAACCAGAAAGGGCTCGGCGAACTCTGGGGCAATTGGCTGGTCAAGAATATCCCGGGCAATAAGGGCAAACTGCTTGAGGTGCGCGGCGTTACCGGAACTTCGGTCGATCGCGACCGCCACGAAGGCATTCAGGAGGTGTTGAAGAAGTCGGGCGGGAAATGGGAAACCGTGGAAGTTGTCGGCCGCTGGGACGACGGCACCGCGCAGAAGGTCGTGGCCGATGCGATCGCCGTACACAAGCATTTTGACGGCGTGTCGGTTCAGGGCGGCTCAACGGGGACGGTACGCGCCATGATTGACGCCAAGCACCCCTTTGTGCCGGTCGGTGGTGAAACGGAAAACGGCTTCCGCAAACTGTGCGCCGAATATTCCAAGGACGGGCTGAAATGCACGTCCGCAGGTACCGGTCCGGCGCAGGTTGCCGTTGCGATAAAGACCGCGATCGCTGCACTCGAGGGCGACGTGGTTCCACAGTCGATATCCCTGCCGCTTTCGATCGTGGAAGATCCCAACTTCAAGGACGGTGATAGCTACTACGCGAAGGAGACGGACAACTTCTTCGTCGGCAATTCCTTCCCAACCTGCGGCATCAATTTCAGCGCACAGGAAATCATGGGGCAGACCAAGGCCGATCAATAAGCCGATCGCTACCGGGGCGAACCTTCGCCCCGGTTTCTTCTTGGGAGGAAATCTTCGTGCCGGACGCTTTGCCAATTCTTGAAATGAAGCATGTCTCGAAGCGCTATGGCGGTATCGCGGCGTTGAACGAGGTGGATTTTGTTGCCTATCCCGGCGAAATTCATGCCATTCTCGGTGAAAACGGAGCCGGCAAATCGACGCTGATCAAGATCGCGGCCGGGGTTACAGACCCGAGCGAGGGAGAACTCTACGTCGAGGGCAAACGCGTCGATTTTCGCAATCCCACCGAAGCCATGGCCGCAGGCGTGGTCTGTGTGTTTCAGGAATTGTCGCTTCTGCCAGACTTGACGGTTGCCGACAATCTCTCGATCGTCGCGCCGCCGATGCGTGCTGGCCTGATCGATGCGGGTGCGCAGCGTGAACGGGCTCGCCGGCTGCTAGCCGAGATCGGCTGCGATGACATTCACCCGCTTGAACTCGTTCGCAACCTGCCGCTTTCGCGCCGGCAGATGGTGGAAATCGCCAAGGCGCTGGCAAAGCGCCCGAAGCTGCTTATCCTTGACGAAGCCACGTCGGCGCTTACCGCGGCGGATGTGGAACGCGTCTATACCATCATCCGCCGTCTTCGGTCAGAAGGCGTCAGCATCCTTTACGTTTCGCACCGGATGCATGAGATCGCGGCTCTGGCCGATTGCGCCACGGTATTTCGCAACGGACGGCGGATCGAGACATTCCGTATTGGCGAGCGATCCATGAGCGCCATCGTGCAAATGATGATTGGCCGCGAGATGACGCATCATTATCCGGACAAGCCTCCGGCGAATCCCGGGGCCCCAGTGGCTCTCTCTGCAAGGAACCTCTCGTGGGGCCAACAGTTGCGCGATATTTCCCTCGACGTGCGCAAAGGCGAGATCGTCGGTCTGGGCGGCCTTGACGGGCAGGGGCAGCGGTCGCTGCTGTTCGCCTTGTTCGGCGTACTCAAAGGCGTTTCAGGTTCTGTCGACGTCTTGGGCAAACCGCTTCGTCTTTCAGGGCCGCGGTCGGCGATGCGGGCTCAATTGCCGATCGCACTGATTCCAGAAGACCGAAAAACCGAGGGCCTCATGCTGCCCATGAACATCAGGGACAATATCAGCCTGGCATCGCTGTCAAAGTTTCAAAAAGGCCTGAGATTCGATCGAAACAGCGAACACACGGCTGTCGAGAAGATAATCAAGGGTCTCAATATAAAGATCACGGAACTGGCGGCGGCCGTTTCCACCCTTTCAGGCGGCAATCAGCAGAAGGTGGTGCTTGCCAAGTGGCTGATGACCCATCCCGGTATTATCCTTCTGAATGATCCCACGCGCGGCATTGATGTCGGCACCAAGCAGGAGGTTTACCGGCTGTTGCGCGATCTCGCTGATAGCGGCGTTGCAGTCCTCTTTTACTCCACCGACTATGCGGAATTGATCGGCTGCTGTGATCGGGTCCTCGTCATGTATGACGGCCGCGTGACGCGGGAACTTGCCGGACTGGAACTCAACGAGCGCAACATCATCGAAACCGCGCTGAACGTGAACGATAAGGAGCAGGCCGCGTGAGCACTTTTGGTCATCGCATCGCGCACAATGGCGGTCTGCTTGGTGCGATCGCCCTTTTCGTCGTGATGTTCACGATTTACACGTCCAATCATCCGGTTGGACTGACCGCCGCCGTCGCAGCCACTGCCGCAAACAAGGCTGTGCTCCTCGCCCTTGTTGCGATGGCGCAAACGCTGCCGGTATTGACGCGTGGGCTCGATCTGTCCGTGGGTATGGTGTTCATCCTTGCCAACTGCCTGGCGTCGGCAATTGTCGTCGGCACGATAGGCGAGGGATTTCTCGGGATCGTCGCCGTGTTGGGTGTGGGCGCACTGGCCGGGTTGCTGAATGGCGCCATCGTTGTCTGGGGCCGGCTTCAACCTATCATAACGACGCTCGCAACCGGTGCCATCTACTACGGCACTGCACTTTTCATTCGCCCGGGTCCCGGCGGCGATGTCCAGTCCGATATCGCTGACTTCGCCACCGGTCAGCTGTTTGGCGTCTTCCCTACGTCCCTGGCCATCCTTCTCGCGGTGGTGGTGTTCGTGTGGTTGCCCTACCGCAATTCCGTTCTTGGGCGTGCCGCCTATGCCGTAGGGTCGAACGAACAGGCGGCCTATATGTCCGGCGTTCCCGTCCAGCGTGCCAAACTGCTTGCCTATACTCTGGCTGGCCTGCTTGCCGCGCTAGGCGGGCTGATGCTGACGTTCAACACCTATTCGGGCGAAGCCTCGTCTCCAATTGCCGGCAATTATACGCTCAACTCCATCGCGGCAGTGGTAATCGGGGGAACGTCGCTCTTCGGTGGCTGGGGCTCTGCCATTGGATCGATTTTCGGGGCCTTTGTACTGCGTACGATTGAGGATTTGCTGTTTGTCTTCAATCTTGATCCGCTCTGGCAGCCGCTGTTCCAGGGTATTGTCCTGCTTGCTGCCGTCAGTCTCGGCGCGGTCCGCATCCTGCGCATCCGCAATCGCCTGGAGCTCTTTGCATGAACGATCCCAAGCTCCAGGCAGGTACGCTGCCGGTCCTGCGTTTTGCTCTCGACAGGTCGGTCCTCATCGCGTTCGGCTGTATCGTTCTGATGCTGCTCGGCGGCGCGCTCTATTCAAGAGAATTCCTTTCGCCGGAATACCTGCTGCAGCAACTGCAGATAAGTGCGTTTCTCGGCATCATTGCCTCCGGCGCGATGATGGTCATCCTGATCGGGCATATCGACTTGTCCATTCCATGGACGGTGACGCTCGGCGCGATGATGGCAACGGCTGTTGCAGGCTGGTACGGCGAGATCGGCAGCGCAATCGCGATTCCGGTCGGTGTGCTTTGCGGAGCATTCGTCGGGTTTCTCAACGGACTGGGCGTCGCCTATCTCCGGCTACCCTCAATGATCTTCACCCTGGGTATGAATGCTGTGGTGCAGGGATTAATGGTGCTGCACACTGGTGGATTTGCCCCGCAGGATCATGCCACTGACGCCATGCATTTCCTGGCCGTGGGCAGGCCAATTTTCGGTGTTCCAAATGCGCTTTTCATCTGGATCATCGTCGGCGGTTTCATCACCTATCTCTTGACCCGAACCGCATTTGGCCGCCGTGTCTATGCCGTCGGCAATCGCGAGACCGCGGCCTATCTGTCTGGCGTCAACACAAATGCGGTGATCATTTTGTGCTTCGTTCTCTCCGGAGCCGCTGCCGCTTTTGCCGGGGTTCTTCTGGCGGGCTATTCCACAAAGGCCTATCAGGCGATGGGCGATCCGTACCTGCTTCCCGCTATCGCCGCCGTCGTTCTGGGCGGAACCAATATCCTTGGCGGGCGTGGCAACTACCTCGGCACGATCGCGGGCGTTGTCCTGATCACCCTGCTGCAGTCAATCCTTGCGGTGATGCAGATGCCGGAAGCAGGCCGGCAAATCATTTATGGCGTCGTCATTCTCGTAATGCTGCTCGGCTACGGGCGAGGCGAGATCGACCGGAAATAGGCGCGTCGCGCTAGCGCACTGCATTTTTTTACCCTTTCGCTTCAATCTTTCCTCGCACCTGCACAGATGGCGTTTGATCGCACATCCATGGGCCCGTACTCGCGAAGGAGCCGAAACAAGAGTAGAATTGCCGATACCCGGAAGACGGTGTTCGCGTTAACCGGAGGACCCATAGCGAGGCTTCGTTGGAGGGGGTGCCATGGGAGCGGATCATGCCGAGCGGCGGCTCGTTGCAATTCTAGCCGCCGACATTGTGGGCTATTCGAGACTTATCGAAGCTGACGAGGCCGGTACGCTCGCGGCAATGAAAGCACTACGGTCCAACGTCACCAATCCCCTGCTGGCAGAATACCATGGACGGATCGTGAAACTCATGGGCGACGGTGCGATCATGGAATTTGGGTCCGTGGTAGATGCCGTCACCTGTGCCGTTGCCCTTCAAAAAGGGTTTGCAGCGCACCAGGCCACTGTGCCGCCGGAGAGGCGCATCATCTTTCGCATGGGGGTCAATCTCGGTGATGTTGTCGTTGAGGGGGATGATCTCCTGGGCGACGGCGTGAACGTTGCCGCGCGCCTTGAACAACTTTGCGATTCCGGAGGGCTCTTCGTCTCCGGCACCGCTTACGACCAGCTGCCGGGTAAATTCGAGCTTCCGTTGGAATTTGTCGGCGAGCGGCACGTCAAGAACATCACGCGACCGGTCCGCGCCTATCGGGTAAAATTCGAGGGCTCCCTTGGCAGCATCAGCGAGACTAAAATCGGGCGATGGCGCAGGTGGGGTATTGTCGCGGCCATTTTTCTGATTGCCGCGGTATCTATCGGATCGGCGTTTTGGTTCTGGCCGCGCGAGACAAGTGCGGAAACAGCGATGATTGCCCGCATGAAGTTTCCGCTTCCCGACAAACCGTCGATCGCGGTGCTGCCAATCGAAGATTTCAGCGCCGGCCCTGAACAATCCTATTTTGCCGACGGAATAACCGAGGATGTTATCACAGAACTTTCCAAGGTGCCGGGCATTTTCGTCATCGCCCGACATTCTGCATTCACTTACAAAGGCATACCCACGAAGGTGCAGGAGGTAGCTGAAGATCTGGGCGTCCGCTATGTACTTGAGGGAAATCTGCGGCGTGATGGCGACCAGCTACGCATTGAGGCGCAGCTTATTGACGCCATTGGCAATCACACGTTGTGGGACAAGCACTTCGACGGGGTCAACGCCAATATTTTTGCACTACAGCGAAAAATCATCGGAGAAATCGTAACGACGCTACCGGTCGACTATGTGGCCACGCAGGCAGCCGAGCCCCAGCTGGCGGAGACCTCACCCGAGGCCTACGATGCCTTGCTTCAGGGTTGGGGGCGTCTTCGCCGCAATACCGATAGCGATATGCTGAAAGCAATTACGCTTTTTGACAAGACCGTCAGTCTGGACCCCTATTATAGCCGCGCCCATGCGGCACTGGCCGCCGCAAACTGGCAAGTAGCACTTTCCTGTTGGGATACGGGCAATCTGGCATTTCGCAATGCGCTGCAACGTGTTGACCAAAGTCTGCCCATGGCGATGCTCTCTCAATGCCCGCTCGCTTACTCGATCTCCTCGGAGGTACTGGCAGCACACGGCCGCTACAACCAGGCCCTCATAGAAATTGACCGTGCCTTGTCGCTGGATCCGAACGAGCCGGAAAATCACATCCGCAAAGCCAAATATCTTAACGCTACAGGGCGAGCCGCGGAGGCGGAACAGGAGGTTCGCCTGGCGATGCGGCTCGATCCGAAGTATCCGCCGGATTACTTAAGGACATTGGCGATCGCCCAATTTCACCAGGAGCGCTATGAAAACGCAGTCGAGACGCTCAGATTCCTGACCGCCTTGCAATGGGACGTGGCCGATGACTATGTGACATTGGCGTCGGGATTGGGCCATCTCAACCGCACGAGCGGCGTTCAGCTCAATATTGCCAAATTCAATGGCATTGCGGTGCGCGCGGGGCGGGCACCTCTAAGCGTTCAGGCCGTGGCATGGCGTTGGTACGACGACATGTTCGATTATAACCCGCTTTATCGTGACCGGCTGCTTGAGGGACTGCGCAAGGCCGGAGTGCCAGAAGGTGCGGGAACAGATATCCCCTATGATACCTACGCGAGGCCGGTCAGCAGGATCAACGGCGAGTACACCGTCAACGGTGCGGCGAAGGTCGCAACCATGTCGGTCAAACGGCTCTACGACGATGGCGCCAAACTCATCGATGTTCGTAGCACCGTGACATTCAATCGCTCGCATGTACCCGGAGCCGTCAGTCTGCCGGCTGCGAGCGCGCTTTCAAGCGACACGCTTTCACAAGTTGCGGGCAGAGACGATAAGGTGATTTTTGCCTGCCAGGGAAAATATTGCGTCGACGCTGCTTTCGCGTCGGCCAAGGCGCTCGCCTGGGGCTACAACCAGGTTTTTTACTTCGCGGAAGGCTTTCCCGGGTGGATTGATGCTGGTTATCCCATGGAGACAACGCCGAGACGATGATTGCGTCAATTCAACGTGGTTGACGGCCCGACTCAAAAAAATGAGGCTCGACGGGATGCCACTCATGCCGATGGCAACCTGTCGAGCCTCCCATGGGCCGGGGGAGGGCTTAGACCCAGCCTGATCCCTTTGATGTAGTCTGTCAAATCACATTCCGGTCAGATTGACCGCAACGGGCTTCACTTTCTGCCGTGACTCCAACGTTTGACCAGGTAAACCAGCGTTCCGGTCCAGGCTATTGCGGTGAGCATTGCCAGGATAAGAGCATAGTGACTGTTCATCGCTGCAAAAGTCCTCGTTGAATGGAGCCAGGCCAATACCAACATTCCCAACGATCTTACAAGCCTCATTGCTGGATGTGACGATACGTCCGACTCGCAGAATTTTCACGCCGCACGGCGCTTTAGTCAAACGCATTTCGTGCCAATTGGTTCACAATCCACGCAAATTTAGATGGTTGGTTGTGCTCGAACGCAAGTCCTGCCACCTTGGGCCTGCAATTGGTTGATTGCCCCGGGAACCATTTTGCCACGTCTGCATTCCTGAACATGCGCGAACAATCATTTGAACATGTCATGATCAAGTCACCACGCTCCGGCACGGTGTTGAATGTCTCATCTGTGCGGCAGGCCTCTGAATTGCTGGAGCACTATTGGGCGAAGGAGTGCGGGCCAATGCATTCAACCGCGAAGGAGGTCTGCGCCAAGGCTCTTGAGGGAGAGGCGGCAGCGAGCGAAGCGCGTCTTGCCTTCGTCGAAGCCGCGAAGGAAATTGACGTCTTCGTAGAAGAGAAAACACAGGCGTCAGCGACACACCGGTCCGCCAAGGACAAGGTCAACGCTGCCGCTTTCTCGGCAGAAGACGACACGCTTGCCAGCAGCCGCATTCGGAAGTGAGCTATTGCGCGGTTGGGCTGGTTCAAAACGAGGCAATTATAACCGCACCCACCATGAGATTTTCCCGCACGCTTTGGTTAGATATCAACTCGGCGCAAACCCCTTCAATTCGCCGCCCAGGATCGCCAACGGCCTCCCAGCCGGTGGCCTGCAATTTTGCCGAACTGGCAATGAGATCGCTCTTCAATCGTTTCCGGCGATCCGCCTGTCCAGTCATTCCGGCCGCTATATCCAGAAACCAGGACGGACAGGAAAAAAGGTTGGGATTTCGACCCAACCCACGGCGCATTGCGGCGACTATTTCCGCAACTGTTAGCGGTACGCTGTCCGATACGATGAATGTACCGCCATCGGTCTCGTTTCGCCGTAGGCTGTGGATGATCGCCCGGCAGAGAGCCGCCCGGTCGAGCAGGGAACGCCTGCCCTCGAATGACATCAGGGGCAGCGGTAGGAAGGGCACCGCTGCAAGTCTCATGAGTGTCGAGAGATTGCCTCCCATGCCAGGACCATAGACGACAACGGGCCGCAGGATTGTATAGTTTCCACGGGTTATTGACGCGGCAATCTCAACCTCTGCTGCGAGCTTGGCCCGCCCGTAATCATCTGTCGGTTGCGGCAAATCGCTCTCCACCACGACGCCTTCGTGAGTGCTCCCGCACTGCGCGCGTATAGTCGATACGAAGACGAATTTGCCCGATATGACCTGATGAGCAGCCCGCGCCAGCTTGGCCGCCAAGATGCAATTTACCTTATGATAGGTGCTAGCGGACACAACGGAACGAGGGTTATGAATCGCTGCCAAATGTACCACGTGGTCAACGACGCCGAGCATCCGCTCGAAAGCCGCGACTGGCTCGTCTGGGGAAGGAAGACAGACGCAGTCCGTTCCACTGCCCAAGCGCTCCGGGTCTCGGGTAGCGATGATTACGCGATATCCGGCCTGGTTTAGCTGCGCAACGAGTTCGCGGCCTATGAATCCGGAAGCCCCTGTCACGAGGACGATGGAGGCTGCCGTGCCGGTCCCAAGCGAGGTGAAATGCTCAACCGGTACTGCCCGTGCTTCAGGACAGATTAGGGGGCGTCAGACATTGTCTTTCTTCATTGGTTCGGTGCGATCCGACGGAAAGCAGCCGCTTTTCGCTGTCGCCAGCAAGTAATTATCCGCCTCTCGAACCGGCACTGCAAGCGTTTCGTGAGGCCTCTCCCGCGACGTCGTCGGAAGGACAATTGCCCGAACGGAAGAGTTGTTGCGTTAATGCATTGCTGCATTGCACAAAGATCATTTGTGCATGGACGCAGCGGTGTGCAGCATCTGATTTTCTCCAGACTCGCGGTTGCCCCCTCCCATGCCATTACCGATTCTAGCGCTCGCCATCGCCTCGTTTTGCATCGGTACGACCGAGTTCGTGATCATGGGGCTGCTGCCCGAGGTCGCCGCGGATTTGGGTGTTTCAATCCCGAATGCCGGACTCCTTGTGACTGGCTATGCGCTGGGAGTCGTCGTCGGAGCCCCGATCATAGCCATTGCTACGGCATCGATGCCGCGCAAACCCGTCCTTGTCGGGCTTGCAATGCTTTTCGTCATCGGAAATCTCTTTTGCGCCATTGCACCCAATTACTGGATGCTGATGGTGGCTCGGGTATTCACCGCATTTGGCCATGGTGCTTTTTTCGGCATTGGTTCGGTGGTTGCGGCAAACCTGGTGCCCCGTCACAAACGTGCCAGCGCAATCGCATTGCTTTTCGCCGGGCTGACGCTTGCGAACATTCTGGGCGTTCCTGCCGGGACAGCCCTCGGTGAGGTCTATGGCTGGCGATCGACGTTCTTCGCCGTCGCACTCATTGGCGTTGCGGCGGTCATTGCAATTGCAATGCTCGTCCCGGCGGCGAAGCAGTCACACAAAGCAGCCAGCATCCTCGACGAGGTGAGGGTGCTCGGTAAACTCCAGGTCTGGCTGGCGATGCTGATATCGGCCTTGGCGTCAGGCAGTCTCTTCGCCGTCTTCACGTACATCAAGCCCATACTTACTGACGTGACCGGCCTTCCGGCCTCCAACGTTACATGGGTCCTCCTGTTGTTTGGCGCCGGAATAACGCTCGGCAATATTATGGGAGGCAGGCTGGCCGATTGGAAACTCATGCCAACAGTCATCGGATCGCTTCTTGCTCTGGCTGTGGTCTACATCGTTTTCGTCCAGATCAGCACCAACGAGATCGCCGCGGTACCAGGTGTTTTCCTGTGGGGCGTAATCTTCTTCATAGCCATACCCCCGCTGCAAATGCGGGTCGTGGAAACGGCAGGCGATGCGCCCAATCTCGCCGCCACGCTCAATCAGAGTGCGTTCAATGTCGGCAACGCCGCTGGCGCGTGGATTGGCGGGGTGGCGCTAACCATTGGGGTGTCCTACCAGAACCTGCCATTCGTCGCGTCGTTTCTGGCCGTGATCGGTCTTGGTGTAGCGGTGTGGTCGCTGCTGTTGGATAGAAGGGCGCATCGTCAACGAGCAGTGGCCGAAGAGGGGCAAAACCTCAGCCTCGAGCCGCTTGCCGGTATTTGAACGCTTGGCTTTCACGAGTCGGAACATATGCAATTGAGCCAGAAAGCCGGCGCAATTATGCATGGCGAGAATATGGACGTTTCTGCCCTTAAATCGTTTATAGGACCGAATGTCGCAGTCGCAAATTCGCGTGCTATGGTCATCCGAAGTCCAGCGCACCTTAATATCATTCTAAAAAGCAATTCAGGGCGGTTTTGTCGAAAAAACCGGGCAAAAACGCAGAATTCTGGTGTTTTTTTGCAAGCCATGTCTGAGGCCGACGCAAAATCACGCGGTTTCTGCAACGATTGTCGCACTTGCGCGCATGGCGCTAACGCGCTAACCCTCGCCCCATCGTACCGTCTCCCACGGCGGTGCGATCTGTCGCGTATTTGTGGCAGTCATGTGTATAACATGGCATTCTTGTCAGCCTGAGTTCAAAAGGCGGAAAAAGACGGATCATGAACGAGCTATTAAGTTCCTACCTGCCCATCGTTATCTTTGTCGGGGTAGCGCTGGTAATCGGTCTGGCACTGTTGGTTGCGCCTTTTCTGGTCGCATACAGTGCGCCGGATCCGGAGAAGTTGTCTGCCTACGAGTGCGGCTTCAATGCCTTCGACGATGCGCGCATGAAGTTCGATGTGCGTTTCTACCTGGTGTCGATCCTGTTCATTATCTTTGATCTGGAAGTCGCCTTCCTGTTTCCGTGGGCAATCTCCTTCGGCAAGATCGGCTGGTTCGGTTTCTGGTCGATGATGGCTTTCCTCGCCGTGCTGACAATCGGCTTTGTTTATGAGTGGAAAAAGGGAGCGCTGGAATGGGATTGACCGACAGCAACACCACCCTCGTCGCCCCGAAACCCAAGGGCATCCTTGATCCCAACACCGGCAAGCCCATTGGCTCGGACGATGCTTTCTTCGGCGAGATCAACAATGAACTCGCCGACAAGGGCTTCCTCGTCACTTCGGCCGATGCGCTGGTCACCTGGGCGCGCACCGGATCGTTAATGTGGATGACCTTCGGCCTTGCGTGCTGCGCTGTCGAAATGATGCACACCTCCATGCCGCGCTACGACGGCGAGCGCTTTGGTTTCGCTCCGCGCGCTTCGCCGCGCCAGTCGGATGTGATGATCGTAGCCGGTACGCTCACCAACAAGATGGCGCCCGCATTGCGCAAGGTCTATGACCAGATGCCGGAACCGCGCTATGTGATCTCCATGGGCTCCTGTGCCAATGGCGGTGGATACTATCATTATTCCTATTCAGTGGTGCGCGGCTGTGACCGGGTCGTTCCCGTTGACATTTATGTGCCTGGCTGTCCGCCGACCGCGGAGGCTCTCCTATACGGCGTTCTGCTGCTGCAGAAGAAAATCCGCCGTACCGGCACGATCGAGCGATAGGAGAGGGCGATGTCCGAAGAAGCATTGAGCGAACTCTCCATCTACCTTACCGAAAAGCGGGGTTCGTCCATCAAGTCCGCCGAGGTTGCCTATGGTGAACTGACGGTCGAGGTCGAGGCGGGCGACATCATCGACACGCTGACTTTTTTGCGCGACGACGTGCAGTGTCAGTTTATTTCGCTGATCGACATTAGCGGCGTCGACTATCCATCGCGCGAACGTCGCTTCGATGTGGTCTATCATCTGCTTTCACCGCGCCAGAACGTGCGCATCCGGATCAAGGTCGCAACCGACGAGGATACGCCGGTTCCGTCTGCAACACTGGTCTATCTCGGTGCGGATTGGTACGAGCGCGAAACCTACGACCTATATGGTGTTCTCTTCTCCGGCCATCCCGATCTTCGCCGCATCCTCACCGATTACGGTTTTGAAGGTCATCCGCTGCGCAAGGATTTTCCGCTTACCGGCTTCGTCGAGGTCCGTTACGACGACGAGGTCAAGCGCGTCGTTTACGAACCTGTTGAACTGAGGCAGGAGTTTCGCAATTTCGACTTCCAGTCACCATGGGAAGGCACCGACTATGTGCTGCCGGGCGACGAGAAGGCGCAGAAGTGAGTTGTGAAGAGTGAGTAGTAAGTCGTAAGGAGAGCTTTTGGACCAACGGATCGAATCCTACAGGGATCTCAGGGTCTGGCAATCAGCAATGCTCATTGCTGAAGTTTGTTACAGAGCCACGAATAACTTCCCCAAGGAGGAGATGTTTGGATTAACCAGTCAGATGCGTCGCGCGGCCACATCGGTTGCTGCAAACATCGCGGAAGGTTATGGACGAGAAAATCGGGGGTCGTTTGTGCAGTTTTTGCGAATGGCCCAAGGCTCCCTCAAAGAATTGGAGACCCACATATTGCTTGCGCGCCGCGTTGGCTTTCTGGGTCAGAACGAAGAGATCGATCTACTGGCGCGGTGCGAAGAAAGTGGAAAAATGCTTAGAGCACTGATCCGCACTGTACAGAGAAAACAGGCTGAATGAGTTAGGTACGACGTGGATGATCACTACTCACTACTCACTACTGACGTATCGCGGAGCGAGCGATGACTGAACACAACGTTCGTAACTTCAACATCAACTTCGGCCCGCAACATCCTGCGGCGCATGGCGTTTTGCGTCTTGTGCTGGAACTCGACGGCGAGGTGGTGGAGCGGGTCGATCCGCATATCGGCCTGCTGCATCGCGGCACCGAAAAGCTGATGGAAGCCAAGACCTACCTGCAGGCGGTGCCCTATCTTGATCGCCTCGACTACGTCGCGCCGATGAACCAGGAGCATGCCTATGCGCTCGCCGTAGAACGGCTGCTCCAGATCGAAGTGCCGAAGCGCGGCCAGCTGATCCGCGTTCTCTTCTCCGAGATCGGACGCATCCTTTCGCATCTTCTGAACGTCACGACGCAGGCCATGGACGTCGGCGCACTGACGCCGCCGCTCTGGGGCTTCGAAGAGCGCGAAAAGCTGATGGTGTTCTACGAACGCGCCTGCGGTGCGCGCATGCACGCTGCCTATTTCCGTCCGGGCGGCGTGCATCAGGATCTGCCAGACCAGTTGATCGAGGACATCGGCAAGTGGTGCGATCCATTCCTGCAGACTGTGAAGAACCTCGACGATCTCATCACGCCAAACCGCATCTTCAAGCAGCGCAATGCCGATATCGGCGTCGTGAAGCTCGAAGACGCATGGGCATGGGGCTTCTCCGGCGTCATGGTCCGTGGCTCCGGCGCCGCATGGGATCTGCGCAAATCGCAGCCTTATGAGTGCTATTCGGAAATGGAATTCGACATTCCGATCGGCAAGAACGGCGATTGCTACGATCGTTATTTGATCCGGATGGAAGAAATGCGCCAGTCCGTTCGCATCATGCGTCAGTGCGTCGATCAGTTGCTCGGCAAGGAACGCGTTGGTCCCGTCTCCAATACGTCGGCCAAGATCGTGCCACCGAAGCGCGGCGAGATGAAGCGGTCGATGGAAGCGCTGATCCATCACTTCAAGCTTTATACGGAGGGCTATCACGTTCCCGCCGGCGAGGTGTATGCCGCGGTTGAAGCGCCGAAGGGCGAGTTCGGTGTTTTCCTTGTTTCCGATGGGTCGAACAAGCCTTACCGCGTCAAGCTGCGCGCCCCGGGTTTTGCCCATCTTCAAGCCATGGACTTCATGTGCCGTGGTCACATGCTGGCCGACATCTCTGCTGTGCTCGGCTCGCTCGATATCGTATTTGGTGAGGTTGATCGCTAATGTCTGTCCGTCGTCTCGCAGAAGATAATCTCCAGCCAGCGGCTTTCGCGTTCAATCGCGAAAATAGTGTTTGGGCCGAGAAAGCGATCGCGAAATATCCGAAAGGCCGTGAACAATCAGCCGTCATTCCGCTGCTCATGCGCGCGCAGGAGCAGGATGGCTGGGTTACGAAGGCGGCGATCGAGCATGTTGCATCCATGCTCGATATGCCGCTCATCCGGGTGTTGGAAGTTGCGACCTTCTACACGCAATTCCAGTTGAAGCCGGTCGGAACACGCGCTCACATCCAGGTTTGCGGCACGACCCCTTGCATGTTGCGCGGGGCAGACGAATTGAAGAAAGTCTGTCAGCACAAGATCCATCACGAACAGTTCCACACCAACAAAGCGGGCACGCTGTCGTGGGAAGAAGTCGAATGCCTTGGCGCCTGCGTCAATGCACCGATGATCATGGTGTTCAAAGACACCTATGAGGACCTGACGCCGGAACGCCTCGAAGAGATCATCGACGCGTTCGAGGCCGGAAACGGGGCGTCCGTTCCGGTTGGACCGCAGATCGAACGCTATTCTTCCGCGCCAGAAGGCGGATTGACGTCGCTGATGGATGGCAATGGCGCGGCGAAGCCCAAGCGTGTTGCAAAAGATGCTACTTCGGCAGCCGCCAGCGTTCCGCCGTCGAACGCTGCGAAAGTCGTGACACATGACGACGTGACCAATCCCGCGATCAAGTCGCCATCCGCTGTGAAAGCGCTGAAGGCCGCCGAGGATGCGACCTCGAAGCCCGCGGCCAAGGCCACGTCTGCCGCACGAGCTATCAAGAACCCATCGATCGCGGAAGGCTCGCTTGGCGAGAAACCAGCGGTGCAGTCTATCGAAACCCCGAAGAAGGCGGTTTCGCTCGAAGACAAGAACCGACCTGCGGCGATCGAGAAGCCGGCGGTTACCGACGACCTCAAGATGATTGCAGGTGTCGGTCCCAGGATCGAAACCATTCTTCACGAACTCGGCATCCATACGTTCGCGCAGGTTGCAGCCTGGAAGAAGGCGGAGCGCGAATGGGTCGACAGTTACCTGAATTTCAAGGGCCGCATCGAGCGTGACGAATGGATCAAGCAAGCCAAGGCCTTGGCCAAGGGCGGCGAAGCAGAATACATCAAGATTTTTGGCAAAAAGCCGAGATAAATCAATTGGTAGATGCCGTTTGCGCATCTACCGGAGAATGGACGAAGAGAGTAGGACGGGTGCGATATGCTCGCTGATAAAGACCGCATCTTCACCAATATTTATGGCCTCAAGGACAAATCCTTGAAAGGCGCAATGAGCCGTGGCCATTGGGATGGTACCAAGCAGATCCTGGAAAAAGGCCGCGATTGGATCATCGACGAGATGAAGGCCTCCGGCTTGCGCGGCCGTGGCGGCGCCGGCTTCCCTACCGGATTGAAGTGGTCCTTCATGCCGAAGGAGAGCGACGGCCGCCCGCATTATCTCGTCGTGAACGCCGACGAGTCGGAGCCTGGCACCTGCAAGGACCGTGACATCATGCGCCACGATCCGCATACGCTGATCGAAGGCTGCCTGATTGCCGGTTTCGCCATGGGCGCAAACACCTGCTACATCTATGTGCGCGGCGAATATATCCGCGAGCGTGAAGAGCTGCAGGCGGCGATTGACGAATGCTACGACGCCGGTCTCCTTGGCAAGAACAACAAGAATGGCTGGGACTACGATATCTTCGTCCATCATGGCGCTGGCGCTTACATCTGCGGCGAAGAAACGGCACTTCTGGAGAGTCTTGAAGGAAAGAAGGGCCAGCCGCGTCTGAAGCCGCCATTCCCGGCCAATATGGGCCTCTACGGTTGCCCAACGACGGTCAACAACGTCGAGTCGATCGCTGTTGCGCCGACCATTCTTCGCCGTGGTGCTGCCTGGTTCTCCAGTATCGGTCGACCCAACAATGTCGGCACGAAGCTGTTCATGCTTTCCGGCCATGTCAATCGTCCGTGCACGGTTGAGGAAGCCATGGGCATTACCTTCCGCGAGCTCGTTGACAAACATGCCGGCGGTATTCGCGGCGGCTGGGACAATCTGCTTGCGGTCATCCCAGGCGGCGCATCCTGCCCGGTTGTGACAGCTGCCGACATCATCGATTGCCCGATGGATTTCGATGGACTGCGCGCCGTCAAGTCGTCGTTTGGCACCGCCGCTGCGATCGTCATGGACAAATCCACCGATATCGTTCGCGCCATCGCGCGCATATCCTACTTCTTCAAGCATGAAAGCTGCGGCCAGTGCACGCCATGCCGCGAGGGTACGGGCTGGATGTGGAGGGTCATGGAGCGCATGGTGACGGGCAACGCGCAGAAACGCGAGATCGAGATGTTGCTCGACGTTACCAAGCAGATTGAAGGTCATACGATCTGTGCGCTTGGCGATGCTGCCGCCTGGCCGGTCCAGGGTCTTATCCGGAACTTCCGCCCGGAGATCGAGCGCCGCATCGACGAATTTTCGCGCAACGCCTCGCCGGGCCCAGTGCTCGTAGCGGCGGAATAGAGGTAGAGGCCAATGGACGACACCGGAAACAAGGGATATGGCTCGGACTGGACGGCTTTCATGCCGAAACAGGCGATTCCGGCTGTCAATCTGCTTACGCCCCAGCTGGGTGCGGCAGCAGCTGTTTCCGCACTTGGACTGGGAATCGCCAGCCAGATGTGGGGCTTTTGGGCAGGTGCAGTCGCAGGCGCTTTTGATGCGAGCGCCTACAGACTTGGCAAATCAGCGGACGTTGGGGCTGCGCCGGCAGTTGCAGATGTCGATGCGCTGAAGACGATCATCCGCAACAAGCGCGCAGACGCTCCTGCACAGACGGTTGTCGTGCGGGTGAAACCGGCGGAAGCAGCGGTAATCGCGAAGCCTGCGACTGAGTTTGCTGCCGTTGCGCCCGCGCGGGCAGATGACTTGAAGCGCATTTCAGGGGTGGGTCCAAAGCTCGAACAGGTGTTGAACGGTATGGGTATCCGCACCTATGCGCAGATTGCGGCCTGGACGGCGGACGAGATTGCGAAAGTTGACGACGTGCTGAAATTCGGCGGGCGCATCGTGCGCGATGACTGGATTGGGCAGGCAAGTCGGTTGAATGGGGAAACCCTGGATAAATAACGCGCTGGTTCGAACTGGCGTGCGAGGATTGAAGGTATTTCTGCAGCGATGCGGCAAATGCCAGATGAAAATGCGGAACGTTCCGCGAGGTTGGACAGACGATGGCAAAGATCAAAGTCGACGGTAAGGAAATCGAGGTACCGGATCACTACACGCTTCTGCAGGCCGCAGAAACGGCGGGTGCCGAAGTGCCGCGGTTCTGTTTCCATGAGCGTTTGTCGATCGCCGGCAATTGCCGCATGTGCCTGATCGAAGTGAAGGGCGGGCCGCCCAAACCGGCCGCATCCTGCGCCATGGGCGTGCGCGATCTGCGCCCCGGCCCCAATGGCGAGACACCGGAAATCTTCACCAACACGCCGATGGTCAAGAAGGCCCGCGAAGGGGTGATGGAGTTCCTGCTGATCAATCACCCGCTGGATTGCCCGATCTGCGATCAGGGCGGGGAATGCGACCTGCAGGACCAGGCGATGGCGTTTGGTGTGGATTCCTCCCGCTACAAGGAAAACAAGCGCGCCGTTGAGGACAAATATATCGGTCCGCTGGTCAAGACGATCATGACGCGCTGCATCCACTGCACGCGCTGTGTGCGCTTCACGACCGAAGTCGCCGGCATTTCCGAGCTTGGCCTGATCGGTCGCGGCGAAGACGCCGAGATCACCACCTATCTCGAGCACGCCATGACGTCGGAACTGCAGGGCAATGTCATCGATCTTTGCCCGGTCGGTGCGCTGACCTCGAAGCCTTATGCGTTCCAGGCGCGGCCGTGGGAGCTGAACAAGACCGAGTCCATCGATGTGATGGACGCGGTGGGGTCCGCTATCCGCGTCGACACGCGAGGCCGCGAAGTGATGCGCATTCTGCCACGCGTCAACGAGCAGGTGAACGAGGAGTGGATTTCCGACAAGACCCGCTTCATCTGGGATGGTCTGCGCACACAGCGCCTCGACCGGCCTTATATCCGCAAGGATGGTCGGCTCGTCGCGGCTACCTGGCCAGAAGCCTTCGAGGCGATCAGGGCCGCTGTTGCCAAAACCAAGGGCAGCGCCATCGGTGCGATCGCCGGTGATCTTGCCAGTGTCGAGGAAATGTATGCGCTGAAGGCGCTCATGACGTCCCTCGGCTCGCCGAATCTCGATGCGCGTCAGGATGGTTCGGTTCTGACCCCGGCCAACGGCCGCGCCTCCTATATCTTTAATCCCACGATTGACGGCATCGAGCAGGCGGATGCGATCCTGATCATCGGTTCCAATCCGCGCTTTGAAGCTTCGCTGCTCAATTCCCGTATTCGCAAGCGCTGGCGTGCCGCCGGAACGCCGATTGGCGTGATCGGCGAGCAGGCGGACCTGCGCTATAAGTACGAATATCTCGGCAGCGGAGCTGAGACTCTGGCAGATCTTGCCGCCGGCTCATTGAAGTTCCTCTCGGTGCTGAAGAAGGCCCAAAACCCGATGATCATTGTCGGGCAGGGCGCCCTGTCACGCCCGGATAGCGCTGCCGTGCTTGGCCTTGCGGCGAAGATCGCTGCCGATAGCGGCGCGGCTGACGCGGCATGGAACGGATTTGGTGTCGTTCATACCGCGGCAAGCCGGGTTGGCGCGCTTGACATCGGCTTCGTGCCGGGCGAGGGCGGCAAGACCGTTGCCAAGATGAAAGGGGCGCTCGACGTTCTGTTCCTGCTTGGTGCGGACGAACTTGATTGGGCAAAAAAGGACAAAGCCTTCACCGTCTATATCGGCACCCATGGCGACCAGGGCGCACACAATGCGGACGTGATCCTCCCGGGCGCTACGTATACGGAAAAGTCTGGCACCTATGTCAACACGGAAGGGCGCGTTCAGCTGACGGCCCGAGCCGGATTTGCGCCGGGCAATGCCAAGGAAGATTGGGCGATCCTGCGGGCTTTGTCCGACGTTCTTGGCAAGAAATTGCCATTTGACTCGCTCGCAGCCTTGCGTTCTGCCCTCTATGCAGAGTATCCGCATCTCGCCGCAATCGATTCAATTGCGGCCGGCGATCCTGCCGATATCACGAAGCTGGCGAATGCATCCGGCACCGTTGAAAAGACGGCCTTTGTATCGCCGGTCAAGGATTTCTACTTGACCAACCCGATCGCGCGCGCCTCTGCCGTCATGGCTGAATGTTCGGCGCTCGCCAAGGGCGGCTTCAAGCAGGCGGCCGAGTAGGCGGAAAGAGACTGATATGGAAGAGATTTTCGCAACCTACATCCTGCCGCTGCTGATTATCCTTGGGAAATCGCTGCTGATGCTGGTGGTGATGTTGCTCATCATTGCCTATCTGCTTCTTGCGGATCGCAAGATCTGGGCGGCCGTTCAGTTGCGTCGTGGCCCGAATGTCGTTGGCCCCTTCGGCTTGCTGCAATCCTTTGCCGACTTGCTCAAGTTCGTCGTCAAGGAACCCGTGATTCCATCCGGCGCCAACAAGGGCATTTTCCTCCTGGCACCGCTGGTCTCCTCCGTGCTTGCCATGGCTGCCTGGGCGGTCATTCCGGTAAATGAGGGCTGGGCCGTCGCCAACGTCAATGTCGGCATCCTCTACGTCCTCGCCATCTCCTCGCTCGAAGTCTACGGCGTGATCATGGCCGGGTGGGCCTCGAACTCGAAATATCCGTTCCTTGGCGCGCTGCGTTCCGCCGCGCAGATGGTGTCGTACGAAGTCTCCATCGGTTTCGTTATTGTGACCGTGCTTTTGTGCGTAGGCTCATTGAATCTGACGGACATCGTCATGTCGCAGAAGAATGGCCTTGGCACGATCATCGGCCTGCCAAATTCCTTCCTCGACTGGCATTGGCTCGGCCTGTTCCCGATGTTCATCATCTTCTTCATCTCGGCTCTGGCAGAAACAAACCGTCCGCCATTCGATCTGGTGGAAGCAGAATCCGAACTGGTTGCCGGCCACATGATCGAATATTCGTCGACCGCGTTCCTGCTGTTCTTCCTTGGTGAGTACGTTGCCATCACGCTGATGTGCGCCCTGACCACCATCCTCTTCCTGGGAGGCTGGCTGCCGCCGGTCGATGTCTGGTTCCTGAACTGGGTACCAGGTGTGATCTGGTTCATGCTCAAGCTCTTCTTCTGCTTCTTCATGTTCGCCATGGTGAAGGCATTCGTCCCGCGCTACCGCTACGATCAGTTGATGCGTCTTGGCTGGAAGGTATTCCTGCCGATCTCGATCTTCATGGTCGTTGCGACCGCGGCATTTCTCAAAATTACCGGCCTGACGCCGTAAGGAAAATCAGCATGGCACAACTTGCACAAGCTGCTAAATCACTCCTGCTCCTGGAGTTCGTCGGCGCCTTCTTCCTGTCGATGCGGCAATTCTTTGCGCCGAAGGCGACGTTGAACTATCCGTACGAAAAGGGTCCGGTCAGCCCGAGGTTCCGCGGCGAGCACGCACTGCGCCGCTATCCCAATGGCGAAGAGCGTTGCATCGCCTGCAAGCTCTGCGAAGCAATCTGCCCGGCGCAGGCCATCACCATCGAAGCCGGCCCGCGCCGCAACGACGGCACGCGTCGCACGGTGCGTTACGACATCGACATGGTGAAGTGCATCTATTGCGGTTTCTGCCAGGAGGCCTGCCCGGTCGATGCGATCGTTGAGGGGCCGAACTTCGAGTTCGCTACGGAAAGTCGTGAAGAACTCTATTATGACAAGGACCGGCTGCTCGCCAATGGCGACCGCTGGGAGCGGGAACTGGCGCGCAACATTGCGATGGACGCGCCGTACCGGTGATAACTGCGCGCATGTGTCTTGGTCCCAGTCGCTTCTACCGGACTGGAACATGCGCTAAGAGGCTTGAATTTGAATGATCATTGGCCAGGACAGGCGGATGGTCGGTTGAAAGTGGCAGATATTTCTGCCGGATTTAATGGCAGCCAGACCTGCCGGAACGGAAATCGGGGGAACCCATGCTGACAGGTATAGCGGCGGCGTTTTTTTATCTCTTCGCCTTCATCACCGTCGCCAGTGCGTTCATGGTGATTGCGGCGCGCAATCCCGTGCATTCCGTGCTTTTCTTGATCCTTGCATTCTTCAATGCGGCGGGATTGTTCCTGCTGACCGGCGCCGAGTTCCTGGCGATGATCCTTCTCGTGGTCTACGTCGGCGCGGTCGCGGTTCTCTTCCTCTTCGTCGTGATGATGCTCGACGTCGATTTCGCTGAACTTAAGAGCGGCGCTTTGCAATATGCACCGATCGGAGCGCTCGTCGGACTTATCCTGGCGGCCGAGCTGATCATTGTTCTTGGCGGATCGGTATTTGCCCCGAAACTTGGAACCCTTGCATTCCAGCCGACGCCTGATGTGGCGACGCGCACCAATACGGCGGCGCTCGGCGACATCCTCTACACGGACTACATCTATTTCTTCCAGATCGCCGGTCTCGTGCTGCTGGTTGCGATGATCGGCGCGATTGTTCTCACGCTTCGCCACAAGCCGAACATCAAGCGCCAGAATGTTGCGCAGCAGGTCGCGCGAACACCTGCGACGGCCATCGAGATCAAGCAGGTCGAAACAGGCAAGGGTATTTGACAGGAGCGTCATGATGGAAATCGGTATCGCACATTATCTGACTGTTTCTGCCCTGCTGTTCACGCTGGGGATCTTCGGCATCTTCCTCAACAAGAAGAATGTGATCGTCATTCTGATGTCGGTCGAATTGATCCTGCTCGCAGTCAATCTGAACTTCGTGGCGTTCTCCGCCGCTTTGCACGATCTGGTGGGCCAGGTCTTTGCTTTGTTTGTCCTGACCGTCGCCGCTGCTGAGGCTGCCATCGGTCTTGCTATTCTCGTCGTGTTCTACCGCAATCGTGGGTCGATTGCCGTTGAAGACGTCAACATGATGAAAGGTTGACGGGGGCATGCTGTATCTGGCGATTGTCTTCCTTCCACTGCTCGGCTTCCTGATCGCGGGCCTTTTCGGCTCGGCCATCGGTGCCAAGGCGAGCGAATATGTCACGACCGGCTTCCTGATCCTGTGTGCTGTCCTTTCCTGGATCGCGTTCGGCACTGTGGCGCTTGGCCATGGCGAGGCGTTCAAGGTCCCGGTGGCGCAGTGGGTCGAGTCGGGCTCGCTGAGCTTCGACTGGGCGCTGCGCATCGACACGCTGACGGCGGTGATGCTCGTCGTCGTCAATACGGTCTCGGCAGTGGTTCATACGTATTCGATCGGGTACATGCATCATGATCCGGATCGGCCGCGCTTCTTCGCGTACCTTTCGCTTTTCACCTTCGCCATGCTGATGCTGGTGACCGGCGACAATCTGGTTCAGATGTTCTTCGGCTGGGAAGGCGTGGGTCTTGCGTCCTATCTGTTGATCGGCTTCTGGTACAAGAAACCGTCTGCCAATGCCGCGGCCATCAAGGCATTCGTCGTCAACCGCGTCGGCGATTTCGGCTTCCTGCTGGGTATCTTCTCGCTCTTTGTTCTCTTCGACACGGTCCAGTTCGATACATTGTTCGCGTCGGCGGCGCAGTATTTGCCAAAGGAAGGTGCGAGCGAGGGCAGTCAGGTCGTGCTGAACTTCCTCGGCTATACGCTTGATAAGCAAGGCGCTATCACGATTGCCGCATTGCTGCTGTTCATGGGCGCGATGGGTAAATCGGCGCAGTTTCTGCTGCACACCTGGCTGCCGGACGCCATGGAGGGCCCCACACCGGTTTCGGCACTGATCCATGCCGCGACGATGGTGACGGCAGGCGTCTTTATGGTCGCGCGGATGTCGCCGATCTTCGAGCTTTCGCACACCGCCCTGATGTTCGTGACCTTCATCGGCGCAACCACGGCATTCTTTGCGGCAACCGTCGGTCTCGTTCAGAACGACATCAAGCGCGTGATTGCCTATTCGACCTGTTCGCAGCTCGGCTACATGTTCGTCGCGCTCGGGGTTGGTGCCTATGGAGCCGGTATCTTCCATCTTTTCACCCACGCTTTCTTCAAGGCCTTGCTGTTCCTCGGCGCCGGTTCCGTCATCCACGCGGTGTCCGATGAACAGGACATGCGTCACATGGGCGGCCTGCGGAAGCTCATCCCGCAGACCTATTGGATGATGATCGTCGGCACAGTTGCGCTGACGGGCCTTGGCATCCCCGGCACGCTCATCGGCACTGCCGGATTTTTCTCGAAGGACATGATCATCGAGTCGGCCTTCGCCTCTCACAGTCCGGTCGCAACCTACGCCTATATCCTGCTTGTCATCGCGGCGATCTTCACCAGCTTCTATTCATGGCGCCTGATATTCATGACCTTCCATGGCCGGCCACGCGCGAGCCATGATGTGATGCACCACGTGCATGAATCACCCTATGTCATGCTGGTACCGCTATTCATTCTCGCTATTGGTGCGCTGTTTGCGGGCGTTATCTTTCACGAATATTTCTTCGGGCACGAGTATGCCGAGTTCTGGAAGGGTGCGCTTTTCACCGGTCCTGAAAACGAGATCCTCGAACAACATCACCACGTCCCGTTCATTGTGGAGTTGTCGCCCTTCCTCGCGATGGTCGCAGGGTTCATTGTCTCGTGGTACTTCTATATCCGTTCGCCCGAGACACCGAGAACGCTCGCAGCGCAGCATCCGGGCTTGTACCAGTTCCTGCTCAACAAGTGGTATTTCGACGAGCTCTACGACTTCCTTTTCGTCCGCCCGGCGAAGGCTCTCGGTCGGTTCCTGTGGAAGCAGGGCGATGGCTGGCTGATTGACGGCCATGGTCCGGACGGCGTCTCTGCCTGGGTTATTGACGTTACCAACCGGGTCGTGCGCCTCCAGACCGGATACCTTTATCACTATGCGTTCGCGATGCTCATTGGGGTCGCCGCACTCGTCACGTGGATGATGCTCGGGAGCAACTTCTGATGACCGATTGGCCAATTCTCTCGACTGTTACCTTCCTGCCATTGGTCGGTGCTTTCCTTATCCTGCTGATCCGCGACGACGGTGAATCGGCGCGGACGAATATCCGCAACGTGACGCTTTGGACGACGATCATCACGTTCCTGCTGTCCTTGCTGATCTGGTATTATTTCGACAACAGCCAGGCCGGATTCGAGTTCGTCGAGAAGGCGGCCTGGCTCGATTCCGGAATTTCGTATCACATGGGCGTCGACGGCATTTCGATGCTGTTCGTGATCCTGACCACTTTCCTGATGCCGCTATGCATCCTGGCAAGCTGGGACGCAATCCAGACCCGCGTCAAGGAATACATGATAGCGTTCCTGGTGCTTGAAACGCTGATGATCGGCGTGTTCTGCGCGCTCGACATCGTGCTTTTCTACGTGTTCTTCGAGGCTGTCCTTGTTCCGATGTTCATCATCATCGGCGTTTGGGGTGGCAAGCGCCGCGTCTATGCAAGCTTCAAGTTCTTTCTTTATACGCTGCTCGGCTCGGTGCTGATGCTGCTGGCGATCATGGCCATTTACTGGCAGGCAGGAACGACCGACATTCCGTCCTTGCTCGCCTTCAAGTTCCCGGCATCGATGCAGACGTGGCTGTGGTTGGCGTTTTTCGCCTCCTTTGCGGTCAAGATGCCTATGTGGCCGGTGCATACCTGGCTTCCGGATGCGCACGTCGAAGCGCCGACCGCTGCCTCCGCGATCCTGGCGGGCATCCTGTTGAAGCTCGGCGGCTATGGTTTCATCCGGTTCTCGCTGCCGATGTTCCCGATTGCCTCGGCGGATTTCGCGCCCCTGATCTATACGCTTTCAATCGTCGCCATCATCTACACGTCGCTGGTCGCGCTGGCGCAGGAAGACATCAAGAAGCTGATTGCCTATTCGTCGGTCGCGCATATGGGCTACGTCACAATGGGCATCTTCGCCGCCAATGAGCAGGGCATACAGGGTGCAATCTTCCAGATGCTGTCTCACGGCCTCGTATCGAGCGCACTGTTCCTGTGCGTGGGCATAGTTTACGACAGGACGCACACGCGCGCGATTTCCGCCTATGGCGGTCTCGTCAACAACATGCCGAAATATGCTGTCGTGTTCATGGTGTTCACGATGGCAAATGTCGGGTTGCCCGGTACCTCGGGATTTGTCGGTGAATTTCTGACACTGATGGGTGTCTTCCGCGTCAACACGTGGGTCGCGCTCTTTGCCGCAAGCGGTGTCATCTTCTCTGCCGCCTATGCGCTTTGGCTCTATCGCCGCGTCATTTTCGGCGTCCTCGACAAGGAAAGCCTTAAATCGCTGCTCGACATGTCAACGCGCGAAAAGGCTGTCGTCTATCCGCTCCTGATCCTCACGATCTTCTACGGCGTTTATCCGATGCCGGTGTTCGACGCGACCGCAAGCTCCGTTCACGCCCTGATCAATCAATATAATAGTGCGCTCTCGTCAGCTGCCACATTGGCGCTGAAGTAGCAGGAAGAGGCCAAACCGACATGATTGCCAACTTGACGCTTATGGCTCCTGAACTGCTCATCACGGTGGGTGCGCTGGTTCTCCTGATGATCGGAGCCTTTTCCGGTGAGCGGTCCTACCCGCTTGTCAACGGATTGGCAGTGGTCGTGCTTCTGGTGGCATTGGCACTTGTCGTTCTGTTTCCTGCGGATGGCCACGTCTTCGGTCGGGCCTTTGTCAGCGATCCGTTCTCGCGCTTCATGAAGGTTCTGACGCTGGTAGGCTCGGTCGTGACGCTCGTCATGTCCGTTGGGTTCGCCAAGACGGAGAAATTCGACAAGTTCGAGTTCCCGATCCTGATCCTGCTGGCGACGCTCGGCATGCTGCTGATGATTTCGGCCAACGACACGCTGTCGCTCTATCTGGGCCTCGAATTGCAGTCGCTTGCCCTCTACGTCGTTGCGGCCATCAACCGGGACAACGTCCGCTCGACGGAAGCCGGCTTGAAGTATTTCGTCCTCGGAGCCCTGTCGTCGGGCATGCTGCTCTATGGTATCTCGCTGGTCTACGGTTTTACCGGCCATACCGGTTTTGAGGCGATCGCGCAGGCACTTGCCGGCGGCGAGCGGCAGCTTGGCGTCGTCTTCGGCCTGGTGTTCATCCTTGCCGGCCTTGCCTTCAAGATTTCCGCCGTTCCGTTCCACATGTGGACCCCCGACGTCTACGAAGGCGCGCCCACGCCCGTCACCGCGTTCTTTGCGTCGGCCCCCAAAATGGCCGCGATGGCGTTGTTGACGCGCGTCGCAGTCGAGACGTTCCAGCCGATCACCCATGACTGGCAGCAGGTAATCGTCTTCATCGCGATCGCATCGATGGTGCTGGGTGCATTCGCGGCGATCGGCCAGCGCAATATCAAGCGGCTGATGGCCTATTCGTCGATCAGTCATATGGGCTACGCGCTCGTCGGTCTTGCGGCTGGCACGGTCGTCGGTGTGCGCGGTGTCGCCATCTATATGCTGATCTACCTTGTCACGACGCTCGGCACCTTCGCCTTCATTCTCGCCATGCGGCGCAAGGATGGCAATGTCGAACAGATCGCGGATCTCTCCGGCCTGTCGCGCACCAACCCGATCATGGCAACCATCCTGACGATCCTGATGTTTTCACTCGCCGGCATTCCGCCGCTCGCAGGCTTCTGGGGCAAGTGGTATACCTTCCTGGCTGCCATGCAGGCCAATCTCTACGCACTGGCGATCATTGGCATCGTGGCATCGGTCGTGGGCGCCTTCTATTACCTGCGCATCATCAAGATCATGTGGTTCGATGAACCTGCCGGAGCTTTCGTTCCGGTGGCTGGCGAGTTGCGCCTTGTGCTTGGCGTGTCCGGTCTGCTCGTGCTGTTCTACGTGCTGGTTGGTGGACCGGTCAGCACCTTCGCGGAAGCCGCCGCCAAGACGTTCTTCTAAGGAGTTCGATGGGATTTTCACTTTCGCCCCTGGCGCAGCAAAATGGCTTTCGGCTGGAGGCGTTTGAGACGATCGGTTCGACCAATGCCGTCGCGCTCGAACGGGCACAGGCGGGCGACCCCGGAAAGCTGTGGATCGTTTCCAAGAAGCAGGAAAGTGGCCGCGGCCGGCGCGGCCGGGCCTGGGCGACATCACATGGCAATCTCGCCGCGTCGCTTCTGCTCACCGGTCGATTCGAACTGAAAACGGCCGCGACCCTAGGCTTTGTCGCCGGGCTCTCGCTGGCCGATGCCTTGGACGCTGTCTGTCCGGCAACGGCGATTTCGGTAGGAGTTGACGGTGCAGGCAATGCTGGTTCCGGCAAATCACCTCTACGCATCGAGTTGAAATGGCCGAACGATCTCTTGGCGAATGGCGCCAAGCTTGCCGGCATCCTGCTTGAATCGACACAACTGCCTGACGATAGCTTTGCCGTCGTAATCGGCATCGGTGTCAATGTTGTTGCTTATCCCGATGATGTGCCTTACCCGGCGACGTCGCTGGCGCGACTTGGCGCTGACAGCGATGCGGAAACGCTGTTCCTGGCATTGTCTGACGCCTGGGAAGTAAACAGCAGAATCTGGAAGGAGGGGCGCGGCCTCTCAGAAATCCGCAAGCGCTGGCTGGCGCGGGCCGCGGGACTTGGCGGTGAAGTCGCGGTTCGGGTCGACGGAGCGGTCCTGCATGGTATATTTGAAACGATCGACGAGGACTGTCGTTTCGTTATTCGCGGTGATGATGGCCAGCGGGTGAAAATCGCCGCTGGTGATGTCCATTTTGGCGCTGTTGCGTCGGCAAGAGCTGAATAGAGTTCAGCCATTAGGAGTATCAATGGCAAATTCCGATCAAGCGGAACTTGTTTTCCTTCCACTGGGCGGTGTCGGTGAGATCGGAATGAACCTGGCCATGTATGGCTATGGTCCCGCTCACAAACGCGAATGGGTCGTCGTCGACATGGGCGTGAGCTTTGCCGGACCAGAACTGCCGGGCGCCGACCTCATATTGCCCGATATCCGCTTTCTTCAAGCCGAGCGTCACAACCTCAAGGGCATCGTGATTACCCACGCCCACGAAGACCACTACGGCGCACTGCTCGATCTGTGGCCAATGTTGAACGTGCCGGTCTATGGAACACCGTTTACCGCAGGCTTGCTTGAAGCCAAGCGCCAATCCGAACCCGGGGCGCCGAATATTCCGGTCACCGTCTATCGGGCGGGTGAAAGGTTCAACGTTGGTCCGTTCGAGTTCGAGGCCTTGGCTGTCACGCATTCGATCCCCGAGCCAGTTTCGCTGGCCATCACGACGCCGCTCGGCACGATCGTTCATACCGGCGACTGGAAGATGGACCCCGAACCGTCCATGGGACCGCTGATCAATGAAGCGCGTTTCCGCGCTTTGGGCGATGCCGGCGTTCTTGCCATGATGTGCGATTCAACCAACGCCTTGCGCGAGGGCGAGTCACCGTCTGAACGCGAAGTCGGAGAGAGCCTGCGCAACATCATCGAGAGTGCACGTGGCCGCGTGGCGATCACGACATTTTCCTCCAATGTCGGTCGAATTCGCTCCATCGCGTTGGCGGCGAGAGATGCGGGCCGGCAGGTGCTGGTGCTTGGTCGATCAATGAAGCGCATGATCGATGTCGCGAACGAACTCGGCTATCTCGATGATGTGCCTGAGTTTCTTTCCGAAGAGGACTATGGCTTCATCCCGCGCGAAAACATGGTCATCATTCTGACCGGCAGTCAGGGCGAACCGCGCGCCGCGCTTGCCAAGCTTGCACGCGATGAAATGCGCAATGTCGCACTTTCCGCCGGCGATACGGTGATTTACTCGTCCCGTACGATTCCGGGCAATGAAAAGCCGATCATCGAGACCAAAAACCTGCTGATAGAGCAGGGCGTCCATATCATTTCGGACGATGACCAGCTTGTACACGTTTCCGGCCATCCGCGCCGGAACGAATTGAAACGCATGTATGAATGGGTGCGGCCGCGCATTCTGGTGCCGGTGCACGGCGAGGCCGCGCATCTTGTAGCGCAAGGATCGCTCGCTGCAATGGCAGGAATTCCGGAAGTTCCGCAGGTTCGCAATGGTGATGTGCTGAGGCTGGCACCGGGCAGGGCGGAGATCATCGACCAGGCGCCGTTCGGCCGGCTGATCAAGGATGGCAAGCTCATTGGCGACGAGGAGGAGGTCGGCATCGTTGATCGCCGCAAGCTTTCCTATGTCGGGCACGTTGCCGTTTCAATGCTGCTCGATGACAAATACAATATCATCGAAGACCCGGAGATTGTGCCGATCGGCCTTCCGGAAAGCGACGATGAGGGCGAACTTCTGGAGGATTTGCTCTACGACGCCGCTGTCAGTGCGGTACAGAGCATTCCGCGCGAGAAGCGCAAGGATTTGAGCATGGTGCGCGAGGCGGTGCGCCGAGCCGTGCGCGCAGCAACAAACGAGGTATGGGGCAAGAAACCGATTGTCACCGTCTTCGTAACGCGCCCTTAGGACGATCATGTTAGGCCGCCTCAATCATGTCGCCATCGCAGTGCCGGATTTAGGCGCTGCAACGGCGATTTATCGCAATATGCTCGGCGCAAAGGTGACAGAGCCACAAAGATTGCCAGAGCACGGTGTTAGCGTGGTGTTTATTGATCTTGGCAACACCAAGATTGAACTGCTTGAGCCCTTGGGCGTGGATTCGCCGATCGCTGCGTTCCTCGCCAAGTATCCTTCCGGCGGTATGCATCATGTCTGCTACGAAGTGCCCGATATCCTTGCAGCGCGCGATCGGCTAAAACGGGAGGGCGCGCGCATCCTTGGCGACGGCAACCCTAAAATCGGAGCGCATGGCAAACCGGTGTTGTTCCTCCATCCGAAGGACTTCAACGGGACGCTGATTGAACTGGAGCAACAGTAATGCCCATCGCAACCGCAATGGCGGTCTATTTCATCCTGTGGTGGCTGACACTTTTCACCATGCTTCCGATCGGCCTTCGCACGCAGGGCGACGAAGACGACGTCACGCTCGGGACACCTGCAAGTGCGCCGCACAAGCATCGCATGGGCCGCGTTTTTCTGATGACCACTGTCATATCGGCCGTGATCTTCGCGATCTTCTATGTCGTGAACCAGAAATTCGGATATGGCGTCGACGACCTGCCGGTATTTTTCCCGCAATTGAAATAGCGCTAAGCGCCGTCAATATTGCTGAATCGAGACACCGCCTTCGCCAATTTTCAGTTCGACACCAGCGGGCTTCGTTTCTTCCCTGTAGGCATAGATTCCGAGGCCGATGACGGCAACGAGCAGAGCTCCGACAAGCAGATAAAGTCCATTACGGTTCAAAATGATTTCCTTTTGTTTGGAATGAGGAGTTGTTTGGAATGAGGAGGCTTGTTCGCTCAATTGGTCTGATCAAGCGCGTGAGGCGCGGGCGTTCCGGGTTCATTCGTTCCGCGGAGCGGGAATACGGCCAGTAGTCCAGCCAGGATGAGAAGAGTGATGAGAGCCGCGAGCAACAGCGTTTGCAAGTTCATGGGTGTCTCCAGCTTGGTTCTATAACTGTTACGGGTGGCAAAAAGTTCCACCGCTGTTGGGGAATCGCCGAACTTTAGGACCTCGCCCAAAATAATTTGCCGAGGAAAACCGGATGAGTCGCCCGTAAATAAAACGGTGTGCCGACTTGCCTGTGTACAATTGCGTAACGCCGAAACGCGCGTCAGAAATGTGATCCGGCTAAAGAACCGTTTTAATGGCAAAAGGCGTAACCGACCTGTGGCGCACGCCACTGCGAAATGCAAAGCAGTCTGAAAGAACGGTGCGCCGGTCAAATGTAAACTTAGATCCGGAATGAAGAACGTCAAATAACTATTTGATTCTGAAAATTGGCGCAAAAAAAATGCAAGGCTTTCGCCCTGCATTTTAAGATCGCGTCTGACCTGATCCATTTGCATGGCGGCTGCGTATTACCGCGCCACAGGTCACATCCTCCCAAGACTTTGACCGCGTAGGAAAGCAGAATTTTTCTTACTTTCTCCTTATGATTAAAAAAATAGCGGACTGCCTTCGAAATGTCACGAAAAATATTCGCTGCCATCACTTTTTGCTTACAAATCCAGCAAGGTCCTGAATTTTTGATAAATGAACGGCTTTTTCCGATGCGGTTGCGGGTTTCCAATCAACTACGAAGCCGGTAAGAAACGTTACTGCGCCGCGTGTCTTCGCGCACGGACACAGGACGCGGTATGAAATTTGCCTGCGCATGCTCCTCTTAAAAATTGAAGTTGATTTTTGGGGTTATGCGTTACTTTGCACTTGGTTTTGCCTGATTCTTCAAGCACTCAGGCAATGTTCAATTTGGTGATCCTCAATGCGGCTTTCCCGTTACTTTTTGCCCATCCTCAAAGAAAACCCCAAAGAGGCCGAAATTGTCTCGCATCGGCTGATGCTGCGCGCCGGTCTCATTCGTCAGGAATCGGCGGGTATCTATGCCTGGCTGCCGGCGGGTTTGAAAATTCTCAACAAAGTCAGCAACATCATTCGTGAGGAGCAGAACCGATCCGGCGCGATAGAGTTGCTTATGCCGACACTCCAATCCGCCGATCTTTGGCGCGAGAGCGGACGTTACGATGCCTATGGCGACGAGATGCTGCGAATCAAGGATCGCGGCGAGCGCGATATGCTTTATGGGCCGACCAACGAAGAGATGATCACAGAGATCTTCCGGGCCTATGTGAAATCGTACAAGGACCTGCCGCTTAATCTCTATCATATTCAATGGAAATTCCGGGACGAGCGCCGCCCGCGATTCGGGGTCATGCGTTCGCGCGAGTTCCTCATGAAGGATGCCTATTCCTTCGACCTCGACTTCGAAGGTGCGAAGGCTGCCTATAATCGCATGTTCGTGGCTTATCTGCGCACGTTCTCACGCCTCGGTATCAAGGTGATTCCCATGCGCGCGGATACGGGACCGATCGGCGGTGAACTCAGTCACGAATTCATCATCCTCGCCGATACCGGTGAAAGCCAGGTCTTCTGCGATCGCGCCTATCTCGATCTGCCGGTGCCGAGCGCCGACACCAATTTCGATGACGATGCGCAGATCGCCGATATCGTGACGCGTTGGACAACGCCCTATGCAGCGACGGACGAGATGCACGACGAGGCCGCGTGGAACAAGGTGGCATCATCGGACCAGCTTGCGGCCCGCGGCATTGAAGTTGGGCACATCTTTCATTTCGGGACGAAGTACTCCGAACCCATGGGGGCAAAGGTTACCGGCCCGGACGGCAAGGATCATGCGGTGTCGATGGGCTCCTACGGCATAGGGCCATCGCGCGTCATCGCGGCGATCATCGAAGCATCCCACGATGAGAACGGCATCATCTGGCCAAAGGCCGTCGCCCCGTTCGGCGCTGGCATTGTCAACATGAAGCCGGGTGACGCCGGCTGCGACGCGGTCGCGGGCAAGCTCTATGAGGCCTTGACCAATGCCGGCCTCGATCCGCTGCTCGATGATACCGACGATCGTCCGGGCGCGAAATTCGCCACCATGGACCTGATCGGCTTGCCGACGCAGATCATTGTCGGTCCGCGTGGTGTCGCTGCTGGTGAAGTCGAAATAAAGGACCGCGCCACCGGCGCCCGCGAGACGCTTAGCGTCGAAGCGGCGATCAACAAGCTCGCAGGACCCCAATGAACGATCAGGCAGTCACCGCGATGTCCGGCTCCAAACCGTTCTCGGCCTATGAACGGATGATCGCCTGGCGCTATCTGCGCGCGAGGCGGAAAGAGACTTTCATTTCGGTGATTGCCGGGTTCTCGTTTACCGGCATCATGCTTGGCGTCGCGACCTTGATAATCGTCATGGCGGTGATGAACGGCTTTCGCAGCGAGCTTTTGACCCGCATTCTCGGCATCAACGGTCACCTGATCATGCAGCCAATCGATCGGCCGCTGGACGACTATGACGCAGTGATCAAGCGCATCGATGCGCTGCCGGGCGTATCCTTTGCCATTCCGGTAATCGAGGGGCAGGTTCTCGCCAAGGGCAATGTCGGGGCGGGCTCTGGCGCTCTGGTGCGGGGCTTGCGCGAGGAAGATATTGCCAAGCTGAAGCTGGTATCCACCAATGTGCGGCAGGGTACCTTTGAAGGGTTCAACACGGCCGGAGGCGTCGCCATTGGCACGCGCATGGCCGAAAATCTGGGGCTTGGACTTGGTGACCGTCTAACCCTGATCTCTCCCGACGGTGATGTGACGCCGCTCGGCATGGCGCCCCGCGTCAAATCCTATCCGGTGACCGCCATCTTCGAAATAGGCATGTCGGAATATGATGCGTCAATTGCGATCATGCCCCTTGATGAGGCGCAGCTCTACTTCAACCAGGAAGGCAAGGTTCAGTCGATCGAGATTTTCGCTGACAACCCGGACACCGTGGACGCTTTGAAAAAACCGGTCGAGGATGCAGCGCAGCGCGGCCTGATGCTGACCGACTGGCGTCAGCGCAACCAGACGTTCTTTTCGGCCCTGCAGGTCGAGCGCAATGTCATGTTCATGATTTTGACGTTGATCGTGCTGGTTGCGGCGCTCAACATCATTTCCGGCCTTATCATGCTGGTGAAGGACAAGGGCCACGACATAGCCATTCTGAGGACCATGGGCGCGACCCGAAATTCTATCCTGCGTATCTTCCTGATGACGGGCGCAGCCATCGGCGTTACTGGCACGATTGCCGGTGTGGTCCTTGGCGTAGTTGTCTGTCTCAATGTCGAGCGGATCAGGGAGTTCTTCTCTTGGCTCTCGGGGACGACGCTGTTCAACCCTGAGCTCTATTTCCTCAGCACGCTGCCGGCAAAGATGGATTTCAACGAAACCTTCTCGGTCATCCTGATGGCCCTCGTTCTGTCTTTTCTTGCGACGCTGTTTCCCGCATGGCGTGCCGCCAAGCTCGATCCCGTTGAAGCCCTGAGGTACGAATAAATGGCGGCCGGCCCAATTTTGCAACTGACGAGCGTCGGCCGTCGGTACGATGAGATCGACCGGGAATTGGTCATCCTTAATGATGCGAATTTCTCGCTGGGCAAGGGCGAGATGGTTGCACTCGTCGCACCGTCAGGTGCGGGCAAATCTACCTTGCTGCATACGGCGGGGCTGCTCGAACGCCCCGACAGCGGTGATGTGATTCTAGACGGGCGGTCGTGCGGGTCGCTTTCCGACGAGGAGCGCACCGCCATCCGCCGCAACGATATCGGCTTCGTCTACCAGTTTCATCATCTGCTGCCCGAGTTCTCGGCACTTGAGAACGTGATGATGCCGCAGATGATCCGTGGCATGAAACCGGCGGTTGCTTCCGAGCGCGCCCAGCAACTTCTCGACTATATGAAAGTCGGAGCGCGGGCGTCGCACAGGCCGAGCGAACTTTCCGGCGGCGAACAGCAGCGCGTTGCAATCGCCCGCGCCGTGGCCAACGCTCCGCTCGTCCTCCTTGCCGACGAGCCGACAGGCAATCTCGACCCGGTGACGTCGTCCTATGTCTTTGAGGCATTGGAAGCGCTCGTGCGCCAATCGGGCCTGTCGGCGATGATCGCAACCCACAATTTCGAGCTTGCACGCCGGATGGATCGGCGCGTGACCCTTAAGGACGGCAAGATCACCAACCTCTGAGCCGGTTTTACCCTCTGTTAAGTTTTCACAAACCATAGCGCCGATCGGTGCTTTGGCGTGCTTGACTTTGGAACAAAAATAGAACAAAACATATACATAGAGACAACGAAGAAGGGTTTTACCGATGAGCGAACTTTTCCAGGACGTTATGTCATTCGTTACCGTCAGCCTGTTCATTGCGACGTTCGCCATGTGGGTTAGCGTGATCTGAAAGCGCCGGCATCGCGACGATCGTATCATCTGGTCGCCGCGATCCCTCTTCATCCACTGTTGAGGGCGGCTTGGTCTTCAATTCATGTGGACACTGCACGGCGCATGTCGGACTATGCAGGTGCGGTGAATCGGCTTCTCCGTTCATATTCTCGGAGACGGACAATTGGCAGACGGGCAGGGTAGCGGCGGCAATGGCAATTCGGGCAAGCAGGCGCTGCGATACATCCATCTGAGGGTGCATTCTGCCTATTCACTGCTTGAAGGCGCCTTGCAGATTCCGAAGGTTATTGACCTTGCGGTAGCCAACAAGGCTCCCGCAATTGCGATTACCGACACCAATAACCTCTTCGGTGCGCTGGAATTTGCCCAGAAGGGATCGAAAGCCGGGTTGCAACCGATCATCGGGTGCCAGCTCGATGTCGCATTTCATGATCAGGCGGAAGAAAGCCGGAGTGCCAATCGACGCGAGGCGCTTGGTCTTGCTCCGCTTGTCTTGTTAGCCGCAACTGAGGCGGGTTATGCCAATCTCGTACGTCTCGTCAGCCGCGCCTATCTTGAGACGCCGGCCGGTGATCCTGTCCACATTTCCTCGTCCTGGCTCTCGGGTCTGGCGAACGGCATAATTGTCCTGTCGGGCGGTCCGGAAGGCCCGATCGCCAAGGCGATCAAGGATGATCGCGTCGATCGGGCGCGGCAGCGCCTTGTATACCTTCGATCGTTGTTCGGGGATCGGCTCTATGTCGAACTGCAGCGGCATGCCGGTTTTGATCGGGCGCTGGAAGCGGCGCAGGTTGAACTTGCCTATGAGCTTGAACTGCCTCTCGTTGCCACCAACGATGTCTTTTTCTCCAAGAGCGCTGACTATGAGGCGCATGATGCGCTGCTGGCGATTGCAGCCGGATCGCTGCTGTCGATAGATGACCGCCGCCGTCTGACGCAGGATCATTATCTCAAGAGCGAAGACGAGATGGTGGCCTTGTTCGCCGATTTGCCCGAGGCTGTTGAAAACACCGTCGAGATTGCGCTGCGCTGCTCATATTATCCGAAGAATCGCGCCCCCATCCTGCCGCGCTTCACAGGCGAAAGCGACGATCCCGATTCCGCCTTGCAAGCGGAGGCCGATGAGCTTGCACGGCAGGCACGGGAGGGACTTGCCAAGCGCATCGAGATGCAGGGCCTCGCCGAGGGACACACACCGGAGCAGTATGCCGAGCGGCTTGAATATGAGATTTCGATCATCACCCGGATGAAATATCCGGGCTACTTCCTCATCGTTGCCGATTTCATCAAATGGGCGAAGGCCCACGATATTCCAGTTGGACCGGGGCGTGGCTCCGGCGCCGGGTCCCTCGTCGCCTACGCCTTGACCATCACTGACGTCGATCCTTTGCGATTCTCGCTGCTGTTCGAGCGCTTCCTTAATCCGGACCGTGTCTCGATGCCCGACTTCGACATCGATTTCTGCCAGGACCGGCGCGATGAGGTTATTCGCTATGTCCAGGGCAAGTATGGCCGCGATCAGGTAGCGCAGATTATTACGTTCGGAACTTTGCAGGCGAGGGCAGTGCTCCGCGACGTCGGTCGTGTCCTGGAAATGCCCTATGGCCAGGTCGACCGCCTGACCAAGATGGTTCCGGCGAACCCGGCAAACCCTGTTACCCTGTCCAAGGCAATCGAAGACGAGCCGCGTTTGCGCGAGGAGCGCGACAAGGAGCCGGTCGTCGAGCGACTGCTTGATATATCGCTGAAGCTCGAAGGACTTTATCGCCACGCTTCCACGCACGCGGCAGGTATTGTCATCGGCGACCGGCCTTTGTCGGAGCTGGTGCCGATGTACCGCGATCCGCGCTCGGACATGCCGGTAACCCAGTTCAACATGAAGATGGTGGAAGAGGCCGGCCTGGTCAAATTCGACTTCCTCGGCCTGAAAACGCTGACCGTGCTTCAGACCGCCGTCAATCTCGTCAAACGCCGCGGCATCAGCGTCGATCTCTCCAATTTGCCATTCGATGACAAGCTGACCTACGAGATGCTTTCCCGCGGTGAGACGGTCGGTGTGTTCCAGGTGGAAAGCACCGGCATGCGCAAGGCCCTGATCGGCATGCGGCCGGACCGGATCGAAGATATCATTGCGCTCGTCGCGCTCTACCGGCCGGGCCCGATGGAAAACATCCCGACCTACAATGCGCGCAAGAACGGCGATGAGGAGATGGCGTCGATCCATCCGAAGATCGACCATCTCGTCAAGGAAACCCAAGGCGTCATCATCTATCAGGAACAGGTGATGCAGATCGCGCAGGAAATGTCCGGCTATACGCTGGGCGAAGCCGATCTTTTGCGACGCGCCATGGGCAAGAAGATTCGCGCGGAAATGGACATGCAACGCGTGCGTTTCGTCGATGGCGCGGTGGAACGCGGCGTGACCAAGCCGCAGGCCAACTTCATCTTCGATCTTTTGGCGAAGTTTGCCGATTACGGCTTCAACAAATCGCACGCCGCCGCCTACGCCATAGTGTCTTTCCAGACCGCCTATATGAAGGCGCACTATCCGGTCGAATTCCTCGCGGCTTCGATGACATACGATATGTCGAACACCGACAAGCTCAACGATTTCCGCCGAGAGGCCGTTCGGCTTGGTATTGAAGTGGTGACGCCCTCGGTCAATACCTCCTATCGCCTCTTCGAAGTCGGCGAAAACCGCATCTATTATTCGCTCGCCGCGATCAAGGGCGTCGGGGAGGCTGCGGTCGACCATATTGTCGAAAAGCGCGGGGCCACTCCCTATGCGAGCCTTGAGGACTTCTGCGAGCGCATCGATCCGCGTGTTGTCAACCGGCGGGTCTTCGAAAGCCTGATCAATGCCGGAGCTTTCGATTGCTTCGGCCGCGAGCGCCCGGCGATGATTGCCGGTCTCGACCGCATCATCGGTCACGCGCAGCGAACCCAGGAAGACAGCGTCAGCGGTCAGGCCGACATATTCGGAGGCCTTGCCAGCGGGGCGCAGACATTGCAATTGCCAGCCGCAGCTCCCTGGCTTTCTGCCGAGAAGCTACGGCGCGAATTCGAGGCTGCGGGATTCTACCTTTCCGCCCATCCGCTCGACGAATACCGGCCGATCCTTGAAAAGCTGCGGGTGCAGACATGGCTGGAGTTCCAGGCGGCGGTAAAGCGCGGCGCGAATGCCGGACGGTTGGCGGGTACGATCATCGCCAAGCAGGAACGCAAAACCAAAACCGGAAACAAGATGGGGATCATCCAGTTCTCCGATGCGTCAGGCCAGTTCGAAGCGGTACTGTTCTCTGAAGCCTTGTCGCAATATCGCGATTTGCTCGAGCCTGGTAAATCTGTGGTGGTGACCGTCGGCGCCGAAGATCGGCCGGAAGGCATCAGCTTGCGCATCCAGACGGCGCAATCGCTTGAAGACGAGGCGACACGCATGCAGAAGGCGCTGCGCCTCTACATGCGCTCCAGCGAACCCTTGAGCTCGATAGCGCCCTATCTGGCGCCGCAGAATGATGGCCAGGTGGTCAGTCTTGTTCTGATCAAGGAGAATGGTGCGACTGAGGTCGAGATTGAACTCCCGAACCGCTATCGTGTCGGGCCGCAGGTCGCTAGCGCCATGAAAGCCATTGCGGGAATCGTCGAAGTCGAAATGGGTTAGAGCCGGCTGGAGCTTCCGCTACTCCAGTTCATCCGGCGCCGGCCTGACTTTGGCTTTGATCTTGCCGAACGTGTAGCCTGTCTCGACTGCATCATTGCCGAATTTGCCACGAAGCTTGTCGATTGCGCCCTCCGCAACCGCTCTTTTGGTCGCATGTACATCGACAAGATCAAGCGGATCGGCCCGGCCATCGTCGCTTAGATCGCTGACGCCGATGCCGAGCAGCCGGAACCGCGTCCCATCCACTTCCTTTTCGAGCAGGGAACGGCCGGTACGGAAAATACGGTCAGCAAGTTGCGTCGGGTCGGAGAGCTGGCGATTCCGGGTGCGAAGTTTGAAATCGCGCGATTTCAGCTTCAGGACGACCGTGCGCCCCGCAATGTCCGATGCCTTCAGTCGGCGTGAGACCTTTTCCGAGAGTGAGCGCAGGATCGGCACCAGCTCGTCCAGAGAGGCGATATCTTCGTTGAACGTGGTTTCGGCCGATACGCTCTTGCTTTCGCTGTCGGGCTCGACGCGGCGCGTATCGAGGCCTCGCGACAGCCGGTAGAGCCGCTGGCCCATGGAGCCATAGGCTGCCATCAGAGGCCCGAGCTCCATCGTCTGCAACTGACCGATTGTGCGGATGCCGTCACGCTCCAAAGTGGCGGCAAATGCCTTGCCGACGCCCCAGATGAGCGTCACCGGTTTGTCGGCGAGGAAGCTCAGGGCTTCGGCCTCGCCGATGATGGAAAACCCCCGCGGCTTGTCGAAATCCGAAGCGATCTTGGCGAGAAATTTGCAGTAGGAAATGCCGACGGAGACGGAGAGCCCAATTTCCCTTTCGACGCGGTTGGAGAACTGCGCCATAACGCGGGAGGGCGGATCGTGGTGCAGGCGCTGCGTGCCTGAAAGATCGAGAAAAGCTTCGTCGATCGACAGCGGCTCTACCAGCGGCGTCAGGTCGCGCATCATCTGGCGGATTTCGCGACCGACGCGTACATACTTTTCCATGTCGGGTGCGATGACGACAGCATGGGGACACGCTTCCAGCGCCTTGAACATCGGCATTGCCGACTTCACACCGTGGATGCGGGCTACGTAGCAAGCCGTTGAAACCACGCCGCGTTTGCCGCCACCGATAATAACCGGCTTGTCGCGCAGTTCGGGATTATCCCGCTTCTCGACCGACGCGTAGAAGGCATCGCAGTCCACATGGGCGATGCTGAGCTGATAGAGTTCCCCGTGACGAACCAAGCGTGGACTGCCGCAAACCTGGCAACGTCGGCGTTCGGACCTCTGGGCGGCCAGGCAGTCGCGGCAGAAGCCAAATCTCGGATCATTGAGCGACGCCATCGGTCCTGGCCCTGCGAACATAAAAGGAACATCTGGAGCTTATCCAAGGCATGAGAGCCGTGCAAGATTACTCCTTCGATGTGAACTGCTCATTCGTGTTCTTGGCGTCCGCCGGGAAGGAATTGCAGCGCCTGGCTGAACATCGCGGGATCAGTCTCGGTCGATTCGCAATAGCGCATCAATGTCGGTTCGTGGGCGAGGTAGAATTGAAGAACACCCGCCAGAAAGCCCGGTTCGCTGGCAGCGCTGCGAATCTGGTCCGCACGGATGCCGGTCAAATCGAGAAAACGGGGCAGCAGTTCGCTGTCCTCTGCCAGGAATACCAGGGCGTTAATCGCCAAAGCCTGCGCATGTTCCAAATTCATCTGATTCTTCACGAGTAACGTTCCATTCCGGTTTGGATTTGTTGGGGCGCGACAAAACTTGCCTCAAAGGTTGTCGGACAGTTGAATATCATCAAAAGAAGATGTTCAATAAATGCTTGGTTAAACATGATCAGCGGCATTTCTGGATTGAGCTGAAGAGTTACCTTTTCATCAATCATCAAAGCATATCAAATGCATCCATACAGTTGGTGCCGCCGCCCGCCTTTGTCCAATAGAAACGGTCGGGTCGCAGGCGCCAATCGAGCATGGTCAACAGGATTCTACCAATGGTGAAGAAAGTCATGATCGTCGAGGATAACGAGCTTAACATGAAGCTCTTCCGCGATCTTATTGAAGCCAGCGGTTATGAAACCATCCGGACACGCAATGGGCTCGAAGCACTTGATCTTGCCCGCGAACATCGGCCGGATCTTATTCTCATGGATATCCAGCTGCCAGAGGTTTCCGGTCTTGAAGTGACCAAGTGGCTTAAGGCTGACGACGATCTCCATGTCATTCCTATTATTGCCGTTACTGCTTTCGCGATGAAGGGTGACGAGGAGCGTATCCGGCAGGGCGGATGCGAGGCCTATATTTCGAAACCCATTTCGGTGCCGAAATTCATCGAAACCATCAAATCCTATCTTGGCGACGCTTGACCCGTCAGTTTTACCGGAGACGTGAAATATGACGGCGCGCATACTCGTTGTTGATGATGTTCCTGCCAATGTGAAGTTGCTGGAAGCGCGGCTCACGGGCGAATATTATGAGGTGGTGACTGCGGCGGACGGCTATGCGGCGCTCGAGATATGCGAGAATAGTAATGTCGATGTCATTTTGCTCGACGTCATGATGCCGGGCATGGATGGTTTCGAGGTTTGCCGGCGGCTGAAATCAAAACCTTCGACTGCGCATATTCCGATCATTCTCGTCACGGCACTCGATCAAGAGTCGGATCGAATCGCCGGGCTGAACTTTGGCGCCGACGATTTTCTGACCAAGCCGGTGAACGATCTGCAGCTGCTCGCGCGCGTCAAGAGCCTCGTCCGGCTCAAAAATCTGACGGATGAGCTTCGTTTGCGCGTGGCCACGACCCGCGATGTCGGCCTCGAATCGATTTTGAGGTTTCCGGCGGGCGGCGAGGGTGCGGCAAAAAATGGCCGCATCCTGCTGATCGACGAGCGGATTGAAAGTGCGGAACGAATCCAGCGGATTCTCGCGAACCAGGCCGTGGTTGATGTCCAGATCGACCCCCAGACGGGGTTCTTTGACGCTATACAGGGCAATTATGACTGCCTCCTGATCTCTTCGAACTTTTCCGAGTTTGATCCTCTGCGCATTTGTGCACAGCTCCGTTCGCTCGACATCACGCGTTCGCTCCCGATCATCCTCCTTGCGGACCGGGGTGAGGAGAGCTTGATCCGGCGAGCGCTGGAGCTTGGCGTCAACGACTATGTGGTCCGTCCGCTCAATCCGAACGAGTTGGAGGCACGGCTGCGCACGCAGCTCCGCCGCAAGGCCTATCACGACGGCCTGCGGGCGAGTGTAGTCAAGACCTATGAAATGGCGGTGACGGACAGCCTGACAGGTCTGCACAATCGTCTCTACCTCGAGACCCATCTCGCCACCCTGTTCAAGCGCGCCGTAGAACGCCGGCGCCCCCTGTCGGTACTGATGACGGATATCGACCGGTTCAAGCTGATCAACGATACTTACGGCCATGATGGCGGTGATGAAGTGCTGCGCGAGTTCGCACGGCGCCTGCGCCGAAACGTGCGCGGCAGCGATCTGGCAAGCCGCTACGGCGGCGAAGAGTTCTTCATTGTAATGCCTGACACGGATGCGACGATTGCCGCGGTCGTGGCGGAACGTATCCGGCGGGAAGTGGCATCGACGCCATTTGCTGTCAATCAAAGCGGTACAAGCGTTCCGGTGACGATAAGCATTGGCATTGCCAGCGTCTTGCCGAAGGACGACAGCGTCCAGAACCTCCTTAAACGCGCCGATGAGGCGCTCTATGGGGCCAAGGCCTCCGGACGCAACCGCGTCGTTTCTGCGGCGGCCTGACATCAGCTCCCTGCAAACAAAAATGCCGCCCGAAGGCGGCATTCAGTGTTCTTAAGAAAACCAGGATTACTTGATTTTGGTTTCCTTGAATTCAACGTGCTTGCGCACGACCGGGTCGTACTTGCGGAAGGACATCTTCTCGGTCTTCGTACGGCTGTTCTTGCTCGTAACGTAGAAGAAACCGGTGTCAGCGGTCGACAGAAGCTTGATCTTGATATTCGCAGCCTTAGCCATTTCAGTTTACCTGTTCTGATTGTTGAGGACCGCTATTCAAATCCAGCAGCGTGGCTATAAGCGGAAATTCGGCCGGACACTTAACCGAACAGGGTGAAAAGTCAACCCCGTTCACTACGTTCACTTGGATAATCGGAATTCGGCGACGGGTATAGCGCCTCAGAAACAACCCTTTGGCCTGAACCCATGTCATTTATTCAACCGTTGGTTCGTGGCCGGCCAGTAGGTGCATCGGGAGAATTGGCTCTTTCGACTGTGGCAACAGCCTTGCCTTCGAACTTGGATGTGCACCTATGCGGCGAGTTCCGTTTGGTGTCACCCTTGCAATGAAAAGAACCCGGACAGGCTGGACAAGCGATCCCGGTTCATTTCAACTTGTAGAGAGGCGGGCGAAAGCTCGTCTCTCACTCCAAGGGAGACTATAGCATCGCAAAGGATATGATTCCAAGCACGCAATGATTGCATATAGATCCCTCAAGCCCTCCGCTTGATCAACCGAGACCCGACAAGAATTGCATAGGCGGCAAAGAAGGCCGCCAAAGCCACGGAAAAACCTTGTGGTCCCATGAGGTCCATGCCGACGCCGACCGCTTGCGGTCCGACCAGCATGCCAACCGCATAGCAGAACACGAACGCGGCATTGGCCGAGGCCAGTTCGCGGCCCGTGAGCTGCGAGCCGAGGTGGGCAAGGCCAACAGTATAAAGTCCGGCGACAACGCCGCCCCATACGAAAAGCAATGCCGCCACCAAGTACCAATTGGCATAGATGAAGGGCAGCACGCACATGCCGACAAGACCTATCAAGGCACACACCAGCAATATCTTGCGCCGGTCATTGACGTGGTCGCTGAGGAGCCCGATCGGGATCTGCAAAAGGACGTTGCCAAGCCCGATCGTCGTCAGGAGGAGGGCCGAGTTGGCTTCGCTGTAGCCGATGCGTGAACCAAAGACGGGGAAAAGTGCAAAGCCGCCGGTCTCGACGGCCCCGAACACAAACACCGCCGCTGTCGCCGTGGGCACTGCCCAAATGAACGGCGCAAACGGCACGTGCTCTTCCTCGTGGAAATCCGGGCTCTCGTTCCAGGCAAGGAGCACCGGGATCATGGCAAGCAGGATAATGCCGAAGCCAACCGCGAACGGCATGATGCCAACGCTGCCGATGCGTGAGAACAACCATGGTCCAAGGGCAAAGCCCATGGAAAGCACGGTTGCGTAGATGCCTAGCACCAGTCCGCGTTTCTCCGGCGGAGCCGCCGCGTTAATCCAGTATTCGGACAGGATGAACAGCATGGTCAGAGCGAAATGCAGGAAGACGCGCAGCACCACCCACATCCAGAAGTCGGTGAAAAAGTGGAATCCGACGAATGAGAATCCGCCCATCAGCAGCATGGCGATCAATGTAGGTACGACGCCGAATCGCGCGGCAATTGGAGCAGCGAAGGGGGCGGCGATGATGGATGCTATACCCGCCACGGCAGCGTTGAGGCCAATCATCGAGGCCGAATGGCCGCGGCTTTCCAGGATGACACTCAGGAGCGGGATCCCTAGACCAATCGCTACACCAACGGAACTGATCGTGGCGATGGCTGCGACAAGCGCGCGCCAGGAAGACCGGACTTGCGTCTGGTCAGACGTCTGCATTGCATCCATGAATCAAATAACCTCTCGGACGAATCGCCCATATTTCATACGGTATTGAATGACTGAATTTCCGGGGGCGAGCGAAGGATTGGCCGCAAGAACGGCCTCCGCTTCCCTTATGATCAACCTTGTAATTTCAGGAATGTCGAGCTGCGTTGCTTCGGTGAAGGGGAGCCAGCACAGTTCTTCAAGTTCCTGCGATGGCCCCGTAGCTTCAGGCAGTGAATCTGCGACCGAATCACGAAAGGCAAGGAAGAACCTCGTATCGAACCGGCGTGAACCGCCGGGCGGGGTTGTCGCCCTTGCGAAGTAGCGCAGCGCGGATAGGTCAGGAACAATGTTCCGCTCCACGAAGGCGGTCCAGTCAGGGTGGGCTATCGACGGAACCGAGATATGCTTGCGACCAAGGAACAACCCTGCTTCCTCGTAGGTCTCGCGGATCGCCGAAAGGGCGAGTGCCCGACAGCGCTGGAGGCTGGAGCGGCTGCCCATGCCCCCGAGCAGCTTGGTCTGGTCCGCTTCGGCAAGCTCCGCGATTGCCGGAATGCGCCCGTCAGCGGCTTCGGTCCGCCCGCCAGGAAAGACAAACTTTCCGGGCATGAAAACATGCCTCATATGCCGTTTGCCCATGAGAATGCGCATCGGACCGTTCGACCGGTCAACCAGCAGCAGCGATGCCGCGTCACGCGGCCGGACACGACGGGTCGGCTTGTTTGCAGGAGACAGAGGAGATTTTCCTTGATCGTTTAAAGCCATGAGATCACTGGCCCGACGGCTCCGGTTCGTCGTGCTCACCGCCAAATCCGTGCATGTAATTCGCCCATTGCAATCCGATAATCGCACCCTTCACCGGCTGTAGCAGCGCGATCGACATAATGATCGTCAACGGTACCCATATCGCCAGATGCACCCAATTTGACAGCAAGAACAGTGTCTCCACTGCCAGAAAACCGCCGAGAACAACGTGACCGACGATCGTGATGGTTATATAGGCGGGGAAATCATCGGCTTGCTGGTGAGTGTAGTCCTCGCCGCAAGCGGCGCAGTGATCAACTGACTTGACGAATGCGCGAAAGAGCTTGCCTTCGCCGCAGTTCGGGCAACGACAGCGAAAGCCGCGCCACATGGCCCTGCCAACGGAGCGCACTGGTCGTGCAGGCGCGTTGCCTTCGCCAAAAATCTGTACTGTCGTCATCTGCTGCCTCTTCGCCCTCCACGCGATACGCTTGACGGACGTTTCTGGTTTCCGCGTATGAAACGCTTGGCCTTGTGATGTGAGCGTACCCCGCTCGGCACAGGGTGCGGCTCGGAGAGCATTTCAAATCGCAATGCGCCTGCTACGGGAAGGGCCTCCACAAGACGAACATCGACGACATCGCCCAGCCGGAAGCCTTTCCCGCTCCGTTCGCCGGAGAGGGCATGGTTTGTTTCGTCGTAAAGATAGTAATCATCACCCAGAGTTGAAATGGGAATAAACCCATCGGCACCATATGTCGCAAGCGACACGAACAGACCCGCCTTGGTTACGCCCTGCACCCGGCCTTCAAAACTGCTACCGACCTTGTCAGCAAGATAATGCGCGATCAGGCGATCCACCGTGTCGCGTTCGGCTGCCATGGCTCGTCGCTCGGAGGTTGAAATGAGTGCTGCAATCTCCGGAAGTGCCGCTTCCTCTTTCGGGGTAATACCATCGGGACCCAAGCCGAGTGCGGAGATCAGCGCGCGATGAACGATCAGATCGGCATATCTGCGGATGGGAGAGGTGAAGTGCGCGTAGCGATGCAGGTTGAGGCCAAAATGGCCAATGTTTTCGGGATTGTATTCCGCCTGCGATTGCGACCGTAGGACGACCTGATTGACCAGTTCCTGGCTATCGCTGCCTTCAACCCGTTTCAGAATGTTGTTGAACTGGTTTGGGCGCAGCTCCGCCCCACGCGCCAGAGAAATGTCGAGTGTGCGCAGAAACTCGCGCAGCGTTTCCTGCTTGGCCAGCGACGGTGCATCGTGGATGCGGAAAATCAAAGGCTGTTTCTTGCGCTCGAGCGTCTCGGCGGCGGCCACGTTGGCCTGGATCATGAATTCTTCGATGAGCTTGTGTGCATCGAGCCGTGGAGGAACGACGACCCTGTCGACCTTGCCTTCCGGGGTCAGCAATATCTTCTTTTCTGGCAGGTCGAGTTCCAGCGGCTCGCGCGCATCCCGGCCTCGCTTTAGGGCAGCATAGGCAGCCCATAGGGGCTTGAGGATCGATTCCAGGATGGGCGCCGTTTTCTCGTCCGGTGCGCCATCAATCGCCGCCTGCGCTTGAGGATAGGCAAGGCGCGCATGAGAGCGCATCATGATGCGGTGGAAACTGTGCGAAATCTTCCGGCCATCCGCGCCGAATATCATCCGGACGGCAAGCGCGGGGCGGTCGACCAATTCTTTCAAGGAGCAGAGATCGTTTGAGATGCGCTCCGGGAGCATCGGCACGACCCGGTCGGGGAAGTAGACCGAATTGCCGCGTTTCAGCGCCTCGCGGTCGAGCTGAGAGTCGGGTGTCACATAGGCCGCTACGTCGGCGATCGCGACGGTGGCGACGAAGCCGCCGGGGTTCTTTTCGTCGGTGTCGGGCTCCGCATAGACGGCATCATCGTGATCCTTGGCATCGGCAGGATCGATCGTCACCAGTGGAACCTGCCGCCAGTCTTCGCGATGCGCCATGGTCGCAGGCTTTGCCTTCTCTGCTTCAGCGATCACGGTGTCCGGGAATATGTGGGGAATCTCGTGCTCATGGATCGCGATCATCGAAAGAGCTTTTTCGCTCGCCACCGAGCCCACCACTTGGGTGATGCGTCCTAGGGCAAGCCCATAGCGGCTGACCTTCAGGACCCCGACTTCGACGAGATCGTTGGCCTTGGCATTGTTGAGTTGATTTGCGTCGATGGCGAGTTCGACCTGCCGGCGTTCGACCGGCTCAAGGCGCCATTCGCCATTGTCGAGTTTGCGCAATACGCCAAGGACCGCGTCCTTGCGATGTTCGATACGTTTGACGACTCGGGCAGTATAGGCAGGACCGGAGGAGTCTGAGCTGCGGAAAATACGGGCGAGAACGCGGTCGCCCACACCCGGCGTCGGGCCCTTTTGGGTGCGCGAGGCGCGAATGAACACGACGGGAGGGCGATCCTGATGGTTCGCATCCCATTCCGCGGGTTTCGCGATGAGCCCGCCATCGCCGTCGCGGCCCGTGATATCGAGGACGGCTATGCTTGGCAGGCTTCCGGGCATGGCAAGTCGCTTGGCACGTTTTTCGACGAGACCATCATCGGCGAGATCACGCAGGACTTCCTTCAAGGCAATGCGCGCGTCGCCCTTCAGATTGAACGCTTTCGCGATGTCGCGCTTGCCTGCAAGGTCCGGGTTCTCCTTGATGAATTGGAGAATCTCGTCTCGTCCCGGCATGTGAGCATCGCGTTTCAAGCTGTCCGGACCGGCAGACCGCTTTTTTCCGCTGGGTGGGGAGATACGGCGTGCCAATCGCTTTGTCCTTAACTTGCTTTTTTCGCAGCCGGCTTCTTGACTGCGGACTTCTTAGCAGCTGGCTTCTTGGCTGCCGCCGCCTTTCTGGCAGGCGCTTTCTTGGTGCCTTTGGCGCCGGCCTTTTCAGCGATCATAGCGAGCGCTTCCTCGACAGTCACGGCCACAGGATCCTTGCCCTTCGGCAATGTCGCGTTGACCTTTCCCCAATTGACGTAGGGCCCGTATTTGCCGTCGCGCACCGTGATGGCGCCGCCATCCGGGTGTTCGCCCAGTTCCTTGAGGGCGGCCGCTGAATTGCGTCCGCGCCCGGGACCCTTGGCCAGCTTTTCGGCCAGCACCGTTACGGCGCGGTTGAGACCGATCGAGAACACGTCTTCGGCGCTTTCGAGGTTGGCGTAGGTTCCGTCATGCGCGATATAGGGACCATAGCGACCGATCGAGGCGGATATCATCTTGCCAGATTCAGGGTGTTGACCGACATCCCGGGGCAGGGCGAGGAGCGCCAGCGCCTTCTCATGATCAATCGTGTCGAGCGTCCAGCCTTTCGGCAAGCTTGCACGCTTGGCTTCCTTGCCGTCGCCACGCTGGACATAGGGACCGAAGCGCCCGCTGCGCGCAGTTATGTCCTCGTCGGTGTACGGATCCTTGCCAAGCAGCTTTGGTTCATCACCGCCATTGCCGTTCTCATTTGCAGCTTCACTGCCGCCGAGTTGGCGGGTGAACTTGCATTCCGGATAGTTCGAACAGCCGATAAAGGCGCCATATTTGCCAAGCTTCAACGACAGATTGCCGGTACCGCAAACCTGGCAGATACGCGGATCGCTGCCGTCCTCACGCGGCGGGAAGACTAGGGGTCCCAGCTGATCATTCAGGGCGTCGAGTACGTTCGTTACACGCAATTCCTTGATGCCATCGACGGACCCGAAGAAATCGGTCCAAAAATCCCGCAGCACGTCTTTCCACTTGAGCTTGCCGTCGGAAATTTCATCAAGCTTCTCTTCAAGATCGGCTGTGAAATCATACTCGACATAGCGCTTGAAGAAGCTTTCAAGGAAAGCAGTGACAAGCCGGCCCTTGGCTTCCGGCACAAGCTTTCGCTTATCCACGGTGATGTATTCGCGATCGCGCAAGGTGGTCACGGTCGCGGCATAGGTTGATGGACGACCAATGCCGAGCTCTTCCATTTTCTTGATGAGCGTCGCTTCCGAATAACGGGGCGGCGGTTCGGTCGAATGCTGGGTGGCGTTGATCTTTTGCCGTGCAAGAGCCTCACCAGCGCGTATTTCGGGAAGGCGGGCGCTGTCCTCGTCGACGTCCTCCTCCTCGCGGTGGTCCGTATAGGCACCAAGGAAACCGTCAAACCGCACGACCGATCCGGTGGCACGTAACTGTGCGACGCGGGTGCCGTTCTGCGCTTCGATCTCGGCGGTCGTGCGTTCGATATCGGCAGACTGCATTTGGCTGGCGATCGCACGCTTCCAGATCAGCTCGTAAAGTCTTGCCTGGTCCGCATCAAGGAACTTGCGCATCTCATTGGGATGCCTGTTGAAATCAGTCGGACGGATTGCTTCGTGCGCTTCCTGGGCGTTCTTGGCTTTCGTCGAATAGAAGCGAGGTTTCTCGGGGACGTATCTGTCGCCAAATACCCTCCCAATGGTCTTTCGCGCCGCTTGGACGGCTTCGGGGTCCATCTGAACGCCGTCCGTTCGCATATAGGTGATGAGACCGGCGGTTTCGCCGCCGAGGTCCATGCCCTCGTAGAGGCGCTGCGCGATCTGCATTGTCCGCGACGACGAGAAGCCCAACTGTCCCGAGGCGGCCTGCTGCAAGGTGGAGGTCGTGAACGGAGGTCCGGGGCTGCGCTTGATTGGCTTTGCTTCGACGGTTGCTGCCTTGAAGGATGCGCCCTCGAGCATGGCGCGTATTTCGCTCGCCTGTTCGCCATTCTTGATATCGAGCTTACCGAGCTTCTTGCCGTCGACCGAAACGAGCCGTGCCTCGAAACTGTCATCGCGCGGTGTCTTCAACAGGGCCGCAATATTCCAGTATTCCTCGCGGATGAAGCGTTCGATCTCCGCTTCACGATCCGCGACGAGACGCAAAGTGACCGACTGAACGCGTCCGGCAGAGCGTGCCCCTGGCAATTTGCGCCAAAGAACGGGGGACAGCGTGAAGCCGAACAGATAGTCCAGTGCCCGGCGCGCCAGATAGGCATCGACCAACGGCATATCGATTTCGCGCGGGTTGGCCATTGCCTGCAATACCGAGTCCTTGGTGATCGCATTGAACGCGACGCGCTGGACCGGTTTCTTGCCAATGGCCTTTTTCTGATTGAGGACTTCAAGGACGTGCCAGGAGATGGCTTCGCCTTCGCGATCCGGGTCGGTCGCCAGAATGAGTCCGTCACTGTCCTTGAGTGCCTTCACGATGTCGCTCAAACGCTTCGCCGATGCGGCGTCGACTTCCCACGACATTGAGAAATCATCGTCTGGACGCACCGATCCGTCCTTGGCCGGCAGGTCGCGTATATGGCCGAACGAGGCCAGGACCTTGTAGCCTGAACCGAGATACTTATTTATCGACTTGGCCTTCGTGGGCGATTCAACAATGACAACGTTCATTACAGATTAGAGCTTTCCTGCCCTTGTCAGACAAACAAAGGTACGAGTTTCACATCGGAACAGGCCTGTGAAATGAACAGGGTTCCGCACAACGTCAAGGTCTGCATACCAAAAATCGTGATTTGCAACCTGAAGTTGCTCAACTAGCCAATGCAATTAATGGTATTGTTGTGTCGGGCGCAAGGGTGTGATCGAATCGATAGCGGTCATTTCTTATTTACGTATACAGAGTATAAAAAACAAGCACTTAAGTAGGTATGCATTAAGCAATTTCAGGTCAGAGTATAGCGCGTATTTTCAATAAAATTAATTTTGAGGATGAGATTATGAGCGAAAGTCAAATCAATCCAATTGAGAACGTCAGGTTCATTCAGCAGATGTTGGGCGAGTTGCGCACCATGGCCAAGACCAGTCAGTTGGAGATGTTGGCCTATCTGATTGAGATTGCCTATATAGAGAGCAGCGACCAGTTGCGCAGGGAGATCGGCATTGGTTCAGGGGTAAAGCAGCGAAACGTATCCGCCTGAATGACGCTGTAAACGCCCCGCAAGGTCGAGTTCAAGCAGAATCAGCATTACGAGCGAGGGATGGAGTTCGCTCGTTCGGATCAGATCGTCGATTTCGACGGGAACGGGGCCGAGCAAATTGACGATGCGGTCCCGATCGGACTCATCAGGAGGATGGAGCGAGGGGAAATCAGTTTCTGGAGCCAGGAAAGCCGGACCTTCAAAGTGCGGCCGTTCAACAAGCGGTGTCAGCCCCGCTATGATGTCCTCAGAGCACGTGGTCACGATTGCCCCGTTCTTCAGCAGATCATTGGTGCCCTTTGCGCGGGGATCGAGCGGCGATCCGGGCACCGCGAAGACGAGACGGCCGAGTTCCCCGGCCAGCCGAGCGCTGATGAGCGAGCCCGAACGCTCTGCAGCTTCGACGACCACAAGGCCGAGCGACAGTGCGGCAATGATTCGATTGCGGCGGGGGAAATCCTTGGCGCGTGGCTCCCAACCAAAAGGCATTTCGCTGATAGCTGCGCCGTTCCGGCTGGCTATCGCCTTGTAGAGTTCGATGTTCTCGGGCGGGTAGGGTAGGTCGAGGCCCCCAGCCATGACGGCCACAGTGCCGTGATCAAGGCTGGCTTCATGTGCGGCCGTATCGATGCCGCGGGCAAGGCCCGAGATAATGGCATAGCCCGCATCACCAAGCTCGCGAGCAAGTGTGCGCGCGAACTTGATGCCGACGAGCGAAGCATTGCGGGCACCAACGATGGCGACGGGCGGAAGCCGGAACACATCCGGATTGCCCTTGATCGCCACCAATGGTGGTGGATTATCGCACTGCCTCAAATATCGCGGATAGTCCGGTTCGCCGATCCCGACGAAAAACGCTCCCAAGCGCGCGGCGGCCTGCATCTCGCGCTCGGCATCGTCAAGACTTGCAATCCGGATCTGGCGACGCGCCCCGCCGCGGCGAACAAGTTCCGGCAGCATCTCCAATGCGTCGGCAGCAGAACCGCAGTGGGCGATCAGCTCGCGAAACGTGGCTGGACCCACATTCTCGCTGCGGATCAATCTCAGCCAGCTTAGCCGCTGGCTGTCAGAAAGGCGTATGCCCTTCCGTTCATCGCTCATCCCTTGGATCCGATCTTGCCCTCAGTACCGGCAAGCAGCCTCTGAATATTGGCGCGGTGTTTGATGAAAACGATGATCGTCAGCACAAGAAAAAGCACCGCGATCTGATGCACCCCAATGAAATAGAGTGCGACAGGAACAATGACGGCCGCTACAAGGGCGGCGAGCGAGGAATAGCGCGTCGCGTAGGCCACGAAAAGCCAGACGGCCGCAAAGATCAGCGCGGCCTGCCAAAACAGGCCAAGGAGGACGCCGAGATAGGTGGCGACTCCCTTGCCGCCCTTGAATTTGAGCCAGATCGGAAAGATGTGACCGAGAAAGGCGCCAAGTCCGGCCGCGATCGCCGCTTCGGGGCTGACGATTCCGGCAATGACTACCGCCGCGGTGCCCTTCAACATATCGAGCAGCAGCGTGGCTGCCGCCAGCTTCTTGTTGCCGGTGCGCAGAACGTTGGTCGCGCCGATGTTGCCCGACCCGATGCTGCGAACGTCACCAAGCCCCGCCATGCGTGTCAGGATCAGGCCAAACGGTATGGAGCCGAGCAGGTAACCAAAGGCGAGCGAGAAGATAAGGAGCGGCGCACCTGCTGGCCCGCTGAAGAAATCCGACATGCATCGTCCCCTTGGTTTTAGATGGCGAAGACTGACTTTCCTGCAACAAATGTCTGGACGACGCGGCCCTGAAAACGCGCTCCTTCAAAACAACTGTTCTTGGAGCGCGACCGTAAATCTTCTTCCTTCACAACCCAGGGCTCGTCAAGATCGACTATGGTCACATCCGCTTTGGCACCGGGGCGCAGAGAACCGGCCTCCAATCCGAAGATCCTTGCAGGCGCGCTCGACATTGCCTCTACAATGCGCAAGAGCGAAACGTCGCCATTGTGGTAGAGCCTGAGGGCCGCACCGAGCAGCGTCTCAAGGCCTATCGCGCCTGCGGCAGCATCGGCGAAAGGCAGACGTTTGGTGTCCACGTCCTGCGGATCGTGTGCCGAGACGATAATATCTATCGTCCCGTCACGCAGCGCTTCGACCATCGCAAGGCGATCATCTTCGAGCCGCAATGGTGGTTGCAGGCGAAAGAAGGTGCGGAATTCGCCGATATCGTTCTCGTTCAACGAAAGATGGTTGATCGATACGGCCGAGGTGACATTGAGCGCATTCTGCTTTGCGCGGGCGATGACCTCCGCCGACATTGCGGTGGAGATCTGCGCCGCATGATAAGCGCCCTGGGTAAGAGCGGCGAGGCGCATGTCGCGTTCGAGCGGAATGACTTCGGCTTCTCGCGGCGTTCCCGACAACCCAAGCCAGCTCGCATAAAGTCCTTCATTCATGACGCCTGTGGCGCCGAGGTAAGGATCACTGGCCTCATGGGCAAGCACGACGCCGAAATCGCGCGCATAAGTGAGGGCCCGGCGCATCAGCTGGGTGTTGGCGATGGCGTTGCGACCCTCGCTGATCATGACCGCACCGGCCTCACGCAGCAGACCGATCTCGGTCATCTCCTCGCCGTGGAGGCCCTTGGTAACGGCAGCAGCGGGATAGACATTGACGACAGCAGTATCGCGCGCTGTCCGCATGACGAATTCAACCAGCGCGACATTGTCGATGACGGGATCGGTATCCGGCATCATGATCATGGACGTAACGCCGCCTGCCGCTGCAGCGAGGCTTGCCGAGGCGATGGTTTCGCGGTGCTCAGCGCCCGGTTCACCGATGAAGACGCGTGCATCCACAAGTCCCGGAAGCACCGCCTTGCCCTTGCAATCGATGACCTTTGCGCCTTCCGGCACACCCTGGTTACGGGCGCCGGCACCACTCGCAACGATTCTGTCATCCCTGATGATCACTGTCCCGGTTTCATCGAGCGCCCGTGAGGGATCGACGATGCGGGCGTCCTGCAGAACGGTGGTGCTCATCCGGCGACTCCTTCCGGATTGCGGCGCGGATCCAGCAGCGCTTCCATTACTGCCATGCGCACCGCCACGCCCATTTCGACTTGCTCCTGGATGACGCTCTGGGAGCCATCGGCCACGTCCGAGGCGATTTCGACGCCGCGATTCATCGGCCCGGGATGCATGACGAGCGCATCGGGTTTAGCGAATTTCAGCTTTTCGCGGTCAAGCCCGTGATAGCGGAAGTATTCGCGCACAGACGGAACGAACGAGCCTGCCATCCGCTCGCGCTGCAGGCGAAGCATCATGACGACATCGGCGTCCTTCAGCCCGTCCTCCATCCTGTGGAACACCTCGGCGCCCATGTGGGCGATGCCTGAGGGAAGCAGCGTCGACGGGGCAACCACGCGAACCCGCGCGCCGAGCGCGTTGAGAAGGATGATGTTCGACCGTGCCACACGCGAATGCAGGACGTCTCCGCAGATTGCGACGGTCAGCCGTTCGACCCGGCCCTTGGCGCGGCGGATTGTCAGGGCATCCAGCAGCGCCTGTGTCGGGTGTTCGTGCGCACCATCGCCAGCGTTGACGACCGAGCAGCCGACCTTCTGCGCCAGCAGCGCCGCGGCCCCGGCTGAGGAATGGCGGATAATCAGGATATCGGGCCGCATGGCATTCAGCGTCATCGCCGTATCGATCAGCGTTTCGCCTTTTTTGACCGAGGAATTGCCCACCGACATGTTCATGACATCGGCGCCGAGCCGCTTGCCTGCAAGCTCGAAGGAGGATTGGGTGCGGGTCGAGGCCTCGAAGAAAAGGTTGATCTGGGTACGGCCGCGCAAAACACTCTTTTTCTTTTCCGATTGGCGCGAAACCGCGATCTCGCTTTCGGCAAGATCAAGAAGTTGAATGATGTCTTGGGGTGAAAGACCCTTGATGCCAAGCAGATGGCGATGCGGAAACAGGAGGGGGGGCGTTTCTGATGTCATATCAAGATTTCCCTATAGGCTCGATGACTGGTCGCCGCAAGCACCTGCCGTACCTATCAGTGCTCGTTCCCCACATAATTGATCGGGATAGCCGGTCGCGAGCCACCAATATCGACTATCGCCCCCGAATACATATATTGAGTAATTAACCGCTTGTCAGAATCTTGGATCCATAAAGAGTAAGGCACGGGATTTGGTGTTGGCCGACCTTGCGGTCAGCCGATTCGCAGGCATGACACTTTGAATCAGGACAGTTTCTTGAAAACCCACGACGTTCTCAACCAGACGCCTCCGATGATCGGCCTCAATGCCTATCTCGGCGATCCCTTGCTGATGCAGATCACAAAGCGGTTTCCGCAAGGCGTGCGCACGGAGCTGGAGCAGCATGGGCGATTCGTCCTGTCCGGAGATGCGCAGGACCTCGCAAGGCTGGCCAATACAGAAGTTCCGAAGCTGCGGACGCATGATCGCCAGGGCAACCGGATCGACGTTGTAGACTATCATCCTGCCTATCATGCGCTGATGCGCCGTTCGGTGTCACAGGGATTGCACTCGTCGATCTGGGAGGATGGTAAAGCGGAATCAGGGCTTCGCCACCAGGCGCGCGCCTCGCGCTTTTATCTCACGTCGCAGCTCGAGTGCGGCCATCTTTGCCCGCTTACCATGACCAGCGCGTCTCTGGCAGCACTGATGGCCGCCCCAAATCTCTATCGCGAGTGGTCGCCGCTCATTCTGCCTCGCAAATATGATTCCAGCAATAAATCGCCGGCGAAGAAGAGCGGCCTTACACTTGGCATGGGAATGACAGAGAAGCAGGGAGGCACGGATGTTCATGCGAACACGACGCGCGCCGAGGCCGCTGGCAGCGGCTTCTACCGGCTGACCGGCCACAAATGGTTCATGTCCGCCCCGATGTCCGACGCATTCCTGGTCCTTGCCCAGGCGCGGGAGGGATTGTCGTGCTTTCTTGTGCCGCGCATCCTGCCGGACGGCTCCTCGAATGGCTTCCGCTTCCAGCGCTTGAAGGACAAGCTTGGCAACCGCTCCAACGCATCGTCGGAAGTCGAGTTCGACAACGCGCTTGGCCAGATGGTCGGCAATCCGGGTGACGGCGTCAAGACGATCATCGACATGGTCACCTTGACCCGCCTTGACTGTGCCATTGCGTCTGCTGGCCTCATGCGTGCCGGGCTTGCCGAAGCTGTCCACCATGCCCGTCATCGTGTTGCCTTCGAAAGCCCGCTGATCGACAAGCCGTTGATGCTCAGGGTGCTTGCAGATATGGCGCTCGACGTAGCGGGCGCCACCGCGTTGGCGCTGAGGCTGGCGCGCGCATTCGACAATGCTGCCAAGGATCGGGGCGAGGCGGCTTTTGCTCGCGTGATGACGCCGGTCGTGAAATATTGGGTCGCAAAGATCGCGCCCGCAATGCTTTACGAAACAATGGAGTGTCTTGGCGGCAATGGCTATATAGAGGAGGGAAATCTTGCCCGCTTCTATCGGGAAGCTCCGGTCAACGCGATCTGGGAGGGCTCAGGCAATGTCATGGCGCTTGATGTTCTTCGCGTCCTGAAACGCGGACCCCAACTCTTCGACGAAGTCTTGAACTGGATCGGCGCGCAACTGGGGCGTGGCGGCCAGGGCACTGTTGACGTCCTGCGCGCGGCAATGCGCGTGGCCGAAAATGATGAAGGCGCCGCGCGGATACTCACCGAGCAGTTGGCGCTGGCAGCGGCGGGGGCTGAACTGCGCCATCTCCATTCCGAAGACATTGCGGATGCCTTCATCGAGACCCGGTTGGGTGGTCAATGGCGCACGACCTATGGCATGCTCGATGCCCGTCACAACGCCAAGAATATCGTCACCTCGCTCTATCCAGCGCCGAACTGATTCGACTGAAAGCCTCGGATCGTAGAAATCTGATCGGCCCGTAGTGCACGCAGTGCGTGCAAACGTCCATTTTCGTCCAGTTTGCCAAAAATCTATCGAGAGAAACCGCAAAAATTCATCGGCGAGACCCATGGGGGCTCGCTAATAGGTTCAATTTGAATTAAATTTTTGTAAATTAACCTTAACAAACGGTTTACGTTGCGGTTACTTTCTTAAACGATAACACTGTCACTGGAAAATGCACTGCAAAAACGCAGGGTTACGACTAAATGATTAGGTCAGCCCCGATGAGGAGAAATTGAATGCGCAGCTTCCTGATTTTCTGGGCGGGACCGCTGGGCTTCTTGTGGGGATGGTATTTTCTTTCCTATTACGACCTGAGCATGGGCATGTATTTCTTCAGCCGGGACATGCATGACCTGGTGTTCCAGATTTATGGCAATATGCTTGGCATCGCGCCGGAGAGCATTCCACCCCTAGTTGCGCGAGCTTGCATCGTCGATACGGGCTTGGTGCTGTGTCTCATTGCCTTCCGCCGGCGCAAGCAGATCATTGCCTACGCCAAGGCCTGGCGCGCACAGCGTGCCGCTGCTTATGTGAAGGACTTGCCCTCGGTATCGGCGTCCTGACGCAGTCCTTGCAGGCGATCCAACGCGCCTTGCAGGATGAAAGCGGCCGCAGCTGAATCGATACGCTCGGCTCGCTTCTGCCGCGATACATCCATGCCGATCAGCGCGCGTTCCGCCGCAACCGTCGACAGGCGTTCATCCCAGAATACGAATGGTAGATCCGTCAACTTTTCCATGTTGCGGACAAAGGCGCGCGTTGCCTGCGCACGGGGACCCTCGCTGCCATCCATATTGACCGGCAATCCAATAATGATGGCGCCGACATTGTCGGTGCTCAGCGCTTTCAGGAGATCTTGCGCGTCGTGCGTGAACTTGCTCCGGCGCAACACCGCGCGGGGGTTGGCAAAGGAAAAGCCGCGGTCGGAAATGGCGATCCCGATCGTTTTCGTACCGAGGTCAAGACCGGCCAAGGTCTTGCCGTCCGCAACATGCGATTCCAACTGTTCAATCGCGAGTACCGTCAATTTGATTGCATCCTGCACTTGCAATAGGGGTGGTTAGGTCGCTTTATTTCACATAACCGTTTCAAGCCCACTTTGCGAGCATACGTATCAAGAGAAGGAACAAGGATATGAAAATTACCTGGCTCGGCCATTCGGCGTTCCGCATCGAGTCGGCGAAGAACACCATCCTGATCGATCCTTTCCTGAAAGGAAATCCCGGTGCGAAGGGCGTCGACATCAAGGAAGCAGCGAAGGGTGTGGATCATATCGTTCTTACGCACGGGCACGGCGATCATGTCGGCGATACGATCGAGCTTTCGAAGGATACCGGGGCGCTTGTCACCGGCAATGCCGATCTAGTGACCTGGCTTGCTTCCCGCGGTGTCGCCCGCGTCGACCCCACCAATACCGGCGGCACGGTTACTTATGACGGTTTCACCGTGACCTATGTAAACGCGCTGCACTCGTCCGCCCACATGACGACCGACGGGGTGTCCCATTCGCTGGGCAACGCTAATGGCGTTGTGCTGCATTTTGACGACGAACCGACGCTTTATCATATGGGTGATACGGACATCTTCTCCGATATGGCCCTTATCAATGAATTGCATCAGCCGGACATCGGGATAATTCCGATCGGCGACCGATTTACCATGGGCGGTGCCGTTGCTGCATTGGCTGCAAGGCGTTATTTCAAGTTCAGCAAGGTCATTCCCTGCCACTATGGCTCGTTTCCGATCATCGACCAGACCGCGGACAAGTTCGTAGCCGGGATGGAAGGGGGCGAGAGCGAGGTGGTTGTGCCCAAGACAAATGAAGGTTTCATGGCTTGACACCGCTTTGCTAAGACCTCGTCCGAAGACAGATTTAATCACCACTGAAATTTGAGCCATGGAGCACGCCATGCGGATTGTGATTCTGACATCCTGCCTGATTGCAGCGGCGACGCCCGCTCTCGCGCAAACGGTAGACGCCAAAGGTGCGAGCGCTCTCGCTCAAACCCTGTCGAAATATCTTGGAAAGACCGCGACCGACAAAAAGGTCATCGACATCACAACCGAAGGCGACAGCTATCGTATTGTGTTCAGTATGGCGAAACTGCTCGAGTCTTTACCCAAGCAGGATTATTTCAAGGTTGACCTCGATGATTTAAGCCTGCGGACCAAGCCGTCGGCCGATGGTTCTTGGAACGTTTCAGCAGCGTCGATACCTGCCGGATCGGTCGAAATGAAATCGCCTGCCGGAACGCAATCGGTTCGCTGGTCCGCTGATAATGCCGATATCAATGGAATCTTCGATCCTAAGATCGGTGCCTTCTCCAAGGCGTCGTGGACCTGGGGATCGTTCAAGCTGAATTCGACGAGCCCTGCTCAGGATATCGAAGCCAGCACAGGGGCGGTGAGGAGCGAAATGATCGGCTCGGCAGCGGCAGCGGGCGGTGTCGATTTGATCAATGTCCAGTCGGTGGCTGATTTCAACGAGACAATCACTATCAAGTCGTTGCCGCCCAAAGATCAGGCGACGACGGATGATGCTGCGCCTTTGGCCCTCGACAAACCGGTCAAGGTTGTATTTGGAAGCAGTGAACTTGGAGCCAATGCGGAAGGCAAGGGGCTGCGAAATCTTGAACTGCTGGATCTGTGGGCATTCATTGTTGCGCACCCGGATGGGCAGACGTTGGGTGTCTCCGAGCAGGCGGAACTCAAATCAAAACTTCTGGCTGCGCTGCCGCTGTGGGACAAAATTGCGCTGTCCTACAATTTAGCAGATCTGGGCGTTGAAACACCGCTTGGATTGTTCGCCGCGAAGAACGTGGCACAGGAAATCAATTTCGACGGCGTCAGCAAGAGCGGTGGCTACCAGTATGCTGTTCGAACGAACGGCTTGAAATATCCGGCCCTGCCCATTCCCGAATGGAGTGTTCCGTTCCTGCCGACAGATGTGGAATTGAGCTTCGGCATTGCTGGCATTGATCTCGATACGGTGATCAAGGCTGGAATCGCAGATATGGATTTGAAGCGAGAGAAGCCATTCTCCGATGAATTCGAAGCCAATGCTGTTGCAGCGTTCGTCACCAACCCGCCGAAGGTGGTCATCAACAGGAGCCTGGTACGGACTGCCGATACGGAACTCACTGTTGAGGGCGAGATTTCATTCGCTGGCATGAAGCCGCAAAGCCGCACGACATGGGAAATGGCTGGCTTTGATGCTGCGCTCGATCGTCTGAACAATGCGTCTGTGCAGGAGCCAGAAATCAAGAACTACGTTGTCTTTGCCAAGCTTGCCAGGGATTTCGGCACGCAATTGCCGAATGGCCACATCCAATGGGTGGTCGACCAGAATGCCGACGGCTCGGTCAACGTCAACGGCAATCCGGTGAAGGGGCCTGGTCCTGTTGTCGGAACTGGAAGCGATGACGCTTTGGACGATCCAGCACTTGATGACAATGTCATCGTGCCCGACGACGAAGAGGACAACAATACCGAGACGGCGCCGCAACAATAGCGCCAATTTGGTCGATTCTTGTCCGTTGCGCTCGGTCGCAACGGACACTATAGCTCTGTGATCAAAACCTGAATTCTGGGAAGCCCGCATGTCTGTCGATATCTCCACCGTCAAACGCGTCGCACATCTCGCTCGGATTGCCGTCAGCGAAGCCGATGCTGAACGCATGACCGGCCAGTTGAATGCTATTCTCGGGTTTGTGGAGCAGTTGAACGAAGTGAATGTCGATGGCGTGGAGCCGATGACGTCAGTAACGCCAATGGCGATGAAGAAACGTGAGGATTTGGTTGATGATGGCCGAAAGGCCGCGGATATCGTTGCCAATGCGCCGATTCACGAGGAGAACTTTTTCGTTGTTCCGAAGGTTGTGGAGTAGAGGCAGCAATGGCCATTTCTGTTGCCGTTGAGACACCGCTGCAGGACGATGTCAGGGCGCTCGTCGCTGAACTCAATGAACATCTGTTGCCGCTTTCGCCGATCGAATTTCAGTTCAAGATGACCGTCGAACAGATGGCAGGTGATGATACGACTGTCTTGGTCGCACGCGATGATAGTGGTGCCGCGGTCGGTTGCGGTGCCCTGAAAGAGCACGCGGACGGCATTGGCGAGGTCAAGCGCATGTTTACCCGGCCGACCGTTCGTGGTCAGCGCGTGGGATCCGCGCTGCTCGATGCGATAACAGTGCTTGCGAAGCAGAAGGGCGTAACGCGGCTCGTTCTGGAAACCGGCGTTGGTCCGGGCTTTGATCCAGCGTGGCGCCTCTACGAACGATCCGGCTTTACCCGTTGCGGCGTGGTACTCGATTATCCGGATTCCGAACATAGTGCATTTTACGAAAAGCGGCTGGCACAGACGCCGGCCCAATAGACAGGACTAGTCTCTGATATGACCGATCTGACCGCTCTCACCATTGCCGAGGCGCGCGACCAGTTGAAAGCCAAGGCGATCACCGCCGCCGAGTTGACTGGTGCCTATATCCAGGCAATCGAGAAGGCAAACGAGGCATTGAACGCCTATGTGGTGACCACGCCGGAAAAGGCGCTGGAAATGGCAAAGGCTTCCGATACCCGGATTGCGGCAGGCAATGCCGGCGCGCTTGAAGGTATCCCGCTTGGCATCAAGGACCTTTTCGGAACAGAAGGGATCCACACGCAGGCGGCATCGCATATTCTCGATGGCTTCAAGCCACACTACGAATCCACCGTAACCGCCAATCTGTGGGCGGACGGCGCTGTCATGCTCGGCAAACTCAACATGGACGAGTTTGCCATGGGTTCTTCAAACGAAAAATCTTACTATGGTCCCGTGAAAAACCCGTGGCGGGCCAGAGGCTCCAATGCCGATCTGGTACCCGGCGGCTCCTCAGGCGGTTCTGCCGCTGCGGTCGCGGCCCGGCTTTGCGCCGGCGCAACGGCTACCGATACCGGCGGTTCCATTCGCCAGCCCGCCGCCTTTACGGGCACCGTCGGCATCAAGCCGACCTATGGCCGCTGCTCGCGCTGGGGCATTGTTGCTTTCGCATCGTCGCTGGATCAGGCGGGTCCGATCGCCCGCGACGTCCGGGACGCTGCGATCCTGCTCAAATCGATGGCCTCGGTTGACGCGAAGGATACGACTTCGGTCAACGTACCTGTGCCGGATTACGAAGCCGCCATCGGCAGGCCGCTCGCCGGGCTCAAGATCGGTATTCCGAAGGAGTACAGGGTCGCTGGAATGCCCGAGGACATCGAAAAGCTCTGGCAGCAGGGCATCGCCTGGCTGAAGGATGCCGGCGCGTCGATCGTCGATATCTCGCTGCCGCATACGAAATACGCCCTGCCTGCCTACTACATCGTCGCGCCCGCGGAAGCTTCCTCCAACCTTGCCCGCTATGACGGCGTACGATACGGCCTGCGCGTGCCCGGCAAGGACATCATTGAAATGTATGAGAAAACGCGTGCCACCGGATTTGGCGAGGAGGTCAAGCGTCGCATCATGATTGGCACCTACGTTCTTTCGGCAGGCTACTACGATGCCTACTATCTGCAGGCGCAGAAAGTGCGCACGCTGATCAAGAAGGATTTCGAAGACGTTTTCCACGCCGGTATCGATGCGATCCTGACGCCTGCTACGCCCTCCGCGGCGTTCGGTATCGCCGATCAGGACATGGCAGCCGATCCGGTCAAGATGTACCTTAATGACATCTTCACGGTAACCGTGAACATGGCTGGACTGCCAGGCATCGCCGTTCCCGCCGGTCTCGATGCGAGGGGCCTGCCGCTTGGCCTGCAGCTGATTGGACGGCCGTTCGACGAGGAAACGCTGTTCCAGACGGCCCACGTCATCGAGCAGGCTGCCGGAAAGTTCAACGCGCCGAAATGGTGGTAATCAGGCAGGCGACCGAAGCCGACATTGCCGCCATTGCTGCAGTCGGCTCGCGCGCCTGGGCGTCCAACGTCTTTTCGTTCGAACCGGAATTGCCGGGCATGCGCGTGCATGTCGAGAAGACATTTCTCGAATTTGCCATTAGCTCCTTTGGTCATGTGCTCGTCGCAGAAGTTGACGAGGTGGTAATCGGCTGGGGCGCGCGTGATGAAGACAATGACTACATCTCGGATCTTTGGGTCGATCCTGCTGTCCAGGGGCAGGGGATCGGTTCATCGCTTCTGCGGGCTCTCAAGTCCGCGATAGCTGACGCCGGCTATCCGAAAGCGCGCATTGGTACCCATGCCCGCAATTTGGGAGCGATAAGACTTTACGAGCGTGAAGGCTTCGTGATCGTCGAAGCGGGGCCGGAGTGGTCGACCAGCCTTGAGCGCGAGATCGACAAGGTCAAGATGGTCGCGGAGTTGGGTTGATGTTCTTCATTTTGTCCAAAATCGTCTGGTTTTTTATCCAGCCGCTCAATTTGAGCATTGTGCTGACGGCCATCGCATGCGCTGCGTCAGTCTTGTCGCGACGGCGGCTTGCAATCGTCGCTGCGGGCGCTGCTTTTCTGATCCTTGGCATCGGTGCTTGGACGTCGGTAGGCGCGGTCTTGCTGCACCCCCTGGAGGATCGCTTTCAGCGTCCGGCTCCTCTTCCTGAAAAGATCGCCGGGATCATCGTCCTCGGCGGCGGCTTTGAGGCAGGCATCAATCTAGTGCGCGGCGGCTATGAACTGAATGCCAGCGGCGATCGATTTGTCGAGGCCGCGATTCTTGCCCGGCGCTACCCGGAAGCGAAGGTTGTCGTCACGGGCGGCGCAGGCGATCTTATCCTCAATGGCGAAGCCGATGCTGTAACCGCACCAAGATTGCTTGACGCGCTTGGTATCGCTCCCGAACGACTCGTCCTCGAAAGCAAGTCCCGCAACACCTATGAAAATGCTGTCTTTACCAAGCAGATGGTGAACGCCAAGCCGGGCCAAACCTGGCTGCTCGTGACGTCGGCTTTTCATATGCCGCGCGCCATGGGCTTGTTTCGCCAAGCGGGTTTCGATGTCGTGGCGTGGCCCTCGGATTACCGCACGTCCGGCAAGGAGGCGCTTGGCATTGCGCAGGACAATCCGCAGGACTCGTTGCAGAACATGTCCATGGCCATGCGGGAATGGATCGGACTCTTCGTGTACCGGCTGACGGGACGCATTGCCCAGCTGGTGCCAGCGCCATGAACAGGCAGGTCGACGTACTCATCATTGGCGCCGGTGCCGCAGGCATGATGTGTGCGATCGAAGCGGGAAAGCGCGGCCGCTCCGTGCTGATCATCGATCATGCCGATGCGCCCGGAGAAAAGATCCGCATATCCGGCGGCGGCCGCTGCAATTTCACCAATCTCAACGCCGGACCGCAGAACTTCATCAGCAACAATCCGCACTTCTGCATTTCCGCCTTGCGCCGCTATAACCAGCGCGACTTCATCGGTTTGGTCGATCGCCATGGTATTGCCTGGCACGAAAAGACGCTCGGTCAGCTGTTTTGTGACGGGTCATCAAAGCAGATCATTCAAATGCTGGTGACCGAGATGAACAAGGCCCGGGTCGAGCTGCGGCTGCACACGGCTGTCACGTCGATCGAGCGTTCCGGTGATGGTTTTATTGTCGATCTGGCGGGAGAGCGTGTCCAATGCGTGTCGCTGGTCGTTGCCTGCGGTGGGAAATCCATTCCGAAGATGGGCGCGACCGGTTTCGGCTACGACATCGCCCGCCAGTTTGGACTGTTGGTCACCGAGACGCGCCCAGCACTTGTTCCCCTCACTTTCGACGAACACACACTTGCACCATTGAAATCCCTGTCGGGCGTGTCAGTCGATGCCGTGGTAGGCCACGGCCGAACAAAGTTTGCCGAAGCCATGCTGTTCACCCATCGCGGCCTTAGTGGCCCGTCCATATTGCAGATATCCTCCTATTGGCGAGAGGGCGACACGATTTCCGTGGCGATGCTTCCCGGCACCAAGGTTTTCGACGCTCTGCGCGCGGCGCGTGCCCGCAATGGCCGCCAAGCCCTTCAGACGGCACTCGGCGAATTGCTGCCGAAGCGGCTTGCTCAATTGATCGCGGAGAATAGCAAGGTCGACACGCATCTTGCAGATCTCTCTGACAAGCAGTTGCTCGCCGTTGAAAAAGCCGTCAACGACTGGCAGGTGAAACCCGCCGGTTCTGAAGGCTATCGGACTGCCGAAGTCACGCTTGGCGGTGTCAGCACGGACGGGCTCGACCAAAAAACGATGGAAGCGAAATCCGAAAAGGGATTGTATTTCATTGGTGAGGTTGTCGACGTAACCGGTTGGCTTGGCGGTTATAATTTCCAATGGGCCTGGTCATCCGGGTGGGTCGCCGGGCAGGTTGCATAAGCGCACGGAACCTGAAATTCTCCGTTTCCGATAGATTGTTGAAACAGCGGCATGGGAGGAATCCATGGCAATTCTGGCAAGCTGCCATTGCGGCGCAATCAAGTTTGAAGTGAGCGAGGCACCGTCAGTGGCTACCGCCTGTACGTGCACTTTCTGCACCAAACGCGGCGTGCTCTGGGCCTATTATACGCCTGACAAGGTGACACTGTCAGTGACAGCGGAAGCCGACGCGGTCTACGCGCGCAACGGCATGAACAAGCACCATCATTGCAACATCTGCGGCTGCGGTACCTTCTCCCAGGTTCCAACCTGGACCGACCACAAGCCGGACCTCGAGAATCCCCGCGTCAGCGTCAATGTGCGCCTTTTCGACGATTTCGACATCGCCACTTTGCCCGTACAAACTGTCGATGGAAGAAACCTCTGGTAGCGCCGGCAAGCGATTGCCTGATTGGGAGAATCCTGCTTCGTTGGAACCATAGAATGCTCAAACAGGGAGGTCGGGCCATGTGGATCAAGTTGACGGACGTGAATGGCGATCACATCACACTCAATTTCAATCACGTTGTCTCTTTCAACCCCTACGGGACCGGGACGCATATCGTGACGACGACTGCAGGCCTGACGTTCTTCGTCAAGGAAACCATCGACGAAATCCAGAGCAAGGTCGGTATCAGCGCCGGCTAGTCCCGCTTTGAGCCATGTTCGCCGTTCAGGCGCGGCAGTTCGGACCCGCACGAAGCACGGCAAAATGCTCGTGTAACGTAATTTTACGAAAGTTTCAGCAGCTGAACGTGGAATTTAATTTCCGTGTGGGCTGCACGTTGAAATAAATCGCCAGCTGCATTCATTGGCGGGGAACCTATTCGTAATTTATTGGTTTTGTTCAAATACAAGTCAAAATTCGATACAAAGAGTGATTTGTTAAATCGGTTTAGTTTGCGTATATGACTATCATGCAACGAAATATAAACGTGTGCAGCGGGAAAAGTTACTCTTGTTTGTGAGTAATTTTAAGTGGAGAGGTCGCCGAATGATAACAATAAGTAAAGACAATTCGTCTTCGACTGAAACAAATGTTATGAAAATTGCCAACGTCGCAAAAGCAAAGTCCGCCTTGATCAAGGCCAAGACGAAGCTGGCCGAACCTTGCGACAAGCGCACGATTTCCCAGATCTTGAGGGAATCCAACGGCGGTTTCAGCTTCCGTCGCTAAAGCAGTAATCTGTCACGACCAAATTCCGGCAATGTTTTCAAAGTGGAATGTTGTCGTGCTTTTTCCAGGGATTTTCGAGATCCTTGTTGCGCAACATGCGCAGTGCCCTTGATATCCGCTTGCGGGTCGAGTGGGGCATGATGACTTCGTCGACATAGCCGCGCTCCGCGGCAACGAATGGCGACAGAAACCGGTCTTCATAGCGTTTGGTGTGCGCCGCGATCTTGTCGGCGTCACCAATATCCTTGCGATAGATGATCTCGACCGCACCCTTTGCACCCATCACGGCGATCTGGGCTGACGGCCACGCATAATTGATATCTCCGCGCAGGTGCTTTGACGCCATGACATCGTAGGCCCCGCCATAGGCTTTGCGCGTGATCACGGTAATCTTTGGTACTGTGGCTTCGGCGTAGGCGAAAAGCAGCTTGGCGCCGTGCTTGATCAGCCCGCCATATTCCTGGGCTGTGCCAGGCAGAAAGCCCGGAACATCGACGAAGGTGACGATCGGAATATTGAAGCAATCGCAGAAGCGGACGAACCGGGCCGCCTTGCGTGACGCGTCACTGTCGAGAACGCCGGCAAGGACCATTGGCTGGTTGCCGACGATGCCGACGGTGCGCCCTTCGATGCGGCCAAATCCGACGACGATATTGCGCGCAAAACTTTCCTGGATTTCGAAGAAATCGCCTTCATCGACCGTTTTGCGCACCAATTCCTTTATGTCATAAGGCTTGTTGGCATTGTCGGGTATGAGCCTGTCGAGCGAATAGTCGGGTTCTTCGGTCGACTGATAGCATTCGAGTTCCGGGATGCTGGCGGTATTAGAGGCGGGCAGAAAATCGATCAATCGACGCATCTGCAGGAGCGCGACCACATCATTGTCATAAGCCCCGTCCGCAATCGACGATTTCGTCGTGTGGATGGAGGCGCCGCCGAGCTGTTCGGCCGTCACCGTCTCGTTCGTTACCGTTTTAACCACGTCTGGTCCGGTTACGAACATGTAGGAGGTATCGCGCACCATGAAGATGAAATCGGTCATCGCTGGCGAGTAGACGTCGCCACCTGCGCACGGCCCCATGATTACCGAAATCTGCGGGATGACGCCGGAAGCCAGGACATTGCGCTGGAAGATCTCTGCATACCCCCCAAGCGCTGCCACGCCTTCCTGGATGCGCGCTCCACCCGCATCGTAGAGACCAATGACAGGCGCGCGATTGCGCAGCGCCATGTCCTGAATTTTCTGGACCTTTTCCGCATGTGCCTCTGACAGCGATCCGCCGAACACGGTAAAGTCCTTGGCGAACACAAAGACCGTGCGACCGTTGATCGTCCCCCAGCCGGTGACGACACCATCGCCGGCGAATTTGGTCTCTTCCATGCCGAAATCAGTGGATCGGTGTTCGACAAACATGTCGAACTCCTCGAACGAACCTTCATCGAGGAATATGTCGATGCGCTCCCGTGCGGTAAGCTTGCCGCGCTTGTGCTGCGCCGCGATGCGCGCCGCGCCGCCACCTTCGCGCGCTATGGTTCGACGGCGCTCAAGCTCGATTAGCACATCCTTCATGGCATCCTCCTCAATCTGACATTTTTGATATCAGGAGAGGAGGGCGCTTGGAAGGCGTTTGTGGCGACGAAGATATGGGCGTTGAGGCGCCCATATCCCGCAGCAATGAATCAACGTGTTACCAGGTGCCGGTGTTTGGCATCGACAGCCACGGCTCCTGCTGCGGCAGGGGTGAACCCTTCTGGATCAATTCAATCGAGATGCCGTCGGGCGAGCGAACGAAGGCCATGTTGCCGTCACGTGGCGGCCGGTTGATGGTAACACCCTTGTCCTGAAGCCGCTGGCAGGTCTCGTAGATATTGTCGACCACATAGGCGAGGTGACCGAAATTGCGCCCACCCTTATATTCTTCCGGATCCCAATTATAGGTCAATTCGAGTTCGGGCGCGCGTTCGGCCGCTGATCTGCCCTTGTCTTCGGGTGCCGCCAGAAAGATGAGCGTGAACCGGCCTCTCTCGTTTTCGGTGCGGCGAACTTCTTCCAGGCCGAATTTGTTGCAATAGAAATCCAGCGACTCGTCGATGTCGCGGACACGGACCATTGTGTGAAGATAACGCATCTTTTGCCTTCGGTTTCTTTTCGTCGTGATTGAATTGCGTCCACAACCATACTTGTAACTTAGGTTGAGGACCGGCGGGAATTCGTAACACTTAATAATTAGCTCGACAAATTTGTGGCGATGCCGGTCACGGTTGTGGATAATATTCAACAGTTTTGCCTGTGGTTTTCAACAAAAACAGGCAGATGATACTTGCTCTCTGGCCTTGGTCAGGTGTTATTCTTAAAGAAGAGAATCAGTGGTTTCTTGTAGGAGAGGAGGGGCTCGCTTCATGTCTGACAGACCAGTATCAGCCCGGCAATCCCAAGACGATGAAGGTTTGAGTGATAGTTTGGACCTCATCGAGGTTTCGGGCGCGATAAAGTGGTTTGATGTGGCCAAGGGATACGGCTTCATCGTCCCGGACAGTGGCGACCTTCCCGACATCCTGCTCCATGTCACATGTCTGCGCCGTGACGGTTTTCAGACAGCGCTCGAAGGCGCGCGTGTCGTCTGCGAGGTCAAGCAGGGCGATCGTGGCATGCAATGCTTTCACGTCAAGTCCATGGATAACTCCACCGCGGTTCATCCGACTGATATGCCGCCGGTGCGCACCCATGTCACCGTCACGCCTTCAAGCGGGCTCGAGCGGGTGCTGGTCAAGTGGTTCAACCGGACGAAAGGGTTTGGATTTCTGACCCGTGGCGAGGGGACCGAAGATATTTTCATCCACATGGAGACGCTTCGCCATTTCGGCCTGACTGAACTTCGGCCTGGACAGGTCGTGCTCATCCGTTTCGGTCATGGGGAAAAGGGCCTGATGGCGTCGGAAATCCACCCCGATATCGGCACGCAGTTGCCGTCCTCGCACTGAAGTTCCCGCATGTCCCGCGTGACCTCACTTTTGGCCGGACTGATTCTTTTCGTGTTCTCGACATTTTCGGTGTTGGCCCTCGATCAGGCGCCAATGCATCTCCCGATCGATGCCGCGCCATTGACCGTCAACACCGCCAAGGGCGATGTGCCGTTTCGTGTCGAGATCGCCGATACCGATGAAGAGCGCGAGCGGGGCCTGATGTTCCGCACTGACCTCAAGGACGATAGTGCGATGCTCTTCGTCTTTGATAAATCGCGCCTGGTCACCATGTGGATGGAGAATACGCCTTCGGCGCTCGATATGCTGTTTCTCGATGAGGAAGGGCGTATCACGGCAATCCGCGAAAATGCCGTACCCTTTTCCCGCGACATCATTTCCTCCGGTGGGTCGGTGCGTTTCGTTGTCGAGGTGAAGGCGGGAACGGCACGCCGCCTCGGCTTGACAATTGGTGACAAGGTGCGGCATCCCGCTATCAATGCCATTGGTCATTGACGGACACCAGCGATGCAATTCTTTGAAAATGACGGATTGAAGTTCGCCTATGTGGATGAAGGCGACGGAGAACCGATCCTGCTCATCCATGGATTTGCCTCGTCATCGCTCTACAATTGGATCCAGCCGGGCTGGATGCAAACCCTGACTGCGGCGGGATACCGGGCGATTGCCATCGACAACCGCGGCCATGGTGCTTCGGACAAGCCGCATGATATGTCGCTTTATACGCCGACGCTCATGGCCGGCGATGCGGCAGCCCTCCTCGATCATCTCGACATTCCCATGGCTCATGTAATGGGCTATTCGATGGGCGCCCGGATCAGCGCATTTCTGGCCTTGGAGCGTCCCGAACGCGTCCATGATCTGGTGTTCGGCGGACTTGGCATCGGCATGGTGGAAGGCGCCGGTGACTGGTCGCCCATCGCGGAAGCACTCATGGCCGATGATCCCGAAGCAATAACACACCCGCGCGGCCGGATGTTCCGCATGTTTGCCGACAAGACCAAGAGCGACAAGATCGCGCTCGCCGCCTGCGTGATCACCTCCAAGGAGGAAATCAGCGCGCAGAGCATGGCGGGGATAACGCAGCCGGCGCTCGTCGCCGTGGGCACGAGGGACGATATTGGCGGCGACCCACACCGGCTGGCTGCACTCATGCCGCATGGCGAGGCGATCGACATTCCCAATCGCGATCACATGCTCGCGGTCGGCGACAAGGTCTACAAGCAAGCCGTCATTGAGTTTCTCAAACGCCATCCGATCTAAATGTTCTGCGGCGAAGGCCATGAAATATAGCCAGCCGCCTCTTCGTTCCTTGCGAGACGATGGCGCATGCGTTATTGCACGCGCTCAATGCACGCGTAATCTTCAGTCAAATCGATCAAAGCATCAAAATTTCTTGGCCGCGCGCTCTGGAAATTCAAGTGTCAAGAGATCATTTTTGCCTTATGCTCGATGCCAGAGCAATAATATTGGCCGCAAGCCTGGAGTTAGGAAATGCCTTCAAGCAGCCCGATAAAGATGACCGGGTCGATCCAGCAGATGGATCCGATCTGGCACGCCATCCGCGCCGAAGCCGAAGAGACGATCCGGAGCGAACCGCTCCTGGCGACGTTCCTGTATACGACGATCCTCAACCATCAATCGCTGGAAGAGGCAGTCATACACCGTATTTCCCAGCGGCTCGATCATCCGGATATGGAATCGGAACTGCTTCGGCAGACCTTTACCGCCATGTTCGAGGCTAATCCCGTCTGGTCGCAGGTTTTGCGCGTCGATATCCAGGCCGTTTACGACCGCGATCCAGCCTGCACGCGCTTTATCGAGCCAATTCTCTATTTCAAAGGCTTCCAGGCGATCCAGACCCACCGCCTCGCACATTGGCTGTGGAATGAAGGCCGCAAGGATTTCGCGCTCTACCTGCAGAGCCGCTCATCCTCTGTCTTCCAGACCGATATCCATCCGCAAGTTCCGATGGGCCAAGGTGTGTTCTTCGACCATGCGACCGGCATCGTCATTGGTATGACGGCCGTCATTGAAGACAATGTATCGATTTTGCAGGGCGTTACCCTTGGTGGCACCGGCAAGGAATCCGGCGATCGTCATCCGAAAATCCGCCATGGTGTGCTGATTGGCGCGGGCGCCAAGATTCTCGGCAATATCGAAATCGGTCATTGCTCGAAAGTCGCTTCAGGTTCCGTGGTTCTGAAGCCCGTTCCCCATAATGTAACAGTCGCTGGTGTTCCCGCTCGCGTGGTGGGTGAAACCGGTTGCGCGGAGCCCTCTCGCGCCATGGATCAGCTGGTCACCAATTTCGAGTAAGGCCAGTCGGCTGGGTCTGTGTTAATGCGCACGGTTGCAATCAGCCCTTTACAGGGCTGACTTCTGCGTGCCAAAAGCCTGCTAAATGGATTAGACAGGAGACCCAAGTGAAACCCGAAGAACTGAAAAAACTGGACAGCTATTTCAAGCGCACGTTCAGAAACACGGAACTCACTGTGAAGGCTCGCCCGCGCAAGGACGATTCTGCGGAGCTCTATCTTGGCGATGAGTTCCTCGGTCTGATCTACAAGGATGAGGACGAGGGCGAACTCTCCTACAATTTCTCGATGGCTATTCTCGAGATGGATCTCTGACCAAAGATATTTGGTGGCGCCGTCCGAGGCGTCACTCCGCGCTCTTGATATGGGTTGAAGCGAAATCCTGCATCTGTGCATCGATCTCTCGCCAATCTTTCAGCATTTCCCGTGGAAAGCGATAGGTTAGCTGTAGAGTTTTCCCGACAAACACGTCCCGCTGGCATGAGGCACGATTGTTCCTTGACGTCGCTGCGTCGAGACATCGCGCTACAAATGGCGCCTTTCCCGCTTGTTCCGGCCCGACAACAAGCTCTTCGTTGACAAATTCGCTTTCGGTCAGAAATGGCTGAATGGTCAAGCCCGCCGGGCCCTTGGCCCCAGGTCCGCTCGTGAGCCTGCTATAGACCGGGCCGTAACGACCAGACATGTCATAGGCATCGACCCGCGGCTCGAAAGCAGCAAACAGGATGCGTTTTTCGGCTTCTGCGCTATTGAAGTCGGCCCAGAACTTTGGCTCGTACCCCTGCATGTCGGGCCAGCGCAGATAGATATCCACGCGCCCGGCAACACCGCTTTGCCGCTGCTTTCTGAAACGGATCATGTTGGCGGGCAAATCGAGGACATCGTTGCCGATGACAATCTCCTGGAGCGTCGCGTCTTCCGAATGTCCGCCGAGCGCGATGTCGCGGCCGAAATAATGGCCGGCAACAGCCAGGCCAAGCGACAAGGCCGTGAGTCCTGCTGCACCATGAAAGATGCATTTCAGAACGGTATGCGTGGCAATCGGCTCTATCCTGAGTGTCGAAGCATGCATGGCAAATTCCACCCACGATGTTCGATAATATCGATCCAACCTAGCCTAATGATGGTTAATCGATTCTGAAGGTGGCGTTCCGGCACCTCGCCAACCATTCGTCCGTTCGCTAAGGTTTCCCGTCTGAAACGTGAGGAGAGTTCATGCCGATATTCATACTAGATGGACACGCACCGCAATTCGAGCATCGCGAATCGAACTGGATCGCGCCGGACGCGACCCTGATCGGCAAGATCTTCCTGGGTGCGAATGCCGGCATCTGGTTCGGGGCAGTTCTGCGCGGCGATAATGAGCTGATCCATATTGGCCGCAACTCCAATGTCCAGGAACATGCGGTAATGCACACAGACATGGGGTATCCGCTGACAATTGGAGAGGGTTGCACAATCGGTCACCGCGCTGTGCTCCACGGCTGCACTATCGGTGAGAACTCGCTGATTGGTATTGGCGCGATTGTACTCAATGGCGCCCGCATCGGCAAAAATTCGCTCGTCGGCGCTGGCGCGCTCGTGACGGAGCGTAAGGAATTCCCGGATAATTCGTTGATCGTCGGATCGCCGGCGAAAGTCGTGCGGACGTTGGATGACGTGGCAATCGAACAGCTTCGGCTGTCCGCTGCGCACTATGTCGAAAATGGCCGGCGTTTCATGCGGGGTATGGAGATCGATTGAAGCGCGAGAGCCAGTCCAAGCCTGAGGGAACTGGCTCCCAACGTCTGTGCGTTCGGCACTTACTGCGTTTCGATACTGCCAACCAGAACCTGACGGTCGTCATTGATTGAGACCCATGCGCCGGTATTGTTCGTCGCCTGGCGCTTAAGGTAGTCATAATTCGTCTCGTTCCACGGCTTGATGCGTGGCTCGAGATTGTCGAGCACATAGTCGCCGCGATCGGTGCGGACAGTCAGGACCGCATGTCCTTCGCCGTTCATTTGACGCACGACCGTGATCAGGAGGTCGCTGATCGGAATGCCGGCTTCGTTGAGAAGTTTCCGCTTCAGCAGCACGTAGTCTTCGCAGTCGCCGACGGTAGTGGGATAGGACCACACTTCCGCCTTGCCCCAGATGTCCATATCCGTTGCGGGCTGGATTTTGGTGTTGACGCTGCTGTTGACCTGTACGAGCAGGGTCCAGACCTTCGAGGTCAGGGAGGCCGGACGGTCGTCACTGCTCTTTATGTTGCATTCGCTTTTATAGGTCTGGCAGAACTCATAATGTCCGATCGGCTGCGAGGTACGTCCAGCGGTCTTCATGAATGCCGCGCTTGACAGGCTAGGATCAGCCTGTGCCGTCAAGCACATCATCAAAAACGCTGCCCCAAGCAAGATTGTCTTTTTTATCATTCCCGTCGTCTCCCGGTTGAGACGACAATGACAGAGAGAGTTTGAGCGAGCGGAAATGTCTATGAGTAAATATGAATCAAATCGGTAGCAAAAAATAAACGAATTAGACTATAACCACGTATTAAGTTCTATTATTATTTTATTTAAATGCAAATATAATTGAGTTTGGCAGAGTAAAAGAGAATTAAACATCAGTTATGCAGAATGCTACATGATTTATGATCGCTTAATGCCATGCTGGAGTTCGCCCCCGATCTCGGCACGTTTCAGCCAAAGAAATTCACGGACGATGAACCATGTCGATAATAATTGGCGGAACACGACCGGAGTGTGTCGGTAGGCGTGACTAAGCTGACGGTCAGCGACAGCCACATCGCAACGCGTCAATCGCACGATCGAGCTTGGGTTGAAGCCTTTCAGTGCTCGAAAGCGATGTCGATCGCTTCGCGGCTCTGCACGGTCGCGAACTCGATCGCGATGCCTTCCTCGAAATGCCGGACGACACGCCCCCGCATTGTACCGAGGATGACCTGGCTGTTCAGGGCAGGGCGCATACGGATTTCAACGGCCGCGCCCGAGATCGAGAGGTCGATGATGCGGCACGGATATTGACGCCCGTCGGCCATCGCAAGGGTGCTGATGGGATTGCGCGGCGCGATGCGCTGGTGGCGCCGGTCCTCCGGCATATCGAGCTCGTGCTTGTTGGCAAGCCACGTCAGTTGCGCGGCAATCTTGTTCTTCTTGCGATCGGAAGCGACCAGGGAAAGCAGAAATCCGCCTCGCACCACCCGCTCCACCGTGCCTTCGACGCGGCCGATGTGATCGATATAGGCAATGATGCGCTCGCCATTGTTCGCCATCACTTCCGTGTTTAGAACAACGTCGCCAGGCGACATCTCTTCGATCTGGCAGACATGCTCCGTGCGGTCCTCGAGCATGAAGCGGCCGTAAAGCTGCACCTTCACGCTATAATATTTGCCCGTGGCGGCAGGATTGGGGCTCGTAACGTCACGGTGTAAAAGCATGAAGCCTGTCCAAGTGTCGGAAATGTTTGATAGCCCCACCCTAGGTCACAAGTCTTAATGCCAAGGTAACAGCAACTGCTGGTTGTTAACCTAATCAATGATTTTTCCGCCCTCGAACACCCGTAGATGGCGAACCTTGCGACTCACAAGGGTTCGGGCGACGGGCAAGGCCACCGGATTCGCCGTCTCCAGCCCGGGGTTGGCGATATCTGCACCATGGGGAGGATGATTCGGGTCGATGGTGGCGACGGACTGGATGCTATTTTCGATAATCGCATCTGATTCCAACCAGAATGGACGGCCGAGCGTGGTCACCATTCCGACCAGATGTCGCTCGCTGGCTTCATTCGCAAGCGGCAGCAGAAGCAATCTGAACAGCGCCTTGCGGCCCCTAAGGCTCCTGCCTTCGAAATTGAGTTGCACCACCGCCTTGTTCGTCATGCAGTTTTTTACCAGCCGGCCGATATGGTTCCTGTCTCGTGCCTGCCACAGCGGAGTAAAGGATGCGGCCTTCAATTCTCTCCCGTAAATCGAGCAGATCCGCGTGCCTGCCAGCCGGAAACGCGGCTCGCATCCCCCCGTCGCCTGGAGAATGAAGGTATCTGGAAGTCGCGAGCCGATCGAGGCCGGCGCAATTTCCCGTCGTTCGGGCGCAGCGCGCGGTCCGCGCAACCTGTTCCAATAGGCGAAAAGCTCGCCAGTTCCATCAAGCTGCATGGGAGTGATCTGTTTCCGGATGTCAAAGCGACTCTGTTCCCCTGATTTTTGCATCGGCGGAGGATCGAAGCCACCAAGGATGTGATCAGGTCCACTGCCGCACCCGGTTAAGGTTAACAATTGGTTTCGATTGAGCCCGCCGTCGCATTGTGAGACAAGGACTTCATTAGAGTTTGCATGATCAACTATCCTGAACTTGAGGCCGCTCAAATCCCATTGAGCGGTCTTCTTTCTGTTTGGGTCGTTCGCGCCTTGGCGAGACCTTTGGAACCGGATAGCCTTCCTTCACCAGTAACGATGAGGCCTTGAATGAGCGACCGAGCGGACGTCCGTACCAAACCTTCCAGCCGCGAGCCGATCTTCAACATCCCGGGCGTCATACTGGTGATCATGGCCCTTTGTGCCGTCATCTATGTGCTGGAAGCCTACATCCTCGATGAGGAGCATGGCGCCCAATTCCTCATGGATTTCGCTTTTGTCCCGGCGCGATTCTCATTGTATGGCGGCTTCTATTCGCCGGCTGCGTGGCTGACCACCGTCACATATTCCTTCATGCACGGCAGCCTTGCCCATATCGCTCTCAACATGATCTGGCTGGCGGCGTTCGGTTCGCCGCTGGCTGCGCGCATTGGTCCGCTGCGCACGGCATTGTTCTGGATCGTGACGTCTGTGGCGGCCGTCATGACGCATTTCGCCGTCTATCCGGATAGCCTGACCCCGCTCGTTGGTGCTTCCGGCGCAGTTTCCGGTATGATGGGGGCCGCCGCACGCTTCGGCTTCCGGCGCTCGCCCCTGCGCAATTCCGCTGCATTCGTCGGCGATATCCTGCCAATTGCCGTCGCCCTGCGGATGCGGACGGTCTTGGTGTTTTTGGGCGTCTGGTTCGTGACCAACATCCTTACCGGACTTCTGTCGGTCGGTGTGGACAGCTCGGCAACAATTGCCTGGGAAGCGCATATTGGCGGTTTTTTTGTGGGTTTTTTCGGCATTTCCCTGTTCGACAGGCGCGATAACGGTCGAACCGATGCTGATCTGTTAGTATAATTGCAAAGCGGTTGCTTTGGGAGCAACTTACGCGCACCATGTTGGTCTAGACCGTCGGATGTATTGGAGGATTGTTCGAAGGTCACGCGACCCCTTGTGCAAGGAGGATGTACATGACAGTCAAAAAAATACTCGAACGCAAAGGCTACGACGTATTCAGCACCTTGCCGGACACCACACTTGGCGATGCTATTGCCATGCTGGCGCAGCACAAGATTGGCGCGATCGTTGTTTGCAATGACAAGAAAGCCGTCAAGGGCATTTTGTCCGAACGCGACGTCGTCAGGGCGATTGCAGCTGAAGGTGCTGACGCACTAAGAAAGCCGATTTCGGAGACCATGACAGTCAAGGTGAGCGTGTGCAGTGAGCGACACACCATCAATCAGGTCATGGAAATGATGACGCGCGGACGGTTTCGTCATCTTCCGGTGGAAAAGGACGGGCATTTGCATGGGATCGTGTCGATTGGTGACGTCGTGAAGCTTCGCATTGAAGAAGTTGAACGCGAATCCGAGGAAATCCGCAGCTATATTGCAACTGCCTGACGGGCCCCGCTATAGGTTTATGCCGTGCTAGAACACGAGTTTCTGCATGCGTTCCAGTTCGCCAAGGCGTGCCATGGTCTCCTCATAGCCGAGTTTGATCGCTTCATCTGCGCGGTGGAACTCGGCTAGACCGACATGGCCGATTTTCGGCAGCAAGGCGATGTCTGGTGGATCACCTGCCATCCGAGCACGCGAAATCCGATCCTGGATAATGTTGAACGCTTCCATCATGACGCCAGTGATTCCGAGTCGCTTTGAGTAAGATGTACCGGAGCGCGAACCTTGCTCGCCTTCGCTTGCTTGGAAATGCGGCGGCTCTGCCCCGTGCTTGATGACCGCAGCACGGCCAAACTGATCGTAGTGGAGATTGACCGCGACAACCAAAGGCTGCTCGTACGATCGGCAGACGGAGACCGGAACCGGATTGACGAGGGCACCATCGACCAATGTCCGGCCATTGCATTCGACTGGTTCGAATACACCGGGCAATGCGTAGGAGGCGCGCATCGCCGTGATCAGGCTGCCACGTGTCAGCCAGATTTCATGCCCGGTATTGATTTCTGTGCACACCGCAATGAACGGCTTTGCCAGGGTTTCGATCGAAAGTTCTTCGAGATGGTCGCGCAGGCGCCGGTCAAGTTTCATGCCACCAAACAGACCGTTGCCGCCGAAACGCAGATCAAGCAGGCTGAAAATACCGCGTTTTGTCAGGCTGCGGGCAAATTCTTCCAACTGATCGAGCTTGCCGCCTAGATAGCAGCCGCCGACGAGAGCGCCGATGGACGTGCCGGCAATCATGGAAATCTCGATGCCTGCCTCGTCGAGGGCGCGCAGAACGCCGATGTGGGCCCAGCCACGCGCCGCGCCGCCGCCCAGCGCCAATGCAATAGGGGCCCTTTTGTCGCGAGGCTGCTCCGGCGTGATCAATGGCACGTCCGGACCATCACTGATGCCGATCGATTCTGCTGCGCGCAACCGGCGCGATGCCCATTCGAGCATGGCACACACTCCTGAAGTCGTACTGTTCCATTATCCGTCTGGATTGGTATCCAAAGGATAAATATTGCGATTTTGTGACCGCTTAGCCAACCAATGAAATAGGATTAAAATGTCGACAATGGCGGTTACGGCGCATTTGGACATTCCGCGTCTTATTCGCCCTAGGGATAAGGCAAGCTCTACTTTGTCTCTAACTGCATTACCAATGATGATGTTCCATCCTTGGTGACCACTTGGCGATAAAAACAGGACCTGCGGCCAGTATGACAGGTTGGGCCATTGCCGGCGACTTCGACTTTCAGCCAGAGTGCGTCCTGATCGCAATCCGTGCGCATTTCGACAATCGTTTGCAGATTTCCGGATGTTCCGCCCTTTTTCCAAAGCGCGTTGCGTGAGCGCGACCAGTAATGGGCAATTCCGGTTTCCAAGGTCAGACGCAGAGCTTCGGCGTTCATATGCGCGACCATGAGCAGTTGCCCGTCACTCGCATCAGTGACGATTGCCGTGATAAGGCCGGACGCATCGAAACGCGGAGCGAACACCGCGCCTTCTTCGATTTCGTGCTTGTCGCTGAGGGTATCTGAGAATGAATTCATCAACGCCAAATCTGTACCCTACCGACCTTTGACAAGGGTCATGAACCGGACCTGCTCGTTGACATCGGTCTTGTAGGTGCCGGTGAACGTTGTCGTCGTCGTCGTCGAACCGGATTTGCGAATGCCGCGCATCGACATGCACATATGTTCAGCCTCGATCATGACCGCGACGCCTCGCGGCTGGAGCGAATCCTGAATGGCATTGGCGATCTGCGATGTCATGCTTTCCTGGGTCTGCAAGCGATGCGCATAAATATCGACCACGCGGGCAATCTTCGACAGCCCGACAACCTTCTCGCCATCTGGCAGATAGGCGACATGCGCCTTTCCGATGATCGGCACCATATGATGTTCGCAGTGCGAGAAGAACGGAATATCCTGGATCAGGACGATGTCGTCATATCCGGCAATCTCTTCAAACGTGCGGCCGAGGACGTCAGCCGGATCCTGCGCATAGCCGGAGAATAGCTCCTTATAGGCTTTTGCCACCCGTTCCGGCGTGTCGAGGAGGCCTTCCCGGTCCGGATTGTCGCCGGCCCAAAGCAAAAGCGTGCGAACCGCAGCTTCTGCTTCTTCCTGGGTGGGGCGCCGAGTGTTGTTCTGCTTAACAGTCGCCGACTGCAAGTTCTTGATTACCGCATCCATCGCGATCTCCCGTAGCCGCCCTCAAAGGAGCGACGAGTTAAACGGCAATACACGATAGTCGCTCCGCGAAAGAACGGACGGTGTATTGAAGCTGCCGCGGACCATGTGTCCACGACACACACACAATACCGCATTGGATAATTTAATCTATGCGACTTTGTGCTAGCCTGCTCACATATTATATAGATACCGCATACAGGATTCATAGGGTCAAAGCGATCCTGGGTGACGCATTTACGATGAACACTGTGTCGAGGAACAGCATCTATCATGATCAACGACGTATATAATGCGCGCATTCTGGAATTCGCCGGCAATATTCAGCGGCTTGGCCGTCTGGAGAACCCGGATGCCTCGGCCACGGCCCATTCCAAGCTGTGCGGCTCGACCGTCACGGTCGATCTCAAGATGCAAGGCGGCGTCGTCTCGGACTTTGCCCATGACGTAAAGGCCTGCGCCCTGGGACAGGCATCGTCCTCGATCATGGCACGGCATGTGATCGGCTCGACAGCGCAAGAATTGCGCGAAGTGCGGGAGACCATGTTCAAGATGCTGAAGGAAAATGGCGCTCCGCCTGAAGGCCGGTTTGAAGATCTGAAGTTTCTTGAGCCGGTACGCGATTACAAGGCGCGGCACAATTCAACGATGCTGACATTCGATGCCGTCGTCGACTGCCTCAACCAGATCGAGAAGAAAACCGCCGAAGCGGCTGCCTGAATCCACCATGTGCGACCAACCAGCACACAATCACGCCCCCAATATTTCCAGCAAATATTCCCGCAACTGGCGCGGACCTTGGCCGAAAACGCCCGGACGGCTGTTGGGAACGGCACTGGTGCGACTCTATCAGCTCACCTTGTCGGGCTTCATCGGCAATTCCTGCCGCCATCTGCCAACCTGTTCGGAATATGCCTATGAATCGATTGCTCGCTATGGCCTGTGGGCGGGAGGCTGGATGGGTTTGTTTCGCTTTGCCCGCTGCGGTCCAGGCGGCACACAAGGCTTTGATCCGGTGCCGACTGTGCTGGATGAGCGGTTGGTATGGTACATGCCGTGGCGCTATTGGCGGATTGCATCGAAAATCGATTGACCTCGGTCCTCCGCATCTCATTCCTGCGTAGCTCAAACCTTTTATGCGTCGGTACTTTACGGCGGGCAAAACAGCATTTAGAAATCCGCACGCCGGAAAAGGTCCGGTCGTTTGACACCACCCGCAATCGTTGGCGGGACTGGATAGGAGCAATTTGATGTCACAGACAGTTGCAAAAACTGTATCCATGCAATTCCCGGATGGCTCGAAGCGAGAATACGACGCTGCCTTAACCGGTGCTGAACTTGCAGAATCCATTTCCAAGTCGCTTGCCAAGAAGGCCGTAGCCTACGCGATCGACGGTACTGTGCGCGATTTGTCCGATCCGCTGCACAACTCCGGCAAAATTGAAATCCTGACCCGTGATGACGCGCGTGCGCTCGAACTGATCCGGCATGACTGTGCCCACGTTCTCGCCGAGGCCGTACAAGAGCTGTTTCCGGGAACTCAGGTCACCATCGGACCGGTCATCGAAAACGGCTTCTATTACGATTTTGCCAAGAACGAGCCATTCACGCCAGACGACCTTCCCGTGATCGAGAAAAAGATGCGGGAGATCGTCGCCCGCAACAAGCCGTTCACCAAGGAAATCTGGCCGCGTGAAAAAGCACGCAAGATTTTTGCCGATAAGGGCGAAGCCTATAAGGTCGAACTGGTCGATGCCATTCCCGAAGGGCAGGATCTGAAGATCTATGCGCAAGGTGACTGGTACGATCTTTGCCGTGGGCCGCATATGGCCTCGACAGGACAGATCGGTACCTCGTTCAAGCTGATGAAGGTGGCGGGCGCGTACTGGCGCGGCGACAGCAACAATCCGATGCTGAGCCGTATCTATGGCACAGCATTTGCCAATGATGCGGACCTCAATGCTTATCTGCACATGCTGGAGGAGGCGGAGAAGCGGGATCACCGCCGTCTTGGCCGGGAAATGGATCTGTTCCATTTCCAGGAAGAGGGCCCGGGCGTTGTGTTCTGGCATCCGAAGGGCTGGCGCATGTTCCAGAGCCTTGTCAGTTACATGCGGCGCAGGCTGGACAGCCATGGCTACAGCGAGGTCAATGCGCCGCAGGTTCTCGACAAGTCGCTCTGGGAGACATCGGGGCATTGGGGCTGGTACCGCGACAACATGTTCAAGGTCACGGTCGCAGGTGACGAGACCGATGATGAACGTGTTTTCGCACTGAAGCCGATGAACTGTCCTGGGCACGTTCAGATATTCAAGCACGGCTTGAAGTCATATCGCGACCTACCTGTAAAGCTTGCAGAATTCGGCAATGTGCATCGCTATGAACCTTCCGGCGCCTTGCATGGGCTGATGCGCGTGCGCGGCTTCACGCAGGATGATGCACACATATTCTGCACCGACGAACAGATGGAGGCCGAGTGCCTGCGCATCAACGATTTGATCCTTACGACCTATGCCGACTTCGGCTTTGAAGGCATCACGGTGAAGCTATCGACGCGTCCTGACAAGCGCGTCGGCTCGGACGAGCTGTGGGACCGAGCAGAAGCGGTGATGAGCAAGGTGCTCAATACCATCGAGGCGCAGTCGGGCGGCAAGATCAAGACGGCGATCAATCCGGGCGAGGGTGCCTTCTACGGTCCGAAGTTCGAATATGTGCTGCGTGACGCGATCGGTCGCGATTGGCAATGCGGCACGACACAGGTCGATTTCAACCTACCCGAGCGTTTTGGTGCCTTCTATATCGACTCGACCTCGGAAAAGAAGCAGCCGGTGATGATCCACCGTGCCATTTGCGGTTCGATGGAGCGGTTCCTCGGCATTCTTATCGAGAACTACTCGGGACACATGCCGCTCTGGTTCGCGCCGGTACAAGTGGTTGTTGCCACCATCACCTCCGAAGCCGACGAATACGGCATGCAGGTTGCCAAGGAACTGAAGGCTGCCGGGCTTCAGGTCACGACCGACTTCCGCAACGAGAAGATCAACTACAAGGTGCGCGAGCACTCCTTGCAGAAAGTGCCGGTGATTCTCGTCTGCGGCATGCGTGAGGCCGAGGAAAGATCGGTGAACATGCGTCGCCTGGGTTCGCAAAATCAAACGTCACTCAAACTGGATGACGCGATCCAGCAACTGGCGAGCGAGGCGACACCACCGGATCTTGTGCGGCTGGCGGCGGAATGATCTTGAATTACTGAGAATAATGACAGCGCGATGATCGTCATCGCGCTGTCACACGCATGCGAGAAAATTGTCGAGATTTGTTTTACCCAAGGCCTACCGTGCACTTCCCAGAACTTTCCTACGCGAATGATACGCAAACGCGGCTGACCCAGTGGCTCATCCGGTCGATAGAAGGCCTGTCGGGCCGCAATCACTATGCCCGGCTCTACAACATATGGCGCAGCGACATCGTACCGGCTGGTATTGATGTATTCTGCCGTATGATGGACCTCATCAATGTTCGCCTGGACGTCCATGATCAATGGCCTCCACGCGAGCTTCCCGATACGCCTCTGGTCCTCATCGCCAACCATCCCTTTGGCATTGGCGACGGCATTGCGGCTCTGGCGTTGGCTGAACAACTCGGGCGTCCGTTCCGCGTCCTCATCAACAATGATCTGCTGAAAGTACCCGAAATCCGCCCCTATGCGCTGCCCGTCTGCTTTGACGAGACCAAAGAGGCGATGGCGATGAACATGGCGACGCGCCATGAGGCTGTGCGCCTCTTGAAGGAAGGGGTGACAATCGTCGTCTTTCCGGCCGGCGGCGTCGCAACTGCGCCGAAGGGCTTTGGCCGAGCCGAGGATCTTCCGTGGAAGATTTTTCCGGCAAAGTTGGTGCAGCAGGCAAAGGCGTCGGTCATACCGGTCTATTTCGGCGGTCAGAATGGCCGCGTCTTCCACCTCGCCAGCAAAGTGTCGATGACGTTGCGCATTTCCTTGCTGATTCGTGAGTTTCGGCGGTTGTCGGGCAAGGCAATCGAAGTGCGCATCGGCAGGGTGATCGGCTGGGACGAACTCAAGCCGCTGGCAGATCGCAAGCGCCTGCTTGAATATCTCTACGACGCCGTCTTCTCGCTCGAGCCCAAGGCCCGCTAGGCAAGGTCAGTCCAGCGGTTCTTCGCCTTCGGCGGGCTGGCTTGCGCTTGTCGCTGTGGCCGCGCCTTCGGTTGCCACGACTTCCACATCTTGATTGCGGCCGGCGACAACCTTGAAATCGCGCTGGTAAATCTTGTCCTTGTTTTTGGCGATGATCACATATTCGCCTTCCGCAAGAACGATTGACGCGAAGGCACCGACGCTTTCCCTGACGATATCGCCGGATGTGGTCAGAACCGACCACGCGGTATCGGCGAGGGCTTCGCCGCCGGTCTCGCGCACCAGTTTCAGTGTTAATTGCGCCGCCCGATGCTCTACATTCGCTTCGGTGATCTTTCCTGCTTCCACCCGAATATCGGCGCGGATTACGGCATTGGCTGTGCCGTAATTGGAGACGATCTGGTAGGTGCCGGTATTGAGGCGCACGACGGTGTCCGGCTTCACATCCGGTATAATGAGGGCGCGCTCACCATTGGCGTCTTCGTGATTCTCATAAATCGAGAACCGCAGCTGATCCGGCGGAATGCGTGCACCGCCCGAAAGAACCGCATTGAGCTTCACGCCGCCCGCATCCAGAATCATCGTTTCCGAGCGCTTGGCGCGGGTCATGGTGATGCGCTTGGTTGCGCCGGCCCGTCCGAAAGCCACGTGAACGAGATAGCTGCCCGGCGCCAGGTTGAATGAGGTGGTGCCTCCCTTGGCAGTTGCCAGTAGCGCAAGCTTGCCGTCATTGCCGGGTTCGGGAGAAAATACCCTCCAGACGAGCCCGCGTCCGATTGGATTGCCGTCATCAGACAGCTTGGCCGAAAGCACCAGCTCGGGTTCATGGGCAAGTGGGCTGTTTTCGGGCGCCTTGGGGTTGGCGTATTTGTTGAGGTTGGGAATAGTAGGCAGTTCCACGGCCGGTGCCTGTGGCATGTCGGGCGCTAGTGCTTGTGCCCAACCACTGGTGGTGCCCGCAAGCATGCCGGCAAATACCAGCAAAGCAAGCGTTGGCCCGCGTCTTGCTTCGTTCGCAGAGTAAGTTGTGATGACACCCATGATAGGGTTTGATCCGAAGCCGATGGCAATTTCAAGGCTTTTCTCCGTGCCATACCTTTACTTGGGCGGAGAAACCACCACATTGTCCGGCATTGTAAAAAACAGGACGACCGCATATTCCATGGACACATCTGTTCCTCCTTCCGTCATTGAATTCCTGTCGACACGCAGCTCGACCCCCATCTCAGCCATTGGCCTTCCTGCGCCGTCGGATGACGAAATCGAAACGATGGTACGCATTGCCTCGCGTGTGCCGGACCATGGCCGGCTGACGCCCTGGCGCTTCATTATTTATCGTGGGGAAGCGCGCGAACAGGTTGGAAAATTCCTGGCGGACCTTGCCGAAGAACGCGAAGGCCCATTGACCGAGCAGCGCCGCGAACAGGAACTGAAGCGTTTCGCCCGCGCCCCCCTAGTCATCGGTGTCATCTTTTCGCCGGTTGAACATCACATCCCGGAATGGGAACAGTTCTTGTCTTCGGGCGCCGCAGCAATGAACCTGTCTCTGGCGGCCAATGCGCTTGGTTATGCCACCAACTGGATCAGCAACTGGTACTCCTCGGACGAGAAGGGGCGTGCGCTGCTCGGATTGGCCCCGCACGAGCGGGTTGCCGGATTTGTTCATATTGGCAGTTGCGCGCAAAAGGTCCCGGAGCGCCCGCGGCCGGACGTCCAGGATATCCTTTCGGAATATTCCGGTCCTTGGGAAGGCTGACGGAAAATGTTCTACAAATACGAGGACGGGCATGGTCTGCCGCACGATCCGTTGAAGGCGATTGTTGCGCCGCGTCCAATCGGCTGGATATCCAGCCGATCCAAGGACGGGAGGATCAATCTTGCTCCTTATTCATTCTTCAACATGATCAGTACGAGACCTTGCCTGCTCATGTTCTCATCCGAAGGATACAAGGACAGCGTTGCTTTCATTGAAGAAAGCGGCGAGTTCGCTGCCAACCTGGTCAGCGCAAATTTATCAGTTGCGATGAACGCAACTTCGGTCAATGCCCCGCGCGGTGTCAGCGAGTTCGAGTATTCGGGCCTGACGCCCGCTGACTGTACGCTGATTGGGGCGCCGCGTGTGGCGGAAGCGTTTGCAACGCTTGAGTGCGTCGTGACCGATATCCAGAACCCCAAGGACCGGCACGGCAATCCGGTAGCGGCCTTCATGGTCATTGGCGAAGTCGTCGGCGTTCACATCGACGAGGCGATCCTCACCAACGGTCTGGTGGACATGACGAAGGCGCAGCCGGTTTCCCGCCTCGGCTACATGGATTTCGCGTCTGTGTCCGAGACGTTCCAGATGTTCCGGCCCAAATGGCAAGAATCAGGCAATTGATGCAGCGCGGGCAATGAGCCGCTCGGCGCGCCGCAGATGCGGCCGGTCAAACATCTGTCCCTCAACACCTATGACCCCCGCCGTCGGATCTGCTGCAAAAGCGTCGACAATGGCCTGAGCGTGCCTGACCGCTTCGACTGACGGGGTGAAGACCTCATTGATGATCGGTATCTGGGCCGGATGGATTGCGAGCTTGGCGGCGAAGCCGTCGCGCTCGGCTTGCCTGCATTCTTGTGCCAGTCCCGCATCGTCACGATAGTTGATATAGACCGTATCGATTGCGGCAACCTCCGCCGCCGATGCGCCAAGAATAGTGAGGGCGCGAGCCAGGCGGAATACATCCGTATAGCGGCCGTTCTCATCTCGCGCCGTGCTGGCACCAATCGCGGCGGAAAGGTCCTCGGCCCCCCAACTCAGGCCAATCAGCCGTTTCGAAGCATCGGGGTAAGACGCAGCCGAGAGCGTCCCGACCGCCGTTTCCGTAATAAGGGCGAGGATTTGAGTCTGTCCTTCCGTAACGCCTGCACGCGCCTCATGGACGCTCAGTTTGACAGAGAGACGCGTCACATCCTTGCCGCTGTTTGACTTTGGCAGGAGAATGCCTTCGGGTAGAGCCGGCATGACGGCCGCGAGGTCTGCGTCCGCAAGTCCACTCGCCAGATCATTGATGCGCACAAACAAGCGCGGCGAGGCGTGATCCCGGTGAGCCAGCAAAAAATCGGCGGCAATCTTTCGGGCAGCTTCCTTGCGGTCCGCGCTGACTGAGTCCTCAAGATCAATCAGCAGGATATCGGCCCCGCTTGCCAGACCCTTTTCAAGTTTCTTTGCGGAGTCGCCCGGAACAAAGAGCAGCGATCGCATCAGACTGCACTCTTCGATTTCATCATGGCCTGTCGCGTGCATTTCGCCACCAGGACACCGTACTGGTTGAATGCCCGATGCTCGAATTCGACGATGCCGCGATCCGGCTTCGATTTCGATCGTCTTGCCGCGAGCACTTGGGTCTCGACTCGCACCGTATCGCCGTGAAAAAGCGGGGCAGGGAAGGTGACGTCAGTCATGCCGAGATTGGCGATCGTGGTGCCGACGGTCGTATCGTTGACGGAAATACCGATCATCAACCCGAGCGTGAACAGCGAATTGACCAGGGGTTTGCCCCATTCCGTCTTGGCGGCAAAGTCGAAATCGATATGCAGCGGCTGGGGATTGAGCGTCATGACCGAAAACAACATGTTGTCGCTTTCAGTGACGGTCTTGCGCAGCGCATGCTGAAATACATGCCCGATTTCGAAGTCTTCCAGATATAGGCCGGCCATGGCGTACCGCATCTCCTTGATGATTTGGCGAAGACTACGGGCCCTTCGCTTCGATCGCAACCACCGGATGGTTAACCGATATGGTAAACCGAGCGTAAACCTTTTCGCCGTAAAGTTGAAAGCAAGCAGGGACTCGGGGGCGAAAAAACATGTCAATTCAGCACTATCTGAAGATGATCGACAATGCATCTGTAGCGCAGCGCTGTCACGCGGCGGCGGCTCTGGCGCACATTTACCTCCAGACCGATCTTGAGATTGACGAAAGGTCTTCGACTGAAGCCGTGTTGACGCTCCTTCTCGACGATCCATCGCCAAAGGTGAGGCTTGCGCTGGCCGAGGCTTTTTCCACGAGCGCCCATGCGCCTGTCCACATCGTTGCAAGCCTCGCACGCGATCAGATCGAGGTCGCCACCTATATACTCGGCCGGTCCACGCTTTTATGCGACACCGACCTGATCGACTGCATCGCGGCGGGAAGCGGTGAGGCGCAGAAGATTATTGCGGCAAGAGCCAAGGTCTCGTTCGCCGTCAGCGCCGCGCTGATCGAGATCGGTGAAACCGCCGCCATCCTCGAGCTTCTGGCCAATGGCCAAGCGCAAATCGCCGACATCAGTTTCCACAAGCTCATCGAACGGCTGGGGCACGACGCCGAAGTTCGGGCGCTCCTTGTAGATGACGCACGGCTGCCTGCAGGTTGCCGGCATGCCCTGGCGATACGCATCGCCGAAGCGCTTTGCCAGATGGATATGGTCATGGCGTTGATGGGCGAGCGGCGGGCAAAACGCGTGACGCAGGAAGCTTGCGTAAAGGCATCGATCAACCTCGTCGCGGCAACGCCGATTGACGCCTATCCTGCCCTTATCGAGCATTTGCAGCTTCGCGGCGACCTCACCACAGCTTTTGTCATCCGGATCGTCGCGGCTGGCAGGATTGACTTTTTCGGGGCCATTCTTGTCGCTCTTTCAGGATATGGTCTTCCGCGGGTGCGCAGCCTGTTGATCGATGGTCGCCGTACGGCGCTTGCCGCTTTGTTCAATGCTGCCGGCCTGCCCGAGAGCACCCATCGCCCACTTGCGGCGGCACTTGAGGCATGGCGCGGCATTGCGGGCGGCAGGATCACCATTGGACAGAGGGACGTCGTTCGTAAGATGATCGAACAAGTTGTGCCGGACAACAGGAGTGTTGCGCCGGTTCATGCTCCGGCCAATGACGACATGCTGTCGCTGCTTAAGCGAATCCAGCTCGAAGCCATTCGGGAAAGTACGCGTGAGCAGGCATTGGCGATTGCTGCCGCCTGACATCTAATCGCAGATCAACTGCTTTTGATTACAAAATTCACCGCGTCTTTGAATGATTAAACCGGCGCGGTATGCTCGGATTATTGCAATATTGCTTTTTTACCTGACGCAATGCCTTCGTCCTCAATTATTGACGCTGCAAAAAATAATGTTTTCAATCAGTTATGAGATTTCTTGCAGGTAAAATATTACAAAGGTGGGGCGACCTACGATTTTAAGACAGTATTACTGACCTAATAATTCATGGTAGAGTGCATGAACGATATGTGGTTGGGAGGCAAGAACATGTCACATGACGGTCCCCTTGGAGAATTTGGTCCTTTAAGCCTGCATGTACCTGAACCAGCGGTACGGCATGGAGGAGAACCCGATTTCTCCAATGTGAACATTCCTGAGGCCGGGTCTGTTCGGCGCCCCGACGTCGATTCCAATCCTGAAGACTTCCGGGATCTTGCCTTCTCCATCATTCGCGTTTTGAGCCGTGATGGCGAAGCCGTTGGCCCGTGGGCAGGTTTGCTCAATGATGAACAGCTGATTGAGGGCCTGCGTCACATGATGACGCTGCGGACCTTCGATGCCCGCATGCAAATTGCCCAACGTCAGGGAAAGACGTCATTCTACATGCAGCATCTTGGGGAAGAGGCGGTAAGCTGCGCCTTTCGCAAGGCCCTTTCACCTGGCGACATGAACTTTCCAACCTATCGGCAGGCCGGCCTCCTGATCGCGGACGATTATCCGATGGTCGAGATGATGTGCCAGATTTATTCCAACGAGCGCGACCCGCTCAAAGGGCGGCAGCTGCCGATCATGTATTCGTCGAAGGAGCACGGCTTCTTCTCGATCTCCGGCAACCTCGCCACACAGTACATTCAGGCAGTGGGCTGGGCCATGGCCTCGGCGATCAAGAACGATACCAAGATCGCGGCTGGCTGGATCGGCGACGGTTCGACCGCAGAATCCGATTTCCACGCATCGCTGGTGTTCGCTTCGACCTACAAGGCGCCGGTGGTGCTCAATATCGTCAACAACCAATGGGCCATCTCGACGTTCCAGGGCATTGCCCGCGGCGGCTCCGGTACCTTTGCCGCACGTGGCCTCGGCTTCGGCATTCCGGCGCTGCGTGTCGATGGCAATGATTATCTCGCCGTATATGCCGTGGCGAAATGGGCGATCGAACGGGCCCGTCGCAATCTCGGACCGACGCTGGTCGAATATGTCACCTATCGCGTTGGCGCACACTCGACCTCCGACGATCCCTCTGCCTACAGGCCCAAGACCGAGTCGGATGCCTGGCCGCTTGGTGATCCGATCGTGCGGTTGAAGAACCATTTGATCGGTCGCGGCGTCTGGTCGGAGGAGCGTCACAAACAGACGGAAGCCGAAATTCTCGACTCCGTCATCGCCGCCCAGAAAGAAGCCGAAGGCCACGGCACGCTGCACGCGGGCGGCAAGCCCTCGGCGCGCGACATGTTCGAAGGTGTCTATGAAACGATGCCGCCGCATTTGCGGCGTCAGCGCCAAGAGGCAGGAGTTTGATAATGGCTCGCAAGACAATGATCGAAGCCATTCGCGACGCGATGGACATCATGATGGAACGCGACGGTGACGTCGTCGTTTTCGGCGAGGACGTCGGCTTCTTCGGTGGGGTCTTCCGCTGCACGCAGGGGCTGCAGGCGAAATACGGCAAGACCCGCTGCTTCGATGCGCCGATCAGCGAGGCCGGCATTGTCGGCGCGGCGATCGGCATGGCGGCCTATGGTTTGAAGCCGTGCGTGGAAATCCAGTTCGCCGATTACGTCTATCCGGCCTATGACCAGATCGTTTCGGAAGCCGCGCGCCTGCGCTACCGCTCCAACGGCGGTTTCACCTGTCCGATCGTGGTCCGCATGCCGACCGGCGGCGGCATCTTCGGCGGACAGACCCACAGCCAGAGCCCGGAAGCGTTGTTCACGCATGTCTCGGGCCTGAAGGTCGTCGTTCCGTCCAATCCGCACGATGCCAAGGGTCTGCTGATCGCAGCGATCGAAGATCCGGATCCGGTTATCTTCCTTGAACCCAAGCGCCTCTATAACGGCCCGTTCGACGGTCACCACGACCGGCCCGTAACGCCGTGGTCTAAGCATGATCTCGGGGAGGTACCGGACGGCCATTACACCGTGCCGCTTGGCAAGGCGATCAAGCGTCGCGAGGGCAAGCAACTCACCATCCTGGCTTACGGCACAATGGTTTATGTGGCGGAGGCCGCTGCGGAGGAGCACGGAATTGACGCGGAGATCATCGATCTGCGTACGTTGTTGCCGCTCGATCTCGAAACCATCGTCGAATCCGTCAGCAAGACCGGACGCTGTGTCATCGTGCACGAAGCGACGCTGACCTCCGGATTTGGCGCTGAACTTGCGGCTTTGGTTCAGGAGCATTGTTTCTACAAGCTGGAAGCCCCCGTCGCGCGCGTCACCGGCTGGGATACGCCTTACCCGCATGCGCAGGAGTGGGATTATTTCCCGGGGCCGGCCCGTGTCGGACGGGCTCTTGCAGAAGCACTGGAAGGATAGGAGCCGACGATGGGCGAATATGTCATCAAACTGCCGGATGTCGGTGAAGGCGTCGCTGAAGCCGAACTCGTTGAATGGAATGTGAAGATCGGCGACCTGGTGCGCGAAGACACTGTCCTTGCGGCCGTGATGACCGACAAGGCGACGGTCGAGATACCTTCGCCCGTCGATGGTGAAATCCTCTGGCTGGGCGGCGAAATTGGCCAGGTACTCGCCATCGGGTCGCCGCTCGTTCGCCTCAAGGTCGAAGGCGAGGGGCATGCACCGCAGCCCGCGCCGGTAAAGCCAACAAAAACTGAACCTACTGCACCAGAGGTCGAGAAAGAATCTGAACCTCTAAAGGCTGAACCCGAGAAGCCGAAGCCGGCTGCGGTAGCTGAGACTGCGCGTGCCCCATCCCAGCCGTTCGGCGGCGCGGCCCCACGCGGCGAGGGCGAGAAGCCATTGGCCTCTCCGGCAGTTCGCCTGCGCGCCAAGGAAGCTGGTGTTGACCTGCGACAGGTCAGTGGCACGGGTCCGGCCGGACGGATCACCCATGAAGACCTTGAAGCGTTCTTTGCCCGCGGATCGCAGAAGCCGGGCATAGCGGCGCTTGCCCCTGACAATTCAGTCAAGGAGATCAAGGTCGTCGGCCTGCGCCGCAAGATCGCCGAGAAGATGGCGATTGCCAAGGCGCATATCCCGCATATCACCTATGTCGAGGAAATCGACGTCACCGCGCTTGAGGACTTGCGGGCGACGCTCAATGCCAAGAAGCGTGCCGATCAGCCGAAACTGACCGTCTTGCCGTTCCTCATGCGTGCCATGGTAAAGGCCATCGCCGATCAGCCGCAGCTCAACGCACTCTATGATGACGATGCCAACATCATCCACCAGCACGGCGGCGTTCATATCGGCATAGCGGCGCAAACGCCCAACGGCCTCGTTGTTCCCGTGGTCAAGCATGCGGAGGCACGCACGCTCTGGGATTGCGCCGCAGAGGTAAACCTGCTTGCGGACGCAGCCAAAACCGGATCGGCCACGCGTGAACAGCTCAGCGGATCGACGATCACCATCACATCGCTCGGAAGCATGGGCGGGGTGGTGACGACACCGGTTATCAACTATCCCGAAGTTGCGATCATCGGCGTCAACAAGATCATGGTGCGTCCGGTCTGGGACGGAACCAGCTTCATTCCGCGCAAGATGATGAACCTTTCCTCGAGCTTCGACCACCGCGTTATCGATGGCTGGGATGCTGCCGTGTTCATCCAGCGGATCAAGACGTTGCTCGAAACACCTGCGCTGATTTTCGTGGAGGGCTGACCGATGAAAGATATTTCGTGCAAATTGCTTGTCATCGGCGCTGGTCCTGGCGGCTATGTCTGCGCCATCCGGGCGGGCCAGCTCAATGTCGACACTGTCATCGTCGAGGCGGTCAAGGTGGGTGGAACCTGCCTGCTGGTCGGCTGCATTCCTTCAAAAGCATTGATCCACGCCGCTGACGAGTTTGCAAAGGTCGCGCATTTTGCGGCGAAACAGACCCCGCTTGGCATTTCGGTGAGTGAACCGGGCATCGATTTCACCAAGACCATTGCCTGGAAGGACGGGATCGTCAGCCGCCTGAACAATGGCGTCGCGGGCCTTTTGAAGAAGGCCAATGTCAAGATTGTTACAGGTAAGGCGAAGTTCCGCGACGGCAAGACTGTCGAGGTGGAGACCCTGACCGGCCAACAGATCATCCGGGCGGAGAATATTGTCATAGCTACTGGTTCGGCCCCGGTCGAAATCCCGTCCCTGCCGTTCGGTGGCAATGTCATTTCGTCGACGGACGCACTCGCTTTGCGCGAGGTTCCGGAGAAACTGGTTGTCGTCGGCGGCGGCTATATCGGCCTTGAGCTTGGCACGGCTTACGCCAAGCTCGGCTCGAAGGTCACGGTGGTCGAGGCTCTGCCGAAGATCCTGCCGCAATATGATGCGGAGTTGACCCGCCCCGTCTCGCGCAGTCTTTCCGAGTTCGGCATCATGGTCCTGACCGGCGCCAAAGCAAAGGGCATGAGCGCCAAGGGCGATGCGCTCCTGATTGAAACGGCGGATGGCAATGACGACAAGGTCCCAGCCGACAAGGTACTGGTCACTGTCGGCCGCAAGCCGGTCACAAACGGTTGGGGGCTCGAGGAGATCGACCTCGATATGGATGGCCGCTTCGTGCGTATCGATGACAAGTGCCGCACGTCGATGCGCGGCGTCTACGCGATCGGTGATGTGACGGGCGAGCCCATGCTGGCACATCGCGCCATGGCGCAGGGCGAGATGGTTGCGGAGATCATTGCTGGAGAAAACCGCAGCTGGGACAAACGCGCCATTGCCGCGGTGTGCTTCACCGATCCCGAAATCGTTTCCGTTGGCCTTTCTCCTGACGAAGCAAAAGCGGCAGGGCACGAGGTTAAAATCGGGCTGTTCCCATTTGTGGCCAATGGCCGGGCCATGACGCAGGAAGGCGAGGAGGGGTTCGTGCGGGTCGTCGCGGCTGCCGGCAATCACCTGATCCTCGGTATCCAGGCCGTTGGGCGCGGTGTGTCGGAGCTGTCTGCTTCATTTGCGCTTGCGCTTGAGATGGGTGCGCGCCTCGAAGACATCGCCGGAACGATCCACGCTCATCCGACACAGAGCGAGGGTTTCCACGAAGCTTCGCTCAAGGCACTTGGTCACGCTCTTCACATTTAGCAAGCGGCCCAAGTTAATTGTCAAAGAACCGGCGTGTGATCGCCTCGCC
>UCKM01000001.1 GCA_900473175.1 Hyphomicrobiales bacterium | reverse complement strand
TTACAAGGGTGAATTGCGGAGCTCTCTGGAAAACGCGTATCAGGCAGGTTCGGGTACGGCGAGGCTCCGCGCCAATGGGACCGCGTTATCGATCCGGCTCTTCATCGCCTTGCCGGCGACGTAGACCTCGGCCACCGACCGGTCATCGCCCATCGTCTGCAGTATGAACAGTTCCTCGGCCAGCGTTGTCGCCGTGCGCATGCGCAATTCCATCGCGGGTTTGGCGCGGCTGTCGAGAACGGCGATGTCGGCATCGGTTCCGGCACGCAGCGACCCTATCCTGTCCTCGAGGCCAAGCGCCCGGGCATTGCCGAGCGTCATCATGTAGTAGGACGCAAAGGGCGAAAGCCGTTGTCCCTGTACGTGCAGGACCTTGTAGGCTTCGCTCATCGTCTCGAGCATCGAGAAGCTCGTGCCTCCGCCGACATCGGTCGCAACCGATATGCGAGCACCGAGCGAACGGAACCGGTCGCGGTCAAAAAGACCACTTCCAAGGAAAAGATTGGAAGTCGGGCAGAAGACGGCGACCGACTTCGTTTCAGCCAGGGCCACGATCTCCCGGTCTGACAGGAAGATACAGTGGCCGAACAGGGTTTTTTCGCCAAGCAGGTCATAACCGGCATAGATGTCGGTATAGTCCTTGGCCGAAGGATAGAGCGACGTCGCAAAGGCGATCTCATCCCTGTTCTCGGAAAGGTGCGTCTGCACGTAGCATTCCGGGTGCTCGCGCACCAATGCCCGGCTCATCTCCATCTGTTCCGGCGTCGATGTGATGGCGAAGCGCGGGCTGATCGCATATTGCGCGCGGCTACGGCCATGCCACTTGGCAATAAGCGCCTTGGTGTCATCGTAGCCCGATTGCGGCGTGTCGCGCAGCGCATCCGGCGCGTTGCGATCCATCATCACCTTGCCGCCGATCATCAGCATGTTGCGCTTTTCCGCCGCGGCAAAATAGGCATCGACGCTTTCCGGGTGGACCGAACAATAGGCCACCGCCGATGTCGTGCCGTTGCGCAGCAATTCATCCATGAAGCGTCCAGCAATGAAATCCGCATGGGCCGTGGACGAAAACTTCTGCTCTTCGACGAAAATATAGGTATTCAGCCATTCAAGCAGCTGGGCGCCGTAGGAAGCGATCGCCTGCGTCTGGGGAAAATGCAGATGCGTGTCGATGAAGCCCGGCAGGATCAGACGTGGGCGGTGATCGACGATTTCCGCCAGCGGACCCGCAACGGTGGCAATGGCGGCATAGTCGCCGACCTCGGCGATTTTTCCGTTCTCGATGAGAACGGCACCATCCTCGAAGTAAGTATAGGCCGATTGGTCGTCGACGCTTTGTGGTTCATCGACAAATGTCAGGACGCGGCCGCGTAGAAGCAGCTTGTTCATTGGATCGTTCCTCCCTTCACTGCAGTCTCATACCAGCTGACGAGCAGGCGCCGCTCCTCGTCGGTAATGCCGCTCACATTGGCGGGCGGCATGGCATGAGAGCGTCCGGCTTGCAGATAAATCTCGCGGGCATGCGCCGCGATCTGGCCGTCCGTTTCGAGGACGACACCCTTCGGTGGCGCGATGATGCCCTCCCAGCCCGGCTCCTTGGCGTGACACATCGAGCAGCGGCCGAGCACCGTATCACGCACCTTTGGAAAGGCTTCGGCGGCGATGAATGGTTTCTGTACCGCAGATACCTTTTCCTCAGAGCCTTCGCCGGACAGGATCTTCGGCACGGTCGAGAGCCACATGATGATGATGAACAGGATCGCCGTGACCAGCCATGTCCAGGTCGGCTCGCCCTTGCGGGCGTGACGCGTGTTGAACCAATGGCGGATCGTCACGCCCATCAGAAAAACCAGCGATGCGATGATCCAGTTGTACTTTGTGCCGAAAGCCAGCGGATAGTGGTTCGACAGCATCAGGAACAGGACCGGAAGCGTCAGATAATTGTTGTGGGTCGAGCGTTGCTTCGCCTGCTTGCCGAGCGCTGGATCGGGCGTTTTGCTGGCGATAAGGTCAGCTACAACCTTCTTCTGGTTCGGAATGATGATCATGAACACGTTGGCGGACATGATCGTCGCGGTGAAGGCACCAAGGTGCAGGAATGCGGCGCGGCCGGTGAAAAGATGGGTGTAGCCCCAGGCCATGAAGACGAGCACGAAATAAAGCAGGACCATCAGCCGTGTGTCGTCCCTGCCGAGCGGCGACTTGCAGATTAAGTCATAGACGAGCCAGCCGCCGAAGATCGATGCGAGCGAAATCGCGATGGCCACGGGCCGCGAGACATCGAGCACATGCGGATCGATCAGGTAGAGGTCGGCGCCCGCGTAATAGACGATGCAAAGCATGGCGAATCCGGAGAGCCAAGTCGCATAGGATTCCCATTTGAACCAGGTGAGGTGCTCCGGCATCTGCTCGGGCGCCACCAGATATTTCTGGATATGGTAGAAGCCGCCGCCATGTACCTGCCATTCTTCGCCATAGGCTCCGGCGGGGAGGCCGGGGCGCTGGCGCAAACCGAGATCGAGGGCGACGAAATAGAAGGACGAGCCAATCCAGGCAATGCCTGTGATGACATGCAGCCAGCGGAAGGCGAAGTTCAACCAATCCCAGGCAATGGCGTATTCATACATGTGGCTCTCCCTTTTCGTGCGGGAGAGTATGTGCCAGAGCATATGCCAAGGGGAAACGGGTTAATGCACCCATCTCTTTCAAAAAAAACTTTAAAATGCTAGATCATGGGACAGTGTAAGCGGTTGTGCGAAGACCATGTCGTACCTTGATAACCTTCGTGTTTTCGTTCGCGTCGTCGAACTTGGAAACCTTTCTGCGGCCGGACGCGACCAGCGCGCCTCTCCGGCAGTCGCCAGCAATCGCATCAAGGAGTTGGAGCGCCATCTGGGCGTGCGCCTCTTCAACCGGACCACGCGCAAGCTTACGCCGACGGAACACGGCCGTGTCTTCTATGAGGGTGCAGTCAAGATCATCGAGGCGATCAACGAAGCGGAAGCCGCAATCGCCGATCTCGCCAAGAAACCAAAGGGCGCGATCCGAATTACCGCACCGCTCGGGATCGGTAGGCGCCTCATTGCATCGGGCATCCCCGAATTCCATGACAAGTATCCTGATATCGAGGTGCGCCTGCGCCTGTCGGACCACAATATCGATATCATGAGCGAAGGTGTCGATGTCGCTTTCAAACTTGGCATCCTTGAGGATTCCAATCTGCGCATGCGCGGCATCATGAATTGCGAGCGGGTGATTTGCGCCGCGCCCGACTATCTGGAAAAGCGCGGCACACCGGCGACGCCCGATGCGCTGATCACCGACCACCATGACTGCCTGCTGCTGCGCTATCCGGGCTCCAAGGAATATTTCTGGACCCTGCAGACGCCGGAGGGCATCCGCAAGCTCGAAGTCAGCGGGCCTTATGATTCAGATGATGGCGATGTGCTGACGCGTTGGGCGCTTGACGGGCGCGGCATCATCAACAAGCCGCTATTCGAGGTCAAAAGCCACCTGAACGAGGGGACATTGCGGCCGATCCTGGAAGATACACCGCCGGTCAGCATCCAGCTCGCCGCCATCTATCCCCACAAGCGTTTTCAGGACCCCAAGGTCCGGCTGATGATCGATTTCATGACCGAACGCTGCCAGCGCCTCGTTACGGAGATGCTGAAATAGTCCGTCAGGCGGGTATACGCTTTTCCTGTTTCATTGTCGCATCCGGCCGGCGCGCCGGCCAATTCAGCGCTGCCGTCATGATCTCGGCGGCCGCGAGCGCGGCGATTACCGCTGGACGCTTGTCCTTGACGGCCGTTCCCCCCACCGGGCAAACCAGCCGGTCGAAAATCTCCGGATGCCCGACCTCGCGCGTCAGCCAATTGCGGAATGTTGCCCGCTTCGTCTTCGATCCGATCATTCCGACATAGGAGGCATCGCTTCTCGCCAGCGCTTCGGCGGCGATGAGGAAATCAAGAGCGTGGTCATGGGTAAGAATTGCGAAGGCGCTGCCTTCGGGCGCGTCGCGGACCAGCGCTTCCGGCATTGCGGTCAGGCAGGTTTCCACACCGGGCACCTGTGAAGCTGAGAGCTCGTCCTCGCGTGTATCGACCAGGATGACGCGCAACGGCACCAATGACAGGGCCATGGCCAGAGCATCACCCACATGACCGGCGCCGAACACGTAGACATGCGGCCGGCGCGCGATCTCCTGATCCACCTTCTCGATCAAAGCAGTTGCCGCTTCCGGATCGACATATTTGAAGGCGAGAGCAACGCGCCCGCCGCAACACTGGCCGATTTCCGGTCCGAGGGGGATCGTCATTTCTGTGGGAGCGTCACCACGCCGGAGCGCGCGCCGTGCCTGGTCAATCGCCATAAATTCCAGCTGACCCCCGCCAATCGTGCCAAAAATGCAATCCGAAGCGACGAGCATCCATGCCCCGACCTCGCGCGGGGTCGAGCCATCCGCTGCCTTCACCTCGACAAGAACGACATGTTTGCGCCGGTTGAGGAAATCCCTGATATCATCGCGATTTGTCGGCATGGAATTGTCACTCCCTTGCCGTTGCCTGTAACCGCTCGACGGCCATCAGAACGCGCTCAGGCGTGGCGGGCGCATCGAGACGCGGCGAAATGCGATAATCGGCAACGCTGGCGACAGCCATGGAAAGTGCTTCCAATACGGAGATGGCCAGCATGAAGGGGGGCTCGCCCACAGCCTTTGAGCGGCGAATCGTTTCTTCGCGATTGACCGACCAGCTGGCGAGATTCACGTTGAATTGGCGTGGCCGGTCCGACGCGAGCGGGATCTTGTAGGTGGACGGCGCATGGGTACGCAGCCGGCCCTTGGCATCCCACCAGAGTTCCTCGGTGGTCAGCCAGCCCATCCCCTGGATGAATGCGCCCTCGACCTGGCCGAGATCAAGCGCGGGATTGAGCGACCTGCCGACATCATGCAGGATATCGGTGCGATCGACCTGGTATTCGCCGGTCAGCGTGTCGATGCTGACTTCGGATACGGAAGCGCCATAGGCGAAATAATAGAACGGCCGGCCCCTGCCCTCTGCCCGGTTCCAATGGATTTTCGGCGTTTTGTAAAAGCCTGCGGCCGAGAGTTGAACACGGGCGCCATAGGCTGCCTTGATGAACTCCGAAAACGGTATGAGCATGGCGCCGGCACGTACCATATTGGGCTCAAAGACGACCTGATCCTTCAGCACGCCGTATTTTTCAACGGCGAAGTCTACGAGGCGCGCCTTGATCTGCTGCGCCGCATTGGCCGCCGCCATGCCGTTGAGATCGGAGCCGGACGACGCCGCCGTCGCTGACGTATTGGGCACCTTTGCCGTCGTCGTAGCGGTCACCTTGATGCGGTCGAGATCGACCTGGAATTCGTCGGCAATAACCTGAGCGACCTTGGTATAAAGGCCTTGCCCCATCTCGGTACCACCATGATTGAGGTGGATGGAGCCGTCGGCATAGACGTGAACCAGCGCGCCTGCCTGATTGTATTCCGTCTTGGTGAAGGAGATGCCGAACTTCACCGGCGTCAGGGCAATGCCTTTGCGAATGATGCGGCTATGGCGATTGAAGTTGAGAATTGCCTCGCGTCGCGCGGCGTAGTCGGACGATTCCTCCAGTTCCGCCACGATCTGCGGAATGATGTTGTCCTCGACGGTCTGGTGGTAGGGCGTAACGTTCCTGCCTTCGCCGCCATAGAAATTGGCCTTGCGAACGTCGAGCGGGTCCTTGCCAAGCGCATAGGCGATCTCTTCGATCATGCGCTCCCCGCCAACCATGCCTTGCGGTCCGCCGAAGCCGCGAAATGCCGTGTTGGAAACGGTGTTGGTCTTCAGCGGCCGCGACCGCAACCGCACATGCGGATAGAAATAACAATTGTCGGCATGGAAGAGCGCCCGGTCTGTCACGGGGCCGGAGAGATCGGCGGAAAAACCGCAGCGCGCCGAATAGGTGGCATCGACGGCCTCGATACGGCCGTCATTGTCGAACCCGAGTTCATAGGCCACGTGAAAATCGTGGCGCTTTCCAGTCGCCACCATGTCATCGTCGCGATCAGGCCTGATCTTCACCGCACGCCGGTATTTCTTGGCGGCAATGGCGGAAACGGCTGCGAAGAGATTGGCCTGTGTTTCCTTGCCGCCGAAGCCGCCGCCCATGCGCCGGACATTGACCGTCACCGCATTGGAGGGAACGCCGAGAACGTGCCCGACCATATGCTGGGTCTCACTCGGGTGCTGCGTCGATGAGAAGACCGTTACTTCATCATCCTCGCCGGGGATGGCGAAGGCAATATGGCCTTCGAGGTAAAAGTGATCCTGCCCACCGATCCGCATCTCGCCGCTAAGCCGGTTACTGGCTTTGGCAAACCCCGCTTCAATGTCGCCGCGTTCGAGCTTCAACGGGTCGATGACCAAGGGATAGTTGGCTTTTTCCGCTTCGAGCACGTCGGTGACGTGACCAAGATCGCGGTACTCGACCTTGGCCTTCGCCGCCGCCTGCCGCGCGATCTGGCGCGTCTCGGCAATCACCGCAAAGATCGGCTGGCCATGAAACTCGACCTTGCCCACCGCGAAGACCGGATCGTCGTGCTTGCCCGCCGGGCTGACATCATTGTGGCCCGGTATGTCATCGACGGTCAGAACCCCGAGAACGCCTTCGCAAGCTGTGACGGCGTCGAAATCGATGGAGAGGATCTCAGCATGCGCACGCTGCGACAGGCCGAGATAGGCGTGCAGCGTATCGGATGGTTCCGGCATGTCGTCGATATATTCGGCAGTGCCCGAGACATGTTTATGGCCCGATTCGTGCGGCAGCTGTTCATGAACACCGCCGCGGATACGGGTAATCGGCTGAATGGAATTCATCGCGTGCTCCTCACCCAAACGCCACGTCATAACGGTTCAACCGCACATGCTTTTCGCCGCCGGTCTCGAGATAGAAACGGCGCAAGAGGTTCTTTGCCGTCAGCATCCGGTAATCAGCGGAAGCGCGCCAATCGGTCAGCGGCGTGAAGTCGCTCGCGAAGGCAGCTATCGCCTTGTCAATCGCGCCCTCATCCCAAACGGCACCGATCAATGTCTGCTCCACGGCGCTGGCGCGCTTGGGCGTACCCGCCATGCCGCCGAAGGCGATGACGGCGCGCTCGACCCGGCCTTGCGAGTTCAAACCGACGCGGAAGGCACCGCAAACCGACGAGATATCTTCATCGAGCCGCTTCGAGATCTTGTAGACAGCGTAGAGGTCGTCGGGATTGAGGTGGGGAATGCGGATCGCTTCAACAAACTCACCGGGTGCGCGATCCTGCTTTCCATACTCGATGAAGTAGGTTGCGATCGGCACCGAGCGCCGGACTTTGCCCTTGCGCAATTCGACGGTTGCGCCGAGCGCAATCAGGGCCGGCGGGGTATCGCCAATCGGCGAGCCATTGGCAACATTTCCTCCAACCGTTCCCATATTGCGGACCTGCTCGCCGCCGATACGGTTCCACAACTCTTTCAGTTGCGGAAAATGCCGGACGATGACGGGGTAAGCTTCGGTATAGGTGACGCCTGCGCCAAGCACCAGGGCGTCACCGTCTTCTCTGACCTCGCGCAACTCGTCGAGATGCGACAGGAAAACAACTGGCCCGATCTCGCGCATGAACTTCGTTACCCAGAGCCCGACATCGGTCGACCCCGCAACGATGGTCGCGCCCGGATTGACTTCGAGAACGTTGGCGAAATCGTCAACATTGGCCGGAAGGATGAGCTGCTGCTTGCCTTCGCCAATGCTTGCGCGCTTGCCATCCCGCAGTGCAAGGAGCTGTTCCGTAACGCGAGCCCGTTCAGCGACGAGCGGGTCCTTTTTTGCGTCGCCAACCGCCGAGATGCTCTCTGCTGCACGAATGATTGCAGCATATCCGGTGCAACGGCAGAGATTGCCCTGCAAGGCCTTTTCGATAGCCTCGATGCTCGGGTGCGGGTCCTGCATCCACAGGCCATAGAGCGACATGACGAAGCCGGGCGTGCAGAAGCCGCATTGCGAGGCATGGGTATCGACCATTGCGCGTTGAACCGGATGCAACGTGCCGTCCTTGCCTGCCAGCGCGTCCACCGTCACCACATGACAGCTGTCGAGGGAGCCGACGAAGCGAATGCATGCATTGACGGATTCATACTTGAGCCGGCCGTTGAAAAGCCTTCCGACGAGAACCGTGCAGGCGCCGCAGTCGCCTTCCGCGCATCCCTCCTTCGTGCCGCGCAGTTTGCGCTCAAGCCGAAGGAAATCGAGGAGGGTTTCCGTTGCTGAAACAGCGGTACGCTCAATCAGCTTGTCGTTGAGCAAGAAGCGGATGCTGTTGCGGATCTGGATTTCCATCAAGGCTCAGCTCCCGCGATAGGTCGAATAGCCAAAGGGCGCGACCAGCAGCGGCACATGGTAGTGCGCCTTTTCGTCATCGATGCCGAAGCGGATCGGCACGATATCGAGGAATGGCGTCTCGCCTCTGGCAGCTTTACTGCCGAAATACTCGCCGACGTGAAAGCGCAGCTCATAGGCGCCGGACTGCATGCCGGTTCCCGTCAAGAGCGGACTGTCACAGCGACCGTCATCATTGGTGTGGGTGCTTTGCAAAGGCGTGAGGCGATCGCCTTCGATGCGAAAGAGATCGACCCGCAGCTTTGCAGCAGGCTTGCCGCTCGCCGTATCGAGCACATGGGTCGTCAACCGTCCGGCATCGTTGTGAGAACTCATCGTTCCTCCTCCCGTGGAGAACTTTCAATTTTCCATCGCTCAGTTTGCCGGTCTGCGCAGCTTCGGGGTAGGCAGCGCCAGATAACAGGACTTTCAAATTTTTCTGGGGGAATACCAGGCGGACTATTTGATATTCAGAGGTCAGAGACTGGTCTGAGGAGGACAGCAGGATGAGATATCCCCGCGACATGCATGGTTACGGCGCGAAAGTGCCGCAAGCCCATTGGCCGAACGGCGCGTGCATCGCCGTTCAATTCGTCGTCAATTATGAGGAGGGCGGCGAGAACTGCATTCTGCATGGCGATGCAGCTTCCGAAGCATTTCTGTCGGAGATTGTCGGCGCCCAGGCCTGGCCCGGCCAACGGCACTGGAATATGGAGTCAATCTACGAGTACGGAGCGCGCGCCGGCTTCTGGCGCCTGCATGCTCTCCTCACGTCGAAGGATGTGCCGGTCACGGTTTACGGCGTTGCCACCGCCCTGCAGCGCTCCCCCGCCCAGGTGCGCGCCATGCTCGATGCCGATTGGGAAATCGCATCCCACGGCCTCAAATGGATCGACTACAAGGATTTCAGCCCGGAAGCCGAGCAGGAGCACATGCTCCAGGCGATACGCATCCACACAGCCGTCACTGGCGAGCGGCCAAGAGGCTGGTATACCGGACGCACGTCCGTGAATACGGTCGACCTTGCCACATTGGAAGGCGGCTTCGACTATGTGTCGGATTCCTATGCCGACGACCTGCCTTACTGGCACGAACACGACGGCAGGCACCAGCTCATCATCCCTTATACGCTCGATGCGAACGACATGCGATTTGCCACACCACAGGGTTTCAACTCCGGCGATCAGTTTTTTTCTTACCTGAAGGACAGCTTTGACGCGCTTTACGCTGAAGGCGAAGCAGGCGCGCCAAAGATGATGAGCATTGGGCTGCATTGCCGCCTCGCAGGTCGGCCTGGCCGAAGCGCCGCACTGGCCCGCTTCATCGACTATGTGCAGGCGCACGACAAAGTCTGGCTCGCCCGCCGCATCGATATCGCGCGGCATTGGTCTGTCACGCACCCTTACGCGCCGCAAAAGGATCGTCCTTCAACCCTTGATGAAGTATCGTTCGTCGATCGTTTCGGCGGCATCTTCGAGCACTCGGACTGGATCGCCCGGCGCGCCTTTGCCTCGGAACTTTCGCCGGCGCACGACACTGCAACCGGTCTTCATGCAGCGCTAACGAGTGCCTTTCGCATGGCTTCGGACGGGGAGCGTCTTGGCGTCCTCAACGCCCACCCGGATCTTGCCGGCAAGCTGGCGCAGGCCAAGCGCCTGACCGCGAGTTCGACGCAAGAACAGGCCGCGGCAGGGCTCGACGCATTGACCGACGCTGAGCGCGAACAGTTCACGTCCCTTAATTCCAGCTATGTCGGAAGGTTCGGCTTTCCCTTCATCATAGCGGTCAAGGGCCGGAGCAAGGAGGAAATCCTTGCCGCCTTCAAGACACGTATCGCCAATGATCGTGCCACCGAATTCGATACCGCATGCCGGCAGGTCGAAAGGATCGCCCTCCTCCGGCTTCGCGACATGTTGCCAGATCAGGGAGCCGACAATGCGTGAAATAAGGATACAGCCGCTGACGCGAGAAGCGTTCGCGCCTTTTGGCGATGTCATCGAGATGGCGGGAGCGCACAGCTTTCCCATCAATCACGGCATGTGCACCCGCTTCCATGACCTCGCCAAAGTCGAAACGACGGGTGAGAACGCCCGCACCCTGATCAGCCTGCTGCGCGGCAAGCCATATGAACTGCCGCTCAAGCTTGAAATGGTCGAGCGCCATCCACTTGGCAGTCAGGCTTTTGTGCCGCTGTCCGCCAATCCGTTCCTGGTCGTAGCAGCGCATGAGCAACCGAATGGCCCGAGCGATCCGGTGGCATTCGTCACCGCGCCCGGACAGGGCGTCAATATTCACCGCAACGTCTGGCACGGGATTCTGACACCGCTGAACGCCGAGTCCGATTTCGTGGTCATCGACCGGGGCGGTGACGGGATTAACCTCCAGGAACATTTTTACAGCAAGCCGTTCCTCATCCGCTGACTGCAGACCAAACGAAAAGGCCGCCCGCAAAATTGGGCGGCCTTCGTGTTGGTCGATGGTCAGTTGAGGGGGATTGAATTATTGTCCTTGCTTGCCTGGTACAGTTCAGACAATTCGCCATACTTCTTTGCAATTGCTGCCGCCCGGCCCTGCAGCCTCGTTCGATCCGGTTCCGGCTGCTGTGCGATCAGCTTGTGGATTGAATAGCTCTTCCAGAAGGCATTTTCGGCATTGTAGCCACCGGGTTCCAGCGTGAAGACTTCCTTGAGTATCTTCAGGTCGTGCGGGATTGCGAATGCGTCGCGTGAATCCTCGTGGCTGAAGAAATAGTAGAAATTGTCGAACCCAGCCCAGGTGATCGCCGACAGGCACATGGAACACGGCTCATGGGTCGACAGGAAAATCAGGTCGCGCGAATCCGGACGTTTGTCGCCATCGACTTCGTAGAACCGTTTCAGCGTGTGCACTTCGCCGTGCCAGAGCGGATTTTCAGTCTCGTTGTTGGTCTCGGCGAGCACGACGGACAGATCCGATTTGCGCAGAAGTGCCGCACCGAAGATCTTGTTGCCGGCAGCAACGCCCTTCTCGGTCATTGGAATGATCTTCTCTTCCATCGCATCGAGCAATGCGTCGAGCACCTTAGTGGTTGGGGTTTCAGGTTTCATACTTGGTCTTTCTTTTCAGGTTTTGGAAACGACCCGGCCCGGAACGCGCATTGCACCCGGGCCAGGTTGCACTGTTAGACCGGGAACAGGGCGAACCGCACGACAAAGAGGATAGCAACAAGCCACGTCGCGGGATGGATCTTGCGTATGTGCCCTGTGAGCGTTTTCAACACCACGTAGCTGACGAAACCGAAGGCGAGACCATTGGCGATCGAGTAGGTGAACGGGATCATCAGCGCCGTCAGGGCCGCCGGTGTCGATTCAGTCACGTCGCGCCATTCGATGTCAACGAGTTCGTGCATCATCAGCCCAGCAACATAAAGCAGGGCAGGTGCTGTCGCGTAGCCAGGCACCGACGCGGCCAATGGCGAAATGAACAGCGAGGCCAGGAACAGGACGGAAATGGTCAGCGCGGTCAATCCCGTACGCCCGCCCGCCTGGACTCCGGATGCGCTCTCGACATAGGCGGTGGTACTGCTGGTGCCAAGGAGCGATCCTGCAACGATAGCCGTGCTGTCCGCAAAGAGGGCGCGGCCAAGATTATTGGGCTTTCCTTCATCGATGAGCCCGGCACGCTTGCTCACACCGATCAGGGTTCCGGTCGCGTCGAAGACTTCGACGAGCACGAAGACCAGGATGACCTGGAGGAAGCCAGTATGCAGAGCACCGAAGATATCGAGCTGCAGGAAGGTCGGCGCCAGGCTTGGCGGGGCAGAAAAGACGCCCTTGAACTCGCTTACGCCAAGGATCATCGACAAGACCGTCACGACCAGAATGCCGATCAGGATCGAGCCGCGGACCTTCATGGCGTCGAGAGCCGCAATGACGAAGAAGCCGAGGATTGCGAGCAGCGTTCCCGTCGCGCCGAGATGGCCAAGGCCGACGAATGTCGCAGGATTGGCGACCACGATTCCGGATGTCTTCAATGCGATGAAGGCAAGGAAGAGACCGATACCCGCGGCAATGGCGCTGCGCAATGATTTGGGAATGCCGGCGACAAGCCAGCTACGAACGCCGGTCACCGTGAGCAGAAGAAAGATACAGCCCGAAATGAACACGGCGCCGAGGGCCTGCTGCCAGGTGAACCCCATGGCGGCTACGACCGTGAAGGCGAAGAAGGCATTGAGGCCCATCCCGGGTGCCAAGCCGATCGGCCAATTGGCGACCATGCCCATGACGGCGGAGCCGAGCGCCGCCGCAATACATGTCGCCACGAAGATGGCATTGCGGTCCATGCCTGTCGACGACAGGATTTCTGGATTGACGAAGATGATGTACGACATTGTCAGGAATGTCGTCAGTCCGGCCAGCACTTCCGTACGCGCGGATGTATTGTGGTCACTTAGCTTGAACAGCTTCTCGAGCATAATTCCTCCCCTTGGCAAACGCCGAGTCTCCGGTTGCCGCCCGACGCGTTGAGCACCAGGGAGCGTGGCATCGGATTTGATTTTCACTAATTCTCCACTCAAGAGACGACAGGGCTGCACTCCTCCGCATGCCTGTCCGCTCTTCGGTGTCGCCACCGCAAGACCGATTGTGCGTTTTTCGCCTTTGTGATGCTAGGTGCTTATTCCGCATTGATTTGCGAAACACCTTCAATATTTTATTGATCTCTGATCGCACCGGATACGCGGAAATTATCGCGTCGGTCTTGCTTCACCTCAGCGTGTCGCAACGATGAACAGACGCGGAAACGGCAAAAGTGCGGTGCCATCATCCATCAAGGGGTAAGACCGGGAAATGCGCTGTTTGTACCTTTCAAGAAAGAGCAAACGCTCGTCCTCGTCAAGCAGGGAGAGGTAGGGGCGCAGCCCCGATCCCTTGAACCATTCGACGATACCGTCGAGTCCCTGCAAAGGATGATTATAGGTGGTAAGCCACACATCGACCCGCTGACTGATTGGCCGCAGCAACTGATAGTAGAACGCGGCACTGCCTATGGTCGTGCGGCCAAAATCCGCCTTCGCCATCTTGTCCGCCCAACTCCCTTCAGAAGCGACCTCCCGCATCGCCACATGCGTTGGCTCGTCCAGATTGTCCGGCATCTGGACTGCGAGCGAGCCGCCGGGATTGACGAAGCCCATGAGCCTTGGAAAGAGCTGCTCATGGTCTGGCAGCCATTGCATGACGGCATTGCCGTAGAGCAGATCAACATTCTCTGCGGGCTGCCATCGATCGATGTCCGCGGTCTGAAATCCGAGAGCGGGAAGTCGCTCCCTCGCCTTGGCGATCATATCCCCGGAGGAATCGACGCCACTGACGACAGCTTCGGGGAAACGTCTTACCAACAGTTCGGTGGAGTTTCCCGGTCCGCAACCGAGATCGACGGCGGTCTTTACATTCTGGTTGGGGACAGCGGCCAGCAAATCGTTTGCCGGGCGTGTGCGTTCGTCCTCAAACTTCAAATATTGCCCGGGTTGCCATGCAGCCTTGATCATATTTCACGATCCGTTCATTCGATTCGCTGCAGAATATCCCATGTGACCGTTCTGGCAATGCATGGTTGGTTGTCAAGCCAAGCCTTCGAGGCTGACGTCATGACTGGACAAGGTCACGAAAACAGCTTTTCATTCCGGAAATCCTGCCGAACAGCAATGGAGTGGCGATGTACAAACGGATATTATCAGCACTTTTCATCAGTATCGGGCTTTTTGCATGGCCCGCCTATGCGGCCGCATACACCGCCTACACCACAGGGAATGTAAACATCCGGACCGGTCCCGGCACAGGCTACGCGCGGATCGCGACGCTTGCTGGCGGCCTCCGGCTGGACGTGCTGACCTGTCAGGGAAGCTGGTGCCGCGTTGGCTACCAAGGGATGAGCGGATGGATTTCCGCAAACTATCTCGATCGATCAGTGGCGACGCGGCCACCGCCGGCAGTCATCATTCAACCGCAAATCGTTGTGCGGCCGCCCTATTACCGCCCGCCTTACTACCGGCCACCTCCGCCGCCGCCACCCTATTATCGCCCGCGTCCCAACTGCCGGATCGCACCTGGCTATCCCTGTCCTTGACGCCGGCGAATACCGAATGAACACTGCGTCGGGGACATTGCCAACAGGCGATCGTCCCCTTTGCCTGGCGCATCATAAATTTCTCGACCCAATGTCGGGATTGGGCATACTGGATCGTCTTCAAACAGAGAGGAATGATCCGCATGATTTACGCCATCTTTTGTTACCACCCCGAGGACGTCATTGGCGCCTGGACCAAGGAAGAGGACGACGCCGTCATGGAGCGTCTCGGCGTGGTCCAGGACAAGCTCCGGGAACAGGGTAAGCTCGGCCCGGTTGCGCGCCTGCTGCCAACGACGGCAGCGACGACGCTGCGAAAGGGCCGCGACGAACCCATCGTCATCGACGGGCCATTCGCCGAAACCAAGGAACAACTGCTCGGATTCTATGTGGTTGACTGCGCATCGCTGGACGAGGTCATCGATATTGCCAAGGACCTGGCGCATGCCAATCCGGGGATTGGATCCTACGAGATACGTCCGGCCTCGATCTTCAGGCCTGGAGCGAACCTCATATGAGCGACGCGGGCTGGATAGACGCAGCGCTCACTGCCGCCCGCCCGCAAGCCGTCGGCGCGCTGCTGCGTTACTTCCGCAATCTCGACACTGCGGAGGAGGCTTTTCAGGAAGCTTGCCTGCGCGCCTTGAAGAACTGGCCGAAGAATGGTCCGCCGCGTGATCCAACGGCCTGGTTGATTTTCGTTGGCCGCAACAGTGCGATCGACGGAGTCCGGCGCCAGGCGAAGCAGCAGCCGCTGCCGCCGGAGGAACTCCTGTCGGATCTCGGCGATACTGAAACCGCGATCGCCGAAAAGATTGATGGTTCCGATTACCGGGACGACATTCTGCGCCTGCTGTTCATCTGCTGCCACCCCGATCTCCCGGCGACACAACAGATCCCGCTCGCACTTCGCATCGTTTCAGGCCTGTCGGTGCGCCAGATCGCCCGCGCCTTTCTTGTCAGCGAAAGCGCCATGGAACAGCGCATCACACGGGCAAAGGGCCGTATCGGCAGCGGCGACGTCCCATTTGAAACGCCCGGACCGGCGGAGCGAGCTGAGCGGCTCGCGGTCGTCGCGGCAATGGTCTACCTGATTTTCAACGAGGGCTATTCCGCCGGTAGCGGCGAGCAACAGGCGCGCTTCCCATTGTGCGAAGAGGCCATCCGTCTGGCGAGGCTGCTGTTACGCATTTTCCCGACTGAGCCGGAAATCATGGGCCTTACCGCGCTACTGCTTTTGCAGAATGCCCGCGCCGAGGCGCGCTTTGACAAGGATGGGTCCGTCATCCTTCTCGAAGATCAGGACAGAAGCCTGTGGAACCGCAAGATGATTGCCGAAGGCCTTGCGCTGATCGACAAGGCGATGCGCCACCGTCGCCCGGGCCCGTACCAGATCCAGGCGGCGATCGCGGCGCTTCACGCCCGGGCACTTCTCGCCGAGGATACCGACTGGGCCGAAATCGACCTGCTTTATGCGGCGCTTGAACGGCTGACCCCATCGCCGGTGATTACGCTCAACCGCGCCGTCGCGGTTGCGAAGGTGCGCGGGCCGGCGGAAGCGTTGGCCCTGATCGAACCGCTGGAGGAAAGGCTTTCCGGCTACTTTCATTTTTTCGGCGTCAAGGGCGGTCTATTGATGAAGATCGGCCGGGCCAGCGAAGCCCGGGAGGCATTCAACCGCGCCATCTCGCTTGCCAATACCGCTGCCGAAGCTGCCCACATCCGCATGCATCTCGACAAGCTGGCGCGAGATTAAGACATGTCGATCGGTGTCTTGTGGGCGGCGATATCGTGCGGGAGGATTGTCTGACGCTCGATCATCCGGTGCACCCGTGGTTCAGCCACGCCCCTGTGGAGCTGCCTGATCCGATCGCCGATCGCTGCGTCGGCTTTGGTCCGGCGCTGATTGTGGCGCACGTACTCGACCCAGGTTGGAGTGTGATAGCTCTCGGTCCATATCTCGGGATTCTCGAGGTCGCGCATGAGCGCCCAGTGCCCGGCTCCATCACGAATACGCACGCGCCGCCTGTCGGCCATCACCCCGAGAAATTCCGGAACGTCGTCCTCGGCGATGACGTAATCGATCATGATGACGATGGGACCACTGCGCGGCTTGAGGTCGAGCGCCAATAGCGGCTCGCTGAAGCGATTGAGCGGATCGAGATTCAGCGTCTTGAACTCCGGCAGGGCATAGCGGAAGCCGATCGCGGCGCCGAGCAGCATGATGACGCTTGAGGCAAGAAGGGCTTTGTCCGCGCCATATTCGCCGGCTGCCACACCCCATATCCAGCTGCCGCCAGCGATGCCGCCGAACGTCGTCGTCTGATAGAGCGACAAGGCGCGCCCGACCACCCAGCGCGGCGTCGATAGTTGTACGGTCATGTTGAACAGAGACAGGGCGAGCACCCAGCAGGCGCCCGCCGCCAGGAGCGCGGCATTGGTGGGCCAGGCGCTCGGGCTTATGGCGGCAATCGCGGCGCTCACAGCAAATCCCGCAAAGGCAATGCGGACGATGGCTTCGCTTGAGAGGAACTCTCGCAACCGCGCGCTGAGCAGGGCGCCGCCGATTGCGCCGATGCCGAATGAACCGAGCATGACGCCGTAGACCAACGGTCCGCCGCCAACGAGGTCGCGCGCAACGAGCGGTAGAAGCGCCAGCACCGCGCTCGCCGAAAGTCCGAAGACGAAACCGCGAAAGATGACTTTTCCGATGTTGGGTGACATCGCCACGTAGCGCAAGCCGGCGGAAATTGCCCGTCCCATGGTCTCGCGCGGCAAGGGGTTTGGATCATATTTCGGCTGCCAGCGGATCAATGCGACAATCAGGGCAAAATAGCTGACAGCGTTCACAGCAAAGGCGGCCGCAGCTCCTGCGAGCGCAACGATCACACCGCCGATGGCAGGACCAACGCTGCGCGTAATGTTGAACCCCATGCTATTGAGCGCGACGGCGGCCGGAAGATCGTCGCGTGGTACCATATCGCCTACGGAAGCCTGCCATGACGGGTTGTTCAGTGCCGTCCCGCAGCCGAGCAGGAAGGTGAAAGTCAGCAGCAGCCAGGGTGTGATGAGGCCGAGATAGGCGAGAACCGCCAAAAAAGCCGACACGGCAACCATGAAGCACTGGGCCACAAGCATCACCTTGCGCCGGTTGAAGTTATCAGCGAGAGCGCCTGACACCACAGAGAACAGCATGATGGGCAAGGCAGTCGAGGCCTGTACCAGCGCAACCATGTCGACCGAGCTAGAGATGGTTGTCATCATCCAGGCCGCACCGACCGCCTGGATCAGGGAACCGAAATTCGAGGAAAGGCTGGCGATCCAGATGGTCCGGAAGGTCTCGTGTCTGAAGGGAGCAAGCGGGGACGTTCGGTCTGTCACCTCATCAACTTTCCTGTCGCGGGCAAATCGTAAACGAATCCCGTTATAAGCGAGACGGTCGCGAATTCCAGTCGTTTCCGTCGGGGCTCCTCCGCTCCCCAAGGATGAAGCTTCGCCATTTATCCGCCACGCGGACATGAAAAAGGGGCGCCCGTCACGGCGCCCCTTTAAGATCGACTGAGTACTACACAACTTTGCGCGTACTGTTACTCTGCGCCCCCCTCAGTCAATGTGTTCCCTCATGGTGAGCCTTGTCCCCGTCGAAGCCGATCCGCCGCACAGCCATACCCTTTCTCAGGGTCCGCTGGCGTTGAATGGAGGTCGGCAGGCTTACCATGAGGAAAGCGATAACCGTCCAAATCAGACCGAGGCTTACCATCACGCTACCTCATCGAACATGGAGTTGATCTTGTAGATGGCTTCCGCCCGGTTGGTCACCCGAAGCTTCTTGAGGATATTGCGGACGTGGACCTTCACAGTGTTCGGAGCGAGATTCAGCGTATAAGCTATTGACTTATTTGCCTTTCCAAGCCGCAATACCTGGATTACGTCCTCCTCGCGCGGCGTAAACATCGCCCCCCGCTTCGATTGGTAGCGTCGTGTGCCGAGAATGCGCTGGATATCACCCAAATTCTCGGCGGCAACGAACACACCCCCGGCCAAGGCCATCGATATGGCTTCCATGCAAACCGAAATTCCCGCATTGCCCGGAAGATAACCCCGCGCTCCGTGTTCAAGAACGGTCAGAATTTGCTGAAATCCGCACATGTCAGCTTGGACGATGACAGGCGCATTGGGAAATCTCAACACCAGTTCATCGATTTCGAGCACAATCGAATTGTCCATGAACCTTGTATCGTCCACGCACACGAGAATGGCCGAAAAGTCCGTCGCGTCGAAATCCTCAATATCTTCGACCGATCCAAAATTAACGATATGCAGTCCCAGTCCGTTGGCGAGAAGCCCCCACGAAAGATGCTCACGAGAGAGCACACGCCCGTCAATGATGGCAAGAGAACGCTGCGGCCGCGGATTGTTTGACGCGATGCGTATCTCGGCACGACGGGCGGCCGTACGTCGATCGGCTACAGGATGATCGCCATCCGGTATTCTTTCATACATGATTCCTGACATGATACTTACCCCTAAACGTACTCACTGATTTAACATCAGTTGTTTGTAACTCTGAGTTGTATGTCATGATCTGGCGCGATAACCGGGAACCTTACGCAAGGAAACATCCCGATCACGAATTTACTTTCTTTATGCCCCGTCCTCCACCCTGCCTTGTTCTTGTCCGCAGAGGAATTGTTCAACGGAAGCCCATAGTTGTCGATTTTACGGGAAAGTGCTTCACCCTGCGGGGTGAATCCAAAAAAAGCAAAATTTTTTTCGAATGGCTGGCCGTTCAGAGGCCTTCAAGTCCTGCAACCATGCGGATCAAATCCACCTGGTTGGCCGCATTGGTCTTGGCGTAGAGGCTCTTGATTTGAGAGCGAATCGTCTCACGAGAGAGCCCTGCTTCCGCTGCAATTTCATCGACCGATCGCCCGCCTATCAATCCATTAAGGGCCCGCACTTCCGCAGCCGTCAGAGAATGGATTTCACGGAACTCGGCAAGGTCGAATGCCCGCTGCACGTTGCGTTGCGGCTCCAATATGACAACGACGGTCGGGCCCTCGAAAAAGAAGGAAAAACGATCCTTCTGCACATGGATCAGCGTGACCTTGACGTCCTCGACAATATAGTTGGCGAATTTTGGCTCAGGCGCCGTCCTGTCGAGCATTTTTTGCAGCATGCTCTCCGCGTCATGCGACGCGATGTGCAATTTGCCCAAGGCGGAGGTTCTGACGCAGGTTCCCTCTTCGAGGATCCTTTGCGCGGTTTCGGATGCCGATTTGATACGCGAATTGTCACCGACGATGATGAGCCCAACATCGATCGCGTCAAAGGCGAGGCCGCGCGCTTCCTTGCTGAACCGGTTGAACGAACGGTTCTGGTAATATTTGAACACGCGGTGGAGATGGGGCGCCAGCCGTGTGAGGAGCTCGGCGGCTTCAGCGGTTCGCTGCGTTTCCCGTTCGCTGGTAAGGATACTAAGCAAAAATGACCTGCCTTCATTGCGAACGATCGTGACACCAACCGCCGACTCTGATCCGGCCGGCACCAGAAAGTCCGTGTAGAACTCCGTCTTTATCAGCCTGTCATAGGGCAGCATCTGCTCTGCCGTAACCCCTATGCCGATCTTGCGGACAGAGGCCTTCGGCATCCAGGGATTGATACGGCAAAAATGGGAATCGTATTGATTGACTTGCTTCGTCGTCAGCCCGGACGTCAGCGACAGGGCGCCGGTAGCCTTGTATTGATCATGATAGAAGAGGGTCGATTTGCCGTCTGGAAGCGTACCAGCAAGCCGATCGAGAAAGTACTGCCAGCTGGTCTCACCCAGGAGGGAGGCATAAACGAGATCGATAAACTCGTCGTCGATAAGCTTCAAGTCGTGCTTCATCCCACGCTGCCGCTGAACTGCCTTATCAATCGCCGAGTATAGCGTCGCGGGAGAATTTTGCCACTGCGACACCAGACAAACGGAGCGATCATCGAAACTGGCTGAAACGCTTACGGATATGCCCACATTGGATCTTCTGCCGCTGGGCAGATTAGTTAAATTCTTAACCCCAACTGATTATTGCCTAACCCATTATTGGGTTCGACTATTAGTATATTCTCACATAACATTCAATAATCACAAAGGTGTAAGAACACATCTTTACATAACATAAATATCGTATTGATTTCTGTCTCCAACTAGAAATATTTCATAGAATACTTCCCGATGCAACACGGGATTTCATTCGGACACAACTTCAAACGACGCAGCCTTACCTGTTCCTTGGGATAAAACGATGTTAACGGCACTCAATCGGCAATTGTTCGAAGCTACAGTCTTCGACAACGGCGCGCTCGGCCTTGGTACAAGCGTTGTCCATCGGTTCGCGGTCGCCGGCGTCTATGAAGCGGCGGTTCGGAAGGATGGAAAGCACGTGGGGAACGTGACCTTCGAGGTGTGGGACGATGCGGCGACGATGCAGCTCGACATTGATCTCGCCATGGCGGAACGGGGAATGAATGCTGGGCGACAATCGGTTTCGTCCAAAGGCTATGTCGTCTTTCATGCCACGTCCGATACGGGATGGTCGGTCCATATTTGCGACGGCGGGCAGGCAATCTTTGAAAGTACACACCTGACCAGCGGTGACATGTTCGCCCTGGCCCTGCTGGAACCGGGCCGGTATCGGATCGAGAACAAGCTCGGCAGCGCCAGCGGGTCAGTCGAGGTCAGGTTCACCAAGGACGACGTGAGGCGTCTCATCGATTTGAAGCCGGTTGTGGTCAATGTCGGAAAATCATTCGGCCCGCAACACGTCAAGCTCATCGCAACGCAAGGCCTGGTCTTCCGCATTGAGGACGATGCACGCATTGTGATCACTCGGCAGAACAAGGGTGGAGCGGAACCAAAGCGTGGCGCGACCAGATTTCCTCGCCTACCGATTTCGTCAAGTCGAACGGCACGCAAAGCGCACTGACGATCAGCGACCGCGCCTGTATAAAATCTCGCCCTTGCCCGACACTGCATTGTCGCCGCCATATCTGCCGGGTCTCGGACCCAGCAGGGGCCGATCCGTAATATTTTCATCGACGAGGTACCGGTCGAACAGGCCGGAAAACGCGATCTCTGGTTCACCGCAGGGAACGAAGGTCGGCGAGAGCTGTTCCGGACGGCGGTCGAACAGCAGCGAACCACGCTTCATCAGATAGCCGGGCATTGCCCCGACGCGCCCCGTCACGACAATTGTGCCCGCGATCATGCGGTAGCCGGCATAGTCGCCGCAGCCCTTCAGCACGGCAATGATGCCGCGACGAAGCCGGTCGCCAACATAGTCGCCCGCCTTGCCACGCACGATCAGCACACCGCCTTCCATCCCGGTGAGTTCTCCGGCAACCGGACCGCCGACATTGTTCCCCGCATTGCCCCTGATCTCCACCCGGCCACCCGACATGCCTGATCCTGCATGATCGCCAGTATTCCCCTCGATCATAACGGCGCCGCCCGACATCTTCCTGCCCGCCTGGCTGCCGATATTGCCATTGACGCGTATGTGGCCGCTGGCCATGCCGGCACCGATCCTGTCGAAGCGTGCGCTGCCGCCTTCGATAACGACATTGTTCGCGTCCTTGCCGGAGAGCCTGAAAACGTCGCCAACCAATAGACCATCACGGCCTGCACCAAGGCGCAGCTTCTCGATTTGCGATACCGTCAACCCGGTAAGCGCAGCAGGGGTCAGAGGTGTCAGATCCAGCCGTTGGTCGGGTTCGGCAATAAGGCTGAAGGTCAGTGCTTTCATGGCAGCAAGTCCTTGAGGTGATAGTGAAACTTGCCAAGCTTGCCGCCATAGTTGCCGGCGCTGATCCTGAGCGCACCCTTCTTCGGTCCAAGATCGATGGCCGCTTTCAGTCCCGCCCGCATCGCGGCCGCAACCGCATCACTGGTCTCGCCATCGATGACGATCTCCAGCACCGCATTGACCTCCGGCGACAGCGAGGAATTGACCACACCCCGCAACGTCGGGGCGAACGCGTCATTGGTCGAAGCCATCATGCCCTTGTACTTGCCACCCACCTTGGAGCCCGAACGGACGATACCTCCGGGAAAGGGCATGATCGCACCCGGCACTTTATTGATTGCAGCCACAGCCTGCTCGGCCGCATGCAAGGCCTTGGTATTGTCCGCCGCCAGGAACAGCAGGTTGCCGCCGCCGACAGCGCTTTTCGTGAGACCCGTGGTGGCTTCGCACAGGAACTCGCCGTCCATGACCGGGACGCGCCAATAGTGCCTGCCGCCGAACTTCTTCGATATTTGCCAACCGTCGCCGAAATAGCGCAGCGAATTGCCCAGATCGAGCGGCGCGGAGCCCTCCAGTCCGGCGAAACATGCACTGCCCGGTGAGGTGAGCACGCATTGCCCGAGCCGGCTTTTCAGTTGCTTCTGAAGATCGTCTGTGCTCATCGCGAAAATCATGACACGGCAACCGGGGCGGCCATCCGGCGTCTTGCTCTCGTCCAGATCGATATCAATGGCGGCCTCGCAACCACACCCTATGACCGATGTCGCATAGCCTGTCATGGTGATGGCGGCTTGCCGCGCCCATTTGAGCGTTGGCGCCGTGATAATGATCGCGGTGGCGCGCATACCAAAGGCTTCGGCAAACGTATCGTCGATGAGGACGCCATTGCGGGTCAGCTGTTGCATGGCACCTCCGCAAACGGGTCATCCCGTGCAATGGCGGTATCAGGAAATGTGAACCAGTCGAGCGACAGGCCATAGCGCTCGTCATGATAGTCCTTCATGCGCTTGATCATGGCCTTGTCAGGCGGCGGGTTGAGCCGCAGCGCCTTGCCCCACCGGTAATGCGTCACCTTGCCGTTCTTCACGACAAGCTCACCGTTCTTGAAGACCAGTGCGGCCTCCCGAAACATTTTGGCAATGTCCTTGCTACGGCGATAAACCGCCACATCGGCAATGGCTCCGGGGCCGAGATGCCCGCGATCCTTGAGGCCGAGCAACCTTGCGGGAGCCGCGCGGGTCATGATCGCAATTTCTTCAAACGTATATTCGCGCCGGACCGAGGCAAGCGTCGTCAGTTCAAGTGCACTGGGGTTCAGCTCCGTCGATTTTGCATCGCGCGCATCGCTGCTCATCAGCAATTCGAAGAGTTCGGGATAGGCGGTGAACGGCGCGCCATTGGGATGATCCGTGGTGAAGAACACCCGCCATGGATCGGTGATCAGGAGGAACAGTTCAAGCCCCACGGCCCACTGCAGCGAACCGTAATAGTCCTGACGATATCGATAGGGCACGATGCCACCGCTGCTATTGCCGTCACCATCAATGATGACGGTCTTCTTGGGGTTCGCATTCCCGATTGCGGTGAATTGGCGCATGACATCGGAGGAAATCGTGACGGTCTGGCCAAACATCACCTGCCCGATGTCGATCGTGACGTCCGGATTGCCATTGACAAGTTCGGCAAGCCGCGCCGCCTCGGATGAGAATTTGCGTTTTCCTTCGATCCCATAGCCATAGAACTGGAGATGGGCGAGATGCATCGGCACGCCTTCCGTGGCGGCGATGGTGGCCGCGGCAGTGTCGGCGCTTCCCGCGATGCCGAGATTGTTCGCATGCACGTGCAAAGGATGCGGTATTCCGAGGCGGGTGACCGAGGCTTGCAGTGATTTGACGATATTTCGCGAACTCACGCCATATTCCGGCACCATATCGTCGAACGAGAACGAGCGGACATTCTCCTTGAAGGACGCTGCGGCGCCGGCATTGATAACCTTGACGCCCAAGGCCCGGGAAGAGCCGATGATCCAGGCGACATAGTCATCAAGCATTGACGAGGACTTGGCGTCGCGCAACAGCGACAGGGTGAAATCATCATTGCCGAGGATGGCAAGTGTCGCTTTGTCGATGATCGGGATATCAGCAAGCTCGAGATGCGTATGCAGTGCCGCCGATGGCGCCATGGCCGGTTCCACCACCGTGGTAAAGCCCATCTGGGCGTAGAGGCAACCGGTCTGGAATGTCGACCAACCCGCATTTGAAAGTGGCGTATTGGCCGGACGCGGCAGATGCGCAGCGTGATGCTCGGGTAGCAGCAGACGGGCAGTGTTCACGTTGCCGCCACCAATATGCGAGTGGATATCGATGGCGCCGGCCATGACGATGCAGCCGGAGACGTCATGGGTCTCGTCGGGCGTTTCGCCTTCGGGCCTATCGATAAGCAAACCATCCCTGATCCAGATGTCGCGCTGGCCGGTTTCGCCATTGACCGGATCGATGACGTCTCCACCTGCGAGCCGAATCAGCATGGCAAGTCCTGTCGTCCCGGCAGGGCACGGGCGAGTTGCTGCACGATGCTTGAAACGCTCGGTAGTGACGAACGTTCTGTTGCCGCAAGCGCTTGGAATGTCCCGATCCTGCTCGAATAGGCGACGCCATCATGATCACGACCGGCCTTCCCGACTGCGATCGTGACCGTCGCATTGGCAGTTGGCGCTTCGGCTCTGCTCAGCGAAATCAGCTTGATCTTACGACCTTTTGGAGGCATCTCCCCCCGCGCCGACACCCAGACGTGAAGATCCGCTTCCTTGTCGCGAACCATCCGCTGGGTGTCCCATCGCACCGGGTCATAGCTTGGGAGGCTATTGGCAAATCCTGTCCGCGGCGGGAATCCCGTCATCCACAGCGACGTCAGGGCCGTACCCCATGCATCGTCGTCGGCCGGCAGAAATACACTGCTCGCACGTCCTTTCCGGTTCAGATCGGCGATCAATCCCTGCAGCATCGCAAGGCCTGCCGCCTCGCCGGAGGTGCTGGAAAACACGAAGACCGGAAACTGGCTTTTGTTGAGCGCGGCTCCCAGACGGTCGACGTTCGCCAAGGGCGATGTAACCTGACGGCCTTGCAGACGGGCACGAAGCCCGGCAAGGACAGCCGAAAGTGGAAGGTCGCCGCCGGTGATCGGGACCGTTTTGAGCTGCCGGTTGAACTGTCTGGTGGCGCGAGACGCTGGCGCCGCGCCGCCAATGTGGAACCAGGCACGTTGTCCCCCGTCGCCGAGATCGGGTTGGGTGTTCGACCAGGCGAGCAGCATGTCATGGTGGGGCGCCGGGATTTCACCCACGAGTACGATGAGGCTGGAACGGCGCCGCGCCTCGCCAGGCGTGGTGAACATCCCGCCATTGTCGGTGAAGAGCGCAACTTCCCTGGCCAGGGTCTCGCCATACACGTGATCAAATGCTCCGCCCAGACGTTCGGCCAAGGCTATGGTACTGCGCGTACCGTGCACATCCGCATCGAGGGAAAAAACTGGACAATGGCTTGATGCCAGAAGCTTTGCAGCTTTCTGAATCGCATCCATCAAGGGTACCGGCTGGCTGCCAATCCACGCAACCGACATATTCCGCAACTTTCTGGTGCCAAGATAAACTTAGCCACTTCTATCTAAATTGTGAACCCTGCCACCAGGCAAAAGTTGTGCGATCAATCGTCGTATTTAACATAGGCGAAGCGCTGGTCTGTTTGCGGCGTTCCTTCCAGCGATCCCGCCTCCTTGCCGGGCTGCCATTGAACGACGCTCTCGATCTTCTTGGCGAGCTCAAAATCCTTGTCGGTGACCCCCTTGGCAGCATGATTCATCAACAGGACCTCGACCCATGCGTAGGACGCCTTCAGATCGGGATGGTGCCAGGCTGCCTCTGCCAAATGTCCGATCGTGTTGATGACCATCAGCGTCGATTTCCAGCTATGGGTCTTGTACTTACGGCGGATCCAGCCGTTTTCGTAGCGCCAGTGCGGCAGGTCATCCTTCAGTTTTGCAACGATTTCGCTTTCGGAATAGACCCGTTCCTTGCCTGCGGTTTCATCACTCATTTGCATTACTCCCCTATTCTTTGCGCATCGTGCTTGCGCCCCGTTCGAAAGACGATATCATAGTGCAGGGCCCGATTTTTGAGATTATGTAAAGATTAAGCAAATGTCGGAATCCGTCACGATCAATGTCCCGGCCCGCCTGCATCTTGGCTTTCTCGATATACCGCGCACCAACCACGACCGGTTCGGAAGCGTCGGTTTGCCCATTCAGGATATTGCTACCGTTGTGACGATATCGCGTTCCACCGAGACCCAGGTGCACGGTGGCGAACAGGGGCTTGTCATCCGGCACCTTCGCACACTGTGCGAGCATCTCGGAATCAAGGGTCAGCATCGGGTTACCATCCAGCGGGCAATCCCGCGCCACATCGGCCTCGGGTCAGGAACCCAGATCGCCCTTGCCGTATCAGCCGCGCTACGCACGCTGCACGCACTGCCGCTCGATCCGCCCGCCGACGCAGTCTTGCTCGGACGCGGGTCCCGATCAGGCATCGGCATTGCCGCATTTAAGGAAGGCGGCGTGATCGTCGATGCTGGGGCAGGCCAAATTGGCCAGGCTCCGACGATTATCGGGCGCATTCCGTTTCCGGATGACTGGCACATCATCCTCGTCTTCGATAACGCGGCCCATGGCATTCATGGCGAGGCCGAGGTCGAAGCTTTCCGTAGCCTGCCGCCATTTCCTACCGCCACGTCCGCAACAATTTGCCGCCATGTCCTGATGCAGTTGATGCCGGCTCTTCTCGAAGAGGACCTCGCTTCATTTGCCAACGCGGTGGAGGTCATTCAGACGGAGATCGGCACTTACTTCGCACCGGCGCAAGGCGGGGTATTCGCAAGCCGGCACGTCGAAGCCACTTTGCATCGCCTCGCGGTCGCCGGCGCGCTCGGCATCGGCCAGAGTTCCTGGGGACCAACTGGTTTTGCGTTTGCAGGTTCACTGTCCGAGGCGGAGCGTATCGTCGGCGCGATCGGAGCGCGTTCTCCTGGCGTCACGATCCAGATCGTCGCGGGCAGAAATGCCGGTGCGGAGATTTCGCATAACGCCTTGAACCTCGCCAGGGCTTAGGGTCAAGACCTTAGATCATGGGCACGCCAGACAGAGAGGAGCGGAAAGAATGAGCCGCAAGACGATCCTTCACATGCTGACACCCCTTCAGCATATGAGTCCCTTCGACGTCAACATGGCGCTGGACGCGGGCTTTGATGCCGTCATCCCATACACGGATGTGAGCCTCTCCGATGTCGGTCATCTCGTGCAAGATGCCATCTTTTCGCGCCCGCCTGATGCGGGCGTGGCAACTGGCATCTTCCTCGCCGGCAAGGATGCGCCCCTGGCGCTCGATATGCTCGACGCAGCGAAGAAAGCCATGGTGCCGCCGTTCGAAATCTCGGTCTTTGCCGATCCGGCCGGGTCCTTCACCACGGCGGCAGCAATGGTCGCCAAGGTTGAAAAGGCCCTGGTCAAACACCACGACCGCGAACTGAACGGGGCCGCCGTTGCAGTATTCGGAGCGACCGGTGTCGTGGGCTATTGCACAGCCGTCATCGCCGCCAGCCTCGGCGCGAAGGTGACGATCGTTGGACATGACGGGATTGAACGCGTGACGGAAATCGCTGCATCGATCCAGCAACGTTTCGATATGAATGTCGAACCTGCCGACGGTTCGACGGAAGCGCTTAAAACGGCCATCGTCAGGGATACGGAAATCGTGCTCGCTGCCGCCAAGGCAGGCGTTCAGGTTCTTTCAAAGGCCCAACTCGGTTCAGCGGGAGGTTTGCTTGTCGTAGCCGACGTGAACGCGGTGCCCCCGGCTGGCATCGAAGGGCTGAAGGTCAATGCCAATGGCGAACAACTCGATGCGACACAGGCTGTCGGCATTGGTCCACTTTCCATCGGCAACGTCAAATACAAGACGCAGGCCGGCTTGTTTCAAAAGATGATCGAAGCGAAGAAGCCGGTCGCCTTTGACTTTCGGGATGCGTTCACCCTTGCCCGCGACCTTGCCAAATAACGCCGCGATCCTTGTCGCTGCCATATCGGGGCGTTCGCTTGCCGCAGCGGCAAGGCGGGCTGGTTTCCGGCCGCTCGTGGCTGATTACTTCAACGATGCGGACACACGCGCGCTGGCGGAACGCACCGTTAGGCTGTCAGGCCGCCTGCAGTCCGGGATCGATGAGGATCGGATTGTCGACGCCTTGTGCGAGCTCGCGGGGGACGATAACCCTGTGGCACTCGTCTACGGCTCGGGCTTTGAACGAACCCCGCGGATGATTGATGCCATGTCGCAAAAGTTCACCCTCGCTGGCAACAGTGCAACGACGGTCGGCCAGGTGAAGGATCCCGCCAATCTCTCTCGCCTTTGTGCAGAACTTCGCATTCCGCATCCGGATATCCGCTTCGCTCCTCCCAGCGAGCTCACTGGCTGGTTGACCAAGCTTAGTGGAGGCGCGGGCGGATCGCATGTTCGCGCTGCCGACAGCGATGGCTCCGGACACGAACGCTATTTCCAGCGCTTCATTCCAGGCAAGAACCTTTCCGCCCTCTTCCTCGCCGACAGAGACAGAGCGCATATCGTCGGCTTCAGCCGGCAGTGGGCATCGCCTTCTCCCGCGACGCCCTTTCGCTATGGCGGCGCGGTCCGGCTGCGGCGCTACGACAGGAAGAGAGCCGCGCAGATCGAGATTTGGCTGACGGCCCTGACCAGGCTCACCGGCCTTGCCGGGCTCTGCAGCGCGGATTTCATCGAAGCTAGAACCGGGCTCCATCTTATCGAGATCAACCCACGGCCAGGAGCAACGCTCGACATTTTCGACAGCAAGGATGCCCCGCTCCTCCGCGAACATCTCGCGGCAGTCCAGGGCGATAGAATTTCGATGCCTGCTTACCTGGGCTCCGCAGCATCGGCCATTGCCTACACAGCGAAGGCAATCAGCGCCTTTCCGCAAATCGATTGGCCCGCCTTGACGGCCGATCACCAAACATCGGGGACGGTCCTTCAAGCTGGGGATCCGGTCTGCACCGTATTTGCCACCGCTCATTCGGCAGCCGCCGCTGAACGGACGGTAAGGAGCCGTGTCAAGGCTCTGGCGAGCCATTGGGAGGAGGATTTCGCATGAAGGACGGTCATGCCTATCTGAACAGGAATGCACAACGCCTCGCTGATTCCATGATCGCGGATGCCGGGTTGCTCCGCGTCGGCCACAGCCGTGGCAGCCTTGGCGAGCATCTGATCGACGCCGGTGCGAACCACGCCGGGGGGATTGAGGCCGGCCTGCGCATCGTAGAAATCTGCATGGGCGGTTTGGGAACCGTTTCGGCGGGGTTGGACCGCAACACGGCCAAGTGGCCCTATTCGATCGACGTGCGTTCGTCACAACCCGTCCTTGCCTGCCTCGGCAGCCAATATGCCGGATGGAATCTGTCGCATGAAAAGTACTTTGCCATGGGGTCCGGGCCCGTGCGGGCACTTGCTCGCGTCGAGCCGCTGTTCGAGCAGATCGCCTACCGCGAACCGGACGCGCAATCCTCGGTCATCGTTCTTGAAACCGCCGAGCCGCCTCCGGCCGCCATTGTCGAAAAAGTATCAAAAGCCATAAATCTTGGCCCGGAGAAACTCACCTTTATCTACGCCCCGACGCAGAGCCTCAGCGGTTCGACGCAGATCGTGGGACGAGTGCTGGAAGTGGCATTGCACAAGGCACACGACCTGAGATTTCCGCTCGACGCAATCGTCGATGGCGCGGGACGCGCGCCGATTCCGGCCCCGCACCCGGATTTCCTCACTGCTATGGGCCGGACCAACGATGCGATCATCTATGGCGGGCTGGTCCAACTCTATGTTCGTGGCAGCTCTGAAGCCGCGCGCGATTTGGCGCAGCAGCTTCCAAGTCATACTTCGCGCGATTACGGGCAGCCATTTGCCGATATTTTCCGGAAGTTCAAAGGTGATTTCTATGCGATCGACCCGCATCTGTTCAGTCCTGCTGAAGTGATTGTCACCGCAATCGAAACCGGCGATACCTTCCGCAGCGGCAGTTTCAACAACGCGATGCTCGAAGAATCTCTGGGGTGAGACGACTATAAATGGCAGAAACGATACTGATCCTTTCCGACCGGGCGGATCGCCAGGTGCGGCAGTTGCATTCCTCGCTTGAAGGTCTCGGATTTGACGTCCTTGCGCTGCATCTCGCCGATATCGCCTTCAACACCAGCTACGCTTCGGGCATCGCCATTCCCGGAATGCATGGCGCCCTTCCGGCCGGCGTGATCGTGCGTTCGATCTCGTCGGGCTCATTCGAGGCGATTACCCGCCGGCTTGGCGTCCTGCACGCCTTTGCTCAGATGGGGGTTCCGGTCTGGAATTCGGCAAAGGCCATCGAGCGCTGCGTCGACAAATCGACGACGACATTCCTTCTGGCGCAAGCTGGTCTTCCCACACCGCAAACTTTCGCCGTCGAAAGCCTCGCAAACGCCAAGGCTGTCGCCGAGCGCGAACTCGCCCACGGCCCCCTAGTATTGAAGCCGCTGTTCGGATCGCAAGGCAAGGGCCTTCGCCTTATCCGGGGTATGGAGGACTTGCCACAGCCGGACGAGGTCGATGATGTCTATTATCTCCAGCGTTTCGTAGCCCATTCCGGGCCCCCGTTTTGCGACTACCGGGTCTTCACCTGTGCCGGCGAAGTTCTCGGCATGATCGCGCGCCGCGCGGACAGCTGGATCACCAACATGGCCAAGGGTGCTAAGGCGGAAGCGGTCATCGGACCGCTACGTTCCACACTTGAAAGCCTCGCTCTTGCAGCTTCAACGGCGATCGGCACCGATTTTGCTGGCATCGACATCATTCCAGCTGCAGATGGACGTTTGCTCGTCCTCGAGGTCAACAGCATGCCGGCATGGACCGGACTTCAATCGGTCGTCCACGTCAAGATCGCCGACTGCATAGCCAATGCTCTGGCCGCGCAGGTCGCGCCAGAACTAGCGGAAAGGCCGGCCGCTTGAGCCCAACCCGCGAACAGATAAGGCGCGCCTATATCGACGCCTGTTATCTTGAGATCGACGCCTTGAAGCCCGGCAATGTGCATCGCTTCGCTGATGGGCACCGCATGAATGCCAGCCAGTTTTTTGAAAGCGCTCAGATATCGTCCCATGCGGTTTCCGACCCCGCACTGCCGACCGGACAGCGCATTCTTGCCGGCGTAACCGCAACGCGAAAAAAAGTCGATACCAATACGAACCTTGGCATATTGCTGCTTTGCGTACCCTTGGCCGAAGCTGCGAAAAGCGGAACTGACCTGCGGGCAAGCGTCGCCGCAGTGCTGGACAGGCTCGATGTCGACGATGCTCGAAATGCATTCTCCGCCATTGTGATGGCGCAGCCGGGCGGCCTTGGATCGGCACCTAAACATGACGTATCGGCCGAACCGGACGTGACGCTTCTGGAGGCGATGCGGGCAGCGGCAGGCCGTGACATGATCGCCCGGCAATACGCTACCGGGTTTGCCGACATTTTTACTGGAGGACTTCACGCTCACACCCTCGCCGTGAAGCGCGAAGAGGGCGGAATGTGGCCGGTGGTTTTCGTCTATCTGTATTTTCTGTCGACTTTTCCCGATAGCCACATCCTGCGCAAGCATGGGAGCGCCGTTGCGGAGAAAACGCGCAAGGAAGCCAGGCAAATTCTTCAGCGCGTCGAAGTTTTGGAGGATGGGAGGGAACGGGAAAAATTGCTGCTTGCTTTTGATGCCAGACTGAAGGCCGATGGCATCAATCCCGGGACTTCCGCTGATCTGACTGTTGCAACCCTTTTTGCATTCAAACTCAACTTGGTCTTGCATAATTGCAAGGTAAATGGTTGAATTTCGGCAGCGGATTTCATCCGCTGCTATCTGGCCAACCGACCCCCATCTCAAGGGTGCTGCGAACAAGGATAGCTGTCCATCGAGAGTCGTGTCTCGAAGGGTACGGCGTCTTTGGACAAACCATTTGGGACCGCCATAGGGAGGAAATAGGCCGTGGCAAAAATCAACAAAGTAATGGTTGGCGAGTCGCTTATTGGCGACGGAAATGAAGTTGCGCATATCGATCTTCTGATTGGACCTCGCGGGAGCGCTGTTGAATCGGCATTCTGTCATGCTCTGACGAACAACAAGGACGGATTTACTTCACTTCTTGCGGTCATCGCGCCGAACCTGGCATGCAAACCCAACACCGTGTTGTTCAACAAGGTCACGATCAAGGGCGCCAAGCAGGCGGTCCAGATGTTCGGACCTGCCCAGCATGCGGTAGCAAAAGCGGTTCAGGACAGCGTCGCCGACGGGACAATTCCGGCGGATGAGGCCGACGACATCTTCATTTGCGTCGGTGTTTTCATCCATTGGGAGGCAGAGAGCGACGCGAAGATTCAGGACTTCAACTATCGCGCAACGAAGGAAGCAATCCAGCGTGCTGTAACGGGCAAGCCGACGGCTGCGGAAGCAACCGCCCAGCGGGACTCCGTAAAGCATCCGTTCAGCGCTTAGACAAGAGACAACCCCGCACAGAGCGCGCCCTCTGTCGAACCGGATGGCCTGCTGCGCCGGTTGGCAAAACTTCTAGGCTTTTAGCAATTGAGGGAGAGGAGAGTTCCTCTTCCTCTATTGGCTTGGAATGTGGCTCAAGAACTTTTCATGAACGATGCGATCGCTTGCCGCGAGAGCGCGCCGTTGTGCAGCGAGGTGGCCACCAGTGCGGCGGAAATCCCCATCGCTTGCAGTTTTTCGAGGTCGTCGTTGTTGCGAATCCCGCCTGCCGCGACGACGGAGCGACTGCCGGCGCGGCGCTTTATATCCTCAAGTCTGCCGAAATCTGGTCCGGTTGTGGCGCCCACCCGGCCAAGCGTCATGACGATGATGCGGGAGGGCCAGTTCTCGGCATTCTCAAGGATCGACGCGGGGCCGAGAAATTCATCCCCGCGAAAATCGAGCGACAGGATTATGCGCGGATCTTCACGAAAGTACTCAAGCATGCGCGAATCACCCTGGGACTCTGAACCCAGAACCGGCAATATGCCGTCCCTTGTAAGCACGGCATCGACTTGACCTTGCTCAGTATAGCCCGCATCAAGCCACACATTGGATCTGGCGAGCACAGGCTTCAATTGGTGCAAGATATTCGTCGGCGACTGACGACGCTCGATCGCGTCGAGGTCGGCAAAGTAGAACGCCGGAAAAGGATAGAGCGCACGCAGGCCCGCAGTTACATCGGAGACATGCGGGCTCCGGCTGAGCGGGGTTTCGATCGGCAGATAGGCATCTCGGTTGCCCATGCGCGCGCGAACCACGAGGCCGTCTTTTATGTCGAGTACCGGAATGATATGCACAGGTAGAATCCACGCGATGAGTGCCCCATGAAATCCCGATTTGCCAACGAAGGAAAGCCCCAGGTCACCGGCTGGGATCTCGGCGGCGCGCATCTCAAGATGGCGCGGTGCCGCGATGGCGAAATCATTGGAGCCAAGACCTTCAAAACGCCGCTCTGGCTTGGGATCGACCAATTGCGTGAGGCCTTGCGCGAGCTTGGTCCCCGGCGTGAGCCCGGCAATGTGAACGTCTTCACCATGACCGGCGAACTCTCCGATACATTCGCCTCGCGCGATGCCGGAATTGCCGGCTTGCTCGACTTCATCGAGGCAGAATTTGGCACGGCGGATACGCTTGTCTATGCAGGGCGTTCCGGTTTCTGCAATGTGAGCGCGGCGCGCAATCTTGGCGGCGACATTGCATCGGCCAACTGGCATGCCACCGCGACGTTGAGCGCAAAACTGAAGAACACCGGTCTGTTCGTCGATATGGGTTCGACGACAACCGACATACTTGCATTCAGGAATGGTGAGCTGGTCAACGATGGTTATTCGGACGCCGAGCGGCTTTTAACCGGCGAGCTTGTCTATACCGGATTTGCTCGCACGGCCCTGATCGGCATTGCCACCCTCGTCCCCGTGCGCGGCCGCATGACGCCACTGATGAACGAATATTTCGCCAATACTGCAGACCTCGGCCGCATTCTCGGCACGCTCGACGAAGCGGACGACAAATATCCCTCTGCCGACCGCCAGGCCAAGTCGGTGGCCGGTTCCATCGCACGGCTTGCGCGCATGGTTGGACGCGACAGCGCTGATCTGGATGAAGATGAATGGGTCGATATCGCCCGGTGGTTCAGCGAGCATCAGCTGCGCATGATTCATGACGGGGCGTTCCGGGTGGCGCAAAGTATCGCTTCCGACGCTGCTGCACCCGTGGTCGGTGCTGGCATAGGCCGCCCGCAGATCAAGCGGCTCGCGACACGCCTGGAGCGGCCTTACGTGGATTTCGGCGCGCTGATCCCCGCAATCGACAAAGCGCGGGATGATGCCAGCAAGGCGGCGCCGGCAGCCGCGGTCGCTCTGCTTGGTTCAATGTATCTCAGCGAAATGTAGCGCGAAATCTGTCAGCCATGATGGTCATGATGCACGACATCCTTGCCCTTTGCATCGGCAGCGTCGCGATGGTCCTTGACGCGCTGCATCAGCCACGACCAGGCCTGCTGTTCATCCGGTCCAGCGGTTTTTTCGATGGCGATGGTAAGAAACGCGATTTCCGCATCGATCTTCTCAGGTGGAAGCATGTGCAAGCGGCTGACCAGAATGGCAAGTTCGAGAATGGCAGCCTTGGCGCGGTTGAGTCCGGTAAAGGGCGCGTGTGTCGCCTCCGAAACGACTTTGCAGAGATGCTGTGGACGCAACCCATCATCCTTTACCGAGACCACTTTTAAAACCGAATGGCTTAGCGCTGACTCCAGCCGCGGCACCGGGCAATTCTTGACAGCAACGGTGGGCCACTCTTTTCGGCCGGTCAGGCACCCGGCAAACACCAGCATATCGTCTGTATAATTGGCGACGGCATAGGGAATGGCCGCGAGGTTTTCCAGCGTCTTGGACGGGCGAAAAGGCGCGATGATCCAATTGTCATCCTGCTGGATGATCCCGAGCGGGGCGATATGAACGCTGCCGTTCGTATCGACGGTTGTTACGATGGTTTCCCTGATGTAGGTCATGGCGCCACATCCTTCTTGCTTCGCAACGTATGTCCTGCCTCGGCGAGCCGGGTACGGTCCTGCTGCTCTTCGGGAGCCGCGGCGCCCCAGGCAAGCGGTTCGTCCTGCGTGTAGCGCTTGCCGAGCTTCCAGGCGATCTCCGCCTTCGCCAGTTCTGCGCCGAGATAGAAGGCGTGGGGCCCATCGCCTTCAACGCCGAGACCGGAGTAAAGTTCAAACGCATCCCGCGCGATCCTGTGGCCCTTGCCGTTGAAGATGTGAATGCCGTCGGGCGCAGTCATAATACGGAAATTTGCATCGCGCACATCCGCGGCAAGCGCATCGATATCCTCAATCGTGTTGGGATACGGCTTGCGGTCGTGTACCTGCAACAGGCCGGCGTCATAGCCTCTGGGGAGCGCATGGTCCTCCTTGGCAGCGAACATGATCCGGCGGGCCCGATCATGTTCTTCGACCGTGCGCACCGTATGCGGGCTTACATTGACGACGAGCACATTGCCGATCGAAAGCTCGGAGCAAAGGCCAGCAAGCAAGGCGGTGACGCCGGATGAATCCGCATCGGTGAGTTCGGTCAGATTGCCTGTTCCCATCATCATCGGGATATCGGGCCAACGCCTACGCGCTTCGATGAAGCGTCCAAGCGATGCGGCGAAACCAAAATGGATCGGATCAAGTACCGGATCCGCAATGAAAGGAATATTTGCAGCCCGGGCCGCATCGATCGCGCGTCCGAGCGAATCGAGATCGCCGGGTCCAGCGGGAATAAGAACCGGCGTCGCGCTATATTTGATGGCTAGACCGATCGTTTCCTCGGTAAGGCTGAGCAGGTAATCCGCCCCCGCCGCGGCACCGGTTTCGAGTTCCTCGAGATTGGCCGAATCAACGCTGACGCGAAGACCCTTCGCCTTGAGGCCGCGAACGGCCTCGGCGAGATGGGGGAAAGCCGTTTCGGGAAGACAACCCAGATCAATGACATCCGCCCCGGCCGCCGCCAGCATCGAGGCACGCTGCATCAGGCTATCGAGACTGAGCGCCGACGCATCGACAATTTCGGCAAAGATGCGCATGTCATGCCTGGAAAGGTCGATCGGCTTGCCGACCCTTCCGAGGAAGACAGGCAGATCCGCCACTTCGTCCGGTCCCCGAACGAAGGGCACACCGAATTTTTCGGTCAAGCGATCGAGATCGCCCCGGTAGCGGCCGGGAAGGATAATGCGGTCTGCAGAAATGGGCGGCTTCAGACGGCGGAAAAGGATCTCCTCCGTCATCAGGGCGGCAACCTTCACGCCGATATCGATGATCTCATAGGAAAACGCCGTCTCTCCAAGGCCGGCCAGAACCCGCTCCAGTCGCGACCGGGCCAGGTGCCCGGTCAGGAACAGCAGATGCTCAGCCATCGCCCGCGATCTCTTTCTGGCGCTGTGCGATCGTCGCCTGCAGTTCGGCAAGCGATTCCACGACCTTGGTACGCGGATAGGTTTTCAAACAGTCAGTATTTTCGAGGTCGATGGGCCGCGGATAGACCTTCACCATGCCGCTTGGTGCCATGGTTTCGAGTTCCGGCGCTGTATCGCAAGCAAAGACGATCGACGGTACACGGCATTTGCCCGCCTGCGCGTAGACATTGGTCGGGAGCGAATCCGATATGCCCGCCACACATTTCGCCACTGTGTTCGATGTCGCCGGCGCGATCACCGCCGTGTGGTAGACACCATGATAGAAGCCGCCGATGGGGATCGAACTCGCTGTTTTGTCGTGCAGAACCCGCATGGTCTCAGGAAACTCAAGTTTCAGCCCGTACATGCGCAGCACTTCGTTTGCCGCCCTCGACACGAAAACATCGCAATGCTCAAGCGTACGTATAAGCTCGAAGCTCTCCACGAAAAAATGGCCTGAGCCGGTAAGGGCCCATGCCCAGCGCGGGGTATGAAGGCGTGTCATCGAATATCCATTCCTGCGGCGATTCTGCACGGCATCATCGTGTGTCCGGGCATGCATGCCAAGGGCAAATCCAGTGAGGCGAGCGCCTGCGGTCCAGCTACGTGCAGGCTTGTGCCCTCACCAATCATGCCGGGCAGCATTGGATCGACGATGCCGGCATCGGCGAGATCCGAAACGTTGGAATAATGAAGATATTCATCCGTCTGCTTGATCAGGAGAAGCGTGCAGGAGCGCAATTGTCTTGCCAGCCACGCGCCAAGCGAGTCTGATGTCACGTCCCAGGAACAGGGAATATTGGGCGCGCCGAGGGTCATGGTTGACGGGAGCCATACCGGGATCAGCTCTAGACTCAAAGTCTCATTGATTTCGGTGATAGAGCGAGCTACCCGAAAGCGCTTATGGCGCTCCGCGACAGCGATACCGAACTGGTCCATGGCAAGGATCGCCATGGCATGTGCAGCATTGTTTGAATAGGCCAGCCGGGGTTGCGATACCCTCACCTGATCGGCAAAAGGACCGCCGCCGGGAACCACGACAAGCGGAAATGTGGCCGTGGCGAGCGCGTCAATCCAGCACTGCATTTCCTCGCGACCCGCCGTGCTCCCTCCAAGCTTTACGACGAGCGGCTTCATGAAGATGCGCCCTTCCTGCCTCCATGCGCATGCACCGTCTCGTGCTTGCTTGCCGATGCCCTCGACTTCGCCGAATTCCTGGCATCGCTTTTCCGCTCGATCTCTACGCCGACGCCGCCCGGTCCGAGTTCAAGCTTCTCGGCACGGACGATCACGCGCGTGACCCGGGGATTCTCCAGCACGAACGCCGCCACCTGCTCCGCCAGCGTTTCGGCGAGTTCAACATGTCCTTCGGCTACAATGGCCCGGATGCCATCCATGATCAGATCATAGGAGACGACATGGCGCATGTCTTCGGGATTGCGGGTCACGCGCAGCACATCGGCCGTCACATCGAAGCGCACCTTTTGCGACTTGCCGTGCTCGAAGCTGTAGGCGCCGATCTGTACCGGCAGAACGAAATCGCGCACGAAAATCTTGTCCGTCCCAAGCCCCGCTTCAGCCGGATCTGGAAAATAGCCACGAGCCGCCAGAAGCTTGTAGTCGACGCCCGCGGGTGCACCCACCCCGTCTGCCTCCGGTATCAATGCGCGAATCTTCGCAGTCGCCTGTGCGTCTATGGGCGAGTTGCGGCCGAGCCCGGCGCAAAGGGCGCTGCGAAACCCGAGAAAATCGGGCTTGAAAGCCAGGAGCCTCGGAACATCAGGTGCCTCGAGCGAACCGGCAACTCCGCCCATCAGTTCATGCGCCCGGCATTCCTTGATAAAATGACCGATCTGATCCGGTGTCATGTGATCGAGCAAGCGCCCGGCCGCCTTGTCCGCGGTATCGATCATCACGCCGTGAAATCCGGCAGCGGCCAGTTTCCCAATCAGGTTTTCATCATACTCAAGCAGGCGGTCAGCGAAGAGAACGGCAATCAATTTTCCGTGCGTCACAAGTGGCTTCAGCGCCTCGATGCAGGCGTCCAACTGCGCGGTGGGGAAAAAGCCGATCTTGATGTAATCCACCCCTGTTGCGGCAACTTCCTCTACCTTGCCGCGAATGGTTTCGGGATGCATGGGAAGGTCGCCGCACGCAGCGCTCAGAGGCCGCCTGCCCGCAATAAAATCCTTGACCTCCAGTAGTTTATCCAGCTCGACCGCGCCGAGCGCCCCGCGCGACGGGTCTTTCAGATCGATAATATCTGCACCATTCAGAAGGGCAATTTCAGCCTCCTGACGGTCTTTGACGCTCGCCAGCATTTTCGTCATCAGCATTCGCCTCCAGGGAGGTAAACCACATCAACCTTCGGTAGAGAAAAGGTGACACAAAGGGTTGAGGTTTTTGCGGGCTTGTTTAAAAACACTATGGGCACCTCTGTTCTTAAGCGACCGCCATCATGCGAATGGCGGCAAATCCAAATGGTATGGTCATGAAGAGTATGGTGCCAAACACTCTTGTGTTTTTATTCGGCTTTTTTTTGCTCTTCGTCAACGTCCCTGGGTTGTCAGCTCAACAGGCTTCGCCAGATAAGTCGCCAAAGTCAACGGTCGACGTGCGGATCGGGTATCTGCGCGCCTATGAACCGCAGTTGGCTCTTTCTGTGCTCGATATTCCGCCGCGCGACGAGGGTGTGGCCGGAGCCAACGTCGCCATCAATGACAACAATACGACGGGCAAGTTCCTGGGGCAGACCTTCGCACTCGACGTCTCGGAAACCAAGCTCGAGGCCGATGTGGTTCCCGTATTCAAAGAGATGGTTGCACGCGGCGACCGCTTTATACTGACCGATATTTCCGCCAGGCAACTTCTGTCGATCGCCGACCTTGCAAGGGACAACGGCGTGCTGCTCTTCAATGTAGGGGCAACGGACGACATTCTGCGCGAAGAGGAATGCCGCTCCAACGTCTTTCACACGGCGCCGACCCGTACCATGCTAGCCGATGGGCTTGCCCAGTATCTTGTCTGGAAGCAATGGCGCAAATGGGTGCTGCTCTATGGTTCGCACGACCGGGACAAGCGCTATGCCGACGCCATCCGCCGGGCGGCAACACGCTTCGGTGCGACGATCGTTGAAGAACGCTTGTACGAGGACAAGGGTACGGCGCGCCGAACGGATACCGGCGTCATCCAGGTGCAGAAGCAAATGCCAGTCTTCACGCAGAACCTGCCCGAGCACGATGTGGTCATCGTGGCCGACGAAAGCGAAGTCTTCGGCAGTTACGTTCCCTATCGCACATGGACGCCGCGACCGGTAGCAGGAACGGCGGGCCTTGTTGCATCAAGCTGGCATCCGGCCAGCGAGCAATGGGGCGGCTCGCAGATTCAGAACCGGTTCGCCAAGGCGAGCGGACGCCGCATGCTATCGAAAGACATGCAGGCGTGGACCGCCGTGCGTATCCTGGGTGAGGCCGTTACGCGGACCAAAGGCAACGACGCGAAACAGGTCGAGGACTATATCAAGTCGGACAGTTTTTCCATCGCCGCCTTCAAGGGCCAGAAGCTGACGTTCCGCAACTGGAACTGGCAATTGCGGCAACCGGTGCTGATCGGCGACGGGCATGGCGTTGTTTCGACGTCCCCGCAGGAGGGTTTCCTGCATCAATTCTCGGAATTGGATACGCTTGGCGTGGACAGGCCAGAGACCAAGTGCAAGCTGAACTGAACCTGACGGGAGGACTTGGATGCGAAGACAATTGTGCTTGCTCGCTGCGACAATGACCCTGCCACTCCTTGCGCAGCCCGGCTGGGCCAACATGGTTTACGTCTCGAACGAAAAGGACAATACCGTTACGATCGTGGATTCCAGCACGATGGAGGTGGTCAAGACAATAGACGTCGGACAGAGGCCACGCGGCATCACCATCTCGCACGACGGAAAATTGCTCTACGTCTGCGCCAGCGATGACGACACCGTCGAAATCATCGATACGAGCACAAACGAGATCGTCGGTTCCCTGCCCTCGGGTCCGGACCCCGAGCTTTTCGTCTTGTCGCCCGACGGGAAGACCCTCTATGTCGCTAATGAGGATGACAATCTCGTCACGGTAATCGATGTTGCCGGGAAGAACGTCGTCGCGGAAATCCCCGTTGGCGTCGAGCCGGAGGGAATGGGGGTGAGCCCCGACGGCAAGACCATCGTGAACACGTCCGAGACGACCAACATGGCGCATTTCATCGATACGTCGACCCATGAAATCACGGATAATGTGCTGGTCGATGCGCGCCCACGTTTCGCGCAGTTCAAGCCCGATGGATCGGAGATCTGGGTCTCGGCCGAAGTTGGTGGCACGGTTTCCGTTATCGACAATGCGAAACGCGAAGTGACCCACAAAATCACCTTCGAGATTCAGGGGCTGCGTTCGGAGCAGATCCAGCCGGTCGGCATACGCATCACCTCCGATGGGAAAAAGGCCTATGTCGCACTTGGCCCTGCCAACCGCGTCGCCGTGGTCAATGCCGAAACCTACGAGGTGGAGAAATACATCCTTGTCGGGCAACGTGTCTGGCAGCTCGCCTTTACCCCGGACGGCAAGACAATCATCAGCACGAACGGGCTTTCGAATGACATCACCTTCATCGATACCGCGACCGATGAGCCAGTCAAGTCGGTCACGGTCGGGCAATTGCCTTGGGGCGTGGTGGTGGCGCCAAACTGAATTAAGGGAGGAAGAAGCATGACAATCCGGAAGACGATCGCGCTGGCGGTATTCTTGATCATCGTGGTGGCGCAGCCCTTTGCTTTCGCGCAAGCCGACGACGATGACGATCAGGCCGCAGCAAAACCCAAGGCCGAAACCCCGGCAAAACCTGCCGCGGTGACCCGCGGCAGCAAGAACGTGCCTGAACTGATCCTCGGTTCCAAGACCGACGACTTTGCCGTCAACCAGAAGGATTTCGAGCTCGTTGCCGGACAAGGATATCGCTGGAAGATCACCTCTGCGGCTGCCTTCGAATATAAGTTTGTCACCGACTTGTTCCGCAATGTCTGGATGAACCAGATCGTGATCAACGACCTCGAGGTTCACATGAATGGCGGGCCGGCATGGCTGGAATTCGACTCGCCAGGGACGATCAATGTCCAGTTCACGGCGGTGCGGCCTGGCGAATATACCTGGTCGGTACCCGATCTTGCCGACAAAGGAATGAAGGGTAAGATTACAATCAAGTAACTGCGCCGGGGAGCGCAGCGGAAACTGCATGTCGTACCAAAGGGTGGAGCTCGATGGGTACAAATGCCGGATTGAAAAACGTTCATGGCAAGTCATTGCCGGAGGCCGATGCTCCGGCACTTGAACTGGCCTCCGTAAGCTATGCTTATGGCAGGCGGCAAGCCTTGAATGACATATCGTTCTCGATTGCGCCCGGTCGTTTTGCCGTGCTCCTCGGGCTGAACGGCGCCGGCAAGACGACCCTCTTCTCGCTGATCAGTCACCTCTTCGCCACGCGGGATGGACATATCCATGTCTTCGGCCACGACATCAACCGGAAGCCGGGTGATGCACTGCGGCGCCTCGGCATTGTATTTCAGGCGCGGACGCTCGATCTTGATCTGTCGGTGCACCAGAACCTTTCCTATCACGCCTCGCTGCATGGCATCGGATCACGAGCGGCGAACCAACGCATTCACGAGTTGCTGGAGTCAATCGACATGAGCGATCGTCTGCACGAAAAGGCGAGAAGCCTTTCGGGCGGACAGATCAGACGCGTCGAGATCGTTCGCGCCCTGCTGCATCAACCCTCACTTCTGCTCCTTGACGAGGCGACGGTTGGTCTGGACATAAAATCACGTGCAACAATTCTCGCCGACATCCGCAAGCTCGTGCATGATGAGGGCATCAGCGTTCTGTGGGCAACGCACCTGATCGACGAGGTCAGCCACGCCGACCAAATCATCGTACTCGACCGTGGCAAGCTTGTGGCCAATGGCGCGGTCAACGAGGTCGTCAAGGATGCGGGCGCCAAGTCGATCAATGAGGCCTTCTCGCGCCTTACGGGCATTGTCACGTTGACCCGAGGTGGCACAGGTCATGACTGACATCATCGATCACGGGCAGTTTGGACTATCGGGCGGACGCAAGCGCTTCGGGGTGATGCAATATCTCGTCTGCCTCAAGGGGATTCTCATTCGTGAGGGGCTGCGATATCTCAATCAACGCGAGCGCTTCATTTCGTCCCTGGTCCGGCCACTCTTGTGGCTCTTCATTTTCGCCGCCGGATTCCGCCAGGTTCTCGGCGTATCGATTATCCCGCCCTATCAAACCTATGTGCTTTACGAGGTCTATATAACGCCAGGCCTGTGCGGCATGATCCTTTTGTTCAGCGGCATGCAGTCGTCACTTTCGATGGTCTATGACCGTGAGATGGGCAATATGCGCACGCTGCTGGTGAGTCCGTTCCCGCGCTGGTTTCTACTTGTATCGAAGCTTCTGGCGGGCGTCGCCGTATCCATCATCCAGGTCTATGCGTTCCTGTTCATCGCCTGGTTCTGGGGAGTGAAAGCCCCGCCCTCCGGCTATTTGCTAACCCTCCCTGCGCTCTTTCTTGCCGGGATGATGCTGGGCGCCTTGGGGATGCTGTTGTCCTCGCTCGTCAAGCAGCTTGAGAATTTCGCAGGAATCATGAATTTCGTCATCTTCCCGATGTATTTCGCTTCGTCGGCGCTCTACCCGCTGTGGCGGGTCCAGGAGGCAAGTCCGCTCCTGTACCGGATCTGCCAGCTCAATCCGTTCACCTATGCTGTGGAACTGGTCCGATTCGCCTTTTACGCGCAGATCGAATGGATCTCGCTGGCGGTGGTCTGCGGCTTTACGCTTTTCTTCGTCGGCTGTGCCATCATTGCTTATGACCCCTCAAGAGGTTTGATTATCAAGAAGCAGGACGGAGGAACCAATTGAGACGCTTGCGCATCATCCTCGCCACTTCAGCCGGTCTTCTCCTGAATTTGATCGCTTTGGGCCCCGTTCTTGGCGCAGCGAACAACGACCCCGAATGGCCCTGTGTCCAGCGCAAGGTCCCCGAACTTTCGGTCGGTCAGGTATGGAACGGCCCCGACATTCCCGAAGCAGCGAAGAACTGGAACACCGAGGAGAAAATCGAAGATCTGGTCGGTGAACTGGCGGCACGGCGCAATCCGCTCGATGTCGCGCAAAAGCGCATTGTCGAATACGCTGCCGCATTGCCGAAGGACCAGGTCAACGACAAGCTTTTCGAACTGTTCCAAGGCGTATTCGACACGCTCAATCGCGAGCGCGAGGAGGTGATTTCCGGCATTTCCCGTTATGCCGGACGCCAGCGCGATATGGCGACAGATTTACGAAAAGAGGCTTCGGCCGTTGACGCCATGCGTGCCAAGCCGGATGTGGACCCAGAGGAATTGGACAGGCAGAACGAGCGGTTGACATGGGAAACGCGCATCTTCGAAGAACGGGTGCAATCCCTCTCCTACGTTTGCGAGGTTCCGACGATCATCGAACAAAGGCTTTACGGGTTGTCGAAGACAATCGGCCAATCCATGATCAAGAAATAGTTTCCGCACTGCGGCCGATACGGCGGTATATGAATGCATCCGATTCCGCATCGGCTGACTTCGTATCGATCGCTTCCTTGATCAACGCTCCCATTCGCGCGTGAAGCGGAGACTTGATGCAGGCCGGGTCCGTGGCGGCGGCATCACCGGCAATCGCCATTGCCTGGCAGCGGCATCCGCCCCAATCGATTTCTCTTCGCTCGCAGCTTCGACACGGCTCCTGCATCCAATCCGTGCCGCGAAAGGCATTGAAGGCAGAGGATTCGTGCCAGATGCGGCTGAGGTTCCAGTCGCCGAAACGCTCGAAATGCAGCGATTTGATCGTTCCAGCCGCATGGCACGGAAGCACCGTGCCGTCGGGCGCCACCATGAAAGCATCGCGCGCCCATCCGCCCATGCATGGTTTTGGATAGATGGCGAAATAATCGGGCGTGACGAAATCGATGGTCATGATGCCGCGCAACCGTTGCTGGGCCTCCTCAACGATCTCTACCTGGCGCTCGACCGCCTCGCGCTCCGGCATCAGGGCATTGCGGTTGAGCAGCGCCCAGCCGGCATATTGCACATTGGCGATTTCCAGCCGTTCCGCATCAAGCGAAAGCGCAAGCTCGATGAAGTCCGGCACTTCCTCCATATTGTGCCGATGGATGGGAGCATTGATGGTGAGCGGCAAGCCCGCGGCTCGAGCACGTCGGGCAGTTTCAAGTTTCTTTTCGTGCGCGCCACGTGCATTGCCGATCTTTTCCGTCGTTGGAGCAAACGCACCCTGGAAGCTCAACTGAAGGTGGTCGAGGCCTGCTTCGGCGAAGGCCTCGATGCGGCCCTCGGCAATGCCTACCCCGGCCGTAATCAGATTTGTGTACACGCCGCGCCGCACCAACGAGGCAATAAGTTCGGCAAGATCCGTCCGCAATGTCGGTTCGCCCCCGGAAAGGTGAACCTGAAGAACACCAAGATCGGCAGCCTGCTCGAAAAGAGAGATCCAGTTCTGCGTGTCCATCTCTCGGTTGGCCTTCAGCAGCTCAACAGGATTGGAACAATAGGCGCATTGCAGCGGACAGCGGTGTGTCAGCTCCGCCAGCATGCCGATCGGGGGTAGAACAGGTTCCGTCATAACGTCACCAGAAACTTGTCGGACCACTCCTGCAGAAAGCCGGTGACATCCGGCGTGATCTGCGCGGCGTCCGCTCCATATTGATCGCCGAGCACGGCGACCATCTCAGCCACGCTGTGTCGTCCGTCACACAGGCGCAGAATATCGAGACTGACCTCATTGGGCCAGAACACGCGCTCCGGCGACAGCAGCGCCCATGCCTCGCGCACCTTATCATATTGCAGCCGCACATGCCGCTTCAATACCGGTTTCGACTGCATGGACAGAACTGTCCGGACGCGCGCTGTTTCGATCATGCCGCCTCCGGATCGAAGGCGCCCGGCGGAATATTGCCCCTTTCGCCATAGGCATGAGCCAAAGCATCAAGCATTGCCCAGAGCACATCACATTTGAACACCAGCGCATCGACGACCGCCTGCTGTTTCTCAGGAGTGTCGGCATGTTTCATTACATAAGCCAGCGCAAAGTCGGAGTCGCGCGATGCTTGCGTGGGGCGCTTGTCGAAATAGGCGAGAATGTCCGGAGTTATATAGTCGTACTTCGCCAGCATTGCCGGCACTCGCTCGCTAATGATCACGGGCGAGAACAGTTCAGTCAGGGAGGATGCAACAGATTCCAGCAGGCTGCGGTTGGTACAGAATGACAGATAAGCGCCGACGGCAAACCGCGTCGCTGGGAGCGCCAGCTTCTCGCTCTTGACTGCCTCAGCATCAAGGCCAAGACCCGTCGCAAGTTTCAGCCACCGCGCGATGCCGCCGTTCCAGCCATCGCTTCCGTCATGGTCCTCGACCCGCTTGCGCCATTCAGCACGAAATTCCGGATCGTCAGAGCGCGCAATGATCATTGAATCCTTGCGCGGAATGATCGATTGATAGCAATAACGGTTCAGTGCCCATGCCTGCATTTGTGCCCTGGTTAAAGTACCGCTTGTCATCTGGTGATGGAACGGATGCCGGTTGTGGTAGCGCGCCGCACCCACGTCGCGCAGGACCTTTTCGAGTTCCGCCGGCGACAATCCGTTCCGCGCTGCCTTGCTGAAATCGCTCAAAACGTCACCTCCATGCCATCATGGGCAACCTCCCATCCCGCCTCCCGCACCGCCGCGCGTTCGACCGAGGTCTCGTCAAGAATGGGGTTGGTGTTGTTGATATGAACATATATCCGCCGTTTGATATCGAGATCGGCAAGTGCCGTCATCGAACCCGAGGCACCGGAGATCTGCAGATGCCCCATGCGGGCTCCGGTTTTGGCACCGACCCCCGCCACGATCATCTCATCATCGGTAAAGAGGGTCCCATCGAAGAGCAGGCAATCGGCCCCCGATACCCGTCGCTTGAGCGGGTCGTCGATGCGAGCGCAGCCCGGAATATAAAAGGCGCCTCGACCGCCAGCACGGGAGGAAATGCGCAGCCCGATTGTATCACCCTCCTGTGTGCCGAAGCCGTCTGCCGCCTTGCTAAGGTCTTCCAGAAACAGGGCCACCTTCCCCGGGACGGCGAAAGCCTCGATAACAACGCCGGTGGGATGACCCTTGCTGTCCAAAATGTCCGTGGCTTCATTCAAAACAAGTTCACGCCGCTCGACTATCGAGCGGTCGAGAACGTTGAAAATGGAGTTGGCGTCCAGCACTTCAAGCACACGGTGGGCGGCATAGATGGCGAAAGGCTCTCGCTCCCGCAAGCTCAGCAGTCCGGCGATGTGATCGACATCGGCGTTCGTCAGAACCACCGCCCGAATTGGGGTTGCGCGCAACGGACCGTACGCGCGGGGCTGAAGGTCAGAGGTTGCAGCGATCTGCTGGCGTATATCCGGAGATGTGTTGAACAGTACCCAATCCTTACCATTTGCACTGGCGGCAAGGCTGGATTGAGTGCGCGGAACAACGTTCGTGGCGCCGTCCCATGCGCCGCGGCTCAATCGATAATTGCAATTCCATTGTGGAAACCCGCCTCCTGCCGCTGAACCAATTATCTTCAAATGCATTTCAGCAATGTTTCCTCATCGCCGGAAGCGTGGCTTCCGGCCGACCGCATTGAACCGGTAAGCCGCCCCACGCGATAGAATCGCGCGGGGCGAAGGATTCGGCCTTACTTTTTGGCCTTAAGTTCTGCCGGCAGATAACGTGACAGTTCCATGCCTGCAGCAACCTGGCACATGGTAGGCTTTGTCCAAGTTTTCTTCATGCTTTCCTCCTTCTCATTTCAAAGATCAGAGCCTGATCTTTCTGCGGCATCATACGCCCTTCTGGCGCAGGATTAAAATTCGTACGGTTCATTTCTTTGTGTGGGCTGCTTGGCGGCGCTCCAGCCATCAGTGCCAAGAGGATACCAATAGACCGATCGGTAACCCCATTCGACAGCTCGTTTGGCCGCATTCCACGACATCCAGCAGCCTTCCATGCAATAGAAAAGCACCTTTCGTTTCATGTCATCGCCTAATCGAGACTTGAGCCCTTTGCGAAAATAGGCCTCTGTCTCCTTGTTGATAACTCCGTAGCCCACATTCGGAAGCCAGATGCTCCCGGCAATGTCCTCGCGTACCTTCTCCTTCCAGATCGTTCCGGCGGGAAGATTTGCCGGCTTCGGATCATGCGGAAGGACATCAACAAAAACGGCCGCCTTGTCTTTCCAAAGTGCTATGGCCTCGTCGGTCGTGACGACCTTTGCACCCTTCAACGTCGCAGGAACCGGAGCGCGATAGTTCTCGGTCCTGAATCCTTCGGGCTCGGGGACAGCTTCAGTCGCGTAAGCAGCAATCCCCTCCATCATGGATAAAACGACCAACACTCTGATACAGTTCCCTGCCATTCTCATCACATCGCAATCCCTCCTCTGGCCGGACGCATCGGCTATTGGGTGATCGGCTTATCGTTCTCGTCGATCTGTGGCACCTGGTAATCGAGCAGTATCCTGTTGATCTCCGCCTGGTTCTCGCGGATGACCTTGTTCAGCGTCCGCTTCCACTCCTGGTCAGACGGCCGCACGCCCATGGTGATCCGATAGGCCATGTGTCCGGACTTTTCCTTGACGAGCGGTACAATTGCGAGATCCGGGTCGATTTCCTTCACATAATAGCCCGCCATCGGGCCCCAGAGGATTGCGACATCGATGACGCCGCTCTTCAGCTCCTTCAGCATCACCTCGCCCATGGAGGGGGCGAGCCTGGTATCGACCATGAGCGGATAGGGATGCACATCGCGCATATACCCGGCCTTGGCCAGATTGGCGGAAGGCGGTGTTCCAGCCACTATGCCAATCTTCTTTCCAGCGAGTTTCTGGTCCTCGATCGTGTCAACACCGTCGAGACCACTGCCCTTCTTGTAGACAATGACGTAGGTCGACCGGTAATAGGCGTTGGTATTTTGGACAAGTTCATCGCCCTGGGCATAACCCATGATGATATCGCAGCGATTGGATCTCAGCGTATTGCGCACGAACCCCGTCGCCATCGGGTACCAGGTATACGCCACAGACTTCCTGCCGGTCTTTGCCGCCACCAGTTCCGCCAGCTTGTTTTCAAAGCCCTTGCCGCTCTCGTCCGAAAACGGCATGTCCGATGGGTCGGCGCAGACCCGCAGGACATCCGGATCGACCAGTTCGCCGGCGGAGCCAAGACCTGCCCCTTGCGCGAAGGCCCCGGAGGGCACTGCGAGGACCGCCGCCACAAGCGACGCGGCGATCCAATACAGGGGGTTGCGTCCGCCCGGGATCATGTCAACCACCCATGCAGGATGATTCCTGCTGTTTGGCCGCATCCGGCTTGTCCTCGTGCTTGGGTGGTCGGCCACGCGGGAGATCGCCAACAGCGCGCGCACGCAGGTAGACGTAAAGATCGTCCATATAACAGTAGACATTCTTGTTCTCACCAAAAGCCGGCATCACCTTTTCATTGCCGCTGCTCAAGTTCTTGCGGCCACCAGCAACAATCCCCATGAAGTCGGCATAGTTGATGGATTTCAGGGATTCCGCCAGCGCCGGCGCAAAGGACGATCCCGCCCCATCGGCGCCATGACAGACATTGCATTCGGAGTTGAAACGGCGGTAGCCACTATAGGTGTACCAGTCCACAGTTCCATCCTGGCCTATCTTGAATGTTGGATTTCCGTCCTTGTCGGCATATTTGCCGCTTTCGTCGGAAGCAGCCGCTGCGGCTGCAGCGTCGTCGGCGTAGGTACTGCCTTGGCTTGCCAGGAGAGCAAGGCCGGCAGCAACGGCAAGAAATGTCTTTCGAATGGGCATCCGGAGTCCTCATATTCCAATCCATCAATCCAGTATCTCTCGATACCGTTTCGACGGTTGTGGTTAATCGTCAGTTTGGCTTTTGAGACACAAGGGACCCGGCCTGGCTAAGCCGGGCCCCATCTTGTGAGCCTGCACCCGCAGGCCCGGTGTGTCCGACACCGTTCCGATTATTCAGGAACAGTGAAAACGGTCAGCTGACCACCCAAGGTGGTGTAGTCCGCCAGACCAGCATATCCGCCGACGGCACCAAGACCGGCTGTACCGACGGTAGCTGCTTCGTCGCCCTGGGCTCTGCCCTGATCGACTGCACCGTGCCACGCCGCTGCGTTCTTGGCTTCCAGCAACCCGGCCGCTAGGCCGATGCCTGCCCAGCCGCCAACGCCGGACAGAACGGCAACATATTGTTTGCCCTTGTGCTCGTAGGTGGTGACGTTGCCGATAATCCCGGAAGGTGTCTTGAACTTGTAGAGTTCCTTGCCGCTCTTATCGACTGCCTTCAAATAGCCTTCCAGCGTGCCATAGAATACGACATCGCCATCGGTTGCGAGTGCGCCTGACCAGACCGAGAATTGCTCGGGCTTGGACCAGACGATTTCACCCTTGGCTGCATCCCACGCGATGAAGTTGCCCATGCCGCCATGGCTGTTTGGAGCCGGATACATCGATACCGTGGCGCCAACATAAGGCTGACCCGCGGTATAACTGACCTTGTAAGGCTCGTAGTCCATGCAGACATGGTTCGTCGGTACATAGAAGAGCTTCGTCTTGGGCGAATAGGCTGCCGGCTGCTGGTCCTTCGTACCAAGAGCCGCCGGACAAATGCCCGTCGTATTCGTGTCCTCGCCCTGTGCCTGTGTCGAGTACTTGTCTACGACCTTCGGACGGCCATAGGTCTTGCTGCTCTTGTCCATGTCGACTTCGGTGGCCCAGTTGACCGCCGGGTCATACTTCTTTGCAACCAGAAGTTCGCCGGTTGCCCGGTCCAGCGTATAAGCGAAGCCATTGCGGTCGAAGTGAACGAGAACGTCGCGGTCCTTACCGTCGATCTTGATTCCGTCAGCCAGAATCATTTCGTTGACGCCGTCATAATCCCATTCATCGTGCGGGGTCATCTGGTAGAGCCATTTGGCCATGCCGGTATCCGCATCGCGGGCCATGATGGTCATTGACCATTTGTTGTCACCTGGACGCTGAACGGGATTCCACGTCGAAGGGTTGCCCGTCCCGTAATAGATGAGGTTCAACTTTGGATCGTATGAGTACCAGCCCCATGTCGTTCCGCCGCCTATTTTCCACTGATCGCCTTCCCAGGTGTTGGTGCCGGAATCAGGTCCAACCGGCTTACCGAGCTGGGTGGTCTTTTCCGGATCGATCAACGTATCCTTGTCGGAACCCATCGAATAGGCACGCCAGACTTGCTTGCCGTCCTTGATGTTATAAGCCGTCAAATGACCTTTGACGCCGAACTCGCCACCGGATACACCGACGAGAACCTTGTCCTTCACGACAACAGGCGCGGATGTTCCAGATTCACCCTTGGTCCCATCTGCTGCTTCGCCGTTCTTGACCGACCAGGCAACTTTGCCTGTCTTGGCGTCGAGTGCAACAAGCGTCGTGTCTGCCTGATAGAGGAAAATCTTTCCATCACCGTAGGCCACACCGCGATTGACCGTATCGCAGCACATGATGGGAATAACACTGGGATCCTGCCGGGGCTCATACTTCCAGAGGATCTTGCCGTCATTGTTGAGATCGAGTGCGTAAACCGTATTCGGATACGGTGCATGAACATACATCACGTCACCGATGACAAGCGGACCACCTTCATGGCCGCGCAGCACACCAGTCGAGAACGTCCAGGCGACCTGCAGGTTCTTGACGTTGTCCTTGGTAATCTTCTTCAGCTTGGAGTACCGGGTATTTGCATAGTCGCCAGTCTGCATGGCCCAATTCTTCGAATCCGAAGCGAGGCTTTGCAGGTCGTCATTGGCAAAGGCGCTTCCCATCAATGAGAGCGACATGGCCGTAGTAGCTAATCCAATGCCAATGATATTTCTGTGTACACGCATTTTGAGTCCTCCCTGAGTTCACTTTAATGAACCATCGGACGGCGCCACTTCAAAGGACGGCTCCGCTCCATCAGCTCACGCAAATGGGAAGTATTTCCGGCAGCGTGTCACGACCTAAGCCAGGCGCGCAGAGGGCACCGTTACTGCCCACCCCGCTTGGCCTACGAAGACTGTCACCACTCCCTTGACGGTAACGTCCTTGAAGCCGGAAACAAATGGACGATAGGAGAAACATTTGCATTAAGCAAGCACGTTTATCAATTAATGTTTGTTGCATCGCAATATACTCTTTCTGCAATGCAGTAAGCAATCGATCTAATTGACATATTCTGCGCAAGAGCGCTGTCACATAATTTGATACTACAAGTCTGACGTTAATGTTGCCTGTCTTTATTGTTTTTTGCTATCTACTTGGAAAATGTATATTTCCACTCGGCGAAAGCGAGATATCACATGGCTGCGTTCAAATTTGCGAATTTTGCTGTGTTAGCAGTTGCAGCATTAGCCTTCCCTTTGCCGGCAAAAGCTGCGTCAGATTACCCCACTTCGACCCTTGCCGAATACGTCTATGCCTGCATGAAAGCCAATGGTGAAAACCGCGATACGCTCCAGCGATGTTCCTGTTCTATCGACGTCATTGCCTCGATTGTTACTTACGATCATTATGAGGCGGCCGAGACTTTCAAGCAGATGGGGCTGGTTCCCGGAGAGAATGGCGCGCTCTTTCGCGAGAGTGCCCCGGCCAAGGCAGCAACGGCCGAACTGAAGCGCGCGCAGGCCGAAGCCGACGTGCGATGCTTCTAGATACGATGCGGTGGACCTGCCTCACAGGGTGGATGATTGAATGGGCCACTCATCCTGGAACTTTTTGCCCTTGGTATCGGATGCGTCGACTTTCACATCCTCGTCTGGCTTTGCATTGAACTCGAACCGGAAGTTCGGATCTTCCGAAATCGAAATGCCGCCTTCCATAGACATGATCAGCCGATTGCCCTGGGAAATCGTCAGCCCCTGGATGAAATGCGGAGGGATGTAATAGCGGGTGACCTGGTCCATCTGGAGGCCGGAATTATTGGGATGGCGTATCATCAGCTGCATCTCGGTCGCGCGAGTCATGGATTCAGTGCCGGGCGCATTTGAGGGAAATACCCGCAGCTTCATTTGTCCGAGCGTCGCCTGCGCTTCATCCGGATTTTTGACCGCCGGTGCGGAGCAGCCGCCCGATGCCTTCACATAGGTCGCGGTCATGTGAAGCTTGCCATCCTCGGTCTCCGCGATCGCCCGAACATAGGAATAGGCATTGACCCGCAAGCGGGTGGCGAGGTGGGTAACACCCGCGTCCTTGCCGAACTGGAACACGGCGGCCACGGGCGACGGATTTTCATCGACAATAAGCGTCACAGCCTTCAATCGGCCGGTTGCTGCATCTGTCTTGAAGTGAAGATCAACGGGCACAATCGCGGCATCTTCGGCGCGCTTCGGGGCTTCAATGCTGATGATGCCGTCGGCTGGCTCGATGGTCTTCTGACCGAATACGTCGCTTTTCAAGCTATTCCAGGTGGCAGGTTCCGGACCCCCGGCGCTTTGCGCTTGCGCGCCAAGCGAGACTGTCGCCCCGAGCATTGTCAAAAGAACAACCGCAGCAACGCCGTTGCGTCGAAATGTCGAACGAAGTGTCATACTATGCCTCCACCAAGAATTGGCGGTGCCCGGCCGAGTTGAAGTATATCACCATGGTAGTGGGTCTGGCAAACGCTCGATCATTCCCATTCAAGCTCAGCAAAGGCGGCGGTGGCATTGCGCTCGTTGTATTCGGTAAAGAGCTGCCAATTGCCCTGCTCGCTCTGTGCAGCGGTCTTGACCGCTTTCGCAATTGGCACGCCGTCGGCGATCGCCTTGCGGATATCGCGGGCAAGGACGTCAAAGTAACGTTCTTCCGGTTCGAGCCCCTGCGGCCACTGTGCCGGCACGGGACCATGTCCCGGAACAGCACGTTTCGCCTTGATCGCTTTCAGGGTATCCAATTGAGCGATCCAGCCGCGAAGCGAGCCGTCCATCGTCGGTAGATGACCGAGAAAACAGAGGTCGCCGGTAAAGAAGGTTTCCGATTGCTCGTCCAACACGGTGAGATCGTTGTCGGTATGGGCTGGCTTCCAGGCTATTAGTTTGAGTTTCCGTCCACCAAGGTCGAGCTCTTGCTCGCCGGTAACGAGTTGCGTGGGAGGCACGATCCTGACATCGGCCATCAGCGCGCTGCCCATGCTGTCGCGGTAGCTCTTCAGGTAAAATTCGCCGCGGGCCTCCAGCGCACGCGGCAGATTATGATGACCGACAACGGTCGCACCAGTTGCCGCGAACGCCGCATTGCCGAAGATGTGATCTGGGTGCATGTGCGTGTTGATCAGGTAGCGAATAGGCTTGTCGGTCATAGCGCGAATTGCCGCGATCAGTTCCTTGCCTTCTGCAACACTACCCCCACTGTCGATGACGGCAACTGCATCGCTACCGACAATAAAACCAAGATTGCATATCCTGCCCTGGTTCCGCGCGAGCATCATGGCGGGAATGCCGGCAAAGGCAAATACCCCATCGGCGATCTCGGTCACGGACAGAGCACCCCCTTCAACCATTTGCGCCCGAGCTAAGCGCATATGGGCCATGCCGCAACAGGCAAAAAGGGCTCCGGTTTTGAGTACGCTGCGCCGTGTCGGTTGGCTCATGGTGCAATCCTTGTTCCAGCGAACTTCTCGTTGAAAGAGCGCAGGAGATCAGCCTTGACCTGCTCGTTGCGGTACTGACGCGGCAGCCGGATATCGAAGGTTCCGATCACATGGGATGGTCTATCCGAAAGCACGATTATCCGGTCCGACAGCATGATCGCTTCCTGGATATTATGCGTCACCATCAAGGCAGTCGTAGGGCGTTCAGACCACACGGACAGGAGCAAATATCGAAGCTGGTACGCCGTTGCATCGTCCAGCGAAACAAAGGGCTCATCGAGCAGCAGAATATCCGGTTCGATCGCCAGAGCTCGTGCCATCGCCACCCGGCGCGCAAGGCCAAGGGAGAGCTCACCGGGATAGAATGTTCGCATCTTCGAAAGGCCAAGTTGACCGAACAACGCATCAAGGTTGGCACTTCTCAAGCGTTTCGGGAGTGCCAATCGCACGTTCTGCTCGACCGTCCGCCATGGCAAGAGCAATGGCTCCTGGAACACCGCACCCATGCGGGCCCGGGCATTGCCCGGCAGTTGAACCGCGCCACGATACTCCGGGTCGAGCCCGAGCAAGATGCGGAGCAACGTGGTCTTGCCGCATCCGGAAGGGCCAATGATGCAGGCAAATTCATTCTGCTCGACTTCGAAGCGCAAATTGCGCAGAACGTCAATCGTCCCGCCGTTCGATGAGCGGAACGATTTTTCCTCTATGTCGACCTTAAGCCGCGCGGCGGCGCCAGCGTGTGGATGAGCGTTCAAGCGGTTGCACCATGACAAGTTCGATGAAGAGCATGACGGCGACGAAAGCCAAGGCGTAGGCAAGGATCGCAGCGACATCGAAGAGCTGAAAGAACAAATTGATCTGAAAGCCTACGCCGTTCGACCGGCCAAGCAACTCAACCACGAGCACGATCTTCCAGATGAGCGCAATGCCGGAGCGCGATGCCGCTGCAATATAGGGCTGCAGTTGCGGCAGCAGTATATGCCGCAGGCGCTCGAGTGGGCCAAAGCGGTAGACTTGGGCCATTTCAGCATAGCGCAGGTCAAGTGCCCGCGTTCCCTCACGCATGGTAACGACCACGTTCGGAATCTTGTTGATCGCCACCGCTCCAATCGCTGCGGCCTCGTTCAAACCGAACCAGATATAGGCGAGGACAATAACCACGAGTGCCGGGATATTCAGGAACAGGATGAGCCACGGATTGAAAAACTGGTCGGCGCGCCGATAGCTCCCGAGAAGAACGCCGATCACCGAGCCAATAGTCATTGCAAGCATGAAGGATGCCGCAACGCGCCAGAGCGTCATCCCCAGATGATAGGGCAGATCACCGCTCGCGGTTTCGCGGAGAAAGGTTTGGAACACCAGCAATGGCGGCGGAAATGACCGGCTAGGCCACAATGTTGCGCCACAATGCCATGCGACGAGCAGCGCGGCGAAAGACAATATGATCATTGCCGATGAATTCCATTGTCGATGACCGCTGACACCGTTCGGAGCGTTTCGAGAACTTTCAGGTTGAGCGCTCGCCAGTCCCATTTATTCGCCTCCCCAGAATGTGCCGCGTGCCAATACCTTGGCCGAGCCGACCAAGCGGGGGCCGCCAAGTTCGGCAAGAACAGCGTAAAGCTTGGCCGCGTCCGCTTCCTGCTCTTCAATGGTCGCTTTGGGAATTCCTTCCCGGTAGCGATCGCGCAATACGTCAAGCTCGTGGCCCTCGGCTTTGGCGACAGGGGCAAGGCGTTGCCAGTCTTCGTCAGATCTAGCCAGGATCGCCTTTGCATCACGACTCGCCGCGATAAAACCAGCGATAGCGTCGGGATGAGCCCGCGCCCATTTCTCGTGGAATATATAGCCTATCGCCGAGGTCGTCCCTGAAGCGCCAAGTGCTTTGGCAGCATCATTGGCGCCGATCAGGCGATGAAAGCCATTGGCTTCCAACCGCGCGCAGAAATTCCAGAAATTCAGGACCGCGTCGAGTTCGCTCTGCTGCGCCTTTTCAGCAAGCAGAGGCGGCGCGCCATAGACAATCTCGTTCTCGTCGGCAAGGTCAGCCGAAAATTGTTGTTTCGCAAGGCCCTGGATCAGCAGCCAGCTCTTGTCGAGCGGACCACCAGCCACACCGATCTTCTTGCCCTTGAGGTCCGCGAGGCTCTTTATCGCCGATCCGTCGCGAACCATGATGGCGCCGACCGAGCTGGAATAGGGGACGAAGGTGAGGTCCTCGCCGGAGGCGCGTTGACGCGATACCCAGAGCCAGTCGCTGACGATGATATCGACATCCCCCGCCATCATTGCAACATTGGTCGCGTCTTCACCGGCAAAGAACCGAACATCGACATTCACACCATGTTTCTCATCGAGTTTGTGGTGTTTGATCGTGTCGAGTTCCCAGTTCACCGTACCAAACTTCAGCACCCCGATCCGGACCGTATCGGCTGCCATGCTGTTGGTGACGCCGAACTGGCTCCAGATCAGCATAAACGCCAAAAAGATGCGAAGATGATGCAGTCCTGTCACCATGTCCTCCCTTACAGTGCGCGTGCTGACATCTAGAGTGTCCGCTCATTTGTGGGATAGTCACATTTCCACCGGACGACCTTTTGTTTCGGATGTTCTTCGGACCATTTGGCAATTTCGGCCGGTGCCAGGAACATGCAGTTCAAGAGATTGCCGCGGCTTTCGAAATGCAGCCGTTCTTCCCGACAGATTGTGGGGTTCGATATAAGGCAAATCGTCAGGACGAGATCGACAACATTCATATCGGCACCTCCAACTTTCCAAGTAGTCGCCCGTAGTTCAGCCTGAAATGTCAGGACTGAGGACGGGAGCAAACGCCCGTGTTGGATTTCTCAAGGTGCCCGAATGAGAAACATTTCTTCAAGTTAAGGTTCCCACCTGCTGACGTCAATCGCGACCGGGAGGAAAACGGGCACGGTGCTAGCGAAGCAATTTCTGCGTGCAAGCAATTGACTTCTCAAAAGCGGCGGGTAACTCTGGAAGCGTTCTAAAATGGTGGACACCAATGCATGGAAATTGGTGCCAGTCTTCGTCCAGGGCACCCTTGGCGAGAATGAGGAGAAGCCATGCGATATACGACACTACTGATTGGTATGTCAGTTGCGATGCTGTCTGTTGTCGGAGCACGCGCCCAGGAAGGTGACGCCACAGCCGGCGCCACGGTCTTCAAGAAATGCGCGGTCTGTCACATCGCTGACAGCGACAAGAACAAGGTCGGACCGTCATTGTTCGGCTTGTTCGGCCGCACGGCAGGTACGCATCCGGGCTTCAGCTATTCGACCGCAATGGTCGACGCTGGCAAGGCCGGTCTCGTATGGGATCCGGCGAGCTTGAAGGATTATCTGCACGATCCGAAGGCAAAGGTGAAAGGTACCAAAATGGCCTTTGTCGGGTTAAAGGACGATACCGAAATCGCCAATCTCGAAGCCTATCTGAAACAGTACTCGAAGTAATTCCAATGCCGCCGGCAACGGCGGCATTTCCCGCACTTTCACGCACGCTCTCGCCACTTGATCGAACATCCGATCGAGGCGATTTGTTCGCGCGGTCCCTGCCCCGAGTTGGCGATCTGCTTCATGGCTTCGAAGAGATCCCGGTGCAGTTCGCCCGCCTCCACTTCCTTGCGCGACGCGTCGAGACGCCCTCTATATTGCAGTTCACCGGCACTGTTGAACCCGAAAAAATCCGGCGTACACACGGCCCCATAGGCCCGTGCTATCGCCTGGTCAGAATCGTGCAGGTAATGAAATGGAAAGTCATTCGCGCGCGCGAAGCGTTGCATGTTTTCGTAGGAGTCAGCCGGATAGGCCTCAGCATCATTTGCGTTGATCGCGACGAAACCCACTCCGAAATCCTTGAGGTCTCTGGCATCGCGGACGATCCGTTTGATGACAGCCTTCACATAAGGACAATGATTGCAGATGAAGGCCACCACCAAGCCCCTTCGGCCGGCCTGGGCCAGGATCGAGTGGTTTTGACCATCCGTTCCGATCAGGCTGGCGTCGACGGCTTTCCAGCCGAAATCGCATACTGGTGGTATCGCCGCCATGCTTGTTTCCTCCGCGTCGCTCAGGCCGCCCTTTGACGCCTTGCATGATCGGCCGCATGACGGATCGCGGCGATATTGCCAGCATAGGCGGCCTTGCCTGTTCCCTTGAATATGGCGGAGCCGGCAACGAGAACGTCGGCGCCTGCCGCTACCACCAGGGGAGCCGTCTCAGGCGTGACGCCACCGTCGATTTCTATGCGGATAGGACGGTTCCCGATCATGGACTTTACCCTGCTGACCTTGGCGATGACCGACGGGATGAATGCCTGCCCGCCAAAGCCGGGATTCACCGTCATCAGCAATATCAGGTCCAGCCGATCGAGGACATATTCGATGACGTTTTCTGGTGTCGACGGGTTGAGCGACACGCCAGCCTTCTTCCCGAGGCCGCGGATGGCCTGCAGCGAGCGATCGAGGTGAGGCCCCGCCTCCGCATGGACCGTGATGATGTCGCAGCCCGCATCCGCGAAGGCGGCGAGATATTGGTCGGCAGGCGCGATCATCAAATGACAATCGAAGGTCGCCGTGGTCCGATTGCGGATCGATTTGATGATCTGTGGCCCGAAGGTAATGTTGGGCACAAAATGCCCGTCCATCACATCGAGATGCACCCAATCGGCGCCAGCAGCAATGACATCCTCGACCTCATCGCCCAACCTGGAAAAATCTGCCGAAAGGATGGACGGCGCGATAAGTGTGTTGTGAATCATCATGATGGAACCTCCGGCGCGGACGCCGCAAAAACACGGCTGACCCTGATGTCTTGCGCGGTTATCGTTGAGAGCGCACGCGCATCGATCGGCCCTTTGGACGTCTCAAACAGGCGGTTTGCCTGGCGCAGGCGCGCCCGGTCGAGCGCATTGCGAATGGAGCGGGCATTGGCGAAATGCGGCTGCTGGCGGCGCAACTCTATGTAGTCGGCCATAAGGGCGCGGCCCTCCTGATCGAAGCTGTAGTTCTGCTTTGACAGCATCGTTTCCGCAATGCTGAGCAGTTCGTCATCGCTGTAATCTGGAAAGTCGATGTGATGGGCGATGCGTGATCTGAAGCCGGGATTGCTTTCGAAAAACTTGTCCATGCGATCGGCATAGCCTGCGAGGATCACGACCAGATCATCCCGCTGGTTCTCCATAACCTGAAGCAGGATTTCGATGGCCTCCTGACCGTAATCGCGCTCGTTCTCCTGCCTGTGCAGGTAATAGGCTTCGTCGATGAACAATACACCACCCATCGCCTTCTTCAGGATTTCCTTGGTCTTCGGGGCCGTGTGGCCGATATACTGCCCGACGAGATCATCGCGCGTCACAGAGACGAGATGACCCTTGCGGATATAACCGAGCCGATGCAGCAGGTCCGCCATGCGCAGCGCGACCGTGGTCTTGCCGGTGCCGGGGTTGCCACTGAAGCTCATGTGCAGCGTCGGCGTTTCATGTGCAAGTCCCATGCGCCGCCGCGCCCGCTCTACCAGCAGAAGGGCCGCTGTCTCCTTGATGCGCTGCTTCACCGGCTTCAGGCCGATGAGGTCGCGGTCAAGCTCGTCGAGCACATCCTTGACACCGGATTCGACATATTCGGCGCGCAGGTCGATGGCAGCGGGAGCAGCGCCGTCATCGACCCCAGCCTGCATGATGGCAGCATCAGCCATAGCGCTGCCCCGCCGGCTTGTCGGTTGCATAGGACCGCGTTGTGTAACGCACAACCCGCCCTTGGGCTTCCTGGCGGGCAAGATGGAAGCCAGGTTCCTCCGCCGGCCGATTGACGAGAAACGACAGTTTCACCGACTCCCAGCCATGGGTGCTGTCGAAGGCCACGAAGCGGATGTAGCGGTCGCCATAGACCTTGCGACATTCCTTTAGTTCCATCATCAGCGCCGCAGCATCCGGATTGTCGAACATGGGATGTCCCCACATCTCCCAATAGGTATTGCGGGGATGCGGATCGTCGGTGAATTCAAGGCTCACCGCCCAGCCCTTGTCTATGCAATATTGCGCCTGTTTGGCGATCTGCTCGTCGGTCAGATCAGGCAGGAACGAGAAGGCTCCCTGGGTAACACGCATGTCTCTTCTCCTATTCAGCTGCTGTCGCCGTCGGAACGAAATCCGGCGAGTCGGTTGAGGTGTAGTTGAAGGAAACGTCCTTCCAGACATCGAGGGCCTGCTGCAGCGGTTGGCAGGTGCGCGCCGCCATGCGCAGGATCTCCGGTCCCTCGTTGACGATATCGCGACCCTCATTACGCGCGAGGACCATGCATTCCAGCGCCACCCGGTTGGCGGTTGCCCCGGCGGCAATGCCAAGTGGATGGCCGATGGTTCCGCCGCCGAACTGAAGCACCACGTCTTCGCCGAGAAGGTCGAGAAGTTGATGCATTTGGCCGGCATGGATGCCGCCCGACGCCACGGGCATCATCTTGTTGAGCGACGCCCAATGCTGGTCGAAGAAGACGCCATTTTCCAGCCGCATCGGATTGTAATCCTCGCGGCAGATGTCGTAGTAGCCGCGCGTGGTTGCGGGGTCGCCCTCAAGTTTGCCAACCACTGTGCCCGCATGGATATGATCGACACCGGCAAGCCGCATCCACTTGGCGATGACACGGAACGACACGCCATGGGATTTCTGACGGGTATAGGTGGAATGACCGGCGCGATGCAAGTGCAGGATCATGTCGTTGCGGCGCGCCCATTTGGCCATGGACTGGATTGCCGTATAGCCGATCACAAGGTCGATCATGACGATGTTCGAACCGAGTTCCTTGGCAAATTCGGCGCGCTCATACATGTCCTCCATCGTTGCGGCGGTGACGTTGAGGTAGGTGCCCTTGATTTCGCCGGTCGCAGCTTGCGCCTTGTTGACGGCTTCCATGCAGTAGAGGAACCGCTCGCGCCAATGCATGAAGGGCTGCGAGTTGATGTTCTCATCGTCCTTGGTGAAATCTAGACCACCCTGCAGGGCCTCATAAACCACGCGGCCATAGTTGCGCCCCGAAAGGCCAAGCTTTGGCTTCACGGTCGCACCAAGCAAGGGACGCCCAAACTTGTCGAGGCGTTCGCGTTCGACAACGATACCCGTCGCCGGTCCCTGGAAGGTCTTGACGTAGGCTACCGGTAGCCGCATGTCTTCAAGCCGCAGCGCCTTCAGCGGCTTGAAGCCGAAGACGTTGCCGATGATCGAAGCGGTCAAGTTGGCGATGGAGCCCGGCTCGAAGAGATCGAGATCATAGGCGATATAGGCAAAATACTGACCCTCGCCATTCGGAACCGGATCGACGCGATAGGCCTTCGCCCGGTATTTTTCCGTCGCGGTCAACCGGTCGGTCCAGACAACCGTCCAGGTCGCAGTCGACGATTCGCCGGCGACAGCGGCCGCGGCTTCGATCGGATCGACGCCGTCCTGCGGCGTGATCCGGAACAGCGCTATAATGTCCGTATCCTTCGGCTCATAGTCGGGCTCCCAATAGCCCATCTTCTTGTATTCCATGACACCGGACCTGTAGCGGTCCTTTCCTGTGACCGTTTCCGACTTGTTCAACATGGCGAGGTCCTTTCTGTTTGATCTATTTTTAGTCAGGCAGCTTTTGCCGTGGCAATTTGCGGATCGAGTTTTCCAGCGGCATAGCGCTTGGCCATGTCGTCGAGGCAGATAACCTTGATCTTCGATGCGTGGCCCGCCGTTCCAAATCGTTCGAAACGATCACGGCAGAGGTCACGCATCGCATCCATGGCCGGTTTCAGGAATTTGCGCGGATCGAACTCGGCCGGATGCTCCACAGCGATCCGGCGGAACTGCCCGCTCATCGCCATGCGGCAGTCCGTGTCGATATTGACCTTGCGTACCCCATGGCGGATGCCCCGCTCGATCTCCTCGACTGGCACGCCATAGGTTTGCGGCATCTCACCGCCGAACCGGTTGATCACGTCCTGCAAGGCTTGCGGAACAGAGGATGATCCGTGCATGACGAGGTGGGTGTTGGGGAGCTTGCGGTGAATTTCCTCGATCACGCCCATCGCCAGAATGTCCCCGTCGGGTGCTCGCGTGAACTTGTAGGCGCCGTGGGAGGTGCCGCAGGCAATGGCCAGCGCATCGACCTTGGTGCGCAACACGAAATCCACCGCTTGATCCGGATCGGTCAGCAACTGGTCGTGGCTCAGAACACCACTCGCGCCATGACCGTCCTCGGCTTCCGCCTCGCCGCTTTCCAGCGAACCGAGCACACCAAGCTCGCCCTCGACCGAGACGCCGACCCAATGGGCAATCGCTGTGACGCGCCGGGTGATCTCGACATTGTATTCATAGGATGCGGGGGTTGCCGCATCGGCTTCGAGCGACCCGTCCATCATGACCGACGTAAATCCGTGCCTGATCGCCGTCATGCAGGTCGCTTCGTCATTGCCATGATCCTGATGCATGCAGACAGGGATGGATGGATAGATATCGACGAGCGCGTCGATCATCCTGGCAAGCATCAGATCCTTGGCATAGGAGCGTGCACCGCGTGACGCTTGGAGGATGACGGGCGCGTCGCAGGCCGACGCGGCTTCCATCACGGCGAGGCCCTGCTCCATATTGTTGATGTTGAAAGCGGGAACGCCGTAGCCATATTCGGCCGCATGATCGAGCAATTGCCGCAAGGTAATTCGAGCCATGATCAGTATTCCTTGTTGATGAGCTTGCGCGCCGTGGCGACGACGTTTTCGGGCGTGATGCCGAAATGGCGATAGAGATCAGGGGCGGGCGCGCTCGCCCCGAAGCCCTGCATACCGATGAAGGCACCTTTTTCGCCGACCCAGCGGTCCCAACCCAGCCGGGCCGCTGCCTCGATGCCAATGCGGGGCGCCGCTGCAAGCACTGAACGGCGATAGGCTGGTGTCTGTGCCTCGAACAATTCCCAGGACGGCATCGAGACGACTGCTGCAGCGATTTTGTGCTGGCCGCGCAGCATGTCGGCGGCAGTACAGGCAATCTCAACCTCCGAACCGGTCGCCAGCAGCGTCACGCTCCGCGGTTCCGCGGGCTCGCGCAGCACATAGGCGCCACGACTTGACTGGTTCTCTTCGCTATGCGCCCGGCGCAGCATCGGCAGGTTCTGGCGCGACAGCACAATGACACTCGGGCGGTCGCGGTATTTCAGCGCAAGTTCCCAGCACTCCGCCGTCTCGATGATGTCGGCCGGGCGGAACACATTGATCCCCGGCGTTGCGCGCAGCATCGCCAGATGCTCAATCGGCTGATGGGTCGGACCGTCCTCGCCAAGGCCGATCGAGTCATGGGTCATGACGTAGATAACCTGCTGGCCCATCAGGGCGGAAAGGCGCATGGCGCCGCGCGCATAATCGGCGAAGGCGAGAAACGTACCGCCGTACGGAATGAAACCGCCATGGAGTGCGATACCGTTCATCGCAGCGGACATCGCGTGCTCACGAATTCCGTAGTGAACGTAGCGCCCGGCGAAATTCTCGGGCAACACGTCACGCAGGCCTGGCGTCACCGTCAAGTTGGAGTGCGTCAGGTCCGCCGACCCGCCAATCGTGAGGTCCGTGGCATTGTTTATGACATTGAGGACCATTTCTGATGCCTTGCGCGTCGCGACCTTGGTAGCCTTCGCAATGTGTTCGCTGCGAAAGGCACTCAGTTCTTCGAATAGTGTGAGCGGCAGTTGCTTCTGGATGGCAAGCTTGAACGTATCGGCATGCGGTGAAGCGGCAAGGCGCACACACCAGTCTCGCCTTGCGTCCGCGCCGCGGCGAGCAACGTTGCGCCACGTCTCGACAATGGCTTCCGGTACTTCAAACGGCGGGTGCGGCCAGTCCATGGCGGCCCGCGTCGCGGCAATTTCTGCATCGCCGAGCGGCGCGCCATGGGTCTTTTCCGACCCCTGCAGGTTTGGTGCCCCCTTGCCGATAATCGTGCGGCAAGCGATGAGAGAAGGACGATCCGATGTTGTGGCTTTCGTAATGGCGTCACCGATTTCGTCGAAATCATGCCCGTCGATTTCCTGCACGTCGAAGCCGGCGGCCTTGAACCGCGCCAGCTGGTCCATTGAGGTCGACAGCGATGTCGGTCCGTCGATCGATATCGAATTGTTGTCCCAGAAAACGATCAGGCGCGACAGCTTCAGATGGCCCGCAAGATCGATTGCTTCATGGCTGATCCCCTCCTGAAGGCAGCCATCGCCGGCGATCACATAGGTATGGTGATCGACAATCTCCTCTCCGAACCGTTCACGCAGCAGCCGCTCCGCCATTGCCATGCCGACTGCCGTGGCAATACCCTGCCCCAATGGGCCGGTCGTTGTTTCGATGCCTTGCGCATGACCATATTCGGGATGGCCTGCGGTCTTGGCGCCCAGCTGGCGAAACCGCTGCAGTTCCTCAATCGGCATATCGGGATAGCCGATAAGGTAATGCAGGGCATATTGCAGCATCGAGCCATGGCCGGCGGAAAGAACGAAGCGGTCGCGATCGGGCCATTGCGGGTGCAATGGATCGAGCTTGATAAACCGGTTGAACAGTACCGTAGCTACGTCAGCCATGCCCATGGGCATGCCGGGATGGCCGGAATTGGCCTTCTGGACACTGTCCATGGCGAGCGCACGAATAGCATTCGCCATATCGCGTTCGGAAACAATCTCAATGATTGGCGTCTCTTGAAGGAAAGCTTGCGTGTTCATCGTCTTCTCCTCACGAGGCTCTGTTCTTGCGTTCCATCAGCTGCATGATCAGCGGCGTCAGGATCAGTTGCATGGCGAGATCCAGCTTGTTGCCGGGCACGACAATCGAATTGGCCCGCGACATGAACGAGTCGTGGATCATCGAAAGCAGATAGGGGAAATCGATGCCGCGCGGCCTGGCGAAGCGGATCACAAGCATCGACTCGTCCGGCGTCGGTATCCAGCGCGCGATGAACGGGTTTGACGTGTCGACGATCGGAACACGCTGGAAATTGATATCGGTCAGCGTGAATTGCGGCGTGATATAACGAACATAATCCGGCATGCGGCGCAGAATCACATCCATCACCGCCTCGGTTGAGTAACCTCGGGTGGAGCGATCGCGATGGATCTTCTGGATCCATTCGAGATTGATCACAGGAACAACTCCGATCTTCAGATCCGCATGGCGGGCAAGGTTGACCTCGTCGGTCACCGCGCAACCGTGAAGTCCCTCGTAAAATAGCAAACTGCTCGGCGGAAAATCGCGCCACTCCGTAAATGTGCCCGCCGGCGTGTTGTAACGCTCGGCTTCCTCGTCATCGTGGATGTAAGTGCGGGTCTGACCCCTGCCCCTGCGGCCGTATTCCTCAAACACCTCCTCAAGCTTTTGCAGCTCGTTTGCATCAACATGGAAGTGCGTGAAATTAGGATTTCCCTTTCTTTCCTCCTCGGCGACCTTTGCTTTCATCGCATTGCGGTCGTACTTGTGGAACGCATCGCCTTCGATGAAGGCAGCTTCGATTTCCTCGCGGCGGAAGATCAGTTCGAAGATGCGCTTGACCGAGGTCGTGCCGGCGCCCGACGATCCAGTGATCGAGATGATGGGGTGTTTTGCTGACATTTCGTCCTCCCATCAGGCCCTGAACAGGCCACGGTTGCTGAAGAGTGGTGCACGTTCGCCGATGTTGCTGGGCTCGGTGTGGTATCTGCCGATCCGTGCGACTTCCCGCGCCGAGCCGAATACGAGCGGGACGCGTTGATGCATGCTGCGCGGCATAAGATCAAGAATCCGACTGGCGGTGTCGGTTGCGGCGCCTCCGGCCTGCTCGATAAGGAAGGCTATCGGGTTGGCCTCGTAGATGAGCCTGATCCGGCCTTCGCCATAGCCCTTGCGCCTGTCGCCGGGGTAAAGAAACACGCCGCTGCGCACCAGAATGCGATAGGTTTCAGCAACCAGGGATGCGATCCAGCGCATATTGAAATCGCGGCCACGCGGACCTTCCGTGCCCTTCAGGCAGTCGTCGACGTAGAGCCGCACTGCCTCATCCCAATGCCGATAGTTCGCGGCGTTGACGGCGAATTCGTGCGCGCGGTCGGCGATCACGATGCTTTCATAAGCCTGCACGAAGGTGCCCAGCCGCGAGGAGAAGACGAATATGTGGGTGCCGCTGCCAAGAGTCAGAACCAGAGCCAGCTGCGGTCCGTAGATAAAAAAGCCGGCAGCGAGCTGCGCATCGCCCTTTTGAAAGAACGAAGCACCAGGCTCGCTGACCGGTTCACCAGCCACCGGGAGGATGGAGAAGATCGTCCCTATCGAGACGTTGGTATCGATGTTCGATGAGCCGTCGAGCGGATCGATTGCCAGTGCCAGCGGGGCACGCGGATCAAGCAGAGCAGGGTGTTCCAACTCCTCAGACCCGTAAACGGCCACCGGAGATTGCCGCATCGCCTCGATGAACATGTCGTCAGCGAGAATATCGAGTTCCTTCTGGGTGTCCCCCGCGGCATTTTTGCTGTGGCTGCCGGCGAAAGCCTTGCCCAGCGCGCCTTGATTGATGGTGTTGCGCACTTTGACGGCAGTCAGGGAAAGTTGGCGCACGACGGCCGAAACTGCCACGCGAAGCTCATCGCCTCGTTCAGAATAGGATCCAAGAAAGGCGTCCAGTGTCGCCGTTGTCATAGCAATCCTCCCGTGCCTGACATCTCTCCCGCATCAGGCTTCGGAAGCATGGAAACAGCTTCAATTGCATAAGTAAAATTTAATATATTTACTCATCTACTTAATTAAATTAACTTCCGCGCATGCGCAATCTCACCCTGAAACAGTTACGAGCGATCCAGGCGATCATGAAACATGGCACGATCGCCGCTGCGGCCAATTCACTGGGGCTTACCCCGCCTGCGGTGACAATTCAGCTCAAACTGATCGAAGAGGACGCGAGTATCACCCTTTTCGACCGGACAAGCGATGGGCTGCGTCCCACGGCCGCGGGCTTGGCATTCCTCGACGCGGCACAGATGATCGAAGAGCGCCTGCGCGTACTCGACGATGAAATCGATGCGATCAAGGGCGTGCGCGTCGGCAGCCTCACGCTTGGCGTCGTCTCCACCGCCAAGTATTTCGCACCGCGGCTGATGGCGACGTTCAAGAAGGAACATCCGGATATCGCCATCAAGCTCTTGATTGGCAACCGGGCGGAGACGATTGCCAGCCTGAAGAATCACGAGGTCGACATCGCGCTAATGGGGCGTCCGCCCCGCGACATGCCGCTTCGCTCCTCAGTATTCGGTGATCATCCCCTTGTCATGATCGCCGCGCCTGATCATCCTTTGGCCAGATCGCGCGACATCACCAAGGAACGCATCGCGCAGGAGCACTTCCTCGTCCGCGAACCGGGTTCCGGTACAAGAATATCCCTGGAGATATTCCTGGGCGAATTGCCGGGGCGGCTCGACGACCTTGGCACCGAAATGTCCTCGAATGAAACAATCAAGCAGGCGGTGATGGCCGGACTCGGCATCGCCTTCATCTCCGCCCACACGATCGCGATGGAACTCGAAGTCGGCAAACTCGTCATGCTCGACGTGATCGGCATGCCCATTCGCCGGCAATGGTTCTCGGTGGTGAGAACCGACCGGACGCTGTCCCCGGCGATGCGAGAGTTTCAGGATTTTCTTGTCCGGAAGGGCGCGCAGTCTCTTCCTTTTTTCGAGAAGCTCTATCCGGATTCAGGGATTGCGCATCGCTGACGACGATTCAGATAGTGAACTTGATCCCGAATCGCTAATACGCTCCATTCAGCGGTTCGCGCTAAGGTTGCAAAATAGCGGACGGCGCAAAGCAAATTGGATATACTGCCATTGCCAGGGGTGTGCTTGTGTTTGGGGCGACTCGCAACATGCGGCGCATGAGCAAGGAGACTTCCATGAATTTGATGGACATAGTTTTGCGCAGCATTGTGCCGTCGCTGTTCATGTTGGCGTTTTCAACGAGCATCGCTTCGGCCCAAACGAACAAATCGGGCTGCGCACTTGAGCCGATCGGAGGTACCTCGCGGCAGCTCCTGCGCTGCCAGGGCGGATTGACAATCATTACCGAAAAGGGAGCGCGATACACGCTCGTCGATCGCAACAGGGACAACAAGGCAGACGGCGTGAAATTGCAAAGCAGGGCGCTGTTGCTCGATTTTGCGACAGGCTCCGGATCCGGCTTTCAGGTGACGACACCTCAGGCAATCGCGGCCGTCCGGGGTACCAAATGGGCCGTGGATGTCGGATCCGCCAAGACATCCGTATTTGTTGAGCGGGGCCAAGTCTCGGTCCAGCGGCGAACAGGCAGTGCCGGCGTCATCCTGGGTCCCGGCGAAGGTGTTGACGTTGATCAAGGCACCAGTGCCCTGACGGTAAAACACTGGCCGCGAGCCCGCGTATCAGCATTGATGGGCCGCTTCGGTCAGTGAGCCAAATGAGCGGACGAGCGTTTCAAACGCTGATCGCGCTGATACTCGCGGGCCTATGGGGGGCAAGCATCGGCCTGGCACATATGCGCGGCGATATGTGGTTCCTCGATCGCGTTGAAGCCACGATGACCGATCTGCGCACAGTCGCACGTGGACAAAAGCCGGCTCCTCCCGTAGTGACCATTGTTGCCATCGACGACGAGGTGGTTCGTCAGGAGGGCAGCTATCCGCTCGCCCGAGCAAAACTCGCCCGCGTGATTGATGCAATCGCAGAATTGAAACCGTCTGTTATCGGCATTGACACGCTGCTTGTCGATCCGGGCCCTGACGACGGTGATCGGCAACTGGCGCAGTCGCTCGGAAAGAGTCCCACGGTGCTTGCGGCAGCCGCAGTCTTTCCGCAAGGCCAACAGCAGACGACAAACAATCGGGACGATCCTCTGGCGGGAGTACCGAGCGCTGAGCGGTTCTTGCTGCCTTTGAGGTTGTTCACCGACGTAGCAGCCGTCGGCGTCGTGAATGTCTCGACCGACCGGAACGGCACACCTCGGCTCGTACCGCTGCTGTTCAAGAGTGGCGACAGCATCGAGGCATCGTTTCCGTTGCGGGTCGTCTCCGTCGCAAAGGGACTGGAACCCACAATTGAACCCGGTCGCGTGTTGCTCGGCGAACAGGTGATCCGGACGGATATTGGCCAGACCCTGCCGCTGATTTTCTATGGCACCAGAGGTTCAATCCGTACCATCAGCGCGGCCGATGTCCTCAATGGGAAATTGTCTCGCGAAAGCATCGAGAATCGGATCGTCGTCATAGGGACGACGGTCACCGGTGGTGGTGACGTATACCCGACACCATTTGATCCGGTGTTTCCCGGCGTCGAATTGGTTTCGACAGCCATAACCCAGTTAATGAGCGGCGACGGAATCGTCCGCGACCGGAACGTCCGACTCGCCGACGCGGGATTTGCCATGGGCCTACCTTTAATCCTTGTCGGGCTTTTGGCGTGGCGTCGCAGCGCCATTGGCCTGATCGCAAGCGTTTGCGCGATCGTGGCTTGGTTGGCCGTCAACATGGCTGCCTTTGCGAGCGGCATCTGGCTGAGTGCCGCAGTGCCTATGATGGCTGCCCTCCCGCCGGCCCTCCTCTTCGGAGCGACCCAGATCTGGCTCGGCAAGCGGCGGGCCCAGCATTTTGCTGACCAAAGCGAGCTGTTGCAGCAGGTTCAAGCGCCTGGCCTTGGCAATTGGCTCGCGCGCAATCCCGGGTTCCTGTCACAACCTGTTCGCCAGGACGCCGCCGTGGTGTTCATCGACCTTTCTGGATTTACCGGGCTCAGCGAGACATTGGGCCCCAATGCCACCCGCGAATTGCTGAACGGTTTTTACCAGCTGGTGGATGAAGAAGTCGCCGCGAACGGAGGATCGATCACAAGTTTCATGGGCGATGGGGCCATGATCCTGTTCGGCCTCCCCAAACCTGCCTCCGAGGATGCGGGCAACGCCGCGCGCTGCTGCACCGCTTTGTGCAAACGCACGCGCGACTGGCTTGACACCCTGCCTGCATCGAGCGGATCACCCATCGGTTTCAAGGTGGGCGCGCATTTCGGCACGATCGTGGCTTCGCGGCTTGGCAGTGGAACCCGGCAGCAGATCACCGCGACCGGCGACACCGTGAACGTCGCGAGCCGCCTGATGGAGGTGGCAGCTAGCCACGGTGCCGAGCTGGCCGTAAGTGAAGAAATGCTCCAGGCCGCAGGCCGCGACTCCGAGGCATTCAAATCAGGGGCCCTCACCGGTCCCCTCGAAGCGCGTATTCGAGGCCGCTCAGGGGCGCTCTCGGTCCGTCTTTGGCGGCTGCAGTAATGCCAGTCAAATCGAGATATCGAAATAAAGATCCGTTGCCGTTACGTTTGAAAGCGCCGGATCCGGTGTTTCGTCGATACGCACCACGCCGGACTTTGCGGCTTGCTGCAGCGCCGACGTCAGCTCGGGAAGTGGCATATTGCCCCAACGTTTTTTGACAGCCATGGCGTGATCGACCGGAATCGCGGCGACGTCCAGCTTCTTCATCAATTCAAGTCCCTTTGCGCGAAGGGTCGCATTGTGACTGCCGTGATGACCAACCTTATAGAAAACCGCCCGGGCCAGCAGTTCCGGCCCGGTGACGGTTTTGCCGTCGACATTCCAGGATAAATCCGCCCAGGAGAGCCAATTGCCGACCTGCGCATCGCCGACGAACAGGAGGACGTCATCACCCGGCAACTCGACGGCCAGCACGAGACTGGTATTGTTGGTTGCGCTGTCGAGCGCGAGCGCCAACGCCGAAGCGCCGTCAAGCCAAGCCGTATCGATCCTTCGCCAATCGGGTGCGTCATCCCCCGGTCCCCAATATCGGCGGCGGAAGAACTCCATTCCGCGTGTCATCGGCATCGGAATTGATCGCAGGTCACTGAATGGCGTATCCTCGTCATCCGGCTGAAGGGCTGCGGCGATGTTTTCCGACAGTTGATGTGCGGCGACACCGTATGTTTCCGGGTCCCGTGCCGACGGCAGTGTACGCCGGATCTGCTTGGCATCATGTGGAGGACCGAGGACATAAATCCGTATATCGGGGTCCTCCAGATGAACGGGGGAATCCGTTGCACGGCAATAGCGCAACTTTCCCATGCTCATCACGGCCTTCATCGCATCATCAGTGGAAGCACCCCTTGCGGCTCCGAAAAACCCTATGAGATCGTCGATCTCGCTAGCGCCTGACGCATCCCCTGCCATGGTCATCGCGGCCACACTCATCCTCAGTGCCGCAATCGCCTGAGCGCGTTCTTGACGCAGTTCGTTCGCCAGGTCGTCGTCGGGATCCTCCGTCCACGCGACCCAGACCTCACCAACCGTCAATTTGGCAAAGACATCCGCCGCTTGAACAAAGCCGGACAAGTGATCCCAATGCTGGTGCGTGGCGACAAGGATGTCGACATGTCCACTCGTTTCCTTGATGATATTCTCCGCAACACGGGTCATTTTTCCGTCAGAGTCCTCAGTGCCGAGGATCACGCCGCAATCGATGAGGATGCGGAAAGGTTGCTGGTCCTTGCGCGGAATCGTTACGAGGAAACAGTCGCCAAGGCCCTGTCTGTACATTCGGACAGTCGCGCGCGGTCCATTGCCCGCACCTGAAGGGATCGATTTGACGGTCTTCTTTCGTGCCATTCCGACCTCCTAGTATACGCCGTGCAGTAGTGCGAATGGCTCGCCGCTGGCGAACGGCTCGTTGAAATATTGTGACCTCAAACCGTCATCGATTTCCGCGCGGTAAGCGACCTGCTGGCCCATCCGCTCGGCATTTGTGACACGCTTGCGTACGCAATAACGCACAGCATTCGTCTCGAGATCGATGATGAGCGTACACCCGCCGCGATAGAGCCCACCCTGATCTGCGTTTGGTTTAAAGGTCTGGGTAATCTCGACGATCAGATCGGTGCGGCTTTGCCCGTCGGGACCGATTCGCCGTGCCGGACGGACCGAATGAACTTCCAGCCCCCGGACCACACCTTTGACGTTGCCGATCGTCATCGGCTGGGCCTTGCGGACAAACCCGAGCACCGCAAGTTCTTCGTCCGAGACCTGCTTGGGCGAGACGAGCCAACCGTGGAATATGGCGGCGTTCAGCTGCGAAACCTCGTAGGCTGAGCGACGGTCATTATCGAGATTCCATGTCAGCTTCATCTGCGAAAGGATGGCGGGCAGGTTGGCCAGGGGAAGCGGCGGCGATTCCCAGATGAGATTGCCTGGCGACAAATGCCGAACGCCAGAGGGATAGATGCCGCGATCGCGGAAGGCGGCAACGAAAGCGACGCGGTATCCGCGCGGATCATCCGGTACAATGTCACGATCGGCGGTTATGAGCGCACGCAAATAGTCACCAAAGGTAATATCCACCGGTGGGCAGTAATCCAGGGCCCTTATGCACATTTTCAGAACCTGCCCCGCCACCTTGCTGGCTTCCTCCGCCATGCGGTCGGCAAGGTCGACTGAAATATCACCGGGTGGCAGAACGCCCGTACCCTGGGTCGCCAATCGAACCAGGTCCATCATTCTGACCCTGTAGATGGAAAGGAACGCCGCAAAGACCGCCGAGACCAGGACGGCGCCAAGAGCGTGCGGCTCCTTGCTAGCACCGTAGTCCGTCGGCTGTGGCTTCCTCGCCACCCATCTATCGTCCTTGTCGCGCGTTCCGATCGCATCGCGGAGCGCCCCGTATCCCCCACTCATGGCTTGACCAAATTCGATGGCGAGTTCGGCGAGGAGATTTTCCTGACTGAGATCGCCGCGCGTCCGCCGGATCTGGTGTCGCAGCGCCTCGGGCATGGTGAAGTGCTGGAAGAGGGCGACAATGTCGGCAAATGCCTCGTGAAAGGCCAGCACGTCCGGATTGGTCGGTTCGCGGAAACGGCTATGCAGCCCGTCCAGCAATGCGTGCGTTGTCTCATGGGCGATAACGTCATGCGACAGCGCCGTGAACACGACTCCGTGCGGAAGCCCGAGACCGGCGGTTTTCTCCCTGGCGGTGAAATAGCCGAAAAGCAAGGCTTTCCGGTCCGGGCTGTAATAGGCATTTTGCGCGCGGATCGCATGCGGATAAATGCGCAGGCGCTGGATATATTCCCGCCGCACCTTATCCTGCAGCACCACGATACGCGGGGCCCACAAAGCCGAACGCCCCAGGGCGCGCTCGAAATACTCGATCGTCCGCATCGCAACCGCATAAGTCATCTGTTGATGAAATTGCGGATTTCCTTCCGAGGGCGCGAGCCCATCCTGCGGCAGCAGATGCCGGTGGTTCAGGTCTACAGGAGCATAGGCGCAACGGCTGGCAGGGTCGATATCGATGACTTCGAGATATTCGCCGACGGGGCCGGCCTGCAGGTCGGGTTCCCAGCGGACGTCCAGAACGGCCTCGTTGATCGCCACCGTGTCCGGGTCGGTCGCGAGCGCGGGGTCGAAGGCGAAAACCCGCAGCCGCCGGCGCGTCGGCGGTGCAATTTCCGGGGCCATGGCCGATATAAGATGGAATTTGCTTGCGGCGTCGCCAGCAAGTGGAAGCGTCGCGGAAACCGGTATCGACGTTCGCGTTGCCGATCCAAGCGCCTGGCGCAGTTGTCGTGAAGCGCCTGGCTGCGATATCAGGGCTTCAGCGATATTCAGCCGGTCCTTGGCGCTCAGCGCCTGCGGATCAACGAATGGATCGGGCAGCACAGCTTCAACACCGGGTGATTGAGACAATTGTAGCGCCTCGAGTTCGAGCATCTGACGACTTGCATCGGATGCGATGCCGAGGTTTCCTCCGGTGAGCACGTTGAGAATGGGGAACGACGCACTGTCAACCGGCACCTTGACGAGGTCCGACGCCTTTGCCGGCGCAACGCTCAGCGCAGCCAGAGCCTTCAACTCGCCGCGCCCGAGCCGGCGCAGGTCGCCGCTCGCATCCGCCGAAGCGAACATGGCCTGACGAACCGCTTCCGAACGCATCCAGTCCTGGCCGTAAGCGGCGAGCTTGGCCATATTGTTCTGAATCCATAGTGCCGCTGACGCCGCCACCTGCGGCGTCGCCGACGACGTGCCGTTGCCGTCGAAATCGACGATATCGGCGCAGCCCTTGCGGGCCCACGTCGTGTTGGGCGTGCATGCCGCAATAGCGGTCTTCATTTTCGAGGCAGGTCCGTAGTTCCCTGCCATTACGGCGGCCGGAAGATCGGCGTATGGGGCATGGTTTGCCATCACGCCGCAGGCGGCGACCACCCGGTTGAACCGGGCGGGATAGACGATGTTGCGGGTCGGCAGGTTGGCATAATTGTTGCCGGCTGCTGTGACGATGAAGACGCCACGCTCGTAGAGCGCATTGACGGCGTCCGCCCACGCCTGCGAGGCCAGCCCGCCCATGCTCATGGTGATGACATGCACCCGCGTGGCGGGATTGGCACAGAGGCCATGGACATAATCCAACGCCTTGGCGATCGAACTGTTGGAGAACAAGACGACGCTGTTGGCGACGCGAACCGGCACCACCTCTGTGTTTGGAGCGCAGCCGATCGTTGGCGTCGAACCAAAAGCCTTCCCGGCAAGGATGCCAAGCGTCCCGGTTCCGTGGCCGGGGTTGGATAAAACCGCACCTGACGTTGTGTCGGTCGCGTCATGGGGCCGGTCCGCATCAACGAAATTTCGCTGAAGCGCAAAGTTCATATGCGCCGGCAAGCTGTGGTGCCCAGGATCATAGCCCGTATCCAGATGAGCGATACGTACACGGTTGTTACCGGGCAGCCCCACCTTTGCCAGCGCATCGTCAAACTGCGAGTGGCCCCGCTTTCTCAACCAGAAATTGTCTGAGTCACGCGGATACGAGGCGTTCTGCGGGGCAGCCTTATCGCAGCTGGCGGTCAATCCGATGCCAATGGCCTTTTCATCGCCGATCAGCCAGCGCTGCTGCAGATCCGGCTCTGCGAATTCGATTGAGCCGCCAACAAGGCCCAGGCCGTCCGCAACCATGGCGTGGCACAACTCCCATGGATTGGCGCCATGATCTTCGTCGGTGGAAAGAACGTGCCAGGCAGGGCCACCCGCGATACCCAGATGCTGATCCTGCCCTATGCTTTGAAACAACGGCTCGACGGTATAACCGGTTTGTGCAGCCCCGATCGTCAGGCGCTGACCCGCAATGGCCGCATTGGTCTTGATCAACACGCGCCGTGCATTGACTGCCTCAGCCATGTTTTGCCCCCCAGCAAGCGACGGCATTTCCGTCGCGCGGTTTCAAATGATGCTTCAAGGCCGGCTATGAACTTCAAATAAACAATAGTATTGCAGCACAAATAAAACACATAGCCCGCAGCAAGGCAAATGAAACGACGTCTTGATATAGTGCACTGACCGCCGTCACTATGCGTATTTTTAGCCGACAGACCTTTAACTGGTTTCACTTCTGACGCGGCTGGTGGCTGTCGATCGGGCGAGCCCTCAGTCGCAATAGAGAAGATAATTCAAAGTACACACCAAGATATTTCTTTCATCCCTCAAGTTGTGCACTGCACAATATCATGATTTCGGAGGATATGAGAGTTTTCGCATGATAGTTCTTTCTAACTGCCTGTTTTTCTTTTTCCGGAGATGATAGGCTCCGGCGACCACAGATTGCGAGTTCATGTCCGCCGCCGGTCAAGGCAAGGAGTGGCAAGAATGGCTGTCGTACTTATTCTGGTTCTTGTAGCAGTTGCGTCAGTTGTGTTTCACCTGTTGAGTCCATGGTGGTGGACGCCGATCGCGTCCAATTGGCATTACATCGACAATACAATCATCATCACCTTCTGGATTACAGGCTTCGTGTTCGTAGCGGTGGTCCTTTTCGTCGCCTATTGCGTTTTCCGTTTTCGGCACAAGCCGGGCAATCGCGCCCATTACGAGCCCGAAAGCAGGAAACTCGAATTCTGGCTGGCAACACTTACTGCCATCGGGGTCGCGGCCATGCTGGCTCCAGGTTTGTTTGTGTGGAACCAGTTCGTTACCGTCCCAAGCGACGCGACCGAGGTCGAAGTTGTGGGACAGCAGTGGCTCTGGAGCTATCGCCTCCCCGGAGCCGATGGACGGCTCGGAACCTCGGAGACGCGTGACGTGACATCCGACAATCCTTTGGGTTTGAACAAGAACGATCCCGCGGGTCTCGACGACGTCATTATCCAGGGCGGAGAGCTGCACCTGCCCGTGAATAAGTCCGTCAAGATGCTGCTTCGTTCCATCGATGTCCTGCATGACTTCTACGTGCCGGAGTTCCGCGCTAAAATGGACATGGTTCCGGGCATGGTCACCTATTTCTGGTTCACGCCGACGCGCACGGGAACTTTCGAAGTTCTTTGTGCCGAGTTGTGCGGCGTCGGGCATCCGCAGATGCGTGGAACCGTCATCGTCGACACCGAGGAAGATTACCAGACATGGCTGCAGCAGCAGCAGACGTTCACGCAGATGATGGCTTCGGGAGAAACCAAGACGGTGAATTGATTCCGCTCTTCGGGAGAAAGAGCGAACGAGATGCATAGGGAGGCACTTGATGGTCAATATTCCATCCAGCATTGATGACCCGATACCGCCGGCGGAAGTGGAAGATGTGGAGCTTTACCACTCGCATAGTTGGTGGACCACCTATGTGTTCAGTCAGGACGCCAAGGTCATCGCCATCCAGTATTCAATGACCGCCATGTCCATTGGCGTTGTCGCATTGGTGCTATCGTGGCTGATGCGAATCCAGCTCGGTTTTCCGGGCGCCTTGCCGTTCATCGATGCAGAGCGCTATTACCAGTTCATCACCATGCACGGTATGATCATGGTGATCTACCTGCTCACGGCCCTGTTCCTCGGGGGTTTCGGCAACTACCTCATTCCGCTGATGCTCGGCGCGCGGGATATGGTGTTCCCTTATGCAAACATGCTGAGCTACTGGCTCTACCTTCTTGCTGTGCTGGTCCTGGTCGCGAGCTTTTTCGCGCCGGGCGGACCGACCGGAGCCGGTTGGACGCTTTACCCGCCGCAGGCCGTCCTTTCCGGCACGCCAGGCGGGCAGGACTGGGGCATCATATTGATGCTGGTGTCGCTGATCTTGTTCATCATCGGGTTCACCATGGGCGGGTTGAACTATGTCGTCACGGTGTTGCAGGGCCGGGCACGCGGCATGACCTTGATGCGCATGCCCCTGACGATCTGGGGCATTTTCACCGCAACGGTCATGGCCTTGCTCGCGTTTCCCGCCCTGTTCGTCGCCTCCGTGATGATGTTGTTCGATCGACTGCTCGGGACGAGCTTCTTCATGCCGGCCATCGTAGAGATGGGTGAGCAGCTGAAGCATAACGGGGGCAGCCCGATCCTCTTCCAGCACCTGTTCTGGTTCTTCGGCCATCCAGAAGTCTATATCGTCGCCCTGCCCGCTTTCGGCATCGTCTCCGACCTCATCAGTACGCACGCCCGCAAGAACATCTTCGGCTACCGCATGATGGTCTGGGCGATCGTGATTATTGGCGCACTGAGTTTCGTTGTCTGGGCCCATCACATGTATGTCAGCGGTATGAATCCAAAATTCGGATTCTTCTTCGCCACCACGACCCTGATTATCGCCGTGCCGACGGCTCTCAAGGTCTATAATTGGATCCTCACCTTATGGCGCGGTGATATTCATCTCACCTTGCCAATGCTGTTCGCACTGGCCTTCATCGTCACTTTCCTGAATGGCGGCTTGACAGGATTGTTTCTCGGCAATGTCGTCGTGGACGTTCCGCTTTCCGACACGCTGTTTGTCGTCGCGCACTTCCATATGGTGATGGGCGTCGCGCCGATAATGGTCGTCTTTGGGGCGATTTATCACTGGTATCCGAAGATCACCGGCAGAATGCTCGATGAAACCATGGGGCGCATTCATTTTTGGGTCACGTTTCTCGGCGCGTACCTGATCTTCTTCCCGATGCACTATCTTGGGTTACTGGGCATGCCGCGGCGTTATTATGAGATGGGTGAAACGGCCTTCGTTCCACCCTCGGCCCATACGCTGAATGAGTTCATCACGATCATGGCGCTTATCGTCGGCGCGGCGCAGATGCTGTTCCTGTTCAATCTGTTCTGGAGCTACCGGAGAGGCAAGGACGCCGGCGGCAATCCCTGGCGCGCAACGACCCTCGAATGGCAGACGCCAACAACACCGCCGCCTCATGGCAATTGGGGCAAGGATCTCCCAATCGTCTACCGCTGGGCCTATGACTACAGCGTCCCCGGCGCTGCTGAGGATTTCATACCGCAAAACCAGCCAAATCCTGACCGGATATCCAGGGAACACATGTCGTGAGCGTGATCCTGATCTTCCTTGCAGGTCTTGCGGTCATTATAACGTGGTGGATGGCTCAGCAACGTCTCACATCGAAGCCCTGGCTTGAAGTGGGACGGGCAAGCGATCCAGCCCGTTATGATGGGTCCTCTATCCCTACGGCAAAGATCGGTCTTGGCGTTTTTCTGGCTGTTGTAGGCGCTTTGTTCACGCTTTTCATCAGCGCCTATTTCATGCGCATGGGTCTGGCCGATTGGTGGGCAATTCCCATCCCCGGGCTCCTGTGGGCCAACACGGCCGTCCTCGCCCTCAGCAGCATGGCAGTGCAATGGACCAAGATTGAAGCGCAGCGAGGACACATCGATGCCGTCAAGTTTGGGCTTCTCGCAAGCTTCGCCACTGCCGTCGGCTTTTTGATCGGGCAGCTCTATGCCTGGCGTGAGCTCGTGGCAGCCGGCTATTTCATTGCCGACAATCCCGCGAACAGTTTCTTCTATTTGATCACCGGCATGCATGGTCTGCATATTCTGGGTGGGCTCGTCGCCCTCGGCCGTACGACTGTCAGGGTATGGGAGGGTAATGCGCCGCTTGGCAAGATACGGCTGAGTGTCGAGCTTTGTGCCATGTACTGGCATTTCATGCTGCTGGTCTGGCTTATTCTCTTCGCTCTGCTTGCGGGCTGGGCCAATGATCTTGTCGAAATTTGCCGGCAGCTGCTCACATAAGGGGATTGATGATGCATGAAACCGCAAAGACAGAGGCTGGCACTACCCTTCCTCCCCCGCTAGCGCCTGGAATACGTGGCTTTGCCAGCGACTGGGCGTCGGATCAGCGAGCGTTCAAGAACGTCTCCTGGGGCAAGGCGATGATGTGGATCTTTCTCCTCAGCGACACCTTCATCTTCGGATGTTTTCTGCTTGCCTACATGACGGCACGCATGTCCACGACAGTGCCATGGCCAAACCCGAGCGAAGTCTTTGCCTTGAACATTGGCGGCCATGAAATTCCGCTCATTCTTATTGCCATCATGACGTTTGTGCTTATCACCAGCAGCGGGACGATGGCCATGGCCGTCATGTATGGCTATCGGCGCGACAGGAAGAAGACTGCCGTGCTGATGTTGCTGACGGCGCTACTGGGCGCGACATTTGTCAGCATGCAAGCCTTCGAATGGACCAAGCTGATCACCGAAGGCGTCCGTCCTTGGGAAAATCCATGGGGCGCGGCTCAATTCGGCTCGACCTTTTTCATGATCACCGGCTTCCACGGGACTCACGTCACCATTGGGGTCATCTTCCTGATCATCATCGCCCGCAAGGTCTGGCGTGGCGATTTCGATAATGAGAGGCGCGGCTTTTTCACAAGTCGCAAAGGCCACTACGAGATCGTTGAAATCACCGGGCTATACTGGCACTTCGTCGATCTGGTCTGGGTATTCATCTTTGCTTTCTTCTACCTGTGGTGAGGTAAGATCATGGCACAGCCCGCAGCACATGCCGAACATCAGGAACATCCGATCAAGCTCTACCTGCTTGTTTGGGGTTTGTTGTTCATCCTGAGTATCTGCTCCTATATGGTCGATTATTTGGGTCTGCATGGCTACCTCAGATGGTCGCTGATCCTCATCTTCATGATATTGAAGGCAGGCTTGATCGTCGCCATCTTCATGCATATGGCGTGGGAGCGGCTGGCGCTCATCTACGCGATCCTGCTGCCCCCCATTTTCGTTCTCATCTTCGTGGCGATGATGGTATCCGAAGCCCATTACACACTCTTGACCCGGATCGCCAACTTCGGCGCAGGCCCGTAAATGAAAAGGGCGCGGCATGCCGCGCCCTTTGTTTTAGTCTACTTTTCGGCTTACCTCGACATCATCGAAGCATCGTTGGGCGCCGGCACGACGACTTTGCGGTAGAGGTGCCATGTCGCGTGTCCGAGCACGGGGATGAAGACCGCCAGGCCGACGAACAATGTCAGAAAGCCTACCAACAGCAGGGCGGCGACGATCAACCCCCAAACTGCCATGGGAATGGGATTGGCTACGACAGCCTTTACCGATGTGACGACCGCCGCCAGCGCGCCGACGTCGCGATCGAGCAGGACCGGGAAGGCAACCACGGTGGTGCAAAGCACGACGAGTGCGAAGACAAACCCGATACCGTTACCAAGAAGAATCATTCTTTGACCTTCGGGCGTGTTGAAGACTTGGTTCATGAAAGCACTGATGGATTCAGGGGCCTGTGGGCCAAAAATATTGGTATAGAGAGCTTGCGCCACCAGGATCCACGCAATGAAGAACACGACAAGCATGACCCCCACGGCCAAGATCGACGGTATTGCCGGCGACTGCCGGACTTCGAGGGCATGTTTCCAGGACGTATCGAGGTGGAGTTCGCGGCGCCTGCTTATTTCATACAGGCCGAGAGCGGCAAAAGGCCCGACGAGCGCAAAACCGGACATGAGCGGGAAGAGCAAGGGCACCAGATTGGCGCCAGATGTCCAGCGTATGAGAACCAAGCCGACAATCGGGTAAATCAGGCAGAGAAAGACGTAATGTGAGGGCTTGTCCCAAAAGTCATCGAGCCCCTCGCGAAGCGCAGCAAAAACATCCGCCACGCTTATTTTACGCACGTCAGGATAGACGTTCGTTTCACTCGCACCAGCTATCACATGAAATTGTGCCATGAACCATTCTCCCAATCTCGTTCGGAGCGGGAAAGGTACCAGTGGCACCGTGCAAAAGCGGGGGCCGTGGGACCTAAACCTGCACAGCTGAAAACATAACCTGATCGGCCTTGTATTGCCAGACATATCCGAGAGCGGGCATGCGTTGGCTGTGGGGGGCTACGCTGCTACTGCCAGTCCCGTTCATGATTATAGTGCGCCTCGGTCAGTCCGTTGCGGAAGAAGCGTTCATAATAGTCGATGTCGACATGGTGCACTTGCAGCCACACGCCCGGAACATGAATTGCGTCGCAATGGGCCGGGAAGCGGCCGTGGGTATCGTAGATGTAGGTGCAGATGTCCTGCACGCATTCGATCACGTCGGAACTATAGACGGCAGCTTCCTTCAGATAGCGATCGCCATAATCGCCTTGGTAAATCCGGGCGAAAAGTTCCTTGTCCGTATAGAAGCCCTTCTCGCCAAACTTGTCCTTGACCACGGCCTGCACCGCATCCGCCATCGTGTCGTAGTAAGGGGGGGACATGCCTTTGATGAGGTGTTCGCCCTTGTACCTCAGGCCAATCGGGTTGCTTCGCAGATTTGAATAGCGCGGCAACGGTACATGCCAGCGCAGAAGATCCATGATGCGCCATTTCGGCGTCTCGACGTCGAAACCCAGCATTGGACCATAATCCTTGGTGAACTTCGGATCCCCGACGAGAACTGGCGGGCTGATGGACGCGTGTATCCATGCGCCCAGCCCCATGGCATCAGCAGTGAGGAACATGTTCTGCAGCAGGAGGTCGGCTTCAATCTGCGTCCGCAATGATCCGATAGCGCCGAGAGGCACTTTCAGGTCCTTGTTGAGAAAGCCCTTCTTGACCCAGCGTTTCACGCCTGCCGAGCGATAGAAATTGCGATCATCCACGATTGCCGGCCGCGCGTCGTCCGGCTGTGTCAGCACATACATCATGCCATTGATATATTGCCGGGACAGGTCGACCACGGGTAGGAGAATCGTAGTGCCTGGCAGGTTCGACAGAAAGCGGTTGGAGTCGAGATAGGCGGGAAAGTCACGCTTTCCGCCAGGTACATCGAGCCGATGATCAAGTATTTTTACCCTCGCCTCACTCGCCCTTTGCAACAACCGTTCGCGTGTAAAGGCGGCCTCGCCCTCCGCCGGCGGGGATAACTTGCGCAGGAAATAGGTGCCTGTGTCATTGATAAGGAAGAAATGCGTGCCTTGCGCATTGTCCGGGCTGCCGGCAGTGCGCCCCGCCATATTGAGGTTCGGCTTCGCCATTATCGGTTTGTGCGTTTTCGGATCCTCGAAAGGTCTGTCAGGCATCGTCAGACCGGTGCAGCCCGTCATCGCTATCAGGATCGCTTCCTCAAGCTCCGACAGCGGTTCGCGCGGCTTGGCCGATTCATAGCTCATCGTACCGGCAAGAACCGAACTTCCCTGGCTGACACGGTGTGTTCGTCGCCGCCATATCGACTCGATCAACGGTCGCTTCAGAAGGGCATCCAGCCCGCGATGACCCGTGGACGGCGCAGCCTTGGTTTCCCTCGCTTCTGTCATGGCGTACTTCCAGACATGGGTGGCATCGAACTGCTCGGTAAAATGGGACGCCACGGAGCAAATGCACTGCCGGTACGCGGCAGAACCGAGGCCAGTTCCGGACAATGGCGCAGGATGATGCTCGTCATATTATTGTTGGCGATCCAGTCGATACCAAACGGCGAATAGACTTCCGGCCGGAAGTCTACCGTGAGGAACCGATCGCTCTGAAGCCGCCGGGACGCCATCAAAATGAAGATACGGAATGCCGTATCGCTGAAACCAAATCCCGCCGGTGCTGGCTCGGCAAACAGCCCCACCACCGTGTCGATGCGGTCAATGCTGCCGTAGATTTCCTTCAGTAGTTTGACGTCCTCGGGGTTTGTTGTCAGTTCCTCCCAGCTCTTGATCCTCGGCCGGTGCAGGCCGGTGCGGAAATCATTGTAGCGCGGTACACCCCGGCGCCGCGTTCGAACGATATCGACAACCGAAAGATCGATGATCTCATTATCCCGTTCGAGCGCAAGCAATGACTTCGGATAATTATGGAGCGTGATCGCGCCGGGATGCGCAATGCCGAACGAATAGAGCGTGTTGCGCAGGCCGAACGCGCGCATGGCGTCGTCTGCGGAGGCAGCCTGGATATCGAGAAAGCCCTTCTCGGCGATCTTGCTGCCATTGGCGTGGTCATAGAAACAGTAGTCGTCTGGAAGCAGCGGATGCAATCGATAGACCGTGACGAAGTCTTCGGTCAGGCAATAGGGTGCGCCGTGGTGATCGGGCAAGGTCTTCGGAATACCCGTCAACGCATGGGCGTCGAGCAGCCAGATGCCCAGTTTTGTCAGCCAGTCATTGGCGGGCGGACCATTCCAGTTGCTCGAAAGGCCAACATCAATCGCCTTTGTTGCAAGGATCGCAGGTGTCCATTCCACCGTGTGGATTTTGGCAATCAGCGCCGAGACGATCAGCCGCGCGGTCTGATAGACTCGTTCGTCATCCCAATTGCGATAGCGTGATCGCAGCTCATCGCACAGCAGATTGTGCTCGCGCGCAAACAGCGTATGCAGCGAACTCAACCCGAGCCACCAGCTTTCGTTGAATCCGGTGACCTCCATGCCTTTGAGATCGACCGGCAAATGCCCATCAACGAGCCGCAGCTTCGGCCCCTCCCGTAAGAGGTTGGCCGATTTGCTGTCGGGACCGTAGACTTCGGAGCCGTCCCACCATTGCGAAGCAGCATTGCCAAAATAGATGGGAGGCCTTCCCTCACCCTGTTCCTGGCCCGAATTGCTGGCAATGCGCATGATGTCTTCGGTGGGCCCGCCCACGCTGCTTTTCCAGGTCATCCCCTTCGGCAGCGGAACGATGATATCGTCCTTGCCGAGCGGATTGCGGGCATGATTGACCCAATCATGCACCTGGAACTGAATCCATGCTGCGGCCAGAATGTTCAGAGATCGCGCCGGGATGAACGTGTCGCGGTGCAATAGTTCGCGGGAAACAGTGATCGGATTGGGTGAATCGAATGCGGCTGGCTCCAGGACGGGCTTCAGGTTTCGGCCAAAGGCCGAACCGATCGACCCCATCTTGGGCTGCGACAGGTCGTTGAACGTGCCGTCGTAGGTCCGTGTCTGGCGAACACCCTCATCCACGACTGGTGGCGGCACCGGGCGCGCTGTGGGGGGCGCTTCATATACGTCTGTGTCGATCAGGTTTTTCTTGCGCAGCACATAGCGGTATGCGTCGAGATTGAGCAGGCTCAACCGCAGCGATAGTTTATGCCATTCGATATACCGGTTGACGACCATGAAACCCTGCCGCGCAATTCCGCCGAGCACGCGGTTTCGCAGCGGCGTCTCCGTTCGCCATCGGTAGATGTGGCGATGGGCTGAACCGGCATCATAGACCGATTTGCGTGCCCGGTTGAGGTTGCCGAGTGGCCGGAACTCGTCGGTTGTGTTCCAGGGATTGAACGCCAATTCGTCGACAATCCTGGTATTTGTAAAGGCCTCTGCAATGCCGGCACTCGGTTTCGAAATGACGAGATCGGCAACCTTGACCGGAGGAGAAGCGCTTTCCAGCCACTCGACAGCCGTATCTTCGATCGGCGTGGATTTCGCGTCGATAAAATGTTGGATGCACAGCTCGTAATGCACATCACCGCGGTCGAGGCGGCGCGCGAACTCATTTGACAGATAGCCCGGGTCCTTGTCCGAAGGTTCCGGCGCCGAGGGCGCGCCGGGTGCGGGCCGTAAAAGATAACGCACGGCGAGTTGGTCGCCCCAGCGAATGGCCCCGCGGCTCCAGTAGGTTTCGAGGGCGGCACTCGACACTTTGCGTCGCCTGGCCGCCGTCACGTTGCGAATCATCCGCATCACTTCCGAGGGACCGAACTTGAACAGCAGGCGCACAAATCCCGCGAGCTTGTTCAGGATGCCGCCCGCCGTCGCTTTTGCGAATGCCACGAACTGTTCCGCGTTCCGCGCATGGGACACGGGGAAATTGGTCGCGAGGAGATCGTGCTTTTCGTCGTCGGAAACTGTAATGCGAAGCGCAAGCCCGCGCATGTCCGGCTTGTAGTCCGGTTGGCCGTATCCATTGGCGTTCGAGAACCGGACAATCGTCGAATAGGATTTACCGGGCTGCGCGAAGCCAGCACGAAGTTCTTCCGGCAGATCATCGACGAATGTGAGCCTGGCATCGACTGCCGAAAATATCGCTTTGCTGTGAAACGCGCGCTGTATGGTGGGCGCCTTGCTGTATTTCTTCGTCTTGAGCTGGACATCCATCATGTCTTGCGCGAGGCGTTCGAACACCAGGCGTTCTGCTTGTTCATCCCCTCGATACTCTTCACGCCACATTGCCATTTTTTTGCTTCCCCAATTGCAGCACGCAATGATCAGAAAAATGCGCAGTCTTTCAGTTCGAACGAACCCTGGCCTCAAGCCTTTCGACGAGACCGGCCAAGACTCCCTCTGGTGATGAGCTATAGTGCGGTATCTCCATGCGAGAGATATGAGCGTCGATGATCACCGGCTCGTTGAGCTTAAGGGCCTTATCGAACGCCGCCTCGAATTCCTCCAGCGTGTCGACACGATAGCCATGGGCACCGCAAGCCTTTGCATAGGCGACGTAATCCGGATTCTCAAACTCGACGAGGCCGGACTCCTTGTATGTCGAGAGTTGGTAGATCTTGATGAGTTTGAACTGGTTGTCGTTGAAGATGATCCAGATCACCGGGATATCGTACTGGACTGCTGTCAACAGCTCAAATCCCGAGAGAAGATAACACCCGTCGCCGCAGCCCACGATGACAGTCTTTTCCGGATGCGCACATTTCACGCCGAGCGCTCCGTTGACGCTCCCGGCCATCGGACCAAAGCCACCGGGCTTCCTGAAATGCTGGCCCTCCTTGAGCTCCATGTAATATCCGAGCCATGTCAGATGAGCCCCAGCATCGGCCAATACGATCGCATCGTCCGGGAGACGCCGCGACAAGGCCTGCGCCATCTGGCCGGGGTGGAGCTTGCCGATCACATCGTGGATCTTGTCTGATCCGTAATCGTAGCGTTTGAAGGACCGTTTGGGCAGCGGCTCAAGGACGGCGGACATCCTGTCGAGCAATGCCGTTACGGCGAGGGTTGCGTCCGCAACGATAGCGGCATCGGACTTGTAGACCTTATCGATCTCGCCGCGATCGATATTGATGTGAATGAGCTTCTTGTTTCGCAGCAGGTCCTCGCGAAAATTGAACGTCGCATGTTGGGCAAACGAGTTGCCGATCGCAAGGATGATCTCGGCCGCCTGGAAAGCCTCCCGCGCTGCCTTGTGACCACTGTCGCAGAACACGCCGATTGCCAGCGGATGCCCCTCCTCGATGATGCCCTTGCCATCCAGCGTTGTGACGAAGGGTATCTGATAGCGCTCGAACAATTGTTTCAACGCCGGACCGGCATTGCTTAGGACAGCTCCAAACCCGACCAAGGCCAAGATTTTCTGTCCCTTTGAGAGCGCCTCCACCAGAAGGTCGCCAATATCATCGACTCTGGCAGGGTCTGGCACCACCGGCTTTATGCGCAGGTCAACGTCCCGGTAGTTGCGGACCGATACCCCCTGATGCGTGAGGTTATAGGGAACGTGGATATGGACGGGACCAGGGCGGCCCTCAAAGGCAAGATTGACGGCCTCTTCCACAACATCGCAAGCGTTGTCGGCGTCATAAAGGAGAAATGACTTCTTCGTCGTTGCAGAGAACATGACTTGAGAATCGGGTGTGCGACTTAGCCCGGACGTCTCGTTCAACGCCCCCTTTCCCCTCCATTCGAGCGATGAAAACCCCGATATTGCCAGTACGGGATAGGAGTCTGACATGGCGACGGCCAAGCCCGAAAAGAGATTGAACGCACCGGGGCCTGCAGTGGCGAAGCAAACGCCAAGACGCCCTGAAAACATGGCGTAACCGCAGGCCATGAAGGCGGCAGCCTGTTCGTGGCGCGTGATCACCGGTTTGATCGACTTCGAGTGCTTGAGCGCAATCATCAAGCCGGCCGCATTTTCGCCAGCCCCGCCAAATGCCGCGCCAACGCCAACTCCCTCCAATGCCTTAACGATCGCCTCGTAGATCCTCATTGCGAGTGCTCTCCGGTTGCGAGGTAGGTGCCCACACAACAAATACTTGGCGGCGAGGCATCGGCCTCGCTCGAACGTGGTGGCTTTACATTACAGATCGTATTTCCGGCAGAACTTGTCGTGCACGAGCGTCAATAAATGCTGTCTTTCAGCGGACCAGACCCACAAAATATCATACCATCCTTTCAATGACTTGCAATCTCTTCGGATGAACTTAGACGTTCTTCGCCCATAGGGATTAGTGCCAAATTTGGAGATAATTTGATCGGCACCCATTCATTCCGGGCAGCAACCAGCGATCATTCATCGGGGTTTGTCGCAGCCGATAAATGGGCCAAAATTGCGGTCCGCATCGCAAGTGGAATATTGAGCAATTCAAGAGCAGAGCAAAGCTCGGCTTCCCAATTGGGAGGTGGCGAACTCGGCTTGGCAAAGTCGTCGGTGCCGGCAAAGAGTCCACGCGCGGCATGAAAGCCCAGGGCGCGGTAGGCCTCGAATTGCTCTTCGCTGAAAAACTGGTCGACCGTGGTCTCATGCGGGAACGCCGCGTTGTGACGCTTATAATCAAGAATGTAATCGTTCTCGTCGCCACTCAGCGACGACTTGATGTAGATTAAGATACCCTTCGCGTCATCATATTTGATCGTGCCTATGGCCGCATGCGGCCCACGTGCGCCGGGCAATCCCTTCGGCCCATAAAGTGCGGAGGATGTAACACCGATTGCGCCGCTCTGAAGCGCCTGCCATGGCAGCTCGATCCGGACACCAAGGTCGATGCGCGCCATCACTTCGAGATTGACGAGTGCCGGGAAAGTCATGTTCGGGTCTGCTTCCGCATCTACAGCTATGATCACCTTGCAGCGGCGGCGCAAGAGCTCGTATATGCCGAGGTTCTCGATGTGGCCGCCATCGGTCAGATAGACATTGAGCCGCTTCTCGTTCAACAGGCCGAACGTTTCCATGGCAAAAAACCAGCTGCCAAGATTGGCTTGCCAACGCTTCCACCTCTCGCGGAAAGCCGCAAGTCGTGCGGGATTTGCCAGCCAGTAGCCCAGGCGGATATTGAGAAGCGACAGGCTGAAAGTAAGAACCTTGATTGTATTGCGGCCCATGTTGGCCGAGGCGGCCGCCCCGGAGATCGCCATGGCGGTCGCGAGGCTGAGATCTGGCACGGCCGATTCGATATGCTTGGTTGGCACATAGCCCGTCCACCAACTACCGACATGCAAGGGACTGAAGATGAAGGTATCCGCGTTGCGACCGCGTTTGTTCAAGTCTTCCGAACCTTCGAGATTGATCGCCGTGTTCGTTAACAGATAAGGCGCATAGGCCGCCGACGGAATCCACGTATCCCTCTCCTCATCACGCGGCTTCAACGACGAGAACGTCCATGTATCGACGTCGCTCTTGGCATTTCGCGTGCCAATATGTGCGCGTTCAAACAGGAAAGCCCGGCTCAAGCGATCGCGATAGAGCTTGTGCAGGGAATTGGTGTTGGGCCCGATGAACAGCGTCACTACAACAAGGATCGCCGCGACGATAAAATAGATTGCCAATGAACTCCAATCGCACATTGTAATCAATCGCAGCCAGCGCGTGGTGCCCTCGGCACAGCGATGATGTGCATAGTTCTCGATTGCCCAGTAGCAGAGGTAAATATAGGTGATCCACAGCAGCAAGGGGACAATCACCGCTGCAAGATAGAGGGCAAGACGGCTCGCATATTTCTTGAGCATGGCCGTCCATGTCGCTTCCCCGACTGATGCCTTTGCCACATTTGCAAGTTTCTGGGAGACCGCAATCAGGATGGTAGCAGCCGGGGTCAGGAAGGCTATGAGTTTTGGGAGAAAATCGAACAGGTTCTCGCCGCTGGCAGGTTTGATTACCGGCACGACAGAAGTCAACAGTTGCAGAAGGATCTGCGCAGGCGTGCCAGGCTCGCTCGAAGCCACCGACGCTTTTGAAGCCACGATCATATTGGCGAGGATATAGGGCTGCAGTTGAAAGACTGCTGCCAACGCGACAAGCGCCAGAATGAAGCCAAGAAACAACCGCAGGATTTCGCGGGATTTGAGCGAGTTACTCCAAAGCGACATATAGATGGCGCTGGCGACCATGAGGACCACGGCAGCGCCAGCGAAATAGAAGGTCAGCGCAAAGGATTTCTGCAGAACGGGGTTCGGATACAGCGCGACCGTTACCGCCGCAAGCACAAGCAGGAGTGGCAGGACGATCACGAAATTGACCAGAAGGCCGCGCAACACGATCGCAAAGCTCACCAGATAGTCGATGATTCCGTTCGGGGCCAAGAAATTCGAAAAATCGCGCAAGTGCTGCGTCTCCGCCGCCTCTTGCTCGTCGAGCCGGCTGTCAAAGGGAAACGTGGCGTTTTCCTGCATCAGACCCGCGACAAGCGAAGTCGCGATATAGCCTCCGCCCGATACGGCGGAAATATAGTCGAAAGCATCAAGGACATTCGGTTCGTTGCGATGCGCAAGGGAATCGAGCCCCTGCAATATCCCGAGCGAAAAACATGCGGAGCGGATTCCGCCGCCCGAAAGAGCCAGCCCAACAAGGTTGCTGCCTTCCGTCGTGCGGATTGTCTCGCGCCCCGTCTCCTCATCATTCTGAAGGGTGGCGTCTATGCGCGGGGTGATGAAGTACGGCGTTTCAAGCCTTGCCGCAGGGCGCTCGACATCGGGCTGGAAGCCGTCGAACCTGCCGCGGCGCGTGCTGGCCCGCGCAGCGGCAACCATTCCATCCTGGATCGCTCGGCGGCGGTAGTTAATGACTTCGAGTTCGTTCCGGAAGATCTCAACGAACGAAAGCACCACTTCACCCCTCCGACTTCAATGAAGATGTCAGGTCACATTGTGTTCAGTCGCATGTCATCGTTTCTCGCATCGTAGATGAATTCGCGGTGATGCGCCAGCGCGCGCATTTCGTCAAAAGACTCTTAACCTTTGGGCCGTATATGACCCAACATGCTGAGGACCAGACCTTTCCACTTCATGGCGGCAGCTTTGCTGCTGGGGCTCACAGGCTGCGCTTCGGCACCAAGCCGCATCAACAACGTTTGTGCCGTTTTCGAGCAGAGGGATGGCTGGTTCGACAATTGGTACGACGCAGCGAAGAAGACCGAGCAAGAATACGGGGTCCCGGTGCCGATCCTGATGGCCACGATCCGCAAGGAATCGGGCTACAATGCCCGTTCACGTCCGCCCCGTACCAAATTGCTCGGCTTCATTCCGTGGAAACGGCCGTCAAGTGCCTACGGCTATTCGCAAGCGTTGGACGGTACGTGGGCGCAGTACAAACGCGAGACGGGCAAGTACACAGCAGACAGGAATGATTTTGCCGACGCGGTCAACTTTGTCGGGTGGTACCACAGTCAAAGTCATTTGAAGAACGGTATCGAACTCAACGATGCCTATCACTTGTATCTGGCCTATTATTTTGGCCAGGTCGCCTTTGCACGCGGCGACTGGAAGAGCAATCCGAGCATGCAGCAGGTTGCGCGCAGCACTGCGGAGATGGCCTACAGCTACGGCAACCAGATGCAGGCATGCGGCCAACAATGACACTTCTGTCTGGTTCTACTGCCGATCGAGAGCCACTGCCTTTGTAGTTGCTTTCGGCGAACATCTTATCTTGATGTATTCGTCCGGCGAACGGCCAACAATAGCGGTCCTTGCCACGTAGGCCTGTCCCTGCATACCGCACATCATCGGATTGCTCGCCTGCGGGCCCACTATCACGTCGAGAGCAGTGTCCTTTTGACAATCCGCAGGCGCAAGACTTGTCGAGCAGATCAGAATTACGATTTGGAGCATTGTTGTCACCCTCTGCAACCAATTGCTCCTCCCAACTACGATAAGATAGCCGCTTTTTGTTGCATTGCAATAAAATTGTGCACTGCAATACCACTAATGTGTTCCACAAGACATTAACTGTATTTTGCCGCTTTCCGTGCTAGCTTCCAGCCATGACGGACGTTCGCAATATGCGCCTGCACACACGGCCCTACCAGTCATCCGATAGCGCGGAGGCCAATCGGTGGAGTTTTGCATTGGAGTCTGCCGGTCTTGGGGTATGGGATTCCAATCTCGTCACCGGACAATGCTACTATTCATCGACATGGAAAAAGATGCTTGGCTACCGGGAGGATGAACTGGGCGACAACGGTGACTTGTGGCTGGCTCTTATCCATCCTGATGATCGCCAGCGTTCGATTGAAAGCGGCGAGCGGCATATAGCTGGAGAGATTCCACGGATCGAAACGGAATTCAGGCTGCGCCACAAGGACGGGCATTGGGTCTGGGTGCTGGATCGCGGCCGCGTCGTTGAATGGGACGCAGAAGGTAAGCCGACACGGATGATTGGTGTCCAGACTGACATTTCTGAGCAGAAGAATGCCGAACATCAACTGATGCTATTGAACGAGCGCGTGCAGTTGGCACTCGATGCCGGTCAAGTTGGTCTTTGGCACTTCAATATTGAAACCGAGACGGTGTCATGGGATCGGCGGATGCGGGAGATATTCGGCATTGGTCCTGGCCCAGAGGAAGTGCCGCGGGCCACATGGCACAAATCGTTGCACCCTGACGATGCCGCGATGGCGGAACGCGCCATCGAAACCACCTATGAAACCGGCGCACCGATGAAGATGAGCTACCGAATCATCAAACCTGATGGGGAAGTCCGACATGTCTTCGCCCTCGCCCGGCTTGTTCGACATGAAAGCATGCCGGCCATGCTGATGGGCAGCATATGGGACATCACGGAGCAGGTTCTCAGCGAGGAAGCGCTCGCCAGGGAAAAAGACCTTTATCGCGTAACGCTGCAGTCCATCGGAGATGCTGTTCTGACCACAAGCGTCGACGACGTGGTGACATTCGCCAATCCCGCCGCCGAAAAACTATTGATGCGCGGTGCGGCAGAGCTCATTGGATCATCCGTGAGTGACGCGCTGAGCCTTGTCGATGAGGGAACTGGGAGAGTTCTCACATCGTCGACAATGCGGGCGATGGAAAGCAGGTCGACGGTAGACCGGGAGGAAAACGCGGTCGTGATACGCAGCGATGGGGTACGCCGGTCGATACGTGACCTTGCCTCGCCCATCTTCAATCAAGCTGGCGCAGTGACCGGCTCGGTCCTGGTCGTCCAGGACGTCACCAATGCGCGCAATTTGCAGCGCGAGCTTTCTCATGCGGCGACCCATGACGCCCTGACCGGACTGCTCAATCGCAGGGCATTTGAGCTTGCGACTTCGCGGGTGATCGGGGGGCCGCACGTAGTCGGCCGGCACGCCTTGCTATACATCGATCTTGATCGCTTCAAAATGGTCAACGATACGCTTGGCCATGCGGCCGGCGACGCCTTGCTGAGACTGGCAACGTCCAGCATGAAGGAAACCCTCCCTCGCGACGCGATCATCGGGCGGCTCGGGGGCGATGAATTCGCGGCTCTTATCGCAGTCACGCGATTTGAGGATGCCGACGAAATTGCCGGACGGTTGATCGCCGAAATCCGCAAGGTCAAGCTTCATTGGGACGGAAAGACGCAGGAAATCGGCGCCAGCATTGGCATTGCTGTGCTTGATGATCCGGCGCTCACCTTGAGCGAAACCATCGCCCGCGCGGATGCCGCCTGTTACGCCGCCAAGGCGGAAGGTCGTAATAGATCGGCGATCTACGACGCCAATACCGGGGCAGCACGGCAAAACCTGGCCAGCATCCAGGCCGCGTCGGGAATTTTGGAAGCGCTATCTGAGGGCCGGCTGGAGATTTATGGGCAGCAGGTAAGGCAAATCGCCGATAACACCGAACACACGGTCTATATCGAAATCCTTTCCCGGATGATCGGCACCGACGGCAAGATCATCGCGCCGACGGAGTTCATACCAGCCGCCGAGCGTTTCGGCCTCATGGGGATTGTCGATCGCTGGATCATCGAACACACGCTTGAGACCTATGGACCCAAGCTGATGACGATGGAAAAAGTCGCTATCGCCATTAATCTGTCGGCGAGTACGATCAGCGATCCGACACTTTGGGAATTCCTGCAATCGACGATGGAGCGGACCCAGATCGCCCCTTCGCGCCTCATATTCGAAATCACCGAGACAACCGCGGTCAACAACTACGAGGCAGCTGAACATTTCGTCAAGGAAGCCCGAGCAGCGGGGTGCCGTATCAGTCTTGATGATTTCGGCGCAGGTCTGAGTTCATTTGGCTATCTGCATCACTTCAAGGTGGACAGCATCAAGATCGACGGCGCATTTATTGAGAAGCTTTCCAACAGCCGCTTGAATCAGGCTGTCGTTGCTTCGATTGGTGGGGTCGCCCGCGAACTTGGTGTGGACGTGGTTGCCGAACATATTGAAGATGCCGATGCTGTCGGCATTCTCCGTTCACTTGGCGTTGGTTTTGGTCAAGGTTTCCTGTTCCATCGTCCCCAGCCCCTCGAAACGCTGTTGCATAGTTTAAGCGCGGGCGAGTTGAAGGCATAGCTCTCTGGAGCTGATGTACTTACCGTCTTGGCTGTGTGGGTGCAGGAAGGTCCGCGCGCAAATTGGAGACGATGTCATTGACGAGTTCTTGCGTACCTGGATATTCGTCGGCTTCCAAAACCTTGCAACCATGCTCCATGACAAGCTGGGTCGTTTTACGGTCGAACATCAGGGTTCGTTCAAGAAACTTGGAGATAATGGCGCGACTGCGCGGATCGGCGTTCACATATCCGCTGCTTTGATGTATGCGCGATCGTATCGTCTCAGGGCTGGCCGTCAACCAGATCGCCCCAACCTCCTTCAAGTGATGACCGGCTGTAATGAATGGCCAAAGTGCCGCTCCCTCAAGTACGACCTTCTCGGCGCCTGCATTCTTCACGACCGCCCAAATAAATTCGGCGACCAGCGGCGACATCCTCCGGTGATGAAGGACAACGGACTCAAGCAGTTCGTCGGCTTTCAAACTGACATAGTGTTCGGATACATGATCGGGAACGGCTTTCTTATTCTGCGGCCATGGTCGTCCCGGATGCTTGGCAAGGCTGTCCGTCGAGACGCAGCGCCAGCCTAGTCTTTTGGCCAGTGCTTCCGCTGCCACTGATTTTCCCACATTGGAAGAGCCCCCCACGAGGATTACCCTGAGATTGGTATCTATTTGTTTGTTCAATAAGCCGCCCTTTTACTGTTAAGTTTAGTAACTTTCCAACGCCGGGAATTCTTTGGCAAACGAAATCGTGACTACCGCTGCTCACTCACGATAATGTCAGCCACACTTCTGATCCACTTGCACACGGTCGTTGCTCCGCTACTTTAATCCCTATGGGCTAGTATTCAAATCAGATTTGAGAGGTTAATCTGGTCGCAGCTTGATATCCTAAATCGAATTATTCATCGGAATTCGAGTAAACCGCGAGCATACCAAGCCAGCTTATTCTGGTTCGGCTCGATTCAGTATTTGAGTCAACGCAGGGAATATCGACACGGCCATCCGATATCGCCACCCCGGTGGCATGCCGCGAGAATCACATAAAATCCCGCGCCGGGTGACATTTGATGGAGACGGGTCGGTCACCCGCGCTGTCATGTGCAGGTTGGCCATTCCGCTGACACCTGATGCCGCACAGGATGTGCATGGGGGAAAATATCGAACTTCATTGAATGAATTGCTGGTCGTTTCCTGAAAGGAAGGGTCGTGATGCCTCCGAAGAAACCGACACCTACCACCGTGACAACGAAGGTAACGGCAGCATCGTCGACACTTCGGCCCGGTACAGCAACCGTGGCCGGGTCGCGTCAGACCGATGTCTTGACGGGTCCGATCGTAAATATTCCCGACAGGCCCATTTTCATACCCGACCCCAACGAGAATTTCTTCGACGCAACCCGCCGCGGGCACCCCGTGGTGCGTCCGCGCGACATGCTCGTGCTCCGTCTCGAGTTGATCAATCTCAACGTTGTAACAGGGGCGAAGCCCCGGCTACAGAAGTCAGGCGCGGGTGCTGCCTATCTCATCCTGCATTTTCCACCACAGACAATCACGGAAGAGACCTTCTTCGAGACCCCGCCGACCGGAACCTCCAATCAGACGGCGCCGAGGCCGACGACCCCTCAGAAGCCCGAGCCCGGCGGTGCTGAAACGGTCACCGGGCCGCCGGTGCGCGCACGCATCGCCGGTGAATCGAGGATCTCGTTCAAGGTGCCGGACGGATTCGACATTCCCTACACGCTGGAGGATATTCTTGCCGCCTGCGAAGCGCTCGAATTGTCGGTCCCCGCCAATGCGCGCCCGCCGGGCACGTCCTACTTTCCTCCCATCATTTTCACGGACGTCTTTGCTTCCAATCTCGGCAAACTCAGTGCCCGCCAGCGCGCGTCGCTTTCGAGCTTTGCCGCCCGTAGCCTGCGTATCGCCGCCGTGCAAGGCGATACGAGCACGATGGAATTGCGACAGGCAACGGGGGGTGCCGGCCTCAAAGCCTTGAAGCCCGGCCCCTCCGACCTGGCCCAGATCGGACCGGTCATCGACCCCGGGATCATTCTGAGGCGACGCGGTCCAAGCCCGGTCGCACCTGCCGCAAACCACACCGCGATCGAAATGCCCTGGCGTTTGATCCTCAGCCCACACAGCGGCGAACGCTGGCGCCATGCGGCCCATCCCGTCGAATCGCAGCAGACGGCCCGCACCGAGCTGTGGCATTCCCGTCTGGTCGCATCGCCAGCGAGCGGCGAGATCATCGAACCGCCCAATCCCGATCCTCTGCGCACAATCAGGGCCGTGTGGGCCCTGACCGGCGAGGGATCGCCCAAACCCATGTCATCGGATTATCCGTCAGGCAATCTCCCTGACCCGAACAATAGTCCGTTCCGCATGCCGATGGACGATTTCGATCGCTTTCAGATCGTGCATCTCTCATCGAACTTCTCCAAATCCAACTACACGCCGCGACCGGTGAATACGAATCTGTTGATGTTGTCGGCCCTGGGCGGCTGGCTTGACTCGCGGGGCGGCTGGGATCCGGTCGGGCTGTCGGTCGAAGAATGGGCGCACCGCGGCACGATGGGCCGCGACCATTATGTGCGCGTCGTCTATAAGGGCTTCCTTTTCCCCTTTGGGCACCGTGTTTCCCTGATCAAAGTCAGCGAACGCAAGTTCCATAACGGCAAGGGCACGGATCAGGCCGTGCCGGGCAACACCGCCTATCTGCGCCAGCGTCTGTTCATTATCGTGCGTGAGCGCGAGCGCAAATTTGTCAATCCGGATCTTTCGAACATTGCCGAGACGATCTGGCTGCACCGCCAATTTCCGTTCTCGAGTGTTCGTATCCTCACGACGGTGACACCGAGCCTCGATCGGCCCGACATAGGCCCGAGCACGATCAGCGGCAGCCAGACGATGTTCTGGCCCTTTGTCGGTGGGCAGCCTTTCAAGTTCCAGATGGCAGCCACCGACATCGATGGCCGTACTGTCCAGTTCGAATTGCCGATGATCTTCATCGACTACTCCCTGGCGAGCCCGGTCCTTAATGGCAATGCTGAGGTCCTCAAGCCAAATTTCGATCTCGCAGAAGCCAATGCGAAAATGGCGCAAACCGCCTGGAACGATCCGTCCCATTCCGGATGGAAAATAGCGCCGCTGCGTCGTCAGCGCGTGGCACTCGCCACAAGTGCCAAGGCTGGCGATACATCGGTCGAAGCTGACACGATAACGTTCAACGGCTTTGTTGAGGCCCACAATATCAAGCTTCGCAATTACAGTGAAAATCTGTCAAAACCGCTCTTCTATCCGAAGGTAGATGAGGCAGAGGTTCGAATTGCGGCTCTCGCCCAGCTGACCGGTAGTCCGAAATCCAACACCATCGTGTGGAATGCACGTTTCCTGCAGTCCGGCTTCACCAATAATCAGGGTGAAGTGTTCGTCGATGTCCTGTCTAAGCCCGGGATGGCGCAGCTCGATTTCTCTTCCCAGGGCGACCGGTCGGGCGGATTTGTCCAGCCCAATTTGACCCCGAGCGCGCTGTCGCGCCTTACCGGACCCGTCACCGGCAATGTCTCCAACTTCATGGATGGCAAAATGACGGGGACGGACGCGTTCCCGGCGACTCTGTCGGACTTACCTTTGCCCCTGCTCTTCGGCTGCATCCCGCTCGGCGACGTCATCCAGATGGTCACCAATCTCGGCGACAAACCGGAGCAGGTGCCGAAATTTGCGAGCGAGGCCAGTACCCAGGTCGAGAGCTTCATCAACGGTCTCGGGCGCCTCTACGAGTTTGTCACCCGCCTTGCCGATCAACCGGGCGCAATCGCGGACGCAGCGCTCGAGGTAGCGAAGGCGACGCTTGACGATCTGATCGACCAGGCCGAGGCCTATGAGGCGACCCTCGTGGCCAATGCAAAGGCGCGCGTCAACGACCTGAAGACCGCTCTCGCCTCGGTCAAGGCAGAAATTGGGCCGTTGCTCAGCGTGATCAGTGTCGACAAGGCGCCTGCCCTTGCCGGGTTGGCCGTGGCTTTGACCAATCTCAACAACAAGGCCGATCAGTTGCTTGCAGCCGCCGATGCGCAAGTAGCGGGCGTTTCCCTGCCCGCGGGGTTCCGCCAGGCGCTGAAACAAATTGCCGGCCAGATAAAAACCCTGTCCAATGACGTCGCGACAATCACGACTTTGATTGCGCAGGGCAAAGAGCTCTTTGCGGCGCTTGATGCGATCGTCGGGAATCCACAGAACCTTCCCAATCTGCTCGGCGATCCGGCCACACTCGGCGGGCTGTTGACGACTCTGCAAGGCAAGATCACGCCATTGCACGACACGATCAAAGCATCACGTCTTCTCGACGGTGCGCCGAAGCAAGCCATCCTTACTGCCATGGAGGTGGTGGTGGAAGTCCTCGCCGCTGCCGGCGATCTTCTGAAGCTCCTCGAAATGCTCACTGGTGACGAACTTACCATCCGCTTCGATTGGAACCCGCTGATCGACAATTGGGCGCTCCCCGGCGTCGACAAGGCCAAGAACCCAATGTTCCGCGCCAATGACAAGCACGGCTTTCTTGTCGCGGTCGAAGCCAAGGTCAAGAAGAACGGCGTCAGCGCACCCAAGATCAATGTCGTGTGCAGCCTGAAACACTTCGATCTTGTCCTGATCGCCCCGGCAAGCTTCATCGAGCTCAATTTCGAGAAGATCGAGTTCCGCGTTGACAGCGCCGCCAAGATGGATGTCGATGTTCTCCTCAACGATATCAAGTTCGTCGGCCCGCTGAGCTTCGTGGAGACGCTGCGCGATCTCATCCCGCTCGATGGATTTTCCGATCCACCCTTCCTCGACATCACACCCCAGGGCATCGACGCTGGGTTTTCCATCACCCTGCCCACAATCGCCATAGGTCTGTTCAACCTGAGCAATCTTAGCCTTGGCGCAGGCTTTACCGTACCGTTCATCGGCCAGCCACTTGCGGTGCGGTTCAATTTCTGCACACGCGATCAGCCGTTCAATCTGACCGTTTCGCTCTTCGGTGGCGGCGGCTTCTTCGGCATCACGCTCGACCCGCATGGTATCCAGATATTGGAGGCGTCATTTGAGTTCGGCGCCAGCATCTCGATTGATCTCGGCGTTGCCTCGGGCGGCGTTCACGTCATGGCCGGCATCTATTTCCGCATGGAGAAAGATGCTTGCTCGCTCACCGGCTATTTCCGCCTCGGTGGCTATGTCAGCGTACTTGGCCTGATATCCTGTTCGCTCGAGCTCTACCTTGAGCTCCGCTATGAGTTCGAGAGTGGCAAATGCGTCGGCAAGGCACAGCTGACGATCGAGATCGAAATATTCATGTTCTCGACGAGTGTAACGGTGACGTGCGAGCGCAAGTTTGCCGGTGCCAATGGCGATCCGACATTCCGCGATCTCATGGGGGTCAATGCTGCACTGCCGATTCCAGATGAACTCGACCTGATCGACGTCGATACTGACTATGCCTGGCGCGAATATGTAGAAGCGTTCGCTTAAGGAGGGGACAATGGCAAAACAAACCATTCTATGGACGGTATTGCCAAACGGCCGCATGGAAGAGGGACCATTCGCCGGACAATTGCGGGTGTCCATCGTCGCTTCTCCGCGGCTCACGCCGCAAGCACCTGACGAACAGGTATTGAAGGCATTTCCAGAATGGTTGAACTGGCCCAAAACACTTGCCGAGGTAAAATTCTCACTTGCGCTTGGGCCGGATGAACTCGAATTGCACCCGGTCAGCGAAAGCGATCCGGAACTATGGGCAAAGCTTTTCTCCGATCAGACGCCGGTCAGCGGCTTCGTGTTCAAGGACATGAGCAAGGTCAACCTACGCTCGTTCCCGATGCGCAATGTCCTCGGCACGCTGCGCAAGCATTACAAAAACCTGGCTGTACAATCGACCGGCACACCTCCGACGCTCCTGCCATGGTCGCTAGCACATCCGGGATTGAAGGGCATGTTAGGCGATCTCGGCACGCGCACCGAAAAGTTCAATCTCGGTGACCGGCAGATCGAATACCTGGTTCCGGGTTTCAATCGCTTTTTCGACGATGACAATCGCGAAGGTATCGAAAACAGGCTGCGCAATGCCGTCTTTGGAACAAAGAGTGTTTATCGCGCACAAAGCACTGCCGCGGATGTCGACGAGCAGGGCAACCCGAGACCGGGTGCCGCATTTTCTGCACGCGTTCTCCCGCCGGACTGGCACGATCCCGCAGGTGGTGGCGCGGATGCGAGCATCATGTCGCAATTCTCCTCGGCTGCGGAATATGCGTTCTACCAGGCCGACCGTTTCTACCGGCGTGAGCCTCTGACGAAGAAAAAACTCGACAAACTCGACGCCCAGAAACAGTTGCGTCGGCCGAAACTGGTGGACGTACCCGCACCTCCCAAAGCCCCGGATTTCGATTTCCACCAGATTGTCGCATCCTATAGCGACTATCCCCAACTGTTGCGCCGTCTCGGCCTCGTGATTGACTGCGTCTTGCGCCCGGATTCGCCTATCGATCAGGCAATCGGTGCTGGGCCGCAGGCAAAGGGTCTGATGTCGCTCAATCTATCGTGGGCCAATGCCCATGATCCTGCGGACGACGCCTGCCCGCGAACCGCCTGGCTGGCCGACAAGGAGCGCTTCACAACCCGGCCAAGGACACAGGACCACGAACGCGGCCTGCTCAAACTACAAAATGCCGATGACAGGTGGGATAACGAAAAGCGCACGCTGTTTGACGTCTATCAGGTGGACCCGGACGGTGCTGCTTTGAAGACGGTCGATTTCGTCATCACGGCACAGAATCTTGTCGGCAAGAGCCTGGCACTCGGTGCAGATGGCGCGGTGACCTATACCACAGGCGACAAGCAACCCGTCGCCGCTTTGCGGTCGGGCGGTCTCGGCATATCACGGCATGGCAAGGCCCTGACGATTGCGCAGAGTGCCGCCTCGGCCGCGCTCAAGGATGCAGCGGTCAAATCGGGGTCGGCAGCGTCGCAGAAGATCGTTCTCTTTACCGAAGACGTGCTGCGCGGATATCGCGTCGACGTGCAGCCGATTTTCGGGGGCGTCGATCAGGCTTGGCACTCGCTTTGCCGGCGTCACGGCAACTATCGGCTTATTGGCCCGGGCGAGGATTTGGCGCTTCCTGAGGACGAAGGCTACGTGAAAGGCGCGTCGACCACGAGCTCTGCCAGCGACGATGCCGACCCGGATGATCATTATCTGCACGAGTCCATGTTCCGGTGGGCTGGCTGGAGCCTTGTTACCCAACGGCCCGGCAAGACACTCCGCGCGCGCAACGATCCCGGTTCCGGCGTTCAGGGAGAGAGCCCGGAAGATGTGAAGGATGAAGCGGCGAGTGGCGGCAACGGTCTTGTCGCGACATTCGTCGCCGCGAAGGGCAGCCTGCCGCGGCTGCGGTTCGGCACACAATATCGCTTTCGCGCCCGCATCGTCGATCTTGCGGGCAACAGTCTGACCGTGGACGACCGGTCGCTTGAAAAGGACGTGCAGGTCACAAAACCCGTCGGCTACTGGCGGTTCGAGCCGGTTGATCCCCCGGTACTTCTGCACCGTGCCCGGACCAGCGAAGGCGAGTCGCTTGAGCGCATGGTCATCCGTAGCAACTGGAACGTCGATCCTGAAGCTTATCTCACAACAGATGCGTTCAAGACGGCAACTGAGCTCCCCGCTTCACAGGATTTCGACTATACCGCCGTCAATGAACGGCACGTCATTCCGCCAAAATCATCGCAACTGCAATGCGAGCAGCATGGTTTGTTTGACCCGCTGTTTGCGGATCCAGCATCGATAAAGAAAGCCTACGGTATCGCCGCGCGCGAAGCCGGTAGCCTGAACGATCTGACTCCCACGTCGAACGCGGAACTGATCACACCGGCAGCGCTTGCGGGTGTGGCAACCCGGACGGTTTTGCCCTTGCGTCTGCCGTCACCCGACAATCCGACCGGCGATCGTCTTGCGGCCGGGCAATATGTGATCCACCGCGAGGAACTTGTCTCCACTCCCTATTTGCCCGACGGCGCATCCGGGGGCTTTGCAGTGCGAGCAATGCCGGGAAATCAGATTCCTGGCGTCACCGTTCCGGTCGTTCTCGGACCGAGCGCCGCCGTGGTGCGCGCGCCGAACCAGGAACTCGTTCTCGTTGTTGCCCATGCCAATGACTGGCCGGATTCAACCGGGTTCCGGATCCTCCTTCAGGAACGTTCAGCAGCCCTGCAGGACCCGCCTTGCGATGAAAATTTCAACGATGACGGCGCGCCGAAATGGGACGAGGACAAACGGGTCCTGACATTGTTCGTTGCCAAGGGCCGCATTGCGCGGCTGCGCTATTCCAGTTTCATTCACAAGGCTTTCATTGACACGCTGGGCCTACCCGCGTGGATCGACACAGCGGGCGAACGTGATTTTTTGCGTGGCATGGCCGAGCTTGGCTGTGCATGGATGATGACCCCCTACCGCGAGCTCACCCTTGTCCACGCGACGCAGCAGCCTGTCTGCCTGCCGGAACTGATCAAGCTCGGCACCACGCGCAGTCTGGGCGATCAGCACGCAGACCTGCGCGCCAATATCCGCTTGCACGGTCCCAGTAGCGGCAAGTTTGAAGTCGAGGCCCATTGGAAAGAATGGGTCGACGATCTGGAAAAGCCTGGACCCGAACTGATCGATTCCAACGGTGCGCTCGGGGAAATCCTCCTCGGCGAAAATCACGTGAACTCCTTCGATCTCAGTGGAGCCGTCAGTGCCCAAGACCATGATCCACAGCGGCCGCGTGCTCGCGGCGACCGCCACGAGCTCGGGGACACGAAATTCAGACTCATCGAATACAGGTTGCGCGCGACGACCCGCTTCCGCGAATATCTGCCGCCCTCCCTCTATGCGCAGAAAGACCTCGTGACCCGGCTCGGACCTATCGCAGATGGACAGAAATTTGCACTTGGTGCGGAGGACGATCCGGGTGCTCCGTTCCTCCCCCAGCCCGGTGCAGCGCCTCTTACTGTGGTAAAATCCAGCGCCGCTCCGAACGAGCCGCGCGTTGTCTATATCGTACCCACCTTCCGTTGGCAGGAAACGCCTGGCAACCAGTCGCTTGATACTGTCCGGCTCGGCAACGGCCTGCGTGTATGGCTCGAACGGCCATGGTTTTCCTCAGGCAATGGCGAATTGCTCGGCGTCGTCATCCTGCAGGACAATGCCCGGTTCACCGATATTCCCACACCCATGGTACCTTTGGTCACGCAATGGGGCCTTGATCCGCTTTGGGATACGGTTTTGCCAAAAAACTCAACCCGGATCGCCGATTTCCCGGCGCGGGTGTTTAACGAGGTGGTGCCGTTGCTCGAGCCCGCAGCTGCCGGTGTCCAAGTACAGGTCATCGGGCACCGCGTCCATTGGGACCAGGCGCGGGCGCTGTGGTATTGCGACATTGAGCTTGATCCGGGCCGCAGCTACATGCCGTTCGTGCGGCTGGCTTTGGTACGCTATCAGCCCAATGCGCTGCCATCGGCCAAGGTTTCCAAGGTCGTCCTTGCCGACTTTTCGCAGGTTCTACCGCGCCGCCGTTCCTCGTTCCAACGCAATGGAGCCGTGGTTGCCGTAAAGCTTCGCGGTAGTGTTCCAAGCCATGGACCGATGAAGTTTCCAACGGATTCAGAATATCAGGGCATATCCTTCATACCCTTCCCCGGTCAGGCGGTCGAAACGGGCAGGAACAAGATCGAAGTCGTGCTGCAAACGCGCGACCCGGCTATCGACTCCGATCTCGCGTGGACTGACCAGAAAGTGCTGACGTCCGCATTGCTGGCGCCGGTAAGTGGCATTGGCCCGATTGTGACAACAACGCTATTCGATCAGCCCGCAGCTCGAACCGAGGCTCCGGCCACCGTGGCAAACCGTCTGGGCGAAAAGATGCGTCTCGATCCCACAGTCAATGTTTCCGATATTTCCGGATCAGGAGGCACGATACCTATCCCGACGGACATTTTCGACCCAGTGATCTGGAATGCGGACATGACGCTTCCCGAAACAGGCGGCAAACCGGCGCGGCTCGTCATCCGAGAGTACGAGCGGTATTATACGGACAGAACGATCCCCGAGCAGCGTGGCGGTGCCACGCGGCGGCGCAAGGTCGTTGAAGAGCGCCTCGTCTATACGGTGTTCTTCAATCTGTAACCATGTTCATGGGTTCAGCGAGCCTGCGCTCACGAAAAGGCAATGCCGGCCTGATTGCCGCAGCCGCCATATAGAAAGTCTTAATCGCTTCTGCGCAACTGTTGCGTGTGCCGCACCAGGAAATTCAATTGAGCTCCAATATGTCCGATACTCCTACGCGGAGCGTGTCCGCTGCGAAGACGCGCCGCCTCGCTGATCTGGTGGCCGACATGATTTCGTCGATCACCCGCCGGGACGACGCGGAAACCGCTATGCAAATACGGGCGGAGCTGGATGCCATGGAGACACGCATTCGCCAGCAGGCAGCAGCGCTCGATCACAGACAGAGGATTTTCGATCAATCCTCGCTGGCCGCCAGGATTGGTGTCTGGGAATGCAATCTCCCTGATGAGACCTTGCGCTGGACGGACGTTGTTTACGACATATTCGATCTGCCACGCGGGTCGTCGCTGGACCGGGATGAGATCGTCAAGTTCTATTCGGAAGAATCCGCCCGTGAGCTACACAGGCGGCGCACGCGCGCGATCGAGGAGCGCAGCGGCTTCAGCATGGATGCGGAGATTGTCACTGCGCAGGGCAATCGCCGCTGGGTACGGGTGACGGCCACAGTGGAATGCGAAGGCGGGGTGCCTGTACGCATCTTCGGCATGAAGCAGGATATTACCGAGCAGAAGATCCTGATGGATCAAACGAGATATCTTGCCGAATTCGACCCGATGACGGAACTAGCCAATAGGAGCCAATTCCAGGCCAAACTTGCGGATCTTTGCGCGCATCGCGCCGAAACCGAGGCTGCCGGCGCTCTCCTTTTGATCGATCTCGACGGATTCAAGAAGGTCAACGACACCTTGGGCCATTCGGTCGGCGACGATTGTCTGAAGCAAGTTGCCCACCGACTCAAGGACGTTTGTAGGCAGGCAGAGGTGGTCGCGCGTATCGGCGGCGATGAGTTTGCGGTTCTCGTTAGACACTCTCCCACAGATACGATTGGCAAGCTGGCCCAGGAAATCGTCGATGCTTTGAGCCGGTCGATCGAAAACCATGGCCAGACCCTCCGACTGGGAGCATCTGTTGGCGTCGCTCTGGTCGACTCAAGTACGCCTTCTGAGCTTTTCAAGCGGGCCGACATGGCCCTTTATGCCGCGAAGGCAGCGGGCCGGAACAGGTTCCAGGTATTTGAACTCGGACCGACGTCCAACGATAATTAGCGATCTGATGATTTTTCATCGACGACGTTCACGATTGCGTCCGTCCGGAGAAAAATGCAGCATACAGTTCTCCGTGGTGCAGCGGCAGGTGAACCGGACCAAGTCTCCTCCGATTGCGACTAGGTGTCGTTAGGCTTCCAGCACAAGGTCTGGTTTGGCATGACACGTGCGCAGCAACTTGGCGTGATTATCGGCCTGGCGATCGTAGCGGCGCTCACGATCCTGCGGGCGAGTGACCCACCATTGCTCAAGATGGCGCGTGAACTGACGTTTGACGAATATCAGCGTATTTCGCCGCGCGCGTTCGAGAACCTGCCGGTCCGCGTGGTCGACATTGATGAAGCATCTTTGAAAGAATACGGCCAGTGGCCATGGCCGCGCGATCGCATTGCTACTCTCGTGGAAAAACTTTCCGATATAGGGGCCTCGGCTATCGCATTCGATATCCTTTTTGCCGAGCCTGACCGTCTATCGCCGCGCTCGGTTGTTCGCGACGTTGCCGGAATTGATCCATCAATCATCAGCCGGCTTCCCGACAATGACGAAATCTTTGCAAAATCAATTGCCGGGAAGCCTGTTGTCCTCGGCTTTGGCCTCTCCAACGAGGGAGACTATCGCCCGCCGGTGAAGGCCGGCATCGCGTTTACCGGTGAAAGCCCCACAGGAGCGCCTCCCCGCATCAAGGCCGCAACGCCACTTCGGCCACAGCTGGAGGCCAACGCCACCGGCATTGGACATATCAGCCTCAACCCCGGTAACCCCTCGACGGTAGTACGCACGGTCCCGCTCTTCTTGAGCGATGGCGAGCAGCTATACCCCAATCTTGCGCTCGAGGCACTGCGCGTCGCCCAAGGCGCGTCGACCTACGTACTGGCTGACGCGCCCGACGCAAAGGACACCATAACAGACGTCAAAATCGGCGATTTCGTCGTCCCGGTAACCGCGACAGGCGAGCTTTGGCTCTATGTCAGCTCCGATACGGCCGAGAGATACATCTCCGCCAGAAAAATACTTGCTGCCGATGGCCCCTCACCCGATGTATTGGCTGCCGTTGATGGCAGCATCGTATTTGTCGGAACATCCGCAGCCGGTCTGCAGGACATTCGCACGACCGCTCTTGGACAGAACGTACCCGGTGTTTCGCTGCATGCGCAAACGGTCGAGCAGATTTTGACCGGTCGGTATCTAGCGCGACCCGATTGGGCCAATGGCGTCGAAATTCTGTCCGTTGCGGTCATAGGCACATTGCTGGTGATGCTGACGACTTTCGTCAGCCCGGCGGTGGCCCTTGCCTGCGGTTTGCTGATCACTGTCCTTGCCCTCGTCGCCTCCTGGCTGGCGTTCTATTATGGGGGACTGCTGTTCGATCCCCTGGCCCCGATCGTCAGTGGATCGATCACCCATTTCGCTGCGACCGCGTTCCGCTTCCTGGTGACAGACCGGGAGCGCCGTGAAGTCCGGCGGGCCTTCGGCCATTATCTGTCACCGTCACTCCTCTATCGCATCGAGCATACAAGAAACGCGCTGCGTCTTGGGGGAGATGATCGCGAGTTGACTGTCATGTTTGTTGACGTGCGCAATTTCACGGAGATAAGCGAGCGGCTCACGCCGACCGCGGTCGTGGCATTCCTCAACACGCTTCTCGACGCGCTTAGCCGCCATGTGATCGCAAATGAAGGGACGCTCGACAAGTTTATCGGAGACTCGATCATGGCCTTCTGGAACGCGCCCGTCGATGTCGCCAATCATGGCGGCAAGGCTGTTCAAGCCGCTTTGGCCATGCGCGAAGCTTTGACCGGCCTCAATGCGAGTGACGCATTTGGCTTCGGCAGCGAGCAACAAGTCGGAATCGGGATCGGGATCCATACCGGAATTGCCTGCGTCGGCAACATGGGCGCCGAGGCGCGCTTCAATTACTCGGCGGTCGGTGACGCGGTCAACGTTGCAGCGCGAATCGAATCGTCCTGCAAGGAGGTCGGCTTCGACATTCTCGTTTCCGACAGCACTGCAAAACTGCTGCCAGGGTATGCGCTCCTTGAGGCCGGGACACTGGCGCTGAAGGGAAAGAGCACCCGAACAAAAGTCTTTGCCGTCATCGGCGGCGACGACGTCGCTGCGTCTTCGCAGTTTGTCGAACTGCAACGAATTCATGCACAACTCACAGAGGCGTTGCGATTGCGATCGGCCGCCAGCCGCAGATTGCTCAACGCCGCCAAGCAAAGGGCCGCCGGACTGACGCCGGGATTGCCAGAGTTCTATCGGCGGATGTCGCGCAGATCAGAACACTTCCTCGATGATCACGCAAAAAAGCGCGTTGCGGAATAGGGTTTCCCGTTAAGTGGAGCCCCTCTCCGGCAATGGTTCCATTTTAAGCAAGGCTCCAAGATCCAAATAGCAGTGCCCGTTTCAATACCCCCAGGAGCGATCTGTCCTATCTGGCATGTCTGCCCGGCCCTCCCCAATCATGATCGTGATGATCGTTGTGGTCGTGATCGTCATGATCGTCATCATCGTTGTGGTCGTGATCGTGTTTGCCGTGGTGCTCCCTGCCCTCGTGCTTGCTCGGCTTGTCGGGGGTACCGGGTATACTTGGCGTATCAGGCGGGCTTGGTGTATCGGCCACAGCCTGTGGGGCGGGTGCGCTTGGCGGATCCCGTGTAGCAGCGGGTGGACTTGGCGCGGGCGCGGCGCGTCCCGGATTGGCGGGACGAGTCGCGTCAGGTTTGTTGTCATCGCGCTGATCCCTGACCGCCGCCACCAGGCCACACCCCATACCGAACCGTCCGAATCCGGCCGAAAGCTGTTGACTGCCTGACAGGAAAGGCAGTGCTTTGGGGTTGCCAAGGGTATTAAAGATGCTGCGATTGACGCGGCGCGGGTCGGTGATGCTGCCATTGCGTTTGGCAACGACGCAATCGCACCGTTTTGTCAGCTGCCTGCAGCCGCCGGCGCCGCAAAACCGTGCTGCCCCGTTCAGCAGGACCACGGCGGTCGTACCATCAGGATCCACATAGAAATCGAACGCGGTTCCACGAACTCCGATCGTTCCCGCGGGTGTCAAAATCTCATATGCGGATGATTTGGAACTGCCGCTGATCCAGCGAAATGTACCCTTCGCAGCCTTGATGGTAAGCTTTTTCACCGAGTCTGAATCGTCAAAGACAAATTTGTCGATGGTAACGGACGAGCCCCATCCCACCGCCAGCTTTGTACCATCCTTGAACAGGAACTGGCCGAGGCCGCCTTGCGACGTGCTGATCCGCTCGTCACGATGTACAGGGTCGCTGACTGCCAGCGCCCCACCTGCACCAATGACTTCCGTTTTGATCCGGACCGCCTCGCCAACTGCTTCAGCAGCGAATGTAGGCCTCGGGCTAAAAAGCGTGAGGCTGAGCGCCACGATCGCGGCACCACGCATCCACGCCATGGCACCCCCTTTCCAAGCCCATATGCTAGCATGTCAAGTGGTGGTGTGTCCTATCATCCCTTTGGGCTAAGCCCGGGAGTATGAGGTCCGGCGTCGACAGCGGTTGTGGCCGCAAACTTACGGGGCATCGGAAACTTCGACCTTCACCGGCTGCTTGCGCGTGGCACGCCACTCTTCGAACCGCTGCATGATCGTAAAGAACGACGGCACAAAAAGCACGGCGAGGCAGGTCGAGGCAATCATACCGCTGAAGACGGTGATGCCGATCGACTTGCGGGCACTCGCCCCTGCGCCCGTGGCAACGACAAGCGGCGCGACGCCGAGGATAAAGGCGAACGATGTCATCAGGATTGGACGGAAGCGGGACCGGGCAGCTTCAGTCGCGGCATCTGCAATCGACTTGCCCGATGCTCTCAGTTCGCGCGCCATCTCAACGATCAGGATGGCATTCTTTGCGGACAGCGCGATCAGCAATATCAGTCCAATCTGCACATAGAGATTAATGGGCACATGCATGCCAAGGAGGATCGATACCGGGCCGACCAGCGACATCGGCGCGGCAAGGAGCACCGACACGGGCGCAATCCAGCTTTCATATTGTCCGGCCAGCACGAGATAAACCAGAAGCAGCGCCAATGCGAAGATCAGGTACATCTGGTTGCCGACAAGTTTCTCCTGAAAGGAAAGCGCGGTCCAGTCGAAGCCGAAGCCCGGCGGCAATGTCTTGTCGGCGATCTCCTCCATGAGGTTAATCGCTTCGCCAGACGAGAAACTCGCCGCGGGCACGCCAACGATCGAAGCGGAAGGGTAAAGGTTATAGAGACTGATGATCGAAGGGCCGACACTTGGCGTTATGGTCAGCAATGTCCCAAGCGAGATCATGTCGCCGTTCTTGTTGCGCACTGTAAGGCTCTTGATGCTCTCGGGTGTAAGGCGGAACTGCGCATCGCCCTGAACGTAGATTTGGAAGACCCGGCCGAATTTGTTGAACTGGTCGACATAGGTGGAGCCAAGATAGCTGGCGAGCGTCGCGAAAACGTCGTCGGTGGTGAGCTGCACAGCCTGCACTTTCTCGCGGTTGATCTCGATATTGTATTGGGGAACGTTGGCCCTGAAGGGCGCACTGACATTCTGAATCCCGGACTGGGTTCTCGCTGCGCTAGCCATGGCATTCGTGGCGCTCTGCAACTTCGCAAGGTCGAAACTCCCGTCGCGCACTTCCACCTGCATGGTAAAGCCGCCGGCATTGCCGATACCCTGGATCGGCGGCGGCGGCAGCACGATCACGCGCGCTTCCTGGCTCGTGCTCAGGCTGGCATTAAGCTTCTGGTAGAGCGAGGTGAGGTCCTCGCCCTTGCCTCGCTTGCTCCAGTCCTTCAGCATGATATAGGCAAGCCCCGCATTGGCGAGGGTTGCGTTGCTGTCTAGCGCCGACATGCCGGCGATGGTGATCACCTGATCGACGCCCGGCGTCGCCTTGGCCACTTTTCCGATATCCTCAAGCGCTTTTTCAGTGCGCCCAAGTGCAGCGCCGTCCGGCAGTTGCACGGCGGCAAGGAGATATCCCTGGTCTTCGATCGGCAGAAAGCTCGTCGAGGCACGCGACATGCCGTACACGGCCGCTCCGATGATCGCCAGTGCGATGAGCGCCATGAGACCGCTGTGGCGGACCATCGAAGCGATCACCCGAATATAGCCGTTTTCCACACGCTGATAGATCCGGTTGAAGCCGCGATAGAAGAAGTTGCGTTTCTCCATCGGTACCGTTGGCCGCAGCCACATGGCACACTGCGTCGGCTTGAGAGTCACGGCATTGATAGCGCTGATAAAGGCGGTCGCGGCGATCACGAGCGCGAATTGCGAAAAGATTTGACCGGTGATCCCGGGCAAGAACGAAGCTGGCAGGAAAACGGCCATCAGCACCAGCGTGATGCCGACAATCGGGCCGAACAGCAAGTCCATGGCACTGATCGCCGCATCGTGTCCGGACATTCCGCGTTCGATATTGTGTGCCGCACCCTCGACCACGACGATGGCGTCATCGACGACGATGCCGATTGCCAGCACAATGGCGAACAGTGTCGAGAGATTGACTGAGAAGCCCATGGCAGCCATAGCCGCGAAAGCGCCGATGATTGTCACAGGCACAGTGGTTGCCGGCACCAGCATCGCGCGCCAGTCCTGAAGGAAGACAAGGATAACGATCAGGACAAGAATGGCCGCCTCGAACAGCGTCTTGTAGACCTCATCAATCGCCTGGCTGACAAAGGTAGTCGTATCGAAAGGAATCGAGTAGGCGACGCCTTGCGGGAACTCAGCCGCGAGTGCCTTCATGCGGTCGCTCACCCGTTTCGCCACGTCGAGGGCATTGGCGCCGGGCGACAGAAATATGGCGAGACCCGCCGCCTCTTGCCCATCGAGCTTGAAGTACTGGCCGTAGGTTTGGGCACCAAGTTCGACTCGCCCGATATCGCGCACCCGGGTGAAGTCGCCATTGGTCCCGGTCTTGACGATCACAGCGCCGAACTGGTCCGGATCGTCAAAGCGGCTCTCAACATTGATTGTATATTGGAACGACTGATTGTCGGGTACGGGCGGGATGCCCACTTGCCCGGCCGTGACCTGCTCGCTTTGTTGCTGCAATGCCTGGATGACGTCCTGAGCGGTCAGGCCGCGGGCCTGCATCTTATCGGCGTCCAGCCAGATGCGCATGGAATACTGGCCGGCACCGAACACGCTGACATTGCCGACGCCTTGCAGGCGGGCGATTTCGTCTTTGAGCCGGATGGTGGCGTAGTTGCTGAGATACAGGCTGTCAAAACGCCTGTCCGGCGAAGTCAGCGTTACGATCTCGAGGATCGACGTCGACCTCTTCTGAACGTTGACACCCTGGACCTGCACCGACTGCGGCAGCGAGGCGAGTGCTGCCGATACGCGGTTTTGCACCAACACTTGCGCCGCGTCGAGATCGGTACCAATCGCAAAGGTAACGGTCAGCGTATAGCTGCCGTCGGATGCGGCAAAGGACTGCATGTACAACATGCCCTCGACGCCGTTGACCTGCTGTTCAATTGGGAGCGCCACAGTGTCGATGAGCGTGCGGGCACTGGCGCCGGGATAGCGGGTCGTCACCTGTACCGTCGGCGGCACCACGTTCGGGTACTGCGCAACCGGGAGCCCGTACAACGACACGAAACCGATAACCACCATCAAGATGGCTATGACATTGGCGAGGACCGGCCTCTCGATGAAGAATTTCGAGATCATTGCTGGCTGCCGTCAGCGGCGGAGGCGCTGACGTCTTTCATCTGCGGCTCGATTTTCTGTCCCGGTACGGCGGAAAGCAGGCCAGAGACGACAATCCGATCGTCAGGCGTGATGCCGGAATTGACGACGCGTAGTTCCCCGACGAGTTGGCCAATCTGAACAGTGCGTTGCTCGACTACATTATCCTTGCCCGCAACGAGCACATAGCGCCCGCTCTGGTCACTGCCGATGGCACGGTCCGGGACGAGCAACCTGTCGGGTTGCTCGAATAGCGGAACGCGGACGCGGACGAAGTAGCCGGGCAGCAATTGCCGCGCTTCATTGTCCAGTACAGCGCGGGCCGGCAACATGCCCGTGGCGGCAGTGACGGTCGGGGCAGCGTAATCGAAAGTGCCTTTGTGGGGGAAACCGGTTTCCGTCTGCAGGCCGACTTCCACAGGTATCTTCCTCAAATCCTGGGCTGATATTCCACGCTTCTGCATGGTGGAACGGACGCGCAGAACGTCATTTTCGCTGACGTTGAAATTCACATAGATCGGGTTGAACTGAACGATGCTTGCAAGTGTCGAAATGTTGTTGGGGCCTACGAGCTCGCCGACTGAAACGAGCCTGGCTGAGACGACGCCGTCAAACGGGGCCTTCACCTGCGTGTAGCTGAGGTTGAGCTCGGCCTGCTTGATATTGGCCGCGGCCTGCTGCTGTGTGGCAACATTGGCGTCACGCGCGGCCTCTGCTTTTTCGAGATCCTGTTTGGTCGCGAATGTCTTGGCAACCAGCGCGGCCTGGCGCTCATATTCCGCCTGCGATTGCTTGACCGCGGCGTCGGCCGACGCCTTGGCCGAATTCGCCTGGTCGAGCGCCAGTTGGTACGGCTCCGGCTCGATGACAAAGAGTACCGTCCCCGCTTTGACCGGGTCGCCGTCCCTGTAATTGATCTCCTGAATGAATCCCTGCACACGCGCAACCAGCGCCGTCTCATTAACCGACGCAGTCGTGCCGGTCACCTCGAGAAAGGGCGTCACATTTTGCTTCACCGGCAGGGCAACATCGACTTTCGGCGGCGGCGGCGGCACATAGGTGTTCTGTTCGGTGCAGGCGGAAAGGACAAAGACAACAGCCAAACAACTGGCAATTGCCGCTCCGGCTCTACGCAAAGGCGCTACACGGCCCGTGGCCTTGTGCTTCCTATATTGGCCAAAGCTGAAACTGTAATCACGCCGTCGTACGTGCAACCCCAACTCCCGGTCCCCCAATTGGCCTTTGTTGCAGGAAACTTGACATCGATGCTACGTTATTCCTCAACGGAGGGATAGGTCTTCATCGGCAAATTTTGGAGGGATGCCATGCGAAGAGTATTAAGCTTAGCTGCAATTGCCGTAGGCTTTCTTGCCGGCGGGGCGATGGCGCAAACATCCGCCGAGCGGGAAGCCTGCATGTCTGATTATCAGAAATTCTGTTCGGGTGTTGCCCCAGGTGGCGGGCGCATTTTTGAATGTCTGGCGAAGCAATTGGACAAACTCTCACCCGAGTGCAAGAAGGTCGTCGAAGCGCACGCTCCAAAGTGAAGGTGGCGCTCCGGCAACCTAGGCAGGGAGCTTCAGACTTTCCTGTTGTCGATGCCACTTCGCCTGCAGGACAAACCACAGTTCGGGCATTATGGCGAGCGATCGCTCTATCCTCAGAGCGATATCATGTGTGATCGGGTGTTCGCCGGCGATGATCGCATCGATCGTTGCAGTGGGCATATCTACACGCTCCGCGAATTCCTCAACCGAGAATCCATGGGATTCGATGCATTCAAGCAAGTGTTGGCCGGGGTGGATCGCCCAGTGCAGTGTCCATCGATTTGCTGATGTGTTCATCTTGCTTGCCGATCCGTTTCGCATCACGTGGCCGAATCATAGCCGCGCTGCATGTCAGACGAGTGAAAAAATCGTGGCGCGAAAGCGGCAAAAGGGCATCGTAAATCAAGAACCCGTGACTTCGGTCAGCAGGACAGAGCTGTAGCTACTTCCAATGCCGAAAGCGCGAGGGCACAAAGAAACAATAAGGAAATCGGTCATGTGTTCAGCGGAGGCGGGCCGTGATAGGCTTGGGATGCAATCCAACGCGGAGCCACTCTTTTGGCTCGAATGATTGGCGCTGGTATCGTTCGTTTAAAGGACTGGGAGAACTGCGATGGGCCTTCGCATCAACGACACTGCACCGGATTTCACTGCCGCCACGACGCAGGGAGAAATCCATTTTCATGATTGGATCAAGGACAGCTATGCCGTGCTGTTCAGCCATCCGAAGAACTTCACACCCGTCTGCACCACGGAACTTGGCTACATGGCCGGGCTTGCACCGGAATTCGCCAAGCGTAATGCCAAGATCATCGGCATTTCGGTCGATCCGGTCGAAAGCCATGCCAAGTGGAAAGCGGACATCAAGGCCGCGACCGGTCACGATGTCGACTATCCGCTGATCGGCGACAAGGACCTGAAGATCGCCAAGCTCTACGACATGCTGCCTGCTGAGGCGGGTGATACATCGGAGGGCCGCACGCCTGCTGACAATGCGACCGTTCGTTCGGTCTTCGTCATCGGCCCCGACAAGAAGGTGAAGCTTACCATCACCTATCCGATGACCACGGGCCGAAATTTCGATGAGATCCTGCGCGCCATCGACAGCATTCAACTGACCGCAAAGCATCAGGTTGCGACACCTGCCCAATGGAAACAGGGCGAGGACGTGATCATCACGGCTGCCGTATCGGACGAGGATGCGAAACAGCGCTTCGGCGAATTCGAGCGCGTGCTGCCTTATTTGCGCAAGACCAAACAGCCCACAAGCTGAGGACGAGCGTCAGGGCAAATTCGTCGCCAACGCGCCTACTGGGAGTGCTGGCGGCGAGCCTCTATTGCTTATCCAATTGTTTCAGGCGGAATGACGCCCTTGGTGAGCAGGAAGCAGCCATAAAACCGTGTTTCGCCGGTCGTTATCACGCAATAGGCTTTCTTGGCCTGTTCGTAAAACGCGAAGCGCTCGATGCCGTACATTGGCGCCGGTTCGCCTTCCGCTGCATCGATCACGGCTTGCACTTCGCGCTGCACCGGCTGAATCTCGTCGGGCGCACCCATAACTTCCATGCGTCCCACAGATGGTTGCAGCGGCGTATCAAGCGGCATAACCGACAGGATCGCCTTCATTGCACGGGCAGCAGAGACATTGTCGATCCGAAGGAGCTTGCCGAGTGTGGTCTGGCGCGCAATAGCGTCGGATGGGAAATTGGTATCTGAAATAACAAGCGTGTCCGCATGGCCCATGGAACGCAGCGCGTGAAGCACGTCCGCATTGAGGGCCGGGTCAATATTCTTAAGCATGAAAAATCTCCTGGTGTGGAATCGCCAGCAATGCAGGCAAGTGCGCTGTGACTATCCCTATTCGCCGTAGGGAATCCAGATATTCTTTACATCCACTGCGCGGCGCAGGAAGAGTGCGCCTTCTGCAGCGGTGCAGTCCATCCAGTCAGTCGCCTTGCCGTAATCGACGAAGGTTCGTTTCAGATTGCCGATCGACAGCTTTTCCACCATCGCCGAAAGCTCCGCGGTGCCGAAGGCCCACACGGCATCGACATCGTTGTGCGCTGCCAGAGTCTTGGCGAGTTCCACCGCTGAACCGGTTACGATATTGACGACACCCGCCGGCACATCCGAGGTTTCGAGAATGGAGTAGAAGTCGGTCGCTGCGAGCGGATATGGCTCGCTCGGCACTGCGATGACACGATTGCCCATGGCGATGAGCGGTGCAATCAGGCTGATGAACCCAAGAAGCGGTGCCTCCGGCGGACAAATGACCCCGGCCACACCCAGGGGCTCCGGTATCGCCAACGCGACCCCGCGTAGTGGTGGCGCATGAACCACGCCCTCATACTTGTCAGCCCAGGCACCATACGTGAACAGACGCGCGATCGACGCATCCATTTCCGATTTGGCAGCCGTGGCAGAAGCACCGGTCATTGCACCAATTCTGTCGGCAAACTCTTCGGCGCGACCGCTGAGGTTTTCGGCGATGTAGTAGAGGATCTGAGCACGGTTGTGTGTGGTCGCGCTCGACCAGGCAGAGGCAGCTTGCGCGGCAACGACCGCATTGCGGATATCCTTCCGGTTGCCCTCGCCGACTTCGCCGAGCACTTTACCCTTGGGCGAAATGACGGCGCGCGAATAATTGCCGTCCGGCCGCGCCTGCTTGCCGCCGATGAATAATTTGGCTGTCCGGTCGACGGTGGGAACTGCGAAGTCGCCCGCAACAGGTTTCAGCGTCGGCAGGGCAGGCAAGACACGCGCCTTGCGCCCGATCCAAGCTTTCGGTTTCAGATATTCATAGCAACCTTCACGTCCGCCCTCCCGGCCGAAACCGGATTCGCGCTTACCGCCAAATCCGACCGCAGCATCGAAGAGATTGGTTGCATTCACCCAGACGACACCGGCGGCGAGCTTCGCCGCGATGTTGAGCGCCAGGCCGATCGTCTCGCTCCAAACGCTGGCCGAGAGACCATACCGCGAATGGTTGGCAAGCTGGATTGCTTCTTCAGGCGTGCGGAAGGTCATCGAAACGGCGACCGGACCAAAGATTTCTTCGGTGGCGACAATCGAGGTCGGCTGGACGCCGCTCAGCAGTGTCGGCGGGTAGAAGCTTCCGCCCTTGGGCATCTCTATCTTTGCCTGGTGCAGTTCAGCCCCTTCCGAAATGCCTTTCTTGACCAAAGCTTCGATCCGGTCCAACTGCACCGGTGCAACGATGGCACCCATGTCGATGCATTTGTCGAGCGGCTGGCCGACCCGGAGCGTTTGCATGCGACGCTTGAGCCGTTCGTGAAAGAGGTTGGCGATGCTCTCCTGGACCAGAAGCCTTGAGCCGGCACAGCAGACCTGGCCCTGATTGAACCAGATTGCGTCAACAACACCTTCGACAGCGCCGTCTATGTCAGCGTCATCGAAGACGATGAATGGCGACTTGCCGCCAAGTTCCAGCGTCAACGATTTGCCGCTGCCGGCCGTGCGTTCACGGATGATACGTCCGACTTCGGTCGAGCCGGTAAAGGCGATCTTGTCGACATCGCTGTGATCGACGATCAGTGCCCCGGTTTCCCCTTCACCGGTGACGATACTGAGCACGCCCGCTGGAAGACCTGCAGCCGAAGCCAGTTCTGCGAAGAGCAGCGCGGTCAACGATGTGAATTCGGCGGGCTTCAATATAACGGTATTGCCGAGCGCCAGCGCCGGAGCGACCTTCCACGCGAGCATCAGGAACGGGAAGTTCCACGGAATGATCTGGCCTACTACCCCGACAGGCACATGGTCGGCGAATTCCGTATCCTGAATCTGTGCCCAACCGGCGTGATGGTAGAAGTGGCGGGCGGCGAGCGGCACATCAATGTCGCGCGTCTCGCGGATCGGCTTACCATTGTCGATTGCTTCAACGACAGCGATCAACCGGGCGTGCCGTTGGATCATCCTCGCCAGCGCATAGAGGTGGCGGGCGCGGACATGTCCGGGCAGCTTGGCCCAGGCCGCTTGCGCCTTGCGAGCGGAGACGACTGCCTTATCCACGTCGGCCTTTTCACCCACCGCCAGTTTTGCCAATGGCGCGCCAGTTGCAGGCTCGAATGTATCAAACGTTTTTCCGGATGCGGAAGCCACGAAGGCACCATCGATGAAATGGCCAAAACTGGATTTGTGACGTGCTAGCCAATCGCGGGCTTCGGTGTCGGCTTCAAGCGCTGGGCCGTAGGACATTTCGTCAAAATACTTTGCGACTGTCATCTCAATCATCCAATCGGGTGTCTGTTGAGGGCCGAATAGGCGCCGGTGACGTGGTGTTCCAGCTGGCGCTCGATATCGGCGAGCAGACTCGACGCGCCGATCCGGAAAAGGTCGGGTTCCAACCACTCCCGCCCGAGTTCGTCTTTCATCAGGAACTGGTAGTTCAGAATGTCCTTGGCTGCGGAAATGCCCCCGGCAGGCTTGTAGCCGACCTTGAAACCAGTGCGCTCCTCATAGGCACGGATCATCCGCAACATGACGAGCGTCACCGCGAGCGTGGCGTTCACGCCTTCCTTGCCGGTCGAGGTCTTGATGAAATCGGCGCCCCCCATCATGCAAACCAGTGAAGCACGCGCGACATTTCGCAAGGTTTTCAGATCGCCGGTTGCAAGGATTGCTTTTACGTGCGCCTCGCCCGCAGCGGCGCGATAGTCTTGCATTTCCTCGTAAAGCGCGCGCCAGTTACCGGTCAGCACATGTTCGCGCGTGATGACAATGTCGATCTCTTTCGCTCCGTCCGCTACGGACGCTTCGATCTCCCGGACCTTGAGATGGTGGGGACTAAGACCGGCCGGGAATCCCGTCGAAACCGCTGCGACAGGAATGCCGGAATTGCCAAGTGCCTCCACCGCCGTCGCAACGAAACGGTGATAGACGCAGATGGCTCCAGTGGTAATCGATCGGTTGCCCATTCCGAGTGACTGCAGGATATCGGGGCGCACCGGGCTCATGGCCTTGGCACACAGCCGCTTGACGCGTTCCGCCGTATCATCGCCATTGAGGGTCGTCAGATCGATGCAGGTCACTGCTTTCAACAGCCAGGCGGCCTGCGCATCCTTCTTTACGGTCCGGCGCCCGGGAAGGCTGGCTACACGGCGTTCAGTGGCCGACAGATTGACTCGCGCGTCGAGCACCCAGGATAAATCGAGCTCCAATCCACGATTGCGCGGCCAACCATTGGTTTGGGCTTGATGTGCCAGGCTCGGCGCTTTGGCCACGGCCATTGCCTGCGTATCGTCGGGCTTTGTTGCCCTCAAACCGGTTCTTTCCAAGAGAACATCCTCCAGCCTCGACATTCAAACAAGCAAATGCCTTGTACAAGTCTCCGAACATCATCAATGCGCAACCGCGCCGCGTCGATGCGAGATTATGTTATACTTCTATCATTATTTTTGTTATTTTTCCATCAATACGGTCTATCGTCAAGTGCAGCGAGGCAATTTCACCGATTGGTCTGTCAGTGTCATCCTAAACGGTCTTCACAGTGGCCGTTTCGCCCTCTTCGGTAATGATCGCCTCGAAGGCCTCGATAGGAGCAAAGAAAGCAGGCTTGATCTTACCAATCTTGCTGGTGTCCACAACCAAAAAGCTCTTGCGCGCCAAACTCATCGCTTTCTGCTTCACCGGCGCCTCGTGAAAATGTGCGCAGGTTGCTCCCCGATCCAAATCCACCCCTGCGGCCGAGATGAACGCCGTGGTGATGCCGAGCTGGCCCAACGTATCAAGCCCGGCCGGCCCCGAGAATGACGCGGATGCTGGATAATAAAGGCCGCCCAGCATCACGACGCTGATATTGGGCCGCCGGGTCAGCTTTTCTGCGACATTCAATGCATAACATATGGCTGTTATTGCATAATCTTCTGGCACGTAATCTATCAGGCTGATGAGCGTCGTGCCGCAGTCGATGAAGATCGTATCGTCAGGACCAATATGTCTGGCCGCGCGTGCGCAGGCCTCTGCCTTGGCCGCAGCGTGACTGTCTGCCGCCTTTGCCAGCTCGTAGGGGCCATCGTTTGCCACATCGAAAGCAGGAACGATATGACCGCCGAGATAACCAAACTGACCAGGATTTTCAGCGACATCCCGGCGAACCGTCATTTCTGAAACGTTGAGAAGGATCGCCGCCTCTTTCAAGCGCAGGACCCTGCGCTCCTGGAGAGCTTCGGAAAGATCGGCAATACGCTTCGCCTTGCGGCTAACCATGTGGTCCTCTTCCTACGGCGACCAAGGGGTCTCCTGCGATCGGTTTCAAGTTCTGTGATGAATATAACAATTGGGCACAGACTGCAAACGGTGGTGCGCGCCTTATGTGTGTTCAGAAGGTTATCCCCGAGGTTAGGCGAAACCGTTGTCGCTTGTCAGTCGATCGGCTTGGGTCCATTGTTGCCGGGTCGGCTCCCGATTCGATCCCCCGATCTAGGATCAACTATAGGATTACTTGACGGAGTCGCTGCGAGGCGTCGCCGATGAACTGCACCAGTTGCGGTTTTGACGTTCAAAGTGACTTTGCGTTCTGCCCCAAATGCGGCGCGAAGCAGTCGAACATATGCCCAAGCTGCGGATATTCCTGTCCTCCGGACTTTGCCTTCTGTCCGAAATGTGGCACCGAGATTGCCCAGATACACGTTACCAGAGGCTCCTTCAAAGCCGCGACCCCGATTTCGCCGCATGAAGCGCGCCACGCCGCACACGCGCATGAACGATCCCAACACCACATCCTTGCAAAACCCGAGACGGAAGCTGATCGCCGTACCGTCACCATCCTGTTTGCCGACCTCTGCGGCTTTACCGCGCTCAGCGAGAAGATCGATCCCGAGGTCATGCAAACGCTCCAGAACGAATTGTTCGAAGAATTGACGGAGGCGGTCCAGAGCTTTGGAGGCTTTGTCGACAAATTCATCGGCGACGCACTGCTCGCGTTGTTTGGCGCACCGGTTGCCCACGAAGACGACCCCGAGCGAGCGCTTCGCGCAGCCTTGGACATGGCCAATCGGGCGGTTCGCTTGGGAGACCGGTGGCATAGGCACGTGGACTCACCTTTGCGGCTGCATATCGGCGTGCATACCGGGCCCGTTGTCACTGGCGGATTTGGCGCCGGCAACGCCAAGGCTTATTCTGTAACTGGTGACACCGTGAACAGTGCACAGCGCCTGCAGTCCATGGCAAAGCCGGGCGAGATACTTGCGGGACCCCTTACCTATCGGCTTACCCGACACGCATTTTCATATGATTTCCTCGGCGATGTGGCGTTGCGCGGCAAGATTGGCAGCGTCATGGTGCACAGGCTGGTCGGGCCGCTCGAAACGCCGCGTGCGGCGCGGGGACTAGAGCCCCTCGGTCTCGTGGCGCCGTTGATCGGGCGTGAGGCGGAACTGGCTCGCATGCTGACCTGTCTTGAACTTACATGTGGTGGCACCGCCCAGTTGGTCCGATTGTTTGGCGAGGCCGGTATCGGGAAATCACGCCTGACCGACGAGTTCCTTGCTCGGGCGGGTGATGACGCCCGTTTTGCCGACGTCGTGGTCAGGCGAGCCGTATGTTCGCCTCTCGGCGAGCAGACCTATGGGACGCTCGCCGCCGTGTTGCGGAGCGCCTATGAGATCAAAGCGAAGGACACGACCGAAAGGACGAAGGAACTGCTGGCAACTGGACTGGGCGAGCTTGGCCTTGCGTCTGCAGACATCAAACATCTGATGCCGCTTCTGTTTTTTGTTCTCGGTTTTGGCGATCCTGATGGCGAACTGCAGCACATCGAACCAGAGCAGTTGAAGCGGCAGATTTTCTACGCAATCCGCACGATTTTCGAACGGCGTTTGGCGCGTACGCCGCTGCTGCTTGTCGTGGACGACCTGCACTGGGCCGACAATGCCTCGCTGGAGGCACTGCGCTTCTTGCTGGACCGGCTTGAACGGAGCCGCTTCATGCTTCTGACAACCCACCGGCCAGCATTTCAGACGGACCTTCTGGATTCAAGCCGGACCAGTGTGACGGCATTGCGTATCGCCCCCCTTCGCAGCGATGATGGGCAAAAGCTGCTCGCAGCCTTCTTTGACGAGGACGAGCGCGCAGTACCAATCGATCTGCGCAAGCGAATTCTCCAACGCGCAGGCGGCAATCCGTTGTTTGTTGAGGAAATCGTTCGCGGCCTGATCGAGGTTGGAACTTTGCAACGGGACGGCCCGCATTGGCACATCCTGTCAAAGGACGCGGGGGTCGACATTCCCGTGAGCATACAGACAATGTTGCTTGCGAGAGCAGACAGGCTGCCGCCAGACGTCCGCAAACTGGCCCAACAGGCAGCGGTTATCGGCCATAGCTTCGATGCGAGCTTGCTCAAGGAGATCTCAGCAGAACCGACGGACGTGGAAACCGGACTTGATCTGCTGTGCGACGCGGAAATCATCGAGGAGCTTCGGGGTGCCAACCCGGTTTCGTCGCCGAGCTATTGTTTCGTCCAAACATTGCTCCGCGATGTCATCTACGACAATCTCCTTATACAACGGCGCCGGGACATGCACCGCCGCATCGGGCAAGCTTTGGAGCACCTGTATGGCCCGGATCCCGATCGTCTCGCGGACCTGGCACTCCTCGGCCACCATTTCAGCCAGTCCGGAGAAAAGGCGAAGGGTGCGACCTATCTAATGGCGGCCGGTGATCGCGCGCGCAAGATATACGCTAATGATGACGCCCTTCGCCTCTATCAGCAGGGGCTGGACGCCCTTTCAAAAACTGGCGATCAGGATCATATATCGCTGCTTTTATGCGAACGAATTGCGGACATCTGCGGACCTGTTGGCCAGCGCGATTCGGCCACCGAACATTATGGAAAAGTCTTGCAGGCATATCGCGCCGCGGCTGATCGCTCGTCAACGGCAAGGATACTGCGCAAGCAGGGGCGTCTCCACTGGGATGCGGGAAAGCGTGACCAGGCCGAATCGTGCTATTCGGAAGCAGCGGCGCTACTCGAAGGCGTTGATGCTCCGATCGAGCATGCACATCTCGCCCAGGAGCGTGGCCATCTGGCGTTTCGTACCGGTGATCATGAAGGCGCCGTGCGATGGGCCGAGGAAGCCTTGCGCTGTACGCAATCGCCGGCGCTGGCAACCGGCACCGAAACCGACCGCGATGCTGCAAGAGCCATTGCTGAGGCCCTCAACACCAAGGGTGTGGCGCTGGCGCGGCTTGGCCGGAACCAGGAGGCGGTGCACGAGGTGGAGCAAAGCGTGAAGGTAGCCGAAGAGGCAGCTCTACTCAGTCCCGCCTGCCGCGGCTATACCAATCTCGGTGTGCTCTACACCGTCGTCAATCCGGAATTGGCGATCAAGGTGTGCCGTCGCGGTCTTAAAATTGCGGAACGTATAGGCGACCTCGGATTTCAGGCCCGCCTTCTGGCCAATCTTGCGGTCGCCTACTGCACGTTCACCGACCGCTGCGCGAGGGAAGGCGTGCCGGCCGCTGAAAAGGCAATCGCAATCGATCGGGCGCTTGATCAGCGCGACCATCTGCCAGTACCGCTAATCGTCCTCGGGCAAATTCATCAATGCCATGACGAGCCTGACCGCGCGCGTCATTATTACAACGAGGCGCTTGACGTGGCGCGCGAATCCGGTGAGCCACAATTGCTGTTTCCGTGCTATGATGGTCTGGCAGCGCTTAACCTTGACCTTGACGATATGGTCGAAGCGGAACGGTACTTTGCCCTGGCGCAAGAAGTGTGTGCAAAGCATGGTCTCGATCCTCAAGCGCTGGTGGTATTGCCGTTTCTTGACTGACCCAGAGGAGGAAGACGCATGTCCGCGCCTCGAATTGGAACTCCATTGCAGCCGGGTGACCGCGCACCCAATGTCGTCCTCGACGCGATTACACGTCAGGGCAAAGTCGCCATCGATGATTTTCGCGGCCAGAAACCTGTATTGGTCGGACTGTTCAGAGGGCTGCACTGTCCGTTTTGCCGGCGCCAGATTGCTGCCATGTCTCAACTGGAAGAAGCCTTGCGGGACAAGGGTATCGACAGCCTTACCGTTGTGAACACGCCAATCGATCGTGCACGGCTTTACTTTCGGTATCATCCATTGCCGAATTTGCTGGCCGCATCGGATCCGGAACGGATTTCGCACCGGGCATTCGGTCTGCCCAATCTGGAGTTGACCGAATCCGAGACCCAATGGCCGCACAAGCTGGGCATGGACGCTATCATGAACATGCGGATCGACATGGCAGACGAGTTGACCGAGCCGATGAATCCCATGGCGGCCATAGACGTTCTCGATAAGGCCGATGGATATGAATTCACGGACGCCGACCAGCATATGATGGCAACCGGGCGGGGCCAGCTCGTCGGAGAGTTTCTCCTCGATCGCGACGGAATTGTGCGCTGGTCTTTTACCGAAGTTCCAGAAGGAGGCCGCTACATGTTTGGAGTACCGGCGCCAAATGAGTTGATGTCCGCCGCGTCGCAGCTCGCTGCATAGACGTGATTGCCGGCCTGGCGTCGGAAATCCAAAGATTATTCCGACATAGAGACAGTACAAACGTTCACCAATAGGGCCGCAGCCTTTCGGATCGACGTCATTGCTTGAGGCGATAGTCTCGCCCGTTTCAACCAGTGCTTATGCCCACGACCTCCATTTAAGTACGATTTCTTTTGCCTTACCTATACAAACTGACGATTGGGCTTCTTACATTGCCCATGAAGGATAAGACGACGAAGGGTGATCGTCATCTGACTGGCTTAGGGCAGGACTATGTGTCTTGTCTGCAATGTACACATAATTACAACAATTAGTGTCTTGCGCAGTGGAGCGACTCACCTGACAGTGTAACCATTCGGCATGCAATCCTCTGAGCGGAGGGGCGGCCCCTTCAGCTCAGATTCCTTCGAATTTGCATGTGGCTGGAGGTTGATCATGGCAACGCAGGCGTCTGACGTATTTAGTCTCTTCTCTGAGATCTACAGCAGTGAGAAGCAGGAGGAGATGAGCCTGCAAGAGTATCTCCTGGCCTGCCGCAACGATCCGAAGATGTTTGCCACCGCTTCCGAGCGAATGGTGGATGCAATTGGCGAGCCGACCCTCGTCGACACCAGCACCGATGAACGCCTGGGCCGCATATTCCTCAACCGCACGATCAAGATTTACCCGGCCTTCGCCGATTTCTACGGCATGGAGGACACGATCGAGCGGATCGTCGGTTATTTCCGTTACGCCGCGCAGGGCCTCGAGGAACGGAAACAAATTCTCTATCTGCTTGGTCCGGTCGGTGGTGGTAAGTCGTCGCTTGCCGAACGGTTGAAGCAACTCATGGAACGCCGGCCGATCTACACGCTCAAGGCAGGCAACCACATCAGCCCCATTTTTGAATCGCCCCTCGGACTCTTCCATCCCGATCGCATGTCTGGCCTTTTGGAGGACAAGTACGGCATAGCGCGCCGCCGCCTCAATGGTCTTATCTCGCCATGGGCAACAAAGCGGCTCGATGAATTCGCTGGCGATATTTCGAAATTCAGCGTCGTCAAGATTACGCCGTCCCGCCTGCGGCAGATCGGCATCGCCAAGACGGAACCCGGCGACGAAAACAATCAGGACGTCTCCTCGCTTGTCGGCAAGGTCGACATCCGCCAGCTCGAAAACTTCAGCCAGGCCGACCCCGACGCCTATTCATTCAGCGGCGGTTTGAACCGGACGACACAGGGCATGCTTGAGTTCGTCGAAATGTTCAAAGCCCCAATCAAGGTACTGCACCCACTTCTGACGGCAACGCAGGAAGGCAACTACAACGGAACCGAAAACTTTGGTGCGTTTCCGTTCCAGGGCATCATTCTTGCCCACTCGAACGAATCTGAATGGCTGCAATTCAAGAACAACAAGAACAACGAGGCCTTCCTTGACCGCATGTCGGTCATCAAGGTTCCCTATTGCCTGCGGGTCACGGAAGAAAAGCAGATCTACGAGAAGCTTTTGCGCGAAAGCGAACTGCTCAATAACCCGTGTGCACCGGAAGTTCTGGAAATCCTGAGCCGCTTCACCGTGTCCACGCGCCTGGCTGAGCATGAAAATTCACCGCTTTATACCAAGATGCGGGTATATGACGGCGAGAACCTCCGCGAATCCGACCCGAAAGCCAAGTCGGTGCAGGAGTATCGCGATGCGGCTGGGGTCGATGAGGGCATGAACGGGGTAAGCACCCGTTTTGCCTTCAAGGTGCTGTCGGAGACGTTCAACTACGACACCAAGCAGGTGGCCGCCGATCCCGTCCACCTCATGTATGTGCTGGAGCAGTCCATCAAACGCGAGCAGTTTCCTCAGGAGATCGAAGCAAACTATCTCGACTTCATCAAATCGGAACTTGCCTCGCGTTATGCCGAATTCATCGGCCACGAGATTCAAAAAGCTTATCTGGAATCGTACAGCGAATATGGCCAGAACCTGTTCGACCGCTATATCGCCTATGCGGATGCCTGGATCGAGGACCAGGATTACAAGGACCCCGATACCGGCCAGATCCTCAATCGCGGCATTCTCGACAGCGAGCTTTCGCAGATTGAAAAGCCGGCCGGCATCGCCAACCCGAAGGATTTCCGCAACGAGGTCGTGAAGTTCACGTTGCGCGCCAAAGCCAGAAACAATGGCCGTAACCCGTCCTGGACGAGTTACGAGAAATTACGCGAAGTCATCGAAAAGCGCATGTTCGGTCAGGTCGAGGATCTGTTGCCGGTCATCAGTTTTGGTTCCAAGAAAGACGGCGCCACCGAGAAGCAGCATACGGAGTTTGTCCAGCGCATGGTTGAGCGTGGCTACACGGAGCGGCAGGTCCGCCGCCTGGTCGATTGGTACATGCGGGTGAACAAGGCCGGCTGATCGCCGAAGAAAGGTGCGTGCATGCCGAACTTCATCGATCGCCGCCTGAACCCGAAGGACAAGAGTTTAAACAACCGCCAACGCTTCCTGCGGCGCGCCCGCGCCGAATTGAAGCGGGTCGTGCATCAGCAGATAAAGTCGGGCAAGATCGTCGATGTCGATGTCGGCCACAGCGTTCCCTTTCCCGTCGATGGTACCAGCGAGCCGAACTTCCAGCCCGATCGTAGCAGCGGCCGGCGGGAGCATGTCCTGCCCGGGAACAAGGAATTCATCTCCGGCGACCGTCTCCCCAAACCGGGCCAGGGCGGCGGCACAGGTGCCGGTAAAGGCGCGGCGGCCGAAGGGGAGATGGAGGACGATTTTCAGTTCGTGCTGTCGCGCGAGGAGGTGCTTGACCTTTTTTTCGAGGATCTTGAACTTCCGGATATGATCAAGTCGAGCCTGAAGGAAGCCGTTGCTTTCAAGCCGCGCCGCGCTGGCTTTACGATCGCCGGGTCGCCCACCAACATCAATGTCGGACGGACCATGCGCAACAGTTTTGGCCGCCGCATCGCCTTGCGTCGCCCCAAACTGGCCGAAGTGGACGCCCTTGCCGCCGAAATAGCAAGGCTTGAGGCCAAGCACGCAAAGCCGGGAACCCCTGCCTACGAGCGCCTTGCGGCGCTGCGACGGGAACTCGACATCCTTGTCCGCCGGCGCAAGGTGGTTGCCTATATCGATCCCGTTGATATCCGATTCAATCGCTTCGAGCCGCAGCCCCTTCCAAATGCGAACGCAGTCATGTTCTGCCTGATGGATGTTTCAGGTTCCATGGGTGAGCGCGAAAAGGATCTCGCCAAGCGTTTCTTTGTGCTTCTGCATCTTTTCCTCAAACGGCGCTACGATCGCATCGATATCGTCTTCATTCGCCACACCCACCAAGCCCACGAAGTCGATGAGGAGACATTCTTCGGCAGCACCCAGAGTGGCGGGACGGTCGTATCGACTGCGCTCGAGGAGATGCAAAGGATCATCCTCGATCGTTACCCGAGCCGTGATTGGAACATCTATGCAGCCCAGGCTTCCGACGGAGACAATCTCTCTGGCGACTCGGAGCACTGTGTCAGTCTCCTGAACAATGACATCATGAAGCTGTGCCAGTACTATGCCTATGTCGAAATCCTCGATGAGCGCGAGAGCGCTATTTTCAGGTCAACGGACAATGGCACCTCGTTGTGGCGATCATATCGACAAGTCGGCGAAAACTGGCGTAACTTCCAGATGACGCGAATAGCAAAGCCTGGGGATATCTATCCGGTCTTCCGTCAGCTTTTTGCCAAACAACCGACTTCCGCACGAAACGGCTGAGTGGGGTGACAGATGAGTAAGAGCGCGGGAGCTTCCGAACTTCTGTTTCGCGGTTCTGACTGGAGCTTCGATACCTTGTCGCGCACCTATGACGCAATCAAGGAAATTGCGATCGGTGATCTCGGGCTGGACGTCTATCCAAACCAGCTTGAAATCATTTCATCCGAGCAGATGCTGGACGCCTATTCCTCCAACGGAATGCCCCTGATCTACCAGCATTGGTCGTTCGGCAAGCATTTCGTCTACGAGGATTACCTTTACCGCAAAGGCCGGCGCGGTCTGGCATACGAGATCGTCATCAATTCCAATCCGTGCATCGCCTACCTCATGGAAGAAAACACCATGGCATTGCAGGCGCTGGTGATCGCACACGCTTCCTTTGGCCATAATCACTTCTTCAAGAACAATTACCTGTTCAAACAATGGACCGATGCCAGCGCGATCCTGGACTATATGGAGTTCGCGAAGGGCTATATCACCCGGTGCGAGGAGCGGCACGGGCTTGCGGCTGTCGAATCCATTCTTGACGCTGCGCACACCTTGATGGATCAGGCAGTATTTCGTTACCGGCGGCCGCCGCGGATTTCGTCCGCCAAGGAACAGGAGCGGGTGCGCGAGCGGCTGGAATATGAGGAGCGCATTTTCAGCGATCTGTGGCGCACCCTGCCCCTGCCCAAGCAAAGTGAGGGCTCGACAGAGGCGGAGCTTGAAGCCCAGGAGCGCAAGAAGGCCCTTAATCTGCCGGAAGAGAACCTGCTTTACTTCCTTGAGAAGACCAGCCTGATCCTTGAACCTTGGGAACGGGAGATTCTGCGTATCGTCCGTATCGTTGCGCAGTATTTCTATCCGCAGCGGCAGACCAAGGTTATGAACGAGGGTTGCGCCACGTTCGTCCATTACACCATCATGAATAAGCTGTTCGATCAGGGAAAGATCAGCGAAGGTCATTTGCTGGAGATGCTGCACAGTCACTCCAACGTGGTCTTTCAACCGGGCTTCGATGATCCTCGCTACTCGGGCCTCAACCCTTATGCGATCGGCTTTGCCATGATGCAGGATATCGAGCGCATCTGCATGCAACCGACCGCCGAGGATCGTGACTGGTTTCCGGAGTTTGCCGGCAATGGCGATTGGCGCGGGACTCTCATTGACGCTTGGGCCAATCACCGGGACGAGTCTTTTCTGCTGCAGTATCTGAGCCCGGCACTCATCCGGAAGATGCGGCTGTTCGCCCTTGATGACGAGGCGAAGGAGAATCACTACAAGGTTTCCTCAATTCACAATGAACGCGGTTACGAGAAAGTGCGCAGCACTCTTTCCAAGAGCTACGACATTGGCATGAACCAGCCCAACATCCAGGTCGTGGATGTTGACCTTCTGGGCAACCGCCACCTGCGTCTGCAGCACACGGCGCGCGATGGGATCGTTCTCAACGAAAGCACACGCGACGCCACGTTGCGGCATGTCCGCCGCCTCTGGGGCTACGACGTCAGCCTTGTTGGCGTCGATGCAAGCTCGGGAAATGTCCTTTACGAAGTTTCGACCGACAAGTTCACTGATTAGCAAAGGCTCTAGCCGAGCTCGAAGGTGGTGATACCGAAAATCCTGTTGAGCGGCAGTTCGGGCACCGTTCCCCTGTACATGCGGGCTGTTTCGAAAACCGGTGCCAAGCCGTAGCGTTCGCAAAGCGATTGCGCGGCTTTGTTGGGTCCTGGAATATCGATGAACACCGGCATTCCGCGCGCTTTCACGGCAAGCGCTCGAAACAATTCATCGGCAATCTCCACCCTATTGGCAAAAAGCGGGCCGATCTTGTAGCCATCGCGGCACGAACGAATAACGCCGACGCCGGCAATCGCTTCATCCTCGACAAAGGCCATTGTGTATCGCGATTCCGATTGCCCTATCCAGGCACGGACGAAAGCCTCCCGATGTTCCGGATTGAACCCTGTGTCATAAGCAGCCACCTGATCCGTAAGCGCCGCGTCGACAGCAACGATTGATTGGCTGGCTGGTGCAAGCTGAGGCGGAATTCCCCCATAGCGGAAATTTGCATGGGCGTAGACAAATCCGGATTTGCGATAATTCTCCTGCTGGGCCACCACCCCATCGAGCCCGATGGTCTCTACCCTGCTTTTGCCGACCACGTTTTGCCAGAGGGCCCAACCGAGGCCTCGTCCGCGCCATTCATTCCGCACCATATAAAAGCCGAGGAATGCATAGCGCCCGCTGTAGCGAACCAGCGATATTGCGGCGGCGAGCGTGCCATCAACTTCGAGCACATGATAGCCTTGAGGGTCCGCGGCCCAGAATGCGGCTGCGTCGTCAAGGCCGGGATTCCAGCCTTCCGCTGCGGCCCAGTCGATGATGGTTGAAAGTTCGTGGCGTTCGGCAAGGCGGATAATGCGGGTCATGAAGTTTCGTACCCCAGCAACAATGTGACGCCAAGCCCGGGCGTGCGAGAAATCCGGCCGCGCAACCGGCCCACGTTGCCATGATGTACACTTGCTTTTCGCCCGGCCGCGACCTGGGACTAAGCTGGCGGCTGACTTTGATAGAACCGCTGCCATTTGAGGAAGTCGGTGCGCACGGCCTCCTCAACCAGTTTCGCGGTGCGCCGGAGCCAATCCTTCGCACGTCCGTCAAGGTCACGGCGGATCGCATCCGGATTGATGTTGTCTGCGACGTGGATGGACGCGAGTTCAACGCCCATCGCAGACAACAGCTTTGGTCCATAGGCCAGCGCGTCTTGAGCCGAAAGATCTATCTTGACGGAGTCGGGTGCCAGGCGACGGATGACAGAGCCTGCGCGCACTGCAAGAAAGGGATCGGGAGCGCGATAGCGGCTTGTGGCCATGTTCAGCAACAACCGGTCGGCACCTGCCACGCTCGCCGCCCATTTCCAAGCCGAGGGCACCAGTGCCTTTGCCTCCCGCACGACGAGCCCGCCACGCCAGATGCCCGTCGAAACATAGCGGGGCCGTCCGAGCGAGCCCGCACCGCGCTGCCATGCGCCAAAACGGATATCCACGGTATCGGCCGGGAGTTGCATGCGCAGTGCCTCGGCTATCTCGGGTGGTGGTTGCTCTGGTCCAAGCTTGGCGAGTTCTGCCCTGAAGGCGCCGGCCTTGGTCGCGGGCCGGTTGACGAGCGCTTGCATCCATGGCGTTTCATCGTCAACGAAGCGCGGCCGAGGATTATCCAGCCCGCTTCGATAGCCATCGAGGATAGCAATTATCCTTTCCCCGTTGGTCCCTGGCAATCCAGGCGCTAGGCGGACGCTCGTCGCCAACCGCAAGAGATCGTATGTGTAAGGAAGTTTGGCAGCCTCATCAAAATCGTTGACGCCCCATACAAGCCGACCCTCGGCGTCGCGCCAGGTGCCCCAATTCTCGATATGCGCATCGCCAACGCATGGCACCCGCGGTGCGTCGCCTAGTTCAGCAACAAGATCGCCCACCTTTCGCGCAAAACGGAAACATGTGGCGCGGAAAAACCTGAATGCGTCCTGCGCCATTGTCTTGTGTTTCTTGCGAAGCCCGTCCTCGACGACAGGACATTGCGCCCGCAGCCAGTCCTCGTAGTTCCTAACATCCTCAACCACGGTCATGATCCAAGGACCCTCCGGAGGCATGCGACCTACATCGCGCTATTCTTGGGCTCATCATAGCAGAGCGATCGACGTTGAATCGAGAACAAGAGATGGGTGAAGGGGCGTTATATGCCCCAAACCACAGCGCCGCCCGTCAGGCCCGCGCCAGCTGCAGTCAAGAGCAGCCGTTCGCCCGCAACGAACGGCCGCGCGCGATGGGCAAGGGACAGCGAAAGCGGAATGGTGGCAGCCGACGAGTTTCCATATTCCGCTATGGTGCGAACGATCCTGTCAGCATCAATACCCAGATTATCACCGACAACATCGAAGATGCGGGCATTCGCCTGATGCGGGATGAGCCTGCTGACATCCGAAGGCTCAAGCTTCGCGTCCCTTAGCGCCTGCCTGGCGCACCGGGTCATCATCTGCACGGCCCGCGCAAACATCTCCCGGCCGTCACGCATCGTCATCAGACATTCTTCAGCTGCCGTGCCCGTAGCAAATGGTCGCTTGGAGCCTCCTGCAGGTATTGAGATCAGATCATACCGGCTTCCATCCGATGCGAGATCCACACCGAGAAGTCCTTCGTTCTGATTGGTCGACGGGCTGAGGAGGATAGCACCGGCTGCGTCGGCAAAGAGCACGGCGCTGGCGCGTTCTGCGGGATTGATGCGCCGGCTCAAGATATTGGCTGCTACGACGAGCACCGGCCGCCCCTGACTGCGGACGAAGCCATCCGCCAGCGTCAACGCATAGATGAACCCCGAACACGCCCCGGCGAGATCAATCGCGCCGGAATTTGCCAGGCCAAGACGATGGGCAAGCAGTGGGGCAGAGGGCGGCAACAGATGGTCCGGCGTCGACGTGGCGAGGATCGTCAATGCAATGTCGCTACGATCCATCTGGGCATTCACAAGCGCTGCCAAACCTGCATGTGCAGCGAGATCCGTAAGGAGTTCCCCTTCCCGCGCCCAGCGCCGTGACCGGATGCCCGTTCTGCGCTCGATCCAGCCGGGCTCAAGTCCAAGCTGGCTTTCAATTTCGGCATTCTCAATACGTCGCTCCGGCGCGTAATGACCAAAGCCGGCGATACGGCTCGCAGCGGCACGGCTCATCGGACACCGCCCCCGCCAAACATGTCCGCGGCCTCATCGATGGCATCATAGGCCCGGTCGAGATCGTCCGCAGTCACACAATAGGGCGGCATCAAATAGATCACGTTGCCGAGCGGTCTGATGAGGAGGTCTTTTGCTTTGAAGAAGGCCCTGAGTTTCGGCCCCACATCCGACAGGTAACCGGAGGCCGGGGCATTGAGGTCGAGTGCAACAATCGTGCCGGTCTGGCGAACATTTGCGAAGCGCAAATCCGTTTCGAACCGCGCCAGCCGCGCGCGATGCATCGATTCCAACCTGCCAATGCGCTCGCTAACCGGCTCCGTCTGCCAGACGGCAAGATTGGCTAGCGCTGCCGCGCAGGCGATCGGATTGGCGGTATACGAGCTCGAATGGAAAAATGTGCGGGTTCGGTCGCTGGAGAGATGAGCAGCGAATATCTCGGCGGTGCACAGTGTAGCGGCCAGCGGCAGCGAGCCGCCGGTCAGCCCCTTTGAGGTGCACAGGATATCGGGCGTAACGTTCGCCTGTTCGCATGCAAAGAGGGTGCCGGTGCGGCCCCAGCCGGTCATCACCTCGTCGGCAATCAATAAGGCGCCATGCCTTGCCGCAATGGCCTTGAGTTCAGCCAGGAGCGATGCCGGATACACGCGCATGCCACCCGCACCAAGCACCAGCGGTTCAATCAGCAGGGCTGCTACCTCGCCGTCCTGACAATATGTTTCGAAGGCATCGAGCGTTTCCTGCTCGCGACCGGTCGAAGGGAACGGAAGCCGGTCCACGGCAAAAAGCAGGGATTGATAAGCCGCGTTGAAGACACCGCGCTCGCCCGCCGACATGGTCCCGACTGTATCGCCGTGATAGCCATGCTCCATGACAACAATACGCGAGCGCGGTGCCCCGGAATTATGAAAGAAACCGAGGGCCATCTTCAACGCCACCTCGACCGCGGTCGAGCCACTGTCGGAGTAGAAAACATGATCGAGGCCGAGGGGAGCGATTGCGACCAGTCCCTTCGCCAGCTCTTCCGCCGGCTCGTGGGTATATTCGGCAAAAATGATCTGGTCATATGTCTCGCTCGCATTGCGGATGGCATCCATGATCAATGGATGCCGGTGACCATGGGTGATGACCCACCACGACGAGATCGCATCGAGGACCGCATGCGCCTCTTCATCGAAGAGAAAGGCGCCCTCGGTTCTCACGATCCTTTTCATTGCCGGCTCAAGCGCATGCTGGGTAAACGGATGCCAGACGGGGGACGACAGTGCACGTTGGATCACAGCATCCCCCTTTCAAAGCAGGCAATCTCGAAATGGTCCTGAAAGGCCTGGCGCAACGTGTCCGGTGTCAGCGGATCAAGGAACGGCAAACGGCCAAGAGAGGTCACCTGGCCGAGCTTCGCGATGATCGATTGCGAGTCCGCCTGTTCATCGCCGATGAACGCAACACCGAGAACCGGAATGGAACGGTACCGCATTGCCTCGAGCGAAAGCAGCGTATGGTTGATTGTTCCAAGTCCCGTGCGTGCGCAAAGGATGACCGGTATTTGCCAACGGGCAAAGACATCGGCGAACACCTTGCTTTCTGTCAACGGAACCAAAAGCCCCCCTGCTCCCTCGATGATCAGCGGGAATTGCGACGTGGGGGGCGATAATGCTTCCGGAACGATCCGGACATTATCGATCCTCGCAGCGAGATGCGGCGAAGCCGGCATCTTCAGCCGCCACGTCTCGGAAAAGATTCGCTCATGCGGTATCCGACCGAGACGCCGGACAGTCTCACTGTCCGTCTCGCCTTCGAGCCCCGACTGAACAGGTTTCCAGTAGCAGGCACCAAGGGCGTCAGCGAGCGCCGCGGAAAATACGGTCTTGCCGATATTCGTGTCTGTGCCGGTGATTACAAAGCGGTGGGTCATACGCCCTCCTCGATCGAGATGGCCGACAAGCGTTCGAACATCCGGACAATCGCGGGGCGGTCGACATTCAATGTAATGGCGATCCTCAAGCGCGCGGTCCCTTCCGGAACCGTTGGCGGCCGGATTGCGCGAATATCGAAACCTTCGGCACGCATGCGCGCAGCTATCCCAAGGGCACGGCAGTTGTCCCCGATCATAACGGGCATTATCTGGGAGCCGCTCGCCGGCGCTCCAAGCTGGGCCAGCATTTGCCCGTTTGCAAATCGCCAAAGCTGCTCGAACTCCGATCGGCGTTGTGGCTCGTCCACCAGGATCTTCAACGCCTCGCGAACACACGCCGCCATCAGCGGCGAAGGCGCCGTAGAATAGATGAAGGCGCGGGCGCGGTTGACGAGGTAGTCGCAAATCACGGCCTTTGCCGCAACGAGAGCGCCCGAAACACCGATCGCCTTTCCGCAGGTGTGCAACTGGATGACGTTGTCGCGGCCCTCCATTGCTGCGGCAAGGCCACGGCCATTCGGACCGAAAACGCCGGTCGCATGCGCTTCGTCAACGACGAGAAAGCCGTCGTACCTTTCTGCCAAAGCAAGAAGTTCTGCCAGCGGGGCGCGATCGCCGTCCATCGAGTAGAGGCTTTCCACCGCGATCCATGGATGCCCCATCCCACCGTCCTGGCGCCATGTGCGGATCGCTTCGTCGAAGCTCGCAACGTCATTGTGCCGGGCAAGGACCGCCTGCGCTCGGCTGGCTGCAATGCCTTCACGCGCACTGGCATGGATGAGCGCGTCATGGACAATGAGATCGCCCCGTTGCGGTAGCGTTGAGAAGAGTGCGGTATTGGCGGAATAACCGCTTGAAAAATGAAGTGCCCGCTCGGTTCCAAAAAAGGCGGCAGCATCTGACTCAAGCGCTTGATGCTCCGGATGATTTCCGCGGAGCAGACGAGACCCGCCCGAGCCAACGGCAACACCACGTTCCAAAGCTTCGGCAATGGCGGATTTGATACGCGGCGAGTTGGCGAGGCCAAGATAATCATTGGACGTGAAATCAATGGCGTCATGCGGCAGGAGCGCGCGCCGCCGTCCCTTTCGCTCCAACCCAGCAAGCGTCTTTTCAAATCGAAAGAGGCGTTCAGTCATTCAGCGGCGTCCAGCGCCATCGGCTTCAGCCCCAGGCGGCGAAACAGCCTGGCATCATGATCTTCACCGGGATTGTCGGCGGTCAGAAGCGTGTCGCCGACAAAGATGGAATTTGCACCGGCAAAAAAACACAGCGCCTGCATCTCGTCGCTCATATCGTTACGCCCGGCCGAGAGGCGGACGTGGGTCATTGGCATGAGAATGCGCGCAAGCGCGATTGCTCTGATGAAATCTATAGGATCTACCGGAGCAGCGGCCTCGAGTTTTGAACCGGGGATGGGTATCAGCATGTTGATCGGGACGCTCTCCGGCGGGACCGGCAGATTGGCGAGCGTCACCAGCATGGCGATATGGTCGTCAGTCGTCTCGCCCATCCCGAGGATACCGCCCGCACAAACCTTGATCCCCGCTTCCCGCACATTCGCGAGCGTCTCCAGCCGATCCGCGAAGGTGCGCGTGCTGATGATCTCGCTGTAGAATCGTTCGGACGTGTCGATATTGTGATTGTAGTAATCAAGCCCCGCATCCGCGAGCTTCTCTGCCTGCAGGGGAGACAGCATGCCAAGTGTCATGCAGGTTTCCATCCCGAGTGACCTGACGCCTTCGACCATGGCAACGATCACATCCATGTCGCGGTCTTTGGGGCCGCGCCAAGCCGCACCCATGCAATAGCGTGTTGCGCCAGCCGCCTTGGCCTTGCGGGCCTCGGCAAGCACTCTTTCGACTTCCATCAGCTTGGAGGCCTTGAGGCCTGTGGGATTATGCACGGACTGGCTGCAATAACCGCAGTCCTCCGGGCAACCACCCGTCTTGATCGACAGCAGCCTGCTGAGTTGCACGGAATTCGGGTCGAAATGCCGTCTGTGGATTGTTTGAGCCTGAAAGAGCAAGTCGTTGAACGGTAAATTATAGATTTTTTTCGCTTCAGAAACACTCCACGCCTCCGAGCCACGAACGAGAGAGGGTGAGACTTCGGACTTTGACACTTGCGCTTCTGACATGGAGTGGTTCCCGGTTTCGTAGCTTGAAGCTATTATAGATAGACCCAATAATTATCTATAAATTGGATCGCCGCAACGAGAAAAGGATTTTTCTGAAGCGCAGGGCGACAGCACATTATTTGAATGTCGGGCACCGCCCATAAGGCGCCCGGCCGCCGCTTTAGATGAAAGAGGCCCCGCTACTGTCGCAGTTGCGGCATTCGGGCTAGCCCACGATGGCGAAGGCATCGCGGGTCGAACCCGTCGCGCTCTTTACGGGCTTTTGGCCGATCCATTGCACGTGTCGCTCCAATACAGCCACAGCATTCTCAATATTGCCTTGGCGGAGGTATCCAAGAATTGCCCGATGGTCGTGATCGGTTCGCACTTCCCAGTCCGAGCGCCAGGCCGAAAACAAAAAGCGTGCGCTGACTGAATGAAGATCATCGATCGCCGCGAGCAGCCGCGGCATTGCACAGGGTTCGAGGATCAACCGGTGAAATTGCCGGTTCGCCTCCTCCCAGGTGCGCACATCGCGCGAATTATCTCCGGCAACGGTGGCTTCCTCGGCCTGTTCGAGGATGGACGCCGTCAAATGCGGAGCGGCCTGCCGGAGCGCAAGCCCCTCGAGTTCAGCACGCATCAGCGCGACTTCCCGCACTTCCTTTAGATCGAAGGACGCGACCCGCACCCCACGCCGGGGCTCGCTCACCGCCAGACCCTGGGCCTCCAGCTTGCGAAACGCTTCTCGCACCGGCACATGGCTCGCTCCGAATTCTTCTGCGATGTGATCCTGTCGCAGCTTCGTGCCCGGCTCCAACTGTCCGGTTACGATCCGGTCGGCAAGGATGCGGCTGATACGGTTGGCAATCGTGTCTTCATTGGCTGCGGTCATCTTGCATAGATATTTTGGTTGTGTGGGCCTGTCGAGCCTGCGCGGATCTTTTCCGCGCATAATGCACGGCGTCGAACGAACCCTCAGCATTGATGGCCGCCCAGATCACAATGACGGGGACCGGCTGTTCTTGGCGTCGTTGATATCGATCTACGCCTGGAACGTCACGCATACCTTAGTATCTCCTTAACCAGCCGCTTCGGGTGCAATGAATTCGATGTATGGGTATTTACATTTCGGCGCTTAGAGAAGAAACTCCAACACTAATAAGTTGCATGGGGAATACATCAGATTTACTGATCTTGGGGGTCACTAGGTCAATGTTTGTAGATGCGCGGGAACTTCCGGGTGGCACTGCTCTGGATGCAGAAATCTGCATTATCGGTGGCGGGGTAGCAGGTATTACTTTGGCCCTTGAATTTGAGCGCCAGGGTATTGAGACATGTGTCATTGAGGGCGGCGGGCTCAAGTTCAGTTCAGCGTCGCAATCCCTCTATCAGGGCGAGAATGTAGGCATTGAGTATGATCTGCAGGCAAGCAGAACCCGCCAGCTCGGCGGCAGCTCAAATTGCTGGGGCGGTTGGATTCGCCCCTTCGTCGATATCGATTTCGAAAAACGCGATTGGGTGCCAAATAGTGGCTGGCCGTTCGATCTGAGAGTCGTCGAACCCTATTACGACCGCGCAAGCGACCTCGTACAGGTCAATTATCACAGCTTCCAGCCGCAGTTTTGGCATGAGCGCCTACTTAATGCACAAATTGGGCTCTTGGATCTCGACGAAGCCTCTCTTGAGACCGTCGTGAGCAAATTCAGTCCGCCGACGCGTTTCGGCCGCGATTACCACCAGCAACTCGCTAGCGCGCGAACAGCCAAGATCCTGCTCAACGCCAACGCCATCGAGATTATGACAAATGAGGCCGCAACCACAGTCACAGGCGTGAAGGTCGCAACGGCGACGGATAGAACGTTCCTCGTGCGGGCCAAGCGTACGATCCTTGCAGCAGGCGGAATCGAGAATGCACGCCTCATGCTGCTTTCCAACAAGGTTCATACACAGGGCCTGGGTAATCAGCACGACCTTGTTGGACGCTATTTCATGGAGCATCCGCGCATCCGGCACGGCCAAATGGTACCGACCCGCAGCGCAGATGCATTTCGCTTTTACGATGCGCGCTACACCTATCACAATCCAAAGCTTGCAGTCGACGGTACCAGTGCAAGCGCCCATGTGGGGCTCTCCGAACATACCCAGCGACAGGAAAGGCTGGTCCAATGCCGCGCCTATTTCCGCGCATGCCGGGCCGGCGAAGATAGTGAGCTCACTGAGCGCTTTCATGAACTGTATGACGCCATTCGGTGGCGGCACTATCAGGACATCAAATTGCGGACATTCGCGACGGTAGCGCGCGGCAGCCCGAACCTCATGACATCATTGCTTTACCGGAAGCTGAAGCTTGCTTCGAAATCTGACTATTTTCAGATCGAATCCGTCGTGGAACCAGTCCCGGATCGGGAAAGCCGGGTCACCCTTTCGCATCAGCGTGACCGGCTCGGCCTCAACGCGGCAGCGCTTGATTGGCGCGTGGGCGATCTCGAGAAGCGCACCCATTTGCGCATGCTGGAATTGATCAGAGACAAGCTCAGCACCTCGGGCATGGGTCAAGTTGATCTGGAACAAGCTGATGCGGGACGTGAGCTTCCGATCATTGGCTGCAATCATCATATGGGTACGACACGCATGCACCCTGACCCGCGTCAGGGGGTGGTGGACAAGGATTGCAAAGTCCATGGCATCCACAATCTGCATATCGCGGGCAGTTCAGTTTTCCCGACGTGTGGGAATGATATGCCCACCTTGACCATTGTCGCCTTGGCCTTGCGTCTTGCCGACCATCTCGCGGCACAAAGCTACATGTCGCCCACGGTGTCTATCGGTGCCATGGCCGCAAAGGCTCCAACCAGTGATCACCCGACTGCTCACTAGTGAGCGCGTTTCCTTTAATCAATTGTTTAGGTTAACGTATTTCACAATCCGGAACATAACTCCCTTCTAGCTTCCGCTATGGAGATGCGCTCTTTTGCAAATACGACGCCGCGTCCTTCCCCCGAGACCCGGTTGCCATTCATCTGACCATTGACTACTGCTACTTAAAGCTAAAAACGCCCCCACGATTTTCTCACGTTCACTGTAAAATCCGAGCAATCATTTCGCAGCCACCAAATGGACATGGCTGCCATTCGCGCGGAGTTGCGCCAAGAGCATCGGCCAGATGGAGAACTCACCTCTCGCGGCCTTGTCGGTGAGAACGCGCAGATATCCGCCAGCCGAATTGATCTGGTCGGCCCTTTCGAGAATACAGGCAATGGCAACCGCCGCGTTCTCCTGGCCGAGGATATCGCAAGCCTCCTCATAGGCGGATGGGCTGACGCCGAGCATCCCGCGGACAACAACCGCCGCAGCCATCAGATCGCTCCAGCTGGCGATGCCTTGCTTCGTATAGGCGTCAATTTGTGGGCAGGCCTGGCGGACGAGGCCAATCGGGACGAACTTTGCTTCCTCCACCTGCCGGATTTCGCGTTTCGGCCCCTTCCCTGCTCCAATCGCTGTTATTGTCTCATCGTTGGCTTCGCCCACGGCAAGTTTCTCAGGCTTTCGTTCAGTTTTTGCCCCTTGGTCTTTTCTAAAGCCAGGTTCAAGATCAGATATGGATTTGGTATTTGAATTTTGTTTGTGCCGCTCAAAATGAGACTCTTTGGCGCTCGGATTCTGCGAAATCAGTCTGTTTTCCAACAGGTTGGATATCTCCATGTGAATGCACTCCAGCCCGTCTACAACCGGCTCCAGATCGTCGATCGATGCTTGGCGTGGTATGGCATCCATCACTGTGCGAAAACGCCTGTACTGGCCGCTCCAGTCGATATCCAGCAACTCTTCAATCCCGAGCTCGATGAGCTTCACGATATCCCGGCGCAAGAGCGTGACCCGTTCCTTCATTAGTTTGAGCTGCAGCCTTTGCGATCGTACTTCTTCGGCCATCGTTTCGAACTCGGCGGCACGGGTGACGAGCGGCGTTAGTGCGAAGCCAAAAGCTTCTCCGCCCTCTCCTACCCTCGCCCTGCGCGCATAGCGCTTGCCGTTCGGGCTATCCTTGCGGAAAATCAGGCCCGCCTCCACCAGAGCGCACAAATGGCGCCGCAGTGTCGCTGGCGCCATCCCGTGTGCACGCAGTGACAGCTGCACATTGGAGGGAAACACGACGAGCCCATTTGCCTCACGGAGCTCGGCTTGGGGATAGAACGTCAAAAGCGCGTTGAGCACGACCAGCGCCCGATCGGAAATGCCGATCAGCGCCCTCGCCTCGCAAAGGTTTCTAAACAGTTTCCATTTGTCGATAGACGCTTCTGGATCGATCTCTTGTGCCCTCGCCTGCGTTGCCAGCATGCCAAGCGACAGCGATCGCCGCCCGAAAGGCGTCGTGAACATATTCCCCGTCTGCATTGTCTCTCACCTTTCTAAAGGCAAAAGAAATCCACTCGCCAGAACGACGTCAAAAAGTCTTGACACTGATTCGGGGAAATGCGATTCTCGATCCTGCTAGAGATATGAGAGAAGCCTTCCGAGACAGCGATGTTGAGGTGGGCTTTTTTCTTTTGCGGATTATTCTCCTGTTTTCGTGACCGTTTCCGATTCTTGAAAGGCTCGATAGAGGCCCTCAAGGTTATCGGCGATATATGCACCGAAGCGAGACGCGTTCTTCGCTTTCAAGGCCAGCGTAAATGCCTTGCCGGTATCCTTGATGTTGACGCTCACGGATTTGTCTTTCGCTGACCATGACTTTGCGCGCGCAGCCGAAGCCTTTGGCTGATGCCTCGCCTTGCTCAGGGCCTCGAACAGTTGCGCAAAGCGAGCGTCACCGGTCTCTCCTGTGAAATCTTGCGATTGCAGGAATGCCCTTGCCCTTTCCTTGGTGCCCGGCACCTGCAGCAGCTTCGACAATTGCCACCAGCGATCTCGGCCGGTCGCCTTTGCCGAGCCGATGGCAAGGATGAAATCCTCTGGCACATGCACCGTGACCGATTGCATTTTCGAATAGGTCGTCGCATCGAGCGCCAGCGCCGACTTGATAACAGACTGATCGTAGCCGAGATCGGCGAGGCGCTTCGCAAACAGCGCCCGCTCGATGAATGAAAGATTGGAGCGAGCGGCATTCTCCTGACCCTGCGCAATAACGTGGTCCTGATCCGTCAGGGATTTGACCACCGCACGAACCTGGCGTCCCAGTTGCCGGGCAACGTTGACGCGTCGATGGCCAAAGACAACCTGGTATCGGCCAGAAACGTCAGGATGCGGCCGCACAAGGATCGGAGAATCCTGCCCCCTCTCCCTCACAGCATTCAGAAGCTCCTGAAACGCCTCATCATCCTCGTCGATCCGATCGGCAATAAACGAGCCGTCGACGAGATCCGGATCGAGTTCGATTACGCTGCCTTTGGCGAGTTCTTCGAACGAGCTCTTGATCGAACGCGAAGCGCCGCTGACGACATAGGATAAGGCTTCATTCCGCTCGCTTCTTGCCGGCGCGGGGTTCATGACGCTGCTAAAAATGTCCTTACGGGCCATCTATCTGCTCCCGTTTGCGGTTAAGCGATTGATCCTTCGATCGAAAATCGATGTTTTTACTGCAGTAAACCCTCTTCTCATGTCAGCGACCCCATGCCCGGTGCACGAGAGTGGCAATCTCGGAATTGACCGCATCGAGCGATTCAATTGCCCGCTCATAAGTCGTGCGGGTAAAGCTGTTCTTCTCGACCTCGTACAAGGTCTGCTTTGTCAGACCGGCGTCCGAGATGGCCGTTGATTTCAGCATTGGGTTGATCAGAATTTCCTCAGCCAACATGGACTGCATAAAGCCAACCATCTGTGCCTGGGGGATATCGGTCGGCTCATAGCGCGTGATCAGGTAACGGAACCAGTCGAGTTGCACTTTGGCGCCTGCCTGCTTCACCGTCTTGAGTATGCCGCCAAGCATCAGCAGGAACTGCGACATCGACATGAGATCGAGCATCTGCGGATGGACTGTAATGAGGACAGAGGTTGCTGCCGACATGGCCGTCAATGTCAGGTAGCCCAGTTGCGGTGGGCAGTCGACGACAACCACATCATACCGGCTTTCCACCTCTTCGAGCGCCTTGCCAATACGCGTAAAAAATTGCCGGCCCTCGATCGAGGCACGATCCTGCATTGCCAGTGGGGTGTCGTACTCATATTCCTGCAATTCGAGATTGGCAGGAATGATGTCGAGTCCGGGGAAATTGGTTGAAAGAATAACCTCGGATATCGGCTTGCGCTCATCGTCGTAGCGGATCGACTCGTAAAGAGACAGGTTGCGATCGAGTTCCGGCTGAAAACCGTGCAAAGCGGACAAGGACGCTTGCGGGTCAAGATCGATGGCAAGGACCCGATGTCCGGTCAGCGCCAGATATTGGGCGAGGTGAGCGGCCGTTGTGGTCTTGCCCGAACCACCCTTGAAGTTAACGACTGCGATGACTTGCAACTTGTCGCCCGGCTTCCGGTGCGGAACATATTTCTTCACCTCGGTACGGCCATTGCGATCGAGGTAATAGCGCAGTTCCATCATCTGTTCGGCCGTATAGGAGCGGCGGCCCGACGCTGCCTGCGCAGGCACGGGGCCCTTGCCTTCCAGATGCAGGCGTTTCAGATTGTTTTGCGTGACACCGAGATAATGTGCGACTTCCGCCATCGAGAACGAGCGCAACGTCTTCTTCGCATTCGGTGGAAATTTTTCCATCCGAAGCTGGTCCAGTCGGCGGGAGATCTCCGCCCCCTGATCGAGGATTTTGTCATCGAACTCGAACTTGGGCAGAGGCATTGCGATATTCATTTGAATCGAAACCTCTAATAGCGCTTTTTCCGAGCAAAGCTCTTGCGAAGCGCTATTAAGCTCCGATTCGTTTGATCCGGCAAGAATTTTTAGGTTAACAAAGGCTTAACGGGATTTCCTGCTGTGGAAAGGCCGGCGCGCCGAGAGTTTACGAGCCGATCGCGTCCCGATTGGAACAAGCCGGTGGCCGGCTAGCGATTTGTTTTCATTAGCGAAGTTCTCCCATTTTACTGCAGTAAATCGCCTGACGCATTGCAGCAGACTGGGAGAGAGACGGCGCATTCTAGTCCTGCGCCTCTTCGTTCCTTGTCTTGTCGTCTTCCACCAGCTCATACCACATTGCGTTCAATACAGCGAAAGCGGCGGCGAATGGCAGTCCCAGCAGCCAGGCAAAATACCACATGTCTCTCTCCTTTCTTAATAAGCGTGACCGCTCTTGTCTTCGATTGAGGCCGCGCCAACCTTGCCCCAAAGCACATGGTAGACCCAAGTCGTATAGGCCACGATGAGTGGAATGAAGATCGCGGTGACGACCAGCATGATGAACAGCGTCAAGTGGCTCGATGAGGCGTCCCAGACAGTCAGGCTCGATTTTGGATCGAGCGAGGAGGGGAGGATGAACGGAAACATTGATACGCCAACGGTCGAGATAATGCCGAAGATCGACAGGGCGCTCGACAGGATGGTTGTGACTTCCGCCCGCGATCTAAGGCCAAGGAAGGCACCGACCGCACCCACAAAACCGAGAATTGGAGCTAGCAGCAGCCACGGATAGACGCCGTAATTGACGAACCAGGCACCGCCCTGTTGCGCGACCGTCTTCGTAAGGGGATTGGACACGCCTGCCGGTGCAACAGCGCTGGTGATGACGTAGCCATCAACACCTGCCCAGAGGAACAGCCCGCCAATCGCAAACAGAGCGATGGTGCACAATGCCGCCGTCGCACCATACCCCCGCGCGCGGTCCGCAATAGGCCCGCTTGTCTTGAGCACGAGCCAGGCGCTGCCGTGCATGATCAGCATCGCCACCGACAATATCCCACACAACAGGGCATACGGGTTGAGCAGTCCGAAGAACGAGCCTTCATAGAAGACGCGAAGGTCGTTATTGAAGCGGAAAGGCACACCCTGCAGCACGTTGCCCACAGCGACGCCGAAGATCAGCGCCGGGACCAACCCTGCAATGAATATCGCTGCATCCCACCCGGCACGCCAGCGGTCACTATCGCGCTTGGAGCGGTACTTGATGGCAACAGGCCTTACGATCAGCGCCGCGAGTATGGCAAACATGGCAAGGTAGAAGCCGGAGAAAGACACGGCATAGAGGGGGGGCCAAGCGGCAAAAATCGCGCCCCCACCCAAGATCAACCAAACCTGATTGCCTTCCCAGACCGGGCCGATCGTATTGATTACGATCCGCCGCTCCATATTGGTCTTCGCCACCAAGGGCAGCAATATGCCGGTACCGAGATCAAAGCCGTCGGTAACTGCAAAGCCAATGAGAATGACACCTAGCAGCAGCCACCAGATCATCCGCAAAACTTCATAGTCTATCAATTGATGCAGGATCATGATTGATCACTCCGCTGGTACGATGGTTGGTGAAATGAGCTCGGCTTCCGGCTCAACGTCGGGATCGGGTCCCTTCCTTATCGCCTTGAGCATCAGCCCCATCTCGATGATGATGAGGATCGTGTAGATGATGACGAAACCGGCGATGGTGAGAAGCACCGACTTGGCGCCAATGCTTGAGACGGCAGCGGCTGTCGGTAGCACGCCTTCGATGATCCAGGGCTGGCGCCCGGACTCGGCGACAACCCAACCAAGTTCGGCTGCGATCCAGGGAAAGGGGATCGCGAACACCGCCAACCGCAGAAGAATCGGGTAGGCAGCGATCTTGCGCCGGACAGAAAGAATGAAGAACGTCGCCGTCAGCAGGATGAAGAAGACGCCAAGACCGACCATGATGCGGAATGACCAGAACAGTCTCGGTACGTTTGGAACCGTATCCCAGGCAGCCTTATCGATCTGTTCGTCGGTGGCCTGGCGTGGATCGTCGACGTAGCGCTTGAGTAGCAGGGCATAACCGAGATTGGCTCCGTTCGCCTCGAATGCGGCGCGCACCTCTGGGGCAACAGCAGTCGTGCTGCCTACCTCGCGGATCTTCTGGAGCGCATCATAGGCGAGCAGTCCCTGGCGAATATTTGCTCTCGCGCGGTCGACCAGCTCCTTGATACCGGGTATCTCGGTCGTCAACGACCGCGTGCCGATCAAACCCATGACCCAGGGGATGCGAACGGCGTAGTGGGTTTCACGCGCTTCGATGTCGGGGATGCCGAACAGGGTGAATGCTGCCGGTGCCGGCTCGGTGTGCCACATCGCTTCAATGGATGCGAGTTTCATTTTCTGATGTTCGCCGGAAAGGTATCCGCTCTCGTCGCCGAGGACCACGACCGAGAGCGATGCCGCCAGACCAAACGAGGCCGCTACGGTCATCGACCGCTTTGCAAGCTGGATGTGCCGGCCTTTCAGGGCGTACCATGCCGAAACGCCGAGCACGAATAGGGACGCCGTTACATAGCCCGCCGATACGGTATGCACGAACTTCGCCTGAGCAACCGGATTGAACAAAACCTCATAGAAATCAGTGACTTCCATGCGCATCGTCTCTGGATTGAAGGCCGCACCCACAGGATTTTGCATCCAGCCATTGGCAATGAGAATCCACAGCGCCGAGAAGTTGGAACCCGCCGCCACGGCCCATGTCGCGGCGAGGTGCCCGACCTTGGAGAGCTTGTCCCAGCCGAAGAAGAACAGGCCGACGAACGTTGCCTCGAGGAAGAAGGCCATCAGCCCTTCGATCGCCAGCGGCGCCCCGAAGATATCGCCCACATAGTGGCTGTAGTAGCTCCAGTTCATGCCGAACTGAAATTCCATGACGATGCCGGTCGCCACCCCAATGGCGAAATTGATGCCGAACAGCGTGCCCCAGAATTTTGTCATCTGGCGCCATATGACGCGACCTGTCATGACATAGACTGTTTCCATGATCGCCAGCAGTATGGATAGTCCAAGCGTCAGTGGAACGAAGAGGAAATGATATAGAGCCGTAATCGCAAATTGCAGGCGCGAGAGCGCCACGATGTCGAGTTCCATTGCTTCTGGCCGGGAATTCCCGACCCCCCTGTTGACCGGCACCCACCTCGCGCGGGTGTCGGATTTGGATTGCGGATCCTCAGTCCGGCCGGAGCGCGGCGAGGGCGGTATCGAAGTCCTGTGTTCCTCGGCTATGCGCGGCAACGATCCGGCCATGCTCAAGGATCACCAGCCGGTTGGCGATCGCCGCCTCACGTCTGATATGCGTTGCGATTATGACGGTGCGCCCGTGCATCAGGCGCGCCAGACGGCGCAGCACATCGCGTGCCGTCTCGCCATCGAGTCCCTCAGTGGGCTCGTCCAGCAACCACAGGGGCGTATCACGCAAAAGAAGGCGAGCCAGTGCAAGTCGCCTTGCCTGACCACCTGAAAGGCCGTGGCCGCCTTCACCTAGCATTGTGTCGAGCCCTGCCGGCAAAGCTGCAACCAAATCCGCGAGCCCGGCCTGCGCAATCGAGCCTAGCAATTGCGCGTCACCGGCTGTGGGCGCGGCGAGCCGCAGATTGTCGCGCAGAGTGTCCTGGAACAGTTCGGTGCGTTGCGTCAGCAGTGTTGCCGGTCGAGCTTCCGCACGTCCTTCTTGCACGGCGAGTTCGCCTGTGATGAGGCCAAGAACGGTCGATTTTCCGGCACCGCTCGAACCGATGAGAGCCACGCGTTCGCCTTGGGCGACGGATAGGCTCAAATCGTGAAGCGAGGGGAGGGGGGCACGCTCATGCCTGACAGTCACTTTGACCAGCTGGACCGCCAGTTCATCCTTGGCTGGATTCACCGGGGCCAGGGGCGCTGCAGGGGTGAGGCTTGGTCCAATGCGCCGGGCCGCGAGAAGCGTGCGACCAAGCTCGACGGCGCCACGACGCAAGCCCGCAAATGGCTCGAGTGCGGCAAATGCGATGAGAAGCCCAAGGGCAGCCACCGGTCCACTGATGGCGCCGGCATTAGCCAGGGCGGCGACAGCAAAAAGCGTACCGCCAAGCAAGATCGCGGATGACGCGCCAAACCCGGCATTTACGATGGTTTCGATCCGGTTCATCGCATCGTCGGACTGTGCCAACCGGCGGTCTGCCGCTGTGACGGCCTTCTGCTGCGCCGCAAGCTGGCCAACCATGACCAGATCCGTTTGCCCGGCGACGAGATCGATCGTACGCGAACGAAGCGTCTCCAAAGCGTGGGCGCGTCGCCGCGAAGGTGCCTGCGACAAGCGCGCAGCCGCGAGCGGGATGCCAAGCCCGGTGGCGAGAAGCCAGAATCCAGCGCCTAGCCCCAATAGCGGGTGCATCAGACCCAACGCAACGGTGACAGCGAGAACTGTGGAAAGTGCAACCGCAAGGGGCACCAGCACCCGTAGATAGAGGGAGTCTAGCGCATCGATATCAGCGGTCAGCCGGAAAAGAAGCTTTGCGGGCCGGCGCTGCAGGTCCCTGGCCAGGCGCGGCTGCGACCAGCTACGGAAAAGGCGCTCGCGTAGCCCAGCCAGCACGCCGAGTGTCGCATCGTGCGTCGCCAGCCGCTCGCCGTAGCGCGCCGCCGTACGGCTCAGGGCCAAAAAGCGGATCGCCGCGGCCGGCGCAAACACGTCAAATGCAATGGCAGCTGCCGATGACAGTCCGGCGATAGCGGTGGCGGTAATGAACCAGCCGGAGAGTCCGAGCAGCGCGATACCGGCTAGGACTGTCACAGCGGCCAGCAGTGCACCCGCCATCAGCATTCCGCGCCGCTCGACATAGAACAATGCGACGACTGGCCGGAGTGTGCGCAACAGGGTCATCATGCAGCTTCCCTCGAATTCACGTCCTGCGACATGGTGATGATCCGGTCGAAACGGCTTGCCAGAATCGGATCGTGCGTAGCGACGATAAGTGTCTTGCCCGCCGATAGACGCAGCAGGCGCTCCGTGATGTCGTTTGCCGTTGCGAAGTCAAGGTGCGCGGTCGGTTCGTCCGCGATGATCAGACGTCCATGCGGATCTACCGCAGCGCGGGCAAGAGCCAGGCGAAGAATCTCTCCACCGGAAAGACCTGAACCGCCTTCGCCTATCTGTGCATCCCCACGAGCATTCGCCACGTGTTGAAGCTTGGCAAATTGCAGGGCCGCATCGACTGCCGCAGAACCAACGGCCTGCCGTCCCAATGAGATATTGTCCGATATTGAGCCGGCAAAGATGTGAGGCCGCTGACCGATCCAGATCATCTGACGCCGCAGAGCAGCGGCTGTTGTTTGCCCGAGCGGCTCGCCATCGATTTGGATGCTGCCGTCCTCGAAGGACGCAAGACCAGCAATCAGGGCAAGTAGCGTTGACTTTCCTGAACCGCTTGGCCCGAGCAACGCCACCCTTTCACCCGGGCGGACGTGAAGATTGGTATTCTCGAACACGAAAGACGCGCTACCCGCATGGCGGAACGAAAGCTCATCGATGCGAACATCCGTCGCCTTCTCCCTCGACCTTTGCAGCACACGTCCCGCGGCTTCGGCGCCGAGTATTGTGCCATCCGCATTTGCCAGGTCTACAAGCGCCGCGAGCGCCGCTTCGCCGGCAGCCCTGTCGTGCCAAACCGATGCCAGTTCACGCAGCGGCTCGAAGAAAGCCGGGGCAAGCAACAGGATGAACAACCCCTCGGCCAGGCTCAACCGTTTCCCCCACGCACCAAAATCAAGATGCCCTAGCAGATGAAACCCGACATAGACCGCAACCATGGCTACGCCGAGCGCCGCAAAAAGTTCGAGCACGGCGGAGGATAGAAACGCGATGCGCAGGACAGCCATTGTGCGAACCCGCAGCGACTCGGCATTGGCCCTAAGCCGTTGCGCGGTCATCTCGACGGCCTCAAACGAACGGAGGGTGGCTAGCCCACGCAGACGATCGAGAAGAAACGCGTTCATGCTGCCCATTTCGACCAGTTGCTTCTCGCTCGCCGCTTTGGCGCGCCAGCCAATCAGGGCCATGAACAGCGGGATAAGCGGGGCGGAGATCAGAAGTACGAACGCAGCCACCCAGGAAATTGGCAGGACGCAGAGCAGGATTGCAACCGGTACAAGCGTCGCCTTCAGTCGTATCGGCCTAAAGCGCGCAAGGTAGGGCAGGACAGCTTCCGCCTGCTCGGCGAGCACGCTTGCAGCAAGGCCCGAAGCGGGGCGACCAATATCCAATGGCGAACGGAGGCTCAGCGCTGCTATCGCCTGCTCCCGCCGCTCGGACACGACATGACGCGCCGCAATAAAAGCACGGCGGGTGCCCGCCGCGTCGAATAGAGCGCGGAGGATGCCGATCGCCACCACTGCGATCGATAACCAAAATATAGACCTTAGGGCGTTGCCGGCAACAATTTGCCCAACTGCTATGGCGAGGAGCCCGGCTTGCGGCAGCCAAAGCAGCGCGGCCGACATCTGCAAGATTGCCGCTTTTCTGTCGATGGGGAGTTTTCGTGCTTTGGCCGTATCGCGCATTGCGGACTTCGGCCTTGTAGTCTCAGCATTTTCCCCCAGCGCATCCTGCTCGGCCGCAAGGTCTGCTTCGGCATGAAGCGTCCTAGAGGAAGCGTCTGCTGCGGGGCCCATGCCATCAACCCTTTTCGGTAGAGCGCTTCGACCTGCCGAGGGAAACGATCTTGTCCTTCGCCTCAAGCAGTTTCGTTACTTTCGCGCCCAGCGTCAACAGGGTGGCCAAACGATCGGTTTCAAGCTGCTTGACGTCCTCATACCAAGTGGTCAGGCGCTCGATCAGTCCATGCATTTCGCTCATACGCTCTTGCGCATGACGCTCGGCATCGCTGGCCGGTTGTTGCATAAGGATCTCGCGCAGAACCGAGAGGGTCGGATCGACTTCGCGCTTCTTGCGCTCCTCAGCAAGTGTGCGCAAGATCTGCCAGACATCGTCCGGGGTCGTGAAGAAATCGCGGCGGTCGTCGGGAAGATGTTTGAGCAGAACGAGGTTCCAGGCCTGCAGTTCGCGCAGACTCATCGAGACGTTGGAGCGTGAAATTCCCAGCGCTTCGACGATCTGATCCGCATTAAGCGGCTCGGGCGAAACATAGAGCAAGGCATAGATCTGGCCGACGGTGCGGTTGATGCCCCAGCGGCTGCCCATCTCACCGAAGTGCAGAACGAAGGATTGAACAAGAGGTGGCAGGTTCATCGGTATTTTCCGTCATAACTGTCATTTCAGTAATTACTGAAATAACAGTTACCCAAGAAACGGGTGCCTTGCAAGAATCGACCGTGTCGCAAAATGCCGCAGGAATGAATCCAGGGACGTGAGCCAAGAAAAAGCCCGGCGCGATCACTCGCACCGGGCTTTCAATGGGGAATTAGGGCTTACTTAGTTCAGGCCGAGCTTACCACGCAGCGTCGACAGATCTTCAGCCAACGTATTGACCGCAGCCGCGAGCACCTTCCGGTCGTCGTCAGTGAGCTTGTCGTAAAGCTCGTAGCCATCGGCCGTCTTGTACTTTGCCAAGGTCGTTTCCACCGCATCAAAATTCGACGAAACCTTGGTGACGAAGGCGCTTTCATCCTTCTCGATCAATGGACGCACCAAATCGAAGATCTTGCGTGAGCCGTCGAAGTTGCCCTTGAAATCCCACAGGTCCGTATGGCTGTAACGATCTTCCTCGCCGGAAATCTTGGTGGCTGCCACTTCTTCCATCAGCGTGGCGGCACCGCCGACGACCTTCTCCGGCGGCAGGGTCAGATCCTTGATGCGCTTGTTGAGCTCAGTCACATCCGCCATCAGCTGGTCGGCGAAGGGCGCCAGGTCCTTGGCGCTGTTTTCAGCAAAAAGACCATACTCGATCCGATGGAAGCCGGTGAATTCAGGATCCTTCTCAGAATTTTCATGGTCGTCGGCCCGGGAATCGATAGAACCGTCGAGATCGCTGAACAGTTCGGCGATCGGCTCGATCGCCTCATAGCTCATGCGCGTCGAACCAAAGAGCGCCTTCGCCTTGTCGACATCCCCGGCCTTGACAGCATCGGTGAATGCCTTCGTATCCGCCACGAGCTTTTCAGCATTTTCCGACACATAGATTTTATAGTCGGCGATCGGCTGCACGAGATCGAGTGGCGATACCTCGGCGAGCGCAGCGCGCGGCGCCAATGCTGCGGTGAAAGCGAACAGGCTGGCAGAGAGTAGCAGTCTCAGTTTCATCGTTGGTCCCCTTCAGGATTTGATGCGGGTTACTGAATGGCCCGCTGCTTCCAATAGTGTTCGGCCTACAAAGTCGGTTTCATCGAGTGGTCCGGGCAGTGTGAAGAAGAAGCCGCCCCCGATCGGCTTGATGTATTCCTCAAGCGGCTCCCCATCCAACTGGCGCTGTACGGTGACGAAGCCTCTCTCAAGGTCGGCCTGATAGCATATGAACAGAAGACCCTGTTCGAGCTGGCCGGACTTGCTGACGCCGTTCGAATAGTTGAACGGGCGCCGCAGAATCAGGTTGGCGTCGGAGCCCCCATTGCGCTTGTTGGCAAGCCGGATGTGAGCGTCGAGCGGGGTAACCGTACCTTCCGGGTCCTTGGAATAGTCCGGGACATCATGTTCGGTGCTCCCGGCAAATGGGGCTCCCGTGGCTTTCTTGCGCCCGATAATGCGCTCTTGCTCACCGAGCGGGGTCCTGTCCCAACGCTCGACAAAATTCCGGATGATACGCACGACCTGATAGGTGCCACCGCGCGCCCACGCCGGCTCGTCGCTCTTTTCCGTAACCCAGACGATCTTGTCCATCAATGCCGCCTGATTGGCGTCAGGGTTGGCGGAACCGTCACGGAAGCCGAGGAAATTGCGGGCGCTTTCGTGGCTTCCATCCGGCTTTGGCGGCTGAACCGGCACCGACCCTTCCTGCTTCCAGCGAAGCACCAGCAGATCAGGCATATTCTTGATGATGTCGCGCAGGGCGTGAATATTGGTGTCGGGCGTATTCGACGAGATCTGCAATGTCATGTCGCCATGGCAGAGATCGGCAACGAGTGCATCATTGCGAAACGCCTTCATGCGGGAAAGGCGCGCCGGCTTATGCGGCAGGAGCCACTCACGATGATCGAAGAATGACGAACCAAGCGACAAGGTCATGGTCAGATTGTCAGGTGGCACCACAGGGCCGAGAATGCCCGAATCCGGTGCGGGCAGCTTGTCGTCAAACGTTGGCGGTGTTCCACCCTTCATCAGGAAGGCCATGCGTTCCGAAAGCGTCCGGAACAGACGCTCGACTTCCGAGGGCGTTTTTGCCAGCACATCGAAAGACGCGATCATACCGGCGGCGGGGCGAGGGGTGATTATCCCCGCCTGGTGGATACCGTAGAACGCCTGCCGCTCTTGGGTCTTGTCGCTAACAGGGGCGTCCGTTACCTGTTCTTCGTGCGTGTCGGCGGCTGCAATTGCCGAACCAAGTCCCGCTGCCAATGCGCTGCCGGCGGCGCCCACACCGAAAAGTACATTGCGACGGTTGGTGATCAGGCCTTTGTTTTCTGTGGTCAACTCATTTACTCCAGACCTATGGCTGCGTTGAATTTGCCGAGCGCCTGCGCCAGCAATTGCATTTTCGCTGTCAGCGCTTTTCGCGCCTCGGCATTGATTTTGTCATAGGCAGGAAAGCCGTCCTGTCCACGAAGCGTCTTCAGTGCAACATCCACATCGCCAAGCCGTGCTTCGATGTCGGCAAATACCTGTGGTGCGGCGCTGACGGCAACGGGCTTCAACAAGGTCATCATCCGGGCGACGCCAGCAATGTTGGCATCGAAGTCGGCAAGGTCGGTCTGCGCGTAATGGTCGATTCCGGTCGCAATCTTGGTGTCGGCTAGCGAAGCGATAAGCCGTCCAGCACCCTTGGCGATCTGTTCGGGCTGGATACGAAGGCCGCGCATACGCTCTTTCAGCGCCGTCACATCAGCGAGCAGCTTGGCCGAAGCCAGAGTCAATCCTTCGGTGCTGTTGCCGGCGTAGAGGCCTTGCTCGATGCGATGAAACCCGGTGAAGCCCGGATCCTGCTCGCGTTTCTCCAGATAATCGGCAACGGGATCGATGGCGTTGTGAAGATCGGCAAACTGGTCGGCCATGGCCGCGATCTGCTGGTAAGGCTGGCGCGCGTCCTGGTACGCCGCCTTGGCTTTGTCGACGTCGCCGCTCTTGATCGCGTCATCCAGCGCAAGCGTTGCCTTCACCAGCGCATTCGTCTGGGTTGCAAGGAAAACCTGCAATTCGGCAAGCGGCCCGAGATAGGCGAGCAAGGCCGGACGTGCGGCTTCCGCGTCGGATGCCGCCGACGGCGTTACATGCAAGGTGCCGCGCGGATTATTGAGGAGCCCGCAGGTGATTTCATATTTGCCAGGTTTGAGTTTCGCCTGAAGCGTCTGGCTGAATCCGGGCGCGATATTCTCGCGCTCCTCGAGCACCATGACGCCGTCGAGGATTTCCCATTCGAGAGCTCTGTCCGACTTGTTGACGATCGTGAATGTCGAGCGACCCGCCGGCACCGTGATGGCATTTGGCTCGCATGCGCCTTCCTTGATCGTGACCATGATGGCATCTGACGAAGGGGACTTCACGCCCTTGGAGGCGATGTAGAAAGCCACGCTGCCAGCAACAACCAGCGCCGCCGCGCCGACGATTGCCAGCTTCATCAGCCTTTGCGATGCGGGGCGGGGCGAGGCGGAGCCGGCAGATTGCGACATGAAGGATTTCCGATCAGTTGGATGGTGGTGTCGCCCGGGCGGCGGCGACAGTCGGTGAAGCGGCCGGTCGCAGGAACATGTACAGTGTGATGGCAAGGTAGCCGACATAGACGATCACTTCGCCCAGCGTCGGCATGTCATGGTAACCGAACATGCCGGACAGGAGCGTGCCGAGGGCGCTGCCAACCGGAAGCACGCCGCTCAGGTCGAAGACGACCGTCTGCAGGCTGTTCCAGATGCCCGCTTCATGAAGATGGCGCAGCGACCCTGCCAGTATCCCGGCAGCCACAATTAGAATGAACAGGCCGGTCCAGAAAAAGAACCGGCGAAGATTCATGCGCACGCCGCCGGCATAAATGCCGTAACCAAGGCCGATCGACACCAGAATGCCGAGCATGGCGCCGAGCGGCGCGTCACTGTTGGTACTCTGCTGGAAAATCGCAAGCAGGAAGAAAACCGATTCCAATCCCTCGCGGGCAACGGCGAAGAAAACCATGCCAATCAATGCCGTGGCCTGTCCAGTCGAATGGGCGAGTGCCTCATCGATATGGGTATGCAGCTCCGATTTGATGGAACGTGCTGCCTTGCGCATCCAGAACACCATGGACGACAACACGATGACCGCGATCAGCCCGACGAGGGCCTCGAAGAATTCCTGCGCCTTTTGCGGAAACTGGGCGCTAACGAGCTGTAGCGCGGCGCCGACAAACAGCGAAAGGGCCACGGCAAGGAGTATGCCAACCCAGACCGCGGGCATCCAAGCACCCCGACCGGTCTGCTTCAGATAGCTCGCAACGATGCCAACGATAAGTGCCGCCTCGATACCCTCGCGCAGCATTATCAAAAATGGAACCAGCATAAATCAGTACCCCAGCGCGACGAAAACCATTCCGTTGGGACGGCGTGGTGCGCGCGCAAGTCTTAAACTGTCGCTAAAAACGAAGCAATAACAATATATTAGAAGAATTCTAAGGAATAACCGGACAAAATTTGTCAATTATTTCCGTATGTTGAGTGAAATTATCTACTATAGGCGTATTCGTTTTGACCACCTATCCGGATGCGTCGCCGCATTCTCGCCATATTTGGCTCTGCCCGTCCCAAAGCCACATTGAATCATGTTGGCAAAACTGTGCCTGAAATCCGCAGGTCCGCCCCCAGTCGAGGCGGGATGAATTTGACCCTGCATTCCATGCCGGCAATGCCAGCCTGATATGAATATGTCGCATCTTCACGCTTGACAGTGCAGGGCCGTTCGGGAAAAGTGAAACCGGTTTCACTCGCGATTGGATTACCGTTTGAAATTTGATCTGACGATATTGGCGCCGCACGTGCCATTCCTCCTCAAGGGAGCGCTGTTGACCGCTGAGGCTTGCGCCCTGGCTTTGGTTGGCAGCCTGATCATTGGGCTGCTCGTCGCCGCGCTTAGAACCTCGTCCTCGCCAATTCTCTCGCGCGCCGCCTTCATCTATGTGGATCTGTTCCGCAACATCCCGTTTATCGTCCAGCTCTTCTTCTTTTTCTATGGCTTGCCGGAGATTGGCATCTATATCGATGCCTTCACCACGGGAGTGATTGCACTATCGATCGCCGGTGGGGCGTTCAGCTCCGACGTCATCCGTTCAGGCATCCTCGCCATCGACACCGGTATCCTTGAGGCTGCCGAGGTAAGCGGGCTGTCGAAACCGGTCATCTTCCGCAAGATCGTCATGCCGATCGCGCTGCGCACCTCCGTGCGCCCGCTTGGATCGGTTTTCATCAATCTGGTGCTGACATCATCGATCCTGTCGACCATAACCCTCAACGAGCTCACCGGCTCTGCGAAGATCGTAGCATCGGATACCTTCCGGCCATTCGAAGTCTATGCCGTGCTTCTGATCGTCTATGCCAGCCTGACCTATCTGATTTCCCTTGCGATCGGGTCGCTGCACCGCCGGCTCAACCGCGACCGCATGCCGGATGTCGCATGATGCGATATACGAGTTTCACCTCCTACGACTTTATATTGCTCGCACAGGGCCTTGGTGTTTCCCTGGCACTCTTCGCGGTGACGACGCTGATCGGTTTGCTCATCGGCACCACGTGGGCGATCGTCCGCTTCTATCGTGTTCCTGTGCTTACGCCGCTCATCACTTTCTTCGCCGAGCTCCTGAAAAATTCACCGGTTCTCGTCCAGCTTTTCCTGGTGTTCTTCGGTCTGCCTGCTCTGGCGAAAATCAACGTGACGCCTGTCGAAGCGGCGGTGATCACGCTCTCGGGCAACACCGCCGCGTTCATTTATGTTATCGCCGTCTCCGCCATTGAATCGATTGGCCGCGACCAGATCGAATCGGCACGGGTTTTCGGACTGACGCGCTGGCAGGTACTCCGTCATGTGGTTGCGCCACAGGCCATGGCCTTTGCCGTCGGACCCTTGACCGGACTTCTGGTCAACCAGCTCCAGGTGACGTCGTTGATATCTGTCATCGGCGTCGTGGATCTGACCAAGATCGGCAATATCCTGAATTTGCGCACGCTCAAGCCCTTCATCGTCTGGACCATCGTCGGCGGCCTCTACTATGTGACTGCCAAGCTGATCGCCCTCGGCGGTGCCCGATTGGAGAAGCGGCTACGTGCTCACACTGCTTGGAAAGGTCTGTGACATGATCAGCGCCCGGGGCGTACACAAATCCTTCGGCTCAGCCACGGTGCTCGACGGCATTGACCTTGATGTCAGCGTCGGTGAAGTGGTCTCGATTCTCGGTTCCAGCGGTTCGGGAAAATCGACACTGATCCGCTGCATGAATGGTCTGGAACGGCTCGATGGCGGCCGGATTACCATCGACGATTTCGACGTGTCCAACCCAAAGCAACTCGCTGAAGCACGCAAGCGTTCAGCGACAGTCTTCCAGCTCTTTAATCTCTACCCGCACATGACCGCGGTCGAGAACATCACGCTCGCACCGATCCAGGTCTTGAAAATCCCGCGCGCGCAGGCAGAGGCGGAGGCGCGCGCCTTGCTCGACTCGGTCGGCCTCGGCGCAAGGTCCGACGCTTATCCGGCCCAACTCTCAGGCGGGCAGCGGCAGCGGGTGGGCATTTGCCGTGCGCTCGCGATGAAACCCCGCTATCTGCTGCTCGACGAAATCACCAGCGCGCTCGATCCGGAGATGACGGCTGAAGTGCTCAACATTCTCGCGCAGCTCGCAAGAACCGGGACCACCATGGTTTTCGTCACCCACGAGGTCGAGTTCGCGCGAACCATATCGTCGCGCATCGTGTTTCTCGACAAGGGCCGGCTTGTGGTCGATCTGCCGACGAATGACTTTTTTGCATCGGGTGGCGGCATGGCAAACCCGCGCATCGCCCAGTTCCTCGCCAAAATGCGCAAAGATTAGAGTTCCAAACATGATACTGGTTGCTAATTCCGAGGCTTGGCCCGGTTTCGAAAAGTCAGTCGGTCTTCTGAAGGCCAATACCCATGGCGTTGATGCAATTGTTGCTGGCATTAGCGAGGTCGAGCGCGAGATCAAAGTGCGCAGTGTCGGCTATGGCGGCTGGCCCAACATGATCGGCAGGATGGAATGCGATGCGGGCGTCATGGACGGCACGACCCGTGAGGTGGGCTCGGTTGGCGCCGTACCGGATACACTGCCTGTCGCCGCGCTCGCGCATGAGGTGATGAAACGCCTGCCGCACGTGATGCTTACAGGGGAGGGGGCCCGGCGGTTCGCAAGCGAAATCGGGTTTCCCCTTGACGATGTGCTCTGCGACGACAGCAGGCGGGTCTGGTGGGAGCGCCTTCAAAAGGAGCTTACTCCGGAGGAACTCAGGGCTTTCCCTGATATTCCGCTCGCACCGCTCAGCCGAACAATCACCGATCCTGAACGCGTGCGCGATACGACCGTGTTCCTGTCGCAGGACTCCGCCCGCGGCATCCATGCGGCCACCTCCACCTCCGGATGGGCCTGGAAATATCCCGGACGTCTTGGCGATTCTCCCATTCCCGGGGCCGGTTTCTATGCGGACAGCCGCTACGGCGCCGCCGCCTGCACGCATACCGGTGAAATGACGATGCGCTGCGGCACCGCGCGCAGCATCGTTCTCGCCATGCGTTTCGGTCATTCCCTTCGCGCGGCCGTCGATATGGCGATCGATGATCTGGCCGAGCTTGGAACAGGCTTTCTTGCCGGCGTCGTGGTCCATGCGATCGACGCCGCCGGAAATCATGAGGTTGCAAGTTTTCGGTGCCCCGGAGAGATCAAATATTGGTTCTGGGAGCCGAAATTATCCAAACCTGAGCTGCGGGTCGCAAGGCAATATGATCCCCAGCACACAACACAAAGGGGAAATTGATGAAAACCATGATTGCTAAAATGGCCACTATGGCTTTGACCGCTGCATTGGCATTTACCAGTGCGGCATATGCCGGAAAGATCGAAGAGATTCGCGAACGCGGCACGGTTCGCATTGGCGTTTCGCTCGGCGGTGAACCGATTGGCTTCCGCGACGACAAGAACAACCCAGTTGGCTATGATGTCGATGTGGCGACACAGCTCGCCGCCAAGCTCGGCGTCCCAGTCGAATTCACTGACGTTTCGGGCGATGCCCGCATCTCGATGCTCGTGTCCAGCCAGCTCGACATCGTCGTTGCCAACACGTCGGCAACGCTTGAACGCGCCAAGACCGTGGATTTCTCCATACCCTATAATCGTGCTGGGTTGCGCGTGATCGTTCAGAAGGATGCCGGCATCGCCTCGCTCAAGGACCTTGCGGGCAAGAAGGTAGTCGTTGGACGCGGCACAACCGGGGAGACCTTCTTGAAAAAGGCCGTTCCCGACGCCGAACTTGTCTATACCGACAACTTCTCGCCGGACGGCGTGCTCTTGCTCCAACAGAAGCGGGCAGACGCGGCAATCGAGGATTCTTCGCTGCTCGACTATCTCGCTACCAAAAATGAAGCCCTTGTCACGCTCCCCGGTCTTTACTCGAATGATCCGATCGGCATCGCTGTAGCAAAGGGCGATCCCGAATTCGTTCGCTGGCTCGACATGTTCGTGTCGGACTACATCCAGTCCGGCGCTTATGAGGCCAATTACAAGAAATGGTGGGGCGAAAAGGCCAATCCTCCCGCGCTGACGCCACTCTGGTAATGGACAATGTATGGGCCGGAGCTTTCGGCCCATTTCATTTTCGGGAACTTGTTCGCGAAACGAAATAGGTCGGAACCTGGACCAGCATGCCGGCCGACTGGAACTCTTTTGGCGTCGACAGGAATCGCAGGATTTCCTTGATATAGACCGTCTTGTCATAGCCTATCGATGATATCGGGTAGGCTTCATACTCAGCCAGCGTGACATCGTCGAAGCCATAGAGCAGGAACGACTTTGGCTTGTTCTCCAACAGGGCGTTCCTGTGCACATCGAGGACACCCATGGCCATGGCGTCGGATGTGCAGAATACGGCGTCAGCTTTTTGCCAAGCAGGTGATGCCGCAACGCGGCGGCCACTCTGGTATGAATAGTCGCCGCGCATCTCGGCAATGAGCGATATTCCATGGCGCTGAAGCTCGGCCTTGTAGTGGCCGACGCGGGCCTGCTCGACCGCTGAGGCCGAACGGCCGGTTACAAGAATCGCGGTGCGGACGCCTTTCTCAGCCGCATCCGCAACGGCAGCGGCGATTCCAGTGAGTTCGTCCGGAATAATGGCTGGCGCTCCGTCGTCCCGCATGCCATTCAGCATCAGCACGCTGTCATTGCGAAACATCTTGCGCACCGTGGCTGCGTTGGCGAAATCCGAAAAGACCAGGGCCGCGTCGACGTGATATGCGATACCGTTGCGCAGAAACTCCTCGATGCGCTCCGATGAGCCGACCCGAACGAAAATCACCTGCTTCCCGATCGACTGGATTTCGCTGATCAGATGATCGAAGAGGTCGAGATCGGAGAGATCGTGGATGTGGTTGACGACAACTGCGACGAGATTGACGGTCTTTGTCGTAAGACTGCGTGCAAGCAGATTGGGCTTATAGCCAAGCGTGCGCGCGGCCTGCAGCACGCGTTCACGTTTGTCAGCTGAAACGGGTCTTGGTTCGCTCGACAACGCTCGTGATGCGATCGCACGGGACACGCCCGCGAGCTCTGCAACGTCCGCGATTGTCGGCTGGCCAAGCTTGCGTGGCTCGATCATGGAAACCTTAACCTTTCAACGTGGCCCAGTTTCCGTCTGACAATCAGCCATGGGGCGTGGACCACCTCATGCTTACCCGTTTCGGCCCTTCGGCTTCAATGACAAAAGCGTGATCATCAGCCGTCTAAGCGTCGCCGCAGCGCCCCGCTGCCCATCTGCTCCGCTGATGCTTCAGGCCGGCACAAGCGTCTTCGCGTCCTGTTCCGTTCGCAAAACCTGCAATCGCCGCTCCCACGCCAAGGCATCCCCCACAATCTGATCGAGATCATCGCGTTTCGGCACGAAGCCGAAGAGATTTCGCACGCGTTCATTGCCCGCAACCAGAATGGCCGGGTCGCCTGCGCGGCGAGGTGCTACCTTTACCGGAAAGTCGACGCCGGACACGCGTTTCACCGCATCAATGATCTCGAGCACGGAATAGCCGTAGCCATAGCCGCAATTGGCCGCCGTGCTCTGGCCTCCAGCTTCAAGATAATTCAAGGCGCAAAGATGGGCCTGCGCAAGATCACTCACATGAATATAGTCGCGGATGCAGGTTCCGTCCGACGTCGGATAGTCGGTCCCGTAGACCTCGATGTGCGAACGCTCGCCTGTCGCCGCCTGGCTTGCGATCTTGATGAGATGTGTGGCGCGGGGAAAGGACTGGCCCGAACGCAATTGCGGATCGGCCCCAGCCACATTGAAATAGCGCAGCGCCACATAGTTGAAATCGGGGTGCGCGACCGCAGCATCGCGCAACATCCATTCGGTCATGAGCTTCGACGTCCCGTACGGCGAGATCGGTTGATGGGGCATGTCCTCGGTAATGGGCGTCCGTTCCGGCTCGCCATAGACGGCTGCGGTGGACGAAAAGATGAAGTTGCGGATACCTTCCGCGATTGCGGTTTCGATCAGGCCGCGGGACTGCACCGTATTGTTTCGGTAGTAGAAGAGCGGATCGCGGACGGAGTCCGGTACGACAATGGAACCGGCGAAATGCAAAATCGCCGTGACTTCATGCTTGCGAATGATATCGCGGACAAGTGACTGGTCGCCGACATCGCCGCGCACCAAAGGCACATCATCCGGCACCAGCCATGGAAAGCCGCAGCTCAGATCATCGAGCACGACAACGGAACGGCCTGCGTCTTTCAACGCCAATGTCATGTGGCTGCCGATGTAGCCTGCGCCACCGGTAACAAGAACGGTCATGGGAATACTCCTGAGGGATTGAGAAACATTTCAGAGATAGACAACTCTTGCCAATCGATTACTGCGGCGTGCCTCCTCCCTTTCCCTTCACCATTCCTCCCATGAAAATCTTGACCGGTATTCGAACGAGGTCCCTGTCCCACGTCACCTTGCATCCCGTAAGCCGGTAGCGCGTGAAATAGATATAGGCCCTGTCTCCGGAATCCTGGAATGACGGGGTCCTTGCGTCAGGATCGAGCAGGGAAGGGTAGAAAACCTTGCCTTCCGCGCCGCAACTATCCTCCCATAGGAGCGGTGCCTCGAAAATGAGCCTGGGTTCCGACCAATGCACGAGGTCCTTGGATGTCGATGCGTAGATGCCGGAGGCCGTCTTGCCATCCTCCGTCCGGCGGTCGCCAAACACAGCGATAACCTCGTCAGAGCCCCTGTACTCGGATATCGACCCGATCATGCGGCCGATCTTCGCCGTCGAGACGGGCGTGCAGACATGGTCCTTGGAATCGCCGGTCTGTTGCCGGAATGGATCAATAAACTGGACGGAGAAATCCTTGCCGTCCCATGCCCGCCACGATGATGGATCACCTAGATCGCGGGTGCGCAGGACGCAGTTGCCGCGCTTCTGATCGCGATATCCATCGGCGAACACCATGGCGTAGTACCAGCCATCGCGTTTGATGATATTGGTCGGGTTGGCATAGCCGACACGCGCAGTGCGGTCATTCGGAAACGGGTAGGGAAGGTTGGCCACCATCGGTCCCGTGCCTGACCCGGATTCCGGCGCAAAGCTCTTGCCGCCATCATGCGAAACAAGCGCAGTCACTGTATTGAGCAGGCAGGAACTGTAAGATTTGTTGCTGCAAAGGCCGGGCGCGCGATTGCCACGCAGTTCCATATGCGCGAGCGCGTAAACGGTCTTGCCGTCACCGGTCCACAGGCCGCTGATCCAGCCCATATCATCATATTGGCCGAGAACATTCGATTTCTTCGCCTGGTAGATGACCGCACATTCGGGCTGCAAGTGGTTGAGGTCGGGACCGCTGAAGCGGCGATTGTCATTGTGGCTGGCAATCAGATGCACATTGCCGTCGCCATCGCGGAAGGCGCGTGCCGGCGCATCAGGGACATGCGATTTGACACAAGCCTGCTTGGCCCAATCGAACACCATTTCCTCCGGGCCGGACACGGAGAGCGTGGCGCTCTCCGTGTCCTGGCCAAGAGCAGGCCCAGCGGCCGCCAGAAAGAATGCGGCGACCGCTATGGCGAGGCATTTGCGCATTATGCAACCTTGCGGACGGGTTCTTTGATGCGCTTGCTGGTGTCAGTCATCTTGTGATCAACGCCGTTTTCCGTCAGGAAGCGGTGCATTTCGCCATAGGTCTGATACCAAGCGCGGTTGTATTTATCGAACAGCGACTGATCCCAATAATCCTCGAGCTTGAATTCCTTGTTGCTGAAGACGTCGTAGCTCGGGATCTGGTAGGTCTCGGCGAACTCGACAGTACGGCTGTCATAGGTGAAGTAGATCGACGGCGTGCCGTTGGACAAGGCCATCAGATTGCCGTGCAGGCGATAGCCGAGAACAAGGTCCTTGGACTGGACGAGGTCTTCATAATCGGCAACGACGTCCGAGTAGAACATGCGTTCGCGATAGAGCTTCTCGACAGTCTCATCGAGGAACCAGTCCGAAACCCACTTGTTCGCCTTCAGTGCAGCGATCGCTTCGGCTTTCTGTTCTTCCGTACCGAAGACGAGCTTCTTTTCCTCGACTTCGCCCTGCGACATCAGCACGGCATCGAAGCGCCCGGCCAGTTCCTTGACGAGGTCGCGATGGAACGTCAGGTAGCGTTTGATATCCTGAGCATAGGTCGGGGAGACTTCACGGCGCATCGTGATGCCGATGTTCTGGACATCGTCGAGTGCTGGCAGCTTGATGCGCATTTCCGGATCGTTCCGGCGGAACGCCGTCGGGCAGCCGACAATCCTGACGTTGCGGATACCGATATCCCAAAGGACCTGCGCAGAGTATGCGCCGCGAACGCCGATGGAAGCGGTCGAGTCGGCCATCATATGAAGGACGGTCTTTGTCTCTTCCGAGAGTTCGAGCTTTCCCTTGACCGGCGCCTGCGCGCCAATGCCGAAGGCGATGACCGGCAGACCGAGGCGCTTCAGCACCGGAATGGTCTGGAGCCAGCCCATGGAATTATGCACGTAGTTGGAACCGCGCAAAAAGACGAAGTCATATTCTTCGCGAAGACGGTCGATATCTTCCATCTTTGGTTCTGCAATGGGAAGAACGCCGAGCTTGTCGTAATTCATCAGCTTGAGGGACGAATCGAACACAAAGGCATCGCCAATGTTGTGGTAGTGATTGATGCTGCGCTGAACATCCTTGTAGTTGTACCAGCGAACACTATCGTGATCGTAGACTTCGCCTGAGGGGATCATTACGAGTACGCGTGCCATAGAAAATTACCTCCGTTTGGCTTTCGGACTTAACGGTATTTCAGCGTCAGCTCGCTTGCGAGAGAACGATGTCCGCATTGGTCGTGATGTTGATCGGTTGGTTGCGTGTCGATTTCAGTAGTCGTTGATAGAGTGCCAGGTGCGCTTCGGCACATTCGATGTGGTTGGTTGGCTGCCGGATGCTCTGGTGCAGCCCGTCCCATATTGTCGCATCGCTCAGCACCTCGGTGAATCGGTCGGCGAGATCCTCGGCGCTGCGCACTCGAAAGTGCAGGCCGTCCTCGCCGTCGCGCACCTTCTCGGCCATGCCGCCAATGTTGGAGCAGATGATCGGGCGGCGATGATGCAGCGCTTCCTGGATGACGATCGGGGAGTTTTCCCACCATACGGAAGGCATCACCACCCAATCGACCGATTGCATCAGACGCGGCATCTCGGAATTCTGATAGGCGCCGTAGAAGCGAACGCGCGTTCCCGCATCCTCGATCAGTTTTTCCATGCGGTCCTGAAAATCGCGCGGCTGCTTTTCGAGATTGCCGCCGAAGATCATAAGGCGCGAATCTTCGCCCCAGATTTCCTCCGGAACGCGGGATACCGCGTCGATCAGCACGTCGACCCCCTTGAACGGCGTCATCTGGCCAAAATAGGCAAACCGGCCCCGGCGGGGCTTGGGCCCCGTCAGTTCACGCGGCGGCGTCACGCCATCGATGAAGATGCCGTTTTCGATGACGCTCAGCTTTTCCGGATCGAGGCCCCATTCCGCGTATCGGCGGGCAAGAAACATGCTCGGTGATACGAAGGCGTCGGCAAGCTCAAGCATGCCGCGAACAAACCGCTCCCGCTTCAGGAAGCGTGCCGGCGGGATATCGGGGAAGCATCCGTGGCAATCGATGGGGGAAGCTTCGTTGCAGAGTTTGGCGGAACCTGCCTTCACCATCTGGCCGTGATTGTGACAGATGGACAGGAACTCGTGGAACGTCACCAGAATTGCCGTGTCCGGAAGCGCTTCACGGATTGCGTAAAGCGCCTCGAGACCAAGGCCAAGCACGTGATGGAAATGCACCACGTGCGGATTGAGGTCGCCGACGAAACGCAGAAGATCGCGGCGAATTTCGTCGGTATTGTTGTTCGACAGGTAGAAGTGGTCATACTCGTCGGCGTGAAACAGGATTTCATCGCTGCTGCGGCGCAGGCTCATCAAAGCCGTGGTTCCGTGGCGCGGAATGGGATGACCAGCGCGCGCCAGATACACCGACTGTACGCCCGGTAGGGTGTTCAAGCCCTTGTGAAGATTGTACGAGGCGATTTCGGCGCCTCCCAGCGAGATGCTCGGGTGGGCATGTGAGACCACGAGAACCCGAAGTTGTTCCGTCATTTATTGACCTCCGATGGAATACCATCTTTCGTGAGAATTTTGGCCCAGCGGGAGTCGAACACCTGGCGGTCGATGCGTTCGATCAGGGCGATTGTTGACGCCTTGTCCGAGACCGAGATGTCGTCCGAACCAAGCATCTGCGCCGATGGCAGCCAATAGGATTTGAGACCCGACTGCTTGAGCTTGAGGCCGAGATCGAGACCCTTCTCGTGCGTTCCGAGATAACCGCGCGTGAAGCCGCCGACCGAGAACAGCGCGTCGCGTGGCAAGACGCAGCATTCGAACGTCGCCGTTGCAACTTCCGTCGTGCCCATGCCGGTCACGGCATCGATGGGATAACCGGCATACCGGCTGATGAGCGCGCGGTCGGACTGTGCGCCGGCCACCCATGTCCCAGCCCAACGAATTGAATCGTCTTCATAGGCAAGGGTCGGCGAAAGCACGCAGGCTTCGCGGTCCGCATAGGCGGCAAGCAATTTGTGAAACCAGCCGGTGTTGCGCGGCAGCAGCGATGCGGCGAGAAACACGACTGTTTCGGTGGCGACGGCGCGGGCGCCGACTTCGAGCGCATCGTAGAGGTCCTCCGAACCGCTCGCAGAGACGAGCCGCAAGCGCAGCCCATAGAAATCCGCCAACCGGCGCACGTGGACGCCAATTCGGTCAATCAGCTCGGCCGCCGCGGCAATAACGATCGGCGCCCGGCGCGTCTCGGGATCAAGTGCCAGCAAGGTCAGGAGGGGGGCTATTTCCTCGACCCGCTCGTCGACGCCGATAACAATGGCCGGGCCTTCTGCCTGATCGAACGAGCCGACATCGACAACGCCGAAGATTTCCGGGGCAGGGCGGCTGACAACGCGCAGCAACGGAACCAGTTGCTGGTCGATGATGTGGCGCAGCGCCCAGGCATTCGGATCAATGGCACGGATTTGCCTGACCACTGCATCGCGCGACGTGAGGCGTGTCGGTGTCAGCGGCATGAATGCGCGTCTTGTATCGCTCAACGTCAGTTCGAGATAGAACGGCGCCGTGCTGTCGCCCTCAAGTTCTGGCGCAAAGGCGACGAACCCGTGTGCGTGCCGGTTCGGATTTAGCCCGGCGTTGAATGGTGGCTGGTTGTCGAAACCGCGTGTGACATCGGGCCGGTCAACCCGGGTCCAGTTACCGTCGAGCTGTGCCTCGCCGCGGTGACGCCGCAATTTGACTGCTTCCACATGGCTGTCCGGATCAAGGAGCCAGCCGGAAACGAGCAGTCCGCTGCCTTCGACGCGGTAGACATTGTCGATCCCCATGCGCACGGGAAATGGCAGGCTCGACACAGTCTCGGCGCCGTCAAACCGGTTGGCGGCCGAGCGCATGCGCAGAAGGATTTCTGTCGAACTGCGCACCCGCGGCAGGATGGCGCGTACGTGCCCGGGCGTCTCACGCGAACCTGCAATCACGCGGCGGTCATAGACTTCGGTAAAGCGCCAACCCCGACGGCCGCGAAACAGCAGCCGTTCGATATCATTAGGCTCGACAATTTCGCTTGCAAGCAGCAGGCCGGCAAAGCCTGAGGCCTGATCCTGCAGGTCGGGCCGAGCAAACACACTGATCGAGCATTCTGCAATTGAAGGTGTCTTGCCGCTGATCAGCAGGCGCGTCACTGATGGCGTCAGGTCCTGTGCCCAGCCCTGAACGAATATTTCACCCTCGTCGCTTCCACCGATGAGTTCCACGCAGCCGTCCGACCGCGCCCCTGCCTGCAGCAGGGCCGTTATCGCCGAAAGCTTCTTGCGACCGATCGGCCCTGAAATCAGGCCTTCCACCAGTCCATCGATGACAACCGGCAAATCCGCTCCCGCAAGATCCGTGACCATTGCGACAAGGTCGCCGATAGCAGCCGCACGGCCGGCGAAGGCATAGCGGGTCGCTTGCGCCTTGTGCTGGAACAAGACCGTCTTCAGCGACCGCCGCCGCAGGATATTGGTTGGCACGATAGCGACAAAGCCATGCGTTCCAGCGGGTGACGGTTCTTTCAGGTGCCAGCTGACCAGCGGCACCTTGAGGCTCATCGCCGGGTCGCCATTCAGAAACACCGTGACCTGCTCGGAGGTCAGCCCGCCTATACCGAGAACGAGGATCAGCGTGTCATCGATCGGACAACCGACCACCATCTCGCCTTCCATGACCATTGGATGGCGTTCCGGCATTTTGCCGGATCGGGATGCCGGCGCTACGTCTTTTTCGTCGGGAAGCACGTGTTGCTACTCCATGATCTCAAGAAAAGGCAGTCATTGCGACCACCGCGCCAGCAGCGAAGCCAACCAGAATGAACAGCAGTAAAATCAGTGGCTTTACATCGCCATTGGTCCGCTTCTGCATCGTTTCGATGCGCGTCTCCAATCCCGCGACAACGCCATCGAGGCGCATCAGGTGCACGTCGAGTTCGGTCAGACGCTGGCTGATGTCGCCGCGCAAGGCTTCAATCGAGCCGCTGATATCGACAAGATCCACTGTCGAGCCGTTGCCACCGCCGTCGAGTACGGTCGTGGTATTGCGTTGGATCGAGCGCTGGTTCACCTGCAGCTGGCGCTGCGAGGCCATCAACACATCGAGCTTGTCGAGAATGCGCGTCATCGGCGCGGCGATCAGCGCTTCTGCTGCCTGCTCGTCCGGACGAGGCACACGCAATGGATGTTCCACGCCATTGGCGCTAATCGCGACAACGACCAGTTCCGCCGCGCGCTTTGCGGCAAAATCTGGCAGCATGACATCGAAGGCATGCGACCCGTCACCGATCCCGTTGCGCCGCAGGTCAGGGCGCTCCCGATCGGCAACCGCCTCGGCAATGGGCTTTCCGTCGATAAGCACCCGGATCTTCATCCGTTTGTCCGGACTAGCCGGATCAAAAGCCCACCCAAACAGGCGGCTGTTGTCGATCGCGTCGACGCGGCCTTTCACCTGTTGTTGGCTGTTGTCCTGTTCTGGTGTGGCATTGGGCTTCGCTGGAGCCTGTGGCGCCACTTTTGTCACGATAGACATTGGTGTTCCTTTAGGCTGCGACACGGGCGGGACGCAGGGTCTCTATCAGAGCGAGATAGCGGCTTGCCGTCGTGTCTATGGTTTCTGGATGACGCGCGCCATGGCTGAGAATCTCGCGAAGATCGGGATCTTCAGCGATCCGGCGCATGGCGGCAGCGAGGGCTACAGGATCGTTTGGCGATACGGTCAGGCCGTTGATGCCATCTTCGATCATCTCGGCCATTCCGCCAATATTACTGGTGATAACTGGGCAATTTTGGCTCTGGGCTTCCTGTATGACCAGCGGCGCGTTCTCCCACCAGATGGAGGGCATGACCATGCAATCGACGGTTCCGATGAGATCTGCGATGTCCTCGCGGCGATAAGCGCCACGGCGCTGAACGACCGGCGCTGTTTCAGCAAACAGCTTGTCGATGGCCTCAACAAAGGTTTCGCTTTGGAAGGGAGCAGCTCCGTGGACGCGCACCTCGAAGTCGAGCCCCTCGGAGATCAATTGCTTGGCGGCCTCGAGCAGCACTGTGCCGCCCTTCCATGGGTTCAGATTGCCGAAATAGCCGAACACGGGTCTCCGGCGTTCGCTCCGTGTCACCGGCGCGGCCGAAACTCGCTGCGGCTGACCGTTGGGGATGAGGCTGATCGAATCCTCAGGCAGTCCCCATTCGACATAGCGCTGCTTCAGAAAGGCGCTCGGCGCGACATAACCATCGACCACGCTCAGCAGTGATTTGAGATGACGTTCGCGCAAGACGAACTTGTCGAGCGAAATGTCCTTGAAGCAGCTATGGCAGCGGTCGGGACTCGCCCCATGGCAGAGCTCCTTGTCCCTCGTGCGCACCATCAGGCCGTCATGATGGCAGATAGGATAATAGTCATGCAGCGTCATGATGATGCGGCAGTCTGGCAGGGTGCGACGGACGATATGCGGAAACTCGGCACCGAGAAGCAGCAGATGATGGAGATGGACGATGTCCGGTCGGAAATCCTGCAGGAGTTCGACGATGTCAGGCACAACGCCGTAAAGGTCGATCTGGCTCATGAAGAACCGGTCGAAGTGACCCGACCAAAGCAGGATTTCATCACCGCTCGAACCGATGCTCTGGAAACTCGTACCCGGCCGCTCCTGACGGTGGATCTGGTTGGTCGCGCCAAGAAAGAGAGCGTCGCAACCGGCGCGCTGGTAGGCCCGAAACAGATCATGGGCAAAGATTTCCGTCCCGCCGGGGTGGAGGGCAGGGTGGTTGTGCGCTGCTACCAGGACACGCGTCATCGGCTGTCCTCCCGGTATTCGGCAACGAAAGCATCCTGATAGTGATCGGCCGGCAGGCCGCGCCAATGACCAAGGGACTTGGTGACGATCGAAAGGCCAGCGCGGGTCAACGCGTTGTCAAGGAAACCGTCATCGAAACCCACTGCAGCAAGCGGCGGCATCTCCGGCACGAACCAGCAGGGACCTTCATCATATCTTTGAAAGCCAAGCCGGGCGTCGCGCTTGTTGGAGGCATTGTCCTGGGCCGACTTGTCGACGACAAACGCCGTCATGAACAAGCGTCCGCCCGGCGCAAGAAGGCGCTCGACTTCGCGCAGATACGCCGTCACTTCCTCGTCAGGCAAATGTGTGACCACCGACGTCATGATGATGAAGTCGAACTGCCTGCTGTCATAGGGCAGCTCGAGTTCGAGACCATTTATCTCGCCTTTGGGATTGTAGAGCGAATGGGCAATGTCGATTTGCCGAAATTCGAAGTTCGGGTAGGCGGGGCTGACCATGCGCTGGCACCAATTGATGCCTCCAGCAACCGGATCGATGCCGCAATAGCTTCCGGTCTTGCCGTCGATATATTGGGTGAGCGGAACCGCCATCCGGCCAATGCCGCAACCGATGTCGAGAACGCGGCTATCGGGTCGAAGGCCGCCCATACGGATAAAGTGACCAAGGAATTCAGAACCGACCGCCTGAAAGTCACCATCGCCCACAAAAATGCTATCAGGATCAGGCCGGGGCAGGAATTGATTGTGCAGGACCGCATCCATCAACCAGCGCACATGGTCTTCATTGTAGGATAGCTGGCGTTCTGCTCGAGCCTGTTTCAGTGCAATTACTTCGGTCAAGCTGCGCTCCTTTTCGACTTTTCGGCAACGAAGTCAGTGACAGTGCTGTCGGCCTCTTCGTCGACGTAGGTCGTCATCAATTCGGTAATGTCATTGTTCCAGCGTTTCGTGTGCAGCCATGAATTGTACTGGCTGGCCAATCCGCGCATGTAGTCCGGGCTGCGGCGGATCGAGCGCCGCTCGAAATGATAGAGGGAGACACCGGGCTGATAGGCGATATGGAAGCCGATCTGCCGGATCTTCATGCACAGATCGCTGTCTTCGTAGTCGCCGATGACGTAGTCTTCGGTGAACCCGCCAACAAGATCGTAGATGTCCTTGCGGGTCACGAGGCAGGCCCCGGTAACAGCTGGGACATTGCGCGCCACCTGCGCCGGAGCATAATCGCCGGGCATGCCCTTATAGAAATGATGGTTCAGCCAGACATCGCGCCGGTCGCGGGCGAAATAGAGCCCGGCGTGTTGGAGCGAGCCGTCCTCGAACAGGAGCTTTGGCCCGATGGCGCCAAGCTTTTTCTCATCCAGCAGCGGCTGTACCAGCGGCTCCAGCCAACCTGACTGCGTGGGAACCACGTCGGAATTCAGCATCACGAGGACTGTACCGTTGGCGAGACTTGCACCGGCATTGCAGGCGCGCGCGTAGCCGCCATTCCTGTTCATTGTCGCAAGGCGCATGGGGAGGCCATGCAGAAGATGCAGCCCGCCCAAGAGGTGATCCGTATCTTCCTGGATTTCCGGAGAATCGAGCACGTAGATCAGTTCCGCATTCGCAACCAACCACGGATCGGTCGCCATGGCCGATAATTGGAAGCGCAGAAAATCCAGATTGCGATAGAGCGGCACGACGATTGATACCAAAGGCGCATCCGGCATTGTGCCAAAATCCTTGGTCTCGGAAATCCGCACCGTTTTACCGAGCTTGCGTTCGACTTCGGTCAATGCCGGCGCAAGGATGTTCTCGAATACCTGGCTTTTCGCGTGTTGCGGCGGCACGGCCCTCAGAATGCGGTTGCGCTGTCCGGCAGGTTCGAATGGCTGCAACGGGGGAATGAGTGCGGCCGTCGCGCCGGAGGTCAGGCGCATCTGGAACCGCGGCTGCAGCACCGGCCCGAGTGCCGTCGTCTGCGGCAACCAGGCCACGAAACCTGTAACATCTGCAGCAAATCCGTCCTCGCGTTCCTCGGTCTTGCCGGGGAACTTGTAGAAATTCGGCTTGAGGGGGATGATACGGCCTTCTTCGGTCAGGTATTCGATCCCGGCCAGCATCGAGGATGGATCGTGGGTCCAGCCGCCGACGAGCAGCCCGCCACTCAGCGCCAATGCGAGATCAATCTCCGCCGCAGGATGGGTCATCGACTTTGCGATCTGGCGCGCAGCAAGCGGCACGCGCATCTGCATGTCGATGGCGGTGGCAATGCCGGTGCCCGGCACCTGCGCAAGCTGCCTGACGAGAAATTCACGCAGTTCTGGCTCTCCCTGATGCTTTGCCCACCATTTCTGGAATTCAGCGGGTGAGGCATCGCGCTCGGACAGCTCCCGAATGGCAACACCGTTCTTGCCGGTGAGAATGACATGGAAGGATTGAGGCAGTGGCGCGGGCGATTCGACAAGGACATGGCAGGATTGCCAGCCTTTTCTTACCCGGGTGCCAATGACGTATTTCGAGGGAAGCGCCGAAACCGAATTTGATCCGATCGCATAGATGGCCGTTACATCGCCAAGTTCCGGATCGATCGCCGTCTCGAGAAGGTGTTGGCCTTCGAGCGGCTGGGCACAAACGCGGATCTTGCGCGGTTCCGGCGTCAGGGCCAGGGCCACCTCCCGCACCACACTGGCGAACACCTGATTTTGCGACAAGCGGAACATGCTGCGCCAGGTGCTGAGAAGATTGGTCAGGAGCTTTATATGCCCTGCCGCTGATAAATTGTTGACGGCACGATCCACGTCGAGATGGGGTAGCTCGGCTGCAGGATAGAGCAGCGTCTGTTCGGTCGGTCCCAGTGCGCCGGCTGATAGCGTTAGACCGATCGCCTCGTCCTTGGTCCGCATCGCCCAAAGGATCCGATGCCCCCCGGTTTCAAGCGGGATGTTAAGGCTGACCAGGGGAACAGGCTGTTCCTTCGTTTCAAGAACGCATTTCGTTGAAGCCCGCATCGCGCCGGGCAGGTCCCAGATCAGGACAGCAATGTCCGCGCAGAGCCGGGAGACATAAATACTCTCAGTATCGCCTTGAATGTCCGTTGAATGGTCGAGGTTCAATACACGGCCCTTTCATTCATCTCGGAAAGAGAAACGTGCCCCGCATGGAGCGGAGCACGCGATTTATTTTCAGGATCAATGAACGGTGAAGTAATGATCCGGATGAGCCTGAACGTCGTCCGAGCTCGTGTTCACGAGGGTGACGGAATCGCCGTGTCCAAGGTCCACGACAACATTGTTGCCAACCTGGGTAACGCGCGAAGCCAAGTCGTCGGCCGAGTGAATGTCCTGGCCGTTGATACCGCTGGAGATCTGGAGGATGTCTTCACCAGGGGTAAAATCAAGCACGACGTCGTTGCCGCCGCCGCCAGTGAACTGGAACACATCATTGCCGGCACCACCGATAAGGACGTCATCGCCAGCACCGCCGGAAATGAAGTCATTGCCAGCACCACCGAGGATCACATCGCTTCCGGCACCACCGAAAAGTGTGTCATTGCCTGCTCCACCCTGGAGGACATCATCACCCTTGTCGCCGAAAAGAACGTCATCGCCGGCACCGCCGCTCAGGACATCATTACCATGCTCACCGAACAGGATGTCGGTCCCATTGCCGCCGAAAAGGGCATCGTCGCCCTTGCCGCCGAACAGGAGATCGTCTCCATCATCGCCGAAAATCGTGTCCTGACCGTTTCCGCCAAAAACAATGTCATCACCGCCATGGGCGCGGATGAAATCGTCAAAACGTGAGCCAAACAAAACGTCGTCGTAGGCGCCGCCTTCTAAAGTGGCCATCTGCTTCTCCTTCTGTCCTGCTTTGAGTTTACAAAGCGCCGAAACTGCTCCGGCCTTTATGCTCTAACGATTGTGCACTGCACCAAATCGAAATGCAACCTAGTCTTGGAATATAAATGTGGCATTCCATAGTAACAAATTATTACACGGATGTATTATGACATGTAATAATTCGTGAAAGTACTTTATCTTTGCCATAATACTAATTCAGATATGGATGTTAAATGAAACTACTTTACTTCTAAATTTGAAATATTCCTCCCACGTTAGGAATGAGGGCCGAAACGGCCCCTCAATCCTCTCGGAATGCTCGATTAAAGCTGTCGGCGATGGGGGAGGTGATATACTCGATCGCCCGCCGTGATTTGTGGACGATGACCACCTCAGCCGGCATGCCCGGATAAAGTTTGACTTGCGGATTGGCGGCAAGCGATTTTGGCGTGATCTCGGCCCGCGCGACAAAATAGGCGGAGTCAGTTTTTTCATCGATGAGCTGATCAGCGGCAAGATAGGTTATCTTGCCGTCGAGCGGCGACTGTGCGCGTTGATTATAGGCCGTTAACCGCACTTGCGCCGCTGCGCCCACCGACACGCTGTCGATGTCGCGGGGACCGATCTTCATCTCGACGACCAGCGGTTCGTTCTCGGGCACGATGTCCAGCAAGGGCTCGCCGGCCGCAACGACACCCCCTGGAGTGCGCAGCCTTATATTGGCAACGATGCCAGCCTGCGGCGATTTGATCTCGACCCGGCGCATCACGTCCTTTGCGGCAACGATTCGCTCTTCGGCATCGGCAAGTTCCACCTGGCTTGTGGTGATTTCGCCGGCGATCTCCGCCTGCAAGTCGCTTTCGATGCCCGTCAGGGCGAACTCAGCTCCGGCCTTTGCTTGTTCCGCCTTTGCCTTGTCGCCTGCATATTGCCCGCGGTCACCGGCAAGCTCGCTCAGCCGGGTATCGATTTCCACGAGCTTCGAACGCTGTGCAAACCCCTTTGCCACAAGGCTGGCGATGGCGTCCCGCTGCTGGTTGATCAGTTCCATTTGCCGGTCTGTGGCTTTGGTCTGGACATCCAGGGCCTTGGCCTGCTCTGTATATTGCTCGATTGTCTTCTTCTGAATATCGATCTTGCTTTCCTTCTGGGCGCGCCGCTTCTGGAAGAAGACCTGTTCTGCCCTGATGGCACTTTCGGAAGAGATGTCACCCGCTTCGCCGAAGTTCTGCGGGAAGGTGATCTCGCTCTCTCCCGCCTGTTCGGCGCGCAGGCGGGCAAGCTTGGCGATAAGTCCGACGCGCCGGCTCTGCAGCGACTGCAGATCCGAACGGGCCCGGGTGTCATCCAGCCGGATCAGCGGCTGGCCAACCTTGACTTCGTCGCCCTCCTGCACGAGGACGCGATCAAGGATGCCGCCCTCAAGATGGCTGACCGTCTTTCGTTTGGAATCGACGATGACACTGCCAGTTGCGACTGCAGCGCTGCCGAGTTCAGCCGAATAAGCCCAGCCAAAGAAACCACCGAAGGCAATAAGGATGGTCGAGCACCCGGCGATGATGAGTTTGCGCAAAGGCGGGTGGGCGGCATCATGTTCCAATTCGGCAAACCAGGCCGGCCGCGCGGGCTGGTACTTTGCAGGCACGCCGCTCTCGACCGAGGTCGAGGGCGTGAGGGACCTTTCGGCGCGTACGGGTAAAGTCGTTTTATCGGTCATGCTCCAGCGGCCCCCATCTTCGAATTGCCTGGCGTAATCGAGGCGACAACATCCGTACGCGGGCCGAATTGGGTAATCCGGCCATTTTCCAGAACAAGAAGCTTATCGGCTACCTGCATGATGGTAGGACGATGCGCAATCATCACCACGATCGCGCCGTCATCGCGGGCCTGTTCGATCGCGCGCATCAGCGCCCGTTCGCCAACGGAATCGAGATTGGCATTCGGCTCGTCGAGTACAATAAGGCGTGGCCGGTTGTAGAGGCAGCGTGCAAGGCCTATCCGCTGGCGTTGACCGCCCGAGAGTGTCAGGCGCCCATCGCCAACCGGTGTATCGTAACCAAGCGGCAGGCGCCCGATCATTTCGTGCACATCAGCCAGGCGCGCGGCTTCAAGCACGCGATGCGGCTCGCTGTCGCTCATGCGGGCAATATTATCCTTGATCGTACCTTCGAGCAGGGCGACCGATTGCGGCAGATAACCGGCAATCTCGCCAAACGAACCCCGTTCCCAAAGGTAGACATTGTTGCCATCGAGAAAGACCCCGCCGGCCGTCGGCTTGACGATGCCGATGAGGAGGCGCGCCAGCGTCGACTTGCCGGCAGCGGACGGGCCGACAATCCCAAGCACTTCTCCAGGCGAAAGCGAAAAGGAGATACCCTTGATGATCGGCAATTCGACACCGGGGGCAGCATAAACCAGCTTGTCGATGACGAGATCGCCATGCGGACGTGGCGTAGGCATGGACTGGCGCACGGCGAGATTTTGCGAAAGCAAGGATTGGATACGTTGCCAGTTGCCGATTGCCTGCACCCATAGCCGCCAATTGTCGACCACATGGTCGAATGGCATGAGCAGGCGTCCGATCAGAATACTGGCGGCTATCATTGCGCCCGGGGTAATCTCGCGGTCCATGGCGAGTAGGGTCCCGGCGCAAAGCGTGCCGATCTGAACCATGAAACGCAAACTTCGGGCTATCGTCGCCATGGCACGGCTTCTGCTGCCGCCAAGATCGAGCAGATCGACCGCATTCATCTGAAGTGTGCGCCAGCGCCGTGCAAGGGCCGGCAACATGCCCATCGCTTCGATGACTTCGGCATGCCGCAAGGTGGAGCCGATCTTGGAGATGGCTTCGACATTTGCCTGATTTGCATCCTTCACGAGGCTGCGCGTCAACAGGTCGGTGATCACGCCGCAACAGACGAGCACAATCACCGCGATCACGCCAATGATGCCGTAGATCGGATGCATCAGGAAAAGCGCGGTCAGAAAGATCGGCGACCATGCGGCATCGAGCGGTGCACTGACCGCCGATGACGTCAGGAAACTGCGCAGCTCCGTAAGGTCCCGCAGCGACTGCGTCGCCTTCGGCAGACCCTGGTCAATCGATGCCTCTACCGCCGCCGAAAGGACCGGGAGATTCAAGCGGCGGACCAGCGCGCTGCCCATTGCCTGAAAGGACATGGCCCGGATGAACTCAAGCACACCAAAAACCACGAGAGCTCCCACCGCAAGGATGGTAAGCATAACCAAAGTATCCTTGCTCTGGCTGTTCAGCACCCTGTCATGCACCTGCAACATGTAAAGAGGTACGGTGAGCTGCAGGAGGCTGATGCAGGCACTCAGCAAGGCCGCATAGAGCAGGCCCGCCATGAACACCCGGCGCGCCCGAAAAATCAGGGTTTTGGGCTCGGCAACCGTCGTGGACCGTGTTTTTTTGCCACCATAGCCCTTGCCATTTGGATTGATTTGACGAGTATCTGTCATATGTGATCTGCCTTGGAAATGACACAGCCTCCGGTTAGCCGATAGTGCGTGGTCTAAGGTAATAGACTTATAGAGTATTACCGCACAGAATGTGACAGAAAAAAGTTTATGTAGTGGGGAAATTGCCGAAGGAGGGCCGAAAACATACTTGTAACTTACTTCAAAATTTGAAGTAACAATGACATGGAGATGAGGATGATACAAAAACTTCTACGCGAAGGAGTGGAAGTCGAAACATCTATCGACGGGTACCACACCGCCGATTTCCCTGAAATAACAGGAGACTACCAAGGGACGAAGCGGTCAAACCACACCGTTTTGGTTACGCACTTTGAGCTGGCCAGAATGATCGAACGGGTCAACAGGCGTTTTGCCGGCGTGCTGCGCAACGAGATGACCAAGCTTGGAATCGACGATGTTGGCCCGGCCCAGGCAATGGTCTTGCTGGCGATAGGGGATGTTGAACTTTCGGTCGGGGAATTGCTGGATCGCGGTCATTACGTCGGCTCCAATATCTCCTACTATCTGAAGCAGCTTGCCGATGGCGGATATATCGACAGGGTTGCGTCACAACGCGACAAGCGTTCGGCTCGCATCAGATTGACTGAAAAAGGTGAACAACTTTGTTCCAACCTGCGCAATGCAGGTGGTGCCTACAACCGTGTGCTCGCGAGAGATGCCGACGATCTCCGCAATCTGGAGATTGCTTTTCAGACATTGCATCGGCTCGAACTGGTTTGGGGCAATGCCACGCGTTACGGCATTTGAAACTCGCTTGATCCCAGTTATCAACCCACAGGACAACCAGTGTTGCCCCGTTACAGAAAGTGACTGACGTCATGCACGTGGCTTTTGTTCACCGGCGTGGCTTCGGTCAATTTGCCGCATTAGCATCCCACCTGGCCGAAACCGGGCATGATGTGAGCCTTATCAGCGAAACTGTCGACCGGCGCATCCCATCGGTCCGCGTGATTCGCCATCGGGTGGAACCTGGTCCGCGCGCTGACAATCAAATGGCCAGGCACTTGGGTATACCGGACCACCATATCCGCATCGGGCACCGCGTCGCGGAGACATTCGACGCCATGGCCCGGCACGGCGAAAAACCGGACATTGTCATCGGCCACATCGGCTGGGGCAGCATGATGTTCGTCAAGGATGTGCTGCCTCGTGTGCCGGCAATCGGCTATTGCGAATTCTTCTACCGTGCCGAAGGCGCCGATGTCGGGTTTGCCCCTGACGACGTGCCAGATCTCGAAACGCGCAAGCGCCTGCGGCTGCGCAACACGGCCCAGCTTCTTTCGCTGGACGCGATCGATGGCGGCATAAGCCCAACCCGCTGGCAGAAAAGTCTTTATCCCGCGCAAGCGAGGCAGCGCATCGCCGTATGCCACGAGGGCGTCGACACCCAGCGATTTCGTCCCGACCGGGACGCCGCGCTGAAATTTCCGGATGGTCGTGTCCTGAAACCGGGCGGCCCGCCGATCATCACCTTCGTCGCGCGCGATCTCGAACCCTATAGGGGGTTTCCACAAGCTTTGGCGGCAGCAGCAAACGTCATCCGCAAGAATTCTGATGCGATATTTGTCTTTGTCGGTGGTGATGGCGTCAGCTACGGAACGCCGCCGCCGGGTGGCGGTACATGGAAGCAGGCGCTGCTCGCCGAGCACGACATTCCGGCAGACCGCATCTTTTTCCCGGGGACGATATCCCACGATCTCCTGCGCCGCCTCTACCAGATATCCACGGCGCACATCTACTTGACCTATCCCTTCGTTCTCTCCTGGTCGGTGATCGAAGCGATGTCGTGCGGAGCATTGATCATAGGCTCGGATACGGCGCCGGTTCAGGAAATCATCCGTTCCGGCCAGAATGGACTGCTCGTTCCGTTCTATGACACCGACGCCCTTACAGAGGCGATCCTCGATGTGCTGAGGGAACCTGCCAAGTTCCTGCCGATGCGAATTGCCGCGCGCCGGACGATCGAGCAGAATTTCCGCCTGATGGATTGCATTGCAAAACAGAAAGCGCTGATCAATACGGTGTTGAAAGCCGCATGACCTACCGGTTTCTGGTTTGCCGGGTGACGGCGGCGTTGCGGTCCTGAATGTCGCGCAAATTCGTGTCCGACGAAGAGCTGCCGCCATATTGACCGCCTGCCGGCTGCCCGCCCGCGGAAGAGACAAAACGCGATGACGAGCGCGTGCTGCGGCCCGTCACGGAATTCACCAAACTCCTGATTGCTCCCTCTTGCCCCGATGCGCCGCCTGCCCACTCTTGCGAGCTTGACGCAATCCGGCCGGCGAGGGGCACGATCTGGGCCAGGAGAAAGATGCCGGCGAGGCAAATCAGAACGAATGGCGCCACGTCCTTCATCATGACCGGAATCTCGTTGCTGGCCACTGCCTTGTAGAGTGCCATGACCGACGCACGCACGCCAAGGATGTAGAAACTCAAAAATGTACTGAGAAAAATGGGGACCAGCATCACCTGGATTGTGGCGGTCAGCCAGCCGGAAAAAAATCGCGAGGGCATCCTGAACATCAGCATGATGATGAAGATCGGCGCCAGCGCCAGCATCACCCATAGAGCTATCTTGGCAAACAGCATGAGAAATATGGCGTAACCAACAAAAAGCGCCGCTGATATCCATACGATTGCGGCCTGAAGCGGCGTAGTCAACACCGTATCCATCGGATTGGCAGGCGGCTTGGGGCGCGGTGCCGGCGGCGCCGGGGGCGCGGGCTTGTCAGGCGACGCGGGCGCGGGCGGGGCAGCTACCGGCGGCAATGCTCCCTGTTCGATCTTGATCGACGCTTTCAGCGCGATTGCATAAATGGTCGAAATATCGGTCGCCACCGTGCCGACGGTCATTGCCTTGCCGTTGTCGGGATTGATGATGTTGTTCAGCATGATGTTGTTGCTGATGAACACGGGCGCGAAGGTCACGATCTCGTAGACCGCCACCTGGAAGGGACCCCAGCTGGTGGCGATGAAGAAGATGACTGCAAGGCGCAGCATCTTGAATGCGGCGGTCATGATGTTGGTGTCGCCGCGCCCCTGCCAGAACTGGAAACCCCAGAAAACCAGGTAAAGCACCAGAAGGCCGCTGAGAACTGGCGTGAGGTAGGCCGCGAGGACGCCGTAGGTTGCTGCGGTGAAGCCTTTGCCAAGATCGTCGATATTGCTCGACAGCAGGGCGATGAAATTGGCGTCCATTAAGGCTCCTAATGCGACAACGGGACGCTGGATATCGGATGCGGTGGCTGGGTGATGATGTTCTTCAGCGCTTCATTGACCGGCAGCAGCGGACCGCAATCGTCTGGCCCGTAGGACAATGCAGAATCCGGCAGTTCACAGGGCATTTTCAATTGGTGCCTGGTTGCACAAGCGCTCATAAGAATGGCGGCAATCAAGAGGACGCAAACACTAGATACTCTCACACCTTGTCTCCTTGCCCGCAAAATACGGGCAACCAATGCTTGGGATCGTCGCCGAGTTTCTCGCGGAGCGCGTTCAACTCCAGGATCGTTTCGGCCCGTCCCGATAGAACCTTAAGAAGGTCGTCCATTGCCGTGAGGCGCAGCCGGGCAATGACCGACTCCTGACCATGCTTGATCAGGAACGAACGGCTTGCCGGATCGGTGGACTTGATCCAATCCATCTCGCGCGCCGAAAGACCCAGTCCCCCGCTATGGCTTTCGAGGTCGGCTCGTGGATTGGGGAAGAAAATGTGGGTGGCGCTCTGTTCGATCAACGTATTGGCGATCGTCGAATTGACGATATCGGACGCGCTCTGCGTGCCGAAACCGATGATGCCGTTGAACTTGCGGATGGTCTTCATCTTGTCGCGAATGAAGCCGGCAAAAACCGGATCCTCCAAGAGGCGCCAGCCCTCGTCGAGGAAAATCTGGATGGGATTGCCGTCGAGCAATTCGTCGAGCCGGTGGAAGATGTACATCAGCGCCGCGCTGCGCGTGAGCGGGTCGTCAAGGATCTTGGTCATGTCGAACCCGGCGACATCCGACCAGGTGAAGTGATCCTGCGCATTGTTGAACAGCCAGCCAAGCTGGCCCGGCCGTAGCCATTTCTCGATACGCGCCAGAAGATCGTTCTCGCCGGCGCGGATGCGGCCGCGCAGCAGCGTGGCGAAAGCCGGCAGCGTGCGGCCTTCCGGACCGGTCGAGAGGATCTGGGCAATCGCTGCGCGTATGACGCTTTCCTCACTCGCGGGGAGGGGCAGCCCGTCCGGGCGGCGCAGCATCAGCCCGAACAGTTGAAACAGGAATTCGCGGTTCGGACCCGTATCCGGAAGTTGCAACGGGTTGAAGCCTGTGGGTTCACCCGGCTGGAGAATCTCGTAGTTTCCGCCAAGCGCACGGATGAATATTTCGCCGCCGCGATCCTTATCGAAGAAGATGCAGCGTGGCGTCGGCTTGATGCGCTGCGACTGCGCCATCAGGAAGGAGAGGGCGACGGTCTTGCCGGAGCCGGATGGACCGACCATGGTGAAATTACCAAGGTCGCGCACGTGAAAGTTGAAGAAATAGGCGCTCTGGCTGGTCGTCTCCAGCAAGGAAATCGCATTGCCCCAGTGATTGCCGTCGCGCTTTCCGCTCGGGAAATTGTGCAGCGACAGGAACCCGGCGAAGTTCTTGGACGATATCATTGCCGAGCGCGCAATGTATGAGAAATTTCCGGGCAGCTGCGCCCAGAAGGCTGCCTCGCAGTTCAGATCTTCGCGCAGCCAGATGATCGACTGGTCCGTCAGAGTCGCGCCTACCGAGCGGATACAGCGATCGAGTTCCGGCTTGTCGCTGCCAAGGCACATGATGGAAAGATGATGCTCGCCATAGATGGAGCGCGAACTCAGAAGTTCGTCGCGTGCGCCCGCAAGCTGATTGCCGATGATCGAACCCGCCTCGTCCGCCATGGCAATCTGGCGTGAGACGCGCTCGATCTGGTTCTGCGCCACCGGCTTGTCGACGATGGAAAAGCTTTGGCTCAGGATGAACTCATGCGGCACCTTGAGCAGCCCATCGAGCAGCAGCGGGCCCGTATAGGAGGGATATTCCCGGACCGATAGCATGGCACCGAGCCTTGAATCGGCCGGCGGGGTCGCGCCGACGAATTCGATCGCATTGCGGCCGAAATGCAGGCGTTTCATTGCCAGGGCACCGTCGAGCGGCATGCGCGGCAACCGCATGCTGATCGGATCGAGCCCATTCAGTATCTGGACGAGAAACTCCAAAGGTTCGGAGAAATAGACCCCTGGCTCAGGCTCGCGAATGCCGAGAACCCTGACCTGATAGTCCTGGAGCACTTCGCGCACGCTCAAGACGGCATCGCACAACTCGCGCAGTTCCTCCTGTTCGCCCTGACGCGCGCCCTTGGCCTGACCCTTGGCGCTGCGTCCGGCAAACAGGCTCTTTGTGATGGAATCGATGACGCCGACCTGGCCGCGCAAGGGGCGGCGAACGATCGTAATGTACATGTCATTGACAAACATGCGGCGTTGTTCGAGCTGCGCCATGTAACGCCGGTTCAACTCGTCGGCGAAGGCGTTGTCGAATTCCCCGTCGAGCTTGGGCTCAAGCCTGCGACGGATCATGTGACCGTAGACGGCAAAGCGGCTATTGCCGAGCGTGCGCAAGATGGTGTTGCGCCCTTCGAGCTTGCCGTTGATCTGCGCCATGTCGGCGGTTTCAAAGCAAAATCCGTCGAGTTTGAGGACGCTCAGCAACAAGCCATCCTTGGTCCGCAGGGTCGTGTCGTCGACGTGCCGCGTATAAGGCACGTGGGCCGCGACCGAGCGTTCGCGCTTTGCCTGCGCGCCGAAGCGCATTTCCTTACGCACCGCCGAGGACATCATGACGGATCTCCGGACGCATAGCTCTTGACGCCCCAAAGCGTCGTCGATTGCGGCGGCGTTCGTGCCGCCTTCACCCGCAGAATGTTGAATATCTGCTCATCGCGCAGCGTCAGGAAGTAGCCGAGGCTGTGGATCGGCAATACCAGAAGCAAGGTGAACAGGCTCTTCGTCGCCAGAAAGACAACCGCCGTCACCACCATGTTGAACATGGCATACATATACGGGACGCCGAACAGGGTCGGGGCCCGGGTCAATGCCTTGACCAGCGGAATCATGTCCGGCGCTTCTTCAGTCATGGAATTAATGGCCCAAAGCGCTCTGGAAGAAGGAGACGATCTGGGTCGATCCGAAGACGAGAACGATGCCCATGATCACCGAACCGGCGATGCCCCAGGTGAAGCGGCCGGTCCAGGCGAGGAACCCGCAACTGATGACAGCAAGGATTGCCAGCATCGAGGCAATCGGTCCAGTCAGAATGCTGATCATCGTCTGCAGGACCGACGAAACCGGCTGCAGGCCGGTCTGCGCGAAGGCTTCCGGAGCAAAGACGGTGAACGACAACAAAAGTAAGGCTTTCAAAATCTTGGGCATGATTATTACTCCACGTGTAAAACGAATCCTTGCGACCATGTTTCATGGCTGTCGCCGTCGGGCTTGTCCTTCTTCGCCTTGGGACCATTGGTCCCGCCGCCAGAATTTGCCTGCTCGAGTGGCTTCCAACCATAAAGGTCGGTCAAAATGGCCGAGACGTAGCGAACCGTCTCGGGATAAAGCGGGATACCCCGGTTCTGCTCAACCGCCCCTTCGCCGGCATTGTAGGCTGCCAGCACATAGAGCGGATTTTGATATCGCTTCTGCAGGAAGCGAAGGTAGCGGATGGCCCCGCGTACATTGTCTTCCGGATCGCAAATATCCACTTCGAACCGCTTGGCGGTCGCCGGCATCAACTGCATCAGGCCGACCGCACCAGCGCTGGACAGGCTGTTCATGCGAAAGCCGCTTTCCTGACGCGCAATGGCCAGCACCAGATCGAGATCGAAGCGCTCCTCGGCCGCGATCTTGCGCACGATGGCCTCGCCCTGCGCGGCGTCGACCGCCGCCTTCGCATCGCAGCCTTGACCGGCCTTGGACGCGCTGTCAGCTTTGGCTGGCGCGGCGTCTTCGATCACCGTGACCTTCACAGGCGGCGCTGACCCGGCGTCATAATCGCCGGCCGCCGCCCATGCCGATCCGCGGCCGGCAACCGCCGACATCATCATCATTGTGCAAAGCACGGCCCTGATCATTGCTTTCGCCCCATCGCAACAACACCGGGGTCCTGGATATTCGCGAGCTCATAATCCTTCAGTCCAACAGGGCGCTTTCTCCCGGACCGCACAAACGGATCGTAGAAAATCTCGGAGACAACGCCGGGCCTCCCATCACGGCGGCCAAGCTGGATGACCAGCGGCAGTGTTGAACGCAGCGTGTCGACGATCTCATTCTTGCTCAGCCCAAGACCGCCCCCGGCGCCGCTCTGCATGACCAGCAGAGCCAGCCTCGTATAGGCCGCACTTGGCGAGTTGGCGTGGACGGTCGAAAGGGACCCCGGATGGCCCGTATTGATGGCTTGCAGGAAGTCCAGCGCCTCGCCGCCACGCACCTCGCCGAGCAGCAGGCGGTCCGGCCGCATCCGGAGTGATGCTTCGACCAGGTGCCGCGGATCGATTCGCGCGACGTTCTGGTTGCCGCGCGTGGCGATCAGCCGGACATGATTGTCCTGCGGCGGCATAAGTTCCGGCGTATCCTCGATGGTGATCAGCCGTTCATGGGCGGGTATTTCCCGCATGAGCGCATTGAGGAAAGTGGTCTTTCCGGATCCGGTGCCGCCCGACACCATCATCGACACCTTGCGTTGCACGGCTTCGCGCAAGAACGCCTCGATATTGCCTTTGCCGAGAAGATCGCAAAGCACGGCCTCATCGTCCGTGAGATCCTGCGCGCTTTCCGTGATCAGAGCCGATTGCAAGGCTCCGGTCGCCGCATAATCGGAAAGGGCCAATTGCCGGCTCACCTGCCGCCGGATGACGATCGCGCCGCCCTCGGGGGCCGCCGGCGGCAGAACCACCTGGATGCGCGCGCCATCCGGCAACGAAGCCGACAGGATCGGCTCTTCCTCGTTGATGAACTGATGGCTGGCGGCGGCGACCCGTTCGGCCATGAAGCGCATGCGTTCAGCTGTCAGTTCCGGCATTGCATGGCGGGTCATGCCTCCCTGTCGCGCCCGTTCGACGAAGACGACGCCAGGATGATTGACGCAGATCTCGACGACATCCGGCGTTTCCAGGAAACCGCGCAGCGGAGCAAACGCGAGGTTGATCAGATCGGTGAGGGAAGCGGCATAGCTCATCGCGGGCCACCCCTCGAGGCCAGGATGCGTGCACTAATATTTGCCATCCCAGCCACGTCCTTGTTTGAGTTCCTTGAGCCGCTCCTGAACAGGATCGGGATAGAGCGCCGAGAAATCGAGGTCGCGTCGCACGAAAATGGCGACCGGCGTGCCCTGGTTGATGCTGATGGTGGGCTTTACGTTGAGAGAGTTCTTCAACATCTCCTGCGCCACCTGCGAAAAGCTCTGTGCGGCAACGGCAGCACCCTTGGCAGCGAGATCGCCGCCGATGTTACTATCCGGATAGGTCGTGGTCGATGTCACCTTTCCGGTCGTCGGATCCTGGATCGTACTGGTGATGGGTCCGGTGTTGTAGCTTTGGCTGCCCTGCGACGTCGAAAGGATTTGAGCGCCGGCGCTCAACGTACTCAGGAGGATGGCCGAACCATACTTGGCGAGATAGTGATTGTTGACGTCACCTGCAGACCCGGAGACGCCGAGTTCATCCGTGCCGATCGAGCCGAGATTCAACGACACCCCATCGGCGCGCATCAGCCGGTTCCATACGATAAAGGCGCGCCGCTGGTTCTGCTCCACCCCCGCATTGTATTCGCCGATCATCCGCGACCCGGACGGAATGAGGATGCGCCGTCCGTCGAACGACCATACGTCTTCGGTGGTGACCGCGCGCACCATGCCGGGCAGATCGGTCTGCACCGCGGTCTCGAGCACGCCGCGGATCATCGTCCCCTGCGGCACCAGCGCATCGATGCGCTTGTTCTGCTCAGCCTTCGCAACTTCCACCGGCTTCGCCGCCATAGCCGAAAGGAACTGGCCATTGGGATTGGTGTCCTGGAAGGTGGCGGCGCTTTTTTCCGCCTGTTCCGGCGGCTTGACGGGCTGCGGCGGAGCCATCGGATCGACCTGACCGCCTGTTTCCGTGACCACCATGGGTGAGCGGTACCGCTCCCATCTCTTTTGATCGTTCTCGGCGTCGCGGGCATGTTGTTCGGCTTCAAGCGCCTTGCGCGCTTCCGCCAGCCGGCGCGCTTCTTCCTCGTTGGCCAACCGCTGCCGTTCGGCCTCGGCATCCGCCTGCGCATCGTGCGTGGGTTGGGCCGGGGTTGGCTCTGGCGGCGTTTCTTTCGGCGCCGGCGGGAGGTTTAACTGCACGTGTCCGGCCGAAGGCAGCAACTCTTCATCTGCGCCACTATCGACATTGTCCGGCACCGAGGGTTTGGCAAGCCAGAACGGCATAGCCAAGAGGGGCATCGCGACCAGAGCGAACAAGACGATGACAGCCGCCTTGCTCAGGCCCCGCTTCGGCTCAGCAACCTGCGATTGCGCACTTTCTTCGACTTCGACGTTCTGGTGGTAATCGGGATCAGGCATGGCTCACCTCATCCTGTTTTCGGCAATACCGCTTTTCGCCGAGACCACCGATGTCCCTGACTTCTTCAGATTGAAGAGACACAGGGCAGCGTCGCCGCGTCGCAGCATCCATTGTTTGGCGATCTTGTCGACAACGAGATATTCACCCTCGCGCCGGAAGTTGGCGAGAATCTCATGCTTGCCGCCCTCCACGATGAAGATCGATGGAATATCGCCGTCGAAGCGAAACCACGTCTTGACCCCGTCATCGAAGGCGTATGTGGGCTTGAGTTCCTTGTCGCCGCGGTATGAATAATTGGTGTTGCTGTTGTCGAACTTGAAGTTGTCGCGGTTAGGCTCCGAGACATCACGCTGGGCTTCCGCCAGAAGCTTGGCATCGGCCTCCTCGTCGGGATAGCGGAACTTGACCATATAGGTCTGGTCGCCTTCGGCTTCTGCGTGCGAGCGCAGAATGAACGTATAGACATGCTTGTCGCTGACCACGTTCATGTTGGTTGTCGTTTTTGCCTCGACCGGCTTCAGGAAAATGATGTTGCCGCGCTTGTTGGGCTCGATCTTCCAGGAAAGACTGTCACCGACCGCCACCGTCTCGATTTTCTCGGCATCGCCGAGAACAATCATCGTCGAAACGCCATGGGTGGCATCGATCGAAACGACATTGGCAGGGTTATAATAGACCGTACGGACGCGCGCATCCGCCGTTCCACGGCGTGGAGCGACTTCCGCAAGGGCACCGCCAGTGCCAAGCGAAACGCCGACCAGCACGCCAAGCAAAAAACGCAACTTAAAGCGATGATGGGTCTTCATGGCTAATGACCCGTATCCGAGGAAGGAACACTTTCCTGATCGCGGCGATAGTCGGTGATCTGAAAGCCCAAGGGATTGTCGAATCGCCATTCATTCGTCTTCGGCTCGCGCGTATAGCGGAAATGCATCAGGGCGACCCAATGCTCTTCAGGACCGGTATCCTGACCGACCCGCTGTGTCGAAAACCGGACAATTGCAGTGCGATTATTCGGAATTTGCACCGACTTGATTGTGGTCAGCACGCGTGTCTGCCGGCCAAAGCGATTGACAGGATTCGTCTGGCTGGACGGGCTATAAAGATTGACGAGATCGCGTCCCGCATCGCCGGTCGAAAGCAGTTGCGCCAGATCGAAATTGTCCTGGACCGCGGCGGGATCATAGGTTTCGCGCGCCTTGACATAGCGCACGACATTCATCCGGGTAATTGCTTCCGATTGGGTCAGGTCCCCGTCCGCGAGCGGCCGCTTGATCTCCATGAACCCGGTCGTCTTGTCGACTTCGATCACGTAGGGCTCAAAGCTTTTCAGCGGCAGAAGCAGCGCCAGGCATCCCATGGCAAGACCAGCAAGTACTGCACTGAAAGCGGCCACGATCCAAGCCAGGCGGCGGGACCGCTTGACCGAGCGGATTACATCATTCTCCCAGCGAACCGCTTCGCTGAAATAACGCGGGTCAGGCCCGTTGTTCGCCTCCCGGCTGGCCGGTTCCAAGCCATGTTTATTCATGGCCTTGCCACAACCAAAAAAAGGGACACGGTACTTGAAATGCAGAACTCAAAATCGACCCGCCTGAAATAAACTCTTAATATTATTCTCAACCGTAAATTCGGTTTGCAAAAAAGAAAAGCGAAAGTCTGACGATGCCTTTGATTTTTTCAGATCAATAAGGCTTATCAACACTCGGATGCGTTGTATTACAGAAATTATGCAACGTATTGCGTGTATTTAGTTGCGTTGCTCCTGTCAATCAGACTTTAGTCTTAGTTGCCGCGTCGATTTCTCATGTTATGAACGATATTTGCTTTATAATTGAATGGGTTGCAACGCCAGAAAACGCCGAATGATTTTCCTGGGCCAAGACGATTGACCGGCACACGTGGCCACAGGAAACCTTGGTCAAACGCGCCGGACATGATACCCGTTTGCCAACAGCAGCGAGAGCGTATGATCATGAACGAAGACGATATCGTTGAAATCGAAACCTGGCTCGACACGCAGGGCGTTTGTGGCGCATCCGAGACGGATCTGGTCGATGGATTTTGCGCAAGATGTCTTGCCGCGGGCATCAGGCTCGAGCGCGCCAATACGTTCGTCGATACGCTGCATCCGATCTACGAGGGCAGGGTGTTTCTCTGGCGCCGGGAAGGTGAGGTCGACAAGCCGATCATCGAGTATCGCTCATCGCAACAGGGCGAAAGCGCCGAGAACTGGCGCAATTCCACCTTCTTCCATCTGCTGCAGATTGGCGAAGCAGAAATGCGCGAGCGGCTGACCAACATCGACACCTCGCCATTCCGGCAGCTTGTGACCCTGAAACAGGAGGGATGCACCGACTACCTTGCGCTGATTTATCATTTCTCCAGCCAGGGCAGCATCGGCGAAATGGATTGCTTCTATTCGTCCTGGACCACGGACCATCCTGAAGGTTTCGCCGACGCCGAAATCGCCGCGCTGAGGCGGCTCGTACGCGGGTTGGCTCTTGCCATGAAGTGCGCGTCGCTGACCCGCATCGTCCGGACACTGGCGGAGGTCTATCTCGGCCGTGACGCGGCCAAGCGCGTGCTTGCTGGTCGCATGAACCGTGGCGCCGCCGATCGTATCGAAGCGGTGCTCTGGTATTCCGACTTGCGCGACTACACCCGTATATCCGATGCAGCCGCGCCCGATGCGATCATTCCGATGCTCAACGACTATGCGGAGGCGGTCATTTCATCGATCCAGGAAGCAGGCGGTGATGTGCTTAAGCTTATCGGCGACGGGACGCTGGCGATCTTCACTGAAGGCGATTCAGCAACCGCCTGCACCGCGGCGCTCAAGGCCCAAAAACTCCTGCGTCAACGTCTGGTTGTCCTGAACGCGGCGCGCGGGGCCGCTGGCCAGCCGGCGACGAATGTCTATCTCGGCGTCCATATCGGAGAAGTGTTCTACGGCAATATCGGCAGCGATACGCGGCTCGATTTCACGGTTGTGGGACCCGCGGTAAACGAGGTCAGCCGCATTGCGTCCATGTGCCGGTCGGTCGATCAGGATATCCTCTTTTCCGATCGCTTTGCCTCGGCTCTTCCGGAAGCCCTGCAAAAGAAGCTGGTGTGCGTCGGCCGCTATGCCTTGCGGGGTGTGGGCAGGGCACAAGAACTTTTCACGCTTGATCCTGCAATCATACGCAACGTTTGAGATTCGCGTGGAACACACTTCGGTACCAAGTCGCAATTGAAAGCAGAATGTGCCCGGGTGCACGCCAATGCGGCATAACAGGAATTATGGAACCACGCCGAGCGCAATAGTGACCGTTGTACTTTTTGAGGTCCAACGGGTCATCGCCGTTCGAGGGGTGAGCAGCCGTCTAACTGTTAAGAAGATGGATAGCGGTGCTAATCCTGAAATTTGCAGGACCCACGTCGATGGTTGCCGGATTGGCAGGCTTCAATCCGCCAACATTTGGATTTGACGCTTTGATTGCCTCATAGTTATTCAAGATTTGATCACTGTTAAAAATGCTTGCGATCAAATCACCAACCCACAGTATGGTTCCGCCTCGAGTATCGAATATCAAGTCTGGGTTGAATCTCGTGTCAAATTCGTTAGCTACTGCGCCGAGGAGAGCATTGTCGGAAACGCCGAGTTTCGCAGCTAATTCCTCGGCTTCTGGCGTGTTCTTTGCAATAAAATCTAATGTTACGTCCTGGAATTTAGATACAGGTTGTTTTGCCATCGTTTAAAATCCTCACGCATTCAAGGCGTTTAAAATGAAAATGGTCCAGATGTTTCCAACAATGAAAAAAATCAACCAGAGGATCACGAGTTGAACGAACTCCGGATCACGTCGAATAAATAAAAACATTGCAAAAGAGATGAGCAGCAGAACGAACGATTGCGGAGCAAACACGGCGATGCCAGTTAAAACGGATGACCACTGCTGCCTTCCGTCAAATACCATTTCTGGAGAGAATGAGGTAGCCAGAGCAAAGAAAAGCAAAAAATACGGCACCGACACGGCAAGCACCCCATAGGAGAGTGCAAGCCTTGTTTTCCGATGTATGATCATTTCTCTTCCAACATACATCTGGTCCGGATACCGCAAACACGCACCATGCAGGCGGTGCCTTCCGACTTCAAGCGAGGTAAGGCGTACACGACAAACGATCGGCAGTTCAATTCAACAATAGTAGAAGGCTTATTTTCCCGCGGACAGATTAATTCCGAAAGCCGCCACGTGTTTTAATGCCGATTTATCCGGACGATGTCCGATTTGGCATGGGAGTCATTACTATGCGGCCACCTGTTATCGAGGACAGCAGACAACCTCAAGCGCAAGCTAATTGGCGGATATATGCATTCTCACAAAGAAAGTCCGCAAGTGGAGTAGCTTATGAACGAACGACGCCTGGGACTTACTTTTTGATATTTCCCAGTGAGCACAATCAGCTGCTCGATACCTTCCCAATAGCTCACACATTCGCTATCGCAAAATGCTACGAAAGCGTTAAACACGGGAACCGGGCATCGGATGTTGAGATTGGTTTACGCGGGGGAAATATCGGCAAATATTGCGGCGCGCCCAGGTTGATGGCGTCCAATACCTGGACCATGGACTGGTCGGCTAACATAGCGCTGTCATATGGTTAGTCTGGCGGGAGCGGCGTCAATAGCTCAACTATAGGCCTGCATGGGCGGGCATGAGCAGACCAGATTGCGGTCGCCTGCGACATTGTCGATACGCGACACCGGCGGCCAGTATTTGGGGTTTTCCTCGCTTTCTCCGGCCGGCAAGCTCGCCTCGCTGCGGCTATAGGGATGCGCCCAGTCATCGGCAAGAACATCGCCGGCAGGATGCGGTGCGTTGACCAGCGGATTGTCGTCCTTCGGCCATACGCCGCTTGCAACTTTCGCCGCCTCGCCGGCGATGGCAATCATCGCATCGCAAAACCGGTCGATTTCGCGTTTCGACTCGGACTCTGTCGGCTCGACCATCAACGTTCCCGGTATCGGCCAGGACATGGTCGGCGCATGGAAGCCATAATCGATGAGCCGCTTGGCGACGTCCTCGACGCTGACGCCCGCACTGTCCTTCAACACGCGCGTATCCAGGATGCACTCATGCGCCACCCGGCCGTTGCGGCCCTTGAACAGGACCGGATAATAGTCGTTCAGCCGCCCGGCAATGTAGTTGGCATTGAGGATTGCCATTTCAGTCGCGCGCTTCAGTCCGGCGCCGCCCATCATACGAATATACATCCAGGTGATCGGCAGGATCGACGCGCTGCCAAAGGGGGCGGCCGAAACCGCGTGCGCCGAACCCGTGGTGACATGTCCGGGCAGGAATGGCGCAAGGTGCTTCTTGACGCCGATCGGGCCAACACCCGGACCACCGCCGCCATGCGGAATGCAGAAAGTCTTGTGGAGGTTCATGTGGCAGACATCGGCGCCGATATCGCCAGGGCGTGCCAGACCGACCAGGGCATTGAGGTTGGCGCCATCGAAATAGACCTGACCGCCATGGGCGTGAATGACGGCGCAGATATCCTTCACACCCTCCTCGAAGACGCCATGGGTCGAGGGATAGGTGATCATCAGCGCCGCCAGATTGGCGCCATGCAGTTCCGCCTTGGCCTTCAGATCATCGAGATCGATATCGCCTTCGTCTTCACAGGCGACCACGACCACACGCATGCCGGCCATGTGGGCGCTGGCAGGATTGGTGCCATGCGCCGATTCCGGAATGAGGCAGACATCGCGGTGATCATCGCCACGGTCGATGTGGTAGCGGCGGATCGCCAAGAGGCCAGCATACTCACCCTGGCTCCCCGCATTCGGCTGCAGGGAGACCGCATCGAAGCCCGTGATCTCCGCCAGCCAGGCCTCGAGATCGTCGGTGAGTGATTTATACCCGAGCGCGTGATCGGCAGGGGCAAACGGATGAACATTGGCAACGCTTTGCCAGCTGACGGGAAGCATTTCGGCAGCTGCATTGAGCTTCATCGTGCAGGAGCCAAGCGGGATCATGGCGCGATCAAGCGCAAGGTCCTTGTCGGCGAGCCGGCGCAGGAACCGCATCATCTCGGTCTCGGAACGTTGCTGATGAAAGACGGCCTGGCTCATGAACCCTTCGGCCGGCCGCAAACCCGGCAACTTCGATTCAGCGGCATCAGGCAGTTTTGCACCAAACAGGGCAGCCAGCGCGGCAAGGTCCTCGTCCGTGGTGGTCTCGTCCACGGTAATACCCAGCCTGTCCTGATCGACGATACGCAGCAAACGTCCGCCCTTCTCGGCCTCGGCCGCAATGGCAGCCGCCTTGCCTGCAACGCTGACCGTCAGCGTGTCGAAGAACAGCTTGCCGCCAAGGCGGAGTCCGGCGGCTTCAAGCCCCGCAGCCAAACGCGAGGCTTGCGCATGGACCCGCGTTGCAATCGCCCGAAGTCCTTGCGCCCCGTGCCAGATGGCAAAGGATACGGCCATGTTGGCGAGCAATGCCTGGGCGGTGCAGATATTCGATGTCGCCTTGTCGCGGCGAATGTGCTGTTCACGGGTCTGCAGAGCAAGGCGGTAGCCTGCCCGCCCCTTGCTGTCGACCGACTGCCCGACCAAGCGACCGGGAATAAGCCGTGTCAGCGCATCCGTCACCGCAAGATAGGCCGCGTGCGGGCCGCCGTAGCCGATCGGCACGCCGAAGCGTTGCATGGAACCGGCAGCGATATCGGCACCGAGCGACGCCGGCGACGCGGTGATCGTCAGTGCGAGCGGATCAGCCACCGCAATGACTAATGCACCGGCCGCCTTGGCAGATTTGATCACGGCGGAATGATCGCCATAGACCCCATAGGTATCCGGCCATGGAACGATGATCGCAGCAACCCCGCCGTCAATCTCGCCGCCGTTCACGCTCATGCCAAGCGGCTCGGCGCGGGTGCGGACCACATCCAGAATCTGCGGGTGCACGTCCCCGGCAAGCACGATACGGCAGCGCTTTTCGCGATGATGTCGATAGGCTATGCCAACAGCCTCGGCAACCGCCGTCGCCTCATCGAGCAACGAGGCCGACGCCACGGGCAGGCCGGTCAGTTCGGTCACCAGTGTCTGGAAATGGAACAGGAGCTCAAGCCGCCCCTGGCTGATTTCGGACTGGTATGGCGTATAGGCCGTGTACCAGGCTGGATTTTCAAAGAGATTGCGCTGGATGACGGCCGGAACATGCGTGCCGTGATAGCCTTGGCCGATAAAGCTCTTATGTGTCTTGTTGCGCCCCATCTTGGCTGCAAGTTCGCCAAGGGCCTCTGCTTCGTTGATGGCTTCCGGAATGTCGAGCGGTCGCTCCAGCCGGATGGATTTCGGCACGGCCTGCGAAATGAGTGTCTCGAGCGAGGGTATGCCAAGCGCCGCCAGCATCGCACGTGAGCCCTGGATGCTGGGGCCAATGTGGCGGTCGGTAAACGGGAAAATTGTGTTTTGCATTATCAAGCCTTTAGCGGGGGTGTGGAATGAAGCATGAGAAGGTGGAGTCAGTCTCCTCCTTAGCCTGCCCCAACGTGGGGAGGGTC
>UCKM01000014.1 GCA_900473175.1 Hyphomicrobiales bacterium | reverse complement strand
CGCCATCGAAGCGCGCCGCGAGCCCGGTCCCTGGCTATCAAGCCCTGCGCGGCAGACCTGCCGCGCGTCCCATCCTTTCAACGACGGAGATCTGAGATGAAATTGCCACAGTTTACGCGCCGTGCCGTCATGGCCGCATTTGCCTTCTCGGTCCTGGCTGCGCCCGCCTTTGCCGAGCCCCTGACGATCAATGTCGGCTATGCAGCGATCGGACTGGACAGCAGGCCCTATGCCGAGGGGACCTCCGCCGCGACCGCCCGGGCAGGGGAATTCCTTGAGAAGGAATTCGCCAATGATCCCGACGTCAAGATCGAATGGTTCTTCTTCAAGGGCGCAGGTCCGGCGGTCAATGAGGCATTTGCCAACAATCAGCTCGACTTTGCCTATCAGGGCGATCTGCCCTCGCTGATTGGCCGCGCCAACGGGCTGAAGACAAAATATCTCTTGGCAAGCGGCGCGCGCAAACCGCTCTATCTCGCGGTTGCCAAGGACTCGGGTATCAAGTCGGTGGCGGACCTCAAGGGCAAGAAAGTCGCCTATCAGCGCGGCACCAACGGACATCTTGCGGCAATCAAGATCCTGGAAGCCAACGGTCTGACCGAGAAGGATATCCAGGTGATCAACCTCGACAGCGCCGGGACGGTTGCGGCCCTGACCAGCCAGGATATCGATGCGGCATTTGGCGATACTGCGCTCATCAATCTTGCGGCCAACGGCAACGCAAAGGTGATCTACACCACCAAGGGCGATGATCCGCGCTTCGGCCGCAATGCCGGCATCATCGGCCGGGAGGACTTCATCGATAAACATCCGGAAATCACCCAGCGCATCGTCGATGCCTTCGTGAAGGCGGCCCAATGGTCGTCGGACGAACCAAATCGTGCTGCCTTGTTCGAACTCTGGCACAAATCTGGTACCCCGGTACCGATCCTTGAGGACTATTTCAGCAACGATACGCTCGCCTACCGCAATTCGCCGTTGATCGATGACCTGCTGGTTTCGCAATATGAGGAACAGGCAATCAAGGCCAAGGAATTCGGCCTGATCCGAAGGGATGTGAGCACGCAAGGCTGGTTCGAGCCAAAATATCTGAAAGCCTCCCTGGAAAAGCTGAACCTTCAGAATTTCTGGCAATCCTACGGTTCAAACGGCAAGCCCCTTGGCTCGTAATCGTCAGAAAGACCAGCGTTCATGAGCATTGTGACTGACAGCGCGCTCACCACGCCGGCCCGGAGCCTTGAGGCGGCGTGGCGCAGGATCGTGCCAAGCCGCCGCGGTCTGCGGCGCCTGGCGATCGCCTTGATCCTGCCGCTCGGGGCATTGCTTGCCTGGTCGATCGCGTCAAGCCAAGGCCGGTTGCCCGAGCAGATCCTTCCGTCCCCGGCCTATGTCTATGCGACGTTGGCCGAGATGATCGGCTCGGGTGAAATCCTCTACCACGCCGGCATCAGCCTGCGGCGGGTTCTGATCGGATTTCTCTTTGGCGCGGCTGCCGGGCTTACGCTTGGCATGGCGATGGGTCTGTCGCGCCGGATCGACGATTATGTGCGGCCGCTGTTTCTCGCCTTTGCCCAGATCCCGACACTTGGCTGGATCCCGCTGCTGATGCTCATCTTTGGCATTGGCGAGACACTGAAAATCATCGTGATCGCCAAGGGGGCCCTTGTTCCAATGACGATGAATACGGCGGCCGGCATAAGGGCAGTCCCCGCAAGTTTCGTCGAGGTGGGGAATGCGCTGCGTTTCAGCCGGCTCCAGACGCTGCGCCTGATCGTCCTGCCAGGTGCTGCCCCCGCCATTTTCACCGGCATTCGCTATGGGCTCACCCATTCCTGGACGGCCCTTGTCGGCGTCGAATTGCTCGCTTCGTCCGAAGGCCTTGGCTATCTCCTCGTCTGGGGGCGGCAGATGTTCTGGCTCGACGTTGTCATCGTGGCGATGATCGCTGTCGGCGTCATTGGTTTCCTGATGGACAAGGGGCTCGACGCGTCGGAAGTCTACGTTCAGCGCTGGAAGCAAAGTGAGGGTTCATAATGTCGTTGGCCGCTCTGCAAGCCACCCGTGCCGTCAAGATACGGCGCGGCTTGACGCTCCCTGTTTTTCTGCTCGTGGTTTGGGAGGTGTCGAGCCGCAGCGGCCTGGTCGACGCCCGCTTCCTGCCATCCCTTGAACATGTCTTTCTGACGGCCAAGCACGAACTCATCGACAACGATCTCATTGGCGAATTGGGCTTCAGCCTGTTCCGCAATGTGGTCGGGTTTTTCATCGGATCAGGGATCGGCATCGTATTCGGCACAGTGCTGGCACTGTCGCGCGCCGCGGACGCCTTGATCACGCCGACGTTCAACGGATTGAAGCAGATTTCCCTGTTGGCCTGGATACCGCTCATCTCGATCTGGTTCGGGTTTGGCGAGCAGGCAAAGATCGTCTTCGTCGCCATTGCCGCGTTCATCCCGGTCGTCCTCAACACCTATGAAGGCATGCGCAATGCACCGCGCGATCTGCTCGAGGTGGGACACGCGCTGAAGTTTACGCCACTGCAACGCATCACACGCATCTTTCTGCCGTCGGCCCTGCCGTCGATCGCGACCGGCGTACATCTCGGGCTGATCTATTCCTGGCTTGCGACAGTGGGTGCCGAATACTTTCTGGCAATTGGCCGCGGTGTCGGCGGACTGATCATTGCCGGACGCGAACGCTTCGACATGGCGCTGGTCATGGTCGGTGTGATCATTCTCGGCCTCGTCGGCTTTATTCTCAATCGCCTCGCCGCTACACTCGAATCCTATCTCTTGCGCTGGCGCGTCAGCGCCGCCCATTGAAAGTATGCCTATGCCGACTTCCACTGCCGATCGCCTCAGACAACCGCACGACCCGGTGGCGGATCGCCTCGAAGCACTGCTTGGCGAACGCTACGGGGAGGACGGTGTTCAACACGATGAGACCGGCCTTACGCCAACGATCGAAACGCTGCTTTCGCACAGAAGCGTACGTACCTATCTGCCGACGCCCGTGCCAGTTGAAGCTCTTGAGCTGGCAATAGCGGCAGCGCAGTCTGCTTCGACATCGTCCAACCTGCAGGCGTGGAGCGTCATTGCCGTTGAAGATCCGGCGCGCAAATCCCGCATCAATGCTGTGGCCGGCAATCAACGCCAGATCGATCAGGCACCACTGCTCCTCATCTGGCTGGCGGATCTGTCGCGTTTACGCCGTATCGCAGGCAGGCAGGGTTCAACCGCCGATGGCCTGGATTACCTTGAGAGTTTCCTGCTCGGTGTGATCGACGCGGCACTCGCTGCCCAGAATGCCCTGGTTGCCCTTGAATCGCTCGGTCTTGGCACCTGTTACATCGGTGCGCTGCGCAACGATCCGGCAACGGTGGCGCGCGAGCTTGGTCTGCCGGACCTCGTCTTTCCGGTTTTCGGTCTGACGGTCGGTTTCCCGGATCCGTCGGACAAGACGGATATCAAGCCGCGGCTGCCGCAAAGGACGGTCCTGCATCGCGAGCAATATCGCGACAACCCGACCGGGGAGGATTTGGACAGGTATAACCAGACATTGCGGGCCTTCCAGAAAATTCAGCGCATGGCCCCAGTCGATTGGTCGGAACAAGCGGCGCGGCGCATTGCAACCAGGGAATCGCTCAAGAACCGCGACAAGCTTCTTGAAGTGCTGAGGGGCCTGGGCTTTGAGCTGAAATAGGCGAGGGCGCCGGACGCTGACACTTGCCAGTAACTGCCAGCGCATCATGCCCGTGCAATGATCTGCATTGGTGCAATGATACCCGCGTCCAATGCTTCGAAAACATTCGCCATCCGCGGTTTGGCGGAGGGGCCGATGATGACCCCGAGTCCTAGAACAGGAGGACCTTCAACAGCAGCCTTGTCTCGCATCTCGCGGCTGAGCCGCATTGCCAGTTCACGGCGGCTCTGTTCCTGTTCGATTGCGAAACCTTGTGCTGTCAGCAATGTCCGATAGGTGTCGGGCGTTTCGACAAAACTTGTTTCACTCGTCTCGGCCCAAGGCATGGGATAGTTCAGCGGCGCATCCTGGATGCGCATGATATCGTAGACCGCAAAGCGGCCGCCAGGTTTGAGCACTCGGTGCACTTCCGCAAAGAGCGTGGCTTTGTCGGCAATGTTCATTCCGACATGAATGAGGCTGGCGGCATCGAAGCTCCCCTCATCGAACGGCAATGCCAGAGCACTTGCCTGATGGTACTCGATCCTGTCATCGAGTCCGCAGCGATCTGTCAGCGCCTGGGCCACTTCGACGAATTCTTCGGTGAGATCGACGCCGGTGACGCGGCATTCATAGGTCTCGGCAAGATAGCGTGCCGGCCCACCAATGCCGCAGCCGACATCCAGCAGATGCATCTGCGGGAGGAGTCCAAGATCCTTGCCGAGCTCCACGGTTGCCGCGCGCCATCCCAGGTGAAACTCGTCAATGAGCGAGAGATCGGAAGCAGCCAGGTTGTCGATGTCCTTGCCGCTTGCGGCCAAGGCGTCGAGGATCGTTCGCTCAAGCGAGCCATGGGTATAGTACCGTGCGACTTGCTCTTCAGTAGTCATTGGGCGTTCCAATCCAGGACGAGCACGTGGTTGGGGAAATTATACGCTGTCTGTGCAAGGAGCGAAACATCGCCGGCGCCGCGCGGGCGGATGGAACTTGCAAAATCAGCAGATTGGCGGTTCGATAGGCCTGTATCGGTTAGCGGCGGGACGCCATGTTCTCGTGGTTAGCAATCTGGGATGCCCCCCAGGGACGCCCGCCGTTCTGTTTTCAAGCAGGAGATAGCGAATGTGCCGCAACATCAAGACACTGTTCAACTTCGAGCCGCCCGCGACGAGCGACGAAATCGACGCGTCGGCCCTTCAGTTCGTCCGCAAGCTTTCCGGCTTCAACAAGCCGTCGCAGGCGAATGCGGAAGCCTTCGACCGGGCTGTCATGGAGGTCGCCGAGGCCGCGCGGCGGCTGCTCTCGTCGCTGCATACCCATGCCCCGGCGCGCGATCGCGCGGTTGAAGCCGAGAAGCTGCGCGAGCGTTCAAGGGCGCGGTTCGCACCAACGGCGTGAGCTGACATCATTGTCAGAGGGCCAGCAGGCCACGCTTCGCGACTGCCAAAATGGTTAATTTGCGTTAACTATAAAGTTCTTGACGCGACTCGGTTCTTTCCCCAGTTTGGTTACGGTTTTCAGGGGTATCCGGTCAAATAAGCGTTAGAGATATTCTGCGGTGTTAGTACCGCAACGCGGCGTTAAATTGTTGTCCAGCGTTACCCCTTTGGTTTTTCTATCGAATCGGCGCATGGTTCCCGCGCGCCGGCAAGATTTGACTTAAATGGCGCAGGATCAACACGTGACTATAATGAACCCGGTACAGACAAAACAACACGATGGAGCGCAACCCGCGGGCGCTCCATCCCTGTCTGCTGCCATATCGGCCGACCGGGCCATCGCTGCGGACGCGGAAATGCTCTCGGCTCAATTGCAGGCCATGCGCAGCCGCCTGTTTCCGCCCACGGCACAAAAGACCTTGCGCAAATTCACCAGTGGCGAGGCGGCGAAGCTGATCGGCGTGTCGGATGGATATCTGCGCCAGCTTTCCATTGCGGGCGAAGGGCCGCAGCCGGAAACCGGCAGTGGCGGTCGCAGGCTTTACACCCTGGCCGAGATCAATGCGCTGCGCCGCCATCTGGCGGACGCCGGCGGTGCCAAGGCAAAGACCTATCTGCCGCATCGCGACGCCAGTGCCGGCGAGCACATGCAGGTGATCGCGGTCACCAATTTCAAGGGCGGTTCGGGCAAGACGACGACCAGCGCCCATCTGGCCCAGCATCTGGCCATGGCCGGGTTTCGCGTGCTTGCGGTCGACCTCGACCCGCAGGCTTCGATGTCGGCGTTGTTCGGCTATCAGCCGGAACTGGATCTTACTGGCAACGATACGCTTTATGGTGCGATCCGCTATGACGGTGAGCGCCGTCCGTTGCGCGACATCATCTGCAAAACCTATTTCGATGGCCTCGACCTCATTCCCGGCAATCTCGAGCTGCAGGAATTTGAGCACACGACGCCGCAAATGCTTGCCGATCGCCAGCATGGGGCGCAGCAGAGTGTCGAACAGCAATTGTTCTTCGCGCGCGTTCAGGCCGCGTTGGATACTGTGTCGGACGATTATGACGTGGTCGTCATCGACTGCCCGCCGCAGCTGGGGTTCTTGACACTCTCGGCGCTTTGCGCGGCCACCTCAGTGCTCGTCACAGTGCATCCGCAAATGCTGGATGTCGCGTCTATGAGCCAATTCCTGTTCATGACAGCAGATCTTCTTGCGGTCGTGCGCGAAGCTGGAGGTGAGTTGAACTTCGACTTCATGCGCTACCTGATAACCCGCTTCGAACCGAACGATGCCCCGCAGCAACAGATCGCGGGTTTCCTGCGCTCTCTGTTCGGCGATCGGGTTCTGACTTCGTCGGTGGTGAAATCGACGGCCTTCTCGGATGCGGGTCTTACCAAGCAAACGCTTTATGAAGTCTCGCGCGACAGTTTTACCCGCGCCACCTATGACCGGGCTATTGAATCGCTGACCTCCGTCAACTCTGAAATCCAGGGCCTCATCTTCAAGGCCTGGAACAGGCCGGGGTGAGGAGAGGATGATGGACAAGAACCGCAGGGACCAGCTTCGCGCATTGTTCGGAACGGTAGAGGCAGCACCGGCACCCGAGCATGACCCGGCCCACAACGCGCCGGCATCGCCAAACGCAAATGTCGAGCCGCTCAAGCCGCGGACAGCGTCAGGCGCGGTCAAGGCCATGGGCCTGTCGCTCGGCGGAATATCGCGTGAGCTCGAGGATGCAAGGCGGCTCAAGGAAAGCTTTGAGGGCAGCGAACGTGTCGTCGATCTCGATCCGGCTCTCGTCGAGAGTTCGTTCATCGAGGATCGTCTCAGCCACGATACGATGCTCGACGAAACATTTGAGGAATTGGTCGAAAGCATACGGCTGAATGGCCAGCAGGTGCCGATCCTGGTTCGGCCGCATCCTGAAAGGCAAGGCCATTACCAGACGGCCTACGGGCATCGCCGCCTCAAGGCTGCTGCGCGGGTAGGCAAACCTGTGCAGGCCATCGTGCGCGATTTGACGGATGCGCAGCTGGTCCTGGCCCAGGGCAAGGAAAACACCGAACGGCGCGACCTGTCCTTTATCGAGCGCGCCTTCTTCGCCCGCAATCTTGTCGAGCGCGGCTTCGAACGCGGACTTGTCCAGGACGCCTTGTCGCTCGACAAGTCGGAAATGACCCGGTTTCTGCAGGTGGCAAGTGCAGTACCAGCGCCCATCGTGCGGGCAATAGGCCCGGCGCCGAAAGTCGGCCGGCCCCGCTGGGTGAGGCTCGTGGAACTGCTCAAATCGGATGGTGCGGGTGAGGCGGCGTTGGCGGAGGTTGCCCTCGAGGCATTCAAGGCCGCCGACAGCAATACGCGCTTCAATCGCATCTTCGAAAAACTCTCCAAGCTCGAGCAACCCTTGCCGCTGCCGGCGCCGCGCGTCGACAAGGCTGTCCCGAAGACTGAGACAATCGAACCCGGTTCATTGGGGCGCCTGCAATTCGACAATGGCAAACGCATTCTCACCTTTGCCGAGCACGCGCCAGACGGCTTTGCCGAATTCGTCGCGGAAGAGCTTGAGAAACTTCTAAGCCGATTCAAGAACGAGAAGCGGGGCTGATACCCGCCACGCTGCGTTATGCGTAAGTGTTGAACCGATAGAAAAGAGAAGGAACAACGGCAAGAAAAAAGGCCCCCAGAACGTCACCGCCCCGGAAGCCCTCTTCAATGTAGCAATTCGAGAGAATCACTTCCACTCAGACTTGTCAAGAGTCGGACGCGTTCCGGCAACACCTTTTGCTTGCCTCAATTTGAGGTAGAGAGCATGACTGATCGTTTTGCAACGACGCCGTTTGGCGGGCGATCGCTTTCGCACGCCATGTTTGCGGCGCAGGAAAAGACAGCGCGCGCCCGGGAAAAACGGGCGCGAGATGATGGAAATCATCCGGAAAAATGGGGGCTTCTGCGTTCGCTGACCGAGGCGCGCGCGGCATATTTCCTATCCGACAGGACAATCGCGGTCCTGGAGGCGCTCTTGAGCTTTTATCCGGACACGCTGCTTGACGGCAGTGCGCCAATAATCGTGTTTCCGTCGAATGCGGAACTCTCTATCCGGACGCGTGGGATGTCTTCGGCAACGATACGCCGGCATCTGGCGGCGCTTGTCGAAGCCGAGTTGATCATTCGGCGCGATAGTCCCAACGGCAAACGCTATGCGCGACGGGGCGACACGGGCGAGATCGAACATGCCTTCGGCTTTGATGTTTCCCCTTTAGCGCTGAGGCGGGATGAGATCGAGGCCCATGCCGCGCTGGCGCGGGATTTGGCACGGAGCATCCAACGGGTGCGCAGCGAGATAACCATCCATCTGCGGGATATATCCAAGACGATCGATGCTGGCCTCAACGAAGCCCGCTTCGGCGACTGGGAAGGGTATGCCGACGAACTCGTTGGCCTGTCGGGCCGTGTGAGCAGACACCTGCCATTGGAGACGCTTCGCGTGCGGTGTACTGCGCTGGCGGCGCTTAGGGCCAAGGTCGAGAAAGCTTATTTGTCAGCTTTGTCAGATGAAGAAATGAGCGGCAGTGACTCTTCTTTTGAGCACCATATTCAGAATTCAGATATAGACCACCATCATGAATGGGCACAAGAAAACGGCCAGAAGCAATCGGCAAAACCAGAGGCCGCAGCTACAGATTCAGGCAGAACGGCAGCAATGACGCAAATACGCAAACGCTTGCAGGCTGCCAGGCGTATGCGCGACCATGGCGAGACGGATCCCGGAGCAAACGGGATGAGAATGGACGGAGCGGCGAGCCCCATGCAACTTGAGGCGGTGCTGCGCGCCTGCCCGCAAATACGCGATTATGCCCGCGATGGAATATCGGACTGGCGAGACTTAACTCAGACGGCTGGGCTTGTCCGCTCGATGCTGGGTGTGTCGCCGGATGCATGGGAGCGCGCGCGTGCCGCCATGGGTGAGGTCAACGCCTCAATTACGATCGCTGCCATCCTCGAACGCTTGGAAGAAATCCGTTCGCCTGGCGGTTACCTCAGAGCGCTGACCGACAGGGCCGAAATTGGCCAATATTCGGTGCTTCCGGTCATAAAGGCGCTTCAGGGCCAACGGCGGACAGCACTCGAATGACAGCCGTATCCCGGTGATGTGCACATAAGTTGAATCTTGCAATTGTGCGTTGCAAAGGATAGGCATAAGGAACCAAGATTCAGAGATCTATTGTTATTTGCATGGCATTTCGATAACAAGCAAAGCGAGTTGATTGATGCGTTTTGAATAACTGGCGCCCGGTGCGCCCGCAGTTGCGCCCCAATGTTACCTTGCAATTGTACTTTATCGATATTTCATGCGCTTTTAGGAACCAGTTTGATGAATATTGCGGACGCGGATGCGCAAGATCGTCAGGACACACAACTCGTAAGGCGTTTCGGCGTCCCGGTCATTGCTCTTGTTGGACTGCCGCTCATAGCGCTGCTCCTTCTGGTTTTTGTTTGCTTCGTCCTGATCCTGCAAAGTGAACGGATCAACCAGGGCAAGGTATATTCTGAGCGCACCGCGGAATTGATGGCCATCGACATCGCCGATGAGCTTGGCCAGCTCATATCGCCGACGACCGCCTATGTAGATCGGCTGGTCGCTGAAATCAAAGCCGCGTCCTGCAATACTTCGGAATGTGTGTTTGCAATCGTGGAAAAGCAGGCTGCAAGCATCGATGAGATCCCTGCACAGGCGTCCTATATAGGATTTGGCGGGGCGGACGGGCAATTTTCCGGAATCTTCAAGACCGGCGAGCACCATCAGCAATTTCTCGGAAGCGCGAGAACGGACGCTTCAGACCCGACCCGCCTGAATATGAAATTCCCGGACAAGGCTTTTACCATCCACCCCTATATTGTCCGGGAACGCGGTTGGTATCAGGGTGGAAGCATCCGTCCGGAACCGATCTGGAGTGCGCCATTCCTGCACGTTGCTCCAGGAAACTCGGCGCAGCGGGTCAATGAGTGGAGCATGTCCCGCATTGTCAGGATCAACGATGCGGGAGGAAAGCTTTTGGGCGTTCTCTCAGTCGATGTCGATTTGCGTCCGATCGCTGCATTCCTCCAGCACATGACCGGAAAGGCCTTTTCGAACATCTCGATCCATACCAGGTCCGGGGAATACATCTCGGTCCGTGACGGCCAACTTGTCGTCGAGCCGGATGATGCCGCGTTGGCGGCTGCCTCAAGTGGCCTTATTTCCAAGGAAGTGCCCCTGACAATGGGAGATCTTCAAGGCTGGAGCCTGACGCTAACCCTCGGACCTGAATTGTCGCACCCGGCTCTCTGGAGCTCGAGCACGCCGCTGCTGCTGCTTGCTGGACTGCTGGCCAGCCTTGGTCTTGCGGCGGTCACGGCTTCTCTTGTCGTCAATCCAATCAAGCGGTTGTCGCGCGCGGTCGTTGAGGTGAGCAATCTCAAGCTCGATACACCGATCAATGTGAAGACACAGGTGACCGAAATCGCCGGGCTCGCCGCCGGCATCGAGCGCATGCGCGTTGCTCTCCTTCGCAACCAGAGCCGGCTCGAGTTTCTCGCTTTCCACGATCCGGTGAACGGTTCGCTTAACCGTGCCGGCTTGAACAACGAATATGCGGCATTGCAGGACGTTGAAGGCCATGTTGAACTCGTCCTGATCAAAATACGCAACTACACACATATAAGCAGCGTATTGGGCGCGGCGGCGCTCGGAAGGATTGTGGCGCTTAACATCGCCCGCATTCATAGCGCGTTTCCTCAAAGCGTGGTTGGCTGCGTGAGCGAGCACGAGATCGCATTTCTTGCCCATGGCGAAGAAGCTCTCGACAGTCGCCAGTTGGACCGGCTGATTGAATCCCTGCGTGAGCCATATGAGGAGAATGGCATCCGCTGCTCCGTCGACATCGCGGCCTCGGTCAGCCCCAGGCAGAATGAAAAGTTCGGTTTTGATCTGCTGCTGCGCCGGGCGAACGGTGCGCTGCACTATGCCGAGAAAACGGAAAGTGCAGGTGCTGTCGGGTACAATCCCGCCCTGCTTCATGATCTGGAGGAAGAACTGGAGGCAAGCGGCGATGTTGCGTTTGCCATTACGCAAGGTGAGTTTTCCGTTGAGTTCCAACCCATTGTAGAGTTGCGGACTGGAATCATTGATTCGGCCCAGACTTTTGCCGTCTGGAATCATCCCCAGCTTGGAAAGATCAAGCAGAAAGAGTTCTTCTCGATTTTTGAAAAGAATGGCTCGATTCGCGACGTTGGGCTTTTTACAATTGGCGAGGCGTTCAAATTTCTGCACTCCTTCAAGACGGCCTATCCGCGGGACGCCATGGTGGTTTGCATCAATCTCTCGCAGGTACAGCTCTTTGACCCGTTATTTGTCGAACGGGTCACGGAGTTGCAGAGGGAACGGCAGATCGACGGTGCCGACGTCATGTTCATCGTTGTCCGCAATGCATCCAATCTCGATGATGTGCAGATCTTGCGGACTCTCGACAAATTGCAGGGGCTGGGGTTTCGTCTGGCTGTCGATCATTTTGGCATGGACAATACAAGCCTGACAGCGATGACTTCGGTCAAGTCCGAGTGCCTGATCGCAGGATCATCACTGCACCGCAACATTGAGCAGCCGGGCAGGGAACGCACCGTGCTGCGCGCGATCTGCAATCTTGCCGCGGATCTCGGCATGTATACGGCCGCTGTTGGCGTCAAGGACGAAGCTGCCATCGCCCCCTTGATCGAATGCGGCTGCACCTATGGGATGGGACCCTTGTTTGGAAGGGCGGTATCTCCAGAGGCTTTTCTCAATATTTTCGCCGAGAATGTTACCCGACGCAGGCAACCACTGGAACAAGGCAGCGAAAGCTGAGGAACCCGCGGCCTTAATCGACCCTGCCGCGTGCCGCGACGTCGGCAATTTCAACCACCTCGTCGCCGGAAATCAGATTGACCTTATCGAAGAGGTTCGACACGACGCAAGCGTGATTGGGTATGATGCGGACCCGCTCGCCAATCTGCGGCTTGTTTCCGCAAGCGCTCAAATCGATGGTGCCATGTTCCTCACTGAGCGAGGTAATGACAGCGTCGGGATATTCCACGATACGCCCAAAGCCTTCCATGCCCAACGTGTCGCTGGTTAGCGACTTTGATCCGGCATCTATGATCGCCCGATTTCCGGTGGGACGGCTGACTATGGTTGCCAGTACGGTCAAAGCGCAATCGTCGAAGGAGCCAACGCCTTTGGCCACCTGGAAGCGATCCATGTAGATATAAGTGCCGGGGCGATGCTCGGTTGCGGTTGTGACTTCGTGGGCGCGCCACATATCGGGTGAACCGCCATTGGAAATGATCCGCGGATCGAGCCCGGCATCGAGCGCCAATTGCTTGGCGGCGGACAGGAACGCCTCGTTTTCGGAGATCCCTCCATTCTTTGGATAAGTCATGAAGCCGGCAAACTTTAGCCCCTCGGATGCCTCGATCAGCTTTGCCAGCGCCACGGCCTCTTGCGGGCTCTGCACGCCGCAACGGCCTGCGCCCGTATCGCATTCGACAAGAACAATGAGAGACTTGGGCTGTTTCCTGAAAGCTGCGGCGAGCCCATTAACCGTCGCCTCGCTGTCGGCCGTAACGGCAAGCTGCACACGCTTGTTGAGCGCAACCAGCCGGTCAAGCTTGGATTTCCCGATGATGTTGTAGGGAAGGAAGATGTCCTTGAGCCCCGCATCCGCCATGACCTCGGCTTCGCCGATTTTCTGGCAGGTTATGCCAACTGCGCCGAGTTCCACCTGGCGTTTGGCAAAGCGCGGGAGCTTGTGGGTTTTGATGTGGGGTCGCACGGCAAGCTTGTGGCTGTCGGCATAGGCCTGGAAGCGCTCAAGGTTCGCCTCCGCCCGATCGACGTCGATCAGGACAGCCGGCGTGTCGATTTCGGAAAGTTTCACTGTTCAGTCTCCAAGCGGAAGGTTGGGTGCGTCGGACTTGTGCATGCCCTGAAGGTTCTTGATGCGGCGCATGCGCTCGACGGCGGGCGCGCCGATCTTCTGGGCAACGGTCATGGCAAGCATGTCCGTCAAGGCGAGCAAGGCATAACGAGCAGGCGAGGGGCGGTAGACGTCAATTCCCTCATCGATATGGAAGGGCAGCACCAATTGCGCGGCCAAAGCGAGCGATGACCGGGGTGCGGTGAAGGCGATGGTCTTGGCACCGTAACGTCCCGCGATCGTCACCGCTTCAATCAAGGGCTTGATCTCGCCGGACAGCGAATATGCAACGATGACCGTGTCCTTGTTGCTCGTCGCAGCCGTCATTTGCTGCATTTCCCCGTCAATATGCGAAGAGGCGAGGACGCCAAGCCGGAACAGACGGTTTTCAAGTTCGGTTGCGGCCATCGACGACGCGCCGCCCGACCCATAGGCGCGTACCATTTTCGCTCCGACGACAGTAGCGGCCGCCCGGTCGAGGTCCCGGCGATCGATCTGCTTTGTTACCGTGTCGATGGCAGCGGCCGCGCTGTGGGCGATGATCGAAGGAACGTCATTGCCCATTGCCTCCTGGCTCGGCGCCGCAATGATAAAACGTCCGGCCACGGCCAGCGATTGCGCCAGTTTCACCTTGAACTCGCGGGTGCCCTCAAAGCCGAGCATGCGGCAGAAGCGGGTAATGGTCGGCTCGCTCACGCCAGCTTTTTCGGCCAGCCGTTCGATCGACGCATGTGTAGCGAAATCCGCATCCGACAGGATCGCCGCGGCCACCCGCTGATCCGAGCGATGGCCCGTATCAGCGATTTCCCGCAAGCGGGCGACGATGTCGAAATGCGGCGCGGTCATGAATGATCAGATCCGGTTTCCTGTTTTGCGGTCAAAGACATGCGCCTTGTCCGGATCGATGGTCAACATCATCCGGCTTCCGGGCTCGGGAGCAATCCTGTCTCGAAAGACGCAGCGTACGCCGACACCGGCGATTGTGCCAAACAGATGCGTTTCAGATCCCGTGGGTTCCACAACGACAACCTCATACGGGAATCCTTCGCCATCCCCGGCAAGTCGATAGTGTTCCGGGCGAATGCCGATTTCGACCTCCTGGCCGGACACGGCGGTCGTAGTGCCGACCACGATCGCGGACCCATCGGCGATGCGCACCCGCGCAGCACCATCACCGCGTTCCATCGTGCCTGGAATGAAGTTCATCGCAGGCGAGCCGAGGAAGCCGGCGACGAACTTGTTCACAGGCTTGTCGTAGAGTTCGAGCGGCGAGCCCGATTGTTCAATGCGTCCGCCATTCATGACGACGATGCGGTCGGCCATCGTCATGGCCTCGATCTGGTCGTGGGTGACATAGACCATGGTGGTCTTCAATTGCTGGTGCAGCGCCTTCAACTCGGTGCGCATCTGGACGCGGAGCTTGGCGTCGAGGTTCGACAGCGGTTCGTCGAACAGAAAGAGATCGGGCTCGCGCACGATGGTGCGGCCCATGGCAACACGCTGGCGCTGCCCGCCGGAAAGCTGGCGGGGCAGGCGATCGAGATAGTCGTGGAGGTTGAGCGTTTCCGCCGCCTTGTTGACCTTCGTATCGATCACGCCGGCAGCTTCCCTGCGTATCTTCGGACCAAAACCAATGTTCTTGCGCGTCGTCATGTGAGGAAACAGCGCATAGCTCTGGAACACCATGGAAATATTACGCTGCTGCGGCGCCAGGCCGTTCGACAGACGCTCACCGATCCACAACTCGCCAGAGGAAATGTCGTCGAGACCGGCGATCATCCGCAGCAGCGTGGACTTGCCGCAGCCCGATGGTCCGATCAGAACGAGAAATTCTCCGTCATTCACGTCGAGATCGATTCCATGCAGTACGTTCATCGCACCATAGGATTTGACAAGCTTCTTGATTTGCAGCCCGGCCATGTCACTTATCCCCTGCGAGAACGTCGTTGATGAAACGCAGATTGCCAGCGGTCAGCCCCGCGTCGACCGCAAGCGCCGTGCCGGTTATCCCGGAGGCGGCGGCGGAAGCCAGAAAGAGCGTTGCCCGCGCCACTTCCTCCGGCGTTACCATGCGCCCGAGCGGATAATGCGGCAACACTTTCGAAAGCAGTTCCGGTTGCTTTTGCAGACGGTGATCCCAGGCAGGCGTGCGCACCGAACCGGGGCAGACGGCGTTGGCGCGAATACCATAACGCCCACGTTCCACCGCAATCGCCTTCACAAAGGCGATCAGCCCTGCCTTGGCGGCGGAATAGGCGGGATTGCCGAAATGGCTAAGCCCATTAACTGAGGAAATGAACACAATGCTGCCACTGGCGCGCTTGCTCATGGCGTCTGCAATGGGCGCCGTCACATGGAAGGCGCCATTCAGATTGATCGCGACTTCGCGGTCCCAAACCTCGCCATCCACCTGATCGAGCGTCTCTCCGCGCGTGAAACCGGCATTGTTGATCAACACGTCCGGCGTGCCATTGGCTTTGATGAAATCGTTGACGGCGCGGCCCGTTTCGGCGCTCTTGCCCTGATCGAAGACGAGCCGGTGCTCAAGCTCCAGCTGCTCCATGGCATCGAGGTTGAGATCAGCGCCGGAGACGATCGCCCCGGCACCACGGAACATCGCGATGAGCGCCTGCCCAATGCCGCCGCCTGCACCGGTGATGAGGACGTGCTTGTCCTTGAGGCCAAAAAAATCATCGAAACTTAATGTCATGCGCAGCAAAATCCTGTCCGATATTCCCCTGATTTGCGGCTTTGGCCGCGTGCCAACAGCTAAGAACCATGTGTGAAAAAAAGCAACATAAAAAATTTGGTATTCTACTAATTACGCACTTGCATGAAATTAAATTACATTTGAAGATGGCGCGTCGGTTTAACACCGCTGGCGGGGAAAGTTGGAGCAATGCCCGCACAGGATCAGATAAGCGCTGCCATGGGCAGCTGGCAAAAAGGGGTTTGAAATGACGATTACGCAGAAACTATGCCTGTTGGCTGGAGCCAGTCTCATCGCCTTCAGCACGAGTGCCTTCGCCGACAGTACGGTCCGGGTCACCATTGCCGAGTACAGCAAGGGGACGGGCCCCTATTTCGAGGAAGCCGCCAAGGCATTCGAGGCCGCCAATCCCGACACCAAGATCCAGATCGAAGTGGTGCCATGGGATAACCTTCAGCAGAAACTGACCACCGATATATCGGCTGGCGCCAATGCTGACCTTTCGATCATCGGCACGCGTTGGCTGCTCGATTATGTCAAGGAAGGCATCGTTGCGCCGCTCGACGAACACATCAAGCCCGACTTCAAGGCGCGCTTCATCGACACGTTCCTGACGCCCTCCGTCATGGACGGCAAGGTTTACGGCCTGCCGATCGCTGCCTCGGCGCGTGCGATGTACTACAACAAGGATATCTTTGCGAAAGCGGGCATCGACACGCCGCCGGCAACCTGGGCCGATTTCAAGACGGACGCTGAAAAGATCAAGAAGCTCGGCGGCGAGACCTACGGTTTCGGCCTCCAGGGCAAGGAGATCGAGACGGATGTCTATTTCTACTATGGCATGTGGTCGAATGGCGGTGAAATCGTCAAGGACGGCAAGTCTGGACTGGACTCTAAAGCCGCAATCGACACCGCAAAGCTCTACAAGAGCTTTATCGACGAGGGCCTGACGCAGCCGGGCGTAACCTCCTACTCGCGTGAGGATGTGCAGAACCTGTTCAAGCAGGGCAAGGTTGCAACGGTGATCACGGCGCCGTTCCTTTCCAACCAGATCAAGGCGGAAGCACCCAACCTGAAATATGGCGTGGCTCCAATTCCGGCTGGCCCGAATGGCGACAAGGGCACCTACGGCGTTACCGACTCCATCGTGCTGTTCGAAAATTCCAAGAACAAGGAAGCCGCCTGGAAATTCCTCGACTTCATCTTCACCACCGAACAGCGCACCAAGTTCGACAAGGTCGAAGGATTCTTGCCGGTCAATGCCGAGGAAGCCAAGGATCCGTATTTCGCCGACAATGCCGATCTGAAAGTGTTCACTTCGTTATTGCCGAATGCCCGTTTTGCGCCGGTCATTCCGGGCTGGGAAGATATCGCACAGACCACCTCCAACGCCATCCAGAAGATCTATCTTGGACAGGGCGAGCCGGAGGCTACGCTCAAGGAAGCTGCGGATAAGGTCAACGCAACGCTGAAATGACCGTGACCCCGGGAGGATGGCAATTGCCATCCTCCCTTCTTCCCGACGCTTAGCCAAGGAATTTCAATCCGATGCCCCGGGCCACAGCCCCCTATGTCCTGATCTTCCCCAGTTTTCTTCTTGCATCCGCCATTATTCTCTGGCCGCTCAAGGAGATCGTCTCGCTTTCGCTGCACGACGTGAATCGCTTCGGCATGCTACGCGACTTCATCGGACTGGAGCACTTCCGCGTGCTTTTTGCCGATCCGGATTTCATCGCCGCCACCTGGCGCACGCTTTTGTGGACCGCGGCAGTTGTGGCCGGAACACTGATCATATCGGTCCCGATAGCACTTATCCTCAACGAGGACTTCTATGGGCGCGGCATTGCCCGCATTCTGATCATGCTGCCTTGGGCGATTTCACTGACCATGACTGCCATTGTCTGGCGCTGGGCGCTGAATGGCGAGAGCGGCATGCTCAATTCGGCTTTGCGCGGTCTTGGATTGATCGACACGAATATCCAATGGCTGGCCCAGGCCGCCACCGCCTTTCCGATGCAGATCTTCATCGGCATCCTGGTGTCGATACCTTTTACCGTGACCATATTCCTGGGTGGCCTGTCTTCTGTGCCGGACGATCTCTACGAGGCCGCGGCAACGGAAGGAGCGGGCAGTTGGGACCAGTTCCGGCTGATCACACTCCCACTCCTGCGCCCGTTCATCAACATCGCCTTTGTCCTCAACACCATCTATGTGTTCAATTCCTTCCCGATCATCTGGGCGACAACGCAGGGCGGTCCCGCCAATTCGACCGATATCCTCGTCACCTATCTCTACAAAACCGGATTTCGCGTCGGCAAGCTTGGCGAAGCCGCGGCCGTGTCGCTGATCATGTTCGCCATTCTGCTTGTTTTCACGATCATCTATGTGAGGCTGGCCATGCGCGAGGCCAAGGCATGAGCACGAAACTGAAACGCTCGATAATCTTCTGGGTCCTCCTGTCGCCGATCGTTGTGGTGATCCTGTTTCCCTATGCGGTGATGACGATCAGTTCGCTGAAATCGGCGCAGGAAGTGCTCAATCCCAATTGGTGGCCCTCGGAACTCCACTGGCAGAACTTTCCGGAAATGTGGCGCACATCGGGAATTGCCCCGGCACTCGCCAATTCGCTCTATGTTTCGGCGCTTTCGACGGCGCTGACGATTCTGGTTTCGATCCCCGCCGCCTATGCGCTGAGCCGGTACCAGTTCACCGGGCGTGACGTGTTCCGCCAGTTCCTGCTCGTATCGCAGATGCTGTCACCGATCGTTCTCGTCATCGGCCTGTTCCGGCTGGTGGCGGGCGCTGGCATGATCGACAGTCTTAACGTGCTCGTGGTGATCTACACCGCCTTCAATATCGCCTTTTGCGTCTGGATGCTGCAGAGCTATTTTTCCACGATCCCGCGCGATCTCGAAGAGGCCGCCTGGATGGAAGGAGCGAGCCGTTGGCGCACACTCGCTGCCGTGTTCCTGCCGCTCGCGGTTCCGGCCATGGTTGTCACCGCCATCTTCACCTTCATCAATGCCTGGAACGAGTTCGTCATCGCCTTGACGATGCTGCGCACCGAGGGCAGCTACACGCTGCCGATCCGCGTTTTCTCGCTGGTGGCGGGCCGCTATACTGTTGACTGGCATTACGTCATGGCCGCGGCTTTCGTTGCATCGGTTCCCGTTGCTGTCCTCTTCGCGTGGCTGCAACGCTACCTGGTGCGGGGCCTCTCCATCGGTGCCGTCAAATAATTTTGGAAAGGAACCCATCATGACGAAGCAGCACTTCGGCACATCACACGTACCCTTGTCACCCGCGGTGCGAGCGGGAGACTTTATCTATATTTCCGGCCAGGTACCGGTGGGAAGCGATGGCACTGTCATAATCGGCGGTATCGAGGCCCAGACGAAACAGGTGATGGAAAATATCAAGGCAGCCCTCGCCCTTGCCGGCGCCGAACTTTCTGATGTGGTAAAGACCTTCGTCATCCTCGAAGACGCACGCGAGTTCGCCGCTTTCAACAAGATCTATGCCACCTATTTTCCGAAGGACCCGCCGGCCCGCACCACGATTGAATCGAGGCTGATGATCGACATCAAGATCGAGATCGAAGCGATTGCCTATAAGCCCGCATGAGCGCAGTGCGTGGTTCGACAAGCTCACCATGAGGGGACATGATTGCCTGCAATGATCATTGGCAGTGGTTCAGGATTTGGCTCCTTGCAAACAGCAATCCCCCTCATGGTGAGCTTGTCGAACCACGCACTGCGGCAATGCCTGACAACTCCCGCGGCCATGGCCGTGACTGCTAGAACGAGACATAACAATGCGCATCTTTACCGCGTCCTTCGCGACGGAAACCAATACGTTCTCGCCGGTGCCGACAGACCGCGCCAGCTTTGAGATGGCGTTCTATGCCGCTCCCGGTGAGCACCCTGAAACCCCCACTCTCTGCTCCGCTCCAATGGTGGTGTTGCGCAAGCGGGCCCGCGAGGAAGGCTTTGAGCTGATCGAAGGTTCAGCCACCTGGGCGGAGCCGGGCGGTCTTCTGCAAAGGCAAGCTTATGAAGGCCTGCGCGATGAAATTCTTGGACAGTTGCGCGCGGCAATGCCGGTCGATGGCGTCATCCTTGGCTTGCATGGCGCCATGGTCGCGCAAGGCTATGACGACTGCGAGGGCGATCTGCTGGAACGCATCCGTGAAATTGTCGGACCCGGCATACTGATCGCTTCCGAACTCGATCCGCACAGCCACCTGACGGCCAAGCGGGTAAAGAACGCCAATATCCTTGCTGCCTTTCTCGAGTTCCCCCATACGGATTTCTACGAACGTGGGGAACATGTGGTCGATCTGGCCTTGCGGGCGCTTAAAGGCGAGATCAAGCCTGTGATTTCCACCTTCGATTGCCGGATGATTGGTGTCTACCCGACGAGCCGCGAGCCGATGCGCTCATTTGTTGATCGCATGCAAGCCATGCAGGGCAAGGACGGCGTCCTGTCGGTCTCACTCATCCACGGGTTCATGGCAGGTGACGTTCCGGAACTTGGTACGCAAGTGATGGTGGTAACCGACAACGACCCGGCAAAGGGTACCAAGCTCGCCGAGACGCTGGGAATGGAGCTGTTCGCCCTGCGCGGCACGACAGCGATGCCGATGCTGGGTACTGAAGCCGGTCTCGACGCTGCGGTCGCGCTCGCCGCGAAAAAGCCGGGGAAGCCGGTTGTTGTCGCTGACGTCTGGGACAATCCCGGCGGCGGAGTTGCCGGTGACGGAACGCTGATCCTGCGGCGCATCATCGAGCGCGGTATCGACAATGTCGCGGTTGCGACGATCTGGGATCCGATCGCTGTCACATTCTGCCTTGCCGCAGGCGAGGGCGCGCAGATCCAGCTGCGGTTCGGCGGCAAGGCCGGGCCGGACGGCGGCGCGCCGATCGATGCGCACGTCGAGGTGGTCAAAGCCGTCGAGGAGGGCTGGCAGAGCTTCGGCAAGAGCCGCGTAACCTTGGGACCTGCGGCAGTCGTCCGCCTCGAGGGCACAGATATCGAAGTGATCCTCAATACGAACCGCACCCAAACCTTCGAGCCCGATATCTTCTCCAATCTTGGCATCAATCCGCAGTCGAAGGATATCTTGCTGGTCAAATCGACCAATCATTTTCATGCGGGGTTCGAACCGGTCGCGGCGGAAATCATCTATATCGACGCAGGTGCGCCCTATCCATCCAATCCGAAGAAGACCAACTACCGCAAACTCGTGCGGGAGATTTGGCCAAGGGTGGATATGCCGTTCTGATTTGTGCCGCCGAGACCCCTCGCTTACGCACCGGGTAAAGCTGGCAGGGCCTTGAATGGATTGATCACTGCAACGCCGAGGAACCTGAAGTGTCGCTCGTTGGCTGTCAGAACCGTCAAACCGTGGCGTCTGGCCGTCGCTGCAATCGCGATATCCTCGAAGCCGGGATCGTATGCTCGTGCGTCATCGAGGATAGTGCCCGCAATATGCGCTGCTTCGAGATCAAGGACCAATAATCGGTCCGCGTACAAATGTTCGATCGCGTTCCACCACGCACGCAGGAGAGCGGCTTTCTGCTGGATGCCTTCTCGCTCAGATTTGGTAATGCCATTGATCACTTCTGCAGCCGTCACCACCGAAAGGAAGAGGTAGGGGCTTGCCCTGTCGAACCATGCGGCGAGTTCCAAACGCCGTTCCTTTTTCATCCGCGCCAAGGCGGAGATGACGCTTGTATCGACCAGGAACATCAGAGTTCAATGTCGCGGGCGGGTTTGCGCAATCGATCCGGGATATCATCGACTTCCCCGGGAAACGCTGCCAGCAATCGGCCCAGACTTGGCACTGATGACAGTCGTTCATATTCCTCAAAAGACAAAATCACGGCTTCCTTGCGCCCTCTACGTGTAATCACCGCGGGTTCTCCCGCAACAGCATGATCCACCACTGATGATAGGGTCGCCTTTGCATCCTTGAACTGAATTTCTCGCATATGATGCCCTTTCATGACTACAGTAGTCATATAGGCTGATGTTACCAATCCAGCAAGTAATATGACCTAAATCAGTCTGAATTTCTCTTAGACCAAAGTCCAAACAAGCGTTTGACTCTCGATCTCATTCATGCTGAATTGGCACAATGGTCCAACCAATTTAGGTGATGCCTTCGTGATCAGCCCGATCCTTTCCCCTGTCCAGACACCATCGCGCGATGACGCGGTGTTGCGTGCGTTGGTGGATTTCGTGACGGGTGCGGGGTTAAAGCCCGGGGAGAGGTTGCCGACGGAGCGGGTACTCGCCGAGCACCTGAAAGTCAGCAGGACGACGGTGCGCGAGGCGCTGACGCGCTGGCAGGAGCTTGGCCTCGTCGAGCGGCGTCAGGGTAGCGGCACATATCTTAAGGCAGCCGTGACACGCAACATGCTGCACCTGCCGCTGACGCTGCAATCCGGCAATGATTTCAATAGCCTGATGCACACGCTGGAGATACGCCGCGGCCTCGAAGCGGAAGCTGCCGTTCTTTGCGCCGAGCGCGCGAGCGACGCAGACATTGCCCTGATCGAACAAAAACTGATCAGGATGGAGGAAGTCTTCCACGAACGCAGCGGCATGTCGGCGGATGAGGATTGGGACTTCCACCTCGCTGTCTTTCGCACATCCGGCAATCCGCTGTTCGAGCAGATCATCGCGGCCATGTACGAGATGTTCCACCGCTTCTGGGAGCATCCGCTTGGCGTGCGTGATTTTGGCCATGCGAGTTTTCCCTATCACCGGACGCTGTTCAACGCGATCGCCGCCCGCGATCCGATCGGCGCGCGTGCCGAAGCACTGAAACTGATTGCGACCGTCGAGGATGATCTCAAGCGTGGCGCCGCAAACCTGAAAAAGCAGAACAAGAAGAGCCGAGAATGAGCGATAATCCATATTTTCACGATCAGGACATGATGGCGCAAGCTGCAACGCTGCTCGCCCACGACGACCCGTTCCCCGGCGGTTCGGTTGTACCGCCGATCTATCAGACATCGCTGTTCACCTTCGACAACTACGCCGCCATGGCCGACGCCTTTGCTGGGCGAAAGCGCCAGCCGATGTATTCGCGCGGCGACAATCCGACGGTGATGGAATTTGAAAGCAAGATTGCCGCGCTCGAAGGCGCGGAAGCGGCCCGCGCCTTCTCCAGCGGCATGGGTGCCATCAGCGCCATGGTCCTTGCCTTTGTCGGGGCAGGGGATCGTATCGTTGCGGTGCGCAATTGCTATGGCGACGCCTACCGGCTGTTCGAACGCCTGCTGCCGCATCTCGGCATCAAGGTCGATTATGTCGATGGCTCTGATCCCGATGCAGTCGCCGCCGCACTGCCCGGCGCCAAACTGCTGTACCTCGAGAGCCCGAGTTCCATGATGTTCGAGTTGCAGGACATCGCGCATTATGCGCGCCTTTCCAAAGAGCATGGAATCGTCACCACGATGGACAATTCCTGGGCAACACCGTTGTTCCAGAAGCCGATCACGCATGGCATTGATCTTGTCATGCATTCGGCGTCGAAATATCTCGGCGGCCACAGCGATACCGTTGCCGGTGTAGTGGCAGGTTCACAGGAAATGATCGACCGTATCAACGGCCGCACCTATTCCTATCTTGGCGCGAAACTCTCGCCCTTCGAAGCCTGGTTGCTGCTGCGCGGACTGCGGACGCTGACGCTGCGCCTGCCGCATCACATGAAGAGCGGGCTCACCATCGCCGAGCGGCTGAAGGCGCATGGGAGCGTGGAACGCATCATGCACCCGGCCTATTCCAACCATCCGGGCAAGGCGACCTTGTCCGGCTATTCCGGGCTGTTTTCCTTCGAGGTAACCGAGGATATCGATGTTCCGACCTTCGTCGATGCCCTCAAGTTATTCCGCATCGGCGTCAGCTGGGGTGGGCATGAAAGCCTCGTCGTACCGGCGCTCGCCTCGTTGCAGCAGACGCCGGACGCCAATTCGATCGGGCGCTTCGGTGTCAGCCCGCGAACCATCCGCCTGCATGTGGGACTCGAAAGTGTAGAGGAGCTTTGGGCGGACCTCACCAATGCACTGACAAAAGCAAAACGCTGAACTTTTCTAAATGGGAGCTAGACAATAATGCAAAAACGAATGGGAACATTTCTGGCAGGTGCGATTGCCGCCCTGTCCATGACGGTATCGGCCGCATTTGCCGATACGACGATCAAGATGGTGGAGGTTATCTCCAGCCCGCCACGTACTGAACTTCTGAAAAAGCAGATTGCCGGTTTCGAACAGGCTAATCCCGGCGTGAAGGTCGAACTTGTCTCGCTGCCCTGGGGCCAGGCATTCGAGAAATTCCTGACCATGGTCCAAGCGGGTGACACGCCGGACATCGTGGAGATGCCCGAGCGCTGGATGGGTCTCTACGCCAATAACGGCCAGCTTGAAGATCTTGGGCCGTACATGGCCAAGTGGAAAGATTCGGGAACGCTGGGCGACCGCGCCAAGCAGTTCGGCTCCGTCGTCGACAACAAGCAATATATGATCCCCTACGGCTACTATGTCCGGGCCATGTTCTGGAACAAGAAGCTCTTCGCGGAAGCCGGTCTCAAGGAAGCGCCGAAGACGCTTGACGAGTTCATGGAGGCCAACAAGAAGATCTCGGCGATCCAGGGCAAGTACGGCTACTGCCTGCGCGGCGGTCCCGGCGGCTTCAATGGCGTGCAGATGTTCATGAACATCGCCAATGGCAAGGGCGGCTACTTCAATGCCGACGGCACCGCAACGCTGAACGAACCCGGCGCAGTCAAGGGGCTGCAGATGCTGGCCGACATCTACAAGAACGGCTATGCGCCGAAAGACAGCGTCAGCTGGGGCTTCAACGAGGTGGTCACCGGCTTCTATTCCGGCACCTGCGCCATGCTTGACCAGGATCCCGACGCTCTGATCGGTATTGCCGAGAAGATGAAGCCGGAAGATTTTGGTGTTGCACCATTGCCGACCGGTCCGAATGGCAAGTCCTATCCGACCCTTGGTTATGCCGGCTGGGCGATGTTCGCCAACTCCAAGGTCAAGGATGATGCCTGGAAGTTGATGGGCACGCTACTTTCACCCCAGGACAATATGGAATTCGCCAAGAATGTCGGCGTGCTGCCGATCCACAACGGTGCCGACAAGGATCCCTATTTTGGATCTGAAAGCTTCAAGGGCTGGTTCCAGGAGCTGAGCGATCCGAAGACCTTCGAGTTCGTCACGCCGCCGACGCATCTGGAAAACCTCGGCAACTTCTATGACTCGGTTTCGGTCAAGAATTTCCAGGAAGTGTTGCTCGGCCAGAAGACGGCCAAGGATGTTGCCGATGAATGGGCTGCATTCCTTACCGAACAGCAGCAGGCCTGGATGGCCAAGAACAAGAAGTAAACATCAATCGAGATGGTGCTCCGGTGCAACGCACCGGAGCATTTCTCTTCTGCTGTCGCCGATCCGGAAACCGGGGGGCGATTGGTGGATCGGCATTAAGCTGAGGGGACGACAGACATGGTGATGCAATCGACAGCGGCAGGCTTGCCGCAGAAGAGCGGAAGGGATGGCGAAAAGCGGCGCTTTTCCGTCGCGTTCGAGCCCTGGCTTTACCTGAGCCCCGGCCTTGTCCTCCTGCTTCTCGTGCTCGTTGTGCCGCTGATCTTCGGCATCAGCTATTCCTTCCGTAAATTCTCCGCCTTCAAGTCCGAATTTGTCGGCCTCGCGCAATATCAGGCGATGCTGCATGACAAGGTTCTGGGCGAAGCCCTCATGAACACACTGTGGTGGACGGTTGCGAGCCTCGTCCTGCAGTTCTTTCTCGGTCTTGGCCTTGCGCTGCTACTCGACCGCGAATTCGCCGGCAAGAAGGTCGTCCAGGCCATTGTCTTCCTGCCCTGGGCGGTGCCGTCCTTCCTGTCCGGCCTTACCTGGGCCTGGCTCTTCAACCCTATCGTTGGTCCCTTACCGCATTGGCTCTTTGCGCTTGGGCTGAAAGCTGAACCGACGAACATTCTCTCTGATCCGGCAACGGCCATGTGGGGGCCGATCATCGCCAATGTCTGGTTCGGCATTCCCTTTTTCGCCATCACTCTGCTCGCGGCGCTGAAATCGATCCCGTCGGAATTGCACGAGGCCGCGGCGATCGACGGCGCCAATCGATGGCAGCGCTTCACCAAGGTGACCTTGCCATTTCTTGCCCCGACGATCGCGATAACGGTGATGCTGCGGACAATCTGGATCGCTACCTTTGCCGATCTCATCTACGTCATGACCGAGGGCGGGCCCGCGGGATCGACAAATACGGTTGCGACCTACATCTATGTCAGCGCCTTCAAGACCCTGGACAAGGGTTATGCCTCGGCTGTCGCCGTGCTGCTGCTGGCGCTTCTCATCCTCTATGCGGTGGTGCTGATCCGTATCCGCAAATCCCTGGTGAGGTATTCCTGATGATCGCCGGACGCTCACGCAATGCCCGCATACTCGGTGGCATCGGACTCTATGCCGCAATCGGCGCCTATGTCATTTTCGCGCTGTTCCCGCTGTTCTGGACGCTGAAGATTTCGGTGACGCCGCAATCGCTCCTCTATTCGGAGGGCATCACCATGTGGCCGTCGGTGACGACGTGGGCGAACTACACGACCGTGCTGCGGGCCACCGACTTCCCTCGCTATTTCCTCAACAGCGTCATCGTCTCGGTCATCACCGCCCTACTGGTGACAGTCATTGCCTCGGCGGCGGGCTATGCCATGTCGCGCTTCGCGTTCCACGGCAAGGCGACCGTCGCCGTGACGCTTCTCCTGACCCAGACCTTCCCCTTGGTCATGGTCATACCGCCGATCTATCGCATCATGGGTGAACTCGGCCTCACCAACAGCCTCACCGGCCTCATCATCATCTATACGGCCTTCAACATCGCCTTCGCCACGTTCCTGATGCAGTCATTCTTTGATGGTATTCCGAAGGATCTCGAAGAAGCCGCGATGATCGACGGCTGCAGCCGCAGCCAGGCCCTGCGCAAGGTCATCATTCCATTGACGCTGCCCGGTATGGGCGCAACTCTGGGTTTCGTCTTCACCGCCGCATGGAGTGAATTGCTCTTCGCGCTGATGTTGATCAGCAGCGACAGCCAGAAAACATTCGCTGTCGGGCTGCTGACATTCATCGGCAAGTTTGCGGTCGATTGGGGGCAGATGATGGCGGCCTCCGTTCTGGCGCTCATTCCCGCCTGCCTGTTCTTCGCCTTCCTGCAACGCTACCTCGTCACGGGCCTTACAGCCGGTGCAGTGAAGGGTTAAAAAAAGGAAACTGCAATGGCCTCTGTCACCATTACCAATGTCCAGAAAAATTACGGTGCCATGAACGTTCTCTCAGCGGTGGACCTTTCCATTGCTGATGGCGAATTCGTGGTTCTGGTTGGCCCTTCCGGCTGTGGCAAGTCCACGCTCCTGCGCATGATCGCCGGCCTCGAGGAAATCTCCGCCGGAGAGATCAGGATTGGCGATCGTGTGGTCAACGATGTTGCGCCGAAGGACCGTGACATAGCGATGGTCTTTCAGTCCTACGCGCTCTACCCGCACATGGATGTGGCATCGAACATGGGTTTCAGCCTTCTGCTGCGAAAGACGGCTAAGGAGCTGGTCCTGAACCGGATCGGCAGCGCCGCCAAGCGCCTCGGCCTCGATGTGCTCCTCGAACGTTTGCCGCGGCAGCTTTCCGGCGGGCAGCGCCAGCGCGTTGCGATGGGCCGCGCCATCGTCCGCGATCCGAAAGTGTTCCTCTTCGATGAGCCGCTGTCCAATCTCGACGCCAAGCTTCGGGTCCACATGCGGACGGAAATCAAGGCGCTGCACCAGCAGTTGAAGACGACGTCGGTCTACGTCACCCACGACCAGGTTGAGGCGATGACAATGGCGGATCGTATCGTCGTCATGCATGATGGCGTCATCCAGCAAGTTGGCACCCCGCTCGAACTCTACGATCATCCGGCAAACCTCTTCGTCGCCGGCTTCATTGGTTCGCCCGGCATGAACTTTCTGCCCGCCGTGGTGACGCGGCAGAACGGCAAGGCAACGGCGGAACTCACCGACGGCCAGATGGTGCCCTTGCGGCCTGAGCTCAAGGTCGAGGACGGTGACAGGGTGGTCGTCGGTATCCGCCCGGAAAACATCGAAGTTGGTACGACCGAGACATTGAAGGCCAAAATCGAGGTGATCGAGCCACTCGGACTCTCGACGCAATTCTATACAAAGCTCGCCGATCAACAGGTCTGCATCTTCGCCATGGGCCGGACGGATCGAGGTCCCGGGGATGCGATCAGTCTCGGGATCAAGCCGGCCGATGTGCATGTCTTCCATGGCAAGACGGGCGCCAGATTACCATAGCTAATTCGGCATTCTGACTGCTCAATCAGCGTGGAATAATATTTCGTTGTTTGGGTCATATCTGGTATTCGTTTCACCGTATGGCGCGTTTTGCTGGCCACGAATGCCTATGCAGTGACGCTGCAAAGTGACATTTTCCGATCATTAGCCGAAAGGCGCATAACAAACGGATGGAAACAAATGAACTGGTTGAAATCACTCCTCGTCATCGGCGCCCTCGCGATCGTGCCTGCCCAGGCACAGGCCGCGTCCAACCTCGAGCAGATCAAGTCGGCGGGCGTGCTGAAGATTGGCACGGAGGGCACCTATGCGCCGTTCACCTATCATGATGCTGCTGGCAAGCTGGTCGGCTTCGATGTCGAGATCGGTGAAGCAATCGCCAAGAACCTTGGCGTCAAAGCGCAGTTTCTCGAAGGCAAGTGGGATGGTTTGATCGCTGGTCTCGATGCCAACCGCTACGACACCGTGATCAATCAGGTGGGCATCACCGAAGCGCGCAAGGCGAAATATGATTTCTCCGAACCCTATATCGCGTCGAAGGCGGTTTTGATCGTCAAGGGCGACAATAGCGAGATCAAGGGCTTTGCTGACCTCAAGGGCAAGAAGTCCGCGCAGTCGCTATCGAGCAATTTTGGCAAGATCGCGCAGGAAGCGGGTGCGGAACTCGTCGGAACGGACGGCTTCGACCAGTCGATCCAGCTGGTGCTCAATGGCCGCGCCGATGCGACGATCAACGACAGCCTTTCCTTTCTCGATTTCAAGAAGCACAAGCCCGACGCCAATGTGAAAATCGCCGCCCAGCAGGAAAATGCCGATTTCTCCGGCATTATCATCCGCAAGAACGAGCCAGACCTTTTGGCTGCGATCAACAAGGCACTTGAGACGATCAAGGCCGACGGAACCTACAAGCAGATTGCCGACAAATATTTCGGCCAGGATGTTTCGAAGTAACAACCGTTTACGATTGACGAGATTTACGCTCTAAGAGGGCAGGGAGCAAGCTCCCTGCCCTTCTGTTGAGGAGAACAGCTTTGTCCCATTGGCTGACATTGATGCTTGAATCGCTGCCGTCACTCCTGTGGGCGGGACTGATATTCACAATTCCCCTGACGCTTTTGTCATTCGTGCTCGGATTGACCGTCGGTCTCATCGCCGCGCTTGTACGGTTGTTCGCGCCTGGACCCTTCGCTGCTATCGTCAAATTCTATGTCTGGATCATTCGCGGCACGCCGCTACTCGTACAACTGTTCCTGATCTTCTATGGCCTGCCAAGCGTTGGCATCGTTCTTGATGCATTCACGGCGGCGCTGATCGGCTTCACCCTCAACATCGGCGCCTATACATCCGAAATCCTGCGCGCTGTCATTTCCTCCGTACCCAAAGGGCAGTGGGAAGCAGCCTATTCGATCGGTATGAGCTGGTCGCAGGCGATGCGGCGGACGATCCTGCCGCAAGCCGCCCGCGTCGCCGTGCCGCCGCTTTCGAATACGTTCATCTCGCTGGTCAAGGACACGTCGCTGGCCGCCGCCATTACAGTGCCGGAACTGTTCCAGGCGGCGCAGCGCATTGTTGCGACCACATACGAACCGCTTATTCTCTATGTCGAGGCGGCATTGATCTATCTCGTCATGAGTTCGGTCCTGTCGGCGCTGCAGGCAAGGTTGGAGAACCGCCTCAATCGCTATGGCGGGTTTCTGGAGGCGCGATCATGAGCACGATCGAACTGAAGAACATCGTGAAGCGTTTCGGCGATCTGACCGTCCTCAACAACGTCACCTTGAACGTCGCGGAAGGCGCAGTTATGGCACTTGTCGGCCCCTCCGGCGGCGGCAAGAGCACGCTGCTGCGCTGCATCAACCTCTTGGAAATACCGACCTCCGGTTCCGTTCAGATTGCCGAGGACAAGCTGGAATTCCATCCGGCCGTCCGGGTGGGTGCCAAGCAGGTGCAGCTGCTTCGCCGTCACACGGGCATGGTCTTCCAGAATTTCCAGCTCTTTCCGCATCGCACCGTCATCGAGAATGTAACCGAGGGCCTGACCACGGTCCTCAAATGGCCGAAGGAGCGAGCCCGCGAACGTGCAGAAATGCTGCTTGAAAAGGTCGGACTGGCGCACAAGGCGGACGTTTGGCCATCGACGCTTTCGGGCGGTCAGCAGCAACGCGTGGCGATTGCACGTGCGCTCGCGCCGTCTCCCAAAGTCCTGTTGTGCGACGAGCCGACCTCCGCTCTCGATCCGGAGCTCTCAGGTGAGGTGGTGGATGTGCTGGCGCAATTGGCGCGGGAAGGCACGACGATGGTGATGGCGACGCATGATCTGCGACTTGCTTCCAAGATCGCCAATGAGGTGATCGTCCTTGACGCTGGCGTCATCGTTGAAACGGGAACCTCACGGGACATATTTACCCGGCCGCAGCGCGAGCGCACGAAACGGTTCATCGCAACGCTGACGCACGAGGAAGGGCATACCTACGGCGAGGGAATCTGAGGCGGTTTGCCTGTCAGACGAAAGGCTTGGCGATCTTGATGTGGCGCGGAACCAGCCGCTCGAAATAAGCTTTGCCTTCAGCCGACAAACGGGTCCCCTCTGAGAGCAGGAAGCTTTCGGGCAAATGGCGTGTCTTGCCGGCGACATTTGCCAGCGGTACGAGCCGTGGCTTCGTGATACCACCTTCTTCCTGCAGGGCCACCGATCCGCCGCCGCGCGCCGCCGCGCCTACGGCAAAGGCGCCGGCCTCGAATGCTTCGCGGGCGTCCGTTGCGTTGATCGTGGTGAGATTGCCGCGCGGAAGATAGCCGAACGTGTCGACCCGCGCGCGCACGCCCGGCAGGCCATCGCGGAGCGCCTGTTCCACCGCCATGCCGAGATCGCCGCCCGAAAGCCGGACGTTGCCGTGCGCGTCGAATTCGAGGCGCTCACGCGCGACCAGATTCTCGACGACCGAGCGGCCATCTTCGGCAGTCACACCTTCCGACATGGCGACGATGCAGCGGCCATGGCGGGCAATGACGTCGCGCACATCCGCGACGAACCGCGCCGGCGAGAAAGCCAATTCAGGTACGTAGAGAAGGTGCGGACCACTCTCATCATCGAGCTGCCACGCGGCGGCGGCAGCGGTGAGGAAACCCGCGTGCCGTCCCATGACGATGCCGACATAAATACCGGGCAGGGCGCGGAAATCGAGATCGACGCTGGCGAATGCGCTCGCCACGAATTCAGCAGCGGAGATGAAGCCGGGCGTGTGATCGTTTTCGACGAGATCATTGTCGATGGTTTTGGGGGCGTGGACGAAGGCAATGTCGCCGCCGGCCGCCTCGGTCAATATCTGCTGCGTCCCGGCGGTGTCGTTGCCGCCAATATAGATGAAGGCTGTGGCGCCTGCATCTCGCAAACGCTTCAGGACGATTTCGCAGTAGGCTTGGTCGGGTTTGTCGCGAGTACTGCCCAGTGCAGCACTCGGCGTCGCGGCAAGCAGGTGGAGCTCCTGTTCCGACAGGGTCGAAAGGTCGACATAATTGCCGTCGCGGATGCCACGCACGCCGTGCAGTGCACCCAGCACACGGCAACCTGGATGCTGCTTGCGCGCTTCGAGGACGGCCCCCACCATCGTCTGGTTGATGACGGCAGTCGGGCCGCCGCCCTGTGCAATTACGAATGTCTCGGTCATATTCGCCCCTCAGTTTCCTTTGCCTGCGAACAAGGCCGGCTGGCCGGGTCCGCCCATATGATAGCGCTATTTGGTCTTGCTTGCTGCTGTCTTTAAGAACTCGCTCAGTTCCATCGGGAATGGAAACACAATGGTCGAATTTTTCTCGCCTGCAATCACATTCAGCGTACTGAGATAACGCAACTGCATCGCTTCCGGCCGCTGACCCAGGATCTGGGCAGCCTCAAGCAGCTTCTGCGCAGCCTGCTGCTCGCCTTCCGCATTGATGACCTTGGCTCGCCTTTCGCGCTCGGCTTCGGCCTGCCGGGCAATCGCGCGTATCATGGTTTCGTTGAGATCCACGTGCTTGATCTCGACATTGGCGACCTTGATGCCCCACGAGTCCGTTTGTGCATCGAGAATTTCCTGAATATCGTTGTTGAGCTTGTCGCGCTCGGCCAGCATCTCGTCGAGATCGTGCTTGCCGAGCACTGATCGCAACGTCGTCTGCGCAAGCTGGCTCGTTGCCATCATGAAGTCCTCGACCTGGATCATCGCCCGTTCTGGATCGATGATACGGAAATAGAGCACGGCGTTGACGCGAACCGAGACATTGTCCCTCGAGATCACATCCTGGCTTGGCACATCCAGAACCACTGTCCGCAGGTCAACGCGTAACATTTGCTGGACGAAAGGAATGAGGATGATCAGTCCCGGCCCCTTGACGCCGGTGAAACGGCCAAGCGTGAACACGACGCCACGTTGATATTCCCGCAAGATCTTGATCGCAGCAGCCAAAGTCATCAGCAGAATGACAATGATTGGGGCCAATATGGTGAGAAGCATCGGGAAATCCTCCACTAGGAACCGTCCGGCCGATCCGGTTCAACCTTGAGGATGATGCCCTCGATGCCGGCTACACGCACATGCTGTCCCTTTTTCAACGGTTTCTCGGAAGTCGCTGTCCATCGCTCGCCATGGGCGAGGACGTGCCCCTTGAGTCCACGCCAGTCCAGAACCTCGCCTTGGGCCCTCGTCATCTCCTCGCTACCCGTGACGACCGGGCGTTTGTGTGATGAAAGGGCAAGGCGGATTATGAAGAAGGAGAGCCCCAGGCTGGCAAGGGCAATGCCCCCTGCCACCGGCCACGAGGTGCGGAAGGCTGGAATGTCAGTGTCAATCAGTATTGTGGCGCCGGCAACGAAAGCAACTGCGCCGCCAATGGCGAGAACACCGGATGGTGTGAATACTTCGGCGGCCATCAATGCAAGGCCGAGGATAATGAGGCCAAGGCCGGCGAGATTCACAGGGAGGATCGCGAGTGCGTAAAGGCCGATCAGCAGGCAGATCGCGCCGATCGTTCCGGGAAAGAATGACCCTGGCGTCAGGAATTCGAAGATCAGTCCGTAGATACCGATCGTCACCAGCATCAGCGCGACATTCGGATTTGTGATGACCATCAGGAGTTCCGTGCGCCAATCCGGTTCCAACTGCTCCAGGGTGAGACTTCCGGTATCGAGCTTGATCTTGTTTCCTGCCACGGTCACGGTCCGGCCATTGGCCTGCACCAGAAGATCATCGACGCTGGTGGCGACGATGTCGATCACATTCTCCTTGAGCGCTGCGCTTGCGGAAAGGCTTGCCGCCTCGCGCACCGCCTTCTCGGCCCAGTCTACGTTGCGGCCACGCAACTCTGCGAGCGAGCGAATATAGGCGGCCGCGTCGTTGACTGCCTTCGCCTCCGTCGGACTTTGGGGTGAGGGAGCAGAGCTTGCATCCTGACCGTCTTTTGATTTGGTAGCCTGATCCTTGTCCTTCTTTTCCTGATCGCCTCCGGGAAGTGGCAAATCGCCGCCGATCTGGATGGGTGTCGCGGCCCCAAGATTGGTCCCCGGCGCCATTGCCGCAATGTGGCTGGCATAAAGAATATAGGTGCCCGCGCTCGCCGCACGTGCGCCGCTTGGACTGACATAGATGGCTACCGGCACCGGCGAGCCGAGGATGCCCTGGATGATGTCCCGCATCGACGTATCGAGGCCGCCGGGCGTGTCCATTCGCACGATCACGAGTGATGCGTTGCGCTCAGCCGCGGCTTGCAATCCGCGCGTGATATAGTCGGATGAGGCCGGGCCAACGATCCCCTGGAGTTGCAGCACGAATCCAACATGCGTGGTCTGTGCGCCGTTCGGCAATACCAGCAGCATGATGACAAACAAAGCGGCGGCAGCGGAAAGTGGGGCACGCCTGAATCCAAACCATTGTCCGATGATTTTCCTCATCAGTTCCATGGTTTAGCTTACATCAGAGCATCCGTTTCTGCTATATCCCTCTCAGATTGGCAGCGGCAGCCGGATCACTTCACCGGCACATATTTGCGCCAGTCGTGCTCTTCGCGGAAGCCGAGAACCTCACGCGTCTTGCGGTTGGAAAGCGGTCCCTCGAATTCGCCGAGCTTACGCCGGATCGGTACATTCGGGCAATATTTTGCCAGGAACTCCTGTGTTGGGATCGTCGCGGTGATCGTGTCGTTGACGGCATTGAACACCTGAAACCCTAGGCCATCCTTGCGGATCGCGAGATCGACAATCTGGCCGAGATCGCGGGCGTCGATATAGCTCCAGGCGTTGCGCTTGCGCGACATCGGATCGGCGAGGAAAGCTGGAAAGCGATCATATTCATGCGGTTCGATCACATTGCCGATGCGCAGCGCATAGATATCAGCGCCCGTCCGCATGGCAAAGGCGCGGGCCGTCTTTTCGTTTACCAGCTTCGACAGGCCGTAGCTGTCCATCGGATCGATATCGTAGTCTTCCTCTAGCGGGAACTGATGGAAATCCTTGTCGCCTTCGGCAAAACATACACCGTAGGTCGTCTCGCTCGAGGCAATGATCACCTTACGGATACCGAGCTTTACGGCAGCCTCGATGACATTGTAGGTGCCGATCGTGTTTATGCGGAATGTCTCATTGTCCGGCTTGATAAGCACGCGTGGCACCGCTGCGAAATGCACGACCGCATCAATTGGCGCTGGTCCCTTGCCGGTCTCGAAGCCTTCGAAGCCAAAGTGACTCGACAGGGCATTGAACATCTCGCCGCTGTCGGCAATGTCGGCAATCAGCGTATTGACGCCCGGATGATTGAGAGGAACGAGATCGACGTTGAGGACCTCGTAGCCATGGTCGACAAGGTAGGGAACGACGTGACGTCCTGCTTTGCCGGCGCCGCCGGTAAACACGATCCGCTTCTTCATTAGGTATCTCCTTATGTGGGTATCACTGCCAATGGGAGTGCAGGACCCCAATTACTCGCTTTGGCGCAGATTACGCAGCCGATCAAACAGGACTGCGAACAGTATGGCGCCGCCAATGAAACAGCCTTGCCAGAAGGCGTTGATGCCAAGGAGGCCGAGACTGTTGCGGATCACTTCGATCAGGGCCGCCCCGACCAGCGCTCCAAGCGCTGTACCGACGCCGCCGGCCAGCGCAGCGCCGCCGATGACGGCTGCGGCGATAACCTGAAGCTCGAGGCCAGTGCCAATATTGGTGGTGATCGCGCCGAGCCATCCGGTCTGGACAATGCCGGCGATCCCGGCAGAGAGCGACGAGATCATATAGACGGCGACCTTGATCACCCGGACGGGGACGCCGGTCAGGATTGCCGCATGTTCGTTGCCGCCGATGGCGTAGACGTGGCGGCCAAATCGGGTCCATCGCAGGACAAAGCCGGTGATGAGGGCAAGGACAATCATGTAGAGTACCGGATTGGCGATCCCCAAGAACCAGGCCCCACCGCCTAGCGCAAGAAGCTTGTCGTGATCGGGCCCAAACTGAAACACCACCGTATTGCCGGAGGCAACCATGGCAAGGCTGCGCGCAATCGACAGGGTACCGAGCGTCACCACGAATGGCGGCATGCCGATATAGGCAATGAGAAATCCATGGAAGCCGCCTATGGCGAGGGCAGTCGCGATCGACGCGGCAATTCCGATCTCGATGCTGTAGCCGGCGTGCATGACGACCCCAAGGATCATGCTGCAAAGGCAAAGCACTGATCCAACGGAAAGATCGATGCCGCCGGTTATGATGACGAGGGTCATGCCAAGCGCGATGATCGCCACAAAGGTGACGTTGCGCGTGATGTTGTAGAGATTTTTCGTTGTTGCGAAGGAGTCGGTTGCAAATGAAAGGAAGGTACAGGCGAGGATGACGGCAATCAGGACCCAGAATGTCTGGCTGCTGAGGATCGACGATCTCCAGTTGTGCTGTCTCTGTGCGATGGTCTGGTCAAGGGTGATTGCCATGGTTGTTTCTCGAGATTCTGGTTATGGGGCCGAACTACGCTATCTGTTCAATAGCGCCGGTGATCAGGCCCGTAACTTCTTCGGGCGATGTTGCCGCGATTGGTTTATCCGCAACCTTGCGCCCGCGCCGCATGACGATGACGCGGTCGGCAACGTCGAAGACGTCGGGCATGCGGTGACTGATGAGAATGACGGCGATGCCCTGATCACGCAGGTGGCGGATGAGGTTCAGGACCTCGGCAACCTGCCGGACCGAGATGGCAGCCGTCGGTTCGTCCATCAAAACGATCTTTGCTTCTGAAAGCCTGGTGCGGGCGATGGCGACCGCCTGCCGCTGGCCGCCGGACATCTGCTTTACCAGGTCCCGGGGGCGGGTCTCGGACTTCAGCTCGGCGAAAATCTGACCGGCCCGTTTGTACATGCTGGCGTAGTCGAGAATGCGGATCGGTCCGAAGCCGCGGCGCAACTCGCGGCCGAGGAAAACATTGGCTGCGGCGGTTAGATTGTCGCACAGCGCCAGATCCTGATAGACGATCTCGATGCCGTGCTGGCGTGCCTCTACCGGCTTGTGCATGACGAGGACCTTGTCGTCCATGCGCATAACGCCGTCACTCGGACTGAAGTTGCCGGCAATCATTTTGACGAGCGTTGACTTGCCCGCACCATTGTCGCCCATGAGACCGACCACCTGGCCGGGTTCAATCGCGAATGACACATCGTTGACCGCCTGAATGGCGCCGAAATGCTTCGAAATATTGATGAGTTCGAGAATCGCCACCGGACAGATTTCCTCCCATGCCCCGTTTGTTTGTCGCCGCCCGGCTTTTTAAATGCCGACTTTGCCGCAACCTTTGCCCCTCCCAAGGACAACAGTAAGCTGCATTTACGCAAAGGCTTAACCTAGCGTCAATCAACTTTCAGGTGAATTCAAGCCCTCGGCAACCAAAAATCGTTTTATATGACAAATAGCCGTTGACGGGCGAACTTTGCCGATATTAGCTAGTTGCGGGAGGGAATATCTGGTCACGAGCGCGACAGGCATAAGTCGGGCGGAACCTGATCGCAGCAATTTTCCAAGGCTCGCATCCACCGCTCTGCCTCCAGTCCACAATGGACTGGACAATAAAGCAGGGTCACGCACCGCTTGGCTGGCCCCGGGACTATGATTTGGAGATGGGTATCGGCCGGGTTCCGCAATGGGAGTGATTGCAGAACGACCGCGTATTCTACGGCACCCTGATTGAACTGTGTGGCGGGCACGCCCGTGTCCGTCGAATTCAAGGGAGGAACCAATGAGGAAATCAATATTGCTCGTCGCCGCGGCGGCTCTGGCGCTTGGCGCCGGCCCAGCGCTGGCAAAGAAACAGCTGGTCATCGTGGTAAAGGGGTTGGACAATCCATTCTTCGAGGCCATCCATCAGGGCTGCGAGAAGTGGAACAAGGAGAATGCCAGCGCCGAGTATGAATGCTTCTACACCGGCCCGGCATCGACATCCGACGAGGCTGGCGAGGCCCAGATCGTTCAGGACGTGCTAGGCAAGGCCGACACGGCTGCAATCGCCATCTCGCCGTCGAATGCCAAGCTTATCGCCCAGACAATCAAGACGGCCAATCCGTCCGTTCCGGTGATGACGCTGGACGCCGATCTTGCGGCCGAAGATTCAGCGCTGCGCAAGACCTATCTCGGCACCGACAATTACCTGATGGGCGCCAAGATCGGCGAGTACATCAAGAAGGGCAAGCCGAAGGGCGGCAAGATCTGCACGATCGAAGGCAATCCCGGCGCCGACAATATCCTGCGCCGCGCGCAAGGCATGCGCGATACGCTCAGCGGTAAGAAAGGACTCGCCGCACTGAAGGGCGAGGGCGGTTGGACGGAAGTCGCCGGCTGCCCCGTATTCACTAATGACGATGGCGCCAAGGGCGTCCAGGCGATGACCGATATCCTTGCTGCCAATCCTGATCTTGACGCCTTCGGCATCATGGGTGGCTGGCCGCTGTTCGGTGCGCCGCAGCCTTACCGCGATCTGTTCAAGCCACTCGCCGCGAAGATCGCAAGCAATGATTTCGTCATTGGCGCCGCCGACACGATCGGCGACGAAGTGGCGATCGCCAAGGAGGGCCTGGTTACGGCGCTCGTCGGCCAGCGGCCCTTCGAAATGGGCTACAAGGCTCCGACCGTCATGATCGACCTGATCCAGGGCAAGAAGGTCGAAGATCCGGTTTTCACCGGTCTCGACGAATGCACCAAGGATACTGTCGATACCTGCATTCAGAAGTAAGTGCTGGTGATAGAGAGAGGGCGCTTGATGGCGCCCTCTCTGCCTTTCAAATCCGAAGTGAAACAGACGCATGCGTGAATATGCTATTGCCGCCATTCCGGCTGATGGAATTGGCCCCGAGGTGATCTCCGCTGGAACGAAGGTGCTCCAGAGCCTCGAAAAGCGCCTCGGCGACGTCAGGTTCAGTTTCCAGAATTTCGAATGGGGTTCTAACTATTACAAGCAGCACGGGGTGATGATGCCGGCGGACGGGCTCAAGCAGCTCGAGCGCTTCGACGCCATCTATTTCGGTGCCGTCGGTGCACCCGATGTGCCGGACCACATCACGCTCTGGGGTCTGCGCCTGCAGATCTGCCAGGGCTTCGATCAATATGCCAATGTCCGGCCCACCAGGATCCTGCCCGGCATCACGCCGCCGCTACGCAATTGCGGGCCGGGCGATCTCGACTGGGTAATCGTGCGGGAAAATTCGGAAGGAGAATATTCCGGCCATGGCGGGCGCGCCCACAAGGGATTGCCGGAGGAGGTGGGAACCGAAGTTGCCATTTTCACCCGTATCGGCGTCACCCGTATCATGCGCTATGCCTTCGCACTGGCACAGGCGCGGCCGCGGAAGCTTCTGACGGTCGTCACCAAATCCAATGCGCAGCGCCATGGCATGGTCATGTGGGATGAGATTGCCGCAGAAGTGGCCGAAGAATTTCCGGACGTTCGCTGGGACAAGATGCTCGTCGATGCCATGACGGTGCGCATGACGCTCAATCCGGGAAGCATCGATACGGTCGTTGCCACCAACCTGCACGCTGATATCCTTTCGGATCTTGCGGGGGCTTTGGCTGGCAGCCTCGGCGTTGCGCCAACCGCGAACATCAATCCGGAGCGCCGCTTTCCATCCATGTTCGAGCCGATCCATGGCTCCGCCTTCGACATTGCCGGCAAGGGTATTGCCAATCCGGTTGCAACATTCTGGACCGCCGCACAAATGCTCGAGCATCTCGGCGAGAAGGAAGCAGCGGCGTGTCTCATGCGTGCGGTCGAGCGCGTCACCGGCGCTGGTGTCCTTACCCTCGATGTCGGCGGGACGGCAACGACGCAGGAGGTGACCGAGGCGGTCATCGACGCCATCAATACCTCCAACGTGTGATCGGCGACGGTTCTATCGCACAATCAGGATGAGGCCGGTGACGGTCAGCGCCGCGATCCAGATGTAGTCGAAGTTGATCCAACCGCGGCGCAAGAACGAGAGGCCGAACCAGCTATAGACGGAGACAGCGATTACCAGGATCACCGCAAGCATGGCAGCCATGTGGGTTGCGATGGCGGCGAGGGCGATTGGCAATGATCCGGCAGCCGTCAGTTGCTGGCCGGGCATTGCCGACAGGCAAAGAGGAATGACCACCGGCACCAGCATGAGGCCTGCACCATGGGCAGTCGCCATCAGGAATGACCACAACCCAAGTCCCACCATGCCCGTCGTCATGCCTATCCGCACACGGTGACGATGGCCGTAGAGAGCCTGATAGGCGGCCCAGCCGAGGAGCACAATGCCAGCGCCTGTTTCGAGGACATGCTGATCGACTATCAAGCCAAGCAACACGGCCACGACCGCAACGAGGCCGATCGAAACGGCGTGTCCTATGGCGATGGGAATGAGCGATTGCACCACGATCCGGCGGCTGCCTCGGTGCAGGCCAAGCGCCACAGCGAACAGCCAACCCATTGCAGGATTGACGCCGTGAAAGGCGCCAAGGCCGGTGAGCACCAGCCAAGGTGAGATGGATGTCATTCGGCGCTTCTATCCCTCTGGCGATTGTCTGCCGGCATCAGGGATAGCAATAGGAATCCGACGAACAATCGCCGCCCTCCAGACGCACTTGATGCGGTCGATGGCTCCTCGGCCAGTCGACGAAGAATTTCTCGTCGAACTTTATTCCGCCATTGTCTCCGGCGTCGAGTTTTACCATCCAGCCTTCAACGCCCTCGGGATAGAATTGCGGGTCGATGGGGCCGTAGAGGGAATTGGTGAAGTAGACGCGCTTGCCATCGCGGCTGATCTCGACCATTTGCGGACCGCCGTTGAGCGCGCCGTTCTTGGCCTTGGGATGGGTCGCGCGCGATACGATGCCGCCAATGCGAACCCGTCCAGTCTCCTTCGGGTTGAAGGGATCGGAGACATCGTACTGGATCATGTCGCCGGTGCCCCAGCAGGACACGTAAAGGAAGCGGTCATCCATCGACAGGTCGATATCGGTGACGAGGGGGGCGACGGCGCCGAAGCCTTTCAACACTGGCGGCAGCAACTCCGGATCCGCCGGCTCGGCCGGAATCTCGATGATCTTTTTCACCCCCCATTTGTCGCCGTCGCGGTACCAGGTCCAGATCGATGCCGAAAGATCCTTGAGGCTGATCACGCAGCCGACGAAGCCATAGGCCTTGGTCGGGTTGTGCGCCGGGCGCAACTCGAACACGAGCTGGTATTCTTCGCCAAGATCGATTTCCTGCAGGTGCTTGCGCTTGTGCAGATCCCAGAAGTGCAGCCGGCGCCCGTATTTGCTGCCAAGCAGTATTTCCGGGACAAGCCCGTTTTCGAACGTATCGGGCGTTCCCCATTCGCTGGTGATCATCGTGTCGTGGCCAAGGTGCCACCAGAAATCATAGGCGAGTTTTTGCGGGCCGCGGTCCATCTCCCACTGCCCCAGGACGTCGAAACTATTGGGATCGAGCAGGAATATGCCGCCGGGCGCCTTGCCCTCGGCATTCCCGAGAGCATTCACATAGATGCCCTCCGGCCCGCAATGGATCGTGTGCAGGCGCGAATATCCGGCCTTTTCCGCGATTTCCTCGGGTTCGATGACGCGTATGATCTTGGGGTTCTTCGGGTCAGGCTTGGTGTCGATGATGTGCAGGCGGGATGATCTGAGCCCCGGCACGATGAGATAGCGCCGTTCCATGTGCGGATGGGGCGCATTGGGGCAAAGGCAGGAGGAACACGCATTCCAGCCGAAATGGTGCAACTCGTCACCTGCGTTAGGCATGTCGACCTGGCCGATGATTTGCGAATAGGATGAGGAGGCCGGATCCACGTCGACCACGGCGATCGCATCGGGAATCTTGCGTTCGGGATCGAAGGCGGCGACATAGGCGACCTTTTCGGCTGGGGCCTTTGCGGCCATTCGAGGTGATGGATAAAACGAAGGATCAGGTTGCCAGGTTGCCATGATTGAACTCTCCTCTTGATCAATGACGGAGTTTTGCGCAGCGGTCCCCAAAGCGGATTTGGCGTTGATCTTCGCACCGCACGGAAACACTGTCCAATCACGTCATTTGAACTACACCTGAGCGCAGCGATGGACGTGCGGGGGGGATCGCTCAGCATTCGTGTCGTGATGTTTGGTCTTCGTTCCTCGAGTCCAAACTGACACGCACTCGCAATCACCTCGGTCAGAACCCATTTCCAGCCAGGTAGGGTCAAGTCACTCAGCATTGTCGTTTTAGAACATGAAGTTCACCACAAGAGCATCAATCGAGTTAGACTGGTACGCGTTGTTTTCCGCTAACTCTGCTGAAGGAATAATCATGAACAGACCAACAATGGCTCTTCTTCCTTTGGTATTCACGATCGGTTTGCATTCCCCGTTTGCATTTGCTCAGGAAGACAGTGCACAGCAGTACGCAATCATCAACAAGATCATAAGAGGTGAGGGAAAGCCCGGTGAGACCGCCACAGCCAAAAACGGGGAAGTTATCTACACGGTTCTGGAAGGCGGCATCATTGAAATCAGGAATTTACGCTACAACACCGTACAGCGTTTCATTACAATAAAGCCGAGCGATAACAACAGGTCAAAATAGCAACGCCATATTTGTCCAATGAGCGCGCAGCGAGGAGCATTCCGGCCTCATTAAAGTCCCGGCAGTCCGGCTATCCGAACGCCGAATGCGACATAGGCGCCGATGACGGTTGCAATGGCGATCGCCATGAGCATGAACCCGTCAACCAATACGACCATGTCGGCATGATCGAGCCGGCGCGTTGATTTTTTCGATCGAGCGAGAAGGTTCTCTAAGGAGAATTTCCCTGCACCGACGACCACCAATGCGAGCATCCCCCCGGCAATAGCGAGGTCCTTTTCGAAGTGGAGCAGTTCGTTCTGGCTGCCGAAAGGCGTGTGAAAGCAGAACGCTGTCATCAGGCAAAACAGCGAGAGCGCCAACGCCCCCAGCCTTGTATGATAACCGAGGGCGATCATGGCGCCAGCGCATAGCTGCAGCGCGATGCCGGCGAGGGCGTATGGCGTTGGCACGCCGAGCTTCGCCATCGCTGCAATGGCGCCGTTGATATTGCGTGCAAGGACAAACCCCTCATGGAGGAAGATCCAGGCCAACAGCAGCCGGCTCAACAGCATCACGAGATCAGCGTAGCGGGCGATCTTTGCTGGAACGGTCACGGAATTTCTCCCTGCAATGTCTGAAAGGTGGCGCGGGTTCGACGGCGGCGGGCGGTGACGCCCGCCACCGGCTTATCTGGTGGCCTTGGCGGCGATGAAGTTCTGAAGGTCGTTGAGTTCCTCGCAGCCCATCGGACAGAGCTTGGCCAAGGTAGCAAGCTCGACTTTCGCCTGTTCGGTCTTTCCGGTTTCGACATAGAGTTCGCCCAGATATTCGTGGGCTGCCTTGTGGTCGGGCTGCAGTTCCAAGGCCCTGCTGTAATAGGTCAACGACGTGTCGAAATCGCCGGTTTTGCGCAGCGTATATCCAAGCAGGTTGTAGACATCCGCCTGCTGATTGTCTTCGGCAAGACCGCGCAGCTCCGCCAATGCACCGGAATAATCCTTTGCCGCGATCTTCGCGCGCACCGCCGTCAGATCGGGAGCGTTGGTGGTCGTCTCCATGTTGTCGACGGCATGGGCGGGCAGGGTGATGGCAACCATTGTCGCAGCTGCGGTAAGGCCCAAAAGGCCGAAAAAAGCGTTCCTTATCATCTCTTTCATCTCCAGTTTCAGACTTGTGCCGTGGGCGTGAAGGCATAGGCATTGCCGTCCTTGACGAACGTGCCGGAGCCCGGGAATGGAAAGTGCGAACCGCAAATCCGGATGTTGTCAGCGATCACGCGGTCAATCAGCTTGTGGCGGGTGGTGATCGCCGTCGGTCCGTCCTGATCGTAGCTGCCCTGCCATTCGGGATGCGGTGCGAGCAGCGCGGGGACATACATCGTGTCGGCAGAAACCAGGAGTTGCTCCGTGCCGGACGTCACAAGAAAGACCGAATGGCCGGGCGTATGTCCGGGTGCTGCGATCATCTGGATGCCCGGCGCAACGTCGGCTCCATCCTCGACCAGCTTCCAGTTCTTCCAGGTGGGGAATATGCTTGCAATACGCCGGCCGGCGGCCTTGCGCCCCTCGGCAAGCTTGTCGACGCGCCCCGGATCGGTCCACCAGTTATATTCGGTCGCGTTGACGATCAGCTCGGCATTCGGAAACACCGGTGCGTTTGTTTCCTTGTCCATCAGCCCCCAGACATGATCCGGATGGAAATGCGAAATCATCAGCGTGTCGATCTTGGTGTAGTCTATTCCGGCGGCCTTCATGTTCGCCGGCAAATGCGTGGCGTTGGCCTGCCATTGGCCGACGCCGGAACCGGCATCCATCATGATCAGCCTGTCACCGACTTTCAGGACGACGACGGTCAAGGGAATCGGCATGAACTCAGTGGTAAGACCGGCCTTGGCGAGGGCCGCCTTGGTGTCCTCGACGGAAGCGTTCTTGATGAATGCCGGATCATGCGGCTTGCGCCAGATTCCGTCATAGATCGCCGTGACCTCCACAGAACCGACCTTGTATTTGTAGTGTCCGGTCAGCGGCTCGACGGGAGGTTCTGCCGATGCCGGCATGACGAATTCGAGTTGCCGAGGCAGTCCAAAGGCGGCCGCTGCAGCAGCGGACCCAAGGAGCGTACGACGGGTGATGTTGAACATGGGTTGTCTCCTTAGCGGTTTGGCGATTGCGAGGCGGAACACGCGGATCGATGATCACGTCCGCCGATCAAATAGATTGACGACGCGGCGTGTTTATTCGCGGCGACAACAACTTTCTTTCTAAGGTATTGAAAACAGGCGCGAAATTTTTTCGCACAGTCAGACCTCTGCAAATCCGGTGAAAAAAACTTGTCGAACCGGGAATAAACCGAGGCTGCGCATGATCTAGCAAATGGATCGTCATCACGCTTCGCTGAAGCGTTCAAATGGATCCACATGATATGTATATAATGGAAGCTGATGACCAAGACGCACGTGATTATTGCAGCCGATGAAGGGCGCCTGGCTCCGGCATATATTATCGACCGGGGAATTGAGGCCGTTCGCCGGTCCGCCGCCAGGCTGACAACGCTTATGGTTGCGCCGGTCGCCCGATTGTTCGACTCGACCAAGGAACGATCCGCCGACAATGATATGGCCCTGCGGTTTGATCGCCTGGTCCTGCCGCATCTGGATGCGGCTTATAATTTCGCGCGCTTTCTCAGTCGTGATGCGGATGGTGCGCAGGACATTATTCAAGAAGCGTTCCTCAGGGCCTATCGCAACTTCGACGGTTATCGCGGCGGCGATATGCGGTCCTGGATTTTTGCCATCGTCCGCAACTGCTATCACGCATGGCTGCAGGAAGGCCGGCGAAGATTGCGCCACGAGGCGCCGATGTACGTCGGCGGCGATGGGTCCGTTGGCGGCGACGAGATCGCCTCGGAGGATGAAACGCCTGAGGCTGCCTTGATACGAAAGACGGAGTCGCAATGTGTGCGGTCGGTGATCGCCGCGCTCCCCGAGCCCCTGCGCGAGGTATTGGTATTGCGGGAACTCGAACAGCTATCCTACCGGCAGATCGCCGACGTTATCGATTTGCCGATCGGAACGGTCATGTCACGGCTGGCGCGTGCACGCCAGGAATTTGGCATTGCATGGCGCAGCAAGATGGGGAATCAGCCATGAGCATCGAATCTGCGAAGGGCTGTCCGGAATGGTCCATCATCATGCATGGGTTCATCGACAATGAACTCGATGCCGACCACGCCCGCGCCTTCGAGCAGCACCTTGCGACGTGTGCGGCTTGCGCCAGCGAAGTCGATCGATTCAAGGCTGAAAGGCGGATCATCGCGCAGGAGGGCGTGAGCTGGCCGGTTCCCGACTCTGTTCGCGAGCAGATCCTGACAGCGATATCCTTGGAAAATGCGCTGGGGTCGCAGCGCCGCCTGGCGGCCGCGCCTCTCAGCGGATCGTGGTCAAGGCTCGCAGATATGACGAGGCGCTGGTTGTACGTGCCATCACTTGCTGCGCTTGCGGCGAGCCTGTTTCTGGTGCTGTCCGTGCCGGGACATGACACGTTGTTGCAGGACCAGATACTCGCCAGCCATGTCCGCTCCCTGCTCGCCGATCACCTGACGGACGTGCTGACCTCCGACCAGCATACGGTCAAGCCTTGGTTCGATGGCAAGATCGACTATTCGCCCCCTGTGGTCGATCTGGCGGCGCAGGGTTTCCCGCTCGTGGGCGGCCGCGTCGACTATATCAATGGCCGAGTGGTCGCGGCGATGATCTACCGCCGGCACGGCCACATCATCAATGTGTTCGCCTGGCCCGATACGGCTGCTCGTCCCCTGGAAGCGACACATGAAGGCTACAATCTGGTGCGGTGGTCGAAAGGCGGCCTCACATTCTGGGCTGTTTCGGACGTGAGTGCCGGGGAACTTGCCAATTTTCGCCGACTCTTTATTGACCGGGAGGAAGGTTGATCGAAGCAAAAGCGGCGACGGTGACAAGGGCGAGCGCGGCAAGATGGGCTCGACGCGAGATGCCGATGGGATGACACAACGGCGTCCGCTGGTCAGCCCATGGCTTTCCGTCGCCAGGGCAGGTTCCATGGCTGCTTCTCCGGGTTGTGGTGATCGTCTTGCAGACTACCACCGAGGGGACGCAGCCGGTCCATCCCATTAGCGGACCTTCATCATACAACCGACGTTCTCCATTTGTGCTTCGAAAGCTGGATAACGTAAATTATGGAACTCAAGGGCGGGTCGTGACGACCGTTTTCAGAGCTTGCAAGAGGCAAGAGGCGTTTCCATCGCGACCTAAAGGGTGGCAAGTTGTATTCGAACGGATTGTCTCTCCGTCGACCTACCAATCTGGTATCACCAGAAAAAGCCTCCGGCATTACAGGCGGCGACAGACCATGCTGCAAGCGGCAAATATGCAGCGTCGTGTCAGCTAGCACATTTCGAGCCATTGAGGTTCCATAAGTCTAAAGGCAGTTACCCTGCGGACACACGTCCAAATAATCTGGAACCTCCTGAAAGTAATTTGACCGGCAACCTTTGCGCGAATCGGTTCAATGACTTAGTTGTTTTTGAATGCTTAACAGGGCTTCTTGTCTGACGCTGCTCTCTTTGCTGGCCGGTTGTGCGTCGGGCGGTCCGCCTCAGATATTGGCGTCGACACGCACCGTGGACGCAAGCGCGGCCTATGCGCTGCCACCGCCGGGTGGCCCGACCATCGTCAGCGTGATCGAACGTCCCTACAACAATGCCATCCAGCAGGAGATCCTGCTCAGCACCTCCGCCCGGACGCCGGGCCAGAACGTGTTGCGGGTGCAGTTCTTCGGTCCGGTAAAAGCCAATCTGTCGGGCGGTGACACGCTGCGCGATTCCCAGCTTGGCGTCACCGACATTTCCCGCGAACTGCGTGGCACGCTTCCTGGCATTGCGATGCATCGCTCGCCCAATTACGTTCAGAACCGCTACGGACCGTTTGGTTTTGCGTCAGGACGGTCCAGTTCGGGCGATACCTGTATCTATGCCTGGCAGCGGATCCGTCCAGGCGAAAGCCAGTCGCGCTGGCTGACGGGCAGAGGATCGATCCAGGTCAGGCTGCGCCTTTGCGATGCACGGTTGAATGAGGAACAGCTCCTCGCCTTCATGTATGGCTTCAGCATCAACGCTGCTTTCAACGATTATAGCTGGAATCCCTATGGCGAGCCGCCGGGTCCTCCCGCAAACCTTGGTCGGCCCGGACCGGATGTTTATCCGGCGGGACCAGGTCTGCCACCGTCCGCAGCCTTGATGCCGCCGCCACAGCAGCCACAGGCGCGCCCGCAGGCTCAGCGACGCGCAGCTGCTCCGGTTTCGCCCGTAACACCGGCGAGGATGCCAAGACCGGCACCGATCGGACCTCTTGTTCCGCCACCTCCAGGGTCGCCCGACACGACGCCCAACCCGCCGGTCGGCACTTTGCCCGCCGTTCCAGGCGCTGCTGTCAGACCGGCCAACACAACCAACCCCGTTCTGGTGCCGACACCTCCGGTCGGCGGGCAGCAGTAAACCGGCAGCACTTGAGGCAACGACCTCGCAAGGAGAAAACGCACGCGGCCCTGCAACAAGCTCTCGCAATGAGGAAACAAGATGAACGCTTCGCCTGCCCTTCACCTGACCACCGCGGATATCCATGCGTAGGTTCGGTATCATCGTCATCTGGCTGTTCATGTCCGTTTGCGTGCTGCTGCTGGTCACGTTGCCAGTCAATCTGCAAACGCAGCTGATCGCCGGCGCGACAGTGCTGTTCATGATGATGGTTCTGAAGACGTTGAAAGCGGGCGGTATCTGGCGCTTGATCGCGCTCGCCTTTGGCACGGCGATCGTGATGCGCTATGTCTACTGGCGAACGACGAGCACGCTGCCGCCGATCAACCAGCTTGAAAATTTCATCCCCGGTTTCCTGTTGTATCTGGCCGAGCTCTACAGCGTGATGATGCTGGCGCTCAGCCTGTTTGTCGTGGCCATGCCCCTGCCCCACCGCACATCGCGCCCGGCGACCCGCGGCCATCTGCCGAGCGTCGATGTATTTATTCCGACCTATAATGAAGATATCGAACTGCTCGCCAATACGATGGCGGCGGCAAAGGCGATGGATTACCCGGCCGACAAGCTAACAGTCTGGATACTCGACGACGGCGGTACCCTGCAAAAACGTAACGCAGAAAAGATCGTCGAAGCTCATATTGCCGATAAGCGCAACCGGGATCTCACCGCCCTGTGCCAGGCGCTCGACGTCAACTACCTGACCCGCGAGAAGAATGTTCATGCAAAGGCCGGCAATCTCAACAATGGTCTTGAGCAATCGACCGGGGACCTGATCGCGGTCTTCGACGCCGATCACGCGCCGACGCGGGATTTTCTGCTTGAGACCGTCGGCTATTTCGATGAGGACGAAAAACTCTTCCTCGTGCAAACGCCGCACTTCTTCCTCAATCCGGATCCGCTTGAACGCAATCTGCGGACATTCGAGCAAATGCCGTCCGAGAACGAGATGTTCTATGGCATTATCCAGCGCGGTCTCGACAAATGGAACGCTGCCTTCTTCTGCGGATCGGCTGCCGTATTGCGCCGGGAAGCCCTCAACGTCACGGGGGGCTTCAGCGGCATCAGCATCACTGAGGATTGCGAGACGGCAATCGCGCTGCATTCGCGCGGCTGGAACAGCATCTATCTGGACAAGCCGCTCATTGCGGGCCTCCAGCCTGCGACATTCGCCAGCTTTATCGGGCAGAGAAGCCGTTGGGCGCAAGGCATGATGCAGATTCTGCGCTTCCGGTTTCCGCTATTCAATGGCGGGCTCACCCTGCCGCAGCGCCTTTGCTATCTATCATCGACCCTGTTCTGGCTGTTCCCCTTCCCGCGCGCCATATTCCTCATCGCCCCCCTCTTCTACCTGTTCTTCGGGCTTGAAATCTTCACGGCATCCGGCGGCGAATTCCTCGCCTATACGCTCATCTACATGATCGTTAACCTGATGATGCAGAATTACCTTTATGGCGCCTTCCGATGGCCCTGGATCTCCGAACTCTATGAATATGTGCAGACGGTCCATCTTCTCCCGGCGGTGATTTCCGTCGTGCTCAATCCGCGCAAACCGACCTTCAAGGTGACCGCGAAGGATGAGCGCATCGATCGCAGCCGGCTGTCGGAACTTGCCACCCCATTCTTCGTCATATTCCTGGTGTTGCTCGTCGGCGTCGGCGTGACGGTTTACCGTATTTATACCGAGCCCTACAAAGCGGACGTCACACTGGTCGTTGGCGGCTGGAATCTGCTCAATCTGATCTTTGCCGGGTGCGCTCTCGGTGTGGTTTCCGAGCGTGGCGACAAGCGGCCCTCCCGGCGCGTCAAGGTAAGCAGGCGCTGCGAATTCAGGATCGACAAGACATGGATTCAAGGGACCATCGATGACGCATCGGTGAATGGCATTCGCGTCCAGCTGCTGGGTGACCTCTCCGGGCAACTGTCCGTGGACATGATTTCCGATGTCCGCTTCAAGGTCTCCGCAAGCGGCATGATGGGCGATCTTCCGGTGCAGGTGCGCAACGTGCGCAAGCAGGCGGGCGAAACGTCAGTCGGTTGCATGTTCATGCCCGATGAACCGTCGGATCATTCGCTGATCGCCGACCTCGTCTTTGCCAATTCCGCCCAGTGGAGCAAATTCCAGCTCGACCGGCGGGGCAATCCGGGACTGATCAAGGGGACCATCTGGTTCTTCGGTGTCTCCATGTTCCAGACCTATCGCGGATTGGCCTATCTTTTCAGGCGGCTTACGGGCAGGGACAAGACGGAATGGGAGCGTTCTTGATGAAACGGCTGCTCACTGCCTGTTTGCTGACGGCCCTTTCGGCGCTGCCCCTGCACGCGCAGACCGCGCCGTTCGACATGTCGCCGGAAAAGCCTGCGGGAACAGCAAAGCCCTCGCCCGAGCAACAGGCACCGTCGCCGGCAAATCAGACGACTGCGCCGGCTGTCGCGCAACCTTCGCCGGCGCGAGGCCCTTCAATCCGCTACATCATCCCGCAAGACAGCCTCTCCTTCAGCGGGGAGAATGGTGAGAAGACGTGGGCGGTCTTCATCACCGAGGAACAGGCGGCATCTCCCGTGTCCTTGAGCCTCACATATCAGAACAGCCTGGTGGTTGCGCCGGAGTGGTCATCGCTGACGTTGGCGATCAACAATGCCAGGGTCATCACCGAACCCGTACAATCATCCGAGGGCCAGAAAACGCTGACCGTCGACATTCCGCAAGGAATATTGAAGGCAGGTCTCAATACCTTCAGGATGGCGACCAGTCTTCGGCACCGGACGGATTGCACGGTCCAATCGACCTATGAGCTTTGGACCGAGGTCATACCATCGAAAACCTACCTTTCCTTTGCTGACGATGGAGCAAGGCGGTTAAGCAAGATCGATGACATTCGGGCCGTCGGAGTCGATGCCTCGGGCAATACTACCTTCAACATCGTCGTGCCGGCGGTTGACCGGATGGCCGCGACGGCCCCGATGCTGCACCTTGCCGGAGCACTGGCGGTGCTCGCCAACATGCCCAATCAATTGGTGAACATCTCGGCCGGTTTGCCGAACGAGCAATCCCCGGGCGCCTTGACGGTGCTGCTTGGTACGGATGACGAACTGCAGGACATTTCCGGATCGTTCACTCCAATCACACCAGGCGCCGCTCTTGCAGCCTTCGTCGATGATCCAGCCACCGGCGGCTCGGTGCTGCGGTTGCACGGACCAGACTGGCAAACGGTCACGAACGCGGTAGCCAGTGTCGTCGATCCATTGAAACGGGACGTTTCGGTGCCACGATCGTTCTTGGCGACGCAGACCTGGCGTTCGCCCGACGTGCCGCTCATGCTCGGGGCCTCGCGAATGAAATTCAACGAACTCGGCGTCGAAACCCGCAATTTCAACGGACGGCGCTTGCGCACCGAGTTCGCGATCGGCGTCCCTTCCGATTTCTACGCCAATGAGTACGGCAAAGCGACGATACTGCTCGATGCCGCCTATTCCGAGGACGTGCTGCCAGGCAGTCAGATCAACATCTATGTCAATGACAACATCGCCGCGACGCTTCCCATCACGACAGCCGGCGGCGAGATCCTGAGGCATTTCCCGATCCACTTTACCATGCGTCATTTCCGGCCGGGCGCCAACATGATCACGCTCGAGGCGGTGCTCAATACAAAGTCCGACGCGGCGTGCGAACCCGGCGCTGGAGCCTCGACGGTCACACGCTTTGCGCTCTTCGACACGTCGGAATTCGTCATGCCCACGTTCGCGCGGATCGGCACATTGCCCAACCTTGCCGGTTTGAGCGGTACGAGTTACCCCTATGGCCGTTCGGACAAGCCCTTGCCGGTTGTGCTTAACAATGAAGGCGAGAAAAGCCTTTCGGCCGCAGCCACCCTGCTTGCGCGCATGTCGGTCGCGGCGGGCAGGCCGCTTGAGGTCGATCCGCGCGCGACCGCGAATTCGGCGGTCAACTCGAATGCCCTGTTCGTCGGTGCCATTCCGCAGATACAGTCGACGGTGCTGACACAGACAGGCATCAACGAGAACACGCGGACCGTCTGGAGCGACGTACGCGGCGTACAGCCGGCAGCCGAGGCCGCCGATACGCGCACGGAGTTCGATCAATGGCGTGAACGCCTGGCCGGACGTGGCTGGCGCGGCCAGATCTCATCCTTCGACGATTGGTTGAATCGCACTTTCAATATTTCGCTGGCGTCCTTCACCTTCCATGCCGGGGGCGAGGAACCCTATACGCCGGAGCAGGCGGCGACATTGCTGGTCGCCCAGAAACCAAATCCAGCAGGCAATGGCGTCTGGACGCTGGCGACCTCGGCTACGGACGAACATCTCCTGCTGGGAATTCGCGCGATTACGCAGCAAGACCGGTGGTCGAAACTCGGCGGCCATATCTCGATCTACAAGGCTGCGACGGACGAGATGCAGAAGGTGGCCGTGGGTGAATTCACGTTCATGCCCACGCAACCACTGACATTCTCCAATCTGCGCCTGATCATCGCCAACTGGCTGTCGGGCAACATATTGTCATTCTCGCTGCTTCTGATCGTCGTTTCCGCACTGCTCGGCATTGCGACATCGCGGCTCCTGTCCAATTTGGGGAGGCGCATATGAAACGGCGGATCCTGTTGTTCTTGCTCCTGGCGGCTTTCACGTGGCATGAACCTGTCATGGCACAAAATGCGTCGAAGCCAACGGTGAAGCCTCAAGACTGGCAGGCCTACAAGGCACGCTTCGTCAATGAAAGCGGCCGGGTCATCGATGACGGAAACGGCAATATCAGCCATAGCGAAGGCCAGGGATATGGCCTTTGGCTGGCCTTTCTCGCCGGCAGCAAAGCGGATTTTGACCTGATCTGGTCATTTACCCGCAAAGAGTTTCTGCTGCGGGATGACGGGCTGGCGGTGTGGAAATGGGATCCGAACAGCACACCACATGTGACCGACAGCAATAACGCTTCTGACGGCGACATATTGATCGCCTATGCCTTGGCGCTTGCCGGTTCCCAATGGGGGCGCAACGATCTTATCGAGACCGCCGAGACGATGATGCGGGCCTTGAGCAAATCCAACATCATTGAGCGGCAAGACAGGCTGTTGCTGCTTCCCGGGGCCCAAGGCTTTTCTGAAGGCGATCGTGAGGATGGCCCGGTAATCAACCTCTCCTACTGGATTTTTGAAGCCTTCCCGAAATTCGCGGCGCTTGACCAATCGAGCGACTGGAAAAAACTCGGCAGTGACGGGCTTTGGCTCGTTAACGCCTCGCGCGTCGGACCACGCTCGCTGCCGGCTGACTGGATGTCGGCAAAGACGCGGCTGAGGCCGGCCGAGGGCTTTCCACCGGAGTTCGGGTATAACGCCCTGCGCATTCCGCTTTACATGATGAGGGCCGGCGTAACGGACCGCGCCAGGCTGGGTCCGCTTCGCAAAGGCATGTCGCCGGACGGAACAAATCTCGCCATTATCGACATTCCAAGCGGTACAGCGACCACGACGCTTTCCGATCCGGGCTACGCGATCATTCCGGCGCTGATCGATTGCGTGCTCGACAGGAAGAAACTGCCCGATCGGGTCAAGACCTTCGAACCGACGCTTTATTATCCATCGACACTCCACTTGTTGTCGCTATCCTTTGCCTACAGCCAACATCCGGAATGCCTATGAAGAAGTCGACGCTCATCATCGCTCCGATCATTGCCGCAATTGCCGGCGGAATTGCTATCAAACAGGGCTATATACCTGTCTTCACCGCGGCAAACGGCTCTGTTCGCTCGACGTCCCTTGCCGCGGATGTTGATCTTTATCCGGCCAAGGCCAACGACGAATATGAGGTTGCCCAGTCCGGGCGGTCGCCGAAAACGCCCGCACCCACCCCGCCTGCGCCCGCCACGACGACCCCGCCGCCGAAGGTGGATGAGACCGCACTGCGCTACTTTGCCCGCCAGGGCGACAAACGCCGGCTTGAGGCCGAAATCGCCCGCCTGCGCGCGCTCTATCCGGGCTGGACGCCGCCGGCCGATCCGACGGCCATAGCTCCGCAGACAGACCCGGCGCTTGATGCGATGTGGAAGCTCTTTGCGGCGGGTAAGCTGCCGGAATTGCGCAAGGCTATTGGCGATCGGCAGACCGCCGAGCCGGGCTGGAAACCCCCGGCAGATCTCATGGACCGGCTCGCCGTCGCGGAATCGCGCGACCAGCTGATCAATGCCTCGAATCTCAAGCAATATGACACCGTCATTCGCATTGGTTCGTCCAATACCAGCCTTCTGACCTGTAGCGACGTGGACGTGTTGTGGCGCGTCGCGGAGGCCTTCGCCAAGACCGACCGGACCGCACGCGCGAAGGATGCTTACGCCTATATACTCGACAATTGCACGAAGCCCGAAGAGCGGCTGGCAACGGTGCAGAAGGCGCTGCCGCTGCTGCCGCGGGCCGATCTCGACGCATTGCTCGCCAGGGAAAAATCAACGCCGGATGGCGGTAAGGAATTCGATTCCATTCGCAACGACCTGGCGCGCAAGGCCGTCGCTGACGCCGGAACTGATCCCAAGCTGGTCGTGCCGCCAGCCGATCTCAGCCGCGTCGAAAAACTTGCGAACGATGGCACCGAGCCTTCCGACCCGTTGATCCTCGGCTGGTATTATTTGCGCCGCAATGATGTTTCCGCTGCGGAAAAATGGTTCAAGCTATCGCATGAGCGGGAAAATTCGGCATCCGCGGCGCAGGGGCTGGCCCTTGCCATGATCGCGCAAAAGCGTCCGGCGGAAGCCGAAGCGACGGTCTATGCATGGCGTGACAGCTCGGATGGTACACGCGCGGTCTATATGGCCGCGGTCGCCAACCTTTTAGCGCAGGACCCTCCTGTCGAAATACCGGCCGCAATCCTGCAGCGAATGGTCCCGGAAGTCGCCAAGGCCAAGGATGCCAATGCCGCGCAACAGCTCGGCTGGTATGCTTATCTGCTCAACCAGTTCGAAACTGCATCAGGCTGGTTTTCAACCGCCTTGCAGTGGAAGCCGGACGATGAGCCCTCATCCTATGGTCTCGTCCTGACCCGCCAGCAGCTTGGCGACGCGACGGGTGTCGCCGCGATCCAGCGCCGCTGGGCCGGACGCTCGGAACGAATTGCCCGCCTTGGTGAAGAGCGCAATACACGCCAGCGTGGGCTTGTCCCCTCGCCCGAACTTTTTGGCACGCCGGGCGCGGCGACGTTGCAACCCTTGCCATTGCAACCGGTGACCAGCTCGCCGGGCCCGGCCAATCCAGCGATTTCGTCCACGCCATTACGGCCCACACTCGCAGATCAGGTTGCCGAGACGATTGCGCGCACGCAGGCCAGCCAGCCCCAGTATCGGCAGGCGCAGGAACTGCAGGTTCAACGGGCCCCGCCACCGAGCCGCGAGCGCCCGCGAAGACCAGCGGGTAACGCCGGCCCACGGGCACCGACGGGCTGTACGACCACGATCAATCCCCAGGTGCTGTCGCCGGAAAGCGCACTCACGCGGGGATGGTGTTTGATGGACATCAATCGGCCGCTGGAGGCTGCTGCGGCCTTCGAGCGGGGGCTCCTCAGCCGTTCGGAATCGGCGCGCAGCGATGCAGCCTACGGCCAGAGCCTCGCCTATCTGCGCGTCGGGCTCGCTGACAGGGCAGCGGTCGCTGCATCGAAGGCGCGCCAGGTCCCATCGCGGCAGGTCGAACTCGACACGGCATTGCTGGCGTCCCGCGCTACCGAGGCGTTCAACGCAGGCAGACCCAATGAGGCCCTGCTCGCACTTGACCAGCGCGCGCGCATCGCCCCGGAACGCAACGATCTCATGATCCTGCGCGGCTATGCCTATTTGAAGCTTAACCGGGTTGCCGATGCCCTGCGCGTTTTCGAAGCCGTAGCCGCCACCGGCAACAGGGATGGCCTGCGCGGTATCGCAACCGTCAATGCTATAAGAAAGCGGGAATACTGATCCCTCAGCGAACACGCGATGTGGCTCGTTGCATCACTAGCTGGGCTACATTCCGGCGCTGCGCATCAAGAAGACGATCGAAATCCACAACACCAGCATGCTGGCAAGACCAATTCGGTAGTAGTTGGGTGACTGTTCCATGCGAGTCGTTATAGCGTCCAGAAATTGGCAAATTGCTAAACACAAAACTCAAAGTTGAAATACCGGTCATTTGGCCGGGGGTTTCGAGCACCAGTGCAATACCGCCAATCAACGGAACGAAACCGCTATGCGGGGCGTTGGGTCAGCAAGATCAACGATGGAGAACCCCATGAAAACACTTGCTGAGCTGTTCGAACATACCCTGAAAGATATCTATTACGCCGAGAATGCGATCACCAAGGCTTTGCCGAAAGTATCAAAAGCGGTGAAGAATATCGAACTGAAGAATGCCGTCGATAAACATCTCGAGGAAACGAAAGGGCAGATCGAGATCCTGAAACGGGTTTTCCAGACGATCGACGTCAAGCCGGAAGGCGTGCAGTGTGACGCTGCTGACGGACTTCTTACGGAAGCAGACGGCTTGATCGAAGAATCAGAGGGCGTGGCCTTGGACGCCGGGGTACTCGCCGCCTGCCAGGCGGTCGAACATTATGAGATCGCGCGCTACGGCTCGCTGCGCGAATGGGCGAAAGTGCTCGGGAATGAGGAGGCGCATGTCATGCTCAGCGAAATCCTCGACCAGGAAAAGGCCGCTAACAACAAGCTCACCAACCTCGCCGTTACATCAATCAACAAATGATCCATCGCCGCAGGGCGTTGCGCTGATATTGGCGGGCCATTCGACGGACGCAACCGTACGGGCAACCCATTTGGGCTGCCCGCGTGCCGCGTTCGAGTTTTGCTCGGGCGCCGGGGCGCCTGCAGATTGATTGGCTGGTCCTTAGTATTCGATAGCGCAAATTCTGTGTTTGATGCTTCCATGCTTTGCCTGATACCTTGAGCTCGCTGCTCCGGAAATCCATAAATCCGAAGCGCTATTTGATCGAGTTGCACGGGGGTACGATGGACGACGGCACGGATAAAAGTCGCGTAGAGATGGTTGTCTTGATGACGCCCGATATGGCCAATTTCAGCGGCAAGGTCCATGGCGGCGCCCTGCTTAACCTTTTGGACCGCGTCGCCTTCTCCTGTGCCTCGCGCTACTCGAAGGAATATGCCGTGACCTTGTCGGTGGATCAGGTCGTATTCCGCCAGCCGATCATGGTAGGCGAATTGGTCACCTTCCGGGCCTCTATCAATTGGGCCGGTCGCACCTCCATGGAAGTCGGCATCCGCGTCGAGGCGGAAGATATTCGCACTGGCGTGCGCCGGCATACCAACTCGTGCTATTTCACCATGGTTGCCGTAGACGCGGAAGGCCGGCCAACGGCCGTCCCACCCTATCAGCCAAAATCGGACGTCGAACAGCAGCGATTGCGCGCGGCCGAAGTCAGGCGCAGTTTACGACGCGAGTTCGAGACACGCTTCAAGGCCGCCGGTTCTGGCACGACCGGCTAAGGCTCTTGCGACCTCAGCACGTGCGTCAGAAACGAATCGTGCCGCAATTGCTGCGACTAACGGAACCTTCTCCCGCGATCCCTCGTTAGGCCCTTTATCCACCAACAGCGAGGACGGTACGATGGCGACCGAAGATAGTTTTGACACCGATCGAGGTAACGGCGGTGAAACGCACCAGCACGTACCTGAAAAAGGCCCCCATGACGGGACCAATCACCTGACCACCAATCAGGGTATCCACGTCAGCGACAACCAGAACAGTCTGCGCTCAGGCGAACGTGGGCCGACCCTGCTGGAGGATTTCGTTCTTCGCGAGAAGATCTTTCATTTTGACCACGAGCGCATTCCGGAACGCATCGTCCACGCGCGAGGTTCGGCAGCGCACGGTTACTTTGAACTCTACGAATCCTTGTCCGATATCACCAAAGCCGACCTGTTCCAGCGGGCCGGCGAAAAGACGCCCGTGTTCACCCGCTTTTCGACGGTCGCTGGCGGGGCGGGCTCTGTCGATACGCCTCGGGACGTGCGCGGATTTGCCGTCAAATTCTACACCAAGGAAGGCAATTGGGATCTGGTCGGCAACAATATCCCGATCTTCTTCATCCAGGACGCGATCAAGTTTCCGGACCTCGTCCATGCCGTGAAAATGGAAGCGGATCGGGCCTTTCCGCAGGCGGGCAGCGCCCATGATACATTTTGGGATTGGGCATCCCTGATGCCGGAAAGCACGCACATGTTGATGTGGGCAATGTCGGACCGCACCATTCCGCGTGCGCTGCGGACGATCGAGGGATTTGGCATCCACACGTTCCGACTGGTCAATGCCACGGGAAAGTCGACCTTCGTCAAATTCCACTGGAAGCCAAAGCTCGGATTGCAGTCGACCGTTTGGGACGAAGCACTGAAGCTCCAGGCAGCCGATAACGACTATCACCGTCGCGATCTTTGGGAATCTATCCAGTCCGGTAATTTCCCGGAATGGGAACTCGGCCTGCAGCTGTTCGATCAGGCCTTCGCTGATGCCCAGCCTTACGATGTGCTCGACGCGACCAAGATCATTCCAGAAGAGGTCATTCCGGTTCGAATCGTCGGCCGCATGGTCCTCGACCGCAACCCCGACAATTTTTTCGCGGAGACAGAACAGGTCGCCTATTGTCCGGCAAACATCGTTCCCGGCGTCGATTTCACCAATGATCCGCTGCTGCAGGGGCGATTGTTCAGCTATCTCGATACGCAGAAATCGCGCCTCGGCACAGCGAACTTCCATCAATTGCCGATCAATGCTCCCAAATGCCCCGTGATGAATTTTCAGCGCGACGGGCAGATGCAGATGAACGTGCCCAAGGGCCGCGCCAATTATGAACCAAACAGCCTCGCCGCGCATGGCGAGGAAGGCGGACCGCGCGAGTGTCCGGTCACCGGGTTCAGCACGTTCGACGGTCGTTCCGAGAATGAGGAGCAGGGCGAGAAACTGCGGGTTCGCGCCGAGCTCTTTGCGGATCACTACAGTCAGGCAAGACTGTTCTGGCGCTCGCAGGATCCGTCGGAACAGGCGCACATTGCCTCTTCCTTCGTGTTCGAGCTTTCAAAGGTGGGCCTCGCGCAAGTGCCCCCGCGCATGGTCGGCAATCTGCGCAACGTCGATGAGGACCTTGCAAAGCGTGTCGCAAATGGGCTGGGCATAGAGTTGCCGAAAACGTCGCCCGCTGCCCGCCCGCCATTCGATATGGAGCCGTCCCCTGCCCTGAGCATCCACAAGAACATGAAGCCGACCCTTGACGGGCGGACCGTGGGCATCCTCATCGCCGATGGCTCCGAAGCTTCTCCCCTGGCAAAACTGACAACGGCTATCAAGGGCGCTGGAGCGACAGCCAAGATCATTGCGCCAAAGGTCGGCGGGGCAAAACTTTCCGACGGCAAGATGATGAAAGCCGACGGCCAGTTGATGGGATCGCCCTCACAATTGTTCGACGCGGTCGCCGTGCTTCTTTCCAGGGAGGCCACAGACAAGCTGGTTCACGAAGGAGCCGCGGTCCAGTGGGTGATGGACGCCTTCGCGCATCTCAAGGCGATCGGGTATGTGCCGGAAGCCAAGGCGCTGCTCGACAAGGCCGGCATTGTTCCTGATGAGGGCGTCGTCCTGCTTGACGACGGCTTTGTGACGGCGGCAGCCATGCGCTATTGGGACCGCGAACCCAAGGTGCGCACATTGGCGTAGAGATCTCGCTGCAATCGAATGATTTGACACAAAACGGAGAACTCTCATGAAACTTACCTATCATGTCGATGCTCATGATGGCGGCTGGGCCTACAAACTGGGTGATGTCTGGTCGGAGACATTTCCTACGCACGAAGAGGCGCTGAGCGCGGCAGTAAGCGCGGCGAAGCGCCAGCAAATAGGTGGCGAAGACGCTCAGATCAGTTATGAATCTGCCGATGGCATGTGGCGCGAGGAATCGATCAAGGGAAGCGACAGGCCGGAAGTCGATGTTGAGGATGATGCCGACTAGAACGCGGAAGGCAAGATGAGCAAATACGTCCTGATCGGATCGGAGGGGTGCGGATCGGCGATTGTCGAACTGGCCATGCTGAAGGCAGGCGCGCAGTTCGAGCTTCACGAGATACCCTATCTCCAACCCGGAGCCGAACGCGACCGCCTGCTGGAGCTCAACCCGCTCGGGCAGGTACCGACGCTGATCATGCCGGACGGCAATGTCATGACCGAAAGCGCGGCGATCATTCCTCACCTTGCCGATGTCTTTGCTGACGCACAGCTTGCCCCGGCTCCGAATGCGCCCCAAAGAACGGCATTCCTCAGGTGGCTTCTCTATATCGTCAGCGAGATTTATCCGACGACCACCTTCAGCGACGATCCCGCGCGCTGGCAACTGCCCGAAGCGATCGGGAAGGCGTATAAGGTTACTGTCGACGAATATCGAATGACGCTGTGGGGACACATGGAGGAAGTGGCGGATGCACCGTATTTCCTCGGCGAGAACTTCAGCGCAATCGATCTCTATGTAGCGGTGATGTGTCACTGGCGGCCGGGGAAGAAGGCCTTTGCAAGACATTGTCCCAAGCTCACGCAGATCGCTGAGACGATCGCTGGCGATCCGATTTTCAGGGGGGCGCTGAAACGCAATTTCGCCAGTTGGCCATAACGGGACTTAACTCAGTTCAATCCAGGTTGGCGCATGATCGCTGGCGTTGAACTTTGCGCGTTCATTCCGTTCCACCCCGGCACCCTGCAGACGTGCGGCGCTCGATGGCGAGAGCAGTAGCATATCCAGTCGCAGGCCCGCATCCCGCTCCCACGCATTGCGCATATAGTGCCAGAACGAATACATCGGGTCCTTCGGATGGAATTCGCGCACGGCATCGACCCAGCCCTGCTGGACGAGTTTGCGAAACGCCGCCCGGCTTTCCGGTTGAAGCAGGGCGTTGTCTTTCCACGAGCGGGTATTGTAGATGTCAAAATCCGTTGGCACGACGTTTAAATCCCCTGCGAGCACGGCTGGGACCTCCAATTGGAAGAGATCTGCGGCGTGCTTGTGCAGACGCTTGAACCAGGCGAGCTTGTAGTTGAACTTGGGGCCCGGTTGCGGATTGCCGTTCGGCAGATAGATGCTTGCTATGAGGACGCCGTTGACAGCTGCCTCGATGTAGCGGCTCTGCAAATCGTCCTCGTCGCCCGGGAGCCGGTCGCGTGTCAGAATTGGCTCCTTGCCCTTAGCCAGAATGGCAACCCCGTTCCACGATCTTTGACCTTTCCAGACGGCCTCGTATCCAGCGTCGCTCAATTGAGCGGCAGGAAACTTAGCATCCTCGCACTTCAATTCCTGCAGGCATACGACATCAGGTCTGGAATCCTCCAGCCACTGCAACAGGTTTGAAAGGCGCTTGTTGATGTTGTTGATGTTATAGGTGGCGATCTTCATCCGGGCTGTCGATCCTGCTTGCCAACGGTGAAACGGTGACCATTACTTGCATCATTCGCAAGCCTCGCCAAGCGTGGGGGCAAAACGGGTTATCAGCGCAGGGCGGCCGTCAATACCGGCGCGTCCCAAAGTCGAAGCGTCTCATCGTCCAGAAAGGACAAGGTAACCGATAACCCTGCCATATCGAGCGATGTCACATAGGTTCCCACCAGCGATCTGACAATCCTGATGCCACGCGCCTCAATCAGGCGGCGGGCCACATTGTAGATCAGGTATAATTCCGGCGTTGGGGTTCCGCCGAAGCCATTCACCAGGAGCAAGGCCGGTACGCCCGCATTTCGCATCCCCTGATCCGCGAGGATCGTGTCGCAGAGCATTGCGGCGATGGCGTCAGCATCGGCCAATCTTTGGCGGGAAACCCCCGGCTCGCCGTGAATCCCTACCCCTACTTCCATCTCGTCAGGTTCGAGCAAGAAAGTCGCCCGCGCCGTGTCCGGAACGGTAACGCCGCCGAGCGCGACGCCGATAGTGCGAATTTGCTTGCCCAGCCGCTCGCCGAGTTGCTTTAGGTCGACAAGACCCACCCCTGCTTCGGCGGCTGCGCCAAGTACCTTCTCGACAATCAATGTCCCGGCAACGCCCCTGCGGCCAGAACTTCGCGCCGCGCCATAGGCTGCAGCATCATCACTCACGATCACAATTTCGATGCGATGGCGGCCCGCCAATGTCTCGGCGGCCATTTCGAAATTCATCACATCGCCGTCATAGTTTTTGACGATCAGCAGGCATCCCGCGCCGGTGTCGGTTTCTTCGATGGCGGCAATGATCTGGTCAGGTGTCGGGGAGGTAAAGATATGGCCGGTACAGGCGGCATCCAGCATCCCCTGACCGACAAAGCCGACATGCAGGGGCTCATGACCCGCCCCGCCTCCGGAGATGATGGCGACTTTTCCCGGCACAAGATGGCGCCGCCGGACAAATTTCCGGTCCGACCCGAACATGACCAGGCGTTCATTGGCCAAGACAAAGCCTTCCAGGCTTTCCGCGACCATGGACTCGGCCTTGTTCATGAATTTCTTCATCGCGCCCCTCCTCCGGCAGCGATTATCGCCTGATCATATACTAGGCGGCAAATGCATGAATAGCGCCCTATTCATGCGTGTACCGCCTAATCCGTGTTGCTCAGGAGCATCGCAATCTTCTGGACAAAATCAGTAATGGCCTCATCCAGCAGATGATTTTTCTTTGCATCCCCAAGGTCGGGGACCATCAGCGACAGTGGCCGCAATCCGTCAGTACTGCCGAAGTCCGGCAGTTTTCCCGGATGCGCTGCGTGATAGACTTCGACAAACCGCTCCTGTTCAGCGGGACTGAAGTGACAGACCCTGAAAATCGTCGCGAGATGACGCGCCGGCAGTGGGGTGGAATAGGCCGGACTTGTAATCTGGGTAACGAAACTGCGGTGCTTGCCGAGCGCTGCGGCAAGGCGCTGGCGCGTCCCGGAGGGGCGGTTGTCGATGATCTGGGCGAGAATCGTCTTGTAACCGACAATGGCGTCTTCCATGGGCTCCCGTGCCATTCTATGTCTCCGCCTTGGGACCGCCTGGGTTGCGCGGATGGGTTTTCGCCTCGTCGAAATTGCCTTCGACCAGTTCTTTCAATGCGGCGATCGCCTCCGCCGCCCGGATTCCGTCGGCGCGGATCTTGAGAATGGAACCCTTGCGGATCTTGGCTCCCATCACCTTCACGATGCTTTTGCCATTCAGCCAGACGCTGCTGCCGTTGACCTCGATCTCGATCGTGCAGGGGAACGATTTAGCAAGGCGGGTGAAGATTACCGATGGCCGCGCGTGGAAGCCGATTCCATGCTGGACCTCGATTTCGGTCTGCCACTCCGCCGACAGCTTTGTGTGGTCCTTGAGGGTTGCATCGCGCTTGTTGCTCATGAGGGCGAGAGTTCCTCCGCCGTGGCGACCACCTTGGCAAGCGACGCCCCACCGGATGCCTCTGCCGCGGCAATGACTGCACCCTCCACGATCGGGGCGTTGCAGATGGCGACGAGCCCCGAGCGCGGTTGGCCCAGCATCTCGATTGCCATCTCACTATTCGTTTCTGCGCCGCCAAGATCGACGAAGACAGCAACGCCGTGATCCGACCAGGCCGCCTCGATAGCCTCGAGAATACCCGCAGTATTGGTGCCGAGACCGCCCTCGGCATTGCCGCCACACCATGAGAGAGGCACACCATCACCAACCATTTGGCGGACCATATCGGCCGTGCCTTTTGCCACGAGCGGTGAGTGTGAGACAATCACAATTCCGACGTTTGCGATCTTGCCGTTCATGCCGGACGGTACTCCTTCAGATAGTGGCAGATGGCCGTTGCCAGGAGGGCACAGCTCGATGCCCCGGGATCGACATGGCCGATGGACCGATCTCCAAGAAAGGACGCTCGCCCCCGCATGGCCCTCATGCCAGCGGTCAGTTGAGCGGATTCCTTTGCCGTATCGGCTATACGGACAAGGGCAGACTGTCTGACCATTTCAGTGTGAACTGGATAGAGCACATCGAGCAGTGTCTTGTCACCCTCTTGGGAACGCCCGCGCCTCGCGACGGCATCAATCGCTTCCCCGACGATGGCAGCAAAGTTGGTTTTGTGCGCATTCGACCCAAGCTTTCGTCCCATCTCGATCAGCAGCGTTCCATAAAGCGGGCCGGATGCGCCGCCGATATTCATGACCAGTGTCAGTCCGATCTTTTCGAGCGCCTGCGCCAGTGGCATGCCGCTCAAGCGATCACGATCGACATAGACCGCATCGCAGCCGCGCCGCATGTTTGTGCCGTGATCGCCATCCCCTATTGCCCGATCGAGTTCGCACAGGTGATCGGCATGGGCAGCGATCACCTCCCTGCATGTTTCGATCAATCCTAGGATGAGCGTCCGGTCAGTCTGCAACGAATGAAGCCTCCCCGCGCGCCTGTTCACCTGAAAGCACCGTGGCCACGATCTCGAACGTCTCTGCGACGGCGATCGCACCCGGATCGGCAACGCCGTCGAGGTCCCTTTCGCCTACATAGGATGAGCGGCCGGCATTTGCCTTGGTCATCGCGCTTGTCGCGGTGGCGCCAGCGCGGGCCGCCCTGGCCGCGGCCGCAATCCCGCCAGTCGCCAGCGCTCGCAATGCGGGATCGAGGGCATCGACCATCGTCCGGTCGCCCGGCCCCGCGCCGCCGTAAAACGTCATGCGGTCAAGACCTGCCGACAGAGCTCCCGGCAGATTGCCGGTACCAGCCATCGCCTTGGCGGCTGCGGTGAAGAATATGGAAAGCAGCACGCCGCTCGAGCCGCCCATACTGGTCGCGAGGCTTCCGCCAATCGCCGCAAGCGTGCCGGCCGTATCGGCAAGGGGTAATGACTTGATCTGGCTGAGAATTCCGCGGGCGCCAGCGGCAACCGTTGAACCGGTATCGCCGTCGCCTGTACGGGCATCCAGACGATTGAGTTCGGCTTCGAGCGCAACGAGGTGTTGGCAAATGGCGGTCACGATCGTCTCGGTGAACGGGTCCGGGCTGGCTGGAGCAAGCGCTTCACCAATGACGGGCGCCGGGGCCGGAACAATGTTCGCGCCATGACGCACCACCGGAGGAACCCACGCATGCGGTTCGACCGATGAGACAAGTGCGGCCTCACGCTCCGCATCGAGGCGTATGAGCGATAGCGAAAAGCCGTTCATGTTGAGCGCTGTCATCATCGGTGACGGGCCGACGACAAATTTCACGCGGTCGGCTAGCGACGATGCCAGAACGTCGTGCGCGATCAGGCTCATTTCGAGCGGCGGTACCGCTCCGAGATTGTTGATCAACAGCGCGTAGTCGCCGGTGCCCGGCAACACCGCCGCAAGCCGTTCCGCCATGACCCCAACGATCTTGCCCGAAGCCTGGACCGGGAAACGTTCGGCGCCGGGCTCGCCATGAATGCCAAGGCCGAGTTCGCCCTCTTCGGCACCGAGGCGCGATTCATGTGCCTGTCCAGGGATGGAACAGGTGGAGAGGGAAACGCCGAGCGATACGATTTCTCGCGCGGCAGCGGCAGCTTTGGCGGCGATGTCTTCGAGTGCGTCACCCCGTTCAGCAAGGAACCCTGCGATCTTGTGGATGAACAATGTGCCCGCAATGCCGCGCGGCTGGGCGAGATCTGGCAGCGCGATGTCGTCCGCGACGATGACCATTTCCACTTTGAACCCTTTGGCCCGGGCCCGTTCGGCGGCAAGGCCGAAATTCAACCGGTCGCCGGTATAATTCTTCACCACCAGCAGGCAACCTTCCGGGCCCGTCACCGCCCGAATGGCGGTGAGAACCGCATCGACGCTGGGAGAGGCGAAGATTTCACCAGATACTGCCGCAGTGAGCATTCCCTTTCCGACAAAGCCGGCATGGGAGGGTTCGTGGCCGGCGCCGCCACCCGATATGACCGCAACCCTCGACTTGTCCCAATCTGCACGAAGGATCACCTTGATGTCCGGATAGCTGTCCAGCCGCGCAAGCATCCCCGGGCGGCTGGTCTGCAGGAGACCGTCAAGCGCCTCGGTGACGATATTTTCCCTACGGTTGAAAAAGTGTTTCATCGGCATCTTCCAGTCTATTGCTTCGTTTCATGGGCCCGAACCAACGTGGCGCGGACCGATAAGGTCAGTACATCCTGTTTCCGTCAGCACCAAAATAAAGCGGGTTCTTGAGTGCAAGTCCTATCTTGTCTCCTGGTTTCACCGGAAGATAGGGATTGGCCAGGGTTATGAGTTTGCAATCGCCGACCCTGATGTGCAGGTGATTCTGATCGCCGAGATGTTCGACCCAGTCGATCTGCGCATTGGCATTACCGCCCAACGATATTTCCAGATGTTCGGTGCGTGCTCCGACAGTACGTGTTCCGGCCGGGGCCCTGCCATCGGGAAGCACATCGACAGGAATGAGGTTGATATGCGGTTGCCCAAGCCGGGCCGCCACGTGGGTGTTGGCCGGGTTGCTGTAGATGTCGCGTGGAGTTCCGATCTGCACCAAGCGGCCCTCGGCCAGAATGCCAATGCGGTCCGCCATGGTCATCGCTTCTATCTGGTCATGCGTCACGTAAAGCAGCGTCGCTCCGAGTTCTTTCTGGATGCGTTTCAGTTCGAGGCGCAGTTCCGCCCGCAGTTTGGCGTCGAGCGACGAGAGCGGCTCATCCATCAGAAAGATCGAAGGCCGCCGCACCAGCGCCCGGCCAATAGCGACACGCTGCATCTCCCCACCCGAAAGGCGGGTCGAGCGGTTCTCGAGCTTGTGGTCGATGCGCACCATGCGGGCCACGTCGCGAACGCGCCGGTCGATCTCGTCCTTGCCAAGGCGGCGGGCGGGTGAGCGGAGCGGAAAGGCAAGGTTCTCGTAGACGGAGAGATGCGGATAGAGCGAGTACTGCTGAAACACGAAGGCCACATCCCGGCCCGCCGGAGCTTCTTGCGCCACATCGTAGCCGCCGATGGTAATGCGGCCGCTGTCGGCCCGCTCCAGTCCCGCGATCAGGCGCAGCGTTGTGGTCTTGCCCGCCCCTGTCGGGCCGAGCAGCACCACGCACTCCCCGTCTGCGATAATCAGGTCGAGATTCGAAACGGCCCGGGTTTCCCCGAAGCTCTTGCTGATCCCTTTGAGTATGACTTCAGCCATGATGAGCCTCCGCATAGCGGGATGACGCGACTGCGCGTCCCGACGCGCAGTCGAAAAGCGACAGCTTGCTGTGGTTGAGTTCAAGTCCGACCGTTTCACCGATCTGAAAATTCTGGTCAGCCGGAACCCGCGCCTTGACCAACCCATTTCCCATCTCGACTGCGACGATCTGGTTGGTCCCGTGATATTCGCTTCCATAGACCGCGCCGCGCAGGGCTGAAGCGTCACTGAAACGAATATCCTCGGGACGCACACCGAGCGCGAGTTCGCCCTCCGCCATATCCTGATGAACTTCCGGCACGGCAATAGCCACGCCATCCACCGACACGGAACGGACGCCCTTCTGCAGGCTCGATCGGAACCGCAGAAAATTCATCGGCGGGGAACCGATGAAGTCGGCGACATACATGGTGGCCGGCCGGTTATAGATTTCCTGAGGCGTGCCGAACTGCTCGATGATCCCATGGTTCATTACAGCGATCTTGTCAGCCATCGCCATTGCCTCAAGTTGATCATGGGTGACGTAAACAGTGGTTGCGTGGATCCGGTTGTGCAGTTCGCGCAGCTCCCGCACCATCAGATCGCGGAATTCTGCATCCAGCGTGCCAAGCGGTTCGTCCATGAGGAAGCATTTCGGCCGACGGACGATCGCACGGCCAAGCGCCACGCGCTGGCGGTCCCCGCCGGCAAGCCCGGATACCGATCGATCCAGAATATTGTTGATCTGCAAAAGCCTTGCCGTCTCCTCGACACGGGAGCGGATTTCTGCCTTGGAGACGCCTTGGGCGACCAGCGGAAAGCCGATGTTCTTGCGCACGTTCATGTGCGGATAGAGGGCAAAGAGCTGAAAGACAAAGGCGATATCGCGCTCCCTCGCCCGATTGAGCGTGACATCTTCGCCGCCAAGGAAAATCCTGCCGCTGGTCGGAAGTTCCAGACCGGCAATCATGCGCAATGTCGTTGTCTTGCCACAACCGGAGGGCCCAAGCAGCGCCAGAAATTCGCCGTCTCGTACGACAAAGCTCGAATCCTCCACCGCGACAAAGGCACCAAATTCCTTGCGCAGATTTTCTATTCTGATCTCCGCCATCGCCTACTCCGGGAACTTCGAAACAATGATGAAGAGGACGGTTCCCGTCAGCAGCGTGACGAGCGACCAGGTGTAAAGGACGAGAAGGAATGGCTGGAACAGCATCAGAAAGCCAAGGCCAATGATCGCCGTCGCGATGTTTTCCATCGGCCCCCGCCTCAGGAAGAAAGGCCGCTTCTGCTTTGACGTGTGAGGTGCCTGGACAGTCATTTCCGTACAGCTCCAAAGGTGATGCCACGCAGCAGCTGCTTGCGCAGAAGGATCGTGAAAACCAGTATGGGAACGAGGAAGATCGTGGTTGCGGCTGCAACGGCGGGCCAATCCTGACCGCCCTCGCCGATGATTGTTGGAATGAAAGGTGGCGCCGTCTGGGCTTCGCCCGAGGTCAGCAATACGGCAAAGGCATATTCGTTCCACGCAAAGATCAGGCAGAAGATTGCGGTCGCGGCGATGCCTGTGGTCGCCTGCGGCAGGACAACCTTGAAGAATGCCTGCATGCGCGTATAGCCGTCGATCATGGCCGCCTCTTCATACTCGCGCGGTATCTCGTCGATGAAACCCTTGAGGAGCCAGACTGCGAGTGAAACATTGACGGCCGTATAGAGGAGGATCATCCCGAGCGCCGTGTCTGACAGGCCAAGCTGGCGATACATCAGATAGATGGGGATCGCGACGGCGATAGGCGGCATCATGCGCGTCGACAGAATGAAAAACAGAAGGTCGTCGGCGAGCGGCACCCTGAAGCGCGAGAACCCGTAGGCCGCGAGCGTTCCGAGCGACACGGCAAGAAAGGTCGAGCCGAACGCGATCAACAGCGAATTCTTGAAACGCGGCCAATAATTCGACGGACCTGCAATCACCATATTGCGGCTACGTGTGGTTTCATCGCAAGTGCTTGTCGGAGTACCGAGCGAGGCTATGTATTCGGACGTTTGGCGGGTGCGCGTCGTAAACAGGTTGCAATAGCCTTCAAGCGTCGGCTGAAACATGATCTTCGGCGGGTAGCTGATCGAATCGGGCGGCGACTTGAAGCTTGTCATGAAGATCCAGACCAGCGGGATCATCGTGATCACCGCATAGGCGATGACGATGCTTGCCGCGATGCGTTTCGACATGGCGCCCGGCTCAACGACGGAATGGGCAGAATTGACAGAACTCATCGCTGCTTCACCTTGTTGAGTGCTTTCACATAGATGTTGGCAAGGCCAAACACCGCAACGAACAGAATGATGGCGAAGGCGGATGCCCGTCCCGTGCGCCAGCTTTCAAACGCTTCCCGCTTCAGCGTGATAGAGGCGACTTCGGTCGTTGATCCCGGACCGCCGCCGGTCAGAAGCGTTACCATGTCGAACATCTTGAAGTTTTCGATGCCACGGAAGAGCACTGCCAGCATTATGAAGGGAAGTGCCATGGGCAGGGTAATCGACCAGAACTGGCGCCACAGCGATGCGCGATCCACTTCGGCAGCCTCATAGATATAGTCGGGGATCGACCGCAGACCGGCCAGGCAGATCAGCATGACATAGGGCGTCCACATCCAGGTATCGACGATGATGATGGCCCATGGCGAAAGCTGGACCGAACCCAGCATCTCGAATGAGGACGGCGGAATACCGGTGAGGAAGGAGACGATATAGTTGAAAAGGCCGATCTGCGGTTGGTAGAGAAAACGCCAGAAATTGCCGACGACGGCGGGTGACAGCATCATCGGAACGAGGATGACGGTTGTCCAGAATGCATGGCCGCGGAACTTCCGGTCGATCAGATAGGCGAGCGAAAACCCGATCAGTGTTTGCAGAAAAATCGTCCAGAAGACGAAATGCGCCGTCGTCTGCATCGCCTGCCAGATATTCGGGTCGCTCAGGACGCGGCTATAATTGCTGAGCCCGACGTTTTCGAGCGGAGCGTTCGGGCGGTTTGCCCGATAATTGGTGAACGAGAGATAGACCGCCCAGATCAGCGGAAAAATATTGATTGCGAGCAAAAGGACGATTGCAGGCGTGATGAACAGCCATGCCATGGTCCGATCGGATATGCCGCGAATTCGCGAAGCGAGGGGTGCCGGAGTCGCCTGAGCGGCCTTCCCCAGAATGGAGGAACTTGTATCGGTCACAGACGTCACCTGAGTTTCTTTGCGGAACTTTGGCATGGCTGCCCGGTATAGTACCCTATCCGGGCAGTCATTTCAGGACGAACTAGTTGAGCTTCCCATCGTCCTTGAAGACTTCGGTCCAATCCTTGACCAGACCGTCGAGCGCTTCTTTGGCTGTGCCCTTGTCAGCGACGACATAATCGTGGAGGCGTTTCTGCATCGCTTGCAGCAGGATGGCATAGGATGGCTCCTGCCAGAAATCCTGAACCTGATTCATCGCCACCAGGAAGTCGGCGGCAAAAGGCTGACTTTCCGGGAAGGACGGGTCGGTCAGAACCGCCTTGTGCACGGAATAGCCGCCAAGCGACCACCACTTCTTTTGAACATCCGGCTGGGCGAACCATTTGATGTAGGCCAGCGCGCCTTTCATGTTATCCGTGTTGGAGACGACCGATATTCCCTGTCCGCCGAGGGTCGATGCGGCGACTTTTTCCTTCGGATTGACGAAGAATCCGATCTTGTCACCGCCCACCTTTTCATCCTTGTAGAGACCCGGGAAGAAGGCGAACCAGTTCATCGCCATGGCAACCTGGCCCGATTTGAAGGCATCGAGGCTTTCGCTCATATAGGCGTCGGTATAGCCGGGCGGTGTGCAGCATTTGTAGAGTTCCTTGTATGCTTCAAGGCCGGCAACAGCGTCGGGCGAATTGACGGCGCCCTCCATGTCGTATTTGCCGGGGGTGTTTTCATACTTGAAACCGTAGGAATAGAGCGCCGATGATGCGCCCATTGTGATGCCTTCGGATGCGCGCTCGGTGAAGATCGCGGCGCCATAGACCTTCTTTCCATCGATCTCACGACCGTTGAAGAATTCGGCGACCTCCTTCAACTCATCCCAGGTCTTTGGAGGAGCAAGATCGCGTCCGTGCTTCTGCTTGAATTCAGCCTGTATCTCGGGCTTGGCAAACCAGTCCTTGCGGTAGAACCAGGCATTGGCGTCGCCCATGGCAGGCAGCGCCCAATAGTTCGGCGTGCCTTTCGGCCAGGTCGAATAGGCGTTGACCGCTGCGTCGGCGAAATCGCTCATCTTGATCCCTTCCTTGTCGAAGAAATCATTGAGCTTCACATAATAGCCATTTTCAGCGGAGCCGCCGATCCACTGGCTGTCGCCGATCAGAAGATCGCAAAGTTTTCCGCCTGAATTGAGTTCATTGAGAATACGGTCAGCAAAATTGGGCCATGGCACGAACTCGAACTTCATTTGAGTACCGCTCTTGGCAGTAAAATCCTTGGACAGTTCAACCAGGGCGTTGGCCGGATCCCAGGCCGCCCAGCACAATGTCAGTTCGTCTGCCTTCGCCAGGCTTGGCGCCATGAACAATACCAGCGCCGAGGTCGCCCCGAGCAGGGCTTGCTTTATCGTCTGCATGCTTTCCTCCCAGATACCTAAGCGACGTCGCGCCGCCCAAAAAGTGGTTGTTCCCGTGTTACCCGCATGATCTCTCCCATCATGTTGAGTAATGTTGTTGAGTAATGCGCATTCTACTAAACAAATCAAGTATGATTCGTCGCTGCACTGCACACAGAGAATGCCGGTTACGTTGAACGGGAATTTGTACCGTCGAAGGCCGGGATGGCTTTGGGACAAGGACGCCGAGCGTCACACACATGCTGCGGCGCGGCCTCATTGCCGCGCTTAAGGTATGTCGCAGCGCTGGTCTGTCAGTGGCTGCTGCGTTCAGGCTTACTTGTTCGACCGATCGTCGATGAAGACACCTGCGCGCTGAGCTGCCTTGACAAAAGCCTGCCGCGCCTTGGCGGGTGGCATCCACCCCTCAAGCGCGTCGCGATTGATGCGAACGGCGCGTTTATATTCCAGTCCGTCCTGTTGCGGCCACTGGTTTCGCAAGCACTCCAGCGCTTCCCATGCGGAAGCGACCAATCGCAGCCCCATGGCGCCAAGGCTTATCCGTACCGGTGATGAAAATGTCTTATCGTTCATCGCGACCTCCCCCCTCAGTCCGCCCTGCACCAAAGCGCATCGCCGTAACCTGCGGATAGCCACCCGCGGTCCAGGAAAGGATGTCGGCATGTCTGGAATGTGAAACCATAGTTGAACTCCTCAACGAGAATTGCGAACTATGTTTCCTCCTTGTTACCCCATTCTTTTTTGTTTGCTATTCAGGGCTGCCCAAACGATCTCAGATTTGCGCCGCAACCGCAATACCAAATTAGGCGAAGGTGGCACATCTCTACGTCGGTGTTGGGGAAGGCGCGGCGTTTCTACGCTAACCGGGCAGATCAGATCAGGCCCTTTTGTTTCAGCTCGTCCTTGAGATAGGCGTAGTAGATCGGGGCTGCGACAAGACCGGCGATCCCGTACCATGCCTCAAGCACGATCATCGCCAGCAGAAGCTCCCAGGCCCCTGATTTGATGCGTGAGCCGATGATCTTGGCATTGAGGAAATATTCTAGCTTGTGAATGATGATAAGGAAGGCGAGCGATCCGATTGCTGCCGTCAGCGAGACGCTCAGGGCAACGATGACGATGATCGTGTTGGAGATCAGATTGCCGATGACCGGAAGAAGGCCTGCAACGAACGTCACGGCAATCAGGGTTTTGACGAGGGGCAGATCAACGCCGAAGAAGGGCAGAACGACGACGAGATAAATCCCGGTAAAGACCGTGTTCAGTGCCGAGATTCGCAGTTGCGAGAAAACAATGTTGCGAAAGGCATCGCTGAAGCGGTCGATGCGCTGTGCCAGAGCCGTCGCCAGAGGGCCCGGCTTTCGCGACGGGGCGACGGAACTCAAGGCGATCATCCCGCCGATGATCATTCCAATGACAATCCGGACCAGGAGAATACCAAAGTCGCGGCCGACGAGCTGCAGCTGGCCGGCATGTTCCCGCAACCACCTGGCGGCCAGCGATTCGAGTTCTTCGAGGTTGGACGGAAAATAATCGCGGGCCCAGCCCGGCAGGTGAACCTGCGTCGTATCAATGATCTCGGCCATCTTTTTGAGTAGCGAGGCAATGCCTTCCGATCCGTCGGTCAGGAGAGCCAGGCCGCTTACGACCGCGGCCACGATCAACAGGATGAAGACCAGCGCAAAGAGAGCCAGCGCGACGGTCTTGGCGATCCGGCCGTCGACGCCGAGTTTGCCAAGCGAAGGCGCGGCAAGGTGTACGACATTATACACCAGGAGGCCTGCGAGGAGGGCCGAAAGCAAACCGAGCTCAAGCACAGCGGCGAGCGCGATGAACGACAATATGTACGACGCGATGTCGAGCCTTGAGGCGCTGGGCAAGATGTTACCTGAGAAGGGCGTTATTTCGATCCCCTGTCCTAGCCTTGAAACCCGACATGATGCAAGCAGAACTGGCTCAATTATCGCCGACAGGTTGATCGCGCGAGCAACCTCCTCTCGCGCCCTCGCTACGCCGAGTCACACTGCGGCCATCGCCTGCTATATTGGAGGAGTTGCTGCGCTCAGTTGGAGGCCAATTTGGCGAAACTTGCTGAATTTGCTTCGCCGGATCGAGAGGGCGAAGCACGCGAGCGCTTCTTCCTTGCCTGCCGCGCATTTCCCCTTGGCAAAACAACCCGGTTGAACGGTCGAAGTCTTTAGCCGACTGCTGGAACCGCCGGCGCCGGCGGGCGTTAAGATGTATGGTCTGTTTACCGAAATCAGTTATGCTGCGCAGGAGAAAGGCGAACGAAACCTTGTCAAATGCGTCATGCGTTCGACTGAAAGCCAAGAGAACACCCTGGCACTGCCACGAGCGAAATGGCAATGCAATCCCGGTCACTGTGTCAACCGCCTTGCGGACCGTGGCCGATGCGTAACGAGACCGAGGATAGCCCCGATTTCAAAGGTCTTACCGCCGACTATTTCGATCGCCGCAGCGAGACCTATGATCAGGACGCCCTGTTCCCCAAGCTTGCATTCGTCATTCTTAAGCATGCAAACCTGCAGCAAGGGCTTTCTGTCCTAGATATTGGAACCGGTACAGGGCGACTTGCCCTGCAGGCGGCCAAGACGATCGGTAATGAAGGGTCGGTCATTGCCATCGACCTTTCTTCGGAGATGCTCACCCAAGCCCATTTCAAGGCTGGCATGGACAGCCTGACGAACATCCAGTTCATACAAGGTGACATCGAGGCCACCGAATTTGAAGATGCGTCGTTTGACCGAATCCTCTGCTCCTCGGCCTTTGTCCTGCTCGCGGACCCGTTGAAAGCCCTGAAGACCTGGAATCTCTGGTTGAGACCACAGGGCATTGTCAGTTTTGATGCGCCGGGCGAGCCCTTCGGCATCAACACGATCATCGCTGCGATCGCGTCGAACCATGGTATTAACCTTCCCTATGCTCAAGTCGCCAATACGATCGACAAATGCCGCAATCTGCTCGAAAGTTCAGGATTTGACGTCTTGGATATTAGTCCTGAACTGATGCAGGAGCACCCGATGCAACTTGAGGACGCTTTGGCAGTCTGGGACAAAAGCATCGCACATCCCGCCTGGTTTGAACTGACGAATGTTCCGGCTGGAGCGCTCCGCCGCATCCGAGCAGAATTCGAAGCGGAAGTGACCGCATCTGCGACTAACGGCAACATCGTCAGCAAGATTGTCATGAACGTCGTGACCGGACAGAAGCGCAGTTAGCGCTTCAATCGTATGAGACCTCGCTGTCAGCCCGGATTGTCCAGTTCGTTGCGCCTGATCAGTTCTTCGCGGATCAGTTTCTTGGCGATTTTGCCATAGGCGGATTTCGGCATTTCCGGCCAAAAGACAAAGCGTTTCGGCAATTTGTAGCGGGCAAGCGTCCCGTCGATCCATGCCCGGATTTCGTCGCCGTCTGGCGTGCTTCCCGCACGAGGGACGCAGACCGCAAGTCCCACCTCACCCCAGACGGGGTCCGGAATCCCGAGTACCGCCACTTCGCTGATGTCCGGATGCGTCAGGATTTTTTCTTCGATTTCACGCGGATAGATGTTGGAGCCGCCGGAAATATACATGTCCGACGCGCGGCCGGTGATGAACAAATACCCGGCCGCATCCACGGTGCCGAGATCGCCGGTGCGGAACCAGCCGTTGCGGAAGGCTTTGGCATTCGCCTCCGCGTTGTCGTAATAGCCGGCAAAGACCGCGGGGCCAATGACACAGATCTCGCCAGTCATCCCGGGCGAAAGTTCATTGCCATTATCGTCCTGAATGGAGATCTGCATGCCGGTGCGCGCATAGCCGCAGGTTCCGGGACGTGCATCTGCGCTGTCGTCGAGATGATGTTCGGATGGCGGCAGCACTGTGATGTTACCGGTGACCTCGCCGAGGCCGAAATACTGCACGATGACCGGCCCCAACACTTTCAGGGCGTTTACCTGGTCCGTCCGGTACATAGGGGCGCCGGCGTAGATGACGTAACGCAGCGAAGAACAGTCCCTCTCATGGACGGACGGATGTTCGCACAGGAGCTTGAGGATCGTCGGCACGGTGAACATGTTGCTCACGCGCCGTTTCTCGACGAGCCGCCACGCTTCGGCAACGTCAAGTTTCTCAGTCGGCAGCAGGATTGTCTTTGCACCGCGCGCCACCTGGGTCAATTGGTGGATGCCCGCACCGTGCGACAGGGGTGCGACCACAAGCGAAGCGTCGTCGTGGGTTGTGCCCGGCATCAGATCGCAGAGGTGATTGGTGACGACGAACGCCATCTGGCCATGGGTAAGCACCGCCGCCTTCGGTCGCCCCGTCGTTCCTGAGGTGAAAAAGAACCAGCACGGATCGTCATGGTCGACCGGCGCTGCCGGAGCCGCTTCACCGTCGAAGCGTCGGACGATCGCATCGTAGTCTTCGCCGAATTCCGCATCGCCGATGGCGATGACGAATGACAGATCAGCGCTTGCCTCGCGGCAGGCGGCGGCATGCTCGGGGAAAAGATGACCACAGATCATGCCCTTCGCGCCGCTTGCCTTGGCCAGATAGGCGACTTCGGCCGGCGTCTGGCGGAAATTGGTCGGCACCCACACGGCACCCAGCCGAAAGCAGACGAACATCGACTCCAGCATCTGGTTGCAATTTTGCGACTGCACGAGAATCCGGTCGCCCTTGACCACGCCGAATTCGGTCGCAAGCGCCGCCGCCATGGCATTGACCCTGCGCTCCATCTCGCCCCAGCTCCATGATTGGTCGCGCCATACGAGGCCGGTTTCATCAGCAAAGCGCCCCGCGGTCTGCGTGAGAAAGCCGCCAAGATTCATAACCCGTCTGGACATGCGTTCCATGCCTTCCCCCTTTTGTCGCGCCGCGTTGATAGTTACCGGGTCTTGGTCCTCTTTGCATGTGCATGCGGCTGCAAGTGCGCCAGCCGCGCCTCGATCTTCTTTACTTCCGCGCGCATCAAAGCCGCAAGTTCCACTTGCCGCGCCGGCTGCATGCGGCTGTCGATTGCGGCGATGCTGAGTGCACCGGCAGGACGCCCATTCGGATAACGGATGGCAAGGCCGATGCCCCAGGAATTGGCAAGGATGCGTCCCGGATTGAGCGAAAAGCCGCTCGCTCGCGCAACGGCGATGTCGTCACGAATCTGCGGCGGTGCAAGGTTCGGATAGTCAGCCAGAAGTTCTGCCTCATTGGCCGCAAGAATGACATCGATCTCGTCATCCTCCATCGCCGCAAGGATCGCAAGCGACCCCGCGCCGACGCCAAGCGGGTGGCGATAGCCCGCCTGAAGCGCGTGGGTTCGGATCGGATAGGTGCCCTCCTCACGGTGGAGGCAGACCGCATGATGATCGCGCTGGATGGAAAGGAAACTGGTGTCCTGGGTTTTTTCGGACAGGAAACTGAGGCTGTCACGGGAAATCTGCAGCAGCCCATACCGACGTGTGGCGAGGGTTCCGAGCACATAGGCTTCCTGACCGAGATAGTAGCGGCGCGTCAACGCATCCTGTTCGAGCAGCCCGGAGCGAATGAGCGCCAGCAGGAGACGGCGAACCGTCGGTTTGTTCAGCCGGCTTTCAGTGACGATTTCACTGAGCGCTCCACCCTCGTCGCCGAAATAGCTGACGAGGCTCAAAAGACTGAGTGCCCTGTCGACGCTTTGTGAGCCGGACAGGCCAGTCGCCGGCGTAACACGCTGTTCCATGGGTCCGTGCCTTTGCTGATCCATATTGTGGATCAGCGTACCATCCTATGAAACCACAGGCAAAATCGATTGCAAACAACCCACATATCTTTGCGCTTTTGCCGCTTGAGCGGGAAGTTTCATTCTATAATATGGACCATATGGACGACGATATGATGCTTCCCACAGCGAACGAACGGCAATCTCGGGCGATGATCCGTGGCTGAACGCCGCTTGCACCAGCCGGGTCCGGTCGCCTTGGAGCGCCATGAGAGCTTCGAAGGCGTCGGCCGCAGGTTCGATTTCACCCTCGAACCGGGCCTCAGCCTCAACGACGCCGTCGCCCGCACGCTCTGCACAGCCAAAATCAAGGCAGCAGCAGTTGTTCTCGAAGGCGGCGCCTTTCGCCCGTTCCGGTATTTGATGCCGGCGCTTTCCCTCGATGATTATCATGCGGCGTGGTACAGCGAGCCATTCGCGCCGGCGGGCGCAATACGGCTCGAACGCGGCAATGTCACCTTCGGCGAAAGGGACGGCGCGCCTTTTATCCACTGTCACGCGATCTGGATCGAGGATGGTGGCAAGCGCTGTGCCGGGCATATCCTCCCGCACGAGACAGTTGTCGATCATCCCATTCGTGCGACCGCGTGGGGCGTGCCGGATGTACGGATGGTCTCGGAGCCCGACGAGGAAACGGCATTCACCTTGTTTCATCCTGTTGCGTGCGCGGCGCCGGTTGCTGGCACGGGACCCCGTACCGTGATTGCTCGTGTCGGGCCGAATGAGGATATCGTTGAGAGCCTCGAAGCCATCTGCCGCAAGCACGGCATGGAGGAGGCAGTCGTGCGCGGCGGCATCGGTAGCCTCATCGGGGCCCGCTATGCGGACGGAACGAAGGTTGACGATATTGCGACTGAAGTCTTCGTGACCCTTGGCCATGTATCGGCACGGCAAGGGCGAACTCATCTCGAAATCGCCATGGTCGATACAAGGGGCAACATCACAGAAGGACAACTTTTGCCCGGTGAAAATCCCGTTTGCATAACATTCGAGCTCTGCCTCGAAGAAGCTTGAGCAGCGTCAGAGAGCGTCGCGCCTGTTTTCATCGGGATAGCTGAGGCTCTGCAATTCCCGCGGATCCGTACCGGCGATCCGCTTCAGCACTGCTCGCGCCAGTTCGCGCCCGGCATGGCGAACATCCTCGTTGAAAACGATGATCTGCGGACGGAACCATTGCAGGACGTCGGTCGATTGTTTCGAGACAAGATCGACATCCTCTCCGATCTTCAATCCTGCCGCTTCGATACCGGCAACAAGCGCAATCGCTGCACTGCCGCTGCAGCAGACAATGCCATCCGGGCGATTGGATCCCGACATGATCTCCTCCATCCGATCGCGGATGCGGCTGAGCGAGGTGTCGACCTCGATGCCCGAAACCGTGACCGCGCCGGCGCCGCCCTCGGCAATCCCGCGTGAGAAGCCGCGTTCGAGATGCCGGGAATAGGTGACCGACGGCGAAGGCCCCGCCAGCATGGCAATCTTGCGCCTACCCTTCGCCAGAAGGCTCCTGACGGAAAGATAGGCAAAAGCCTCGTTGTCGAAGTCATGAAACGGGTGCTCTATGCCCATTTCCGTGCGACCATGGGTTGCAAACGGAATGCCATGTTCGGTCAGGTAGCGGACGCGCGCGTCGTTGGGCTCGGTACGCGACATGATGATCCCGTCGGCAGAGCCCGTCTCGACGATGTAGCGGATCGGCTGCATCGGGTCGTTCTCGACCGAATAGGGCGTGACCGTGAGATGGTAGGGTGTCTGCGACAATATCTCGGAGATACCGTAGACCATGTTCGACGTGAGACCCATGATTTCCGATTGCGCATTGAGGACAAGGCTTATGACATTGGTCTTGCCAGTGCGCAGTCTCACCCCTGCGCGGTTGGGCCGGTAGCCGATCTGCTTGGCGATCAGCTGAACGCGGTTCTTCGTTGCCTGCCCTATTTCAGGCGCGTCCTTGAGCGCCCGGGAAACCGTGGTGACGCCAAGGCCCGCCATGAAGGCGATCGTCTTCAGCGTCGGCCGCTCGGCCTCGGCAGGTGCTGTGGCGGCGGCCTCCAGTATTTGATTGCTTGTCTTGTTCTTCATGGTCAACGGGCTGTCCAAAGCCATCTTGCGCGAAATACTACCTTAGTTGTATCGTTTCAAAAATTGAACGAAATGTACAGAACTTTTCCCGACAAAATGGCACCCAATGCGATCTTAGGATGAGGCAATAGGACTTTGAACCACTTCTTTCATCAACAAAGTTCTACATCAGATTTGAGCGAAATCATTGAATAATAACGATTAGTGATGAGAAGAGACCTCCTGTAAGACCGTATCTGTAAAAAACTGATCTTGGGGAATTGCATCCGTTCGAACTTTGCACTAGCCTACCTGTAACGTTTCAGATTTGGGAGGATGCGATGCGTTACCATTCAGTTCTTGCCGTTTTGGCCACGTCCACTTTTCTCGCCGCTGTCGGCGCCGCCTCGGCAACCGACCTTGAAGTCACGCATTGGTGGACCTCGGGCGGCGAGGCGGCTGCGGTCGCCGAGTTCGCCAAGGCCTTCGACGCGACCGGCAATCATTGGGTCGATGGCGCCATTGCCGGTTCCGGCAGCACGGCGCGCCCCATCATGATCAGCCGCATTACCGGTGGCGATCCGATGGGCGCCACGCAATTCAATCACGGACGCCAGGCCGAGGAACTGGTCCAGGCAGGACTGATGCGCGATTTGACGGACCTTGCCACCAAGGAGAAGTGGACGGAGATCATACGGCCGAAGAGCTTGCTCGATAGCTGCACGCTTGACGGCAAGATCTATTGCGTGCCGGTGAACATCCATTCCTGGCAGTGGCTTTGGCTTTCCAACAAGGCGTTCGAGACGGCTGGCGTGCCGATCCCCAAGAACTGGGATGAATTCGTTGCCGCTGCGCCGGCGCTTGAGAAGGCAGGCATTGTGCCTTTCGCTCAGGGCGGACAGGCCTGGCAGGTCAATAACACCTTCTCCGTGCTGATGCTCGCGATCGGCGGCAAGGACCTCTTTCAGAAAGTCTATGGCGACAAGGACAAGACGGTCGCGGCTGGACCGGAGGTCGCCAAGGTTTTCAAGGCCGCTGACGACGCGCGTCGCCTGTCAAAGAGCGCCAATGTCCAGGAGTGGAACCAGGCGACCGCCATGGTCATCAATGGCAAGGCCGGCGGTCAGATCATGGGCGACTGGGCGCAGGGTGAGTTCCAGCTTGCTGGCAAGGTTGCAGGCACTGACTATACCTGCCTGCCCGGCCTCGGCATGAACCCGACGCTCGCGACAGGCGGTGACGCCTTTTACTTCCCGCTGCAGAAGGACCCGGAAAAGGCAAAGGCACAGGAAGTGCTGGCCTCGACCTTGCTCGATCCCAAGACGCAAGTGGCGTTCAACCTGAAGAAGGGCTCGGTACCGGTGCGTGGCGACGTCGATCTCAATTCCGCCAATGACTGCATGAAGAAGGGGATCGACATTCTCGGCAAAGGCGACATCGTCTCCTGGACCGATCAACTCGTGTCGCAGGACACGCAGAAGCAGTTCGAAGACCTGTTCTCCGAATTCTTCGCCACCGCAATGACGACCGAGGACGCGCAGAAGCGCTTCGCCAAGATCGTCGCCACGGCCGACTGAACACAGGCGATTTAGGCCGGCCGTGCGGGGCCGGTCCGTCTCTCTGGTCCCTTTCAGCTCCAGCAACCGGTTCCAATGCCCCAGCAAAAGCGTCCCATTCGTCTCTTGCGCAACCTCAGCGCGAAGATTGCCGCTGTACCAATGATGCTCACGGCGACCTTCGTGTTCGCCGGGGGCAGCCTCTGGACGGTGCTCTATTCCTTCACCAGTTCGAAGCTGCTGCCGCGCTTCAGCTTCGTCGGCGTCGAGCAGTATGAGCGCCTGTGGGCCGCACCCCGCTGGAACGTCGCGGTCGAAAACCTCTTCATCTATGGCGCCTTGTCGCTGATTTTCCAGTTCGTCATAGATTCCTGCTGGCGGCGCTTCTCGATCAGAAGATCCGCTTCGAGGACACGTTCCGGACGATCTTCCTTTATCCTTTCGCGCTTTCCTTCGTGGTCACCGGGCTGGTCTGGCAATGGATTCTCAACCCCGATTTCGGCGTTCAGTCGGTGGTGCGCAGCCTTGGCTGGACGAGCTTCGAATTCAACCCGCTCTATGATGCCGATATCGTCATCTTCGGCATCCTCATCGCGGCGCTGTGGCAAGGCACGGGGCTGATCATGTGCCTGATGCTTGCCGGCCTGCGCGGGATCGACGAAGACATCTGGAAGGCCGCGCGCGTCGACGGTATTCCAACCTGGAAAACCTATCTGTTCATCGTTATCCCGATGATGCGGCCGGTCTTCATCACGACGCTGGTGATCATCGCATCAGGCATTGTGCGCGTCTATGACCTCGTGGTTGCGCAGACAGGCGGCGGGCCGGGCATCGCCTCGGAAGTACCGGCGAAATACGTCTACGACTACATGTTCCACGCGCAGAACCTTGGCCAGGGCTTCGCCGCCTCGACGATGATGCTGCTGTCGGTCGCCATCGTCGTGGTGCCCTGGGCCTATCTCGAATTCGGGAGGCGCCGGCATGGCTGACATTGCGGAAAGATCCAAGCTGCAGGCCGCGATGGAGCCGCGTGGCGCGCGCCCACGCCACAGGTTCAGCCGGCGCAATATCTTCATCTATGGCACGCTGATTCTGGTTGCAGTCTACTACCTCATCCCGCTCTACGTGATGGTCGTGACCTCGCTGAAGGGCATGCCCGAGGTCAGGCTTGGCAACATTTTCTCGCCGCCGATGGAGATCACCTTCGAACCATGGGTAAAGGCTTGGTCGAGTGCCTGCACGGGGCTGAATTGCGACGGGTTGTCCCGCGGCTTCTGGAACTCGGTGCGTATCACCGTGCCCTCGGTCATCCTGTCGATCGCGATCGCCTCGGTAAATGGCTACGCGCTCGCCAATTGGCGCTTCAAGGGTGCCGACATTTTCTTCACGATCCTTATCGTTGGCGCCTTCATCCCCTATCAGGTGATGATCTATCCGATCGTCATCCTGCTGCGCGAAATCGGCATTTATGGTTCGCTGTCGGGGCTGGTGCTGGTGCATGCGATCTTCGGCATGCCGATCATGACGCTGCTCTTTCGCAACTATTTCGCCTCGGTGCCAGAGGAGTTGTTCAAGGCGGCACGCGTCGACGGCGCCGGGTTCTGGGCAATCTACCTCAAGATCATGCTGCCCATGTCGCTGCCGATCTTCGTCGTGGCGATCATCCTCCAGACGACAGGCATCTGGAACGACTTCCTGTTCGGCGTCGTCTACACGCGGCCCGACACCTATCCGATGACCGTACAGCTCAACAACATCGTCAATTCAGTGCAGGGCGTGAAGGAGTACAACGTCAACATGGCCGCAACCATCCTCACCGGCCTGGTGCCGCTGATCGTCTACTTCGTCTCCGGGCGCCTGTTCGTGCGCGGCATCGCCGCCGGCGCGGTGAAAGGCTGACGATGACGAGCGTCTCGATCAAGGATCTCAGCCTCGAATTCGGTGCCGTATCGGTGCTGAAGGATCTCAATCTCGATGTCGGTGACGGTGAGTTCCTGGTGCTGCTCGGGCCATCGGGTTGCGGCAAGTCGACCTTGTTGAACTGTATCGCCGGCCTGCTTGATATTACCGATGGCCAGATCTTCATCAAGGGCAAGAACGTCACCTGGGAAGAGCCGAAGGATCGCGGCATCGGCATGGTGTTCCAGTCCTATGCGCTTTACCCGCAGATGAGCGTGCGCGGTAATCTGACATTCGGTCTGAAGAATGCCGGCGTGCCACGCGACGAGATCGCGCGGCGCATCGAGCGCGCGGCCAATATACTGCAGATCGAGCCGCTGCTGGACCGCAGGCCGGGCCAGCTTTCCGGCGGCCAGCGGCAGCGCGTCGCCATCGGGCGGGCGCTGGTGCGCGATGTCGACGTCTTCCTGTTCGACGAGCCGTTGTCCAATCTCGACGCCAAGCTGCGCTCGGAGCTGAGGGTCGAGATCAAGCGGCTGCACCAGCAGCTCGCCAATACGATGATCTATGTCACGCACGACCAGATAGAGGCGCTCACGCTTGCCGACCGGATCGCGGTGATGAAGGGCGGGCTGATCCAGCAGCTCGACGAGCCACTGACAATCTATAACAGGCCGCGCAATCTTTTCGTCGCCAGCTTCATCGGCTCCCCGGCCATGAACTTCATCAAAGGCAAGATTGTGGAAAAGGACGGCACGCTTGTGTTCCGTGCCAGCGAGCTCGATATATCGCTGGCGTCTTATGAAGCGCAACAACGGCCCGCATCCGGCCATTCAGTCATACTTGGCCTTCGGCCCGAGCATATCACGATCAGCGATCAACCCAGACCAGATGGCCGTTCCTGCGCAGCCACCGTCGATCTCGAAGAGCCGATGGGTGCCGACAGCCTCGTCTGGTTCAAGCTGGCAGGCAAGCCAGTCTCGGTCAGGGTCGACTCCGGCAGGCGCTACCAGCCCGGCGAAAAAGTGTTCCTGACTTTCAACCCGGCAATGGCCTCGCTCTTCGACGCCGAAACCGAAAACCGGCTCTAGGGTACCGTTGCGACCAGATTATCTGGTTGTGACCCCCGGCCATTCAAGCATCATGGAGTAATCAAGTGACCGACCTTTCCTATCAGCTCTACAGTTCGCGCAACTTTCCACCGCTTGACCAGACCCTGGCAATGCTCAAGCGCAATGGCTATGCGCAAGTCGAGGGCTATGGCGGCGTCTATGCTGATCCGCAAGCGACGCGGGCGGCGCTCGACGCCGAAGGCCTTGCCATGCCTTCGGGTCATTTCAGCATCGACCTTTTGGAGAACGAGCCGCAGAAAGTGCTCGATATTGCCGGAACGCTCGGCATGAAGGCGATCTATTGCCCGCATCTCGCCGCCGATCTGCGCCCGACCGGCAGTGCCGGCTGGACGGCTTTCGGTGAGCGTCTTGAGGCTGCGCACGCGACATACAGCAAGGCCGGCTACATTTTCGGCTGGCACAATCACGACTTCGAGTTCAAGGCGCTCGAGGATGGCTCCTTGCCGCAGAAGCTGATCTTCGACGCGGCTCCGAGCATATCCTGGGAAGCCGACATTGCCTGGATCATCCGCGGCGGCGGCGACCCGTTTCAGTGGGTCAGGGATTACGGCCGGCGCATCAGCGCCGTCCACGTCAAGGACATCGCGCCTGCAGGCGAGAACACCAATGAGGATGGCTGGGCCGATGTCGGCCACGGAACCGTGGACTGGAAGGCCCTGATGGCGGCGCTAAGGGATACGCCGGTGCGCTATTTCATCATGGAACACGATAATCCATCCGACGATGAACGCTTCGCCCGCCGCTCCATCGCCAGCGTCAAGGCATATTGAAGAAAGACAGGAAAATCATGGCAAGGACATTGGGCATCGGCATTATCGGTGCCGGCAACATATCATCGACCTATCTGAAGCTTGCGCCGCTCTTCAAGGGTATCAAAATCCGTGCGATCGCGGACATCAACAGCAGCGCCGCCAGCGCGCGCGCTTCCGAATACGGTATTGAGGCGCGGACCATCGACGCACTTCTTGCCAGCGACGACATTGATCTCATCGTCAATCTGACTGTTCCCGATGCGCATTTCGACGTCTCCAAACGGATCCTTGGCGCTGGCAAGCATCTCTATTCGGAAAAGCCGCTGACGCTGTCGCTCAAGGACGGGCTCGAATTGCAAAAGCTCGCCGAGAGGAAGGGGCTGAAGGCCGGATGCGCACCGGACACCTATCTTGGCGGCGCCCATCAGCTGGCGCGCAAGCTCGTCGATGAGGGTGAGGTCGGCACTATTACCTCGGGAACGGCCCATGTCATGAGCCATGGCATGGAACACTGGCATCCGAACCCGGATTTCTTCTTTCGCCCGGGCGGCGGACCGATCCTTGATCTCGGACCCTATTACATCGCCAATCTGGTCAATCTGATCGGTCCGGTGCGACGGGTCGCGGCTCTGACATCGATGGCGACGCCAACCCGTACGATCTCGAGCCTGCCCCGCAAGGGCGAGACTATCGCGGTGACGACGCCGACCACGATCCAGGCGCTGCTCGAATTCGAAAGCGGCGCGTCGATCACCTTGTCTGCAAGCTGGGATGTCTGGGCCCATCACCATCCCAATATGGAACTCTACGGCACGGACGGTTCGCTCTTCCTTCCCGATCCGAATTTCTTCGGCGGCGAGGTCAAGCTGGCCAAGGCCGGCAAGAAAGTCAAACCGGTCAAAGCCTGGGCGCATCCTTTCGGCATTCCCAACCAGAAACATGCAACTGGCATGATGGCCAACTATCGGACCGCGGGCCTTGCCGACATGGCCGCCGCAATTCTGGAAGGGCGGGACATACGCTGCTCCCTGGAACGTGCCTTGCACGGCGTCGATGTGATGGTCTCGATCCTGCGATCCGGCGAAGAGAGGAAGTTCATCGACATCAAGACAAGGTGCTCGAGGCCGGAAGCCCTCGGGATAAGGGAAGCCAAATCGCTGTTGAAAAAGAGCTGACTCGCAACGTTCGGCTAATTGCAGTCATGATCGGACGGTCCTATTGTCGCCGCCCGATCATGAATTATGGAAATGCCTGTGACTGCTCGTGCCAACACCGCCCGCATTGCCCGTCTCATCGCTGCCGAGATCGATGCGAGGCCTGAACAGGCCAATGCGGCGATCGAACTTCTTGATGGCGGCGCCACGGTTCCCTTTATCGCGCGTTATCGCAAGGAAGTGACCGGCGGACTGGATGACACCCAGTTGCGGACCCTTGATGAACGCCTGGTCTATCTGCGTGAACTCGATGCGCGCCGCGATACGATCATCGAGTCGATCCGTGGTCAAGGAAAGCTCACCGACGAGCTTGAAGGCAAGATTGCCGGCGCCGTCACCAAAGCGGAACTCGAAGACATCTACCTGCCCTACAAGCCCAAGCGGCGCACGCGCGCGGAGATTGCACGCGAACGCGGCCTTGGCCCACTGGCGGAGGCAATCCTTTCCGACCGGCGCACGATCCCGCTCGATCTGGCGCAGAACTTTCTTTCCGGCGATGTTCCCGACGTGAAGGCCGCACTCGATGGCGCGCGCGACATCCTGGTCGAAACCTTCTCGGAGAACGCCGATCTGGTGGGGCGTCTGCGCAACTACATGAAGGATCGCGCCATCCTTCGCGCCAAGGTCGTCGAAGGCAAGGAAGAAGCAGGCGCCAAGTTTTCCGACTACTTCAATCATTTCGAGCGCTGGGCTGCCGTTCCGAGCCACCGTGCTCTCGCCATGTTGCGCGGGCGCAACGAGGAAGTACTGTCGCTGGAAATAGAAGTCGATGCTGACGACACAGCGCAAATCAAACCGGTCGAGCGCATGATTGCGGACGCCTATTCGATTGCTCTGAACGGCAACGCAGCCGATAGCTGGCTAATGGAGGTGGCACGCTGGACCTGGCGCATTCGCCTGTCGCTCAACCTGTCGATTGATTTGATGACGGACTTGCGCGAGCGCGCCGAGGAGGAGGCGATCAAGGTCTTTGCCCGCAACCTCAAGGATCTTTTGCTTGCAGCCCCGGCCGGCTCGCGCGCCACCATGGGGCTCGACCCCGGTATCCGCACCGGCGTCAAGGTTGCCATTATCGATGGCACCGGCAAGCTTCTCGACACGACGACCGTCTACCCCTTCCCGCCGCGCAATGACGTGCGTGGAACGCAAGGCGAGTTGGCAAAACTCATCATCCGCCACAAGGTCGAACTCATCGCCATCGGCAATGGCACCGGCAGCCGTGAAACCGAGCGTCTCGTGGCGGATATGCTTGCCGACATGTCGTCGCCCAAGCCGCTGAAAGTGATCGTCAGCGAGGCTGGTGCTTCGGTCTACTCCGCTTCGGCGACCGCTGCCGCCGAATTCCCCGGCCTCGACGTGTCGTTGCGCGGGGCTGTATCGATCGCCCGCCGCCTGCAGGACCCGCTGGCGGAACTGGTCAAGATCGAGCCCAAGTCCATTGGCGTCGGCCAGTACCAGCACGATGTGGACCAGTACCGCCTCGCCCGCTCGCTGGAGGGCGTAGTCGAGGATGCGGTCAATGCCGTAGGCGTCGATCTCAACACCGCATCGGCGTCCCTGCTCGCCCGCATTTCCGGCCTCGGTAATTCGCTTGCCGAAGCGATCATCGCCTATCGCAATGATATCGGTCCATTCAGGACCAGGCGCGATCTGCTGAAGGTTGCACGTCTCGGGCCGCGCGCTTTCGAGCAATGCGCCGGATTCCTGCGCATACCGGACGGCAGCGAGCCGCTCGATGCGTCCGCTGTCCATCCGGAAGCCTACGGCGTTGCCAAGAAGATCGTCAGTGCTTGCGGCCGCGATGTGCGGGCGCTGATGAACGACCCCTCCGCACTGCGTGCGCTCGATCCAAGGGTCTTCGTTGATGAACGGTTCGGTCTGCCCACTGTTCGGGATATCCTCGCCGAGCTTGAAAAACCCGGCCGTGATCCGCGACCGGAGTTCAGGACCGCAGCTTTTGCCGATGGCATCGACAATATCAAGGATCTGAAGCCGGGAATGCTGCTCGAAGGCACGGTGACCAACGTTGCCGCCTTTGGCGCCTTCGTCGATATTGGCGTGCATCAGGACGGCCTCGTGCACCTGTCGCAACTGGCCGATCGCTTCGTGAAGGATGCGCACGAGGTGGTGAAAGCTGGTGACGTGGTGAAAGTCCGGGTCGTTGAGGTGGATGTCAAACGCAACCGCATCGGTCTGACGATGCGTAAGGATGGGGGTGCGCAGCCGGCCAGGGGACCACGTGCAAACGAGGCCGCCGCCCCGAAGCCGCGCTTGCAGTCACCGCCAGGAAAGTCGCAGGGTGCACCGCAGGGTGCATTCGGTGCGGCTTTGGCCGACGCATTGCGAAAGAAATGAGCCGCGATTTCAAGGAGAATATTTTGGATATACGGAAAATAGGCGAGACGCAGCTAAGTGTTACCGCGCTCGGATTTGGCGGGGCCGCTATCGGCGGGCTCTACAGGGAATGCACCTACGATGCCGCCATGCAGACAATGCAAGCGGCCTGGGATGCCGGCATGCGCTATTTCGATACCGCGCCATTCTATGGCTTCGGCCTGTCGGAACGGCGGACGGGCGATTTTCTGCGCAGCAAACCGCGTGATAGCTACGCGCTCTCGACAAAGGTCGGGCGTCTCCTCCGGCCCGTCCCCGAAGATCAGGTGCCCGACCACTCATATGTCAATCCGCTGCCGTTTGCTGTGGATTACGATTACTCCTATGACGGCATCATGCGGTCGTTCGAGTTCAGCTTCGCCCGCCTCGGCCTCAACAATATCGACATTCTCTATGTTCATGATATCGGGGCTTATACCCACGGCGCTGAGAAAAATGCTGTCTACCAGCGTCAGCTTCTCGATGGCGGCATGCGGGCTCTGGCGGAACTCAAATCATCCGGGGCGATCTCGGCCTATGGTCTTGGCGTCAATGAGGTCGAGGTTTGTCTCGACGTGATCGCGCGAGCACCGATCGATTGTATCCTTCTTGCCGGACGCTATTCGCTTCTTGACCGCTCGGCCGAGCGCGGCCTGCTCGATGTGTGCCGCAAACAGCAGATTTCACTGGTTGTCGGCGGCGTTTTCAATTCCGGCATTCTCGCAACGGGACCTGTTCCGGGCGCCAATTTCGACTACGGTCCTGCCTCGGAAGATATACTCGGCCGGGTTCGCTCGATGCAGGACGTTGCCGAAGCCAATTCCATTCCGCTTGCCGCTGCTGCCATGCAATTCCCGTTGCGTGAACCGGTCGTTGCAAATGTGCTGATCGGAACGGCAAAGCCGTCGAGCCTCACCCGTAACATGGAGCTCATGCAGGTCAAGGTGCCCGACGCGGCCTATACCGCGTTCGACCCCTTCACCATTCGCTGAGACGAAAAGCGTCGCCGCGCGTGACGCTTTTACGCCGCGCGGCGGCGGCTGTTCACCAGTTCCGCCAGCCTGAAGGCGCGGGCAAGGCTGTCGGCCTGCTCGGTGGCGAAGCGGTCTTCGGTGATCTCCAGGATCAGCATCGTATCGGGCAGAAACGTCAGTTCGGCGAATATCTCGTCCCAGGGAATATCACCCCAGCCGATCGGCAGGTGCAGATCGCCGATACCGAGCGCCGTCGCTTCCGCCGGGTGATAGAATTTTGTCATGCTGTAGGGCTGGCCGAAGCTGTCATGCACGTGAAGGTGTCCGGCAACGGGCGCCATCGCGGCGATCTGTTCACGCCAGTCGAGACCACGCCGCGTGCATTCAATATAGGCGTGGCTGAAATCCAAAAGGGCGCAGACGCTCGGGCTGTTCACCGCGGCAACCGTTTCGCCAACCTTCGCCGGCGTCTGGCGGTATTCCGCATCGCTGAGCGCAAAAATATTTTCGAGGGCGATCCGCACACCATAGGTCTTGCCGACCTCGGCCATCTCAGCCAGCGCGTCACGCTCCATCTGGTCGAGTTCACTGCAGTTCTCCAGCGCCGGCATTTTGGCCTGGCCGGAATGGTGCACGAGAATGCCGGCCCCGACCCGGTTGCAGAGTTCGAGCATGGCGCGAACGACGGCCTTCTGGCGTTGCAGGTGATCCCTGTCCATGAAGTTGGAAACGATCTGCCCGTGTACGCTGTAGCGTAGGTCGAACTGGCGCGTGATGCTCGTCAATCGTTCCGCCCGCCCGGGCATGATTCGCCCACCGGAAATGAGCTCTTCCCCATAGAGCGACAACTCGGCTGCGGTGGTGCCAAGCTCGCTGATCGTGCGAAGCGAGCCTTCAAGCGTGCTGAAATTGCCACCCTCACCCGTATGGGTGCAGAAGCCCACGGAAGAAATGATCGGGTCTGTGCTCATTGTCGATCCTTTGGTGCCATGTCGGCAGCCAACATAGAATGACTGGTTGTCGGTTTCACGACAAGTTCCTAGACAACGATGCGCGTCAAGAAAATTGCTGCCATATTCCCCTGCTTGGCTGCATAAAGCCGGCCGAATCAAAGGAGATGCTGATGCCTTACGAACTCTATTACTGGGACGGTTTGCAGGGGCGCGGCGAATTCGTCCGGCTCGTGCTGGAGGAGGCCGGCGCGGACTATGTCGATATTGCTCGTGGCTCAAATGGCATGGCTGCGATGATGAAGCTGCTCAAGAGCAAGACGGAGCCCAATATCCCGTTTGCGCCGCCGTTCTTGAAGGATGGCGAGCTGATCGTCTCGCATGTCGCCAACATCCTGTTCTACCTCGGGCCGAAGCTGGGGCTGGCTCCGAAGGACGAGGCCTTGCGATTTGTTGCCAATGGCTTGCAGTTGACCATCACCGATTTCGTCGCCGAGGTGCATGACACGCACCACCCCCTCGCGACGGAGCTCTATTACGAAGACCAGAAGGAGGCCGCCAAACAGCGCTCCCAGGCATTCATCGAGCACCGGATCCCGAAGTTCATGGGTTATTTCGAGCGTGTGCTGGAACAAAATCCGCACGGCAGCAAATATGCTGTCGGCGGCGACCTGACCTATGTCGATCTCTCCCTGTTTCAGGTGTTCGAAGGCCTGCGCTACGCCTTCCCACGCGCTACGCGCACCCTTGGCGAACACTATCCTGCGCTCGCCGCACTGCATGATAGGGTTGAGGCGCGGCCTAATATCCGTAAATATCTTGCCTCGGGACGCCGGCTCGACTTCAATGAATCCGGCATTTTCCGCCACTATCCCGAACTCGATCAAGACGCTTGATCAGACCATAATTACGCTTGCATTCCATATGCGTCACTTTTGCTGGACATGTCATCCCGACAGGTTCCATTGTCCTACCAGTCTTATTTCGGAGGAACGACCATGGCATATCGCTCTATGAAATCTGGCGGTTTTGCCGTCGCGCTGAGCGTCGGCATTGCGGCGGCCACAGCCGCCTTCGCAGCGTCACCCGAGCCGGTCAAGGCCGACCACGGCATGGTTGTTACCGCGCAGCATCTTGCATCCGAAGTCGGGGTCGACGTCTTGAAGAAGGGCGGCAATGCCGTCGATGCGGCGGTTGCCGTTGGCTATGCGATGGCCGTGGTCTACCCGACCGCCGGCAACATTGGTGGCGGCGGCTTCATGACCATACGCCTCAAGGATGGCAAGACGACATTCCTCGATTTCCGCGAGCGCGCGCCGCTTGCGTCGACGAAGACGATGTATCTCGACGACAAGGGCAACATGGTCAAGGGGCTGAGCACTGACGGCTATAAGGCAGTCGGCGTGCCGGGATCGGTCCTCGGCCTCGAGACCGCGAGAACCAAATATGGCACCAAGTCGCGCGAAGAGCTGATGGGTCCGGCGATCCGCTTTGCCCGCGACGGTTTCGTGCTCGATCAGGGCGACGTCGCATCGCTGCAGAATGGCGCCAAGAAACTTGCGAAGAACCCGTCGGCATCGGCAATTTTCCTGAAGCCTGACGGCAAGACTTATGCCATTGGTGAGACGCTGGTGCAGCCTGATCTCGCGGCAACGCTTTCGAGCATTTCGGAGAAAGGTCCGGATGCGTTCTACAAGGGAGCAACCGCTGACGCGATCGTCAAGGCGAGCGAGGCAGGCGGCGGTATTCTCGCCAAGGGCGACTTCGAGCAATATTTTGTGCGCGAACTCGAACCGGTCAAATGCAATTATCGCGGCTATGATATCGTGTCCTCGCCGCCGCCAAGCTCGGGCGGTGTGATCATCTGCGAGATCCTCAACATTCTCGAAGGTTACCCGCTCGGCTATCTCGGCTATGGTTCCGCCGAAACGGTCCATGCCATGATCGAGGCGATGCGTTATGCCTATGTCGACCGCAATACCTCGCTCGGTGACCCGGAATTTGTCGACAACCCGGTGAGCAAACTGCTCGACAAGCAATATGCCAAGGAAATCCGTGGCAAGATCAGCCCCTTCAAGGCTGGCGTGTCGCAGCAACTGATGCCGAAGGGTTTCGGCGAGAGCAAGGAGACCACGCACTATTCCATCATTGATGATGAAGGCAATGCGGTCGCGGTGACCTATACGCTCAACGGCTCCTTCGGTGCCGGGGTGGTCGCGCCCGGAACCGGCGTGCTGCTCAATAATGAAATGGACGATTTCACCGCCAAGCCCGGCGCGCCAAATCTATACGGGCTGGTACAGGGTGAAGCCAATGCCATCCAGCCGAAGAAAACGCCGCTCTCATCGATGAGCCCGACCATAATTTCCAAAGACGGCAAACCTTTCATGGTCATCGGCAGTCCTGGTGGCGCGCGCATCATCACAATCACGCTCGAGGCGATCATCAACGTCATCGACCACGGCATGAACATCCAGGAGGCGATCGACGCGCCGCGCATCCACCACCAATGGCTACCCGACCGGGTCTATATGGAGCCCTATGCCCTGTCGTCCGACACACGCAAAATATTGTCGGAGATGGGCCACGACGTCGATATCGACAAGGATTGGACCATCTGGGGCCAGGCGGCCGGGATTCTTGTCGGCGGCGAGAGCCTTGCCGAAATCGAGAAGGGCGGTGGGGCGCGTTATTACGGCGCCATGGACAGCCGGTCGGGATCAGGCGCGGCGCTGGGGTATTGAGCTAGGTCCCGCGTATCAGCTTGGCATTATCGTTGTGCGTGGTTCGACGGAGCTCACCATGAGGGAGATAGGCTGATTGCAACGCAGGCAAGCAACGGTGTCGTTTCGACTATGGTTGCAGCCCACTAACCTCCCTCATGGTGAGCCCCATCGGACCACCCACAGTGTTTCCGCAGCAAAATTATCAACGTCCAAAATCAACCATCCGCCCGCGCAATTGCCTGATCGTGGTAACGTCGGCATTGGCGAAGGCGAAACGCAGGAAGCGCGTATGGCCGGCACCAAAATATTCGCCTGGTATGGCGAGTATTCCGGCGCGCTTCGCCAGATGTTCCGCGACGTCGGTTGATGTCCGTCCTTCGAACGGATGGCGGACGAAAGCGAAATAAGCGCCGATCGCTTCAAGCTTCCAGCCTTCAAGATCAGTCATCACCTCACGCAGTGCAATTGTGCGGGCCTCGATCTCGTGGCGGTTGCCCGCCCGCCATTCGGCAAGCGCCGGCAAAGCCCGAGCGACGGCGCCCTGGGCGGCACGCGGCGCGCAAATCTGCAAATTGTCCATGATCTTGGCGATTTCCTCGACGACGGTTTCGCCTGCGGTAAGAGCTCCGAGCCGGTGGCCCGGTATGCAGAAAGATTTCGAGAAACTATAGAGCTGGATCAGATTGTCCTGCCAGTGTGCTTCCCGCAGCAGACCGTGCGGCGCGCCGTAATTCTCTGGCAAGAAATCGCGATATGTCTCATCCAGGATGAGCCAGATACCGTTCCGCCTGCACACGTCGAATATCGCCTTGAGCTGCTCGGGCGGATAAATGGCTCCGGTCGGGTTGTTGGGCGTTACCAGCGCCAGCGCGCGCACGCCCTGGTGCAACGCTGCCTCTACAGCCTCGATGGTCGGAATGAAACCATTGGCGGACGTACAGGGCACGAAACCTGTCTTGATGCCCAACATCGCCAGTGTCGTTTCGTGGTTGAAGTAGAACGGGTCGCTCATCAGAACCGTATCGCCCGCGGCAGCCACGGCCATGGCCGCGCAGATAAAGGCCTGGTTGCAGCCGGACGTTATGTGAATATTGCCGCTGCCAATCCTGGCGTCGTAGAGGCCAGACACATGCTCGGCATAGGCCTCGCGCAACGGGGTCTCACCTTCGATAGGGCCATAATTCGTGTAGGCCAGTGACGAAGCCGCTTCCCCGAGCCAGCGCAGCATGTCCGGATGCGTCGGATAGCCCGGGACCGCCTGTGACAGATCGATCAGCGGGCCATGTGCTCCGCCGTAGGATTTGCCCCAAGCCTGGACGGCGGGTATCGGTGGCGGCGAAAGGCGGGTGACGAGCGAATTCAGCGAAGCAGCGGTCATGGCAAAGTCCTATCGGATATCAATCTTGGCCCGGCGTTTCTGGGAGCGGTCGGGGCGCCGCGGACGAACGGTCGGCAAGGGAAGCGTTTCAGTCAGACGTTCCGGCGCGCTGACCTTGCCGCTGCGCCGGCGAATGATCCGGCGCGCCGAGGTCTGCGGCTCGGTGATCGTGTCGGCTTCAAGCGAGGCAAACAGCCAGTCGATGAACACCTTGACGATGGGCGCGTTGCGCACTTCGTTGCGGCAGGCGACATAGAACGCATCATTGGCCGGAACAGTCAGATCGAACGGCACGATCAGTTCGCCCTTGGCGATGAGATTGCTCGCAGTGATGGTATCTCCCAGCGCTACGCCCTGCCCGTAAAGCGCCGCCTCGGTTGAAAGCCGTGCATCACTCATGAAGTGCTGTGCGCCGCGGGCATGCTCGGTCGCATCGGCAGCGGCAAGCCAGGTGTTCCATTCGCGGCCGTCATCGCCATGCAGCAGCACATGATTGCGCAGGTCGCGCACGGATCGGAGCGGGCGCATGTTGAGCAGTGTCGGGCTTGCAACGGGAAAGAGCTTCAGCGTGGTCCAAAGCCGCGTCCAGCAATCAGTCCAGTTGCCATGACCATAGAGCACGCAGACATCCACATCGGCGGAAAACAGATGGCTGGATTCGTTCGACGCAATCAGCGTCAGTCTGATATCCGGATATTGTTCAGTGAACTGGTTCATGCGCGGGATGAGCCACAGCGACAGGAGCGCCGGCACACAGGTAACCGTCAGCTCACCGCTCGTCGTCGGGCGCTTGATCAAAGCCGTCGTGGTCGCGATATCCTCGAATGCCTTCGAAACCGTCGGGAGCAGCAATGCGCCTTGCGGGCTCAGCTTCAGCCGCTGGGCCCCGCGTTCGAAAAGCTGGACGTCGAGTATCGCCTCCAATGCCTTGATCTGGTGGCTGATCGCCCCGTGCGTGACGTTGAGCTCGCGTGCGGCTGCGGTGACGGAGCCGTGCCGCGCCGTTGCCTCAAAGGCGCGCAACGGGTTCAGAGGGGGCAAGCGGCCTGGCGTCATTCGATTCCATTAGCGGTTGGATGCGAGAAAGTCATGTGAGATTTATTCACATGCCATGCTATAACAATGTCAATTGCTTTTCCATTCGTTTTGTACCGATAATAGGTTCAAAGAGGCAAAATGCCCGGGGAACTGACCAAGCGGATCATCTGACCAACGCATAAATTGAATCCGCGTCTATCGACCCCGTGCAATTAGATGATGGGATACGGTCATGGCATCATGGGATGAGGACAAGCTCAACGAACTGCGCGCCAAATACGGCGAGAGCCATGGCGGCGAGCTATTCGATCCGACGTTTCGCAAGGTTGCCGACAAGATATTCTCCAAGGCCGGAACGCGACTTGCACCCTATGCGGGCATGCCCACCTTCCTGACGGCTCCCCACATGCCAGTTGATGCCGGCAATCCGGATTTTGGCAATCTGCAAGTGGCCATGGTTGGCGTGCCGATGGATCTTGGCGTTACCAACCGTACGGGCTCGCGCTTTGGCCCGCGGGCGCTGCGCACGATCGAACGGATCGGCCCCTACAATCATGTTCTCGAATGCGCGCCAGTCTTCGACCTGCGGGTGGCCGATATCGGTGATGTGCCCTTTGCCAGCCGCTACCGGCTCGAACAGAGCCATGATGATATCGAACGGCGCATCAACCAGATTGTCGACGCGGGCGTTGTGCCACTTTCGGTTGGCGGCGACCATTCGATCACGCATCCGATCCTGAAAGCCGTTGGCAAGAATCGCCCGGTCGGCTTGATCCATATCGATGCCCATTGCGATACTGGCGGCGCTTTCGACCACACCAAGTTTCATCATGGCGGTCCATTCCGCAACGCAGTGCTTGACGGCGTGCTCGACCCGAGCCGCACCATCCAGATCGGTATTCGCGGCTCGGCAGAATATCTCTGGGAGTTCTCCTATGAATCCGGCATGACCGTCATCCATGCCGAAGAGGTGACGGGTCTCGGTATCCCGGCCATCATCGAGAAGGCAAGGGCGATCGTCGGCGATGGCCCCACCTATCTTTCCTTCGATGTCGACAGTCTGGACCCGAGTTTCGCGCCAGGCACCGGCACGCCGGAAGTGGGCGGTTTGACGACCCGCGAGGTCCTCGAGCTTCTGCGCGGCCTCAAGGGCGTCAACCTTGTTGGTGGCGATGTGGTCGAAGTCGCGCCCCAATATGACGCGACGACCAACACTGCCCATGCCGGCGCGCAGGTACTATTCGAGATTCTCAGCCTGATGGTGTTCAGTCCATTCGTTCAGGGCAAACGCTGATGCGCATGGAACTACCAAGCCAACGAACGATGAGGCGTCATATGGCGTAACAGCCGGATTGTCTTCATCGCTCACACAATAACAATGAAGGGGAATAAAATGACAATCTACAACACGCTTCGATCATCCTTTGCCGCCGTTCTGCTGCTCGGCAGCACAACGCTCGGCATCGCCACAAACGCCGCCCATGCCGATGCGGTTGACGACATTACCAAGGCCGGTGTCCTTAATGTTGGCGTCTTTGCCGATTTTCCGCCCTTCTCCTCGGCAAGTGCCGACATGTCGCTCAAGGGCTATGACATGGACGTGGCACAGGCTTTGGCCGACGCGCTCAAGGTCAAGCTCAATCCGGTCGCCGTAACCGGGCAGAACCGTATTCCCTACTTGACCGAACACCGCGTCGATCTGCTGATGAGCGTCGGCTACAGCAAGGAACGCGAACAGGTCATCGATTTCGCGGCCGCCTACGCACCTTATTACATCGCTGTCATCGGGCCGAAAGCACTTGAGGTGAAGGGCAAGGATGACCTTGCCGGCAAGAGCATTGCCGTTAATCGCGGTACGCTCGAAGATACATCCTTGACCGCGGTGGTACCGGCCTCTGCCGATGTGAAGCGTTTCGACAACTACAACTCGGTCATCCAGGCCTTCATTTCCGGCCAGACCCAGTTGATGGTCGTCGGCAATGACGTCGGTGCCCAGGTCCTCGCCCGCCAGGAAGCCCTTGCGCCGGAACAGAAGTTCCAGCTCCTCACCTCGCCGTCCCACATCGCGCTCAACAAGAAGGAGGATCGGCTCAAGCAGGCAATCAACGATACGGTTGCGAAAATGCTTTCCGACGGAAGCCTGAACAAGAGCTCGGAAGCCTGGCTGAAGACATCGCTTGATCCGGCCAATCTGAAGGATTGACGGTGGGCTACGCGCTCGACTTTGGCTGGTTGACCGGCGCGGTTGGGATGATCGCCAGTGGCGCCGCCATGACGATCTTCCTGATCGCCGTCACGTCGGTCTTGGGTGTCATTTTGAGCATTTTCGGCGCGGCTGCGAAACGCAGCCGCTACCCGATCGTGCGCAAGGCCATTGCCGCCTATGTCGAGCTCGTCCGCAACACACCATTTCTGGTGCAACTCTTCTTCATCTTCTTCGGCCTGCCGCGGCTTGGCATCCGCCTCGATCCGGTCGTTGCCGCCATGCTGGCCATGACATTGAACATGACCGCGTACACCACGGAGATCGTTGGCGCCGGCCTCGATGCCGTGCCCAAGGGCCAGAGGGAAGCGGCTGCGGCGCTCGGCCTGCAACCATGGCTGGTCTTCGTCAAGATCGTGCTGCCACAGGCACTCAAGGTTATCTTCGCTGCCCTCACCAGCCAGATTGTCATCATGATGCTCGAATCGGCCGTCGTCTCACAGATCGCCGTGCGCGAACTCACCTATGAGGCGGACATGTTGCAGGCGCGGACTTTCCGGGCATTCGAGACCTATTTCGTCGTGACGATGGTCTATCTTGTCATGAGCATCGGCTTGCGCAGGCTTCTGTTTGCTGCCGGGCGGCGTGCAATCGCCGGAGGCATGGCATGATCGAGTTTACCTTCTGGGACATATTGCGCAATTTGCTTCTGGCCGCTCGCTGGACGATCTTGCTGTCGATCGTTGCCTTTGTCGGCGGCTCCATCGCCGGTGTGGCAATTCTCCTGTTGCGCATCTCGAAGCGGCGCTGGCTCAGGCGCGCCGCCGAATATTATATCGGCCTTTTCCAGGGCACGCCGCTGTTGATGCAGCTCTTCCTGTTGTTCTTCGGGCTGCCGCTGCTCGGCTTCCGCATCGAGGCATGGACGGCGGCGGTGCTCGGGCTCACGCTCTGCGCCAGCGCCTTTCTTGCCGAGATCTGGCGCGGCGGCGTGCAGTCGCTGCCGAGCGGCCAGTGGGACGCGGGAAGCAGTCTCGGCCTGCACTATGTTGCGCAGTTGCGCCTCATCATCCTGCCGCAGGCCTTTGCCATTACGCGCGCGCCGACAGTTGGATTCCTGGTGCAGCTGATCAAGAGCACGGCGTTGACGTCGATCATCGGTTTCGAGGAATTGGTTCGGACCTCGAACGCGATCAACAACGCGACTTTCGAACCTTTCACCGTCTACGGACTGGTCGCATTGATCTATTTTGTTCTGTGCTATCCGCTGACGCGCTATACCAAGATATTGGAGCTTCGCGCTGCGACCCATCGTTGAGTGACTTGCAGCCGTTGGACAAACAAGAGTGGGAAAAACGCCAGCATACTGGCGTCAAATAAGGAGAATGATAATGGACAATATCTTCAAGAAAGGCGTCAGCCGCCGCACGGTGCTGGGCACGGGTGCCATGGCAGCCGGTGTGCTGGCAATGCCGGGCATTCTGCACGCGCAGGACAAGTCGCTGAAAGTCGGCGTCTATGGTGGCTACTTCAAGGATTCCTTCGACAAGAACATCTTCCCGGAATTCACCAAGGCGACCGGCATCGCGATCGAGTCCGTTGCCGAGCCGACCGGCGAAGCATGGCTGGTTCAGCTCGAACAGGCAGCAAAGGCGGGCGCGGCTCCCGCTGACGTTTCGATGATGTCACAGGTGGCGATGCTCAAGGGCCAGACGACCAAGCTCTGGACCCCGCTCGACACGGCGAAGATTCCGAACGCAAAGAACCTGCTCGACCGCTTCGTCAACAAATATCCGGATGGCGGCGTTGCCGGTATCGGTGCCGTCGCGTGGTACATCACGCTGGTGACCAATACGGACGTCTACAAGGAAGCGCCGACATCCTGGGCAGCGTTCTGGGACAAGGCCAATGCCGACAAGCTTGGTTTGCTTGCCCTCGTATCCAACTCGTTCCTGCTGGAGATCACGGCAAAGACGTTCTTCGGCGGCACAAATGCCCTCGATACGGAAGAGGGACTGTTGAAGGCCTTCGACAAGCTTGCCGAAGTCAAGCCTAACGTTCGGTTGTGGTATCGCGACGAGGCCCAATTCGAACAGTCGCTCAAATCCGGCGAAATCCCGATGGGCCAGTACTATCACGACGTAACCGGACTTGCTGCCTCTGAAGGCCACCCCGTCCGCTCCACCTTCCCGAAGGAAGGCGGCGTGCAGGATTCCGGTTGCTGGGCATTGTCGCGTGCATCGAAAAAGGTCGAGGAAGCTCATATCTTCATCAACTACATGAGCCAGCCTTCCATCCAGGCAACGCTTTCGCGCAAGGTCGGCACGTCGCCGACGGTCAAGCGGGAACTGCTCGATCTCAACGAAAAAGAGTTTGCGGCGGTCTCTTCGGATATCGAGCCGATCATCCCCCGCTATGACCTCTATACGACCAAGGCCGACTGGCTGAACCAGAAATGGACCGAACTGATTGTCGGCTGACAGCCACCAGATAAGGCACCACCCTTTTCCTCATGGAAAGGGGTGGTGCGATCCCAAGCGAAAAATATGAGGGGCCGATGTCCGGACTGGTATTGAACAATGTCACCAAGCAATTTGGGGCATTCACCGCCGTCGAGAACGTGCATCTTTCCGTGCCGCACGGCACGTTCGTCTGTCTGCTCGGGCCGTCAGGTTGCGGCAAGACCACACTGCTGCGCATGATCGCCGGACTGGAAGATCCGTCCAACGGCGCAATCCTGCTCGACGGCGCGGACATTACCGGGGTTCCGACGCACAAGCGCAATCTCGGCATGGTGTTTCAGTCGCTGGCGTTGTTTCCGCATTTGAGCGTGGGCGAGAACATCGCCTACCCGCTGCGCATTCGCGGTGCACCGCGCGAGGACCAGAAGAAGCGCGTCGACGAATTGCTCGCCCTCATTCACCTGCCCGGTTACGGCGACCGGCCCGTATCCAAGCTGTCGGGCGGACAGCGCCAGCGCGTTGCGATCGCCCGGGCGCTCGCACTCTCGCCGCGGCTCTTCCTGCTGGACGAGCCCCTCTCGGCGCTCGATGCAAAACTGCGCGAAGCGATGCAGGTCGAACTGCGCCAGCTCCAGCAGAAGCTCGGTATCACCACCATCGTCGTCACCCACGACCAGCGCGAGGCGATGACCATGGCCGACACGGTGGTTGTCATGAATGGCGGTCACATCCGTCAGGCTGCACCGCCCATCGAGATCTACCGCAAGCCGGCCGACACGTTCGTCGCCGATTTCATCGGTTCCACAAATCTGCTCGACATGCAGGCCGATGGCTCCGGCGCTGCCACCATATTCGGCCATCGCGTGAAGGGCCTGAACCTTCCGGACGGATCGCAGAAGGCGACGATCTCGGTGCGCCCGGAAGATGTTCATCTGACTGCGCCCGGCAATGGCGCGATCGACGGCACGGTGACTTTCGTCCGTGATCTCGGCGGCACGATCGAGACCTTCGTCGAAGCGGGCGGCAAGCAGATCATCGCCGTCTCGACCCCGCGCGAACGGCCCGACGTTGTTGCCGGTCAAACCGTGGGCATTTCGCTTTCTCCCGACGTGTGCGTGGTGCTGAAACAATGAAGCGCGAGCCACCGCAATCCATCGCCGACTATGGGCCGCTGTTCTTCCCGGCGGGCATGCTGCTCGTCTTCTTCGTCGTGCCCTTTGGCACGATGATCGCCGTCAGCTTCTTCCAGCGCCAGGAGGGTGGGTTCTATACGCCTGCCTTCGTGTTCTCGAACTATGAGCGCTTTCTCAGCGCTTTCTTCGGCGGTGTCCTCGGTTTTTCGCTGATGCTTGCCATAACGGTTGCAGTTTGCTGCGTGGTACTTGGGTTGCCCTTCACCTATCTTCTGTCGCGCCTGCCCCGCCGCCTGCAGGTGATATGGCTCGTGGCGCTTCTCTCCGTCCTGTCCTTGTCCGAGGTCATCATCGGCTTTGCCTGGTCGACATTGCTGTCGCGAACGGCCGGTCTCAGCAACCTGCTTGTTGCAATCGGGATCCTCGGCCAGCCTGTCGCACTGTTTCCGAGTTTCGGCGCCGTGCTCACCGGCATGGTCTATCAGGCCCTGCCCTATACGATCCTCGTCCTCTATCCAGCCATCGTGAGGCTTGATCCGACGTTGATGGAGGCGGCGCGAACGCTGGGCTCCTCACCGATCCGCGCCTTTTTCAACGTGCTCGTACCGGCGCTGCGCAATACGATCATGGCGACGCTGATCATGGTGTTCATCTTTGCTCTCGGCTCCTACCTCTTGCCGCAGATTCTCGGCCGCCCGCAGCATTGGACCCTTTCCGTACTCATCACCGACCAGGCGATCTACCAGTCCAACATGCCCTTCGCCGCGGCGATGGCAGTGTTCCTTGTGCTCGTCACGCTCGGGCTCGTGGGGCTGACTTTGCTCATCGGACGCAAGGGAGAAAAGGCATGATCCACTGGTTCAGGCGCTTTTATTTCCTGCTGATCGGGCTCTTTCTCAGCCTGCCGCTAATCGTCGTGGCCGGTGTCTCGGTCAATGCAAAGCAGACCCTGGCATTCCCGCCGCAGGGCTTTTCGCTCAGCTGGTACGGCGAGATCTTCGCCAATCCCGAATGGCGCAGCGCGCTCATCGCCTCCGTTCTGCTGGCGACGACCTCAGCTGCGCTTGCAGTGTCGATAGCGCTTCCCCTGTCGTGGTTTCTCTGGCGCCGCATCGCGCCCTGGGCCAACATCTTCCAGGTGCTCGGCATCGCCCCATTCACCCTGCCCCCCGTCATCACGGCGCTTGGCCTGCTCATCTTCTGGGCAACCACGGGTTTCTATGGCGCGCCCTGGACCGCAGTCATCGGCCACGCGATCTTCTTCGTCACCCTGCCGCTGGTGACGCTCTCGCTCGGGTTTTCCGCCATCGACCGGTCCTTTGTCGAGGCCGCGGCCACCATGGGCGCCAGCGACCGCACCATTTTCCGTACGGTCGTCCTGCCATTGATCCTGCCCTATCTGGTTTCCGGCTATGCCTTCGCCTTCGTGCTGTCGCTCAACGAATATATCGTCGCCTACATGACAGTAGGCTTCACGCTGGAGACGCTGCCGATCAAGATTTTCAACGCGCTACGCTATGGCTACACGCCAACGATGGCCTCGGTGACCATCCTTTTCGTTGTCACCGCTGCCGTCATCTTCTCCCTGGTTGCAAAGTTCGGCGACCTGCCCAAGCTCTTGGGTGCCATGGCATCGGATGACAAATGATGCGGATCGCCGCCCTGCAAATGCAATCGGCCTGTGGCGATGTTTGCGCCAATCTTGCGCGAATTGAACGCGCGGCCGCCGACGCCGCAAAGGGAGGCGCAGCGCTGCTGATCACGCCGGAACTCTGTGTCACCGGCTATGGCGCGGGCGAGGCCATCAGGAACCTTGCCGAGCCCGCCGACGGGGATGTGATCCATGCGCTGCAGGCGATTTCGCGGGCAACCGGCATCGCCCTCATCGCCGGTTTTGCCGAACGGGCTGGGGCCGATATCTACAACAGCGCCGCATTCGTCAATGGCGATGCGCCCGCCGCGATCTATCGCAAATCGCATCTCTATGGCGACTATGAAAGGTCGTTGTTCAAGCCTGCCAAGCCTGCCAACTGCATTGTCGGGATGGGTGGGCTGAAGCTCGGCATTCTCATCTGCTATGACGTGGAGTTTCCCGAGAACGTTCGCCGTCTTGCCCTTGGTGGCGCTGACATGGTTCTTGTCCCGACCGCCCTTCCCGCTGGTCCGTCAGGTACCTTCATCGCCAACCATATGATTCAGGTCCGGGCCTTCGAGAACCAGATTTTTGTCGCCTACGTCAACCATGCTGGCGCGGATGAACGCTTTACATTTGCCGGTCTCTCCCGTATCGCCGCACCCGATGGCAGCCTGCTTGCGGTCGGCGACAATGCCGGCGAAACGCTGATGTTCGCCGACGTGGATCCTGCCGCGTTTGCCGCTTCGATCGATGACAATACCTATCTGAGAGACCTGGGGTCAGCATGACTGATGCAATCAAAACGGACGTTCTTGTAATCGGTGCAGGCATTGCTGGCGTTGGCGTCGCAGCTGCCCTGGCTGACACCCACAAGGTCGTGCTCCTCGAGCGCGAGGACCAGCCCGGCTATCATTCGACGGGCCGTTCCGCCGCGATTTTCCTTCCGAACTACGGCAATGATGTCATTCGCGGCCTGAACCGCGCAAGTGCTCCGCTGTTCGAGCACCGCGACATCAATCTTTTCCCCGCGCCGCTCCTGACACCGCGCGGCTCCCTGACGGTTGCCGACGAAAGTGGCGTCGCGGACATGGAGGATTTCGTCCGCAACCATGAAGGGGTCGTCGCAATCGGTCTCGACCAAGCGCTCGATATGGTCCCCATCCTCAACCGCGACTACATCAAGGCCGCGTGCTATCAGGCCGGCGCCTGGGATATCGATGTGAACGCATTGCACCAGGGATGGCTGCGCAAGGCCGCGACCCTCGGGGTGCAACTCCATACGAAATCGGAGGTCACAGGCGCCGAGCGTGTTGCCGGCCAATGGCATGTTCGCACCGCCGGTCGTACTTATCATGCCAGGATCGTGGTCAATGCCTCAGGTGGCTGGGCCGATACGACTGCCAGCCTTTTTGGGGCAAAGCGGCTTGGCCTGACGCCCATGCGACGGTCCATCGCCGTGCTTCCCGCCCCTGACGGATACGACACGAGAGGCTGGCCGCTCGTCGATGATGTCAATGAGGCCTGGTACATGAAGCCCGATGGAGGACGGCTCTTCGTCTCGCCTTGCGATGAGACGCCGGTCGATCCGCATGATGCCTTTGCAGATGACATGGTCCTGGCCGAAGGACTTTACCGCTACGAGCAGGCGGTGACCGTTCCCGTAACGCGGGTCGAGCACAGCTGGGCCGGATTACGAACCTTCGCGCCGGACCGGACGCCGGTGGCAGGTTTCGACGGGGCTGTCGATGGCTTCTTCTGGCTTGCCGGACAAGGCGGGTATGGTATCCAGACCTCCCCTGCCCTCTCGGCCCTTGCCGCAGCACTTATCCGAGGCGTGGCGCCCGATGCCATTATCGAATCGCTGCTACCAAAGCTCTCCCCGGCGCGTTTTGGCTAATTATCCAGAAGCGCTTGGCCGGCAAAGATCGTCGTTTGGCTTTCAAGTTCCGACTTGATGAAGTTGCTCAGGGCGCGGATGCGCGGCGTGCTGACAATATCCTCGTGGCAGATCAGCCAATAGTCGCGGTTAAGGTGCAGTTCCTTCGGCATTACCGGCACGAGTTCCGGATAGTTGCAGGCGATGAAGTACGGCAGGATGCACAATCCGAAGCCTGACCGCGTCGCGCTGAGTTGGGCGAAGATGCTGGAGCTCTGGTAGGACGGGTGCAGGCCCGGCAGGATCTCGCGCATGTAATCGAGGCCCGGTGTGAAGATCATGTCTTCGATATAGCCGATGAAGCGATGGCTGGCGAGGTCGGCCTGCTGTCTGATCGCTGGGTTGCGGGCGAGATAGTTTTGCGAACCGTAGATAAACAGACGATAGGGCATCAGCTTTTCCTGATGATAAGGGCCGGTTCGCGTCGCATGCAGCGTGATCGACAGATCCGCCTCGCGCCGTGAGAGCGACACGATCTGCTGGATCGTCACCATTTCAATGGAAAGGCCGGGATAGGACTGCGCGATGCGCGGTAGCCGGTCCGCCAGGAAGAAGTTTGCGAACCCTTCCAATATGCTGAGGCGAACCACGCCTGTGAGCGAAATGGTGCCTCCCGTAGCCTCGTTCTGAAAGCGATCCGCCTCCCGTTCCATGATTTCGGCGGACTCGATCAGCTTTTCGCCGAGCGCAGTCAGGATATAGCCGCGCGGGTTGCGTTCGAACAAGCGTGCCGACAAAGCTTCTTCCAACCGGTCGATGCGCCGCGAGACCGTGACGTGATTGGTGCGCAATCTGCGCGCCGCAGTGGTCAATTGTCCGGTGCGGGCAACAGCCAGAAAATATTGAAGATCGTCCCAGGTAAACTGTCGCATCGCCTCGCATTATGTTCTGTACATTTCTGTACCTATTATGTGCAAAAATAGGTGTTTGTGTACCTATTTGTCAATGTTACAGTTTTTTCAACATCATGGTTGCCGGTCGGGAGAAACAGGGCAATCATGGGATGAATATTGTCCGGCTGAAAGACATTGCCGGATTGAGGAGGAGTTTCGAACCCAGGGAGCGCGGACATATTCGCGTGATCTCTTTCGGGCATTTTCTATTGAACCATTCCGTGCGCGACAGTTCATCATGCGATGATCCTGTGAGCGTTTAATCTTTGGAGGAGATACGAATGAGACTTCTGGCAATTGCAACTGCAGCCCTGATGGCCGCGACCGTCATTCCGGCGGCGAGCGCCGAGATTTCCGATGGCAAGGTCAAGATCGGAATACTGAACGACCAGTCGGGCGTCTATGCCGACTTCGGCGGCAAGTGGTCGTTCGAAGCCGCCAAGATGGCTGCGGAAGATTTCGGCGGCAAGGTGCTCGATGCCCCGATCGAAGTCATTTCGGCCGATCATCAGAACAAGCCGGACATTGCCTCCAACATCGCCCGCCAGTGGTATGATACGGAACAGGTCGATTCCATCATGGAGCTCACCACCTCGTCAGTGGCCCTCGCGGTGCAGGGTATCTCCAAGGAAAAGAAGAAAATCAACCTTGTAACCGGCGCAGCAACAACCGAACTCACCGGCAAGCAATGCTCGCCTTACGGGTTTCATTGGGCCTATGACACACACGCGCTCGCCGTCGGTACCGGCGGCGCGCTTGTCGCCCAAGGCGGCGATAGCTGGTTCTTCCTTACGGCCGATTATGCGTTTGGCTATTCGCTGGAGGAACAGACCAGCAAGTTCGTAACCTCCAAGGGCGGCAAGGTGATCGGCTCAGTCCGCCATCCACTGGCAACGACCGATTATTCTTCGTTCCTCTTGCAGGCGCAATCGTCCGGCGCCAAGGTCATCGGTCTCGCCAATGCCGGTCTCGACACTGCCAATGCCATCAAGCAGGCAGCGGAGTTCGGCATCGTCTCCGGTGGTCAGCGTCTGGCTGCCCTGCTCTTCACGCTATCAGAAGTTAATGGCCTCGGGCTTGAAGCGGCGCAGGGCCTGACCCTTACCGAAAGCTTCTACTGGGACCGGGACGACCAATCGCGTGAGTTCGGCCAGAAGTTCTTCAAGCGCACTGGCCGCATGCCGAACATGATCCAGGCTGCGACCTATTCGGGCGTCACGCAATATCTGAAGGCCATTCAGAAAGCCGGTACCGACGACACCGAAAAGGTTGCGGCGGCAATGCATGAAATGCCGGTTGATGATGTGTTCGGGCGCGGTGCCAAGGTCGGCCCCAATGGCCGCCTGATCAGCGATGTCTACCTGATGGAAGTCAAGAAGCCGGAGGAGAGCAAGGCGCCTTGGGACTATTACAAGGTACTTGCTACGGTTCCGGGTGCCGAAGCCTATATGAAACCGGAAGAAAGCGGCTGCCCGCTGGTCCAGTAACGCATGACCGCATCAGTGACCAATCCGGCGTTCGGGGGAGGACTTTCCTCTCCCGGCGCTGCCATCGACCAGGGCGCGTCCGTGGTCCTGTCGGCGCGCGGCCTGCGCCGTGACTTCGGCGGCTTCATTGCGGTCAACAACGTCGACCTTGATGTTCACCATGCCAAGGTGCATGCCCTGATCGGCCCCAACGGTGCCGGCAAGACCACGGTCTTCAATCTCCTGACGAAATTCCTGCAGCCTTCGAGCGGGACGATCACACTACTTGGCCATGACATAACAAGAACCGATCCGGCCAAGGTGGCCCGCATGGGTCTTGTCCGCTCCTTCCAGATATCTGCCGTGTTCCCGCATTTGACCGTGCTCGACAATGTTCGCGTCGCACTGCAACGTCCCGGCGGCCTATCCACCCAGTTCTGGTTGTCGATGCGGGCGCTGAACCGGCTCAACGAGGCGGCGCTGAAGCTGATCGAAGCCGTCGGTTTGCAGGATGCACGCCATAGCCTCGCTGCAGATCTCTCCTACGGGCGCAAACGCGTGCTCGAGATTGCCACTACGCTGGCACTCGACCCGAAGGTTCTTCTCCTGGATGAACCGATGGCCGGGATGGGACACGAGGACGTGCACATCGTCTCCGACATTATTCGTGGTGTGGCAAAGGACCGTGCGATCCTCATGGTCGAGCACAATCTGAAAGTGGTTGCGGACCTCTGCGATCAGGTAACCGTGCTGCAGCGCGGCGAAATCCTCACCTCCGGCGACTATCGCACGGTCAGCCAGGACGAGCGCGTCCGGGTCGCCTATATGGGGACTGAACATGAGTAGTCCCTTGCTATCCGTCCGCGATCTGCATGCCTGGTACGGGGAAGGCCACGCGCTGCACGGCATCAATCTCGATATCAATGAAGGTGAGACAGTTACGTTGCTCGGCCGCAATGGCGTTGGCAAGACGACGACCCTGCGTTCCATCATGGGAATTATTCGCAAACGCACCGGCACGATCAATTTCGACGGCAAGGACATGATGCGGGTGCCGCTGCATCGCACCGCCCATGCCGGGATTGGGTTTGTCCCCGAAGAGCGCGGCATCTTCGCGACGCTTTCGGTTGATGAAAACCTCAATTTACCCCCGGTTGTTGCCAAGGGCGGCATGTCGATTGCCGAAATTTACGAGCTGTTCCCGAATCTCAAGGAACGGCGCAACAGCCCCGGCACCAAGCTCTCCGGCGGCGAACAGCAGATGCTGGCGATTGCGCGGATCCTGCGCACCGGCGTCAAGCTCCTGCTTCTCGACGAGCCGACTGAAGGTCTCGCGCCTGTTATTGTCCAGCGCATCGGCGAAGTGCTGATAACGCTGAAACGGCGGGGCATGACCGTGCTTCTGGTTGAACAGAATTTCCGTTTCGCCAGTAAGGTTGCGGACCGCTTCTACGTGGTAGACCACGGCAAGATCATCGACAATTTCCATGTAAGGGAATTGCCCGGCCGCATGTCGATGCTCAATGAAGCACTGGGGGTCTGATGAACATGACAATGGTTTTCGGTGTTCCGCTCCAGGCTTTTCTCGGACAGTTGCTGATCGGCCTGATCAACGGCTCGTTCTACGCCATGCTCAGCCTCGGCCTTGCCATTATTTTCGGCCTGTTGCGCGTCATCAATTTCGCCCACGGCGCCCAATATATGCTCGGGGCTTTCGTCGGTTACCTTCTGCTGGCGCAGCTTGGAATTGGCTACTGGCCTGCCCTGATCCTGGCTCCCTTGGTGGTGGGCCTTGCCGGTGCCTTCATCGAACGCATCGCCCTCTCCCGCCTCTATAATCTCGATCATCTTTACGGACTGCTGTTCACATTCGGGCTCGCGCTCGTGATCGAAGGCACGTTCCGTTATTATTACGGCGCTGCAGGCCAGCCCTATGCCGTGCCAGCCGCGCTTGCCGGCGGCGTCAATCTCGGTTTCATGTTCCTGCCGAAATATCGCGCCTGGGTGGTCGTCGCCTCACTCGTGATATGCCTCGGAACCTGGCTTCTGATCGAGAAGACACGGCTCGGTTCCTACCTGCGCGCCGCGACTGAGAACCCGACCCTCGTGCGGGCCTTCGGCATCAACGTGCCCTTGCTCCTGACGTTTACCTATGGCCTCGGCGCCGGTCTGGCCGGACTCGCCGGCATCATGGCGGCACCGATCTATCAGGTCAGTCCGCTCATGGGATCCAACATGATCATCATTGTGTTCGCCGTCGTCGTCGTCGGCGGCATGGGCTCGATTCTCGGCGCCATCGTTACCGGCTATCTGCTCGGGATCTTCGAGGGATTGACCAAGGTGTTCTATCCGGAAGCTTCGAGCATCGTCATATTTGTCATCATGGCGATTGTGCTGCTTGTTCGCCCCGCGGGCCTGTTCGGTAAGGAGGTCTGACGTGACTGAAGCCACCATTTCCGCCCCGAAGCCGCGGTTTCTCACGCTGGAAACGACGCTGATCCTCATCGGCATTGTCCTGTTGATCCTCGCGCCGTTTCACTTCTACCCGGTCTTTCTTATGAAGGTCCTATGCTTTGCGCTGTTCGCCTGCGCCTTCAACCTGCTGCTCGGCTATGCCGGCATTCTCTCGTTCGGTCATGCGGCGTTTTTTGGCGGCGCTGCCTATTTCACCGCGCATTCAGTCAAGGAGTGGGGGTTTTCGCCGGAATTGGGCATTCTGACAGGAGTCGCCGGAGCCGCGATCCTCGGGCTCGTCATAGGCTTTCTCGCCATCCGGCGGCAGGGCATCTATTCGACGATGATCACCCTTGCCATGGCACAGATGTTCGCTTTCTTCTGCTTGCAGGCCTCCTTCACCCATGGCGAGGACGGAATTCAGGGGGTGCCGCGCGGACACCTTTTCGGCTTTATCGATCTTGAGCAGCCGCTCAACATGTATTTCTTCGTCCTCGCCGTCTTTCTGGCCGGCATGTTCATCATCTGGCGGATCATCAATTCGCCCTTTGGCATGATCCTGAAATCCGTGCGCGAGAATGAAAACCGCGCCATATCGCTCGGCTATTCCGTTGCCCGTTACAAGCTGGCCGCCTTCGTCATGTCCGCTGCCCTGACCGGCCTTGCGGGCGGACTGAAAGCCATCGTCTTCCAGTTCGCCACGCTCACCGACGTAAGCTGGCAAATGTCCGGCGAGGTCGTGCTGATGACCTTGCTTGGAGGCATTGGAACGCTGGTCGGGCCGATCTTCGGTGCGGCGCTGATTTCAACGCTCGAAAACTATCTCGCCACATCCGAATTTCCTGTAACGGTCGTCACCGGGATCATTTTCATGGTTTGCGTCCTTGTCTTCCGGCGCGGCATTATCGGCGAACTCTATGCCTCGCGCCTCGGCAAGAAGCTCGAGAGCAAATCCGAGAGCTGATCCGATGATGGCGAACTATGATTATATCATCGTCGGCGCGGGTACGGCCGGCTGTACGCTCGCCAATCGCCTCTCTGAAAACCGGGACGTCTCGGTGCTGCTGCTTGAGGCGGGCGGCAAGGATAATTATCCGTGGATCCATATCCCAGTCGGATATCTTTACTGCATCTCGAACCCGCGTACCGACTGGTGTTTTTCTACCGAGGCGGAGCCCGGACTGAATGGCCGGATGCTGAATTATCCGCGCGGCAAGGTGCTCGGTGGCTGCTCATCGATCAATGGCATGATCTATATGCGCGGCCAGTCGCGCGACTATGATCTATGGCGTCAGGATGGGTGCACCGGCTGGGGCTGGGACGATGTCTTGCCTTATTTCAAGAAGTCGGAAGACTATTACCTTGGCGCGGATGATTTCCACGGCGCCGGCGGCGAATGGCGTGTCGAGGAAGCGCGGCTCCACTGGGATATCCTCGACGCATTCCGCGATGCGGCGGAAGCGGCCGGGATACCGCGCACCGATGACTTCAATCGCGGCGACAATGAAGGCTCCTCATATTTCAAGGTGAACCAGAAGCGCGGCATCAGATGGAATACCGCCAAGGCATTCCTGCGCCCTGCCCTCAAGCGGAAAAACCTTTTCGTCGAGACCGGCGCGCAGGTGCGCAGGCTGGTTTTCGAGGGACTCAAGGTCAAAGGCGTCGAGTTTGAACAGGCAGGAACGATCCGGTCGGCGCAGTGCCGGCGCGAAGTGATTCTTACAGCAGGTTCGGTCGGCTCGCCGCATATTCTGGAACTGTCGGGCATCGGGCGAGGCGACGTGCTGCAGGACGCGGGTATCGAGACCGTCCTTGAACGGCGAAGCGTCGGCGAGAACCTGCAGGATCATCTGCAATTGCGCTGCGCTTACAAGGTTACCGGCATTCCAACGCTCAACGAGAAGGCTAACCGGCTGCTCGGCAAAGCGTCAATCGCATTCGAATATGTCCTGAACCAGTCCGGCCCGATGTCGATGGCCCCAAGCCAGCTTGGCGTCTTCACCCGGTCCGATCCATCTTTTGCCACACCCAATCTGCAATATCACGTGCAGCCGCTTTCGCTGGAGAAGTTCGGTGAGAACGTCCATGCTTTCCCGGCCTTTACCGCGAGCGTGTGCAATCTGCGTCCGGAAAGCCGGGGGTCCGTCCACGTAAAATCGCCTGATCACCGTGTGCAGCCAGCAATCCGGCCCAATTACCTTACGACGGCAAATGACCGGCACGTCGCGGCGGATTCAATTCGCATCACGCGCAATATCGTGGCGCAAGAACCGCTGCAGCGCTTCCATCCGGAGGAGTTCAAGCCGGGCCCAGGCTATCAAACCGAAACGGAATTGATTGAAGCCGCTGGAGCCATTGGCACCACCATCTTTCATCCGGTCGGCACCTGCCGCATGGGCGCCGATCCGGAGTCGGTGGTTGATCCACAACTGCGTGTGCGCGGCATCGAGGGGCTGAGGGTGGCGGACGCATCGATCATGCCATCGATCACCTCCGGCAACACCAATTCCCCGACCCTCATGATCGCCGAGAAGGCCGCGCAGATGATCGCGGGCGGATAGCTACCGGATTTCGAACGGGACGGTAAAGCTCTGCCTGGACACCGCGACCTCCGCGGGGGCGGATGGAACCGGCGATGCGCGCCGAACGGCATCGACGACGGTTTGATCAAGCTGAGGTGAACCAGAACTGCCTGCGACGCTCGCCGATATGATATTCCCGTCCCGCGTGACGACGAAGCGCACGCTCACAGTTCCTTTGCCAGCCGTCCGCGCTCCTCTTGTGCGGCGAGTGAGATAGGATTGAATGCGCGTCGACCAACGTTCCGCTTGCCGGGCGGATGCCGCGCTGGAGACGCTCGGTGGCTGTTTGGCTTCTGTCACCTGCGTATCCACTGCACGTGCAGTTGGTTTTTGTTGCACCGGCTTGGGATCAGCCTTCTTGGCGACCCGCTTTTTTGGCACATCGGGAGTCTCCGGCGTCGGCCTTACAACAGGCAGAGGTACCTCCGCTTTGGGGAGTTCGACAGTCTCCTCCACCACTTCTTCGACCGCTTCTGGCTCCGGCGTGACCGCATCGGCCATATCGGGCTCGGGTTGTTTCATCGCCTCTTCGGCTGGCTGAACCTGTTCCGGCTCCGGTTGAATGTCCTCAACGGGCTCGGGCGCAGTGGCTTCCTGCGGTACGGGGTCAAGTTTTACCGGCTGCGGTTCGACGGGCGCAACTTCTTCCTTGACCGGCTCGGCCACCACTGGCGCAGGGAGCGGCTCCATGTCGATCACGACCGTGGCTGCGATATCACCGCCCCTGTCAACGGGTTGATAGTTCTGTACATACCAGGCGCTGCCGGCGTGGAGACTTGCGACGACAAGTCCGGCTGCCGACCAAAGACCGATCTCGCGCCAATCGATCCACCCTCCCCTCGCTGCGCTTGGGCCGGCGAACATTATTCTATGCTTCCGCTCGGGGTGGCTGCGGGTACGCTCTCAAGCCCGACCAGCGCTATCTTGAGATAGCCGCTGTCACGTAGCGTGTTCATCAGATCCATCAGCGCACCATAATCGACTGCCCTGTCAGCGCGCAGGAAGATGCGCGTTTCCCTGTTGCTCTTGGTATGTTGGTCGAGAAAACTGCCGAGCGTATCGCGCGTTACCGTGTCATCGCCGATCGCGATGGTCTTGTCGTCCTTGAGGGTCACATAGACTGGCTGGTCGGGTCGCGGTGCCTTGGTTGCAGTCGATGCCGGAAGGTCCACATTGATGTCGACGGTCGCGAGTGGAGCCGCCACCATGAAGATGATGAGCAGCACCAGCACGACGTCGATGAACGGCGTCACGTTGATTTCGTGGTTCTCGTGGAGTTCGTCGTCGGAGCTATTGTGCCTGATGCCGCCGGCCATGGTCCTGATCGCCTACTCTGCTGCTGCGCGTGAGTGCTGCGTTTTCGGCACCAATGCATAGTCCGCATCGCGGCTGACGAGCCGCTCGACACCGGCCGTTGCATCCGCCAGCAATTGCCGATAGCCAGTGATCGACCGTGCAAATACGTTGTAGATGACGACGGCGGGAATAGCGGCGACAAGGCCGATGGCGGTTGCGAGCAGCGCTTCGGCAATGCCCGGCGCAACGATGGCGAGATTGGTCGTCTGCGATTCTGAAATGCCGATGAAGGCATTCATGATGCCCCATACAGTCCCGAACAGCCCGACAAAAGGCGCGGTGGAACCGATGGTCGCGAGAACGCCCGTGCCGCGGCTCATGCGGCGACCGGCTTGTGTCTCGATGCGGTGAAGGCGCGAAGCAACGCGTTCTTTCAGACCGTCGGCGCCGGCATGTGATTGAGCGTCTGAGGAAAGACGTACCTCCTCGCGTGCCGCGTGGATGAGCATCGCGCCTGTCCCCTTGCGCCCTTCCATTGCCCGTTCGGCATCGAGCAAGGTGCGGGCATTTGCTATGACGTTCACGGCACGATGGCCGCGTATGCGTGCTCCGGCAAGCTCCAGTGTCTTGGCGAGCCATACCGTCCAGGTGACAAGAGACGCGAACGCCAGTCCGATCATCACCGCTTTGACCACCCAATCCGCCGCCATGAACATGCCCCATGGCGAGAGATTGTGCGGCAGTGTGCCGGCCACCTGCTGCCCGGGCTGCGCGGCGACGGCGGTTCGCGATGCGGGTGCGGGCGTCGGTGCGGAGTACGGCGCAGCCTCGATCTGTGGCGCAGGTGCCGGTTCCTCAGCGTGGACTGGCGAGTAGGCCAACCCGGAGCCAAGAATTGCGCAGGCGAACATTGCCGCCTTTGCATGGACGGTGAAGGCGCCGCCTTTGGAATGTACTCGCGTCTGTCCTTGCATTGCTCCGCCTTCCTTCAAAACATGCGACGCTTGGAAGTGGAATTCCGTGATGGGACGAGGTTCCAGAAGCGCGGCTCTGTGTCGGGTCGCAAGGGGCTTAGTATTTATGAGTAAAATAATCAACTAATTTATGAGGCAGCGGATTGGGGGTCCGATGCGAATTCAGACGATGCCCCAGGCGCGGTAACGCCCCCTGCCCGTCATTTCCCGAACGCCAAGTTCGGCCACGAGATTGAGCGCGCCGCGCTGCGTAACCTTGAGTTCCTTTGCGATCAAGGCGGTCGACACCATCGGTCGCGACAAGATGAGATCGATCATGCCGGGCAGACTCGACGTCGAGCGGCGGTCCTTTAGTTTGCGCTCCATCTGCATGCGCGCCAGACTCAGTCGTTCGACCTCCTTAAGGCCGGCCATGCTCGATCCATGCACCGCTTCGAGGAACGCAAGGAGCCGCGTGGTGCGATCCCGGGCACGGCGGCGTTCGCGCGGAATGGAGCGCAAGCCCGCATTGAAGGCAGCCAGATGCGATCTGGTCTTTCCGCGTTCGCGCAACATGGCCGAAACCAGCATAGGGCCAAGCCAATGCTGGTGTTGCAAGGGCTCCAATTCCTCCCAGGCATCCCAAACGACGGCTGCTGCCAGCAAGGGCGGCAGCTCCCGGCTTCGTTCATTCACGTTGAACCATTGGTCGAGCCGCGCATCTTCATCCCAATCCGGATCGTAGACCAGCGGGTCGCCGTCCGGCGTGGTCTCTGCGGGCTCGGGTACCTGCTCACCCCTCCCCTTCCTTGATGGGGCGGCCGGTGTTGACTGCGTCAGAAGTTTGGACGAGCGATTGAGCAAGGCATCGAGGCGGGCAAGTCCATCCTCGAATTCGTTCTCGGCCAATGTTCTGGTTTCGTCGTTGGCGCTTGGCGCTGGCCGAACAGGCGACGCCGTTTCAGCCGTCCGTATCAAAATGTCGGGGCCTTCGCGGCCGCGCAGCGCTGCAATGCCATTCGGACTGAGCGCCCACCCTGGTGGTCTGGCTGCGATCTGGCGGCGGCTGCGCAGGATCGCGTGCGACCGCGTCAGTTCATGGGTCGGTGTGCGGATGTCCATGCGGGCGTCATGCAGCACCAGATCTTCGACATGGACAAGTTCGCCGGCGAGCCAAAGGGCGTTGCATGCCTCCAGGAAATGCGAGCGGGCGATCCAGCCCTCTCCTTCACGCAGCAACTCGTCCCGGGACCGGCGGTTGGCGGCCTCCGCAATGTCACCCTTGCGCCCCACCCTTTCATCGAGGCGCGCCAACGCGTCCTCCGCTGCAACGACAGGCGCAAACAGTTCATTGATGGGCAGTTGAGCAGAATCATAAACCATTGAAATTATGGTAAACGATTGATTAAACAGAAGCTATAGCAGAGATAACTACCGTTGTTCGGATACGGCATTCGTCGGAAAACGAATCAGGTGGATAAGCTCGACACCTACTAATGCCATCTTAGACGGTTCGAGGGCCTTAGCCAACTACAACTGTCGCCTTGCCCGGCACGCGGTTGTAAAGGTCGATAATGTCCTGATTGATCAGGCGTACGCAGCCTGATGACATGGACTGGCCGATGGACCACCACTCGGGCGAACCGTGGATGCGGTAGCCGGTATCGACGCCATCCTTGAAAATATAGAGGGCACGCGCGCCCAGTGGGTTCTGCGGGCCGGGCTCCATGCCATTCTCGAATTTAGCAAGTTCCGGCTTGCGGCCGATCATTTCGCGTGGCGGTGTCCAGCGCGGCCATTCCTTCTTGTATTGGATGTTGGCTCGGCCGCTCCACAGGAACCCCGCCTTGCCGATACCGACACCATAGCGGATGGCGTCGCCGCCCGGCTGAACGAGGTAGAGGAAATGATCCTGCAAGCTCACAACGATGGTGCCGGGCCGCTCGCCGGTCGGATCGACCACGATCTGCCGGCGGAATTGCGCCGGAACCTTTTGATAGGGTACCGCTGGCAGCGAGTAGGGCCCCTCCTGCACGGCCGCATACATTACGTCAGGAAGCGTCACCGCTTTGTCGATGCTGATTTGCGGGCGAATTCCGCTGGTCGGCAGCGGGTCGATATTCATCTCCGGCAGTTCGAATGTCGTCTGCGTGCATCCGGTCATGCCTGCCGCGGCGATGGTGCCGAGGCCTAGCAGAATCTGGCGGCGGGAAATCGCCGGTATCTGCAGTGCGGATGTGACTGCCTGTTTACGCTGGGACACTGAGGTACTCGCTTACAGTTAGTGGCAATTGCCGCAAATTGTAAGGAAGTGTGGTTTATAAAAAGTGAATCGCGAAGCCGGCTGGCTTAACCCTTGCAGCAGGCAACGGCGTTGACAGCTGTCAACCGGCCGTCTGGGGGCACCACCCCAAAATCAATCACAGATTGCACGGCCTCAGAGTTGACAGCTGTCAACACAATAAATTGACCGCCGAATAGTTCTAAGGTCGAATTTCCAAATGATTTCAGCTGATTTATCGTCACTGCAATCACGCGTTTAAACAAAATCAAATACTACCATTGATTGCATCGTACCATATTGATTGAGCAGCACCAGATCAGGGTTATCCAGAATGACCGATAACACGCCCCATGAAACTGAGCGGAGAGCCTCTGGCCCGGCCGATGCGCAGACCAGCCAATTTGTGAGCCCGAATGTTCTTCCAATTGCCACCCCGACCAAAGATTCCCAGCGGCAATTGAAGCTTGCGGAAGCGTTCATTCGCGAAAATCTCTACAATCCGATCACGATCGCAGATATCGCCGCTGTTGCCGGGCTGACGGTGCGCTCCTTGCAGCGGCTGTTTCGAAAGTACCATGGCGATACCCCCGTCAAAATCCTGATGAGCTTCCGCGTGGCCGCCGCACGCGAATTGATCTTGGAAGGAAAAGCTGCATCGGTGCGGGACGTCGCGGCCCGGTTTCATTTCACCAATCCCGGCCGGTTTTCCAAACTCTACCGCACAATGTTCTCCCGCGTGCCGTCAGAGGAAATTCGGGCTCAAACCGGCAAAGGCGACGGCGGTCAGCGATAGGCGGCCGTCTCGTCGAGGAAGTCATGGAAATGCGCGATCACGCCGTTCCTATCGATGAAGATCACTGCATAGGCCGGGGGCTCGTGCGTCGTTGCAATCCGGTCCGGTGAGAAATCGAGCGCCGACTGATGGTTGGTGCTGCGCAAGACACTCACAGGTATGCCCCGCCAGCTCCCAGCGATAGGCCTGTGCGCATGCCCGGCAAAAATGTGGCGCACATCGCCGTGTTCCACCAACAGCGCGTGTAGCGGCTCGGCCTCAATGATGCCCATACGGTCGAGCAGCGGCATGTGAATGGGAAAGGGCGGGTGGTGTGAGAAAAGGTATACCGGCCTGCCCCTCGCCTCCTGAAGCCGCTGGCGCAGCCACGTCAAACGCGCGTCGTCAAGCTTGCCCTCGGGCTTTCCAGGCAAAAGCGTATCGAGCAGGATTAGCCGCCCCTCGGCGGTATCTTCGACGCTTTGCACGAACCCCCCTTCCGTTGGAATGCCGTCGAAGACATGCAGAAAGACATTTCGATCATCATGGTTGCCCAGCATCAGCCGGAAAGGCAGCGTGAGCTTCGTCAAGGCATCCGCCAGGAACCGGTAGGTAACCTCCGCCCCGGTCTCACTCAGATCGCCGGTGAAGATGACGAGCCCGGCGTCGGCATGGTTGCTGTTGATATCCGCGATGCAGGCCTGGAGCCGCGCCAACGGGTCGAGGCCGCACAAGGTCTCGCCGGGCGCTACGAGATGCAAATCGGTCACCTGGATTATTTTCATGGAAAGGCCTCGGAAGTTCAGGAGGATGGAAATCAAGCGGGAGTACGCGCACTGCCGCGCAGGATGAGCCGCGTGCCCAGGCGTTCATGGGCGGGTGGGCAGTCCGGATCAGCTTCCCGGCGGTCGAGAAGCGCCACCGCATGCGCCGCCATCGTCGTTGCGTCCTGCTGGAAAGTGGTCAGATTGTAAGCATCCCACCGGGCTTCGGGGATGTCGTCAAAGCCGATAACTGAAACATCGCCGGGAATGGACAGGGCCGTATGCCGGCGCACATAGTCGATCAGCCCGAAGGCCACCAGATCGTTCACGCAAAACACAGCGTCCGGTTTTTGCGCACCGGCGAACAGTTGCTGTGCCGCTTCCTGCCCCCCGGCATAGTTCGAATTGCTGCCGTTTCCGATCATTACAGCAGCCCCGTGCAATTCGCCTTCATGACGGAAGCCATGTTCCCGCTCGACTGTTGTCGGCGTGCGTGACAGCGCTCCGGCAAAGCCAAGTCGCTTGGCGCCGCCGCCAAGGAAAAACCGTGCCGCCTCCCGGCCGGCTCCTTCATTGTCGATATTCACGTCGTCCGCGCCGGTTTCGGAGCGTCCAAGGACAATGAGCGGTTGGCCATTGCGGCGGGCAAGCTCGACGAAGGCGGAGGGCGGAGAGCCCGACAGAATGATCGTCGCCTCGGCGCGGTAGCCAAACAACGTCTTTTGTGCCGCAACCAGTTCCTCTTCGGTCCGCCCGGTGTTGATGACGATCGGCACGCTGCCCCGGTGAATGAGTGCCTTGGTCAGTGCGGCGACAAGGTGCGCCCGGTAGCCGAGTTCCGGATTGGTGACGACAAGCCCCACAAGGCGGCTCTTGCGGGCGAGGAGACCCCGCGCCAGATCATTGACCTGATAGCCAAGCGCTTCCGCGGCTTCCATGATCCTTTCGCGTTTCTTGGCCGAAACACTGGCGCCAGGCGTAAAGGCGCGCGAAACCGCCGAACGCGATACGCCGGCATGCTTTGCCACCTGCAGGGCGCTGACATATTGCTTGTCGCCCTTCGACGTCTTTTTGCCCTTGGAACTCCCCACAATATCCCCCGTAAAACCTGTCGAGAAGGTCAGAAAGGCTTCTAATGCCCGACCTTGGAAAGTACATCGGCGCGCAAGAATCGCTCCACGACCAGCATGAAGCCAATCGATGGGACGAGCAACAGCAGCGCCGTGATGGAAGCGATCTGATAATTGCCCCCGGCACCCGCGGTATAGAGCAGGAGCGGCAGAGTGGTTACATCGGGCGCACCGACAAAATAGCTGCCGGTGAACTCGTCGAGCGATTCCAGAAAGACAAAGATCGCGCTCGCCATCAAGCCCGGCGCGGCGAGGGGTAGCGTTACATCGCGAAAGGCCTGGATAGGACCAGCGCCGATCGAACGTGCGGCGTCCTCGAGGTCGATTTCCACCGCGGAGAACGCCGCTGTCGCAATCCACACCGCGAAGACCAGCCCATGGGTCACATGCACCATCACCACGCCTGGAATCGTGCCATTGAGGCCGATCTGATAGAAGAACCGTGCGATGTTCACATAGACCGGCAGGTTGGGGAAGGCCTGCGGGATCAGGAACGCGAGGAGGATGAGGCCGCGGAAAGGCAGCTTCAATCGCGACAGTGCGTATCCGGCGGGTATGGCCAGCGCCAGCGAAGCGATAACCGTCAGCGTGGCGATAAGGACACTCGTCCCCAGCGATTCCATGGCATTGCCGCGCGGCGAAAACACCCGCTGCCAAAAGCTCACGCCGTACTCGAGCGGCAGCATATGCGGGAAATACCATTTCTCCGCCACGGTCCATAGAACGAGGTTGGTCAACGGCCCGAAAATGACAAAGGCCAGCAGCCCCAGTACAAACGCGCGCGGCAGCCACCAAAGATCGATGCGGACCATCATGAGCGCTCCCTTACCGTCTGCCTCAGATATATCAGAGCAACGCCTGCCGTCAGCAGGAGCGAGATCATGCCGAGCGCATTGGCCACGCCATAGTCGCCATGGGCATTGATGCGGAAGGCAATGTCCGCCGTCAGCATCGTGGGTGATTGTGCGTTGATCATCAGTGGAACGGACAGCACCGACATCATCGTAACGAAGGACAGGATCAGGCCGACCAGGAGCGTGCCGGCGATCTGCGGCAACACGATCTCGATCAGGATTCGCAACCGCGAGGCCCCGAGATTACGCGCCGCTTCGATGGTGCTGCGATCGAGCGAAGCCATGGCACCGGCGACGAGCAGGGTAACGAACGGCGTCTGTTTCCAGACGAAAGCGATGACGATGCCGCGCCAGTCGAGGAAGCCGACCGTCTGCAACGGCGTCAGCAGGCCGAGGCTGACAAAAATATTGTTCATCAGACCGTTCTTGGCGAGGAAAGTGCGCATGACCTGGCCGACGACGATGAACGGAATGAACATCGGCCAGCGATAGAGCCAACGCAGCAGCGCCACGGCGCGCGGGTTCTCGCCGAGGATGAGATAGCCGCCAATGGCGACCGAGAAAAGGCCGATGAACGCCGCCGAAATCCCGACAATGACAAGCGAGAATATCATGTCTTTCGAATAGAGCTCAAACGACTTCGTGAAATTTCCGAGACCGAACGTATCACCGATCTCGAATGCACCGACGATCGAAGCAAACAGTGGCACGATGAAAAACAGCACGATCATGGTCAGTGCCGGCAGGACAAGGAGAATGGCAAGAAGACGCTTCTGCATGGAGGATCCCGGAGGAGGGGAGGGGGACCGCCAGCCGAACTGGCGATCCGATGCTGGTAAAACTTAGTTGGCTACATTCTTTTCGTAGGCCTCCAGAATTGCCTTGTTATAGGGAGCGATAGGGAAGGGCTTGCCCTTGCTGGCAAGGTCGTCCGGGGAGATGTCAACGAACAGCTTGTCCCAGCTCGCCTTGTCGAGTTCCGGCTGCACGAACTTCGCGTCGATGCCGGGATACCAGTTGAAGCGCTTGACGATGCCGTCAGCCTGCACCTTGGGGCTGGTGGCGAGTGCGACGAACTTCTCCGCCAGTTCCGTGTTCGGGCTCTTCGCCGGGATCACATAGTGCATCGGTTGCCCGGGCATGCCCGGTGCTGGCAGGAACAGCTTCATTTCCGGCGGCAGTTTGCCATCGGCCTTCCAGGAATAGAACATGTCCACCCAGACTGGACCCATGGCGATCTCGCCGCGGCTTAGCATATCGAGCGTACCGGCATTCCCTGGGGTGAGAACAGCGTTTGTGGTGAAGTCTTTCAGACCCGCAAAAGCCTTGTCCCACTTCGTTGTCTCCGCCTCGTCAAACGGCCCGTTCATCAGCTTGTTGGCATCGCCATCGCCAAAGGCGTAGATCCAGCCCATGACGAAGCTGACGCCGGAGGCACCGCCCTTGATGCCGTTATAGCCGAACTGCTTCGGATTCTGCTTGGCCCAAGCGACGAGTTCCTCGTAACTCTTGGGCGGATTGGGAATGACGGACGGATTGTAGGCGATGGCGGTCTGGCTGGAAAACATCGGCATGACATAGCCATCGACGTCCGAACCCAGCGCCATCTTGGCCTTTTCACTGGTGACCATTGCGCCGGAAGCGATCTTGGAACGGTAGGATTCGAGGTATCCGTCCTTGACCAACGGCCCGGCGAACTTCTCGTGGATGACAGCAACGTCCGCGTCCCATTTCTCGGTATTGGCCTTGGCCTGCGCATCGAAACGCTCGACGATCTTCTGCGAGCCGGCGTCACCGGGACCCGTTCCAACCACGCGCACCTTCATGCCCGGATTTTCCTTCTCGAAGAGTGGTCCAAGATAGTCGTTGACGTAGTCGACCATGTTCTGGTCCCCGGCGGTCAGAACCGTAAGATCGGCCGCGGCGGCTGGCGTCGCCGCAAGTCCGAGGATGAGAGAAGCCTGTAGAAGTCTTTTCATAGGTAGCTCCTTGATCGAAAAATGAGTGGTTAGCAGTATTCGTGGTTAGCAGTATTCAATGACAACCGGTTGCCCGGCCGCCAATTTCTCAATGTGGTTGGGCGTCGGCCGTAGCCGCGGCTGTGTTGAAGATGAACAGAGCCTCGGCCGGTATGCGCACCTTCACTGTTTCGCCCTGGTCGAATGGCGAATTGGCATCGACAAGGATCTCGTGATCGCCCAGGCGCACGGCATGGCGCCAGTGACCGCCCGGATAGCTGACGCTCGCCACTTGGCCACGCAGTTCCAGCGCCCCGGGATCGAGGACAGTCCGATCACCGCTCCGGGCAAGACGGGCCGCTTCGGCGCGAAACCGCACGTCGACGGCACCACTCGTCAAAGCGCGCCCGCTCTGGGGGGTAACAGCGGCGGCGTTGAATTCACCCTCAACAAGTTCGATCTGATCACTTTGCAGTTTGGCCCGCATGCTCAGCAGATTCTCGGCGCCCATGAAGGCCGCGACGAAGGGGGAGGCGGGCTTGTTGTAAACCTCTTCGGGTGTGCCCTGCTGTTCGATCCGTCCGGCATTCATGATGACGATCCGGTCGGCCATCACCATGGCTTCCTCGCGGTCATGGGTGACGTGGATCGCGGTGATGCCAAGACGTTTCTGCAGCGAGCGGATTTCGTGGCGCACCGTCAGCCGGATGCGTGCGTCGAGATTGGACAGCGGCTCGTCAAGCAGAAGAATTTCCGGATCAATCGCCAGCGCGCGGCCCAGCGCCACCCGTTGCCTTTGTCCACCGGAAAGCTGACCGGGCTTGCGGTTGCCAAGTCCGGAAAGACCGAGCAGGTTCTGCATTTCCGTCACCCGCGCCTCGATGTCACCACGCGGGCGCTTCTGCAGTTTCAATCCGTAGCCGATGTTTTGTGCTACTGTCATGTGAGGCCACAGCGCATAGGACTGGAAGACCAGAGCCATGCCCCGCTTGTCAGGAGGCATTTGCGTGACATCGCGGCCCGCAACCTGGATCGAACCGACAAAGGGCTTGGCGAAACCGGCAATCGTGCGCAGAAGGGTGGTCTTTCCGCACCCGGACGAGCCGAGCAGGGCAACGAATTCGCCCTTCCCGATCCCCAGATCAAGCTTGTCCAGGACAGTCGTCGCGCCGTAGCCGACGCTGATATTCTCGACCTTGAGAAAAGCACTTAAAGCCATTGTTTCTTCCCCGAATGCACAGCTGCGCATTATTTTTCTTCTACTGTCTGTTTATAACAGTGTGGTGACAAGCGAAAAGTTTTCTATGCACGCATTCCTGCTTCGCTAGGTCGAAGCAGGCGCGGCCGGAACGACGGTCGTGGGATCGAGGTTTCCGCGCAAACTAGCGTTGCGGCTTATGGCAACGCTGTAACATATGCGTGAAGAGAAATTGATCGCCGGGCGCGTGCCCTGCGAAAAACCCAATTGGCGCCTATAGCTGGCGTGGGGCATGCAGCAATGCGGGCCCCAATCATTACAAAACTATAATTTGTAATGGTCCGTAGAGGGATTAGTGCTGAGATGGTTGCTGCACCCCGAGGAAGACAATTTGTCATGAAGCGTATCGGCCTTGTGATCGCTGTTCCAGTCATCATCGGCGTCGGCTACTTCCTCGCCTATCCCGAATTGTCGTTGCGCGCTTCGGCGCCCGATATTACCGCGATACCAACAGCCTCGGTCACCGCCGACAAGACCGCTGCGCCGGCAAAGGCCAAGAAGCGCGGCGCTGCCGTTCCCCTGGTGGTCGTCGCCGCCGCCAGGAAAGAGGACGTTCCGGTGACCAAGACCGTCGTCGGCACGATCGAGCCGGTCGAAACGGTTGCCGTCCGGCCGCAGATCGATGGGATCGTCGTCACCCGCAGCGTCACCGACGGCCAGATGGTCAAAACGGGGGACGTGCTCTTCAAGCTCGATGACCGGGCCATCCGCGCCACCATCGACAAGGATCAGGCCGCGCTGGCCAAGGATCAAGCCAGTCTCGTTGCTGCCCAACTCGACCTTTCGGGCGCGCAGGACCTTGCCAAGCAGCGCATCGACACCAACCAGCAAGTCTACCAGTTGGATGCGGCGGTCAAGGTGCTCGAAGCGATGATCAACATGGACAAGGCGCAGATTGCCGCCGACCAGGTGCAACTGTCCTATATGACAATCACGGCGCCCATCGACGGGCGGGTTGGCGTCGTCAATACGTCTGTCGGCAATCTGGTTCGCACCAGCGACACGACCGGCGGCCTCTTGACCATCACGCGGATGGCGCCGCTGCGCGTCTCGTTCACCTTGGCTGAGAGCGATCTGGCGGCCGTCAGGGCGGCAGTCGCGAACAATCCGGCGACCGTCCAGATCAAGCTGCCCGGCAGTGACGCCACGGTCGCGACGGGCCAGTTGAACTTCATCGATTCAAGCGTCGACACCGCATCGGGCACGGTCGTTCTCAAGGCCGACGTTGCCAATAGCGATGGCGCCCTCTGGCCGGGCCAGTATGTCACGGCCGTGGTCGACCTCAGCCTGCAAAAGGATGCGACGACCGTCCCGCTCATCGCCGTGCAGCAAGGCAGCAACGGCTCCTTCGTCTTCCTTGTCCACCCCGACAAGACAGTTGCGATGCAGACCGTTGCCCTTGCCAATACGGCTGGCGATACGGCGGTAATCGCTTCCGGCGTCCAGCCCGGAGATCAGGTTGTCGTGGATGGCCAGTTGCATCTCCAGGATGGCGCGACAGTGCAGACCACAACGAAGGAAGCACAGGCGACGCCATCGCAGGATAATGGTGTGGCACCGCAAAAGGTTGAGAGATGAACATCTCGTCGATCTTCATCCGGCGCCCCATAGCAACAATTCTGCTTTCCGTTGCACTGGCCGCTTCAGGGCTCTTTGCGTACAAATTCCTGCCCGTGGCGGCCCTGCCGGAAGTCGACTTTCCGATTGTCACAGTCTCGGCGAAATTGCCTGGCGCGTCTCCCGACACCATGGCCAACGCCGTTGCGACGCCGCTGATCAAAGAATTCTCCACCATCCAGGCCATTTCGACGATCAGCGCGACCAGCACGCTTGGCTCGACACAGATCACGCTCGAATTCGATCTCAACCGCAATATCGACCAGGCGGCAGCCGATGTCGAAGCGGCAATCGCGAGTACGCTGCGCCGGCTGCCATCGAACATGACGACACCGCCGAGCTACCGCAAATCCAATCCTGCGGATGCGCCGGTCGTGCTTGTGGCGCTGCAGAGCGACACGATGCAACTGTCGAAGCTCGACGATTATGCCGAGAATGTCATGTCGCCAGCCTTTTCAACGATCAATGGCGTCGGCGAGGTGCAGGTCTTCGGCGCCAAGCAATATGCGGTGCGGGTCGAGGTCGATCCCAACGCGGCGACCGCACGGGGTATCGGCCTCGATGAACTGACCAATGCCGTCGCGGCCAAGAATTCCATTGCGCCGGTTGGCACGATTTCCAGCCCGACGCAGCAGATGGCGATCGAGGCCGACACACAGGCGCAGAATGCCGACACGTTTCGCCAGATCATCGTTGCCGCGCCGAACGGCAAGCTGGTACGGCTCGGCGATGTTGCGCGCGTCGTTGATTCCGTCGCAACCACACAGACCGAGAGCCGGTATGACGGCAAGCCGGCTCTGGTGCTCGCAGTCTTGCGCCAGCCGGGCGCCAATACCGTCGACGTGGTGGACCGGGTCAGGGCGATCCTGCCGCAGTTCGAGCAGGACCTTGGGCCGTCGGCCAGCATCCATCTCCTGAACGACCGTTCTGCCTCGATCCGGCAGGCGGTATCCGATGTTCAGTTCACTCTGATGCTCACCATTGGCCTGGTGATCCTCGTCATATTCGTGTTCCTGCGCCGGCTGTCTGCAACCCTGATCCCGGTTGTCGCCGTGCCGCTGTCACTGATCGCGACGCTGGGCGCCATGTATGTCCTTGGCTTTTCCATCGACAATATTTCGCTTCTCGGCCTCACGCTTTCCGTGGGACTGGTCGTCGATGACGCGATCGTCATGCTCGAAAATATAACGCGGCACATCGAGGACGGCATGACGCCGCGCGAAGCGGCGTTGAAGGGCAGCGAAGAGATCGGCTTCACCATCATTTCGATCACGACATCGCTGGTTGCGGTCTTCCTCCCCATCCTGCTGATGGGCGGCGTGGTCGGGCGCATCTTCAACGAATTTGCCGTGGTCGTAACCGTGGCGATCATCGCCTCGGCGCTCATATCGCTGACGTTGACGCCGATGCTGTGCAGCCATTTGCGCGCTGAGAAGCATGACGACGATGGCAAGAAGGCGCTGACCGAACGGATCTTTGACAGTGTCCAGGGCGGCTATGCCCGGATCCTTGATCTGTGCCTGCGTGCAAGGCCGCTGATCCTTGCCATTTTCCTTTTGACCGTCGTTGCCACTGCCTATCTCTTTTCCACCATCAATAAGGGGTTTCTGCCGACCGAGGATATCGGGCAATTGTCGATATCGACCGAAGCCCGCCAGGACATATCGTTTGACGCAATGGTCGCCCTGCAAAAGCAGGTCGCAGACGCCATATCGAGCCGCCCCTATGTCACGCATGTCGTCTCGAACGTCGGCGGCGGCTTCAACTCCGCCAGCCTCAATCAGGGACGGCTGTTCGTCGAATTGAAGCCCAAATCGGAACGGCAGGCTCTGGAGCCGCTGCTGCGGGATCTGCGTCAGACGCTGGCAAAAATTCCCGGGATCACCAGTTATCCAATCGCCGTGCAGAATCTGCGGATTGGCGGTGTCTCGTCCAATGCCCAGTATCAATATGTGCTGCAGAGCGTCAGTTCGACCGATCTTTATCCCTGGTCGCAAAAGATGCTGCTGGCGATGCAGCAGGAACGGCAGACCTTTGTCGACGTATCGAGCAATCTGCAGAACAATGCGTTGCAGGCCAATCTGGTGATCGACGAGGACAAGGCGCAGCTGCTCGGCATCAATTCCGACCAGTTGCGCAACACGCTCTATTATGGATTCGGGACCAATCAGGCATCGACGATATTTGCGACGGGTGACAGCTACCAGGTCATATTGGAGCTCGATCCGGACATTCCGTGGACCGCGGACAAGCTCGACCAGATGCAAATTCGCTCCACCACGACCAACAAGCTGATACCGCTTTCGGCCTTCGCACGGGTTGAGCGCAAGACCGGGCTGCTTGCGGTCAATCAGCTCGGTCAGCTGCCCGCAGTGACGATTTCCTTCAACCTGCCGCAGGGAGTTGCCCTCGGGCAAGCCGTCCAGGAACTCGATGCCCTGAAAACACAGCTTGGTGTTCCGGCGACGATTACCTCGAGCTTTACCGGCACGGCAAAAGTGTTCGAGCAATCGCTCGCCAATCAGGGTCTGCTCGTGGGCGCCGCAATCCTCACGATCTATATCGTGCTTGGCATTCTCTATGAGAGTTTCGTGCACCCGCTCACCATCCTGACCGGTTTGCCCGCTGCCGCAGCAGGCGCACTCGCAACGCTTGAACTGTTTGGCTACGACCTCAGCGTCATCGCGATCATCGGCATCCTGATGCTGATCGGCATCGTCAAGAAGAACGCCATCATGATGATCGATTTTGCCCTGGCTCGGCAAAGGGCAGGGGAAGCTTCATTTGATGCGATACGTGAAGCCTGCCTCGTTCGATTCAGACCGATCATGATGACGACCTTCGCCGCGCTGATGGGCACCATCCCCATCGCTATCGGGGCAGGGGCGAGTTCCGAACTGCGCCAGCCGCTCGGTGTGGCGGTCGTAGGCGGGCTTGTTGTCTCGCAGGTCCTTACCCTGTTCATCACGCCGGTGATCTTCCTTTACATGGAAGACCTGCAGCGCCTGCTGGGCAGGCTGGGAAAAAGCATCAGGGGCACGCGAGCCCCGTCTCCAGCCGAATAGGCAGGCCAATGCCGCGCTGCACAAATTTTTGGCAATTGCCCAAGGCAGCATCAATCCAAAGTCGAAATTATGAGCGCGAAATAATCGTCTCGCGTTCACCTCAGATCGCGCGCTGATCGAATCCCCAAGCTCAAACCCACAAAAATAGGTCTTGAGAGACAGATTTGGCTCTTGCAAATGTCGCCAATCACTTCGCCGGCGAATTGGCATGTAATTTGCTTTTAAGAAATTATCCAGCAAGTCGCGCGACGTCAGCGAGCACTTTGCAGCAGGATCAGGCTTATTCACGAGTGAGAGAAACGCAAAATGACAAAATACAAGCTCGAGTACATCTGGCTCGATGGTTATGAACCGGTACAAAATCTGCGCGGCAAGACGCAGATCAAGGAATTCGCCGAATTCCCCACGCTCGACCAGCTTCCCCTGTGGGGCTTTGATGGCAGCTCGACCATGCAGGCCGAAGGCCGCAGCTCCGACTGCGTTCTCAAGCCCGTCGCCGTCTATCCGGACACCGAGCGCACGAACGGTGTTCTCGTCATGTGCGAAGTCATGATGCCCGATGGTGTCACGCCGCATCCGTCGAACAAGCGCGCAACCATCCTTGACGATGAAGGCGCATGGTTCGGCTTCGAGCAGGAATACTTCTTCTACAAGAACGGCCGTCCGCTCGGCTTCCCGGAAGCCGGCTACCCAGCGCCGCAGGGGCCCTACTATACGGGCGTCGGTTATAGCAATGTCGGTGACATCGCCCGCAAGATCGTCGAGGAGCATCTCGACATTTGCCTTGCGGCCGGCATCAACCACGAGGGCATCAACGCGGAAGTCGCCAAGGGCCAGTGGGAGTTCCAGGTATTCGGCAAGGGCTCCAGGAAAGCCGCTGACGAAGTCTGGCTCGCACGCTATCTGATGCTGCGCCTCACCGAGAAATACGGCATCGATATCGAGTGGCACTGCAAGCCGCTCGGCGACACCGACTGGAACGGCTCCGGCATGCATGCCAACTTCTCAACGACCTACATGCGTGAAGTCGGCGGCAAGGAATATTTCGAAGATCTGATGGCTGCATTCGAAGCGGCGCGCGCCGATCACATTGCCGTCTATGGTCCGGACAACCACATGCGCCTGACCGGCAAGCACGAGACCCAGTCGATCCACCAGTTCAGCTATGGCATTGCCGACCGCGGCGCATCGATCCGCGTTCCGCACAGCTTCGTCAATAATGGCTATCGCGGCTATCTCGAAGATCGCCGTCCGAACTCGCAGGGCAATCCCTACGAGATCGCCTCGCAGATCCTGAAGACCATTGCTTCGGTTCCCGTCGAGCGTGAACAGCAGCTTGCCGCTGCGGAATAATCGAGCATTGCCCCGGCGCGGCGACAGGCTGCGCCGGGGCGATTCCTGGTCCCATGTGACCAGACAGGTCCGAGCCGCGCGTCCCGCGCCAGCACTCCGGATTGCCCAACCGAGGCAGGTCGTCTGCATTTTGATTTCCTGCCGACATCGGTTTTCAGCCTTGCCCTCTAAAGATAATTTAATATGACTTGATTCATCAAGTTAATGTCGTTTATGCAGTTGGCGTTTGTAGGGACGGCTGCTGTAGAGCGCCGCATTCGTCAGAGGTAGGCATGCCCGGGACCCATTTGAGTGCAACGGCACGCGTTGTTCTGCCAACGCCGAACAAGTATCTCGACCAGTTGACCGACTATTTTGCCGAGCACGGCAGGGTGACCAAATCCGGCAACGCCGGCTGCATCGAGCTTTCATTCGGTCGCGCGACCGTCAAGGCCGACAATCAAAGTCTGCTATTCACCGCCGAAGGCGAGGACGAAACCGGCCTCGCCTATATGAAGTACGCGATCGCCAACCACGTTCTGGAATTCGCTCGAAACGACAATCCGAAGATCGTCTGGGTCGGTGATGGCGCTGCAGGCAGCATTCCCCCGTTTTTTCGCGAGATGCGCGTTGTCTCGGCCAGGAATATTACGCCGAGTATGCGGCGCGTGACGCTGCGGGGCAGGGATCTCCATCGCTTCGAACGTGGCGGACTCCATGTCCACCTGCTCTTTCCGCCGGCTTGTATTGACAATCCGCAATGGCCTGTGATCGGCGAGGATGGCCGGCCAGTTTGGCCGGATGGTGATTTCAAACTTGTTTCGCGGGTCTATACGATCCGTAATATCGACGCAGAACGGGGTTTGGTCGATATTGACATCGTCCTCCATGACGGCACGCCGGGATCGGCCTGGGCACTGAATGCCGACGAAGGCGACCTGGTCGGCATGACGGGTCCGGGCGGAGGGGATGCGGGTGAGGCCGATTGGTATCTGCTTGCTGGAGACGACACGGCAATTCCAGCGATCGGCCGGATACTTGAACGTCTGCCAAAGCACGTGAAAGCCGTAGTCCGTATTGAGGTGGACAGCCCTGCCGATGAGCAGCCTTTGCCTGCCTCATGTGCAGTCGATCTTGTCTGGCTGCACCGGCGCGGAAGCCAGCCGGGCACAACAACACTGCTGCAGGATGCCGTGAAGGCCGCCGAATTGCCTCACGACCGCTCGGGCGTATTCGTCTGGAGCGGCTGCGAGTTCGCGGCCTTCAAAGCCATACGAAACTACGTCCGCAAAGACCTTAAGCTCCGGCGCGAGCAACACCTTGTCGTCTCTTATTGGAGACAGGGATTTGAAGGTTAGGTGCACCGTATGACTTTTCATCCGAGGATGACCAGTCGTGTCGAGGGCGTGTCCGTTATCGGCGAATTGAAATGGCGGTCGTGGACCGGCGTGATCGCCGACGTGTGGTCGGTTCGTTGCACGTCGCATGCATCTGGCGAATATGTTTCGGAAGCGCCGCGGCTCTTTGTGATACTCGACAAAGCCGGACCGGGGACGTTCGGTGTGGGAACCGATTCTTCGGCGCTCATTCCACCGCGGTGCACGGCGCCCAATGCCATGAGCTATATTCCTGCCGGGCTGCCAGTCTGGGGGCGTGTACATGATGTCGACTATCTGCGCCATCTGGACCTGCACTTCGATATCAATACGTTCAAGCGTCGCTTTCCGGACGAAGTTCTGGATGAAAAGCTGTCGACGCCCCGCCTCATGTTTTTCAGCGAGCGTATCGCATCTTTGGCCGGCCTGATCGCAGCCGAATGCCTTAGCGATCAGCCTCTGCACGACCTCTACGGCGATGGCCTCACGCTTGCGCTTTTCACGGAGCTCTTTGGGATCTGTCAACCGATCAGGAGGCAGCGCAGCCAGCTCTCGCCCCGTCAGCTCGGGATGATCACAAACTACATCGAGGACAATTGCCTGCAAAACATTCGCCTGCAGGAGCTTGCGGAGCTCGCGGGCCTGTCGCAGTCCTATTTCAGCCATGCATTCAAGGCATCGACCGGGTCGTCCCCGCATCGCTGGCAGATGAATGCCCGTATCCGAAGGGTCCAAGGCCTTCTGCAGAGAGAAGGCGTAACGCTGACGCGTGTGGCCTCTGCGGCAGGGTTTTCTGACCAGGCCCATCTGACACGCGTTTTCAAAAGCATTGTTGGCGTTACGCCCGCCGCATGGCAGCGATCCCAGACTAATTGATGCGGAAAGCGTGGGCTTGCCGCATCAAGAACGGCCCAAAAACATTCAAAGCCCAACAGTATCCTTCAATCCAAAACATAAAAGTTGATATATGTACTCAACTTATATCCCGGTATGAAAATCCGCACGACGGCTCGATCGAACGGTACCGGGAACAGGCAAGCGGCTTTCAAAAAAGGGATTGAAATGAGTGGGTTTTTTGAGAAGACCGGTACTGCTCTGTTTTGGAGCGCAACGGCGATCATGTGTCTGTCTTCAACCGGAGCCAACGCACAAAGCAGTGAACCTTCTGTTCAGCTCAATACGATTGTCATTGATGGAGGCGCTTCCGATCCGACCGGTCCTATCGACGGCTATGTTGCCAAACGCTCTGCCACCGGTTCCAAGACAAATACAGCGATCGAAGCCATCCCACAGGCCGTTTCCGTCGTCGGACGTGAGCAGATGGACGATCAGGGCGCCCAGAAAGTCGATGAGGCATTGCGTTATAGCGCCGGCGTTTTCGCGCAGCCCTTTGGTGCGGACAATGACACGAACTGGATCTACATCCGCGGCTTCGATGCGACGCAGACCGGCATATATCTCGACGGCTTGCAGAACTTCGGCTTTGGATTTGGCGGCTTCTTTATCGATTCCTTTGGGATTGAACGGATCGATGTGCTGAAGGGCCCGGCCTCCGTTCTTTACGGCGGCAGCAATCCGGGCGGCATCGTCAACTACATCTCAAAAAAGCCGACGGGCGAGCGCCTGCGCTATGTTGAAACCGGCATCAACAGCTATGGCAATGGCTATCTGGGTTTCGATATCGGCGACAAGGCCTCCGACGTCGTGGACTACCGTGTCAACGGCAAGATCCAGGGCGGCGATAACTACACGGACTTTTCCAAGGAGTTCCTTGGCGCCATCTCGCCGAGTGTGACGTGGAAACCCGATGACGCAACCAGGTTCACAGTCCTTGCCAACTATACCCACCTTGACGAGACGCATGGCGGCGGCAGCTTCCTGCCCTATTTCGGCACAGTGGTCGACGCTCCCTTTGGCCGGATCGACCGGAAATCCAATTTCACCGAACCGTCCATCGACGACTACAATCGCGAGCAGGCCTCCATCGGCTACGAGCTTGAACACACATTCGACAATGATTGGACCGTAAGACAAAATCTGCGCTACGGCTACGGCACCATTCGGGAACACCAGCTCTATCCCTTTGGATATGTTCCCTTCTCCAATGAACCGGTCGGCGACAATTACGATCTTTCCCGGATCAATTTCCTCCACGACACGACCGTCAATACGTTCCTGGTCGACAACCAGCTGGAAGGCACCGTCAAAACCGGTGCGATCGAACACACGCTCCTCTTCGGCGTGGAATACAAGTACTTCAATATCGACCAGACCCAGGCGACCGGCGGTTCCACGCCGATCAGCGCGGTCGATCCGGTCTACGGAGAAACGCAAGGTCCGATGTTCGCTCCCTATATCGATCAGGAGCTGAAGCGGAACCAGGTCGGCGTCTACGCGCAGGACCAGTTGCGCTTCGGTGATGGATGGATCGTCACGTTGAACGGCCGCTATGACTATGTAACAACGGATGCCACCGGAACGCCGTCCTATGACGGCCATGACGGGGCCGCCAGTGGACGGGCCGGTCTAGCCTATGAGTTCGACAATGGAATTACGCCCTATGCGAGCGTTGCGACGTTCTTCAATCCATTGATCGGCGTCGATTCGAATCTCGACTTCCTCGAACCCGAAACCGGTCAGCAATATGAAGTCGGCGTAAAATATCGGCCGACAATGTTCGACGGCCTCATCACGGCCTCGCTGTTTGATCTGACCAAGGAGAACGTCCTGACCGGTCCATTCATGGCTCAGTACCAGGTGGGCAAGGTCAATTCGCGCGGCTTCGAACTGGAGGCAGAGGCAAACTTGACCGAGGCGTGGAAGCTGACTGCGGCGTTCACCGCGCTCGATATGGAAGTCAAGGACGATGCGACCGCGGACCTCGTCGGCAAGCGGCCCTATCTGATCCCCGCTCTGCAGGCGTCGCTGTTCACGCAATATACGTTCCTCGACGGAAGCCTTCAGGGGCTTTCGCTCGGCGGCGGCGTTCGCTACGTGGGCTCGAGCTACGCGGATGCGCTCAACACCCTGAAAGTACCGGACGCAACACTGTTCGACGTGAAGCTTGGATACCAGAAGGACAATTGGGGCGTAGATCTCAATGTTACCAACCTGTTTGACAAGGATTATGTATCCGGCTGCCAGGGCCTGCTCGTCTGTTCGTACGGCGAAGGGCGAAAGGCACTGCTGAAAGCGCATTATTTCACCTGGTGATGGCCATTTAAAATTCCCATCAAAACCAATCAAAAAGAGTTGCACACCTCATTTCCCTGATCTAATACTTTGATCGGAGGAGAGTTCTCGTGGGGAAGATGACGCTTGAAGACGTCGCCCGCGAAGCCGGTGTCAGTCTTGCAACGGTTGATCGCGTCGTGAACGGGAGGATTGGTGTGCATGCGCGCACCATCGAGCGCGTGAACGCGGCCATCAAACAGCTTGGTTTCCTGCCCGATCCGCACGCCTCGCGGCTTGCCCGCGGCCGCGATTATGATTTCCGCATCATCCTGCCGAGCGGCGAAAACGAGTTCATGCAGAACCTCGCCGCCGAGTTCCGCGCCACCCGCGAGCGGCATTTGCAGGAGCGTGTGCGTCTGTCGATCCAGCATGTCGATACATTCGACGGCATGGCGGTGGCAGGAGCACTCGAGAAATTGCCTTCGGGCATAGACGGCGTTGCCGTCGTCGCGCTTGATCATCCTGCGGTTACCGAGGCGATCAATGCGCTGGCTGACGCCGGGGTCGTCGTCTTGACCCTTGTTTCGGATGTGCCGAATTCGCGCCGGGCCCATTATGTCGGCATCGACAATTTTGCCGCCGGCCGCACCGCGGCCTCATTGATCGGCCGTTTCGTCGGACCGCGCCAGGGTAAGGTCGGGATGATCGCCGGGTCGCTGGCCCTGCGCGATCATATCGAGCGGCAATTCGGCTTCGAACAGATCATCTCGCGCGAATATGCCAATCTTGAAGTTTTGCCGGTACGCGAGGCCCGCGACGAGAACGCGCGCGTTGAGGCGGTCGCCCGCTCCTTGTTGAAGGATCATCCGGATCTTGTTGCGATATACAACGCGGGCGGCGGCCAGGCCGGCGTCATTGCCGCGCTTGAAGCCACCAATCACGTATCCGACGTTATCTTCGTTGCCCATGAACTGACGCCTTCGACGCGCCGCCATCTGGTGCGCGGCACTGTCGATGCGCTCATCAACCAGGACGCTGGTCACATGGCGCGCAGCACCGCGCGCATCCTGACAGCGCTGCGCGAGGGACGTCCCATCGTTCCCGGCCAGGAACATATCCGCATCGACATTTTCCTCAGGGACAACATGCCCTGACGCCAGACATTGAAGGAGGAGATTTCATGAAGACGATCAAGGGACCAGCCATTTTTCTCGCACAGTTTGCGGGCGATGCGGCGCCGTTCAATTCCTTCGATGCCATTTGCGCCTGGGCGGCGTCGCTCGGTTATAAGGGCGTCCAGATTCCCGCGTGGGACGGGCGCCTGATCGATCTGAAGAAGGCATCGGATTCCAAGGATTATTGTGATGAACTGGCCGGCACCGCGGCTTCGCACGGCCTCACCATCACAGAGCTTGCAACGCATCTGCAAGGCCAGCTCGTCGCGGTCCATCCGGTCTATGATGAATTGATGGACGGCTTTGCCGCGCCCGAGGTGCACGGCAATCCCAAGGCCCGGCAGGAATGGGCGGTGGATCAGCTGAAGCGCGCCGCGCGTGCCTCGAAACATCTCGGCCTCAAATCAATGCCGACTTTTTCCGGCGCACTCGCATGGCCGTTCATCTATCCGTTTCCGCAGCGTCCGGCGGGTCTGGTGGAAGCCGCTTTCGACGAACTCGCCAAGCGCTGGACGCCGATCCTCAATTATCTCGACGAACAGGGCATCGACGCCGCCTATGAAATCCATCCGGGCGAGGACCTGCATGATGGCATCACCTACGAGATGTTCCTTGAGCGGGTGAACAATCATCCGCGTGCCAATCTGCTCTACGATCCTTCCCATTTCGTGCTGCAGCAGCTCGATTATCTGGATTACATCGATATCTACCACGAGCGTATCAAGGCGTTTCACGTCAAGGATGCCGAGTTCAATCCGACCGGGCGCCAGGGCGTCTATGGCGGCTATCAGTCCTGGGTCAATCGTGCCGGCCGCTTCCGTTCGCTCGGCGATGGGCAGGTGGATTTCGGCGCGGTGTTCTCCAAGCTCACGGCTTACGATTTCGACGGCTGGGCCGTGCTCGAATGGGAGTGCGCGCTCAAGCATCCGGAGGATGGCGCACGCGAAGGCGCTGAATTCATCAATGCGCATCTGATCCGCGTGACCGAACGAGCGTTCGACGATTTTGCCGGGGCTGGCACGGACGATGCCGCCAATCGCCGTATTCTTGGATTGAAGTGAGGGACAGACGATGGCCATAGGCGCATCCAAAGAAAAGCCGGCCAGCTGGCGCATCCGCATCGGCATGGTCGGCGGCGGGCAGGGAGCCTTCATCGGCGCGGTGCATCGCATTGCGCTGCGCATGGACGACCAGTACGAACTCGTGGCGGGCGCGCTTTCATCGGACCCGGCCCGCGCCAAGGCTTCGGCGAGGGAAATCGGCATTGCCGATGACCGGGCCTATACCTCGTTTGAAGAGATGGCCAAGGCCGAGGCCAAGCGTCCCGACGGCATCGAGGCCGTCTCGATCGTAACGCCAAACCATATGCATGCGCCAGCGGCCAAGGCGTTCCTCAAGGCTGGCATCCACGTAATCTGCGACAAGCCGCTGACGACGACAGTCAAGGACGCGAGGGACCTGGTGGCGCTCGTCAAGAAATCCGGCAAGCTTTTCATGCTCACCCACAATTACACCGGCTACCCGATGATCCGTCAGGCCCGTGCCATGGTGGAAAAGGGTGTGCTTGGCACGCTGCGGCTGGTTCAGGCCGAATATCCGCAGGACTGGATGACCGAAAAGACTGAAGCCACCGGTTCCAAGCAGGCGGAGTGGCGCGTCGATCCGAAGCGTTCCGGCGCGGGCGGCGCCATCGGCGATATCGGCACCCACGCCTATAATCTTGCCTGTTTCGTATCGGGCCTGAAGCTGAAGCAGCTTTGCGCCGAATTGACCAGCTTTGGCGAGGGCAGGGTGCTCGATGACGACGTACAGATTCTCATGCGTTTCGAGGGCGGCGCCAAGGGCATGATCTGGGCGAGCCAGGTCGCTCCCGGCAATGAGAACGGATTGAAGCTGCGCGTCTATGGCACCAAGGGCGGTCTCGAATGGACGCAGGCCGATCCGAACTATCTCTGGTACACGCCCTTCGGCAAGCCGAAGCAACTCCTGACGCGGGGTGGCGCAGGCGCCTCGCCGGAAGCGGGTCGCGTGACCCGTGTTCCCGGTGGCCATCCCGAGGGCTATCTCGAAGGCTTCGCCAATATCTATACCGAAGCCGCCCAGGCGATCATCGCTGCGCGCACCGGCAAGAAGGTGCCGAAGGATGTCATCTTCCCGACCGTCGAAGACGGCTTGGCAGGCATGGAATTCATCGACGCCGCGGTGAAATCGTCAAAGGCAGGCGGTGTCTGGACCAAGGTGTGATGGCGGACTTGATCTCACCCTTCTCCGGCTTGCCAGCCATCTCCTCCACAAGGGGGGAGATCAGCTATCATGAGCGTCTTCAACGATCTCCAATGTTGAAGATCAAGCGAGCACATCGATGCCGATTCGATCTCCCCCCTTGCGGCCGGCACGGTGGTCGGAAATGGAGCCGCGCCTTACCCTCCCCCATTGTGGGGAGGATGAGGACGGCTCCATATGCGCGAAGTTCTTTCATATGCGATAGCCGTTTCCCTTGTGGGGGAGATGTCCGGCAGGACAAAGGGGGGTACCTGTCATGAGCGTCGCTCCAGCATCGCCAAACGTCATCGATACTCCCATCCCAGTGCTCGAAGCGCGCGGCATCGCCAAGGCCTTCGGGCCGGTCGAAGTACTGACGGATATCACGCTCAGCGTCATGCCGGGCGAAGTCCATGCGATCATCGGCGAAAACGGCGCCGGCAAGTCGACATTGATGAAGCTGCTCAGCGGCCACCTTGCGCCGACGCGCGGCACCGTTGCCATCGATGGCGAGCCGGTCACTTTCAGCGGACCAGTCGATGCGGAGCATCGCGGCCTCGTCCTGGTGCATCAGGAAATCCTGCTGGCGCCTGACCTGACGGTGGCGCAGAACATTTTCATGGGCCGCGAACTGAAGCGCGGACTCATGGTCAACGATCGCGAGATGAACCGGCAATCCGCCGAGGCGGTGCGCAGTCTTGGAGCGGAGATCGATCCGACAACACAGATTGCCCGCCTTTCCATCGCGCGCCGGCAACTGGTGCAGATTGCCCGCGCCTTGCAGGTCCCGCACCGGGTCGTCATCTTCGACGAGCCCACCGCCTCGCTCACGCCCTTCGAGACCGAAGCGCTTTTGAAGGTGATCCGCGACCTGCGCGACAAGGGCGTTGCGGTCCTCTACATCTCGCACCGCCTGCCGGAAGTCGGCGCGATCGCCGACCGCATCACCGTGTTGCGCGATGGCAAGCTCATTGCGACGCGCAGTGCCGCGGAACTCCAACCGGTCGACATGGCAAGGTTGATGGTCGGGCGGGACATGTCGCAGCTCTATCCTGAACGGGAGGACACCGCGACGCGCCAGAACGTACTGGACGTCAAGAATTTCGATGTGCCGGCCTATGCGCGCGATTGCAGCTTTACCCTGCGCAAGGGCGAGATCCTCGGCTTTGCCGGATTGATCGGCGCAGGGCGCACCGAACTCTTCGAGGGGCTCGTCGGTCTGCGCACCGCCCATGGCGAGATCAAGCTGAATGGCAAGCCGGTCAAATTCCACAATGTGCGTGACAGCATGGCGGCGGGCATCGTCTACCTGAGCGAAGACCGCAAGGGCAAAGGATTGCTTTTGGCGCAAGACCTGCGCACCAATCTGACATTGGCAACGCTTGAGAAATTCACACGGGGCCCGCTCATCGAACGCAAGCGCGAGGACAAGAGCCTCGACAAGGCCATCACCGATTTCGACATCAGGGCGCGGCGGCGCGATCTGCTTGCCGGTCAGCTTTCGGGCGGCAATCAGCAGAAGCTGCTTCTGGCGAAGATGATGCTGCTCGAGCCCGGCATCGTCATCATCGATGAACCGACGCGTGGTATCGACATCGGCACCAAGGAACAGATCTACAGGTTTATTGCCGACCTCGCGAAGGCCGGCAAATCGGTCGTCGTCATTTCGTCCGAAATGCAGGAACTCATCGGCATCTGCCACCGGATTCTCGTCATGCGTTCGTCGCGCATTGTCGGCGAAGTGACCGGTGAAGCGATGACCGAAAACGAGATCGTCGTCTACGCCACTGGCGTCAAGATCAATGAAGCAGAGCTTTACAGTGCGGGGAACGCATGAGCGATACAAAAGCAATCACCGACACGCGCGGTTTTGGCCGCAAGATGGCGGATCTCGACAAGACGGCGGTAGCACCATTCCTTGCGCTTGCAGCCCTGTTCATCCTCGGTGCGCTGGTCAATCCGAACTTCCTGTCGGTTGACAATCTGCTCAACGTGCTGACGCGTTCGTCTTTCATCGCCATTATCGCGGTGGGCGCAACCTTTGTCATCTCGGCAGGCGGTCTTGACCTTTCGGTTGGCTCGATGGCCGCACTCGTCGCCGGCATCATGATCCTGTTCCTGAACTCAGGCGCCGTTGATGGCGACATGGCGATGCTTGCGGCGGGCGTCGTCGTTGCCATCGGTGTCGGCGCTTTCGCTGGGCTTCTCAATGGCGCTGTCATTACCATCGGCAAGATCGAGCCTTTCATCGTCACCCTTGGCACCATGGCGATCTTCCGCTCGGTCACCGTCTGGCTCGCCGATGGCGGCTCGATCGCCATGAAGTCGATCGCCATGCGCAACATGTTCCGCCCGATGTATACGGGCGTGTTCCTAGGCCTGCCGATCCCAGTCTGGATTATCATCGCCGCGGGGGCCCTCGGCGCATTCATCCTCTACAAGACCTCGTTCGGGCGCCATGTGATCGCTGTCGGCTCTAATGAAGACGTGGCGCGCTATTCCGGCATCCATGTCAATCGCGTGCGGGCAATGACCTATATCCTGCAGGGCATCTGCGTCGCGATTGCCGTGGTGGTCTACGTGCCGCGCCTTGGTGCTGCGACAACGACGACGGGCATGCTGTGGGAGTTGCAGGCGATCACTGCAGTGGTCATCGGCGGTACGGCGCTGCGTGGCGGCGTCGGGCGCATCTGGGGCACGATCTGCGGCGCCTTCATGCTGGAGGTGGTGGGCAATATCATGGTGCTTTCCAACATCGTCAGCGAATACCTGATCGGCGCGGTCCAAGGCACGATCATCATCATCGCCATGCTGGTGCAGCGCACGCTGCAGAAGAAGAAGGCATGAAGCAGCGAGATTGAGGGGCGGCGTTGCCGCCTCTTCAAAACCGGACGGGGGAACAGGGCCACCCACCGAGCCGCAATGAAGGCCCGAGCAATAAATTGGGAGAAGACAAATGCGTAAACTCTTGATCGGTCTTGTCGGGGCGGCAATCGCTTCGACGATGACCTTCGCCTACGCCCAGGACAAGAAGGTCAATATTGCCGTGTCCATTCCGGCGGCCGACCATGGCTGGACCGGCGGCGTCGTCTATCACGCCGAACGTGCCGCCAAGCTTCTCGAAGCCGCTCATCCTGGCCTGAAGATCACCATCAAGACCTCGCCGGATGGCGCTTCGCAGGCCAATGCATTGGAAGACCTGACGACGCAGGGCATCGACGCGCTTGTGACGCTGCCGCATAATTCCGACGAACTCACCGATCCGATCCGCGCGGTCAAGGAAAAGGGCATCTTCGTCACCGTCGTCGACCGTGCCCTCTCCGATCCGAGCATTCAGGATCTCTATGTTGCGGGCAATAATCCGGAACTGGGCCGCGTTGCAGGCGAATACCTCAAGGACACGCTCAAGACCGGCGACGTCGTCGTCATTCGCGGTCTGCCGATCGTCATCGATGAAGAGCGCCAAAAGGGCTTCGACGAGGCGATCGCCGGTAGCGGCATCAAGGTTCTCGACAAGCAGTTCGGCAACTGGTCACGCGATGATGCCTTCAAGATCATGCAGGACTATCTTACCAAGTTCCCGAAGATCGACGCCGTATGGTGCCAGGACGATGACATGGCGGTGGGCGTTCTTGAAGCCATCGATCAGGCCAAGCGCACGGACATCAAGCTGGTCATCGGCGGCGCCGGTATGAAGGACATGATCAAGCGCGTTGCCGACGGCGACAAGATGACACCGATCAATGTGCTCTATCCGCCTTCAATGGTGGCAACTGCCATGGAACTCACGGTTGCCAACTTCTACGACCAGGTTCCGGTGCGCGGCAAATACATCCTTGATGCGACGTTGGTCACCAAGGATAACGCCAAGGAATTCTATTTCCCGGATTCGCCCTTCTGATCAAAGGTCAGTTGACCAACTAAAAGCTGGAAAAGGTCCTGAGGGGCCTTTTCTTTTATGTGGCAGTTGGCAAGCGGACAAACTGAGGGTTGCTACAGGAGTCGCGCATCGAGTGTAAACGATCTCAACCCGGCGATTTTGATCTCGGATGCCCTGGGATGCGTATGATTGATCAGCACATTTACATCAGGCGAGCCACGGATCGGCACGATTGCCGATGGGACGCTCAGCAGAACCGATGACTTTTCATCGTGCCAGTCGTCGCCCATTTGCTGCGTCAGCGACTCCTGCGATCGCCAATCGGGCGGCAGCAATTCAACATTGACCGCCTCTATCGCCATATCATCAGGAGCGAGATAGGTGACCATGACAAGCTCAGGCAGAAGTGCCGGATCTTCGATATGGACGAGTTTATCAAGCACGCACAGCGCGGGCGACGTTGCACAATATGTCACGGCATGGCCGATGGAATTCCAGCGCCCGTCAAACAGCAGCCCATAGCCTCCGTCAAACGCTTCGGCATGCTGTTTGCCCGACAATCGCCATAAGTGCATCAGGCCGCTGCACCCCAGGCAATCTTGCCGAGGATTGTCTCAATGACCCGCGCACCGGCCTCGGTCTGCGCAATTACCAGCGGCGATACCCCGCCAAGCTCGTTCAAAGTGCGCCGCAGCCAGCGATTTGCCTTGTCCTTGTCACCGAATGTCGTTTCTGCAAGGGTCTGAATGCGCATCAGCCGCACGGCCTTGTCAGACTCATCAACGGTGAGTGGTTGCTTCGTGTCGGCGCGATGGCGCCGCGTACGCTGAGGTATGACGAACTCTTCGATCTCCTGATTGCTCAGACCCGCAAGGGCCAAGCCTATGAGTGCGCTCAAGGGTAGCCTGTTGCGCACCGCCATTGCCAAATCCGCCTGCGAATGCACGTCGGATCCCAAGACGGGGGCACCACCGAGTTTTCGCGCCACTTCTTCAACGATCGTTTTCGACATGCTCTGCTCCGACGGCAATATGCCTTAATATAGGCGGCAAATTGCCGGTACACAAGGCCGCAGAACTGCCGCATCGTTGCGACATTTCATGCCGCCAATAGAACTGACTTGTTGACATAAAGATATCTTTATGTGACTGTCGCACCTCATCCAAATCCTGGATTTGTGAGGCGTGTTAAGTCATGGATTATGCTGTCGGAAGTGTTGGCGAGAAACTGCTCGGTCCGGAGAGCGCCGCGCGCGACGGCTCGGAGGTCTTCGCGGCGCTGACCAAGGCGGCCAGGGAGCGAATCCTTATCCTCGACGGCGCCATGGGTACGCAGATCCAGGGCCTCGGGCTTAGGGAAGAAAATTTTCGCGGTGAGCGCTTTGCCGATTGTTCCTGTCATCTGCAGGGCAACAATGACCTTCTGATCCTGACGGAGCCGCAGGCGATCGAGGATATTCATTACGCCTATGCCATGGCAGGCGCAGATATTCTCGAAACAAACACCTTCTCGTCCACCACCATAGCCCAGGCTGACTACAGCATGGAGGAGGTGGTCTACGAGCTCAATCGCGACGGTGCGCGTCTTGCCCGGCGTGCAGCGCTCAAAGCCGAGCAGAAGGATGGCAAGCGCCGCTTCGTCGCCGGTGCTCTCGGGCCGACGAATCGCACGGCGTCGATCTCGCCCGACGTCAACAATCCCGGTTACCGCGCGGTGACCTTCGATGACCTCTCCAAAGCCTACGCGGAGCAGGTACGGGGCCTGATCGACGGCGGCGCTGACATTATCCTCATCGAGACCATCTTCGACACACTCAACGCCAAGGCGGCGATCTTCGCGACGCAGCAGGTGTTCGATGAAAAGCGGATCACGCTCCCCGTCATGATTTCGGGTACAATCACCGATCTTTCCGGCCGCACGCTATCTGGCCAGACGCCGACCGCCTTCTGGTATTCGGTGCGCCACGCCAGGCCCTTCACCATCGGCCTCAATTGTGCGCTCGGCGCCACCGCCATGCGCGACCATCTGGCCGAGATTGCCGGCGTTGCCGACACGTTCGTATGCGCCTACCCCAATGCCGGCCTTCCCAATGAATTTGGCCAGTACGACGAAACCCCGGAAGCGATGGCAGCGCAACTGGAAGAATTCGCCAAGGACGGCCTGCTCAACATCGTCGGCGGCTGCTGCGGCTCGACGCCGGACCATATCAGGGCGATTGCCGAAGCCGTCGGCAAGTACAAGCCGCGCGAACTTCCCGAAACCGAGACGCATATGCGCCTGTCGGGGCTTGAACCCTTCACGCTGACCAAGGAGATCGCTTTCGTCAATGTCGGTGAGCGCACCAACATCACTGGCTCGGCCAAGTTCCGCAAATTGATCACCGCCGGCGATTTTCCTGCCGCGCTCGATGTAGCGCGCGACCAGGTGGCGAACGGCGCGCAGATCATCGACATCAACATGGATGAGGGCCTTATCGACAGCGAGAAGGCTATGGTCGAGTTCCTCAACCTCATTGCCGCGGAACCCGATATCGCCCGCGTGCCGGTCATGATCGACTCCTCCAAGTGGGACGTGATCGAGGCCGGGCTCAAATGCGTGCAAGGCAAGCCGCTGGTCAATTCCATTTCGATGAAGGAAGGCGAGGAAGCGTTCATCGCTCACGCCAGGAAGGTGCGCGCCTATGGCGCCGCCGTTGTTGTCATGGCATTCGACACCGAGGGCCAGGCGGATACGCTGAAACGCAAGGTCGAGATCTGCACCCGCGCCTATGAGCTCCTGACCAGGGAAGCCGGCTTTGCGCCGGAAGACATCGTCTTCGATCCGAACATTTTTGCTGTCGCCACCGGCATCGAAGAGCACAATGGCTACGGCGTCGCCTTTATCGAGGCAACGCGTCAGATCACGCAAACGCTGCCGCATGTGCATATCTCCGGTGGGGTGTCGAACCTCTCCTTCTCCTTTCGCGGCAATGAGCCGGTGCGCGAAGCCATGCACGCAGTGTTCCTCTACCACGCCATCCAGGCGGGTATGGACATGGGCATCGTCAATGCCGGACAGCTTGCGGTCTACGAATCGATCGATCCCGAATTGCGCGAGGCCTGCGAGGATGTGGTCCTTAACCGCCGCGACGATGCGACCGAACGGCTGCTCGACCTTGCCGAGCGTTACAAGGGTTCCGCCGGCAAGGAAGCGCGCGAGCGCGATCTCGCCTGGCGCGAATGGAGCGTTGAGAAGCGCCTGGAGCATGCGTTGGTGAACGGCATCACCGAATTCATCGATGCCGACACGGAAGAGGCGCGCCAACAGGCCGAGCGTCCGTTGCACGTCATCGAGGGACCGCTGATGGCCGGGATGAACGTGGTCGGCGATCTCTTCGGCTCCGGCAAGATGTTCCTGCCGCAAGTGGTCAAGTCGGCCCGCGTGATGAAGCAGGCCGTCGCCGTGCTGCTGCCCTATATGGAAGCCGAAAAGCTTGCCAATGGTGGCGCGGGCGGACGCGAAAGCGCCGGCAAGGTGCTGATGGCAACCGTCAAAGGCGATGTCCACGACATCGGCAAGAACATCGTCGGCGTGGTGCTCGCCTGCAATAATTACGAGATCATCGATCTCGGCGTCATGGTTCCCTCAACCAGGATTCTCCAGACCGCACGCGACGAAAAGGTCGATATTATCGGGCTTTCCGGGCTGATCACCCCATCGCTCGACGAAATGGTGCATGTCGCTTCCGAACTTGAACGCGAGGGCTTCGATCTGCCATTGCTGATCGGCGGGGCCACTACGAGCCGTGTCCACACGGCGGTGAAGATCAATCCGCGCTATCACAAGGGCCAGACCGTATACGTGACCGACGCGAGCCGCGCCGTCGGCGTCGTCTCCAACCTCCTTTCGCAGGAAACAAAGCCCGGCTATGTCGAGACCGTCCGTGCCGAATATACGAAGGTCGCGGAAGCCCATGCGCGCAACGAGGCGGACAAGCAGCGCCTCAGCCTCGAAAAGGCGAGGGCCAATGCCCACAAGATCGACTGGTCGTCCTATACGCCGCCCAAGCCGCAATTCACCGGCACGCGTGTGTTCGAGGACTACGATCTGGCCGAGATTGCCCGCTATATCGACTGGACACCCTTCTTCCAGACCTGGGAGCTGAAGGGACGCTATCCCGCCATTCTGGAGGACGAGGCACAAGGCGAGGCGGCGCGCCAATTGTTCGACGATGCGCAGGCGATGCTGAAGCAGATCATCGATGAGAAATGGTTCAATCCGAAGGCCGTGATCGGTCTGTGGCCGGCAGGCTCGGTCGGCGATGACATTCGCGTCTTTGCGGATGGAGGTCGAGCCGGCGAAAGCGCCACCCTCTTCACCCTGCGCCAGCAATTGTCGAAGCGCGACGGCAGGCCGAATGTCGCCCTTGCAGATTTCGTCGCGCCTGTCGGCAGCGGCGCCGAAGACTATATAGGCGGCTTTGTCGTGACCGCGGGGATTGAGGAAATCGCCATCGCCGAGCGTTTCGAGCGGGCCAATGACGATTACTCGTCCATTCTCGTCAAGGCGCTGGCCGACCGCTTCGCGGAGGCCTTTGCCGAGCATATGCACGAGCGCGTACGCAAGGAATTCTGGGGTTATGCGCCTGATGAAGGTTTCGCAGCGGAAGATTTGATCGGTGAGCCCTATCGCGGCATCCGTCCGGCGCCCGGCTATCCGGCTCAGCCGGATCATACCGAGAAGGAGACGCTGTTCCGCCTGCTCGATGCCGAGGCGAAAATCGGCGTGCGCCTCACCGAGAGCTATGCCATGTGGCCGGGCTCATCGGTCTCAGGTATCTATATCGCCCATCCGGACTCCTACTATTTCGGCGTCGCCAAGGTCGAGCGCGACCAGGTCGCCGATTATTCGCAGCGAAAGTCCATGCCTGTCGAGGAAGTCGAGCGCTGGCTTGGACCGATCCTCAACTATGTTCCTGGACCTAAGGTTCAGGCTGCCGAGTGAAGATAATGGCGCGGCGGGGCGCCGAGCATGCGCTTGAACATGGTCGTGAAGGCCGGAACGCTGCTATAGCCGAGATCGAGCGCGACGCTGGTCACCGGCTCGCCCTCGGTAAGGCGCGGCAGGGCTGAGAGCAGGCAGGCCTGCTGCCGCCATGTGGAGAGGCTGAGGCCGGTCTCGCGCCGGAACATCCGGGTGAAGGTCCGTCGGCTCATGCCGAGGCGGGCAGCCCAGTTGTCGATGTTGGTGTGTGGGGATGGATCCTTCAAGAAGCCCCGGCAGAGCGCCGCGAGCCGCCGGTCTTCCGGAAAGGGCAGGCCCAGCGGCCGCTCCTCGAGGTTTGGAATTTCGTGCAGCAACAGTCCCATGACGTACATCGTCCGCTGATCGACTTCCGCGTCGGCAGGCACGACGACAGCCTCGCGGATGAGATTGTCCATCAGCGGCGTCAATCCGACCACATGCAAATGGCTTTTCAGCCCGTCGACTGCGCCGGGCCGCACATAGATCGAATGCATGGAGACGTCGCCGAGCATGTCGACCGCGTGTTCGACACCAGCCGGCAGCCACAGCGCATGATGCGGCGGCACCATCCAGCGGCCGAACCTGGTCGTCACCATCGCAACGCCGGTGATCGCATGCAGCAATTGCGACTGGTTATGGTGGTGATCGGGAATATGGTAGCCGGAGGGATAGAGGGTGGCGAGCGCGAAGACATCGCCTTCCGCCTGATCCAGCCAGTCGAGCCGCGTCCGATGCAGATCGGCAAGTTCAAGTCCGGCGGCATTGCGTGCGGCAAAGGTCTGGTAGCGCATGAAGATTTGGCCCAGTCTCGTAAGAATTGGACCAAACCACGAAAGCAGGTTTGGCGCAACCGATATATCAGTTGCGTTAAGGGCGACGCAGCCGTTGCGACATTGCCCGTGACTTCGATGGAAACGCCTGATGACCGATACCGCCATGCCCGCGCAGCGGACCGCCGCTGAAACCACTGTCTTTGCCATCATTTTCGCCGTCAGCTTCTGCCATCTGCTCAATGACATGATGCAGTCGCTGCTTGCCGCCATCTATCCGATGCTCAAGCAGAATTACGGCCTCGATTTCAAGCAGATCGGTTTCCTCACCCTTACTTTCCAGGTGACCGCATCGCTGCTGCAGCCGGTCGTCGGCACCTATACCGACAAGCACCCGATGCCCTATTCGCTCCCTGTTGGCATGGCGTTCTCCCTGGTCGGGCTCGGGCTGCTTTCGATCGCGACCCACTATGCCATGCTTCTTGCCGGCGCCGCCTTCATCGGCATTGGCTCGTCGATCTTCCACCCGGAATCCTCGCGCGTTGCCCGCCTTGCATCCGGCGGGCGCCATGGCCTTGCCCAGTCGTTCTTTCAGGTCGGGGGAAATTTCGGCACGGCCCTTGGTCCGTTGCTCGCCGCCTTCATCGTTCTGCCGCGCGGCCAGCAGAGCATTGCCTGGTTTTCTGCAGCGGCCCTCATTGGCATGATCGTGCTCTATCAGGTCGGCAACTGGTACCAGCGTTACCGGGCGGCCAATGCCAACAGGCCGGCAGCCAGCAAACAGTTGAAGCTGCCGCGCGGCAAGGTCGCCATGTCGCTGATCATCCTCACGCTGCTTGTCTTCACGAAGAACATCTATCTCGCCAGCATCTCGAGCTATTACACCTTCTATGTGATCCACAAGTTCGGCATTTCGGTGCAGCAGTCGCAAATGATGCTCTTCCTGTTCCTCGGCGCGGCCGCGGTCGGAACCATTGTCGGCGGACCGATCGGCGACAGGATCGGCACAAAGGCGGTGATCTGGTTCTCGATCCTTGGCGTTCTTCCGTTCACGCTGATGATGCCCTACGCCAACCTGTTCTGGACCGGCGTCCTTACCGTCATGATCGGCTTGATCCTCTCCTCCGCCTTTCCCGCGATCGTGGTGTTTGCGCAGGAACTGGTGCCGGGACGTGTCGGCATGATCGCCGGCATCTTCTTCGGCTTCGCTTTCGGCATGGCGGGGATTGCTGCCGCAGTGCTTGGGTTCGTCGCCGATGCCAAGGGGATAGACTATGTCTACATGGTCTGCTCGTTCCTGCCATTTCTCGGGCTTCTGACGATCTTCCTGCCGAGTATGCGGCAAGTGCGGGGTGAACCGGTGCCTGCCTGATCTGTGAGAAGTCCGGCTCATACCGGGCTTCCTGCCTTTATGACCTCTATACGCTGCTGGCATGAATTGTCGGCGACCGGTTTGAAAATCGCGTCGCTACCCCATATAAGGAACACCATTCCCAATGGCGGTCGACGTCACAGGATTCGTTTCGCTCGTCCCATCCAAGCCGAAAATTCCTTCCGGGTACCTTCATGACCTCAGCCATTTCCGTCTCCAGCCTGTACAAGACCTATGAGTCCGGTTTTGAAGCGCTGAAGAACATCAATCTCGACATTCACCATGGCGAAATCTTCGCTCTGCTCGGGCCAAACGGCGCGGGCAAGACGACGCTGATCAGCACGATCTGCGGCATCGTCAACCCGACATCGGGGACGATTCTTGCCGATGGCCGCGACATCATCAGGGAGTACCGTGCGGCCCGTTCCAAGATCGGCCTCGTGCCGCAGGAATTGACCACGGATGCATTCGAGACCGTTTGGGCCACGGTGAGCTTCAGCCGGGGCCTGTTCGGCAAGCGGGCCAATCCGGCCCATATCGAGAAGATCCTGAAGGAGCTTTCGCTGTGGGACAAGAAGGACTCGAAGATCATCACGCTTTCGGGCGGCATGAAGCGCCGCGTCATGATCGCGAAGGCGCTGTCGCATGAACCCGAGATCCTGTTTCTCGACGAGCCGACGGCAGGTGTCGACGTGGAGTTGCGCCGTGACATGTGGAACGTCGTGCGTGCGCTGCGCGAGGCCGGCGTCACCATCATCCTGACGACGCATTATATCGAAGAAGCCGAACAGATGGCCGACCGCATCGGCGTCATCAGCCATGGCGAAATCATTCTGGTCGAGGAAAAAGACGCGCTCATGCGCTCACTCGGCAAGAAGGAACTGCGGCTTCTGCTTCAGGAAAAACGCGCGAGCATTCCGCAAGAGCTGGCGAACTACGATCTCGAATTGTCTCCCGACGGCTCCGAACTGATCTATCACTACGACACGCGCAAGGAGCGTACCGGAATTACCGCGCTGCTGAAGTCCCTCGACCAGGCGGCTGTCCGCTTCAGCGATATCCAGACAAGGGAAAGCTCGCTTGAGGAAATCTTCGTCAACCTGGTGAGGGAACGCAAATGAACCTCTACGCCGTCAAGGCAATCTACCTGTTCGAGATGCACCGCACCTGGCGCACGATCATGCAGAGCGTCATCTCGCCGGTACTCTCCACCAGCCTTTACTTCGTCGTCTTCGGCTCGGCCATCGGCGGGCGCATCCCGGAGATCGGCGGCGTCAGCTACGGCGCCTTCATCGTTCCCGGCCTTATCATGCTGTCGCTGTTGACGCAGAGCATTTCGAATGCCTCCTTCGGAATCTACTTCCCGAAATTTGTCGGCACGATCTACGAGCTGCTCTCGGCTCCGGTCTCCTATGTGGAAATCGTCGTCGCCTATGTTGGCGCCGCTGCAACCAAGTCGATCATTCTCGGCGTGATCATCCTCGGCACGGCGTCGCTGTTCGTGCCGCTGCGCATCGAGCATCCCTTTGTCATGTTGCTCTTCCTGGTTCTGACGGCCGTCACGTTCAGCATGTTCGGATTTATCATCGGCATCTGGGCCGACGGATTTGAAAAGCTGCAGCTCGTACCGATGATGATCATCACGCCGCTCACCTTCCTCGGCGGCAGCTTCTATTCCATCGATATGCTGCCACCCTTCTGGCAGAAGGTGACGCTCCTTAACCCGGTGGTTTATCTGATCAGCGGTTTCCGCTGGAGCTTTTTTGGATTGTCGGACGTGCATATCGGCACCAGCATTGCCATGACGGCGCTGTTTCTTATCGCTTGCATGCTGATCCTGCGCTGGATCTTCAGGACCGGCTATAGGTTGAAGAGTTAGAGGCTTGCTGGAAAGGCTCTGTCATCTCAAGATGTGCAGATGTCTGCGGCCGCCGCTGACTGCGTCCGCGACCAGGCGTCGATCAAAGGTCGCGAGTTGTCCATTGTTCGCCTTTGCGAGGGCTAGAAGATAGGTATCGGTCACTTGTGCAAAACTCAGTATTCGTGCGGGATCAACAATGCTCGGGTCCAGCAGGCTGATATCGTCCGGCCAAAAGACGTGATGGTTCAGGCTGCGCAACTCACCCAACATGGCCGCCACCACTGCCGGCGTACCCGGTGAGTTCGGATAGCGCGGATTTCCGACAATTCGCAGCACGCCATTTTCCGTGAGGGGACAGGTTGCAAAGCCTCTTGTCCCTACAATTGCAAACCACTCATGCGCTGGATCATGGTGCACGTGTGCAGGATCAAGCAGCGCGACAAGCACGTTCACATCAAGCAGAAAAGCCATCAGGGCAATTCATCGCGCAATTGATTGACCAACTCCATCGTGACAGGTGTGCTGTTTTTTACCGCAAGCAAGGGAATGCCGTTGCGCTTGCTCTTGCTGGCCTCAGGGTTTTGCAACGACTTTCTCGCAAGCGCCGAAATGACTTCACCAAGCGTCTTCTGCTGGCGATCTGCCAATCCTTTGGCCGCCGCGAGGACATCGTCATCTATAGATAAGGTGGTTCGCATCGTATTTCCTGCATCACGCATCAAACATCATGCATCATATAGCGCAACGGCCCTGGAGGTTCAACACTTCGCTTTCCGATAATAGCCTTCCAGCGCCGCCAGCCCCGCCTTCAGTTCCGTTTCGCCACGTGGTCCGAGCGAAGCAAGCAGTTCCGCTTCGAAAGCATGCGCGACCTTGGCCAACTCGACATAGGCTTTTCGCCCAGCGGGCGTGAGCTCAAGGTTCTCGATGCGCCGGTCAGTCTCGTCGCGCATGCGCCGCAGCCAGTGGCGTTTCTCCAAGGCGAAGACGGCACGCGACACCTTGGTCTTGTGCATGGAAGAATGTGCGCCGATGGCGGTGGCCGTCAAAACGCCGAACTGGCCGAGCGTTGCGAGCGAGCGCCATTCCGGGCGCGTCAGCCCGTACTGATCGCGGTAAAGGCCGGCGAAACGCTGGCTTACCGCCTCGGCCGCCTTGTTGAGCCGGTAGGGGATGAACTCTTCCAGTAAAAGCGGCGGGGCCGATTGCTTGTCCATGGTGTTTGGTTCCATTTGCCATTGATAGTTACAAAATAGATCGTCACAATTGCAACTAAATTGATTGGAGGATTGATCATGGCTCTTCAATACATGCCGGGCTTCGGCAATGACTTCGAAACGGAATCACTTCCGGGTGCTTTGCCGCAGGGCCAGAATTCGCCGCAACGCTGCACCTATGGGCTTTATGCCGAACAGCTGTCCGGCTCGCCCTTCACCGCCCCGCGCGGCATCAACGAACGGTCCTGGCTCTATCGCATCCGCCCTTCAGTCAAGCACAGCGGCCGGTTCGCACCGGTAAAGCGCGAGCACTGGAAGACTGCCCCCAATCTCGATGACCATGAATTGCCGATCGGTCAGTTGCGCTGGAACCCCACGCCCATGCCGGCAGAACCGGTTAATTTCATCGATGGCATCCGCACCATGACGACGGCTGGCGACGTGCACGGTCAGGTGGGGATGTCGGCACACGTCTATGCATTCAATCGCGACATGGAAGACGATTACTTCTTCAATGCCGACGGCGAGATGCTACTGGTGCCGGAAAAGGGCAGGGTCAGCGTCTTCACGGAGATGGGCATCATCGATATCGAGCCGTCGGAGATCTGCATCATTCCGCGCGGCATGGTGGTCAAGGTCAAGGCCCTCGACGGCGAAGCCCGCGGGTATATCTGCGAGAACTACGGCGCGAAATTCGCGCTGCCGGATCGCGGCCCGATCGGCGCCAATTGCCTTGCCAATCCCCGCGATTTCAAGACGCCGGTCGCAGCCTTCGAGGACAAGGAAGTGCCGTGCCGCCTGCATGTCAAATGGTGCGGCAAGTTCTATGAAACCACGCTCGACCACTCCCCGCTCGACGTCGTCGCCTGGCATGGCAATTACGCCCCATATAAATATGACCTGCGCACTTTCTCGCCGGTCGGCGCAATCCTGTTCGACCACCCGGATCCTTCGATTTTCACCGTGCTCACCGCGCCGTCGGGTGAAGAGGGCACAGCGAATGTGGATTTCGTGATTTTTCCGCCGCGCTGGCTGGTGGCGGAGCATAGCTTCCGCCCGCCCTGGTACCATCGCAACATCATGTCGGAATTCATGGGCCTGGTGTATGGTCAATACGACGCCAAGGAGGAGGGGTTCGTGCCAGGCGGCATGAGCCTGCACAACATGATGCTACCGCATGGACCCGACACGATGGGTTTCAACAAGGCATCGACAGTCGAACTCAAGCCGCAGCGGCTTGAGAACACGCTTGCCTTCATGTTCGAGACCCGCTTTCCGCAGCATCTCACCCGCTTTGCGGCGCAGGCGCCGTCGCTGCAGGATAATTATGCCGATTGCTGGAAGGACCTGCGCAAACGTTTCAATGGAACGCCGGAGGGCGACTGGTCAGAGGAGATCAAGCAGTAAATGAAGCTCGCTTCCCTCAACAATGGCACGCGTGACGGCAGGCTGGTTCTCGTCTCGAAGGACCTGACCCGCTACACGGATGCCTCGTTCCTGACCCCGACTCTGCAGTCTGCCCTCGACAACTGGTCCCGCATCGCGCCGCATCTTGCGGCACTGGCCACAAGTCTCGAAATCGGCGCGGTGCCGACGGAACGCTTCCATGAGCATGATGCCTTGTCGCCGTTGCCGCGCGCCTACCAGTGGGCGGATGGATCGGCCTACGTCAATCATGTGGAACTGGTGCGCAAGGCGCGCAATGCCGAGATGCCGGAGAGCTTCTGGACAGAGCCGCTGATCTATCAGGGTGGCTCCGACAGTTTTCTCGGCCCCCGCGAGCCGATCCGCATGGCGGATGAAGCCTATGGCATCGACATGGAGGGCGAAGTGGCGGTGATCATCGATGATGTGCGCATGGGCGCCAGCATCGATGAGGCGCGGGCCGCGATCCAGCTCATAATGCTGGTCAACGACGTCAGCCTGCGCGGTCTTATTCCGGCGGAACTCGCCAAGGGGTTCGGCTTCTTCCAGTCGAAACCCTCTTCGGCTTTCTCGCCCGTTGCCGTCACGCCCGACGAATTGGGCGATGCCTGGGATGGGGGCAAGGTCCATCTGCCACTCATCGTCGATCTCAATGGCAAGCCGTTCGGCCGTGCCAATGCGGGCATCGACATGACCTTCGATTTTCCGACGCTCATTGCGCACGCTGCAAGAACCCGGCCGCTTGGCGCCGGCACGATTATCGGGTCCGGCACCGTATCTAACAAGCTCGACGGCGGACCCGGCAGACCGGTTGAGGAAGGTGGCGCCGGCTACTCCTGCATTGCCGAAATCCGCATGATCGAGACGATCAAGGAAGGCAAACCTTTGACGACGTTCATGCGCTTCGGCGACACTGTCCGCATCGAGATGAAGGACAATTATGGCCATTCGATCTTTGGTGCCATCGAGCAGCAGGTCACGCATAATGGGCGCTAAAGCTATCCTTTATGATTACTGGCGCTCGTCCGCCAGCTACCGGGTTCGCATCGCGCTCAACCTGCTTGGACTTGAGTATGACAGCGTCCACGTCGATCTCTTGAAGCAGGAGCACAAGCACCTCGATCATCTCTGCCGCAATCCGCAAGGCCTTGTCCCGACCCTGGCGATGGACGGGCACATGATGACGCAATCGCTCGCCATCATCGAATATCTCGACGAGATTTATCCCGACGCCGGATTTCTGCCCGGCGATCCCGTCGGGCGTCAACGCGTACGGGCACTTTCCCATGCGATCGCTATGGAAATCCATCCGGTCTGCAATCTGGGCGTCACCACGCATGTGACGCAATTGGCGGGGGGCGGCGAAGAAACCCGCGCAGCCTGGATGCGCAAGTTCATCGGCGAGGGTCTTTCCGCCTTCGAGGCGATGCTGGACCATCCGGATACGGGCGCATTCTGCCATGGTGAGGCGCCAGGCATGGCAGATTTCTGCCTCGTCCCCCAGGTTTATAATGCCAGGCGATGGGGTGCGAAGATCGATGATCTCAAACGCATCAACGCGATTGTCGAACATTGCGAAACAATCGACGCTTTTGCCGCCGCGCATCCGGACCGGGTAAAACCGGCTGATTGAGGGGGCGGCGGAATTTATCCGATTACAACCACATCATATCGGGCGAAGATCGCGTCCGATGTCAGGATTGTGAGGTTCTCGATCTGGGCTTGCGCGATAAGCAAGCGGTCGAACGGGTCGCGGTGATGGTCGCCAAGTTGCTCTGTCCGCGCAGCGTGCAGTTCATTGACAGCCAGGAACGGGATATTGTGCGCTCTCACCGTATCGACGATGTTGCCAGCGAGCGTGAGTTTGCCCAAGGCTCGCTTGATGGCGATCTCCCAGATCGACACTGCACTGATGATCAGCCCTTCGCCATGATGCATGATCGTCCTTTGCTGCTCCGAAAGGCGCGGATCGTCATCGACAGCCCAGAGGAGAACATGGGTATCGATGAGGTAGAGTGGGCGGCTCACTTGAGATATTCGTCCCACTCCGGACCAAGATCATCAAAATCGTCCGAAAAATGAACCCGTCCCTTCATGGAGCCGATAAGGCCGCCTGGCTTCACATTCTGGCTGGGCAGTGGCGAAATGGTTGCAACCGCCTTGCCATGACGCGTCAGCACGATCTCTTCACCCGATTGCGCGCGGGCGACGAGTTCGGAAAATTTGGCCTTTGCCTCAGCGATGGAAATATTCACAGCAAACTCCTTATGACCAGAATTTAGGTCATAATTGAGCCCATTGCAATGCCTGCTGATTTCCTATTCCGCAGCCTCTATCTTGATCACGCCGCGGCGGATCTGGTCTTCCTCGATCGATTCAAACAGCGCGCGAAAATTGCCCTCGCCAAAACCTTCGTCGCCCTTGCGCTGGATGAACTCGAAGAAGATCGGGCCGATGACTGTTTTGGAGAATATCTGCAGCAGGATCTTGGTCATGCCGCCATCGATCACGCCCTCGCCGTCGATCAGGATGCCGTGTTTTTTCATGCGATCGATCGGCTCGTCGTGCCCGTTCACCCGGTCGTGCGACTTCTCGTAGTAGGTCTCCGGCGGGCCGGGCATGAACTTCAGGCCATTCTCGTCGAGCTTGTCGGTGGCGTCATAGATCGCTTCAGTGCCGACGGCGATATGCTGGATGCCTTCGCCCTTGTACTTGCGCAGATATTCCTCGATCTGGCTCTTGTCGTCGGTTGATTCATTGAGCGGAATGCGGATTTTGCCGCAGGGCGAGGTGATGGCCCGTGAGACAAGGCCGGTCAGCTTGCCGGCGATGTCGAAGAAATGAATCTGCTTGAAGCCGAAGAGCTCGCGGTAGAAGGCCCACCACTTGTCCATGTTGCCGCGATAGACATTGTGGGTAAGATGATCGAGATAATAGAAACCGACGCCTTTCGGCTTCGGGTCGCGTTCGCCCAGCCATTCGAATTCGGTATCATAGACGGAGCCCCGCTCGCCATAGGTCTCGATGAAGTAGAGCAGCGAGCCGCCAATGCCGACGATGGCCGGAACATCCAGCGTCTTGTCGTCACCTTCGTAAGGCGTCGCACCCTTCGCTACGGCATGGTTGAAAGCATGCTTCGCATCGACGACGCGCCATGCCATCGAAGGCGCGCAAGGTCCGTGCTTGTCGACGAACTTCGTGGCGTGGGAACCAGGCTCGGCGTTGAGGATGTAATTGATATCCCCCTGCCGCCAGACGGCTATTTTCTTGGTCTTGTGACGGGCGACTGGCACATAGCCCATGCGCTCAAACAGCTCTTCCAGCTTTTCGGGTTCGGGATGAGCAAATTCAACGAATTCGAAACCGTCGGTACCGGCAGGATTATCCTTGCTGATCACGGCTTTCGGTGCGTCATGCGGAAACGGGCCCATCTTATCCTCCATCAGGTCAATCCCATTATCGCGCAGATTGGCCGCACAATGCTTGCATTTTGCTGCTTTGATACGGTATAATTTGCATGTTTCGTGCAAGAATGCGGTAAAGGATGCGTGAATGGAGCAGCTTGACGCCTTCGATCGCAAGATACTGTTTAATCTTCAGGAAGATGGACGGCTCACCAACAATGAACTTTCCGAGCGGATCAACCTTTCGCCATCGCAATGCTCGCGCCGCAGATCACGGCTTGAAGAGGAAGGGTATATTCGTGGCTATCGCGCTGAGATCGACCGGGAAAAGCTCGGCCTTGGCATCGTCAATATCATCTCGGTAACGCTCGCGACGCATAACCGTGACAATGCCCAGCGCTTCTCCGACCTTATCTCGAAACTGCCGCAGGTCATGGAGGCCCATGCATTGACCGGCGAGATGGACTATTTCATCAAGGTGGTGACACCGGATCTGAGGGCGCTGTCCGCCTTCGTCAATGAGGTGCTGCTGCCGCATGAATCCGTGCAGAATGTCAAAACCGCCATCGTGCTGGATACATTGAAGGAAGACGGCCGGCTGCCGATTTGACCACATGGATGACTTTAAATTCAGTACGAAATATCATATCTGTATTGATACTGAAGTTGAGGACATTTGGAGTGTGTTATGCAACGTGTCGAGGCGCCCGTCGCCGTGAGCGTATCCGATCTTAAAAAAAGCCCGACAGCCGTCATGAATGACGCCAACGGTGAAGCCGTGGCCGTGCTCAATCATAATCGAATAATGGCTTATATGGTCCCGCCGGATATTTACGAGGCGATGCTCGACCAGCTTGACGATCTCTATCTTGCCGAGATTATCAAGTCGCGCGCCAACGAGCGAGGCGTTCCGGTCGATCTTGATGACCTTTAGGCTTGAGTTTCTGCCTTCTGCTCGCAAGGAATGGGACAAGCTTGGCGCGACGTTGCGCCAGCAATTTGTGAAGAAATTAAAGGAACGGCTCGAAGGTCCGCGCGTGGCGAGCGCCGCGCTGCGCGGTATGCCCGATTACTACAAAATAAAACTGAGACAAGCAGGCTATAGGTTGGTCTACCGCGTCAGTGACGAGACGGTCACAATTGTCGTGGTTGCGGTAGGCAAGCGAGAGCGCGGCGCTGTCTACGACCTTGCCAAGAAACGCTAGCTTCTGGGCCGGTCGTCAGTTTTTCGAGGGAAAGGGGACGCGAGCAACGTGGCCAGCCTTAAAGGTCGGCATAGGCATTGCGGTCGGCGTCGCCGTCCCACTCCGAGAAAGTGGCAAACGGGTCATCGCTTGGCGCGTTCGTTTCCGTCCGCATCAGGATCACGCGGCCCTCCTCGATCTCGTAGGCGATTTCGTCGCCAGGCTTCAGATGCAGCGCATTGCGAACCGCTTTCGGAATTGTGGTCTGCGCCTTGCTGTTCAACTTGCTGGTGATCATGTTGCACCTCCAATGAACGGCCTTGGCAAAACTGTGAACAACCATCAAATTTAAAGATAAAGCGCCTTTGAAACCATCGGATAGACGCGTCCATGGCCAAGCATATACGCGGTAATGGCCTGTACGTCGAAGAGCCCGTGGAAAGCGCGGCTCAGTATGTTCATGCCGCCCGTATAGGCGCCGAACGCCGGCATGATCAGCCGCGAGTGGTCGCTGACGAAGCAGCGCCGCTGCACAGCCTGTCCGCGCCGCACGACCTTTGCCGCAGGGTGCAGGTGTCCTGCGATCTCGCCGCGGCAGGCCTGCTTCGACGGTTCGTGCCTAAAGACGAGATTGCCGACTGCAAGCTCCGTGAAAGTCTCGCCCGGCAGGTCGGCCGGGTGGTCTGGATCGTGGTTGCCGGTGATCCAGATCCATTCGCGACGCGCCATCAGTACGGCGAGCTCCGCCGCATAAAGCGCCGGCAGGCGCGCCGCTGCCTGACCATCATGAAAACTGTCGCCGAGGCTGATGACTGAGGCGGGCTGGTAGCGGACAATGACCTTGGCTAGCGCCGCCAGTGTCGATGCTGTGTCATAGGGCGGGAGCATCATGCCGCGCCGCGCAAAGGATGAACCCTTCTCGAAATGCAGGTCCGAGACGATAAGGATCCGGTCGTCTTCGAGATAGAGCGCGCCCGACGGATCGCAGACTGCCCGATGCCCGGCGATGGCGATCTGTGCCGTGCCGTGCGCTGTCTTCGTCGTCTGAAGTGCCACGTTCATTTATGATCCATCATCTCGCGGCTGAGCTCGTCGGCGATCTCTTCGAGCAGCCTTTCATGTGCCTCACCCGGAACCCGTTCCTTGCCGATTTCCATCATCACCGGCACAGCCAGCGGCGAAATCTGGTCGAGATCCCTATGGATGATGTGGCCCTTGATTCGCCCTAGCATATCGGCAAGACGGCGAATGTCGAGAAGGCCTGTGGCAGCATCGGCGCGCGTCGCCTGAATGAGGATATGATCGGGCTCGTGTTCCCGCAGCACGTCGTAAATCAGATCGGTGGACACCGTGACCTGCCGTCCGGTCTTTTCCTGCCCGGGATGACGCTTTTCGACAAGACCGGAGATCAGGGCACAATTGCGGAAGGTGCGTTTAAGCATCCAGCTTTCCGCAAGCCAGGCTTCAAGGTCATCGCCGAGCATGTCCTCGTCGAAAAGTTCCGAAAGCGGCAGTTCACCGTTCTTGAACATACGCCCCATGTCGCGCATGCCCCAGATGGTGAGCGCGTAGTCGGTAGCGACGAAGCCGAGCGGCCGTGCCTTGGCGCGCTCGAGACGGCGTGTCAGCAGCATGCCGAGCGTCTGGTGGGCGAGTCTGCCTTCGAAAGGGTAGGTGACCATGTAGGACCGTTCGCCGCGCGGGAAGGTCTCGACCAGCAGGCTGCCGGGCTGGGGTATGATTGACCGATCCTTCTGGATGCGCAGCCAGTCGCTCACCTGGTCGGGAAGGGCACCCCATCGCGCCGGATCGGCCAGCATGGCGCGAACCTGATCGGCGAGATAGGTGGTCAGTGGAAACTTGCCGCCAGCATAGGCAGGAATCTTGGCGTCGAACCCATCCGCCTTGGATACCATGCACTCGTTCTCGCGAATTCCCTCAAAGCGCAGCACGCGACCGGAGAAGAAGAACGTGTCCCCGGGGCTCAGGGCCTCCACGAAATATTCCTCCACCTTGCCGAGTACCGGCCCGCCCCGCACATTCCCACCTTTGCCCCGTTGGCGGGTAAGCCGCACATTGAGGCTCGGGGCTTCAATGATGGTGCCGACATTGAGACGATATTGCTGGGCAAAGCGTGGATGCGTCACGCGCCATGTGCCATCAATCGTCTGACGGATCTTGGCAAAGCGCTCATAGCTTTTCAACGCATAGCCGCCCGTCGCGACGAATTCGACAATCCGGTCGAATGTCTCGCGCGGCAGGCCCGAATAGGGCAGGGCGGTTGTCACTTCCGCGTAAAGGTCGTCGGCGCGGAAGGGTTGGGCGCAGGCCATGCCGAGCACATGCTGCGCCAGCACGTCGAGCGAGCCTTCGCCAAGCGGCGGTGTGTCCTGTGCGCCGATATAATTGGCATCGAGCGCCGCCTGGCATTCCATCACCTCGAAGCGGTTGGCCGGCACGAGGATAGCGCGCGATGGCTCGTCCATGCGGTGATTGGAGCGGCCGATCCGCTGGGCAAGGCGGCTTGCGCCTTTCGGCGCCCCGACATGGATGACAAGGTCGACATCGCCCCAGTCGATGCCGAGATCGAGCGTCGACGTTGCGACCACCGCACGCAGCGCATTGGCAGCCATCGCCTGCTCGACCTTGCGGCGTTTGCTGACATCGAGCGAACCATGATGCAGCGCGATCGGCAGATTGTCCTCGTTCGACATCCACAGATCGTGGAACAGCCGCTCCGCCTGGCTGCGTGTATTGACGAAGATCAGCGTCGTGCCGTGCCGCTTGATCGCGTCGTAAATGCCGGGAATGGCGTAGACCGCCGAGTGTCCGGCCCAGGGCACGTGGTCCTCGGTTGCAAGGATCGTAATGTGCGGCCTCGCTCCGCCCTCCACGGTGACAAGACTTGCCATGGGCGCAAGTTCGGTCTGCGGCAGGAGCCAGCGCCGCAATGCATCAGGATCGGCCACGGTGGCCGACAGGCCGATCGTCTGCACGCCCGGTTGCAGGCGGCGCAAGCGTGCGAGCCCAAGCGAAAGAAGGTGGCCGCGTTTCGAGGTGACCAGCGAATGCAATTCATCGAAGATCACATAGCGCAGATCCTCGAAGAACCGACCTGCATCCCTGCTCGCGATCAACAGCGCCAGCTGTTCCGGCGTCGTCAGCAAAATGTCGGGCGGTGACAGCTTCTGCCGCTGACGCTTGTGCGCCGGTGTGTCGCCGGTGCGGGTTTCGAGGGAAACATCAAGACCGATCTCTTCGATCGGCTTTTCGAGGTTGCGATGGATATCGACGGCAAGCGCCTTGAGCGGCGAGATATAGAGTGTGTGAACGCCGCGGCTGGTCGCATTGCTTTTGCCGCGGCCGGCGAGGTCTACAAGTGCCGGAAGAAAACCGGCGAGCGTCTTGCCGGCGCCGGTCGGCGCAATCAGAAGCGCGGAATTGCCCGCCTGGGCTTCGTCAAGCAATGCCAGTTGATGTGCACGCGGCGTCCAGCCCTTTGCCTGAAACCAGTGCAGGAAGGGTGGAGGCAGAAGGGAAGTGCCGGTCGCGGCGATGGTTGCTTTGCGGGTGCTCACCGCGGCAAATGTAGTGGTATGGGTTCAAAGCGCCAAGTTTTCTTTCTGCGCATTTGCGCGGAGCCAAATGCGCCCTATGCTCATTGTCGCTGTGGCGAAGTGATCTAATGAGTCAATGATGGCATACCCACCCCCCTCTGTCCTGCCGGACATCTCCCCCACAAGGGGGGAGATCAGCGTGCATCAAGGGTTCCATCATTCGGGGACAGGGACGGATGGGCCGATTAGTCTCTATCCGTTCGATCTCCCCCCTTGTGGGGGAGATGTCCGGCGGGACAGAGGGGGGTGCCGTGGCGCTCTTTGTGGCCAACGATGCTGACCCGGCCCGAAGCCCTGCTTTGCTCGACGCCAGCTGGTCTCTATTCGCCGGCGGGCGATTTCTATATCGATCCGGTGCGCCCCGTTGACCGGGCGCTCATCACCCACGGCCATTCCGACCATGCCCGTTCCGGCCATTCCCGGGTCATGGCAACGCGTCAGACACTCGACATAATGGGCCTGCGTTACGGGCCAAACTTCGCCGGCGAAAGCCAAGCGGCCGAGCTTGGTACTTCGACCGAAATCAACGGCGTGACCGTCAGTTTCCATCCGGCGGGCCATGTGCTCGGCTCCGCCCAGATCGCCGTCGAAAAGGACGGCATGCGCATCGTCGCTTCCGGCGACTACAAGCGCCGTCCCGATCCGACCTGCCTTGGCTTTGAACCGGTTGTTTGCGATGTGTTCATTACCGAGGCGACGTTCGCGCTGCCGGTCTTCCGCCACCCGGACAGCCGCGACGAGATTGCCAAGCTGCTGAAATCCGTCGAGCAGTTTCCTGAGCGCTCGCATCTCGTCGGCGCCTACGCGCTCGGCAAGGCGCAGCGGGTCATCCGCATGCTGCGCGATGCCGGCTACGACCGGACCATCCATATCCACGGCGCGCTGGCGAAGCTCTGCGACTATTATCAGTCGCAAGGCATCGATCTCGGGCCGCTTTCGCCGGCAACGACCGAGCCCGGCAGCACGGCGGACTTTGCCGGCAGCATCATCATCGGCCCGCCATCCGCCTTTCTCGACCGCTGGGCGCGGCGCTTTCCCGACCCCGTATCGTGTTTTGCTTCCGGCTGGATGCGCATCCGCCAGCGGGCCCGCCAGCAGGGCGTCGAGTTGCCGATCATCCTGTCCGACCACTGTGACTGGGACGAACTCACGCAGACGATTACCGAGTTAGGGCCAGAACAGGTCTGGGTCACCCATGGCCGCGAGGAAGCGCTTGTGCGCTGGTGCGATCTCAACGATTTCGCGGCGCGGCCTCTGCATCTCGTCGGCTACGAAGACGAGGGCGACTGATGGAAGAGTTTGCAGCGCTCCTCGATAGGCTGGTTCTGACCCCCGCGCGCAATGGCAAGATCACGCTGCTTGTCGACTATTTCCGCGCGACGCCGGATCCGGATCGCGGCCTCGCACTGGCTGCGATCACCGGTGATCTCAACATCGCCAACGTCAAGCCAGCCATGCTGCGCGGGCTTGTCACCGAGCGCATCGACGAGCAGCTCTTTGCCTATTCCTATGATTATGTGGGCGATCTTGCCGAGACGATCTCGCTGGTCTGGTCCGCCAATGAGCCCGTCCGCGCCAATGCTGCGCCGTCGCTTGGCGACGTCATCACTGCGCTCGAACGGGCCTCGCGCAGCGATGCCGTCCGGCTGGTCGAGCGCTGGCTCGATCAGCTCGATGCCTCCGCCCGCTACGCGCTGATCAAGCTGGCGACCGGCGGCCTGCGCATTGGCGTATCGGCGCGCCTCGCCAAGCAGGCTCTGGCACAGTTCGGCGCTGTCGATGTCACCGAAATCGAGGAGCTGTGGCACGGTATGAAGCCGCCTTTTCTGGAATTGTTCGCCTGGCTCGAAAATGCGGCCGAAAAGCCGCAAAGTCTTGGCGCCGCGCCGTTTCGCCCGGTCATGCTGTCGACGCCGCTGGAAGAGCCGGACCATCCGCGGATCAATGCCGAGGAATATGCTGCCGAGTGGAAATGGGACGGCATCCGCGTACAGCTCACTGCCGAAGGCGGTCAGCGCCGGATTTATTCCCGCACCGGCGACGATATCTCCCACGCCTTTCCAGATATCGCCGACGCCATGGATTTTAACGGCACGCTCGACGGCGAGCTTCTGATCGGGCGCAGTGCCGATGCCGGCGTCGAGATCGGCGCTTTCGGCGATTTGCAGCAGCGCCTCAACCGCAAGACGGTTTCTGTCAAGCAATTGGAAAGTCACCCGGCTTTTGTGCGTCTCTACGATCTGCTTTTCGACGGCGACGACGACATTCGGCCCATGCCGTTCAGCGAACGCCGCGCGCGGCTTGAAGCCTTCGTCAAGAAGCTCGATCCAGCCCGCTTCGACCTCTCGCCGCTTGTGCCCTATGCCACGTTCGAAGACCTCGTCGAGCTGCGGCGCAGCCCGCCGCACCCGATCATCGAAGGGCTGATGCTGAAGCAGCGCAGCTCGGCCTATGTGCCCGGACGCCCCAAGGGTCCGTGGTTCAAGTGGAAGCGTGATCCCTTCACCATCGATGCGGTGTTGGTCTACGCCCAGCGTGGCCACGGAAAACGATCGAGCTATTATTCCGACTACACGTTCGCGGTGTGGACGGGTCCGGAATCCGAGCCGCACCTCGTTCCGGTCGGCAAGGCCTATTTCGGCTTCACCGACGAGGAATTGAAGCAGCTCGATGCCTTCGTGCGCAACAACACGACCGAGCGCTTCGGGCCGGTCCGCTCCGTACGCGCCGAGCCGAACCATGGCCTTGTGCTGGAGGTCGCCTTTGAGGGCCTCAACCGTTCGAAACGCCACAAATCGGGCGTTGCCATGCGTTTTCCCCGCATCTCGCGCCTGCGCTGGGACAAGCCGCCAAGCGAGGCGGACCGGCTGGAGACGCTGGAAGCGCTGTTGCGCGATTCAGAAGCCGTCGATTGATCCACAACTTAGCCCCGGTGTCTGAATTCCCTGGATCAGTCCCCATCTGGTGGCCATTTCTGTGCGCCATGCAGAAAATTCAGTATTTCCACACGTCCCGGCATGACACGGTAAACTACGATAAAGGGCGTCCTGCCGATCACCAATTCACGGCTGCCCGGCATTCTACCTGGCCGGCCCATTTCCGGGTGGCTCTGCAGCAGGCGAAGCTGACGCTGTACTTCATCGAGTTGTGCAAGAGCGGCACGCGGATTTCGCTGTGCAATGTAGGAAATGGCTTCCGCACGACCAATACGCGCCGAAGCCAACCATGCAAGCTTCACTTAGCATTGCTTTCAATACGGGCCAACAAGTCGGCGCGTTGTTGCTCCATATCCTCTTCGATTACGTCATGGGATGTCCATTCAGTGGCGGGGTTGTCAGCTTCCTGCAACGCCTGTGCAACCTGCTTTCGAAACCAGGCATCGTATTCGGCGGCTTCGTGAACCCGTTTCATGGCGTCGGAGCGATCAGGACGCGAGCCGTCCCGCCCGCCATCAGGCTCATATTCTGCCGCATCCACGTCAAAATGCGAGATTCCCATACCTTTGAGATAGGAAACCAAAGTCTCTATGGTGCGGAACAATCTGATCTGCCGGCTGCGTTGGGCGGCAAGCGTACGTGTCGAAGTCCCAAAGCGAACTCTGATCGCCCAGCCACCCGGTTGGCCGATGACATGGGTTTCTTTCAGAGCGCCAGCGCCTGCCAATCGCGACAGTGTCGCATGGTCTATGGTATCACCGGACATCGTACGACCTCGCAATTTATTATTACATGCCTTGCATTCTATAATAGAAAGCAAAGCAGTCAATCACGACCTTCGTATCATCCCTTCGGCGGCATCGGGAAAAAAACGCTGGTGCGGCGCTGGTAGGCGCGAAAGGCGTTACCGCGCGACGCCAGCATGTGCTCCTCCAGCGGAGGCACGCCAGACACGTGGCGCAACAATACATACATCAGTACCGGGGCGGTCAGTGTCAGCCAGCCGTGCACGTAATCGCCGTCGAAATCGGCGCCGATCAGCACATAGGACGTCCAGGCCAGCCATTCGAAGAAATAGTTGGGATGTCGTGACCAGGCCCAAAGTCCCACGTCGCAAATCTTGCCGCGATTGGCCGGGTCCTTGCCGAAGCGTTTCAGTTGCAAGTCGGCGATGGCTTCTCCGGCGACCGCAATCAGCATGATCAATGCGCCCACATAATCGGGAAATTCGAGATCGGCATCGGGACGAGCAGCCGCGACATAGACGCAGATGACCAGCATTGCGCCGATAAAGGCCTGGCTTTGCAGGAAGAAGAACATTCGCGAATTGGCAAGCGCGCCCCATTCTTCCCGCAATTTCACATAGCGCGGGTCGTCATGGCTCTTGCGGGTGCGCGACAGGATGTGGCCGCCAAGGCGCAACGACCAGATGGCGAGCAGCGTCACGACCAGATATTGTCGTGCCGGTGAAACCATGTCGCTGGAGGCGAGTACTGCAATTATCCCGCTCGTGCCGACGCCAAAGGCCCAGAACACATCGGCCCAGCCGCCATTACCCGTTGCGCGCTGCATAAGCCAGGCCGCGGCCATGATCAACGATAAGGCAATCGTTGCAATAATGAGGATGGCGACCGGCATGCAAACCAACCCTTTCAGTCTGTCGAGCCCGTTCTCGCTCAAGAAGGAAAGAGCGACTCAACCGACAATATACGCCATGCCGGGCAAATCAGACCAGCGCGGGCGCTATCGCCGAACGACATCGCGCCATTCGAGGTCTGATCGCCGTCCGATTTTGGATCAACAGTCGGACCGCGGAAGGGCGCTTGAGGTTCACGCCAGGACCCGCTAGACCGAGTTTTCCACACAATAGGTGAGAATTCTAACCCTCACCGGATTTGCCGCATTCGAGGCTAAAAACGCCGCCAAATGGCGATTTGGTCCATATGGTGCAACAATTTTTTGACGTACCCGTAATTCCCATCAGACGAAAATATTACAACGAAAGCATTATCCCCTCCTTGCCTTTGGGAGAATTTTGTCATTTGTTCATGCCTTCGCAATTCTCTTAGAGGGGAAGGAAAAGAAAAATGACCTTTACGAAATTCAATATCCGTGCGGCCGTGCTGCTTGGATCACTCATGCTGGCCGCAAGCCCGGCGCTGGCTGAAGCCGTGCTCCATCGTGGCAATAGCGGCGAGCCGCAAACCCTCGATCAGTCGCAGACATCCATCGACATCGAAGCATTCATCCTCAAGGATCTCTATGAAGGTCTGACCATCTACGACGCCAAGGGCAAGATCGTACCGGGCGTTGCCGAAAGCTGGACCGTCTCCGATGACGGCCTCGTCTACACCTTCAAGCTGCGTGACAACGCCAAGTGGTCGGATGGTTCGCCGGTCGTCGCTGAAGATTTCATTTTCTCGATGCAGCGCGAAGAAGATCCGAAGACGGCCGCGGGCTATGCCAACATCCTCTACCCGATCAAGAATGCTGAAGCCATCAACAAGGGCAAGTTGCCGGTTGACCAGCTCGGCATGAAGGCTGTCAACGACAAGACCCTCGAAATTACGCTGGAACGGCCGACGCCCTTCTTCATCGAGCTCCTGTCGCATCAGTCGGCGCTGCCGGTCAACAAGGCAAGCTTCGAGAAGAACGGTGCGGATTTCGTCAAGCCCGGCAAGCTCGTCGGCAATGGCGCATTCAAGCTCGTCGAGCATGTTCCGAACGATCATTTGACCGTGGTCAAGAACGAGAACTATTGGGACGCAGCCAACGTCAAGCTCGACAAGGTGATCTTCTACCCGCTCGAGGACCAGGCAGCGGGCTTGCGCCGTTATGAGGCCGGCGAACTCGATCTCGTCTATAATTTCTCTTCCGACCAGATCAAGCGCCTGCGCGATGCCAACCCCAAGCAGGTGCATGTGACGCCAGCGGCTGCGACTTACTATTATCCGTTCGATACGCGTACCGAGCCGTTCAACGACGTTCGTGTACGTCAGGCGCTGTCGATGTCGGTCGACCGCGACTTCCTCGCCAAGGACATCTACGACGGCACCAAGATTCCGGTCTATTCGCTGGTTCCTCCTGGTTTCGAAAACTACGGCGAACCATCCAAGGCTGATTTTGCCGGCATGTCGCAGCTCGACCGCGAAGACAAGGCCGTCGAATTGATGAAAGCGGCAGGCTACGGTGAGGGCGGCAAGCCGCTCAATATCGAAATCCGTTACAACACCAATCCGAACCACCAGAAGGTGGCCACAGCTGTCGCCGACATGTGGAAGAAGACTTTTGGTGCCAATGTGACGCTGATGAACCTCGATATCTCGTCGCACTATGCCTACCTGCAGGAAGGCGGCAAGTTCAACGTCGCACGTGCCGGCTGGACCGCGGATTATGCCGACGCTGAAAACTTCCTCAACCTCAACGTCAGCACCAACAAGACCTTCAATTACGGGCACTATGAAAACGCGGAATTCGATGCTCTGATGAAGAAGTCCTACGAGGAGCGCGATCCTGCGGCCCGTTCCAAGATCCTGCATGAAGCCGAAGCGCTGATCATGCGCGACCAGCCGATCGCACCGCTGATGAACGACGCCAACCTCTGGCTCGTCGCCGACAAGGTCAAGGGTTGGGGCGACAACGCCAACAATGAGCACCTGAGCAAATATCTGAGCGTCGAATAAGAGTGTGCGCGCAATCCGGGTAGCCGGGTTGCGCGCCTTTCGTTTGCTCGGCTCGCAATGCGACACGTTCCAACAGCAATTCACAGTTTGAGAATGCCATACCGGTGATCCCGAAGAGGATCGGCGGAGCGGAATTATTTGCGCCGTGCGACGTGATGATGCAGTCTTCAAGAATTGAGAAAGACCATCTCGTTCTTGACGCCCGCACCTACAAGAAGAAGAGACTAACTCGATGTTTCATTTTGTTCTTCGCCGCCTGGCGAGTGCAGTGCCGACATTGTTCATTGTCGTCACCATCTCATTTTTCCTCATGCGCTTTGCGCCCGGGGGACCGTTCAATCTTGAGCGACCCCTGCCGCCCGCGACTATGGAAAACCTGATGCGGGCCTACCATCTCGATCAGCCGCTTTGGAACCAGTATATCCAATACCTGAAAAACGCCGTAACCGGCGATTTCGGCCCGAGCTACATCTACAAGGACAACACCATCGCCGAACTCATCGGCAAGGGTCTGCCCTATTCGATCCAACTCGGCACCTATGCGCTGCTTTTTGCCTTGATTGGCGGTGTTACCATTGGAACGCTCGCAGCACTGCGGCAGAACAGCTTTATCGATTTCCTCGTCATGTCGGTCGCAACCACTGGCGTAACCGTGCCGAACTTCGTCGTTGGCCCGATCATGACCCTGATCTTCGCCCTGATGCTGGCCTGGGTGCCGGCCGGCGGCTGGGGTGACGGATCGTTGAAATTCCTCATTCTTCCGGTGATTACCCTCGGTCTGCCGCAGCTTGCGGTATTCGCCCGCCTGACGCGCGGCTCGATGATCGAGGCCCTGCACGCCGACCATATCCGCACCGCCCGGGCCTACGGTCTGCCGGCGCAGGTCGTGGTTGTAACCCATGCCATGCGCGGCGCGCTGCTGCCGGTGGTATCCTATCTTGCACCCTGCGCCGCCGCGCTGCTGACGGGATCGGCGGTCGTCGAATCCATCTTCACCATTCCGGGCGTCGGACGTTATTTTGTCCTCGGCGCCATCAACCGCGACTATACGCTCGTCATGGGCACCGTGGTGCTCGTTGCGATCTTCGTCATCGTTTTCAACCTTGTGGTCGATATTCTCTACGGCCTTCTTGATCCGAGGGTTCGTCATGACTGATCTGACCGGTATCCCCACAACCGTCATCCCGCCGGAAGAGTCGAAGGGGCGCAGCCTGTTCCAGCTCGCGGTCCTGCGCTTTCGCCGCAACTATGCCGCGATGGCTGGCTGCGTGATGCTGGCGCTCATCACCATCTTCTCGTTTCTAGGGCCCTATTTCATCAGCCACACCTATGATCAGGTGTTTCCATCCTACGTGAACATGGGACCGAGCCTTGAACCGTTCCCCAAGGCCGATACGCTGAGCGAGGTCATGAAGGGGGTTGCAAGCCGCGCGCGCGTCAATTTGGGGGAGTTCGCGGTCGACGGCAATAAATTCACCGCAACAGTCCAGTCCGATCAGCCCATCGATCCGCGCGTCACCCGCTATTTCGATCGCGCCAATGAGTTCGACAATACGCAGGTCACCGCCACTGAGGATGATGGCAAGACGCTGAAGCTCTCGGGTGAGGTGAAGCGCGAATATTTCCTCTTTGGTACCGACGACAACGGCCGCGATCTGATGGCGCGCGTCATGCTGGGCGGCCAGATTTCGCTTGCTGTCGGCCTGCTCGCCAGCCTTGTTTCGCTGGTCGTCGGCGTCGTCTATGGCGCGGTCTCGGGCTATATTGGCGGGCGTGTCGACAATGTCATGATGCGCCTTGTCGAGATACTCTATTCCTTGCCTTTCGTCTTCCTCGTCGTCGTCCTGGTCGTGTTCTTCGGCCGCAGCTTCATCCTGATTTTCCTGGTGATCGGGGCGGTGGAATGGCTCGACATGGCGCGCATCGTGCGTGGCCAGACGCTGGCACTCAAGCGCCGGGAATTCGTCGGCGCCGCACAGGCGCTGGGCCTCACCGACTGGCAGATCATACGTCGCCATATCATCCCCAACACCATCGGTCCGGTCATCGTCTTCGTCACGGTGGTTGTGCCCAAGGTCATTCTGCTCGAGAGCTTCCTTTCCTTCCTCGGATTGGGCGTTCAGGAGCCGCTCACCAGTTGGGGTGCTCTGATCTCGGCCGGTGCCAACAAGATGCAGTCGTCGCCATGGTTCCTGATCTTTCCGGCGATCTTCTTCGTCGTCACCCTGTTCTCACTCAACTTCATCGGCGACGGACTGCGCGATGCACTCGACCCCAAGGACCGCTGATATGACGGACAAGAACGAATATGTACTGTCCGTACGCGGACTGAAAGTCGACTTCACCACCCCGGACGGCGACGTCAATGCCGTCAAGACCATCGACCTCGATGTGAAGCCGGGCGAAACGCTGGCCGTGGTCGGCGAATCGGGCTCCGGCAAGAGCCAGACCATGATGGGCATCATGGGCCTCCTCGCCAACAATGGCAGGGTCACTGGCTCGGCCAAGTATCGCGGCAAGGAATTGGTCGGACTGCCGCTCAAGGGCCTCAACGAGGTGCGCGGCTCGAAGATCACCATGATCTTCCAGGAGCCGATGACGTCGCTTGATCCGCTCTATACGATCGGGCGCCAGATCGCCGAGCCGCTGGTGCACCACAAGGGGCTTTCCTTCAAGCAGGCGAAGGTCCGCGTGCTGGAACTGCTCAAGCTTGTCGGCATCCCCGATCCTGAACGGCGCATCAACAGCTATCCGCATGAAATGTCGGGCGGCCAACGCCAGCGCGTCATGATCGCCATGGCGCTCGCCAACGAGCCCGACCTTTTGATTGCCGATGAGCCGACGACAGCGCTCGACGTGACGATCCAGGCGCAGATCCTTGACCTGTTGCGCTCGTTGCAGCAGCGCTTCGGCATGGCCATCGTCCTCATCACCCACGATCTTGGCATCGTCAAGCATTTCGCCGATCGTGTCGTCGTCATGCGGCGCGGCGACGTGGTGGAACGCGGCAGCATCAAGGACATTTTCGAAAATCCGAAGCAGGATTATACGAAGATGCTGCTCGCCGCGGAGCCGAGCGGCACCAAGGAGCCGCCGGCCGACAACGCGCCGATCATTCTTGAGGGGCGCAATGTCGCCGTCGATTTCGCCATTGGCGGCGGGTTCTTTACCCGCGCCAAGACCATGTTCCGCGCCGTCGACGGGGTCACGGTCCGGCTCAAGCGTGGCCAGACCATCGGTATCGTCGGCGAATCCGGCTCGGGCAAGTCGACGCTGGGGCGGGCTCTGCTGAGGCTCCTGCCGAGCAGCGGCCACTATCATTTCGGCTCGAAGAACATCTCCAACTTCGATCGCTCGGCGATGCGTCCGCTGCGCCGCGAATTGCAGCTGGTGTTCCAGGACCCCTATGGGTCGCTGTCGCCGCGCCAGACCGTCGGCGAGATCATCACCGAGGGCCTGTTCATCCACGAGCCGCAACTGTCGCGCGCCGAGCGCGACAAGCGAGCCATCGCCGCGCTGAAGGAAGTGGGGCTCGATCCGGCCGCGCGCAACCGCTATCCGCACGAGTTTTCCGGCGGCCAGCGCCAGCGCATCGCCATTGCCCGCGCCGTGATCCTGAAGCCGAAAGTGGTCATCCTCGATGAGCCGACGTCGGCGCTCGACCGCTCCGTGCAGGGCCAGGTCATCGAGCTCCTGCGCGATCTGCAGGACAAGCATGACCTGTCCTATATCTTCATCAGCCACGACCTTGCGGTCATCAAGGCCATGTCCGACTACGTGATCGTGATGAAGAACGGCAAGATCGTCGAGGAGGGACCGACCGAGGACATCTTCGATAGCCCGCATCAGGCCTATACGAAGACGCTGATGGCGGCGGCGTTCGATCTGGAGTAGCGTTTGCGGGGCTGATGTGCGTGGTTCGACAAGCTCACCATGAGGGAAGTGGGTTGATGGCAGGGTGCCACGCGGCGGAAAAGTGCTTCAATTCTTGGCGCCCTGAAACCAGCCCCCTCCCTCATGGTGAGCTTGTCGAACCACGCACAATTTTGCTTTTACGACAATTCCGCCCGCCATGGCGGGTTTGCTCCGGCCCGGGATACGGTCACGGCGGCGGCCTTGACGCCGAGCAAAAGCGCATCGCGAATCTGCGCTTCGGTCAGCGTGGTGAGCGCGGCCTTGGTCAGCAATCCCGCCTCCACCAGCGAGGCGAGCACGCCAGCGGTAAATGTATCACCGGCGCCGACCGTATCGACGACCGGCACTTTCTGGGCCGCGACATGAACAGTCAGGTCCGACGCATAGCCAGTCACACCGTCGGCACCATGCGTAACGAGAATGAGCTTCGGCCCCTCTTGATCTGCCGGTACGATCCACCGCCGCGCGATCTCGTCCATCGTGCCGCTCTCGCCGAACCAGCGCATGTCCTCGTCGGAGATCTTCACGATATCGGTCATGGCGATCATGCGGCGCATGCGGGCAAGGTGCTTTTCCTTGTCGGGGATAAATCCGGGACGGATATTGGGATCAAGGATGATGACACGTTTGGCGTGTTCGCGCGCCATCAGCACTTCATAGGTCGATCCGCAGGGTTCCGGGATCAGGCTGATCGCACCGAACTGCAGCGCGGTGACATCATCGCCCAGCGCCGGCAGGTGTTCGATTGCGAGCGAGCGTCCGGCGCTGTTCTCATCATAGAACATATAATTTGCCTGGCCGTCGGTCAGGCGCACGAAGGCCAGCGTCGTCGGCTGTTGTGAGATATGCGCGTAGCGCGTACCGACATAGTTGGTTGAAAGACTGTCGAGCAACATCTGGCCGAAGAAGTCCGAGGAGATGCCGGAGAAGAATTCCGTCGGAACGCCGAGCCGCCCGAGCGCGATTGCCGTATTGAACACCGCTCCGCCGACATAAGGCGCAAAGGCCGGCTCGCCAGCTTCGCTCTTGCGCTGCAACATGTCGATCAGGGCTTCACCGCAACATAAAATCATTGGTCAATCTTTCCTGGATAAATGACACCCTTGCGGATGATAATATTTGCATAGAGCCGCGGCTCGCTTGTCGCAACAATCGTGTGTGCATTTTTTACACGTGCGTAAAAGGCATCGCCGCCAAGCGCAATCAGCGGAAAGCCTGGCGCGCGCCGGGCACAGATCGCGGCGATCTCGTCATGCACCGGGTCGGCGAGGGCGGGATCGCCTCTGACCGAAGCGCGAAACAGCGCCTGCGGCACGAAATCGTCCACAGGGAGCACCTGCAGAATAGCGTCGAGCAGCGGAAGGAGCGGCAGGCCGTCCGCCCGGATCAGGCGGCGCGCATGTTCCTGCGCGGGGTAATTGCCATCCACAAGCGCGATCTCGTCGCCATGGCCCATGGCGCGAAGCGTGGCCAGCAGTTCCGGCCCCAGCATGGGCGGAATTCCGATGAGCATATTCAGTCCTTCCTGTATATCTTCTGCCCGGTGAGAAAGCGGTCGGCCAATGGCAAGCTCGCTGCGCCGAGCGACCGCGCGTGCAGGCCAACCGTCCCTTCGAGGATCACCGGCAGTTGCAGGCCTTCGAGGTCGAACGTTCCGACATGGTCGCGCACGGCTGTGACGATGCGCGCGCGCACGCCTTCAGGAATCCAGCCATCGATGATCGCCGCCTCGAAATCCACCACCGAGGATGACGCTATCACTGCCTGCGCAATGGCCTTGGCGGCCTCATCGATCCACTGGTCGAGTTCGGGGCCCATTGCCCCCCAATCCTCGGGTGACGCCCAGAGCGGCGAGGGGTCGCGCCCCAGTTTCGTCACCACCTTTTCAAGCGCTGTAATCGAGGCAATATCGATCAATTGCCGCGTGCTGCCATCGTTGCCCGGCACCGGCATCGATCCGAGTGCCCCGGCGTTGCCGCTGCGGCCGGCATAGAGGCCGCCGTTGATGACGATGCCGCCGCCGATGAACGACCCGATGTAAAAATAGACGAAATCATTGATGTCCTTGGTGTGGCCGAACACCAATTCGGCGCCGCAGGCCGCCGTCATGTCATTTTGCAGGTAGACAGGAAACGGGCAAAGCGCGGCGACGCGGGCACGAATGTCGCAATCCCGCCACTGGTCCATGATGTCCTGGGGGCCTCCGAGCGTATCGGCCCATTTCCACAACTCGAATGGCGCGGCAATTCCAATACCGGCGATCTTGTCCCGCTGCTTGTCGGTCAGGCCCGCCATCATTTCGGCCACGCCTTCAGCGGTGAAGCGAATAATCGGTTCCGGTGCAGGATAGTCGTAAGGCAAGTGCAGCATCGCACGGATTTTGCCGAGAAAGTCGATCAGAACCAGATCCGCGCTGCGCCGTCCGATCTTCAGGCCAATGAAAAAAGCCCCCTCGGGATTGAGCGACATCGGGATCAGCGGCTGGCCGATACGGCCGCGCAACGGCTCTTCGCGCGACAGGAGCTCGTCAGCTTCGAGCATGCGCATGATGATCGAACTCGTCTGCGCCGAAAGCCCGGTCATCCGAGCGATCGCCGTCTTGGCAAGACTGCCGTGCTGACGCAGCAGCGACAGCACCACACGCTCGTTGTGATCACGCATGCCGCTCTGGTTTGTGCCATGATGAAGCGGTGACGGTCTGGCTCCTCCCATGCCCGTCTGCTCCGAAAGTCGAATACCCAAAAGGGACACCTCCGTGTTCGGGGGACAATGAAGATATTGTCCAAACCTGTCAATATTAAATCAGAGTGATTTATTAATGTTGACAGGTTGCGGTCTGTGGTATTTTCTATGGTGCAACACTTGGCCGGGAGGATAACTGTCCGAGCTGTTAATGCTGAACAAGGGCTCGACTAGCGTCGGCCCGTCGCGTCATGCCGCGATTTTTTTGGAGGAAGTGTTATGAAAAGAAGTTTCTATCTGAAATCAACCGTTCTGGGCGCTGCGGCCGTTGCAATTGCGTCCTTTGCCGCTCCGGCGCAAGCCGCGGGCGTCGGTGCGTGCCTGATCACCAAGACGGACACCAACCCGTTTTTCGTCAAGATGAAAGAGGGCGCCTTGGCCAAGTCGAAAGAACTGGGCGTCGATCTTAAGACCTATGCCGGCAAGATCGATGGCGACAGCGAAAGTCAGGTCGCCGCTATCGAAACCTGCATCGCCGATGGCGCGAAGGGCATCCTGATTACCGCCTCCGACACGGCAGGCATCGTATCCTCGGTCAAGCAGGCCCGCGATGCCGGGCTCCTCGTCATCGCGCTCGACACCCCGCTCGACCCCGCCGATGCTGCCGATGCGACCTTCGCCACCGACAATCTGCTCGCCGGCGAACTGATCGGCAAGTGGGCCGCAGGAAGCCTTGGCGACAAGGCAAAGGACGCCAAGGTCGCGTTCCTCGACCTGTCACCATCGCAGCCGACGGTCGACGTCCTGCGCGACCAGGGCTTCATGAAAGGCTTCGGCATCGATGTCGTCGATATCAAGAAGATCGGCGACGAGAAGGACCCGCGCATCGTTGGCCATGACGTGACCAACGGCAACGAGGAAGGCGGCCGCAAGGCGATGGAGAACCTTCTGCAGAAGGATCCGGGCATCACTGTCGTTCATACCATCAACGAACCTGCTGCCGCTGGTGCCTATGAGGCGCTGAAAGCCTTTGGCAAGGAAAAAGACGTTCTCATCGTTTCGGTTGACGGCGGCTGCCCAGGCGTGAAGAACGTCGAGGCCGGCGTTATCGGCGCAACGTCGCAGCAGTACCCGTTGCTGATGGCATCCCTCGGCATCGAGGCGATCAAGAAATTCGCTGATACCGGCGAAAAGCCCAAGCCGACCGAAGGCAAGGACTTCTTCGACACGGGTGTTTCCCTTGTCACCGACAAGCCGGTCAAGGGACTTGAATCCATCGACGTCAAGACCGGCATGAGCAAGTGCTGGGGCTAGTTCCCGCTTAAGTAGACAAAAAAGCAAGCAGGCAAAGAGAGGACGGTGTAAAAACGTCCTCTCGATATCTTATCGACTGAGGGGAGGCAGACCCATGACAGAAACGAAATCAACATCCGAGCCC
>UCKM01000008.1 GCA_900473175.1 Hyphomicrobiales bacterium | reverse complement strand
CATTGCTCGCCATAGTGCCGTCCTCCGATGTGTAGAACCGGCATAGGACGGGAGCGGCCGATTGGCAACCACTATGAATTATGGAAGCGGAATTCCGTGCGCTGCCGGTAAGTGTCACCCGGACGAAGGATTGTGCTGGGAAACTGCGGCTGATTGGGGCTGTCGGGAAAATGCTGTGCCTCAAGACAGATACCGGCATGGTGGTGATAGTCCGACCGGCCGAGGCCGGTAAGTGCAGGGATCATCGCGCCGTCATAGAATTGCAGGCCGGGCTCGCTCGTATGGACCTGCATGGCAAGGCCGTTGGTGCCGACCAGCGAGGCTGCGAAACGCATGCCATCGCTTATCGGTTCGCTGAGGATGAAATTGTGATCATAGGGCGTCGAGCCATGCGTGCCGATCCGCCGCGGCAGGCGGAAATCATAGGGCGTGCCCTCGACCGGCACCATCTCCCCAGTCGGGATGAGGTTGCCATCCACCGGCGTATAGACATCGGCGAGAATCCGCAGACGATGATCGCGAACGTCGCTTGACCCATCAAGATTAAAATAGCTGTGCTGGGCGAAATTGACGACCGTCGCCGCATCGGTAACCGCCTCGACGTCGACGCGGAGAGTTGCATCACCAACAAGGCCGTAGGTGCAACTGACATCGAGATTGCCGGGAAAGCCCTGGTCGCCATCTGTAAGGCGCAAGGCAAGCGTCACTGCCGATTCGCTGTGGTCGGTGATTGACCAAAGCCGCTGCGACACACCACCGCTGCCGCCGTGCAACGTCTGCGTGCCATGCTCGTTGCGGTCAAGTTCCACCGATGTCTCGTCAAGAACGAAGCGGCCATGGGCAATACGGTTGGCATAGCGGCCGACAAGCGCACCGAAATAGGGTGACTTTTCTGGATATGGCTCGAATTCATCAAAGCCGAGAACCACGCGCTGCCTGCTTCCATCCTTCAACGGAACCTGAAGGTCCCGGATAATGGCTCCCCAGTTGAGGATGTCGGCGACAGCACCCGCAGGTGAGCGGATCGTCGCCTGGAACACCGGCTGGCCGTGGAATGTGCCGAATGGCACGAGGCTGGAGAGTGCCTTCACCTTAATGCTCCCTGGCGGCAGCAGTGCCGCGCGAAGAAAGCTTTGCCTGCAGGATCACGACGACGAGCAGGAATAGGCCGCGGATTACCGACTGCCAATAGGCCGACAGCGATATCCAGCCTTTGCCGTTTTCGAAGTTCAACACGTTGAAGAGAATGCCAAGCAGAAGCACGCCGGCGAGCGTTGCACCGACCGAACCGACACCGCCGGTCAGCAGGGTTCCCCCAACGACGACGGCTGCGATGGCAAAAAGCTCCCAGCCGACGCCCTCGATCGGTTGTCCCGCCCCGAATTGCGAGGCGAGTATGACGCCGGCAAGACCGGCAAGGCCGCCGCTGACCAGATAGACGAGAAACTTGATGCGGTCGGCGGGAAGTCCCATCAGGCGCGTTGCATCCTCATTGCCGCCAACGGCCAGCACCGCGCGGCCCGTGCTGGTGAAGTTCAGCACAATCCAACCGATGACGTAAGCGACGATGGCGATCCAGGCGGGAATGGGAAAGCCAAGAAAATTATCCTGGCCGATCGAGGTGAAGCCGCTTTCGTAGGAAACGGAAACCGACTGGTTATCAGCAAGGAGCAGCGCCGTGCCACTTGCAGCGAGCATCATGGCAAGTGTCGCGACAAATGGCATGATCTTCAGCCGTGTCACCAGCACGGCATTGACGAGACCGACGCACAGGCCAGCACCGACGCCGGCGCCAAGGCCGATCCAGGCGCCTTGCGGGCTCGCCAGCGCGGCAACCACGCTTCCAAGTGCGGCGGTCGAGCCGACGGACAGGTCAATACCTCCGGTCATGATGACAAAACACATGCCAAGCGCTACCAGCGCGAACATGGAATTGTAACGCAGTACGCTGGTAATATTGAAGAAGCCGAGGAAATAGTCATAGCGTGCCCAGCCAAACAGTATGAGCAGAAGCAGGGCGAGAACAACGCCATAACTGCCAAGCATGGATATCAACCGGACCCTGGTCATGCGCGCCTGCCTTGTTGCTGAATCCAGACGGCGAGCACGATAATACCCGCCTTGACGACGAGGGCGGCCGCATCGGCCACCCCATTGGCCAGCAGTGTGTAGCGCACGAGCTGAATCGTCATGGCACCGAGCAGCGTGCCGATGATGGTGGCCTTGCCGCCGCTGAGTAATGTTCCCCCGACCGCAACCGCGGCAATGGCATCGAGTTCCATGCCCATGCCAACAAGATTGGCGTCGCTGGAGGAATTGATGGCGATGACGATGAGCCCCGCTACGCCGGCGCAAAGTCCGCTGATAGCGTAAACCACAAGTTTCACTTTGGAAACGGCGATACCGGCGAGTTCCGCCGCCCGCTCATTGCCGCCGATGGCGATGATCTGGCGGCCGAAGACGGTCCGCTTAAGCATCCATGCCGCCGCGACGACCAGCAGCGCCATGAGCACGACCTGCACCGGGATACCGAAGATGCGGCCAAGACCGATGAACTGAAACTGCGGCACGCGGAAGGTCTGCAGATTGCCGTTGGTCATTACCTGGGCGATACCGCGCCCTGCAATAAACAGAACAAGCGTGGCAACGATCGGTTGAATACGGAATTTGGCGATCAGCCAGCCATTGAACAGGCCGAAGAGACCGGCGACGCCGACCGAGATGATCATGGCTGCAGCGACGGCCAGGGCGATGTTGTCGATCGGGACGATCTTGCCGAGGAATATCATCGGCGCGAGCGCGCCCGAGATGGCCATGAGCGAACCGACGGAAAGGTCGATGCCGCCGGTCGCGATGACCAGCGTCATCCCGACGGCGACGATGACGATGGTGCAAACCTGCGTGAGATTGACATTCAAAGTCTGGGTCGTGGCGAAGTTGCGGGTGAAGGCAAGGTTGAAGAGGATGAGGAGGACCAGCGCAATCAATGTGCCATAGCGCGCCATGAAATCGAACGGATCGAAGGGTCTCGACAGATGCTGTTGCCGCGTGGTGTCGGTCACGATACGGCCTCCGCAGCTACCGGGGCGTTGCCGTGGGCCATGGCTGACATAAGGGCATCCTCCGTCGCCTGATGCCGGTTGAATTCGGCGACGCTGATGCCCTCGCGCAGCACAAACACCCGGTCCGCGCCCTCGATCACTTCTTCCAGCTCGGACGAGATCATCAGTACCGCAAGACCCTGGTCGGCGAGCGACTTGATCAAAGCCTGTATCTCGCCCTTGGCGCCAACATCGATGCCACGGGTCGGCTCGTCGAGGATCAGCAGGCGCGGGTTCATGGCCAACCAGCGGCCGAGCAATACCTTCTGCTGGTTGCCGCCGGAGAGTTCGCGCACCTTCTGATCCGGCCCCGAACATTTAATGCCGAGTTGCTTGATAAAGCGCTCGACGATTTCACGTTGCCCTTTCTCGTCGATAATGCCGGATTTGCTGAGCTTCGGCATCAGGGCCAGCATCATGTTTTCCGCAACACTCATCTCAGGAACGATGCCCTCACTCTTGCGGTCCTCTGTACAAAACCCCATACCGGCGGCAATAGCATCGGCCGGCTTGCGCGGGGTGAATTCCTGACCATCAAAGTGCATCGTGCCCGCTCGCGGCCGGTCGATGCCAAAGACGAGACGCGCGGTTTCGGTGCGGCCCGCGCCGAGGAGGCCGGCAAAACCAGCGATCTCGCCGCTGCGCACATCAAATGACACATCCTGTACGCTCTGGTTGATCGCCAGGCTCTTGGCAGATAGCAGCACCTTGCCAATCTTTCGTTCGTCTCGTTCGCTGAACGCCGTTGCGTGACCTTCGGCCCGGTCGATAGCGCGTCCGAGCATCGCCGAAACAAGACCGATCTTGTCGATCTCGGTCATTTTCGCCGTCTTCACGGTCCTACCGTCGCGCATGATGGTTACGTGGTCGCAGACTTCGTAGAGCTCATCGAGCTTGTGGCTGACGAACACGACCGAAACGCCCTCCTGCTTCAACTGCCGGATAACGTCGAAGAGGACGGCAACCTCACGCTCGTCGAGCGAAGAGGTGGGCTCGTCCATGATGACGAGTTTGGCAGAAAATCCGATGGCGCGGGCAATAGCCACCATTTGTTGCGTGGCGGTGTTGAACTCCATCAAAGGCCGGCGGACGTCGATTCGTACGTTAAAACGGCTCAACAAGGTTTCCGCTTCCTTGTGCATCCGCTTCCAGTCAAGCAGGCCATAGCGCCGTGCCTCGCGGCCGAGACAGATATTTTCAGTCACGGAACGGTAGGGGACGAGGTTGATTTCCTGGTAGATGGTGCTGATCCCGCTCGCTTGGGCATGTTGCGGCGAAAACACCTCGAAGGGTCTGCCATCGAACACCACTTCACCGGCGTCGCGCCGGTGATAGCCGGTCAAGACCTTGATAAGCGTGGATTTTCCCGCGCCATTCTGGCCAATCAGTGCGTGAACCTCCCCGCGACCGACAGCGAAGGAAGCGGCAGACAGGGCAGGAATTCCGGCAAACCGCTTGTCGATCCCCGTCATCGATAAAAGTATACCGGTGTCCATCACTTAGCCATTTCTGAAAGCATCGGAAAACCCCCGGCCCGGACCCGCAGGCGCCGAAGAAAAGCCAGCGCTCCATTAGAGCGCTGGCATGATTTCAAAATCAATAGGCGGTGCTCAGCAGCTTGGCTGCGTTGCTAGGATCATAGAACTGGTCAGGATTGATCAGCTTGGCCGGGATCTTGTCGCCATTGGCATAGGCGACAGCCGTGTCGAAGGCTTTCGGTCCGAAGCGCGGGTTACATTCGACAACCGCAGCAATCTTGCCGTCGATCACCGCCTGTACTGCCTCCTTGCCGCCATCGATCGACAGCACAAGAATATCCTTGCCCGGCACCTTGCCAGCGGCCTCGATGGCAGAAATCGCACCGATCGCCATCTCGTCATTATGGGCGTAAACCACATTGACGTCCGCATGAGCCTGAAGCAGCGTCTCTGCGACCTGACGTCCCTTGTCACGGGCGAAATCGCCGGTTTGAGAAGCGACAATCTTGAAATCGGGGTGCTTGGCGATCACGTCATCAAAGCCTTTCTTGCGATCATTGGCGGGCGATGAGCCCGTCGTGCCTTCAAGCTCGATAATCGTGGTCTTGCCGTTGGCGTTCTTGACCAGCCAGTCGGCGACGCGCTGCCCTTCCTCAATGAAGTTTGAGCCGATGAACGTCACGTAGTCCTCACCCGCTTTGGCCAGGGACGCATCAACGCTGCGGTCAAGCAGGATGACCGGGATGCCGGCATTCTTGGCGGCCTTGATGGCCGGGATCAGCGGCTTTTCCTCGCGTGGGGCGAGGAAGATCAGATCCACACCCTGAGCAATCATCGAATTGACGTCGGCAACCTGTTTGGCTGCAGAGCCGGCAGCATCCGTATAAACGAGCTGCCAGCCACGCTTCTTGGCCTCTTCCTGCATACTGGCGGTCTGGGCCAGACGCCATGGATTGTTGCTCTCGACCTGGGCAAAGCCAACCTTGTAGGTGTCTTTCTTCTTCAGCGGCGGCGAAACCGCAAATGCGCTGCCGGCGACCATGGCGGCAGCAAGCCCAGCGGCCGACGTGAACAGCAGAGTCCGACGGGTGATAGTCATTGGAAAATTCCCTCCCAGAAATTGACTCGTGGTTATCCCACTCGGGTGATCATCGCCACTTATAAAAATTAGTCAATAATTATTTATATTGATTAGTCCGGCAATCTGCTCCTAATATCACGGGTGTTTCAGAAGAATCGGGCGAGCCGGCTTACGGCAACGAGGTACGGCCGCAAATGAGCGAGACGGTGGACAAAAATCCCACTGACAAATTGAAGAAAGCTCGTATCGCGCCCCGCCGCAAGCGATTGAGCAAGCGCGTCACCATGACCGACATTGCCCGGGCGGCTGGATGTTCGCAGGCGACGGTATCGTTTGTGCTCAACAAGACACCCGGCATCAAGCTTGCAGTCGAAACCCGCGAACGGGTCATCGAGGCGGCGCGCACCCTCGGCTATGCGGCTCCGAGTTTCGCTCATCTCGACCCCGACGATTCGCTTACGCCGGCAATCGAAGGCAAGATCGGTTTCGTCGTCGATCAGCTCGCCACCAGCCCGGAAGCGGTGGTTGCCATTGAGGGCGCACGGCAGGCCTCCTGGAACGCCGGCAATATCATTCTCGTCGCGCAGACCCTCAATGATCCGGAGATGGAACCGCGCACCATCCGCGCCTTGCGCGAGCAGGGGATTTCAGCACTTATCTACATGGCAATTTTTACGCGCGAAGTGGTACTGCCTGCCATCGTGTATGAGCTCGATGTGCCGGTTGTCCTGCTCAATTGCTATACGGCCGATCATGCCTTTCCCGCAGTCGTTCCGAGCGAGATCGCCGGCGGCCAGCATTCGACCCGCCACCTCATCCAGCACGGCCATCGTCGCATTGGAACGATCACCGGTGAGCCTTGGATGGAGGCAGCGAAAGACCGGTTGAAGGGCTATCGCCGTGCACTCGCGACGGCCGACATCCCCTTCGATCCTGAACTGGTGATCGAGGGCGACTGGTCGGCCAGCGCCGGCTATACCGCCACCAGGAAGTTGTTGGCACTGGAAAACCGCCCTACGGCCATCTTCTGCCAGAATGATCGGACGGCAATCGGCTGTTACGAGGCCTTGAAAGAAGCCAGCATCCGCATTCCAGAAGACATATCAGTCATCGGCTATGATGACGAGGAAATCTCACGTCATCTCCATCCTCAGCTGACGACGTCCGTTCTGCCACACCGTGCCATGGGCCGCTGGGCGATCGAGCAACTCGACTCGCACGTCCCAACGCAAGGCATACGCTATCCAATCACCAAACTGGAATGTCCGCTGGTTGAGAGACTGTCCGTCACCATGTCTGCCGAGACAATTCCGTTGTTCGGCTAACCCCCTGGCGGCTTCACCTTCGCATAGTCGGCTCGATCGATCCCGTGGCGCTGCAGCTTGTCGTAGAATGTCTTGCGTGGAATGCCGAGGGCCTCGACGGTTGACCGCACATCGCCATTGTTTGTTGACAGCGCCTCCCGGATTAGCTTGGCCTCGTGCCGCTCCATCGCTTCAGGAAGACTTATTGTGTCAGCCAGATGACTTATACGTGCACCATCGAGGTCACCAAGTCCAAGCGCGACCCGTTCGGCAAAATGCGAAAGTTCACGCACATTGCCCGGCCAGTCGTGATCAATCAGCCGTGATCGCAAGGCAGGGGTCATCTCCGGTGCCTCTGACTTGAACCGCGCCGCAGCACGCTGCAGAAAATGCATGAACAGGAGCGGTACGTCTTCGCGCCGCTCGCGCAGGGGAGGAATGGAAATCGTCACCACATTCAGCCGGTAATACAGATCCTCGCGGAAGTTTGCCCGCTGGTCCGGACTGCCGAGATCGACTTTCGCTGCCGCCACGACCCGCAGATCGATCGGCCGATGCTCATTTGTCCCGAGCGGGGTCACTTCGCGGGTTTCGAGCACGCGCAGCAATTTAACCTGGGTCGACAGGGGCATGCTTTCGATTTCATCGAGAAAGAGCGTGCCGCCGCTGGCATATTCAATACGCCCGACCCGGCGTTTCTGCGCCCCGGTAAAGGCCCCTGCCTCATGGCCGAAGAGCTCGCTTTCGATGACGGCTTCGGGTAGTGCGCCGCAATTGAGCGCTACGAAATTGCCCTGCTTTCGGCGGCTCCATTCGTGCAGCAGTCCAGCGGCAACGTCCTTGCCAGTGCCTGTCTCGCCGGCGATCAAAACGTCGACATCCGCATTGGCGACGTGACGCAGCGTTTTGCGCAGATTCTGCATGACCGGCGTTTGACCAATCAGCGGCAATGTCTCGTCCGAGCTTTCCAGCGCCTGACGCAACTGCCGGTTTTCGATGACAAGCCGTCGCTTTTCCGCCGCACGCGTGATGCTTTGCACCAGGCGATCGGCCGGGTAAGGCTTGGCAATGAAATCGTAGGCGCCCTGATGCAGGGCTTCGACGGCCATTTCGATGTCGCCATGCCCTGTGATCAGAATGACGGGCAGATCCGGATCGATGGCCCGCAGGCGCCGAAACAATTCAAGCCCGTCGATATGCGGCATGCGGACGTCAGTGACAACAACGCCTGGGAAATCCGGCGTAAGGACCCGCAGGGCGCTCAATGCATCGGCAAACGGCACAACGGTAAAGCCGGCAAGTTCAAGCGTCTGGCGGTTGGCATTGCGCAGATCATCGTCGTCATCGACAAAGGCGATGCTTGGCTGATGCTCCATCAGACGACCCTCGGCAAGTGAACGGTGAAAGACGTCCCGGTTCCGCTACTCTCGACCTCGATACGGCCGCCATATTCCGCGACGATGTCATGGCAAATGACGAGACCAAGTCCAAGGCCGCGATCCTTCGACGTGTTGAACGGCGTGAACAACGCCCGCATGATCTCTTCGGGAATGCCCGGCCCATTGTCGGAAACGATGAGTTCGACTTCACCGTCGGTTACAGCGTATCGCAGGCAGATCCTGCTCGCTGGACCACCCTCAGTCGCCTCCAGCGCATTCTGCATAAGATTGATCAGCACCTGTTCCAGCCTTATGCGGTTGCCATGTACCTTGATTTCAGGCGGGGGTGTCTCGGTGATGATTTGACCGGCCCGCTGGCGGAACCGGCTGCCGAGAAGCAAAAGCGCGCCTTCAATGATATCGCTGACGCTGATCGGACCTGCTTCTCCCGTGCCCTTGCGCGAGAAGGTGCGCAACTCGTCGGTGATACTGCCAATGCGCTCGGTGAGCCCGGAGATTGATTTCAGATTGTCCTTCACCGAATCGAGCTGGGTGCGGTGAAGAAAGGTCTGGGCATTGTCCGCGTAGGCCCGTATTGCGGCAACAGGCTGGTTGATTTCATGCGCAACGCCGGCCGTGACCTGTCCGAGAATGGCAAGCCTGTTCGCTTGAACCAGTTCCTGCTGCACAGTCTGGAGCTTCGCTTCCGTCTTCTGCCGCTCCTCCGACTGCCTGACAAGCTGGGCATGGGCGGCACTGAGGTCCGCGGTACGCGCTGCTACCCGGCGTTCGAGCTCGAGCCGTGCGGCTTCCTGTTCGCGCGCGCGGCGCAACCCCAGCCCACGGCGGCGCAGCAGATAGGCTGTTATTCCAAGCAGGGGGGTCAAAACGATGAGCGCAAGCGACACCGCCGTGCGCGTTGCCTCCGCCACGGCGGCTGTCGAGGGCGTCAACAGGTGCAAGGTCCAGTTCGTGGTCGGAACCTCGGCCTGTACCCGCACGAAATCCTCGTCCTTTGCTGCGCCTGGCAATCGCGCCTTCACGGTATCGGGCTGTTGCTGCGGGAAAGTCGGCGTGATGCTGAGCGGCTCCAGCGGCGCATCGCCGAATTGCAGGCTCTCGCGCATCGGCGTCTTCTGGTCAGCGGGTACTATCCCTTGCGTCATGAACCGCCATTCGGGGAAACTGGTGACGAGAACGATACCGCGCTGATCAGTTACGAATGACGGGTCGCTGTTGCGGCGCCAATCGGCTTCCAGCTCATCAAACTCGACCTTGATGACGATGACACCCAGCAAGCCGGAGGCACCGTCGATGCGCTTGGAAATATAAAGCCCCGGGCGCTTGCTGATCGTGCCAAGCGCATAATGTTCGGCACTACCGGCAGAAACCGCGCCGGTATAATAGGGGCGGAAACTGTAGTCGATGCCAACGAAGCTTGTCGGCTCGCGCCAATTGCTGGACGCAACCGCCAGACCCCTGGCGTCGAGGAGGTAAATGACCGACGCCCGCGTCCCTGGAATGAGGCTCTCCAGCTTTTCATTTATGAGCTTGAACATGCTGTCGCTGCCCGACGAGAGCGCGCTGATGACGTCGCGATCCCGTGCCAGGACGAAAGGGAGTGAGCGCTGCTTTTCAAGGACAGTGCGCAGAAGCACCGCGTTCAACTCGGCATTGCTTTGCGCCCGGGCCCTCAGGGTCTCGTAGGCGCGATCGCGGCCGTAGCGATTTGCAGCAAAGAGTACGGCCGCGATAAGGATGGCTGTGAGAGCAATGTAAAAGGTCCTTGCAGCGCCGCTGGTCACGCTCTTCCGGGCGGTGTCCAGGCCAATTTCTGCAGCGTTTTCCATGCCGGCATTTGTGCATATTTCCGCACAAACTGCAATATCGCCGTGCGGTATTCCGCACATCCTCTTCTACTCATCCGCAACCATTGTTTTAAATCGCTATGATTTCAATATCTTAGATGAGCGCTGGAAACTGGCACGGTGCTTGCAAATGAGATTCCAAGGTACGGATCATTCCGTCCCGCAACGAGCCTCGGGAGGCTGACAGGCATTTCTGCCAGACGCGGCTCAAATCATGGAGGAAGTCATGAGTCCTGTGACCATTAACGCAGTGCCGCAGCCGCGCGGCAAAACCCCTATCTATGCCCATCTCTATTTCCAGGTAATCGTTGCCATCACCATCGGCATTCTGCTCGGACATTTCTATCCCGAAATCGGCACCAGCATGAAGCCGCTCGGCGACGCCTTCATCAAGCTGGTAAAGATGATCATTGCCCCCGTCATTTTCCTGACCGTTTCCACCGGCATCGCCGGCATGAGCGACCTGAAGAAGGTCGGCCGGGTTGCCGGGAAAGCGATGATCTACTTCCTGACTTTCTCGACCCTGGCGCTCATCGTCGGCCTCGTCGTCGCCAATGTCATCCAGCCGGGCGCGGGGATGAACATCGACCCGGCATCGCTCGATCCAAAGGCGGTCGCGACCTATACCCAGCAGGCGCATGAGCAGAGCGTCATCGGGTTCCTGACCAACATCATCCCGACAACCATCGTTGGTGCCTTCGCATCCGGCGATATCCTCCAGGTGCTGTTCTTCTCGGTCCTGTTCGGCCTTTCCCTTGCCATGGTCGGCGAGAAAGCCGAGCCGGTTACCAATTTCCTGCAGACGCTTGCGGCGCCGGTGTTCAAGCTCGTCGCCATCCTGATGAAGGCCGCCCCCATCGGCGCGTTCGGCGCCATGGCTTTTACCATCGGAAAGTATGGCATCGGTTCCGTTGCCAATCTGATCATGCTGATCGGCACGTTCTACCTCACGTCGCTGCTGTTCGTGCTAGTCGTCCTTGGCGCCGTCGCTTGGTACAATGGCTTCTCCATCCTGGCGTTGATCCGCTATATCAAGGAAGAGCTGCTGCTGGTTCTCGGCACAAGCTCGTCGGAAGCCGCGCTGCCGACATTGATGGCCAAGATGGAAAAGGCTGGCTGCAAGAAGTCCGTCGTCGGTCTCGTCATCCCGACGGGCTATTCGTTCAACCTTGATGGCACCAACATCTACATGACCTTGGCTGCGCTATTCATCGCGCAGGCGACCAACACACCCTTGACCCTCACCGACCAGGTACTGCTGCTGCTGGTGGCAATGTTGAGTTCAAAGGGGGCTGCCGGTATCACCGGCGCAGGCTTCATCACCCTCGCGGCCACGTTGTCGGTCGTTCCGGCGGTTCCGGTCGCAGGCATGGCGCTGATCCTCGGCATTGACCGTTTCATGTCGGAATGCCGAGCCCTTACCAATCTGGTTGGCAATGCGGTAGCAACCATCGTCGTTGCCCGCTGGGAGGGCGAGCTTGACACCAACAAGCTGGCGCAAGCCCTCAACGGTGATTTCGCCGACGAGGACGCACTGGCTCTCGCCAGTTAAAATGCTCCAGGCTTAGATGATCGAGGCGGGTTCCATCGGCCCGCCTCTATCATTTGTTCTCCAGCATTTCGCGCCAGGTTTGCGCATATAAATCGAACTCGGCTTGCAGCGGCAGCACGACATCAGCCGAAGGCTTGAGCGAGCAAGCGGCCCCCGCGAGAAGGGCGGCGCCAAGACTGGTGCCGGTGGAACCGGGCAGGGCAATCACCTCACGGCCGGTGAGGGACCGCAGCGCCGACAGAAAAATGCGGTTGCGCGCGAAGGGACCCTCGAGGATGGTCGGGCCGGATGCACCAATGAGCTCGAGGCACGTATTGGTCATCAGCGCCGCATAGAGCGAAGCTGCTGCGATACGTTCTGTCGCAGATTTGGGCTCGCCGTTCGGCCAAATCGCTTCGCGCTGTGGGTAGGGCCCCGAACCCTTGATGACGCTCGGGAGGATCATCAACCCGCTGCGGAGGACCTTGTCCAGCGTCGCGGCATCAGCTTGGATTGCCTCGCTGCCAGTCAAAATATCAAACTCGCGGCCCCCCATGAAGCGCGCGGAGGGCACGGCCTTGCCATAGGCGTCCACATTGGCCAGCGTATCCCGGTCCTTATCGAGCTGGGCCAAGCGGCCGCCAACTGCGAAGGACACAACCCATGTCCCGGTCGATATCACCGAAAATGGCGATTGCCGCGTGAGCAGATGCGGCAGCAGCGATGCGTTGGAATCATGGATACCGCAATGAACGGGGATTGCCGTTTTGACACCCAGCGCTTCAGCAACCGGCTTGGACAGGTCGCCGATGCGGTCAAAAGCCGGGCGTATGGGCGCCATCAGCGCACGAAGTTCAAGCGCGTCAACGAGACCCGAATAATCACCCTGCTGCGGATTCCAGAGGTCCGTGTGGCAGCCGAGCGACGTCACTTCATTGACTGCGATACCGGTCAACCTCCAGACCCAGTATTGTGCATAGGTGACGATGGATCGCACGCTCGCGAAGAGCGAAGGGAACCGCGTTTTCTGGTAGTGAATTTGCGCCCCGACATTCAACCCACCGGAGAGAAGCGGCGAGCGCGTTTCAGCGAAATCCGGACGCAGCGCGGCGTAGGCCTCCTGCACCGCGTCGGGGTAGGTAAATTCATAGTCGATAACCGGCATCGCGAGGTCATCCTCGCCCAGCAACGCCGCTGCTGCGCCGTGCGCGGTTACCGAGATCGCATCGAAGCCGGGCGTTACGGCAAATTCGCCGAGCGCATCGAGCATGAAGGTCCAAAGCCGATCAACATTGTAGTGCGGATAGGGTCCGTCCCTGACAATGCTGTTTGGCGTACTACGCGAAGCGACTTCCACCCCGTTTGCCGCGTCAACAACAACGACCTTGGCATTGGTCTTGCCCACGTCGATGACCGCGATACGGCGACCCTTGTTCATGGTAGATGAAACAGGCACACGAGTTCAGACTGAACCGGCGAATTATCAGCATTGGTGACCATGATATCCGCCATATGCGCCCACCATTTCTTCATCACGGGATGGTCGGGCAGGCTTTGCATCCGGTGATCGGCCTGGCGTGTGAGCACACCGAGCAAGGTGTTCGTTTCTCGATCGAGATGGATCGAATAATCGCTTACGCCCGCCTCACGCAGCAGTTCCACGAGTTCCGGCCATATCGCATCGTGGCGTTTGCGATACTCGGATTCCATACCCGGATTGAACACCATCTTGAAGGCATATTTTTCGGCCGTACTCATGCGGCGGTCCTGCGTCTGAGCTGCCGGATGACGATCGGCAGGGTGATGGTGATGATCAAAAGCAGTCCGATGAAAATCGACATGACGATGCCCGGAACATTGAGAAGGCCGAGGCCGAAGGTTACCAGGCCCATGACGAAGGCCGCGATGACGACCCCGCCAATCGTACCGGACCCACCAAGGATGGAAATGCCCCCGAGCACGACCATGGTAACGATTTCGAGTTCCCAACCTTGGGCGATGGAGGGGCGCGTCGATCCAAGGCGCGAGGTCAGGCACACGGCCGCAATGCCCGACATGAGGCCTGTCATCAGAAACAGGGTGAACTTGATACGCTCGACATGAATGCCGGAAAAGCGTGCCGCAAATTCGTTGTTGCCGATGGCGTATATACGCCGGCCAAAATTTGTCGCATGCAGGAGAACGGCAAAGATGATGGCGAGTATGGCGAAGAGCATGAACTCGAACGAGATGACCCAGAACACATAGCCCTGGCCGAAATAGGCAAAGGAGGCGGGATAGCCGCCATACGCCTTGTCGCCGAGAACGATATAGGCAATGCCACGGAAAAGGCTCATCGTGCCGATTGTGACCACAATTGACGGAAGCCGCAATCCTGCGACAAGAATGCCGTTGATCATGCCGCATCCAACCCCGACCCCAATGCCGATGAGGACAAGGCCCGGCGTACCAATCCCGGCCTGCACGGCAGCGCCCATCGCGGTGGAGGCGAGGGCAATGATCGCGGCAACCGAAAGGTCGATTTCGCCGGAAATGATCAACAGCGCCATAGCGAAAGCGACCATCGCCTTCTCGGTGAAATTAAACGTCGCGTCGGAGAGATTCCAGGCGTTGAGGAAGTAGGGCGAGGCGAGGGCGTTGGCGATGAAGATCAGCACAGCAACCAGGAACAGCAGCGCCTCCCAGCTGGAAAACAGGCGATTGGTCGATGTACCCAGGCGGTCTGGAATGTGCCGCCTTTCAGAAACCGCGCTCATGCTGCCACCTCGATCTGTTCGGATGCACCGCGATCACGCAGGATGATGCGGCCGCGCCGCCGCTCCTGGCGCGCGTTGAAAATCACGGCAGCAATAATTACCGAGCCGGAAATCGCCATCTGCGCGAAGGGTGATATGTCGATGACCGGCAATGCGTTCTTGATGACGCCGAGGAAGAGCGCGCCGAGCACGGCACCGGCCACGGAGCCGATGCCGCCAAGTGTAGAAATGCCGCCGATGACGCAAGCTGCCACCGTGTCGAGTTCGAAGCCAGCGGCGATATCGACATAGGCGACTGCATAGCGCGACACCCACAAATAGGCGCACAGGCCCGCAAGCATGCCCGAAATGACAAAGGCGAAGAAACGCGTGCGTCCGACATCTATACCGGCATAAACGGCCGCCGTCGGATTGCCTCCGGAGGCGTAGATCGCCCGGCCGAGGAACGTCCTTGACATGACAAGATACATGATGGCGACGATGACGATGGCCGTCCAGCCGAGAATAGGCAGGCCAAGGAAGAGTTGGCGAGGCGTCTGCAGGAATGTTTCGGTCATTTGATGAGCATTCACCCATGCGCCACCGGACAGGACGAAGGCCATGCCGCGATAGATCGTCAGCGTTCCAAGCGTAACGACGATGGAAGGAATGCCGAGCTTCCAGACGAAGAGACCGTTGATGGCACCGAGAACTGCGCCGATGCCGAGCGCTATTAGGATGATCAGTGCGAGCGGCATCCCCGGATAGGCGGCGTTCAGCATACCGACCGCCATACCGGTGAACGCCACATTGGCAGCCACCGACAAATCAATCGACTTGGTCAGGATCACGGTCATCTGCCCGAGGGCCAGGATGATCAGGATCGAGGTATCGTTGAAGATATTGGCAAGATTGGCCGGCTTTGCAAAACCGGGTGAGCGAGCCGAGAACGCGGCGAGCAGAACCGCTATGATGACGACCAGCAGCATTTCGCGATATTTGAACAGTTGCTTCAGCATCACGCGTTCCCGGTTGCGGCCCGGACCAACGTCTCGGCACTCAAATGATTGCGTTCATAGATGCCGGCGGAGAGCCCTTCGCGCATGACAAGGACGCGGTCGGACATGCCGAGGATCTCCGGCAATTCGGATGACACCATGATGATGCTGAGACCTTCGGCGGCGAGTTCACTGATAAAGGCGTGCACCGCCGCCTTCGAACCGATATCGATGCCCTTGGTCGGCTCATCGAGAATGAGGATCTTCGGCTGCGTCGCCAGCCATTTGCCGATGACTACTTTCTGCTGGTTGCCGCCCGACAATGTGCCGACGGGAACCGAGAACGCAGCGGCGCGCAGGTCAAAGCGCTCCGCATATTTCCGCGCCAGCGCAAATTCTTCCGCTGCCCGCAGAAACCCCGAGCGCGACGTTCGTGTCAGCGACGGGAGTGAGATGTTCTGGTAGATCGGCAATTGCAGCACCGCGCCATGACGGCCGCGCTCCTCCGGTACATAAACGATACCTGCCTTGATGGCTTCGCCGGGCGAGCGGATTAAGATCTCCTTGCCGTTCAGTTTCAGCTTGCCGCCGGAAGGCCTTGTCACCCCGAACAGCGACTGGCAGATCTCGGAACGGCCTGCGCCGACGAGACCGTAGATTCCGAAGATTTCGCCCTTGCGCAAAGCGAAGGTAATGTCGCGGAACTCTGTCGGATGGGTATAGTTCTCGATCGCAAGCACGGTTTCGCCGAGTGGAATATCCACCTTGGGGAAGGCGTGTTCGATCGACCGCCCGACCATGAGCCTGACGATGTCGTCCTGGCCAGTGCCGGCGATCACCCCGCTGCCGACAGCCTTGCCATCGCGAAACACAGCGAAATTATCGGCGATTTCGTAGACCTCGTCGAATTTGTGGCTGATGAAGAGGATCGCCTTGCCTTGCGCTTTCAATCGCTTGACGATCTGGAATAGGTCATCGACTTCCTTGCGCGACAGCGCGGCGGTCGGCTCGTCCATGATGACGATGCGTGCGTCAACGGACAGTGCCCGCGCGATCGCCACAAGATGACGCTGGGCGATCGAGAGATTCTTGAGGCGCGTGCGCGGATCGATATTGCTTTCGAGCGAATGCAGCAGGGCGAGCGCCCGCGCGTTGACGGCCTTCCAGTTGACGAAACCAAGCCGGGTTTTCGGCGAATGGCCGAGAAAGATGTTCTCGGCGACCGACAATTCGTCGAACAGGACGGTTTCCTGATGGATGGCCGTCACGCCGAAGTCAATCGCGTCCTGTGCGTTGTTGAAGGCAACTGGTTTGCCGTCGACATGGATCTCGCCCTCGTCGGATTGATAGATGCCGGTCAGGATCTTCACCAATGTCGACTTGCCCGCACCGTTTTCGCCGATCAACGCCGTCACCTTGCCGGCGTAAAGCGCGATGTTCACAACGTTGAGCGCCTTGACGCCGGGAAACGATTTGGAGATGCCGCGCATCTCGAGAAGTGGCGTATCCAGCAGCGGTTCTGACAGGGCAATCTGATTCATCGACTATTCCGAAGGAGATAAAATGCCCGGCAGAGTCTCTGCCGGGCGGTGCCGGGATTCTTCGATCAGAAAATCTTGGAGAACTGGTCGATGTTCTTGGCGTTGTAGACGAACGGATCCGCCATGGCTGCTTCGCCATTGTCGCCGACCTTGATCTTGCCCATGCGTCCGGCATTGATCTCGCTGCCTGGCGCACCATCGGTTTCACCCTTGACGAGGCGATAGGCAATCTCGGTTGCCGAGTAGCCAAGGTCGATCGGATTCCAGATCGCAAACTCCTTGGTTGCGCCGGACTTGATCGCGCCGGCCATTTCGGACGGAAGCCCGAGGCCGGTCACATAGACGTCGCCGATCTTCTTGGCATCGGCCACGGCCTGCGACGCCGCGAGGACGCCAACCGTCGTCGGGGCAACAATGACCTTCACATTCGGCTGCGAGGTCAGGAGGCCCTGCGCTTCGCGGTAGCTCTTGTCGGAAAGGTCGTCACCATAGACTGTGGTCACGAGATTGAGGCCCGGGAAGTTGGGCAGCTGCTTCTTCATTTCCTCGATCCAGGTGTTCTGGTTGGTCGAGGTGGTGGTTGCCGAGAGAATCGCGAAATCGCCCTTGCCATCCTTCAGATGGTCGGCGGCGAGCTGCAGGCACATCTTGCCGATCAGCTCGTTCGAGGACGGGTTGAGGTGCATGATCCGGCCATCCTTGGCGACAGCCGAGTCCCAGGAAATGACCTTGATGCCGCGCGCCATGGCCTTCTTCAAGGCAGGAACGAGCGCATCGGGATCATTGGCGGAAACCGCAATGGCGTTGACGTTCTGGGCGATCAGGGCGTTGATGACCTCGATCTGGCCTTCAGCCGTCGTCGATGTCGGGCCGGTATAGATGACCTCGACATTGCCGAGTTCCTTCGCGGCTTCCTGCGCGCCCTTGTTGGCGGCTTCAAAGAAGCCATTGCCGAGCGACTTGACGACGAGGCCGATCTTGACCGTGTCGGCGGCCTGAGCCTGCGATGCGAGCATGGCAAGGGCGAATGCCGATCCCAATGCAAGTTTCTTCAAAAGATTCATTGTCTGTCCTCCCAGAGTTTGAAGCATGTGATGGTCGAGACCGCTGAGGCTCACGCAACCGAAGCGGAATTTCGTGTCTTGTCCTGATTGACCCTCGCGATGATCAGTTGCACGCCGGCATCTTCCACCATCTTGCGATCCGTGTCCGAAATGCCGTCATCGGTGATAATGGTCGCGACGCGCTGGAGCGGGCACAGGATCAGGCTCGACCGACGCGAAAACTTGGTCGAATCGACCAGAAGCACGAGCTCATCGGCCTGGTTGATCAATTTCTGCTCGCCCTGAATGATCAGCGCATCGGATTCCATGACGCCGAACGGCCCAACTCCTTGCGATCCCATGAACATGCGCTTGCCGTAGAAATTGCGCGTTACGTCATTATCGAATGGCGAAAGGATGATGCTTTGTTCGCGGTAGATCGCCCCGCCCGGCACGGTGACCGAACTCTTGGAGTTCTTGACCAGATGTTCGGCGATGGCGAAGGAATTCGTCATGACCTGCAGGCGGCGCGACGAGAGAAAATGCACCATCTGGAAGGTGGTGGTGCCGCCATTGATGATGATGGCGTCCCCTTCCTCGCACAAGGCGACGGCCTCTCTGGCAATGGCGCGCTTCTTGTCGGCGTTCTCGGATTCGGAAACATGGAAATGCCGGCCGGCGAGCGGGGTCAGTTGCGGTGGATGCACGGCCTCGGCACCGCCACGCACGCGGCGCAGCTTGCCCTTGACGTGGAGCGAGGCGATGTCACGGCGGATCGTTGCCTCAGACGCTTCCGTCAGTTCGGCAATGTCCTGGATGGTGATGACCGGCTTTTCCTGAACTGCGCTCAGAATGATGCGGTGGCGCTCACGCTCGTGCATTCGTCTTCTCCTCTTGTGATAATTTATTGCGCAAATTTGTGATCAGTGTCAATCAACTTCAATCAAATAATTTCATATTGCATTGCACAATAGTACTTTTGTGATCGATTTTGACTGTTTATGATTGACATTAAAACGCGATCTGCTTCATAGCTAAGGGAAATCGCAAAGGCTGGCGACATGCGCCGGACCGGCAATTGACCTATCGGGAGGCGAATATGGCAGACAGGGTCCAACTTCTGGATAATCGTTGGGATGATCAAAAGGCAGCAGGTCTCGATGAACCGGGCAAACTGCTTTATCGCTCCAACCTGCTTGGCGCCGACAAGCGGATCACCAATTATGGCGGGGGCAATACCTCGGCCAAGGTGACGCAAGCCGCTCCGTTGACTGGCGAACAGGTCGAAGTGCTTTGGGTCAAGGGGTCGGGCGGTGATGTCGGGACGATCAAGCTCGACGGTTTCGCCACGCTTTACATGGACAAGCTTCAATCGCTGAAATCCATCTACAAGGGCATCGAGGATGAAGATCGCATGGTCGGCTTCCTGCCGCACTGCACATTCAACCTGAACGGCCGCGCCGCTTCCATCGACACACCGCTGCACGGTTTCGTTCCCTTCAAGCATGTCGATCACATGCATCCCGATGCGATCATTGCCATTGCGGCTTCGAAGAACTCGCGCGAACTGACCCGCGAGATCTTCGGTGACGAAATCGGCTGGCTGCCCTGGCGCCGTCCGGGTTTCCAGCTCGGCCTCGATCTTGGTGCCTATGTCGCCGCGCATCCCCGGTCCAAGGGCGTTGTTCTAGAAAGTCATGGACTGTTTACCTGGGCCAATGATGCCAAAGAGTGTTACGAGCTGACGCTCGAAATCATCAACAAGGCGATCGTCTGGTTCGATCAGAAGACGAGTGGCCGCGCCGCTTTCGGTGGCGTGGCCGTTCAAAGTCTGGACCCCGCCGCCCGCCGGGCAATTGCCGCAAGCATCATGCCGGAAATCCGCGGCAAGATCGGCGTAGCAGAACGCAAGCTCGGGCACTTCGACGACCAGTCCGCCGTGCTTGAATTCGTCAACTCGAATGATCTGCAGCTGCTTGCAGCGCTCGGAACCAGCTGCCCGGATCACTTTCTGCGAACGAAAATCCGGCCATTGGTGCTCGACTTCGACCCCGCGAAACCGGATGTCGATGCGGTCGTCGCCTCGCTCGACCAGGCACTCGAAGCCTACCGCGCCGACTATGCGCGCTACTATCATGAGTGCAAGCATGCCAATTCGCCCGCCATGCGCGATCCGAACCCGGTGATCTTCCTGATCCCCGGCGTCGGCATGCTGTCCTTCGCCAAGGACAAGGCAACCGCGCGCATCGCCGGCGAGTTCTACGTCAACGCAATCAACGTCATGCGCGGCGCTTCGTCCGTGTCCGAATATCAGGGACTTTCCGAACAGGAAGCCTTCGACATCGAATATTGGCTGCTTGAGGAAGCCAAGTTGCAGCGGATGCCGAAGCCAAAATCACTGGCCGGGCGGGTTGCCTTCGTCACCGGCGGCGCAGGCGGCATCGGGCGCGCCACGGCCGAGCGGCTGCTGGGCGAGGGGGCCTGCGTGGTGCTTGCCGATATCGATGCTGAAGCATTGAAGCTGGCGCACGAGGACTTCGCCACGCGCTACACCGGTGATGCCGTTCGCAGTGTCCGCCTGAATGTGACTGATGAATCGGGCGTCATCGCCAGCTATGCCGAAGCATCGGTCGAGTTTGGCGGCGTTGACATTCTTGTCTCGAATGCCGGCATCGCCTCGTCGGCGCCAATTGAAACCACCGAGCTCTCAATGTGGACGCGCAACATCGATATCCTCGCGACGGGCTATTTCCTCGTCTCCCGCGAAGCGTTCCGCCTGTTCCGCCGGCAAAAGATCGGCGGCAACGTCGTGTTCGTTGCTTCCAAGAACGGATTGGCTGCATCCCCCAATGCTAGCGCCTATTGCGCCGCGAAGGCCGCCGAAATCCATCTCGCGCGCTGCCTGGCGCTGGAAGGCGCGGAGGCTGGAATTCGGGTAAACACCGTCAATCCCGATGCGGTTCTGCGCGGCTCGAAAATCTGGAACGGTGAGTGGCGTGAACAGCGTGCGGCCTCGTCCAACCTGCAAGTGGATGAGCTTGAGGAACATTACCGCAAGCGTTCCCTGCTGAAACTCAACGTGCTGCCTGAGGACATTGCCGAGGCTGTCTATTTCCTCGCCTCCGACGCGTCGGCCAAATCGACCGGCAACATCATCAATGTCGATGCCGGCAACGCGCAAAGCTTCACGCGCTAGGACGTTTGGGAGGACATCATGGCTGAACAGCACATCGCCGCCGAACTGATCGCGGCTGAAAATGAGCAGCTATTCGCCGCGCACAAGAGCGACTACGAAGCGCTCGGCGCCCAGCTGGCCCGCCGCAACATCGATATCGATGCAATCACGAAAAAGGTCGCGCAGTTCTTCGTCGCCGTTCCTTCCTGGGGCGTCGGCACGGGTGGCACCCGCTTTGCCCGTTTTCCTGGCACGGGCGAACCGCGCGGCATCTTTGACAAGCTCGACGACTGCGGCGTGATCCAACAGCTGACGCGAGCGACGCCAACGGTTTCGCTGCATATTCCATGGGACAAGGCCGATCCCAAGCAGCTTCTTTCGCACGCAAATGCGCTGGGTCTCGGCTTCGATGCGATGAACTCCAACACCTTCTCCGACGCGCCGGACCAACCGCATTCCTACAAGTTCGGCTCGCTCAGCCACGCGAATGCGGCAACGCGCGCCCAAGCGATCGAGCACAATATCGAATGCATCGAGATAGGTACGGCACTTGGCTCGAAGGCCCTGACCGTCTGGGTCGGCGATGGCTCCAATTTCCCGGGGCAGAGCAATTTCGCCAAATCCTTCGAGCGCTACCTCGGTTCGATGGCCGAAATCTACAAGGCGTTGCCCGATGATTGGCGCATCTTTTCCGAGCACAAGATGTATGAGCCGGCATTCTATTCGACCGTCGTGCAGGACTGGGGCACCAATCTCCTCATCGCCCAGACTCTCGGGCCGAAGGCGTTCTGCCTTGTCGATCTCGGCCACCATGCGCCAAACACCAATATCGAGATGATCGTCTCGCGTTTGATCCAGTTCAAGAAGCTTGGCGGCTTCCACTTCAACGATTCCAAATATGGCGACGACGATCTCGATGCCGGATCCATCGAACCCTATCGCCTCTTCCTCGTGTTCAATGAACTTGTCGATGCGGAGGATCGCGGGATAACCGATTTCCATCCCGCCCATATGATCGACCAGTCGCACAATGTAACGGATCCGATCGAGAGTCTGATTTCCAGCGCCAACGAGATTCGCCGGGCCTTTGCCCAGGCGCTCCTGGTCGATCGCGCCGCACTCTCCGCCTTTCAGGAGGACAACGACGCACTGATGGCATCGGACACGTTGAAGCGGGCTTACCGGACGGATGTCGAGCCGATCCTTGCCGAGGCACGCCGCCGATCAACCGGCGCGATTGATCCCATCGCCGCCTATCGCAAGAGCGGTTATCGCCAACTGATCAGTAGGAAGCGTCCGGCGAGCGTCGCTGGCAGCGGCGGCATCATCTAGACGATCCAACTGCTCGTAAGAAAAAGGGCAGCGCTTCACGGCGCTGCCCTTTGCTTTTTGCGTTGACAGCACACTCATCATTTGTTCTTATTCTACTATAAAGCATTATAATCCATTATAGTGGAATAACAAAAGGAACTGTCATGAAGTTATTGAAGCTCGCGCTCCTTCTTGGTTCGGCACTTGTTGCTTTCAGCCCCACCGCTTTTGCCCAGTCCAAAGGAGGTGTCATCAATGTCGCGACGATTGGCGAGCCGCCAACGCTCGATGCCATGGCCTCGACGGCCGACCTCGTCGGCATCGTCTCGCAGCATATTTTCGAAACGCTCTATACGTTCGACAAAAGCTGGAACGTCACGCCGCTTCTCGCCGCGAGCCTTCCCGAAATTTCGCCGGACGGTAAGGTCTACACAATCAAGCTGCGCAGCGGCGTCAAGTTCCATGACGGCACGGACATGGATTCAACCGACGTGGTTGCATCGCTGAAGCGCTGGACCGAGATCGCGTCGCGCGGCAAGCAGACCGCCGCCATGATTGCCTCCATCGAGGCCGTCGATCCTGCGACCGTAAAGATTACCCTCAATACGCCTTACGCGCCGCTCGTTTCGCTGCTGGCGTTCAACAATGCGGCCGCGATCATCCTCCCCAGTGAGAAGCAGCAGAGTCCGATGACCGAGCCCGTCGGCACCGGACCCTACATGTTGAAGGAGCGCAAGCCCGACCAATATATTCAGTTGACGCGTTTCGATGGCTACAAATCGCCGGAAGGTGATGAGAATGGTTATGGCGGCGCCCGCCATCAGTATCTTGACGAGATCCGCTTCGTACCCGTCCCGGACGCCAATACCCGCGTACAGGGGGCTCTTTCGGGCCAGTTCGACTATGTCGATAGCCTGCCCGTCGAAGCCTACGACCAACTGAAAGGCCAGAAGACCACTGAAGCCGTGTTGCTCAAGCCCTTTGGCTGGCCCGTCTTTGTCATGAACACCAGCCAGGGTCTCACCAAGAGCCAGGACCTGCGCCTCGCCATCCGTGACGCGCTCAGCGACGAGGACATGCTGGCCGCGGCCTTCGGCAGCACGGATTTCTACACGCTCAATCCGTCCATGTATCCCGACGGATATAGCTGGAAGACCGATGCCGGCACTGAGGGTGCCTACAATGTCGCCGATCCGGAAAAGGCTGCCGAAGAGTTGAAGAAGGCTGGATACAACGGCGAACCGTTGCGCATCCTGACCAGCCGCCAATACGAGTTCCACTACAAGATGGCGCAGGTTGCCGCCGAGTACCTCAAGGCTGCCGGATTTACGGTCGATCTGCAGGTCGTCGACTGGGCGACGCTGACACAGCGCCGTGCCGATCCGAAGCTGTGGGACATCTATATCAGCCACAGCCCCTTCCTGCCTGAGCCCGCTTTGATCGGCGCCATGTCGACCAGCGCTCCGGGCAACTGGGATACGCCCGCGCGCAAGGCCGCTGTCGACGCCTTCAATTCCGAGGTCGATCCGCAAAAGCGCGTCGCCTTGTGGGCCGATGTCCAGAAGGTGATCTACGCCGAAGTGCCAATCATCAAAATCGGTGATTTCAACGCGCTTTCAGCGAAGTCCCCGAAACTCGAAGGCTTCAACCCGGCGCCGTGGCCGTATTTCTGGAACGTGTCGCTCAAGCAGTGATCCAGATAACCGATGCGCGGACGGGACCTCACTCCGTTCGCGCCCGACCATTTAACCAGGATCGTTCGCCACAATGCTCCGCTACGTCCTTCAACGCTTCATCGGCATGATTATCGTGATGCTGCTCGTCGTCACGATCGTCTTCGTCATCGTGCGCGTCACGCCCGGCGATCCGGCGGCCGTCATGCTCGGACCGGAAGCAACGGCCGCCGACATCGCAGCCCTGCGCGCGCAGTTTGGCCTCGATCAGTCGATCCCGGTGCAATATGTGTACTTTATCGGCAATCTCCTGAAGGGCGATCTCGGCCAGTCGATCTTCCTCAACCAGCCGGTGCTGCAGGCACTGGCCCAACGCGCCGAACCCACCTTCTTCCTCACCATTTTCTCCCTGCTGATTGCCAGTGTCATTGCCATTCCCATTGGCATCTATGCTGCGTACCGCCGCGGCTCGCTGTTCGACCAGGCGGCAACGGCGCTCGCCATGCTCGCCGCCAGCATTCCGAGCTTCTGGCTCGGTCTCATTCTCATGCAGATCTTTGCCGTGCGGCTTGGTCTGTTTCCGGTGTCCGGCTATGGCGGTCCCGGAACATCGCTCGCGGAGCGGCTCGGCTATCTAGTACTGCCTGCCTTTGCACTCGGGATCGTTTCCTCGGCGCTCATCATGCGCTTCACCCGCGCCTCCATGCTCGATGTTCTCGGCGACGATTATATCCGCACTGCCCGCGCCAAAGGTGTCGGCGAAGGCAGCGTGGTTTTGAAGCACGCCTTCAAGAATGCGCTTATACCGATCCTCACAGTGATCGGTCTTACCGCCGCCGTGCTCATCTCCGGCGCGGTGGTCACCGAAACCGTTTTTGGCCTGCCAGGGGTCGGCAGCCTCGTCGTATCGGCCGTTCTGCGCCGCGATTATCCGGTAATCCAGGGCGCGTTGCTGATCATTGCGGCGCTCTACGTCCTCATCAATTTCGCCATCGACATGCTCTATCTCGTCGTTGATCCAAGGGTGCGCTACTGATGACTGAAATCGTGTCGAACGCCCCGGTGAGCGAGCGCTCCAAATTTTTCCGTGTGCTGATCCGGCGCAAGACAGTGCTGTTCGGCCTCATTGTCCTTGCGATATTCGTGCTGCTCGCCGCCTTCGCGCCGCTGATCACGCCCTTTTCGCCAAGCAAGCTTTCCATCGTCAACCGGCTGAAGCCGCCGGACACGAAATTCCTCTTTGGAACCGACGAGTTCGGGCGCGATGTCTTTTCGCGCACGATCTTCTCGGCGCGGCTGTCACTGATGGTGGGCTTTGCCGTCGTCGTTCTGGCTTCGCTGATCGGCGTTACCCTTGGCATCCTGGCGGGCTTCTTCCAGAAACTCGATGCGCCGATCACGCGCCTGATCGACGCGATGATGGCATTCCCGGATATCCTGCTTGCCATTGCGCTCGTTGCCGCGCTTGGACCGTCCCTCACCACCGTCATCATCGCACTCAGCATTGTCTATGCGCCGCGGCTTGCGCGTATCGTCCGCGCCTCGACGTTGGTCATTCGCGAGTTGCCCTATGTGGAAGCAGCAACATCGCTGGGAATATCCACGCGCCACATCATGACGCGGCATATTCTGCGCAATCTGCTGTCGCCCATTCTCGTCCAAGGCACCTTCCTCTTTGCCAACGCCATGCTGGCGGAAGCAGGCTTGTCGTTCCTCGGTCTCGGTGTGAGCCCCGAAGTGCCCACCTGGGGCACGATGATCGCGTCGGGCCGGCAATATATCGGCAAGGCCGACTGGATGACGCTTTTCCCCGGCATTGCCATCGTCCTTGCCGTGCTCTCCCTGCAAATGGTCGGCGATGGATTCCGCGACCTTCTTGACCCCCGCCTCAGAAAGGATCTCTGATCATGCCTGCCTCTTTTGCAGCCGACGATCGCCTGTTGCTGACCAACGTCAGACCGGTTGCCTTTGGACCCGATACGCCCGCCGCGAAGATCGACATACTGATCGATGCCGAGGGAAAGATCGCCGCCTTCGGTCCATCCCTGAATGTTTCGGCCGATGTGCGCCGCGTCGATGCCAAGGGCGCCTGGATTTCGCCCGGATGGGTCGATCTGCATACCCATATCTGGCACGGCGGCACCGACATTTCCGTACGCCCGCAGGTCTGCGGCGCCGAGCGCGGCGTGACCACCATCGTGGATGCGGGTTCGGCCGGCGAAGCCAACTTTCATGGCTTTCGCGAATATATCATCGAGCCGGCGCGCGAACGCGTCAAGGCATTCCTCAACCTCGGCTCGATCGGCCTCGTCGCTTGCAACCGGGTGAGCGAACTCAGCGATATCCGCTCGATCGATATCGACCGCACTGTTGCCTGCGTCAACGAGAACCGCGATCACATTGTCGGCCTCAAGGTGCGGGCAAGCCACGTGATCACCGGCTCGTGGGGTGTTACGCCCGTCAAGGTCGGTAAGAAGATCGCCAAGATTCTCAAGATCCCCATGATGGTGCATGTGGGTGAGCCGCCAGCGCTCTATGATGAAGTTCTGGAGATTCTCGGGCCGGGCGACATCATCACCCATTGCTTCAATGGCAAGGTGGGCAGCAGCATTATCGAGGATGATGACCTGTTCGAGCTCGCCGCCCGATGTGCAGGGGAGGGGATCCGCCTCGATATCGGCCATGGAGGCGCGTCGTTCTCGTTCCGCGTCGCGGAAGTCGCGATCCAGCGCGGGCTATTGCCGTTCTCAATCTCGACGGACATCCACCTGCGCAGTCTGAACTTTGCGGTGTGGGACCTGGCAACAACAATGTCGAAACTGCTAAGCGTCGGCATGCCCTTCGACAAGGTCGTGGAAGCGGTGACGCTATCGCCGGCGTCGGCCATAGGCCTGCCAACGGAGAACCTGCTTGCAGTTGGTACGCGCGCGGACTTCACCATCTTCGAGCTCGACGATTCCGACCTGACCGTCATCGACTCGATGGGCTACGAAGCAAGGCTCGACAAGCTGTTTGAACCGCGCTGGGCGGTTCTTGGCAACGAAACAATCGCCGCCAGCCGCTACCAGCCCGTAAAACCAGAAACATCCGGCGCCATCGCGCCCTATTCATATCGCTGAGGAACAAGCCTTGAGCCCCATTTCAAGTCCGGCGCTCCATGCCGGCAATTCCCCCTACGACCGTTTAAAAGCACTCGGGTTGACTCTCCCGCCGGCGCCGAGCCCGATCGCCAATTTCGTCACCCACATACAGGAGGGCCATATGCTCTACCTGTCGGGACAGGGTCCGCGCGAAGCCAGCGGATACCTGTACACTGGCAAGGTCGGCAGCGATGTTTCCGTCGAAGAGGCGTACCAGCATGCGCGGCTGACCGGCATCAATCTGCTGGCCGTCATGCAATCGGCGCTGGGGGACCTCGGTCGGGTGAAGCAGGTCGTCAAATTGCTGGGCATGGTCAATGCCGTCCCCGACTTTGCCGATCATCCCTCCGTCATCAATGGCTGTTCGGATCTTCTGATCGACGTGTTCGGCGAGGCCGGCAATCACGCGCGCTCAGCCGTGGGCTTCGCCTCGCTTCCGGGCAACATTACTGTTGAGATCGAGGCGATCATTGCCTTGAAGAATTAGACCTCAGGAACTTACGAATGACTGCGCCAGCCCATCACAGTTTCGATCCGCTCAGCCGAGGCCTTAACCTCGGCCGTATAGCGCTCGGGGTTGTCGCTGACCTTCTGTTCGGGAAGCACGATGGAAATGGTGGCAATGCACGCGCCCTTGTCATCGCAGATTGGCGACGCAACACAGGCGACCGCATAGTCGGATTCGCCGGCCTGAATGGAAATGCGGGCATCGAGCGCCTGTTTGGCCGAGGCGGAAAGCACGGCAGGATCGATCACGGCCCGGCCTGTGGGCGACGACTTGGCGCAATGTTCGAACAGATCGAGCCGTTCTTTTTCGGAAAGGTGACCGACAAGGAGCCTGCCAGACGCAGTCCAGTTCAACGGCACACGCGTTCCTACGCGGGACGTCACCTGGAAATGCCCCGGCCCATCGGCCATGGCGAGGACGAGCATATGGTCGCCGTCGCGGCCGCACACCTGCACCGTCTCGCCGGATATGCGGCTGAGATTGTGCATCTCGTGATTGGCGACGTTGAGGAAATCCAGCGAACGCGCATAGGCGAGGCCGTAGTGATAAAGCCGCGCACCCAACCAGACCGAACTGTCGCTGTTGCGCGACAGCATGTTTTTTTCCACGAGATCGTCAACGATCACATAGACGGTGGAGAGAGGCGCGCCAATCGCCTTGGCGATGGCATAGACACCTGTAGGGCTTCCGGTTTCGTAGAGATAATCGATAACCTGCAACGCGCGATCGATGCCGCTGACGCGCGAGCGCCTCGTTGCAGTGCTCTCCGTGTTCGCAAGGCCGCCGGTGGCCTTCATGTCTGATGTCTTAGCGTCCAAGATGAGTCTCCGGGTCGTTCGAGCCATCCTCTCTATTACATTACAAAGGCATATATGCCAAGCAAACGGAATACATTGCTGATCAGCAGTTCAAGGAGAATAGCATGACCGACCCTCATACGCCGTCTGATATCCGTCCATCCCTGGGGCTGCGGCCCGTCATCAATGTATCAGGAACGATGACATCGCTTGGCGCTTCGATCGTCGTTCCCGAAGCGATCGCAGCGATGAGCTCCATACTGCCGCAATTCGTCGAAATCAACGATCTGCACAGGAAAGCCAGCCCGGTGATTGCGCGCTTGACGGGCGCCGAGGCGGGCTTCGTCACAGCCTCTTGCTCGGCCGGTATCACCCTTGCCGTTGCGGCGGCGATGACCGGATCGGATCTCGCCGCCATCGAACGCTTGCCGGACGCGGCCGGGCTCAAGGATGAGGTTATCATCCAGACCGGCCATGTCGTCAGCTACGGCGCGCCTGTCGATCAGGCGATCCGCCTCGCCGGCGCCAAGGCTGTATTCGTCGGGCAGGCAACCTCGTGCTATCCCTATCATCTCGAGGGCGCGATCAATGAGCGGACGGCGGCGGCGGTCTTCGTCGTCTCGCACCATACGGTGCAGTACGGCCTCGTCGCACTCAGGAAATTCGCCGAAATCTGCCATGCGCGCGGGGTTCCGGTCATCGTCGATGCAGCTTCCGAGTATGATCTCAAGATCTTCCTCGCTGAGGGCGCCGATATCGCGCTGTACTCATCGCACAAATTTCTCGGCGGACCGACCGGCGGCATCGTCGCCGGGCGCAAGGAGCTCGTACGCAGTGCGTTCCTGCAGAACATGGGCGTCGGGCGCGGCATGAAGCTTGGCAAGGAAAGCATCCTCGGCACGATCGCCGCGCTGGAGGCTTGGGAGAAGCGCGACCATGCCGCCGTCCGCGCCAAGGAAACGGGCTATCTCAACCTTTGGAAAGAGATGCTGAGCAGAAAACCCGGTGTCTCCGCCGAAATTGAAGCCGATCCTACCCACAACCCCCTCGACAGGCTGCGTGTCTCTGTCGATCCTGGCGAGGCGCATATCACCGCCTGGGACCTCGCCGATGCGCTGGCCCAGGGCGAACGACCGATCATCGTTCGTGATCACGAAGCCGAGCACGGCTATTTCTATATGGATCCCTGCAATCTGCATCCGGGCGAGGAGACGATCGTGGCGCGCCGCCTTGAGGAGGAACTCGGCAAGGCAAGGGCATCGAACGAGATAATTGCAACGCCATTTGATGAACGATATGCCCGCCGCATCGCCGGCCTGATGCGCTGGCCCGATTGATAGGACCATTAAAAGGATAGCTCATGGAAAAGCCGATCGTCCCCGTCCTCTCGGTATCGAACCTGACCACGTCCTTCCTCGGCGATGGCAAATGGCGCCCAGTCGTGCGCAACGTCTCGTTCGATGTTGCACCCGGTGAGACGGTGGCGATCGTCGGCGAATCCGGATCAGGAAAGAGCGTCACGTCGCTCTCGATCATGCGGCTCCTGCAAAAGGACAAGAGCCGCATCGAGGGCAGGATCATGCTCGGCGGCAAGGACATCCTTGCCTTGCCTGAACGAGCGATGCGCGCGGTACGCGGCAATGACGTCGCCATGATCTTCCAGGAGCCGATGACCAGCCTCAATCCGCTGTTCACCATCGGCCAGCAGATCAGTGAAGCGCTGCTTTGCCATCACGATATGTCGCGTGCAGAGGCAAAGGCAGAGACCATCCGGCTTCTTGAGAAGGTGCGCATACCTGCGGCGAAATCCCGGTTTGACGAGTATCCGCATCGTTTCTCCGGCGGCATGCGCCAGCGCGTGATGATTGCCATGGCGCTCGCCAGCAAGCCGAAACTGCTGATTGCAGACGAGCCAACAACCGCGCTCGATGTGACCATCCAGGGCCAGATCCTCGACCTTGTAAAGCTGCTGCAAGAGGAGGAGGGCACCTCCGTCCTATTCATCACCCATGACATGGGCGTCGTCGCCGAAATCGCCGACCGGACTGTCGTCATGTTTAACGGCGAAGCGGTCGAAACCGGCAATACGCAGGATATATTTGCCAGGCCACAGCACCCCTATACGCGCTCGCTGCTCTCCGCCGTTCCGGTGCTCGGATCGATGCGGGGCAAAGAGCGTCCCTTGCGATTTCCTGTCGTCGATCGCGCGACGGGTACATCCGATACCCCCGTCGAAGCCGCCGACACGGTGCAAGTCGACAGGCCGCCACTCCTTGACGTCCGCAATCTTACGACGCGCTTCAATATCCATTCCGGCATGTTCGGCCAACTGGAGGGCCGTGTGCATGCGGTCGAGAACCTGTCCTTCACCTTGCAGCCGGGCGAAACGCTATCGCTGGTCGGCGAATCCGGATGCGGCAAATCGACGACCGGGCGTTCGATCATGCGACTGGTCCAGCCGCAAAGCGGTGAGGTCCTGCTCAACGGCCAGGACGTGTTGAGCATGGATCCGAAGCAGCTGCGCGACATGCGCCGCACCATGCAAATGATATTCCAGGATCCCTTCGCCAGCCTCAATCCGCGCATGACCGTCGGTGCGGCGATTGCCGAACCCTATCTCGAACACAAGCTCGGAACCCGTGCACAGGCGCGCGACCGGGTGGCGGACCTTCTGGAACGTGTCGGGCTCAAGGCGGATATGGCAGGGCGCTACCCGCACGAATTTTCCGGTGGACAGCGCCAGCGCGTGTGCATAGCCCGCGCCCTGGCGCTCGATCCCAAGCTCATCGTCGCCGACGAATCCGTTTCGGCGCTCGATGTTTCGATCAAGGCGCAGGTCATCAACCTGTTGCTCGACCTGCAGGCAAGCCTCAACCTCGCCTATCTTTTCATCTCACACGACATTGCGGTGGTCGAACGGGTCAGCCATCGCATTGCGGTCATGTATCTTGGGGAAATCGTCGAGATCGGTCCGCGGGTTGCCATTTTTGAGAACCCGCAGCATCCTTACACCCGAAAACTCATCTCTGCAGTCCCGGTTCCCGATCCATCGCGGCGCGGCGTCCGACGCCCCGTGTCCAATGACGAGATCAAGAGCCCGGTGCGCACACCGGACTTCGTAGTGCCCGTACGGGAATATGCGGAAGTCACAACCGGGCATCTAGTCCAGCTTTAGGCCGCGGCAATTGCTTGTCACGGCGAACCTGGATGTACGACTACTTGGATTTTTTCGATCCGACCAGTTCGTCCCATTTGCGGAACGCCACGACCATCTGCTCCGGCTTGAGCGGCAGCTCGATCGGATTGTTGGCGATAAGGTCAGCATATTCGGGACGGCCGAATTCCTTGATGACATCCTGGCTGTGCTGCGGCGCCATCGAAAGCGGCACATTCTTCACGGCAGGTCCCGGGTAGAGATAGCCTTCATCATAGGAATAGGCTTGCGCCTTGGGTGTCAGCAAGAAGGCCATGAGATCAAGGACGACCGCGAGCTTGTCATTCGCCGTGCCCTTTGGCACGCACATGAAAAACGCGTCCGATACCCAGTGGAACCCCTTGAGCGTGCCGATCTTCGCCGTTTCCGGAACGATGCCGAGCGCGCGGGGATTGATGTCCCAGCCAGTCGTACTGATGATGATATCGCGCGAGCCCTCGCCGAATTCCTTCATTGTCGCACCGGTACCTGCCGGGTAATAGTCGATATACTGACCAATCTCGGTGAGGTAGGCCCAGGTCTTCTCCCAGCCATTGACCGGGTCATGCGGATCCTTGTCACCGAGAAGATAGGGCAGACCCATCATGAAGGTGCGACCGGGGCCGGAATTGGTCGGCCGCGCATACATGAAGCGGCCCGGATTGGCCTTGGCATAGGCGAGCAACTCTTCTGCGCTGGTCGGAACGGTTTTGACGCGGTCCGGATCATATTCGATGAGCGGTCCGGACGGGTAATAGTTGACGACGACGCCGAACCCATCGCCCTGCGCCTTGTGCAAAGCCAGCGCTGCCGGCTCATAATTCTCTTCAAGACCGGGGAACTTGTCCGCGAAATCCGGTAGGACCTTCAACCACGTCTGGTTGGCAAGACCTGAGGCCAAACCATCGCTGCCGGTCAGGACGATATCGATGTCGACGCTGTTGGCGGCCTGCTGCGCCTTGAGCTTGCCTGCGAGCTCGGTAACAGGGGCCTTGGTAAAAATGATCCGCGAAGCACGCTCGGGATAGGTCTTGGCATATTCCTCGAAAGCAGGCTGGATAAGGGCCAGCGCGCCACCGACATCCATGACGGTAATGACAACCGGTGCAGAGGGCAGCGCGGGGGCTACGGCCCATGCCCCTGTAATCCCGCCCACGGCCGAAGCCGCAATGCCACCGAGAACCGAGCGGCGATTCAGTCTTAAAAATTCCTGTACCATGTATAAATTCCCCTTGTTCTATTGAGTGTTCAGCTGAAATTCCGTTCTTCATCGCCCAGCCGAATACGCCGGACGTCCATCGCGTCGGACCATTCGACCTCCGCCTGAGGCAAGGCAATCTGATGGGCCCGCAGCACCGGCGCCAGCGCATCGAGCAAGCGCGTTGACGCCATCGCGACTGCTTGTTCGAATGAGGCGACGCCCCAGCGCACAAGATTGCGCACGGCGTCATCGAGCCGGAGGGATGCCCCGGCAAGGCCCGGTATTCCGGGCAGGCTGACGGTTCCGTCGCCCGAACGCTCGATGCGCATCCCGGCAAAATTGTAAAACCCTGGTGCGGCACAAGCCGCGGCCGTTGCATCGGTTACCAGCGCCGAACGATCAAAACCCTTGGCGCGGATCAAAGCCTTCAAGGCTGGCGGCGGCAGGTGGATGCCATCGGCGATGAATGTTGCCAGCAGGCGGTCCTCGGCAAGCTGCGCGAACAGTGGATTGTTGAGCTTGGGCAGCACCTGCGGCAACCCGTTGCCGAGGTGGGTTGAAAGTGTCGCGCCCGCATCGGCCGCGGCGACAACGTCGGCAAAATCCACCGCGGAATGGCCTATGGCAACCAGCCGGTTCTGGGCCCGCATGGCTTGGATGAAGTCCAGTCCGTTCGCCACTTCCGGCGCTACGGTTACAAGCAGTATCGGCCGCTTCAGCCGTTGCTGCAGGTTGGAAATCAGCAGCGGATCGGCAGCCGTCATCGCGCTGGCTGGATGACACCCGGAAAATCCGTCGGCGGGATTAAGAAACGGTCCTTCAAGGTGATAACCCGGGCACATCAATGGACCGAGCCGGCTTTCCGCCACGCTGTGATCGAGTGCCGCGAAACGCGCCGCAAGTTGATCCGGAAAAGCCGTGATGATCGTCGGAAGGCAGGTGGTGACCCCGGTTGCCAGCATTGCCTCGAGAGCGCTGTCCAATGCCTGCGGCGTCAGATGTTCGTCGTTGAAATCGACCTCGGCAAAACCATTGACCTGAATATCGACGAGGCCCGGCGTGATCATGACAACTTTGATGCCGAGTCTGGATCGAGGAGCAGAACGGTCCGCGGATGCGTCTGGACGATCGAAGCCGGATGCCGCGGATCGACATTACCCTCAACCGCATCCTTCACTGCCTGTGCCTTGCGCTCGTCTGGCACAGACAGAATGATGAGCGCGCTCTTCATGATTTGGCGAATGCTCATCGATATCGCTTTTTCCGGCACAGCATCCAGCGTGGGAAACCAGCCTTCGCCCATCTGCTGTTTGCGGCACGCTTCATCGAGCGTCACGACGATATAAGGCTTCTCGGTCTCGAAATCGGCTGGCGGATCGTTAAACGCGAGATGGCAATTCTCGCCGATGCCGGCAAAACATACATCGATCGTGTGCGACGCAATCAGCGCACCGACTCTGTCAGCCTCCACCTGCGCATCCCCTTCGCCGTTGATCGGGTGAAAGGTCACCTTGCCGCCCAGTGGTTCGACGAACCGCTCCTGCAGATATTTGCGAAAGCTGGCCGGATGGGCAATGTCCATGCCGACATATTCATCAAGATGGAAGGCCGTCACTTTCGACCAGTCGATATCCTTGGCGGCGACCAGATTGTGCAATACCTCGAACTGGCTGGCCCCGGTGGCAACGATGATCGATGCCTTGCCTCTTTGTGCAATGGCACCGCGAATGGCGGCAGCGCCCAGTTCCGCAGCCGTTGCGCCGAGAACCATTTTGTCGCTTAGTATGCGAGTATCCACCATCGATTTTCCAACTCTTCTTGTGCTTTCACGGGCTCGCGTCAATGTAAACACAGCCGACTATGGCATCGCAAGCTATTTTTGAATATCATTGTTCAAAAATAAAATATAGGTTCCTCAGGCATGATGTTGACGATCGACGAGACCCGCTATCAAGACGCCCATCAACGCGATTGCGCTCGCGTCGCGGCGCTGCTTTCCGATGGAGCCTTGCATTCGCGTCCGAACGTCGCCGACGCGCTGCAAATGACGTCCACGACTACGTCCCGTGTCGTCGCCGACCTCCTGGACCGGGGTCTGCTCATCGGAGAAGCCGGAGAAAAAAGCGGTAGGGGACGCCCGGCCGCAAAGATCGCGTTGAACCCTGGGCGGCTCGGCGCAACAATCATCCACATCTCCAGCCGGTCATTGCTTGGCGTCCTGGTCGACCTCAGCGGCAAGGTCATCGAACGGCGCAGCATCGATATTCCGGTGGAATCAGACGGCGCATACATGGCGGCGGCCATGCGCCGCTTGGTCGTCACGCTCGTCGGGCAATGCACGCCCGGCATGCACCATATCGGAACATCGGTTTCCGTCTCTGGCGTCGTCAATGTGCGCGAGCGGAAATGGCTGATCACCTCGCGTTGGCCGAATATTCGCAATCTCGACCTCGGTGCAGCCCTGGCGCCTGTGACGCCGGTCGTCATCGTTTGCCGGCATCTCGATGCCGAACTCAATGCCCGCACACTGAACGATACCGCCCATGCCCACGACAACACGCTCCTGCTGCACTGGGGATGGGGTATCGGTCTTGCTTACGGCGTTGATGGTGAGCCGTTCATGCGGGCAGGGGAGCCGTTCGGCGAGATTGGCCACTGGCGTTTCAACCTTCTCGAACAGCGCCAATGCGGCTGCGGCAATCATGGCTGCCTCGAGACCGCCGCGGCGCTCTGGGCGCTGTTGCCGCAACTGCGTGAATTATGGCCGGACCTTTCCGAAGACGAGGAATTGGTTGCCGGCCAATTGGCCGAATTGCAGTTGGCAGACTTGCCGGAGATCACCACGGCGCTGAGCCTGATGGCGCGATCGCTGGCCAATGTGTGCAGGCTGCTTTTTCCGAAGCGCATCATTGTCACCGGGCCATTTATTGCCAACAGGGACCTCTGGGACGCCTTCGAAACCGCATTTCACGCCGAAGGTGTCATGGGCGGGCTGGAACTTCCGGTTCTGGTTGCCGATAAATCCAGCGAGGACTACGCTATTCTCGGTGCCGTACGGCCACTGCTCAATCTGGGACTTGAGACATTCATCCGATCGTGAGATGACATCGGATGCATGCGGCAAGCAGGAAAAATCATGACCAAACATTTCATCGATCATCTATCGGCCGAACTGGCGCAGTTGAAAGAGACTGGGCTTTACAAGACCGAGCGCGTCATCACCTCCAAACAGGCAGGCCAGATCGAAATCTCCACCGGCGCGAAAGTGCTGAATTTCTGCGCCAACAATTATCTAGGCCTCGCTGACAATGAGGAACTGGCCGCAGCCGGCAAGGCGGCGCTCGACCGCTACGGCTATGGCATGGCCTCGGTGCGCTTCATTTGCGGTACCCAGGAAGAACACAAACAGCTCGAAGCCCGCATCTCGGCCTTTCTCGGTCTTGAGGACACGATCCTCTATTCGAGCTGCTTCGATGCCAATGGCGGCCTGTTCGAGACGTTGCTCGGCGAAGAAGACGCGATCATCTCCGATGCCCTCAACCATGCCTCCATCATCGATGGCGTGCGCCTCTCCAAGGCAAAGCGCTTCCGCTATGCCAATAATGACATGGCAGCCCTTGAGGAAGAACTGAAGAAAGCCGAGAGCAGCCGCTTCAAGCTCATCGCCACCGACGGCGTCTTTTCGATGGACGGCATCATCGCCAATCTTCAAGGCGTCTGCGACCTTGCCGAGAAATATGGCGCCATGGTCATGGTCGACGACAGCCACGCGGTCGGTTTTGTCGGCAAGCATGGCCGTGGTTCAGCCGAACATTGCGGCGTCGAAGGCCGTGTCGACATTATCACCGGCACGCTCGGCAAGGCGCTTGGCGGTGCCTCCGGCGGTTATACCTCGGGCAAAAAGGAAGTCGTTGACTGGCTGCGCCAGCGCTCGCGTCCCTATCTCTTTTCCAATACGCTGGCGCCCGTGATTGCCGCCGCCTCGCTCAAGGTCTTCGACCTGATCGACGGCGGCGCCGAATTGCGGGCGCGGCTGAGTGCCAACGCGGCGCATTTTCGCCGCGACATGCTGAAACTCGGCTTTACGCTTGCTGGCGCCGACCATCCGATCATCCCGGTCATGCTTGGCGAAGCGACGCTGGCGCAGGAGATGGCCGCGCGTATGCTCGAAAAGGGCGTCTACGTGATCGGCTTTGCCTTCCCGGTCGTACCGCGCGGCCAAGCCCGTATCCGGACGCAGATGTCCGCCGCCCATACCACGCAAGATGTCGCCCGGGCGATAGAGGTCTTTGCCGAAGTCGGGCGTGATCTCGGCATCATCAAATAGGAAAAAGCCATGTCGAACATGATGAAGGCATTGGTCAAGGCCAAGGCGGAACCCGGCATCTGGATGGAGCGGGTTCCGGTTCCCGAGCCCGGCCCCAATGACGTCCTGATCAAGGTCAAGAAGTCCGCCATCTGCGGAACGGACGTGCATATCTATAATTGGGACAAGTGGGCACAGGCGACGATCCCTGTGCCAATGGTGGTCGGTCACGAATTCAGCGGCGAGATCGCCGAGATCGGCTCGGCCGTGACCAAGTACAAGGTCGGCCAGCGCGTATCAGGCGAAGGCCACATCGTCTGCGGCACCTGCCGCAATTGCCGGGCGGGCAGGGGTCATCTCTGTCGCAACACGCTGGGAGTCGGCGTGCACCGTCCGGGTTCGTTCGGTGAATATGTCTGCATTCCGGAGGCCAATGTGGTGCCGATCCCGGGCGACGTTGCCGACGAGATCGCCGCGATCTTCGATCCGTTCGGCAATGCGGTCCATACCGCGCTCTCCTTCGACCTTGTTGGCGAGGACGTGCTGGTGACGGGGGCTGGTCCCATCGGCATCATGGGCGCAATGGTGGCGAAGCGTTCGGGCGCGCGCAAAGTGGTCATTACGGACATCAATCCGGCACGCCTGGCGCTGGCCCGCAAGCTCGGGATCGAGTATGTCGTCGATGCGTCGTCACAGAACCTGACGGACGTCATGCGTGAGATCGGCATGACCGAAGGCTTCGACGTCGGACTTGAAATGTCGGGGGCGGCGCCGGCCTTCCGCGATATGATCGACAAGATGAACAATGGCGGCAAGATCGCCATTCTCGGCATCGCGCCCACCGGCTTCGAGATCGACTGGAACAAGGTTATCTTCAAGATGCTCAATCTGAAAGGCATCTATGGCCGCGAAATGTTCGAGACCTGGTACAAGATGATCGCCTTCGTGCAGGGAGGGCTCGATCTTACTCCGATCATCACCCACCGTCTGCCGATCGACGACTTCCAGGAAGGCTTCGATGCCATGCGCTCCGGCAGTTCTGGCAAGGTGGTCTTGAGCTGGCAGTAAAGTGTGCGGTCAACCAGCGTTCTTTCCTCCCCTGAGGGGAGGATCGAAGCGTCCCGCAGCACTCCAATCTGCTGCAATCATCGAGTTATTTTCCTTACATCGAAGCAGCGAATGGTATTAACCCACAAGGGTGATATGTTCAGGGACCAATAGCGGGTATTTTATTGCCCTGCCGCGCCGGTCGCTTTGCCTTCAGCCGATCCGCGCGGCAATGGGGGCGAACGATCATGGCCGCGATCAAACACAGAGCCTGTTTGCAATTGCTTGGCTTGTCTCTGGTATGGGTCAGTGTCATGCCGTTGACGTTGCTGGCCATCATGCTGGTCGTCGCCCGCCCGGCTTCCGCATTGCAGACGGAGTTTAAACCGGCACCCTGCTGGTTCACGATCCCCAGGGACCGCGATATGACATGCGGCCACCTCATGGTGCCGGAAAACCGTACGAAGCAAGAAAGCCCGATCATCAAGCTCCCGGTTGTCGTGTTCGAGCCCGACCGCGTACGGCACGAACCGGTTGTCTATCTGAGCGGCGGTCCCGGCCAGCCCGCCCGGATCGAAAACACCGAAGACATCAAAGAATGGTGGAGCTTCATCGACAATGGCGAATGGTTGCGCGGCCGCCGCCTGATCGTACTGGATGAGCGCGGCGTCGGCCTTTCGCAACCCTCTTTGAGCTGCTCGGAGCACTACACCGCGAAAGTATGGGGCGGCATCATTACGAAGCCCAGCGAATCGATCGATTTTGATGTGGCCCAGAAACGCGAAGTCGCTGCATGCCGCGACGGTCTTTTAAGCAGGGGCATTGATCTGACCGCCTATAATACCAGTGAAATTGCGGCCGACATCCACGATCTGCGTATCGCGCTCAATATCGACAGATGGGTGCTATTTGGTATTTCATACGGAACGAAAGTTGCCTTGCAGGTCCTTGAAGATCATCCGGAGAATATCGTTGCTGTTGTTCTGGATTCCACGCTGCCGCTCGACGTCGACTATGTCGATCAGGACGCCGCCAACTTCGACGCGGCGTTGAAGAAACTTGAAAAGGATTGCGACACCGATAATGACTGCGCCGGCGGCGCTGGAAAGTTGAGTTCATTGATCGGCGAAATCGTCGAGCAACTGGATGCGCAACCCGTATTGCTGCGCCTCAGGAACGAGGGACAACCGACCACGTTCACGCGCGTCTCAGGCGATGATTTCCTCGAATTGCTGTTCAATCAGTTTTACGATCGCGACTCGATCGAACATCTGCCCCAATTGATCAAAAGCACCGCCGACCAGGATTACGGACCCCTCGCGCAAGCGGTCGGCTTCGATGGCCTGGACGACGAGAGCACAACGTTCGCCGATGGCATGCATTTGTCGGTGGTATGCAATGACGGTATCGCGCCTTCGGCGTCGTTCACGCAGTTCCCGCTCCTCGATCATTGGGCAAGGGACAACTTCTATAGCTGGGCCTGCCCGCTCTGGCCGTCCGGGAAACAGGTCAAACCCCACAAATCGCTCGCCCAGAACACGGTGCCCGTCCTGCTCCTATCCGGCGACTACGATCCGGCCACCCCATCGCGTTGGGCCGAGCAGATTGTAAAGAACACCGGTCACAGCCAGATGGTCGTTTTCCGCGGCGTCGGTCATGACGTCATCGACACCACCGAATGTGGAGGAGAAGTCGTCTCCGATTTCCTGGCCAATCCCGGCGCAAAAATCACCTCGACTTGTCTTGGCGATATGGCAGGTCCAGCGTTTTCTGCGCCTGAACGCGACCCCGCCGTTCTGGTCTCGGGATCGGCGCCGGCTTCGATGCTCAAACGGTAAGGTCTTCTGCTTCCAGTGCCTGCATCGGTTCCATAAGAGGCATTATGCGATTTTCGACGCTCCCGGGCGTGCCAAAAGTTCTACGTTCGATGATCACGGGTGTTTAGCTTTCGAATGTCAGCCTTGGCCAGAAGGACGTCGGGCATATTATCCTCCTGTGAATTCATTGAGAGAGCAAATTGGAGAACGCACCCTCCCGCTAAGTCAGGCGATCTTCCTCCGCATGTGGCTGAAGCTTAGCAATACTGCCGATACGAGGAAATAGAAGGCGCCGAGGCCAGCGTACGCCGCAATATCAGCAATGGAAGGCGGTTCGGGCATTCGCGCCTGAGCACTGAAGAATGCGGCCGCCACGGCGGATTGGCCGCCGCTGAGGAAATCCCAAGTCAGAAATCTGTACCCGATTTCTGGCTTACCGCTTCAAATTGAAATGCTTAGCCAGAAGCCACACTCCCTGTTTGATTAATGTCGAAAAACATCGTTTCGTTCATGACGATGAACGGACGTGCCAATACCGACCGCTGGACGATTGGAGGAACCTAAGCCCCTCCAACCGCCCCCCCACTCAGGACAACTGAACTTGCTTTTGCGAGTCGGGTCTTGGCTATCCTCCGGCATGTTGTTTGACCGCAGCCTCGATCTGCGCCTTCACGGCATCGAGGTTGAAGCTCGCACCTTTCTGCATCGGCGGGTAGTCGATGGCCGTCATAGCGAGTTTCGCCACTTCCTGCTGGACGAATACGAAGCGCCAGAATTGATACATGAACCATTCATTAAAGAATCCCTGCGCGCCGTCCAAAGTCCCGTTTTCTGGAGTGCCCAAGCGCTCGAAGGGATCGAGACGTAGGTTCGTAATGGACGGCGCGTCCACGTGTTCCTTGGCACCGAGCCAACCGTTGGGTTGCTCAATGAAACGAAACTTGTAGTCGTCGAGGCGGACTGCGCCCAGCGTGCTTTCACCAAAATAGAAGATTTCGTGGCGGTTCGATTCGCCCTTGCCGGTGATCATGTCCAATTGATTATAGCCGTCGAGATGGTTCTTATAGGTCACGTCGCCGATCTGCTTGCCTTTCAATAATTCATCCGAAAGGGTGGGATTGCCCGCTGCCGCCACAAACGTAGGGAGCCAATCGAGGCCGGAGACGATACCGTTCTCCACCACGCCGGCCGGCACGTTGCCGGGCCACCTAATTATTGCGGGGGCGCGGAAGCCACCTTCATAGATCGTACCCTTTTGCCCTTTGAAGGGTGTGTTGCCGCCGTCCGGCCAGGTGAACGTCTCCGTGCCGTTGTCGGTAGTGAACAGAACAATGGTGTTGTCGTCCGCCCCCAGTTCCTTGAGCTTTTGCATGGTGGCACCCACGATATCGTCGAGTTGGGCCATGCCAGCTTCTTGAAGGGACCAGCCGTTCTTCGAATTGCGCATCGCCTCATACTTCTCCGACAGGTGGGTAATGACGTGCATGCGGGTCGGGTTGAGCCACAGGAAGAACGGCTTGTTGTCTGCCTTCGCTTTGTCGAGCCATTTGAAGGCGAGATCGCGGATTTCGTCGTCCACAGTCTCCATCCGCTTTTTGTAGAGCGTGCCGGCATCCTCGATCTTCTGTTTGCCGACCTTGCCCCACCGAGGGTCAACTGTCGGATCGTCGGTTTCGGTCGCAAAGCTGTGAACCATGTTGCGCGGGCCAACCTTGTCCAACAGCTCCTGCGGGTACTCCGGGTGATCGGGGTCTTCCATCGCGTCGAGATGGTAGAGATAGCCGAAGAACTCGTCGAAGCCGTGGACAGTCGGAAGGAACTCATTGCGGTCGCCAAGGTGGTTCTTGCCGAACTGGCCCGTGGCATAACCCATGGATTTAAGCGCCGTGGCCAGTGTCATTGCTTCCGCCGGCAGACCCGTGAGCGCGCCGGCTTGGCCGACTGTGGTCATGCCGGTGCGGATCGGGATTTCGCCGGTGATGAAAGCCGCCCGTCCCGCCGTGCAGCTCGCCTCGGCGTAGTAATCGGTGAACAGCATACCCTCTGCCGCGAGCTTGTCGAGATTCGGCGTCCGCCCGGCCATCATGCCCCGGTGGTAGGCCCCGATATTCCAGATGCCGATGTCGTCACCCATTATGACAACGATGTTGGGTGGCTGGCCGCTTGCCTGAGCCATCGCGGTCGTGCTGATTGCTGTGTTTGCAACCGCGCCGATTGTTGACATGGCGAGCAGCGATCCGCCCGTCAACAGAATGTCTCGTCTGCTTGGATTCGCATTGTCTGCCATTGGACTCGCTCCCGTTTCGAAGGCCAAGACAGGGCGTTTGTCCTGTGGCCGATTGTAGAATACGCATCTTGAGGTCAGTGTGCCCCTAATCTGGGCATGCTCTCTAGCTGTGGCGGCGCAGGCCGCATCCGCCGCCTTTGCTCCCTAACAATAGTAAACGCCGACCGCACAGCGCCTGACCGTGCGACGTGCGACGCCGGCGACGCTGACGGGCGTTAGTGGGCGTCCGATCCTGGCCTCGGCAGTCGCGACGAGGCTGGGCACGCTCGCGATCTTGAGCTCTGATCCTGCTTCGAGACCAAAAAGTCCGATGATCCCGGTCAGCAGAACAATTTTCAGTTTTCTTGACGCGTTCATTTGGTGCCTCCTGGGGCAAAGTGATCGGGAAGTTCATCAATATCGACCAGTTTCTTCAGGTCGACTTGCTTGGCGTCGGTTGAGTTCTTGAAGCCATAGTCCTCCGCAACGACGTCCGTGCCGGTCTTCCAGTCACTGATCTGAATGCTGTATTGCGGGCCCTGATCCACCTGTTTGGCGGTGATGACATATCGGCAGGGATAGGGGTGATCGCCTTGGGCAATCCATATCTGCCAGTCGACCTCCTTGGCCCGGAACGCGAGATGATCGCATTCGGTGCCACCGATTACCCCGCTGCCGAGATCCTTGACATCGGTAACGTCGCGCATCAACTCGTCGTAGACATTTGGCAGGAGGAGGTCAGCGGCAGGAAGCGGCCGATGCAGCTTGTCCCTGAGCTCGTCGATGAGATGGTCAATCGTGCCGGGCACTTCGACCTGGGTGTAGAGGTTGGCGTCCTTGCCGAGCACTGTCAGGGTCTTGCCATCAAAGGTCAGCTCGACATTGGCAAATCCACCATGCCGCGTGGCGCGGATCTTGTCGGGCCGACCCATTTCGATCTTGCCGGAACTCGCCAGCAGGAGTTTCTGGTGATCCTTGGTGACGACCTCAAGGTTGGTGTCGTAGGCAAATGAAATGGCCTTTTGCGCCGTCAGATAGTCGGACATCGCCTTGAGCAGGCCTTTGGCTTCCGCTTCGCCGGCCCTTGCACCTGAAGGCGTCACTGAGGCGATTGCCAGGGCAAGCGCTGCGGCCGCAGTAAAAGCCCCCGCTTTCCGAACTGAGTTCATCATCGAAGTTTTCCTTCCCTGGAGTGATCGCATATTCGTCAATCGTGTTGTCGGGTTCGGATTCGCCTGTCCTGGGGTAGCATCCAATGCGCTCCCTTTCCAGTCAGGGCGGCGTGATCGCCGAGCAGGGACAAACTCTAGGCCCTATGGTGGCGAAACGCCCGTAACCTCTCGTATGTTACGGTGCGGCTGAGGGTTTGCATGGCTCGTAGCGATGGTAGCGGCGTGGTCTGGTTCGGCCCGGAAACAGGATCAACGTGAGCGTTGTCTTAGTGACGCGGCTCCACCAAGCCAAATCGACGTTTGTGGAATTTCTGGGAAGATGCACGCCTCAGCTGTGCAGCGGTGTGTCGACAGCCACTTCGTTCGCTACTGCGGCTGAAGACCGGAACCGGCTGATGGCGATGAGATGCTTGCTGCGGAATCTGCCGGTATCGGGAAACCCGCTTTACGAATGCCTGCGATCATGCGGTCCTGATCCACAGGTGGAATGTTGCGGATTTTGAGCTCCGCCGAGAGGTTGGCGAGAAATTCCGGGCGCATCTCGACGAACGTCGCACCCTCGCGCTTGGCATCCTCCATCATCCCACGCTCAGCATAGATGACGGCGGCGACAAGGTGAAAGAGCGGGAACTTCTGCAGATTGGCTTGCCTGATCTCGGCAAGGGCTGTGTCATTATCCTGGAGCATATAGGCGGCAAGCGCGTGCATCCCGTGGTAATAGCCTCCGGCTCCGGGGTTGCGCAAAAGCGCCTGTTGCAACAGCACCGCGCCACGCCCCCATTGCCCGCCCAATGCCAATCGGGTGCCGTACTCACCTATGAGTTCGGTGTCATTGGGGTTGGTCGCAAGCGCCTGCTCTCCCACACGCAGCGACTCTGCCAGTTGCTGGTTGAAGAACAAGGCTGTCATTAAAGCCTGAAGCGCACGTGTATTGCCCGGATCAAGCTCAACTGCCCGGCGGGCGGTCGTGAGCGACCGCTCGAGGGGTGTGGGGGATCCAGACCGCAGATTGTACTTAAACCGATCCTCATCGAGATAGACAATCGACAGCATGGCCCAGGCGGTGGCATAGGACGGATAACGGGCGACGGCGCTTTCCAGGCACTCGCGAGCCTCGGCATGCTTTTCGACGCCCAGCTCTGCGCGATAGGCATAGAAGCGAAGTGTGCAGCCATAAGCGTCAAGATCATCCGGTGGAAGATTCGCCGCATCGGCTTGCGCAATGATACCATAAGGCTGCGCCACGGCGGTTGCGACCTTGTCGGCGACATCGGACTGAATGGCGAACAGGCCGTGGGAACGCAGATCGTCATCATAGGTCTGGGACCACAAGATCGCGTTCGTCGCCGTATCGAGAAGGCGGGCCGTCACCCGCACCCGACTGTCGGAGACGCGCACGCCCCCTGCTAACAAATAACGAGCCCCAAGTTGGCCGCGGACATGCGAGGGGTCGATTTCCGAAGGCAAGGTTTCGGATGTCTCGCGTCCAAACACCTTAAGCTCCTTGAAGCGGGGCAGCACGGTTAATAGTTCTTCGGTCAGTCCCAGTGCGTAGAGCTTCGCGTCGGGTCCCTCGCCCAGATTGGCAAACGGTGCGATCACCAGGGTCGGCCCATCCGGGCTCGCAATCACGCTTCGTGCCGACACCTGCGGAACAGACGGCGCAAGCATCCAATAAGCAAGGAATCCGGCGCAAACAAGAACGGAAAGCGCTGCTAAGACGAGCAATGGGCGTCGCTTACGAAGAACCGGAATTGACGACTCCAGAGAAGCTTCAAGCTTGCTATCGGCGGTCTCCCCTACCGTTGGACCATTCCAGCTGAAGAACGGGATATACTTGCCCTTCGGAATGTCGATCAGGACGCGGTCATTCTGACCCGCGACCAGATAATAACGCTCAAGTGCACGGCGCAATCGCCCGGCCTCGATCCGCACGACTGGATCGTCCTGAGTAAAACCTTCGTTTCGATTGAATACCTCAATCGCGATGGAGTAACCCTTGATCCGCTCTGCGCGACCTGCCAGGGTTTCCTCAACCACGTAACGCAGGAAGGCATGTCCATGCCCTGCGTTCGGAAATTCAGGGCTGGCAATGATGCGCTCCAGTTGAGCGCGAACATCCTCAGGAGTGGGAGCCGGCCGTAGCATGCGGGCATGCTGATCGACTCCGGCATTTATTGGGCCCTGCATTGCTTGCTCCCCCCTGCCCAAATGGGCTTAACGGCGGCATATTTAAGGGTACCCTACTGTAACCTACTCCCCGAACGCGGCTCCATCCATCATAATAACTAAGCAATTTTCGCCTGCTTATGGCGTTGCAGACAGCGCTTAGCCTGCGACCGGGAGGAGTTCGTTGACATGGATCGAGGCGTATATGCCGCCGAGCGCCGCTTTCCCACCCGGAAGCAGGCGATTGAAGATCTCGCCGCCCGAGACGAAGAATTCCGAGATCTATGCATTGACTTCGTGGATGCGGAGGCGGAGCTGCAGCGATGGGAACACTCGACGGGCCCAAAACACGAGGAGCGGTGCGCTGAATACGCGGAACTGGTGAATGACCTGGCACGAGAGATCGAAGTAGCGCTCGATGCGGCTGCAATCATCCCCTTCCCCAAGCGGGGGCCAAAATCGCGCTTTTGAACTGCTGCTCGCGACGGGACGCACATTGGGGGACTGTTACCAGAGCTTGCGGCAGAGAACTTTTTCGCCAAACGCCGATCATGACCCCGTGCAAGGGAGGGAAAGTGTGATGGGAGAGGCGAAACAGCGAGTGTCGACCAACCGCTAACCCCCTTGTCCAGCTTGTGATCACGCTATACATGACCACGCCGGCGATCGAGTTCAGAAACGACCTGGTCAATAATCGTGGCGTCGCTCGGATCTGCGTTCTCGGCAACGATCTGGAACGGCGACGATACGTCACGCAGCGGGCGAGGTTTACCTTCGTTCTTTGAGACAAATTGCGGCTTGTCGAAAATTTCGGTTCCAGCCCTCATGTGAACAATTTGGATTTCTTACTGCTGCATGAAGGCCTGAGCCTCCTCGGGCGTCACTTTGCCGTCCTTGTTGGCGTCCACCTTGTCGAATATGCGCTTATGGATCGTTGTCACTTCTTCGAAGGACAGCGCGCCGTCACCATCGACATCGGCAATGACGAACATGAACTTCATCATGTGCCCCCGCATTCCCATCGTGGGCATTCCGCCCATCATGCCGCACTGCATCATGTTCCGACCCATCATGCCAGATGGCATCACGCCGGATTGTTCAGATTGGTTATCTTGGGCATGACCGGGCATACCTCCGGATTCAGACGGTGCAGTCTGCGGGGACATAGTATTGGGTTGTGGATTTGTCGCAGTCGATTGCGCAGCGGCGACACTGGTCATGCCGGCGGCGAAAATGGCGGCGGTTATGATCGCGCGTGGCGATGCAGATGATGCCATGGGACTCTCCCTCCGTGCCTTTGGTCCATAGGACCCGGGTCGATTATTGACAGCAGTGGGTTTGGCGATTTTCGCAGGACCACGTTGCCGTCTTTTGCCAGGCTCTATTCTACCATAGGCGAGACATAATGCGGCGCATTTGCGCCAGATCAATTATTCGAAGATCCACTTCGCAAGCAGGGGTTGCTCCGTTAAAGACCGCTCCTCGGTGCAGCAAATTTGAGAGTTTTTGGATTCACGTGAACGGCCGCATTCTTACCTTCAACTACAGTCCAACACGGAATAGAAGCCTCGCGAATGCTAGTCTCCAGCGCTTTTCGCGCGCACCAAGTTGACGCCGACGAATCCAGTGGCGGCGGTAACAAATGCGCTGGGCAACGTGAACCTAATTCACGAGCGCCGCAAAATCCAGCTTCGCAGCCTGGGCGAGATTGAGGCCCTCCAGCGCCTTGAAGAAGCGCATTTTGAAGCGGATAACACTGCCGTCAGACATGTAATTGACGAGGAAGTCGTCATTATTACTGCCCATGATGATGAACAGTTCCGCCCCAACATCGCTGCGCGGCGTATGATCGTTGCCCACGACCTCGTAGGCTACCATGCCGGCATCGAAGGGGCCTTCCTCGTATTCCCAACGACCGGTCACAGTGTAGGCGACAGCCCACGCATCGTGACTATGCCGCGGCAGGCTGGTGTTTGGGCTGAAGCGGAACTGGAATACGATGCGGCGCGCGTCTTCGTCTGCCTTCAGCACCTTGATGAACGTGCCTTCTGCGCCGGGCATCAGCACCGGAATCCAATCCTGATTGCGACCATCGAGAATGGTGGTGGCTTTGACGTTCATGTTAGGTCTCCTCCGGGTTGTTGCGTACGATTCAGGCAGATCTCCAACTCAACGCTAGCCGGGACGCGATGGAGCCGCTCCCATCAGTGTCGAAGCGGCCAGATGGCCGGCTCGGTTATACGCGAGCAGACCGCTCGACAATTCCAAGCGCGGTATCGACCGTCAGGGCGTAGACGCTGGCCGCTGATCACAATCAGTTGGGCTTCGCCGTTCAGCTTTGCCCCATGCAATTTCCGGGCCGTGCATTCGGCAGACCGAGGTGCTACCACGCCACGCACGATGTTCGGCTTTATAGCGCAGCAACTCGGTATCAATGCGGTCGTTTTTAAAATGCGGATAATAGCTGATTTTTGCCGATTTGGATTGGTGCATCAAAGTCTACAACGCACTTGCAAAAGCGATTCACATGAGCCAGCCGCTGCTTACCTTTGTACCTTCATCTCGTCCGCGTGTGCGTTATCCACGCCACTTGGGCAAATGCGCAAACAAGAGGGGCCAGCTGCCACCCACGGCCCACTCACACGTTGTGTCACGTTCGGCGCCCAAAGGATTGGCGGGTACTGCCATGAGCCTAGAATCCGCACCACCGATATCGCGAACACTGTGAAGTCGCGCATCAGCATTTCATTCATGATTTTGGATGATTGAAGTTCCTCGAGCCGCCCCCGTCAGCCGCCATACCACATCCGCCGGAGCAGCCCATCGCGGCGAATGAATTGGTGGTAGAGGGCTGCCCCGGCGTGGAATACCGCCAGCCCGACAAGTAGGAACGCGCCAAGGCCATGTGGCGCGCGCGGAGGATAGTCGGTGAAGGTTGGCAGCACTGTGCCAGGCTCACCAAAGATTGCAGGGGCTGCGCCGCTCAGGACTATCATGCCAATGCCGCTGGCAATCATGCCAAGGATGACGATGTAGAAGGCGACATGGACCCAACGAGCGATGCGGTCCTGCCACATGACCGATCCCTTGACCGGAAGCGGCTTCACGTCGAAGCGCCACCACCAGACAATGCGGAACGCGGTGAGAAGCAGGACAATGATCGCTACGGGAATGTGGAAGCGCAAGAATTCAACCTTCGTGGCCGCATTCATGGCATTGGCGGCCTTGAAACCGGAGGCGAGCAGAGCCAGAATCAGGATGGCGCTCAGCCAGTGAATTGAGACTGCAACCGTCCCGTAGCGCTCAGGTCTGCTCTTCAGCATCCTCATCTCCTTCAAGTTTTTTCCGTAGTGCCGTGATGACCCGGAGGGCGGTTTCAAGATCTGCGATCGATGCTCCATCCGCCAAGGCGTTGACCTGAGGGTCATACAAGCGGATGGCTTCGTCGAAGGTCACGCATCCGGAGTTCAGGGCGAAACTCTCAGCCTATCCATCCTCGGCCGTTGCGTCCCCGCACCTGTTCCAGAAGGTCGCGATTCCGGGCATCTGCTGGCATAGACGCGGCTCCAGCATGGAGCTGAAGTCCTCAATATCGACACGTGTCGTCACCACTGGCGATGTCTGATGCAGATTCGAACAGCCGACGGATCGAATCAGACCATCGTGGCAGGTCTGCCCAGGCGTGATAGGGCTTCTGTTCTAGCATGAGCGCGCAGTTCGAAGTTGTTTTAGGCTTTCCGGGTACTCGCCGGCGCCTCGCTCTGACAGCAGTCGTATTCGATCTGCTCGTCGGTATCCGGCCGCCCTCCGGGAGTGAGGTCCAAAAGAGTCCACATCGGCTCGACCGTGCCGACATGGCGTGGATCCTGCCCCGGCTCGGTCGGCAAGAACAACAGCTCGGAAGCCCAACTCAGCCTAATCACCCCGTCGGGGCCCTTGTGGAATACCGTGAGCATCGGAACCTGCTGCCCCTCCTCATCCTCGCCGCGATAATCGCGCTTGAAGCTGCTATTGGAGGCTGAAAGCAGCTGCAAGTGGCACCAGCCGCGATGCGCTGCGAAGGCCGTGACCCGCTCGATGGGTGCCTTGGCGACGGCCACGATGTTCGCTCCGAGGCCATTTACGTGCGGGACCGCTCCCTCCCAGTTGTCGAGCAAAGCAGTGCACGACGGACACGGTCCCTCTTCCACCGGTAGCTGTGCCATTGGCCCGCTGCTCGGCCCCAGCCGCTTGTCGCTGCGGTGCCGGGGGAACATGTAATGATAGACGATCAAGGTATCGGTGCCGGGCCGGAACAGTTCGGACAGCCGCACTTTTTCTGGTGCGCCCTTTGCGTTAATTCGGTCGAATTCGTAGTCCTCGGGAACGGCCCCACCAGGCGGGAGTGCTCGTATCTCCGCGGCCACTGCCTCCATTTCGCGCCTGAGAGCTAGCTCGCGCTGAAGCAGCTTGTTGCGGGCTGCGCGATACTCCGGACTTTCGTTTGGAAAGTTCACGCCCATGGACGACTCCATCGATGCAAATGCCTGGACTATAGCATATGCCGGTTCGTCTATGGCAATATTGCGATCATATTGCCCGCAACTCTTCGTTTGCCTTTCGCGGACAAAGCACCGACCTGCGGGAAATCGGGCGCAAGCTCGGTGCGATCTATGTCGTCGAAGGCAGTGTGCGACGGGCGGGCAATCGCGTGCGGATCACGGCGCAGCTCGTGGAAGCAGCATGCGGGACTCATGTCTGGGCCGAACGTTACGACCGTGCCTTGGAGGACGTCTTTGCTGTCCAAGAGGAAATCTCGCAGAACATTGTCGCGACAGTCGCCCAGCGCATTAGGGACGATCGAGAGGTCGCGGCGCGGCGGCGACCGCCGGAGGATATGCGCGTATGACCTGTTCCTGCAGGGACACCGCCTGTCGGACGACTTTACGCCCGGAACCCAGGAACACGCTCGGGAATTATTCGAACGCGCCATCCAAATTGATCCCACCTTTGCCCGGGCCTATACGGGCCTCGCCGTTGTTCATCTAAATCGTGTCGTAGATCGTGGCGTTGGTGTACCCCACGCGCAGGACGAAAATCGGATAACGGCCCTTCGTCTTGCGGATCAAGCCCTTGCCCTCGATCCAAATGATCCGAGAGTGCATTGCACGCTTGGGTACATGTGCTTGACCTGGCGGGATTTTAACAGAGCCGAACACCATCTGGATTTAGCCAGATCCATGAATCCGAACGATCCCGTAAATCAAATACTGTGGGCATGCATGCAGGGGGCTTTGGGGAGGCCGGAACGTGCGCTGCCGGCGGCCGAAATCGCCTTCAGGATCAATCCCGGCCATCCAATTTGGTATAACTACTATCTTTCGCACATTCTATTTCAACTCGGACGTTACAGTGAGGCGGTCGTGCTGCTCCAACAGAGGACTTTCGATAGTCCTTCGCGGCACCCGCGTGACATGGCCTGGCGGGCCGCCTGTTATGGTCATCTGGGCAGGGTTGAAGAGGCCCGTCGATGTGGTGAAGTGTTTGTGAAGTCGGTCGGCGCCGTGTGGCAAGGTGGTCCAACAGCCACGCCAGCCGAATACATCGATTGGCTTGTCGATGTTTCGCATTTGCGTGAGGCGAACGATATCGAGCGTTTGCGGGCCGGCTTGCGTCTAGCGGGATTGCCAGCCTGAGGTATTTGTTTGGGCCCACAATCCAGCCAAGCCCAAAGCACGTGTGCGAAGCAGCCAGACAGTCGGCAAGCTGTTGGCGGCGCTGGCCCACGCCTATGTGATCACCAACGATCCCTCGATGCGAATCCGGCACTCGCAATGGATCGAACTTTTGAAACGCTCGAAGCCATGGCGCCGCTTTCCAAACTCGTGACGTCCGTTTCGCCGCGGGGTTAGACGGATTTTTCCCATGACCAACATCAACCATTGGACCATATTCCGGCTCGGTTACTGAGATCGGCGCTGAAAGCTGGCTGAAAGGTTGCGTGGCTTATGTTGGGTCCGCATCGTTAAAAGCACATGTCAATGTGACCAGAACATAAGATGCGGGAAACCAACCAAGGACGGAACAATGACGCTTTCACGCTCGCTTTTTCACAGCACAGCCCTCGCATTCATCATGGCAATTGGCGCGTTTGGTAACATGCCAGCTGCGCACGCTGATGATAAAATTACAATCATGGTCGGCGGTTACGAGAAGCATATCTACCTGCCGGCAAAGCTTGCTGAAGCGCTCGGATATTTCAAGGATGAAGGTCTCGATGTCGAGCTGCTCAATGAGCCGGCCGGCGTCGACGCAGAAAATCAGCTGCTCGCCGGAGCAGTTCAGGGCGTCGTCGGCTTTTACGATCACTGCGTCGATCTGCAGGCAAAAGGCAAATTCGTAGAATCGGTCGTTCAGTTCAGCCAGGCTCCGGGTGAAGTGGAACTTGCGTCAACAAAGCATCCGGAGATCAAGTCAGCGGCCGATTTCAAGGGGATGAACCTTGGCGTGACTGGCCTCGGCTCGTCCACAAACTTTCTCACGCAATATCTTGCATCCAAGGCTGGCTTGCAGCCAGGCGATTTCACCTCGGTGCCAGTCGGTGCAGGCGCAACCTTCATTGCAGCCATGCAACAGGACAAGATCGAGGCAGGCATGACGACCGAGCCGACCATTTCGCGTATGCTGAAAACCAATGAAGCGCGCGTCCTGATTGATATGCGTTCAGTCGAGTCGACACGGACTGCGCTTGGCGGAACCTACCCTGCGGCTTCGCTCTACATGGAAACGTCCTGGGTCGATGCGCACAAGGAAGCAACACAGAAACTTGCCAACGCCTTTGTAAAGACTTTGAAATACATCAAAACCCACAGTGCCGAAGACATCGCTGACAAGATGCCGAAGGATTTCTACGTGGGTGACAAAGACGGATATGTCAAAGCGCTCACAGATGGCAAAGCTATGTTCACCGCAGATGGCGTGATGCCAGAAGACGGTCCGAAGACAGTGCTTGCCGTGTTGTCGACCTTCTCGAAGAACGTCAAAGGCAAGCAGATCGACCTTTCCAAGACATACACGACCGAATTCGTGAAAGCTGCCAAATAGGCTTTCCGGTCGCGCCGCTTCCAGCTCATTGCGCTGGAAGCGGCATTCCGATTGATGTCGGGCACTGCGTGCAAGCCCGTTATACGGCACGCGTCAGGTTTAAGCCATGAAACAAAATGCGTCTCAGGTCCCAGCGATCGAATTGATCAATGTCAGCCGGCGCTTCGTCTCGCCGACAGGCAAATCACTAACCGCCTTGCGCGATTTCAACATGACCGTCGCGCCCGGTGAATTCGTTGCTGTCGTAGGACCAACGGGTTGCGGCAAATCAACAACGCTGAATCTCGTGACCGGTCTTGCAAGGCCCAGCGCAGGTGAAGTGCGTCTTATGGGCCAACCGGTCAACGGTATCGATCCGCGAGTCGGATTTGTCTTTCAGACCGACGCGCTTTTCCCCTGGCGCAATGTCATTGACAACGTCATGGCTGGACCGCTGTTTCGTGGCAAGGCCCACAAGGAAGCGATGCGCAGTGCCAAGGACTGGCTTGCCCGTGTCGGGCTGTCACGGTTTGAGCAGCACTATCCGCACCAGCTTTCAGGGGGCATGCGCAAGCGCGTTTCCCTCGCCCAAACGTTCATCAACGAACCGGAGATTCTGCTGATGGACGAACCCTTCTCGGCGCTCGATGTCCAGACGCGCACCGTTATGCACGAAGAACTTCTGCGCCTTTGGGCCGAGCGGAAGGCTTCAGTCGTCTTCGTCACCCACGACCTTGAAGAGGCTGTAGCGCTGGCCGACAAGGTCTATGTTCTGACCGCTGGGCCAGCGACGGTGAAATCGGTCTATCCGATCGACCTCCCCCGTCCGCGTATCGTTGCCGAAATTCGCTATGAACAACGCTTTATCGAATATTGCCGCACGATCTGGGAGGATCTGCGCGATGAGGTGGAAACCAGCTACCGCCGCGCGAGCCAGGCTGCCTGAACCGGAGGAAACAAATTATGACTGACGCCCCACTCGATAGCGCCCTTCCCGTTTTCCGTCCCGGTACGTCCGACGCAGAAATTGAGGCTGCTGCAATCAAGGTACTGCAACGCCGCAAACATGCTGTCCGGTTCTGGCAGGTCGCCATCCTCGTCGGCATTCTCGGCCTATGGGAATTGTCATCAAACCGACTCTGGATAGACCCGTTCTTCTATTCCAGTCCAAGCGCGATTGTGGCGCGCTTCTATGAATGGGTAACCGAGGGCACCGCCGAGGGATCGCTCTGGTACAATCTGTGGGTAACAATGGAAGAAGCGCTGATCGGCTTCGTCGCGGGCTCCGTCACCGGCGTTCTGGTCGGGATCGGGCTTGGTCGCAACCAGTTTCTTTCGGATATATTTTCCGTCTACATCAAGGCGATCAATTCGATACCGCGTGTGGTCCTGGCTCCGATTTTCATCATGATCATGGGTCTTGGTCTCGCATCCAAGGTCGCGTTGGCATTTATCATGGTGTTCTTCGTGGTTTTTGCGAATGCTTTTCAGGGCGTGCGCGAGGCTGATCGCAACATGATCGCGAATGCCCGAATACTCGGCGCGTCCAACTGGGAAGTGACCCGCACAGTGGTCGTTCCCTCGGCGATGAGCTGGATTTTTGCCAGTCTGCACGTGAGCTTCGGCTTCGCAATCATTGGCGCTATCGTCGGCGAGTTCGTCGGCGCCCGCTTCGGTATCGGCCAGTTGATCTCCATCGCAAAGGGAACGTTCGATGCGGCCGGCATGTATGCGGCAATTGTGCTCGTCATGCTTGTCACCCTGGTCGCGGAATTCATCATGACGATGATCGAAAATCGCTTGGCCAAATGGCGGCCCCAACAGCACACCGATATGCAATAACTGGAACATCAACGCCACAGAGAAGGCCGGGCTTTGTCCCGGCCTCTTTCATGCAGCCGGCAACCGGACCTCAACAATCAGACCGCCGTTTGCCGGCGTCCTCAGCGCGATGTCGCCACTTGCGCCATCGACAACCTCTTTCACAATGGCAAGTCCGAGCCCGCTACCCTCGGCCTGTGTCCCCATAATACGATAGAAGCGCTCAAATACCTGTTCATGTTCACCCTCAGGAATGCCGGGACCATTGTCCTCAACCCGAAGGCATACCCAGTCACCTTGTCTTGTCAGGGCGACGGTCACGGTGCCGCCCATCTGCGTGTACCGAAGTGCATTATCGACAAGATTGACCAGCATCTCGGCTAACATAGTGCCGTCGCCCTCGACAAATGATGCTTCGCTCGCTTCAAGCCCGAGGTCAATCTGACGCTTTAATGCTGTTTCCGCGTAAGTTTCCAAAACCTGCCTTGCTGCGGCCGTCAAATCCACAGTGTCATGGCGTGGCCTGCGACTGCCAGGTTCGGCACGCGACAGCGTCAAGAGTTGGCTGGCCAGCCGTGTCAGCTGCTTTGTACTTGTTCGCAAAGCCTGCAGTGCTTCGCTGCGCCTCTCAGGATTTTCTTCGCGCGCAGCAACGCTCGCCTGCGTGTTGACCAGAGCCAATGGCGTCCGCAATTGATGCGCGGCATTCGAAACAAATCGTCTCTGCGCAGCCATCTGGCCCTGCACCCGTTCCATGTGATCGTTAAGTGCATGGACCAAGGGGCGAAGTTCGCTTTGCACGCTTTGGGGATTAAAAGGATCAAGCCTTTCGCGATCGCGTTGCCGGACGGCATCACGCAGTTTCAATACAGGGGCCAAGCCACGTTGAAGACCGATGATTGCGACCAACCCCGCAACCATAACGAGCAACAACTGTTTGGTGAAATCCGACAGCCATAATCTCTCGCGCATCGCAGCTTCATTGTTCAGCGTCACGGCGACTGAAACGGAAACTGCCGCATCCTTGGCGAGGCCAACCACGGGATGATTGATCATCATAACCCGCACCTTGTCGCCTCGAAAGACTGCATCTTCGCCCGCCTGTTCTTTCTTTGGCGAGGGCAAATCGAGGAAACCCGCGACAAGCGTTCCCCAAGCGGTTATCACCCTGTAAAAGACTCGGTCGCCATGGCCAGTGTCAAACATTTCCAAGGCAGCCGGCGGGATATCCGCCTCGACCGTGCCGTTGGCATCCACCGCCACCGCTTCGGCGATGACGCGCGCAGAAGACAACAGCATCTGGTCGTTGATCAAATCGGCAGTAGCCTCTGCCGATTGAAAGCTGATCAACAGGTTGACGCAGATCACACCGATCAACGGGAGAACGATCCAGAGCAGAAGTTGAAAGCGCAGGCTTTCGCTCAAGCGTCTCCAAAGCGGAGGTGACTTCAACGCCGATTGAGGCGAGACATCATTCGTCATGGCGCAAAAGATATCCAAGGCCGCGCAGTGTGGCGATCTTTACCGAGCTTCCCTCCAGCTTTTTTCGCACCCTATGGACATAGATTTCGATCGCGCTCGGATCTGCCAAATCGTCGAAGCCGAATACACTTTCTGACAGTGCCGACTTGCTAACGGTCGTCCCGGCCTTGAGCACGAGATGCTCTAGAACCGCATGCTCTCGCGGCGTAAAAGACAAGGGCTCGCCTGAGAGAGAGAACTGGCGTGTTCGACCATTAAAAAGCAATTCTCCGACGGTAATTTCGGGTAAAGCACGGTCACTTCCACGCCGCAACTGAGCGCGTATACGGGCCTCCAGTTCAGCAATTTCGAACGGCTTGGCAAGATAGTCGTCTGCCCCTTCATCGAGTCCCGCAACACGACCTCCAAGGCTGGCATTGGCTGTTAGAATGATTACCGGCACTTTGTTGGCCCTTTGGCGCAACCGCCGTAACACGGTCATGCCATCGATCTTCGGAAGCGCCAGATCAAGGATGACAAGCGCGTATTCTGCGAGACGCAGAGCGTGATCAGCGTCCTCGCCGTCGTGAACGATATCGACGGCATATTGTGCCTGGCGCAGTGCTTTTCCAAGCCAGGACGCTAGTTCTGTGTTGTCTTCCACGAGAAGTATTCGCATTAAAAATTGTTATACAATGCCGATAGCAATTAACCAATCCCGCTTTTATCGAGACGTTGAGCTTCTTCTCACAACTACTTGTCATTCTCGCATAAACGTTGCCAAGAGCTCCAGTCGGCTAGTTCAAACTTACTTATTGGTAAGGACGCTGCAAACGGCCCGTAATGTCCGGATGTCAAGTTGGACTCGTCCTCAACAAGGAGTGAGTCATGAAAAGACTGGTTATCACCGCAACTGTAGTCGCCGCGATGCTGGCGACGTCAAGTGCATTCGCCAAGGATGTGGATGGCACGATCAAGTCCATCGACACAAAAGCCGATATGATTACCCTCAACAATGGTCAGAGGGTGCGCCTGCCGGAAGGTATTGAGGCTGAAACCTTGAAAGTTGGCGAGCACGTCGCGATCACCTATACGACCAATGCGTCGGGCAAGACCATTGTCAGCGGTATACGGCCCATAAAATAGGCCCTGGCCGTCCAATGAGCTAGCCATATACGCTCGCTCCGAGCAATCTGGAAAAAATCGGGGCAACATCTTCGGAGATGCTATGCAACGGAATGGAGGCAATCGTTTCAGTTTTGCCGACTGCCTGTGATCGCGATAGCCATAAAACGCAAACAACTGGAGCCAAGCTCGGCCCCGACGTAGCGAATTCGTATACGCATTCGCGTATATTATCATTTTATACGCTTTCGCGTATAATGGCTAATTACACGCACTCGCGTATATTGACACTTTATACGCTATCGCGTATACTGATGCATGGAGGTTGTCCATGAATGAGCACATTGCCCGTACCGAGAAGCAGCTTGGCGCTATCCTGCGCCGCGCCCGCAAACACGCAGGGCTAACGCAACGCACACTCGGCGAACAAATCCATCTGCGGCAAGGCACGGTGTCTCGCCTCGAAGCCGGAGAACCCGCTGTCCAGCTACGCACCCTGATGGAAGCCCTCTCGGCCCTCAACCTTGAACTGGTCGTCAGACCGCGCAGCCAGGGCAGCGCCGTCGACATCGAGGACCTGTTCTGATGGGACGCAAGCGGGCGCACGTCCCCCTAAATGTCTTCCTGAACAGCCGCCTCGTCGGCGTATTCAGCCGCGCGTCAACCGGCGCGATCGACTTCCAGTACACACGCGACTGGCTGGACTGGCGCGGCACCTTCCCGGTCTCGCTCTCGCTGCCCCTGCGCGAAGACCGCTATATCGGCGCCCCGGTCATCAATGTCTTCGACAACCTGCTGCCCGACAGCGACCCCATTCGCAAGCGCGTCGCCGAGCGCGTCGGTGCGGACGGCACTGATGCCTTCAGCCTGCTAACCGCACTCGGCCACGACTGCGTCGGTGCCCTGCAGTTCCTGTCCGACGGCATCGACCCCGGCACTGCCGGTGACATCGCCGGCAAACCCGTTAGTGACGACGACGTTGCCGACATCATCAAGAATCTCGCTGACGCCCCGCTCGGCATGGGGGAGGACGAAGATTTCCGCATCTCGATCGCCGGTGCCCAGGAAAAAACCGCCCTGCTGCGCAAGGACGGCCAGTGGTTCAAACCCACCGGTACCACCGCGACCACCCACATCCTCAAACCGCAGATCGGCCAGCTCCCCAACGGGATCGACCTCTCGAACAGCGTCGAGAACGAGTATCTCTGCCTGAAACTGCTGGGCGCGTTCGGCGTCCCCGCTGCCAACGTCCAGATCGCCGATTTTGGGGAACGCCGCACACTGATCGTCGAACGCTTCGACCGTCTTTGGACAAGAGATGGCCGCCTGCTGCGGCTGCCGCAGGAAGATACTTGCCAGGCTCTGTCGATCCCGCCGACCAAGAAGTACCAGTCCGACGGCGGCCCCGGCATGCGCGAGATCATCAATCTGCTCAAAGGCAGCGACACCCCCGATACCGACATCGCCACTTTCATGCGCGCCAACATAATCTTCTGGATGCTCGGCGCTACCGACGGTCATGCGAAGAACTTCAGCATATTCCTCGGCCCGGGAGGACGCTTCCGCATGACCCCGCTCTATGACGTACTGACCGCGCAGCCGAGCCTCGACGTCGATCAGATTCCCCGCAAAAAGTTCAAGCTGGCGATGTCGGCGGGAAAGAACCGCCACTATGCCATCCACGAGATAATGCCACGACATTTTATGCAGACGGCCGACCTCGCTGGTGTCGGCACCCCGGCGATGCGGGCGATTATTGAAGACATCGCCACCAACGCCGAACGGCAGGCACAAGCGGTCATCACATCGCTCCCACACGGCTTCCCCGATCAGCTTCTGACGTCCACCTTGGCGGCCATCAAGCATCGAACCGAGCTGCTGGCAGATCTTTCCGGCCAAAGTGCGCGCAATGCAGATGCGCTGTTTTTGACCGCCAGGCCGAGATAGAACTCCAGCGGCCGGCCGATGACGTCCCGGACCTTCCGTCGCGGGTTCGCCAATGCCTCCGGCGTTACCATAATGTCAGGCTGCCACATAGGCGCAAACCAGCCTCATAATCCGCCCAGTTCGTCACCCTGAATTTCATCTTTCCGATGTGATGACGACGATCTGCGTTGTGTTTGTGCGCCATGGCCCCCGGATCAAGCTGATTTCGATCTTGCCTGCCTATTGCCAAACCGTTGACAAATGATCGATGCACCAATGCCGATCATGGCGTTGAGAATCTTACCGGTGTCGCCGTGGCCCGAGACATGGCTGACAAACCACTCGCTCCTTACCGCGATTTAGGCGTCCCACTTCTGTTTGCTTGAACTGTCTGGGGATTACCGCCAGAGGGACCGTTTTGAGTACGCGTTTCGTTTTGCGGGACACAGAGCTTAATGCTCGTTCAGTTTCCTCAGGTAGATGGACAGGAGCTGGGTTTGCGAAGAAATACCCAGCTTGCGATAGACATTGCGCCGATGCACCTTCACCGTTCCGGTGGCAATATTCAACCTTAATCCGATCGATTCGGATGAATGCCCCTGAAGCACCAGTTCGATGATCGCCGCTTCGCGGTCGGTAAGATTAAGATCGCGCCAGACCGTATCGGCGGCATTCAGCTTGACCTTTCGCCGCCCCCCGCCTTGCCTCGCCACTGCCGCATCGAAAAGATGGCCGATATCGGAGCAATATTGCCGGACAAGCGTCGCGACCAGCGGGTCGGCCTTGCGCAGCAGCGAGAACTCCTGAGCCGGAAACGGTCCCGTCTCGCCGCGCCGCATCAATGACAGCACGATCGTAATGTCGTTTCCGACTGGAACGAAGAAACCAATCTCCTCGGCAAGGCCGGTCTGCACATAATAGGTACGGTAATATTCGCTTGAAAAAAACCGGTCAGGCGCGAGTTCGCGCATGCGCCAGACACCAGGCTTGGGAGCCCGCGCCGTGTGATAAAATGGATCGAGCAGATAAGGCCCTGCCTGATACAGGCTGACGAAAATCACATGCTCCGCCGAATCGAAAGTGCTGTAGAGGTCGATGGGACGCTCATTGCCGCGATAGGCAAACACAACAACGTAGTCGAACTTCACCAGCGCATGCATGGTCTGTCCAAAGAGATCGCCAAATTCCCGCGGCACCAAGGACGATTTGCCTACGAACTGGCGGAATGCATCGAACAGCATTTCGACGTCGACGCTCATTGTACTCCCCCTCGTTGCAGCTCATGTTTTTTCCCGCAACAGGCATATACCTTACATTGGCATTTTCCGGTTGAAATACCTCTTTCGGGGTATATACCGCGCAGCCGCTTGTTGACTAGGTTGTCATGCATGACGGTGGCAGAAGGCAGCGAAGACTGCTTCTGTTAAACTCAAGCCGCAGGGGACCAACGTGACATCCGCTTCAACGAACGACATCGAGTTCCGGTCGGTCAGCAAATCCTATGGCGCTGTGACCGCCGTCTCCGACATCAATCTTCAGGTACCCAAGGGCGCGTTCGTTGCGCTGCTTGGCCCATCCGGTTGCGGCAAGACCACGTGCCTGCGGATGATCGGCGGGTTCGAGCAGCCCACAACCGGCGAAGTTTGGATCAACGGTCAGCCTATGAACGGTGTCCCGGCCTACCGCCGCCCGGTCAATATGGTGTTCCAGCAGTATGCGCTCTTTCCGCATTTTGACGTCGAACAGAACGTCTCCTATGGGCTGAGGCAAGCGCGCCCCAGGATCAACGCCAGGGAAATTTCCCGCCGCGCCAATGAGGCGCTGGAGATGGTCCGACTCGGGGGATTCGGCAAGCGCCGCATCCACGAAATGTCGGGCGGCCAGCAGCAGCGTGTGGCCCTGGCGCGCGCGCTGGTGAACAAACCTTCGGTCCTGCTTCTCGATGAACCGCTTGCAGCGCTCGACAAGAAATTGCGCACGGCCATGCAGATCGAATTGCAGACGCTGCAGCGGGAGCTTGGTATCACCTTCGTCTTGGTAACGCATGATCAGGAGGAAGCCCTGTCGATGAGCGACCTTGTTTGCGTGATGAATGCAGGCCGCGTCGTCCAGCTTGCAGCACCGCGAGAAGTCTACGATCGCCCGTCGGATCTATTCGTGGCGGATTTCGTCGGCAAGACCAATCGCATCGCCGCGACTGTAGATGCAGATGGTTCCACGTTGCGTCTTGCCGATGGCAGTGCGCTGTCGATACCCGGTAGAACGGGTCTCAAATCTGGCTCCGCCATCCTGGCGCTCCGCCCCGAAGCGATCAGTCTGCACCGGCAGAACGGCTCGGCCCCCGGCAAGCTTTCCGGCATCGTCACCCACCGCATCTTCCTTGGGTCATCCGCCGATTATTCCGTTGCCGTCGAAGGGCTCGGCGATTTCCTTGTCACCGCCGACAGACGCGACCTCGCCGACGGCGACCTCGTCGAACCGAATGAGTGGGTCGTGCTGAACTTCGACCCCGGTGCTGCACATATCTTTCCGGCTTGAACACTACCAAAAACAAAGGGAACATCTTCATGTCTAAGTCATACAAAGAGAATGCCCCAATTTCCGCCGAACGACTGATGGATGAACTGATACGCCTCAAGCGCGGATCGGTCACACGCCGACATTTCCTCGGCGTCACCGGCCTTGGCCTTGCATCGGCTGTGCTGGCACGTGAGACAGGATTATTCTCGACGCCGGCTTTTGCCGACGATCTCGGCAAGCAGATGTCGATCGCCACATGGCCGAACTACCATGACCCCGCAACCTTCGAAGCCTTCACCGCGGCGACCGGCGTTGCCGTCGAAGTCAACGTCTTCGGTTCGAACGAGGAAATGCTGGCCAAGCTGCAGGCCGGCGGTACCGGCTGGGACCTGTTCGTGCCGACTAACTACACAATCTCGACCTATGTGAAGCTCGGCCTGATCGATGCACTCGATATGGCGAAAGTGCCAAACTACAGTGCCTCGACGGAAACAGCGCGTTTCACCGCCGAGGGTGTGGTTGACGGTACGACCTATGCGGTACCGAAAAACTGGGGCACCACCGGAATTGCTCTCAATTCGTCGAAGATCAAGGCCCCGGTCACCAGCTGGAAGGACTTCTTCGAGGTCGCACAGGGAGAGGCTGACGGGCGTGCCATGGTGCACGATTATCAGCTGACGACGATCGGCAATGCGCTCGTCTCGCTTGGTTTCTCCTTTAATTCGATCAAGCCCGAAGAGCTCGCCAAGGCGGAAGAGCTCCTTATCAGGGTCAAGCCGCACCTCTACGCCATCAACAGTGACTACCAGCCGGGCATGCGTGCAGGGGATGCCTGGATGACCATGTGCTGGACCAATGATGGCGCACAGCTGAACCGCGATGTTCCGAAAATCAAGTTCGTCCTCGGCAAGGATGGCGGCGAAATCTGGTCCGACTTCTATGCCATTCCGAAAAGCGCTGCCAATAAGCCAGCGGGCTATGCGCTGCTGAACTATCTGATGGACCCGGCCAATGCCGTGAAGGAGCATATCGCCAATGGTGCTCCGACGACTGACAGCCGTGTGCTTTCGCTCCTGCCAAAGGAAGTCACCTCCAACGCCATCGTCTATCCGCCGGAAACTGAGCTGACACCGCTGGAATTCGGCGCCGCGGTCACGCTCACCGATCCGGCGCGGGCCGAAGTCATGGCACGCTTCAAGTCCGCCTGACGAAACACCCCAGCCTCCCCTCTCCGCACCTGGCGGGGGGAGGCAAGGCATCGATCATTGAAGAGACCCCCGATGGCATTGGCACTAAACACCAAACGAAGGATGGTAACGGCAGCGCTTGTCGCCCCGGCCGTGGCGTGGCTGTTCATCTTTCTCGTGCTGCCGTTCATTGCTATGCTGGTCTTTTCCGTGGGTGAGCGAGCGCCCGAAGGCGGTTATCAGCCGGCCTTCACCTTTGCCCAGTTCGCCAATCTTCCAGCTCGCTCCGCCGCCTTCTGGAACACCGTCATCCTTGCACCGGTCGGCTCCTTCGTCTGTCTCGTCGTCGCTTACCCGGTCGCCTACTATCTGGCGGTCAAGACCAGCCCGCGTTACCGGCTGCTCCTCGTCTCCCTTGTCGTCGTTCCATTCTGGACAAGCCTGCTGGTGCGCACGTATGCATGGATGTATCTCCTCGGCTCCCGGGGCATCCCCAATCTTCTGGGTATGATCGGTTTCGAGGAAGTCCGTATTCTCAACACGCCAGGCGCTGTGCTTCTCGGCATCGTCTATGGCTACCTGCCGCTGATGATCATGCCCATCTATGTCAGCCTCGAAAAGCTAGACCGCCGCCTCCTGGAGGCCTCGGCGGATCTCGGCGCAAGGCCGGTCTCCACGTTTTTTAGCGTGACGCTGCCGCTTTCTCTGCCCGGCGTTATGACCGGGCTGGCGCTCGTCACCATCCTTCTGCTCGGCGAGTATCTGATCCCGCAGCTGCTCGGCGGCGGCAAGGTGTTCTTCATCGGCAATGCGCTCGTGGATCTTTTCCTGCAATCGCGCAATTGGCCATTCGGTTCGGCCATCGCTGTCACGCTAGTGGTCGTCGTGGTCTTCGTGCTTTTGATCGCCATGCGGATCGCCTGGAAGATTGCGGGAACAAGACAGGTGGATCTCGTCTGATGCGTGCCTTTATTTCAGCGGTCTACCTGTTCCTCTATGCGCCTATTGCGCTTGTGGTGCTGTTTTCCTTCAATGCCGGCCGCAATGCCAGCGAGTTCACTGGCTTCTCGACCATGTGGTATGGCAAGGCGCTCGGCAATACCTTCCTCGTCGCGGCTCTACAGAACAGCCTCATCATTGCCCTGACCAGCGCCACGCTCGCCGCCATATTCGGCACAATGGCAGCGCTTGGCATGGAGCGGTTGCGCCCCCGCTCCCGGGCCTTGCTCGATGGTCTGTTCGCCGCCGCCATCGTTGTACCGGGTGTCGTCATTGGCATCGCCACGCTGGTCGCGCTGGTGGAAGTATTCTCGTTCTTGAACTCGGTTCTGGCCTCGGTATGGCCTGATGAAAATCCGCCGCAACTTGGTCTCGGCTATGGATCCATTGTTGCCGCCCACGGCCTATTTTCGATGGCGCTGGTGACGATGATCGTCAAGGCACGTATCGCCAGCCTTGGCCGGGACATTGTCGAGGCTTCCGGCGATCTCTATGCAACACCACTGACCACATTCAGGCTTGTCGTGCTCCCGCAGATCCTTCCCTCGGTGCTCGCAGGCTTTCTGCTTTCCTTCACCTTCTCCTTCGACGATTTCATCATCGCCTTTTTCGTTGCGGGCTCGAAGACAACCTTGCCGATCTACGTCTTCGCCTCGATCCGCCGGGGCGTCACGCCGGAAATCAACGCCATCGCCACACTGGTCCTTGTCGCTTCGCTGATGATGATCCTGATTGCACGCATCCTGATGCGTGAGAAAAAACCAACAAACTGACACAGGAAACACCCATGATCCTCAGAGATCGCGTTGCTATCGTCACCGGAGCGGGCTCCGGAATCGGCAAGGCGGGCGCCGCCATTCTCGCACGCGAAGGCGCCCATGTGATCGTCGCTGACCAAAATGCCGAAAGCGCGGAGAACACCGTAGATCGCATCTACAAGGCGGGCGGAAATGCGGAAGCGATGGTTGTCGACGTCACCGACGATCATGCGCTCGAAGCGGGGATATCCTCCATCATAACCAGGCATCGCCGCATCGACATTTTGCACAACCATGCCGGCGCGCAGGTTGCTGGCAATCTCGAGCAGGTGGCAGTCGACGGGTTCGACCGGTCGTGGAGTTTGAATGTCCGCGCGCATTTCATGGCGGCGCGGCTGGTCATGCCGATGATGAAGGCGGCGGGTCGCGGTGTCATTCTCAACACCTCGTCCTCGTCCGGTGTACTCTACGATCGCGCGATGATCGCCTACACTACAACCAAGCATGCCGTGATCGCCATGACGCGGCAGATGGCCGGTGATTATGCGAAATTCGGAATCCGCGTGAATGCCCTTTGCCCCGGCTGGGTGGATACACCTTTCAACGAACCTTTCATCGGCCAGATGGGCGGGCGCGATGCGATCGAAGCCTATGTCCGCCAGCAAGTTCCACTAGGACGCTGGGCCAGCGTCGATGAAATCGCTGAATCGATCCTGTTTCTGGTGTCGGACCGCTCGTCCTATATCACCGGGCAAGCGCTTGTGGTGGATGGCGGCGAAACAGTCGTCTAGGCGGTGGAATACTCGGCATGTGGGCGGGCTCTGTTGCAAACTCTTTTGACGGTTGTGTGGCACATTGAACCCGAAGAAAGGTGCGAGGGGTTCACATGTTCAAAGGACGGCATTTCGATCGATCTGTGATCCTGCTTTGCGTACGCTGGTACTTGCTTATGGGCTGAGCCTACGGAACTTGAAGGAGATGATGGCAGACGCGGCATTTGCGTCGACCACTCCACCATTCATCGTTGGGTTATCCATTTCTCACCCTGGCTGCTGCGGCGCTACAACTTGCGCAAGCGTAAGTTACCGGAAAATGGCACGTGGACGAGACGTACATCAAGGTTCGCGGGCCGTTGGACGTACCGCGCCATCGACAGTGCCGGCGATACCGTCGAATTCAGGTTCGGCGAACGCCGCGATTTACCGGCGGCGAAACGCTTCTTCAGGCAAGCACTGGAACACCACGACAGGCCAGACTGTGTTGTCATCGATGGTAGCCAAACCAACTATGAGGCAATCGTTTCATGCGACATAACACATCGCCTGCAGACCAAGGCGACCCACGCAACAAAGCCGATCGCTATTCGCAGGAGCCAGTATCTAAATAATCGGATCGAGCAGGATCACCGAGCCATCAAAAGACGCTTCCGGCCGATGCTTGGTTTCAAATCCACGCCATCTGCCAACATTATTTTATCCGGCATCGAGATGGTTCATATGATGCGAAAGCAACAGGCGAGCCTATAATCCAACGCCGTCTGTCGCAGAGCAGTTCGAAATCCTCGCCGCATAAAACAGGCGATCGACGCAACCCGGCCATCGGTTGAGTTTGCGACACAACCGAATTCGGAGGATGGGTTGTGAAAAAGTTTGAGTTGACCGTTTTCGATGGCGAGGCGACACTTGCAACTGGCAGCAAGGCAAGAGGAAAAACGATGGACGAGCCAGACCGTTGGCGCCACATGGCAAGCGCGCCGAAAGACGGCAGTCGAATCCTTGTAACGATCCGCCCGTCCGAACAGGGGCAGGCAGAAGTTGATCTCGCGTATTGGTCTAAGGGCGACCAGTTCGGTGCCGAAGGCTGGCGCGCCTCTGATTCCTCACCCGGCCGCGTCGTCGAATATGCCGAGCCGGAATTGAAGTGCTGGATGCCGATGCCCTCGGCCAATCTCAATCGCACTTCTATGCCCTCACCCTGGGAAGGCGAAGACGCCGAGCAGCTCGACGGTTCAGGGATCTAAGAACTCTCTTCTTTAAAAAAGCTCGATACGCGGCCGATGCAGCGTTGCGTGCAATCGCTCGGCGCAATCGTCCGCATGGGCGACAAACTATGGAGATTTCTAAAATCTTCAGCCGAGAAGGGGATGCTGTCCGACTGTTGCTCAGTCTCCTACGCAAGAAGCGAACTCGCGGTTATCGGCTGCGCATGGACCCGGCGCTGTCAGTATCGCCATTACGGGCCCAATTGAGATTGTATTGGCCGTTGGAACATTTTCCCATAAGCCAGTGGCTTCTCACCTTTCGGGAGCTGATGTTCCACGTGTTTAAATACGACGACGACCGATGGGATAAACGTTCGTTTGAAAATGCCGATAATAGCGGATTTTTTCGGTTTTCTGATTGGTGCGCAAAAGTCTACAATTAGCTAACACACTGATAAGCCTTAGCACGGTGGAGTAGAATCATTAGCTTGCAGTCCCGCGAACGGTCATGAGACTTTCTTCTCATAATCGCGCAGACGTTCCAAATTCATCATCTGCGAGGTAACATTCGGAGGCGCATTGGGCGCGATGCTTAGACTCGCAAACGCCTAAGCAGAACACGGGAGCCGGTCGATGACGAGCACACGAATTTCGCAGGGCTTCTGATATGGTAGCGACCTCTCGCCCGAGAACCACTGGCGTGCGGCAATTCCTCGATCTTGAGCAGCAGCGCGACTGGATAGAGGGCAAGGTCGGCTTGCCGGACACGAGGGATCGCTTGGAGTCCCTGGAACAGCGCTTTAAATATGTCGCTCGATTTGAGAAGCTACTTAGTCGCCCGCAAGCAGGAGAAGTACTGGAAATTCTCGGGCTATATGGTCCAAACTGCATTCCGATCCCGCGCAAGACCGAGCGCTACTACTGGTCGGTTTCCTGTCTGCCGTCAACCTCGGACAAGCCGCTCGTCCGCGTCAATGCGAGCTGGATGGAGCTTTTCACGCTCTATGCCCAAGGCGACGATATCCGCGCCAGATTCATCGTGCATCTCTCGGATTTCACTACAGATCGTTCGGCCACGCCGGGCCGAGTGGACGAACCCTTTCTCGAGCAAAGCGTCGCGATGCCAGAGGACGTCAGTTATTTCTTCCCGCGTGGTGCGGACATTTTTGGCATCAATGTGCACGGCTCTGTCTCGATCCGCAAATTTCTCACGAGCCGCCGCGTGTTGCGCGCCATTCGGACGTTCAACCTGACGCACATGAACCGGGGGCGGAACGCCTACCAGGCGAGCCATTGCTACAGCGTGGCGGATTACATGCAGGCAGATTGAGGGGTTCTTTAATGCGCGCCATCCTGGCGAACTCGCAAGCGCTGTCGCGCCCCTATTTCGCGAGGTCGAAAAGACAACAGAGGCGTATTTGCACTTGACTGTCTCTGCCTAACGATGGCGCCAACCTCGGGCGATGTGCGCCATCGGCGGTCAACAGCACAACACGCAGCGCCGACCGGCACTGGGTCCTACTTGAGAGAATTAGACAACCGCCCCAAGCGGGCCGAATACTAAGGCAAGTACCTTTTTATCTTGACAGTCTTGCTTGATCACTTTACTAAGGCACATGCCTTACCATTTCACCCCCCTCGACCTTGCCTTTCACGCTCTCAGCGACCCGACACGCCGCGCGGTGTTGTCGCGGCTGGCCGAGGGCGAGGTGTCGGTCAGCTCCCTCGCCGAGCCTTTCGACATGGCGCTGCCCTCATTCGCACAGCATCTCAAGGTGCTGGAGGATTGCGGGCTGATCGTCAGCGAGAAACGCGGGCGCAGCCGCATGTGCAAGCTGGTTCAGGCTCGATTCGACGAGGCGGCGGACTGGATGGAGGCGGAACGTCGGCGCTGGGCCGAGCGGTTGGATCAGTTGGAAGTCTACTTGGACAAAACGAGAGAGGATGATGAAGGAAATGGCAAACCTGTTTGAGACATGGGCGCTCGACCGCGAAATCGTGCTGGTGAAGCTGCTCAACCACCCTCGCGACAAGGTCTTCGCCGCCTGGATGGACCCTAAGGCGCTCAACGAATGGTACGGCCCGGCCGGTCTCAGCATCGAGACCCACGAAGCCGATATCCGAGAGGGCGGCGTCTGGCGGTTCGATATGGTGGGCCTGTTCGAGGGCCGGGAGCAGCGCTTCCCCAACCTCATGCGCTTTTTGGAGATCGTGCCGAACGAGCGGATCGTGATGGACTACGGCACGCCCGAGCCCAACGACCCCGACCGTTTCCGCACCACAGTGACTTTCGATGAGCAGTCCGACGGCAAGACGGTGCTGACCTTGCGCCAACTCCATCCTAGCCGCGAGCGGCGGCGGGTGGTCATCGGCTTCGGCGCAGTGGAATATGGGTTCCAGACGCTGGACGGCCTCGCCGCCTGGCTGGACCGCTGACCCCTTGGCCGCTCGGTTCCAGTCGCGCAGTTGCGATGGTCGAGGTGACCTGCAGATCGAACTGTGTGGGATGGCCACACACGATGTCGTTCCGGCCGTCGCTATCGTGACATGCTTCCAATCAACCCAACTGTTTGAATGCCTAAACGTGACAACGCTTTGGAGGGCGCGGAACCAACGATCCAATCATTCCGTGCCAACCAGCAGCGAATTCAACACGGCGCTTATCATCGTGGAAGTTTGCTCCGCGCCTCGGGTAATAACCAATAGGTATCCCTCTCCGCGCGCACGCATTGCGCATGAACATCAACGGCTATAGGTTTGCCCGGCGGCAATCAGCTGCTGAACCTTCGAGGAAAAGTGAATGGCAACTGGTACAGTCAAGTTTTTCAATACGCAGAAGGGTTTCGGGTTCATCACGCCCGAGGGTGGAGGCACGGACGTGTTCGTGCACGTCTCCGCTCTCCAGGGTGATGCGCTGACTGAAGGGCAACGCGTGAGTTACGATTTGGGGCAAGATCGCAAGACCGGGAAATCGAAGGCCGAAAACGTTCGCGTGCTTTGAGACGTTTGAAATCCATTGGATTCGGCATTTCGCCTACTGGAAGCACGCCGAACCTAAATGTCCCTACAGGACCGTTTGCCGCCAAAACGGCGATTCATTTAATTTCAGGCGTTCCATACGAAAGCTTAAGCAATCTTGGACATAACGGAATTGCAATTTTTTGGCATTATAACTTTCGGATGAACCAGCCAGTCTGGCAGACGCCGCTCGCCTCTTGCCCTACCGGTCGCGCACTCTTCATCGGCGGTCTGTATCCATGCCATCATCCGCACCTGAGAATCGAACGGAGAAACGGCGTGAGGAACGCAAGAAAACAAGGCTGCGCTCCGGCAAGCTTGTGAGCCTTGATGGTCAGTTTCTAACCGAGTGCCAATTTCAGAATATTGCAGGTGGCGGCGCCAGGATCAGGATTGTCGGTCAAAGCGCCGTACCGAACCGGTTCTGGCTATTTGACGATCAGTATTGCGGCGCGCTGGTCACGGAAGTCGTCTGGAGTAAGGATGGCGAGTTCGGCGTGCGCTTTGTCCAGGACCCCAGCATCGCGCCGCTTAACGATACCCTTCTGAACACGCTTGCGGGGAAATACTATTCGCTTGCGCGGTAATCAGGGCCGTTCAAGGCCTTTGATGTTCTGGTTGCGGATTTCCTTGGCGCTGATGTAGTTGAACTGTTCAACGAGGAGATCCTTGACCAGAGGCTGCGGGAAGCGTGCATTGACGCCATCGATGATCGATTTCTTGACGTCGTCGAACTGTACCCGCTGCACATCCTTCGCGTCGGAGTAATGCCCGTAGAACTGCTTGAAAATCTCGTCATTGATAAAATAGGACACTGGCACGTTCACGGATGCCTTGACCGTCTTGTCAAGCGTATAGGCAAGTTGTGTCACCACATAACCCTGAACCGCATTGTTGATGATTACGGGCACACTGAAGACATCGGTCTTGCCGTCGTCGAGCGCTTCACTCGATTGCGGCGCGACGGCCGCTGTCGCTGAATTCTGCCACACGGCAAAGTAAAGCGATCCCAGCGCAACGCCGCAAATCCACAAACCGATCAGTGCAATACGGATCATGCCCCCTGCCCGTCTCTCAGCTGATGTATCGTATAGGTTCCGTCGGCTTCCTGCGTCTCAAGTGCATCGCGTATCAGCCCTGTCAGTTCGGTAACCGCGCGCAAATGCAGCTTGAGCGCATCGCAGTTGCGGTCGAGCTTCTGGCGCAAATTGTCGAGAAAAGGCTGGAGCGATTTCAGCGCCGACGTGTCCACGGTTTTCGCCGCCCTGCCCATCGCCTTGTTGAAATCGCGCAAGCCGCGGCTCTTGTTGGCGTTGATGTCCGCAAGATCGACCGTCTGACCTTCGAGAAGCAGCCGAGTTTCGCGTTCGACCACCTCTTCCAGGCGCCGTATCGCAAAAAGAACAGGGTCCAGAGCTGGTTCATTTCTCGAAGCAAAAACTGTCATATCGCCATGATTCTGGTTGTCGTTGACTATTTCCATATTCATTCCCTCCAAACTTTTCGGCCTCAGCCCTGTCGGGTTTTTTCAACGTTGTCCGTTGATTTCAGTTGCTTGTGAATGAGTTGCCGTTCGATCTGGTACAAAATGACATTTGAATCCTGTTGTCTGAAATTGAGTTGGTCATTGGACATATCCGTCTTGGGTTCCGCAGCCTGCGCGGCTTCGGTTTTCGCTTTCTTGGCACTTTGCTGTTCCAGCATGCGCGCGATGCCGATGCCGCCAGCATCGGACATCTTGTTGGCGACGGCTTCCGCCATCATCGATTTCCAGTAATCGCCGGCAATGCCCTCGCCGAACACGGCCTGGTTGTCGCCCGTAAACATGGACTCAACGAAGGACTGGAGCATGAAAGCTTCGAACTTCTTGTAAGCCGGATTGGGCGCTTCCGGCGTTTTCGGCGTAGCACCGCTATCGCCTGGGGCATCCGTTCGCTGCAGTGCTGCAAAATTGTCGCGCGACAGCTGCGTCTGATTCGCGACACGGCTCGACACCATGGCCCGCAGTTTCTCCACCGATGCCCGCATCGTATCGGGATCGGCTGCCATGGCTACATCCAGCACCAGATCGGAGGGTGGGTTAATGGCCATCGATTGCTGTCTCAACCTGTTTCATCGCATGCACTCTAACGAACCAAACTTACGGGAGGCTTGAGCCTCACCGCATCAGACCGAATGTTTCGCCAGGCTATGGCTAATATATTCGTCGATCTCGACCGCAGCCTGAACGCGATCAAGTTCCCTTTCCAGCAAGCGGAGCCTCTGATCCAGCGTGTCGAGCGTGCGGGATGCTTTCAGCAGCTCGCGCTTTTCCGCCATCATTGTTTCCGTGATGCGCGCCAGCTTCGTCTTGTTTGTCTCCAGACGCTTGGTGATGATGCCCGCAGGGATAAAGCTTGCGTTCCCGTCCCGGCGATCGCCGTTCATCTGGAACAGCGCAGCGTTCTCCTCCTCGATTGCGGCAACCTCGGCAGCAAGGCGGGACAATTCCATTTCATGGTGTGCCTTGGCCAGCTTCTGCAACCGGATCATTTCGCGATAGGCGGACTTCGATGTGGCCATCGTCAGAAGCTCCTCAGATAGGAACCGGCCTCGTTGGTGAAAAACCGCAAAAGGTCCGGCATTGCGAAATAGAGCAACATCAGACCGCCGGCGAGAACGAATGGCATCGAGATGAAATAGACCGGGATCGACGGCGTCAGCTTGTTGATCAGCCCTACCGCTATATTCACGACGATGGCGAAGACGATGAATGGTGCAGCGATGCGGATCGTACTGAGGAATGCCTTGGACAGAGTGTCCGTCAGATTGACCATCGCGGTCGAAGGCTGGAAGACGCCATCGACCGGTATCGCGGAGTAAGAGGAAAGCAGCGCGCGAAATACTTCGAGATGCAAATCGGAAATGAAGAAGAGACAAAGCGCCGTCAGGGTAATGAAGCTCGCAATTGCCGCCTCCGGCTCTTCCGACTCAATCGCACCGCCGGGGGCGCCGGAGAAACCCGTTGCCATGGCAATCGCACCAGCCATGAATTGCAGCGCCCAGAAGTAGAGGCGCGCAAGAATGCCGATCATCCCGCCGGTAATGACTTCGATCACAATGATGCGGATCAGCGGCAGCGGGGCTGATCTCGCTGCGGGCTCCACCTGGGTCAGGACGAGCGGCACGACCATCAATGAACAGGCCAGCGCCAGGAACAGACGGATTTGCATCGGTATGCGCGGGCTCGATATGCCGGGCATGATCAGCAGGCAGGCGCCAACCCGGGCAAACACGAGGAACGCCGCGATGATCGAATCGCTCAGTTGCGGCATGCCTCTGGCCTCACGAAATCGTCCCGAGCGAGCGCACCTCGACGCCGCGCGCGATCTCCACGTGCGACAGCACCGAGAGGGTTGCAAACAACCGCTCGATGATCATCCGGATATAGGGCCGGGCTTCGGGCGACGCGACAAGGACGAAGCGCTCGCCCGAATCAAGGTACTTGCGGATCGCTGCGCTCGCCTCCGTTCCGAACTGCTCAAGCAGCCGCGGATCAATGTCGAACTCGGTGATGTCGCCCTTTGCGTCCCGCTTGAGGCTTTGGTGGAACACCAGGTCCCAGCGATTGCCGAGCCTCAGCACCGAGAGCACACCATTGTCGGCAAGATCGCCGCAAATCTGCTGGGCCATGCGCATGCGCACGTGTTCGACGATCATTTCCGAGCGGCGCACATGCGGCGCGACCTCCGCAATCGCCTCAAGAATGAGGTGCAGGTTGCGGATCGAAACCCGCTCCGTCAAAAGCAACTTCAGCACGGCCTGCAAGCCTGAATAGGAAAGATGCGCCGGGCAAATGTCATCGAGCAGCTTGCGGTATTCCGGCCCGAGCCTGTCGAGGAGCCCGCGCATATCCTTGTAGGAAAGCAGCTGCGAAAGATTGTTGCGGACGATCTCACTCAAATGTGTGAGCAGCACCGACAGATTGTCGACGATCATGTAGTTGTCGCGCTTGAGTTCAGCCGCGAAGGTCTCGGGAACGGAATAGGCCTTCATGCCGAAGGCGGGCTCCCTTACCTCTTCGCCAGGCACATGCGGCGGCGGACGGTCTCCAGGTATAACCAGAATCTCGCCGACCCTGACTTCGTGCGAGGCAACGACTGTGCCGTGGATCTTGATCCGATAGGTTTTTGGCGGCAGCAGGAAGTCATCCGTCACCTTGATCTCCGGTACGACGAAGCCGTACTCGACCGCGAACTTCTTGCGCATCTTGTTGACGCGGTGCGCGAGTTCAAGCTGTGATGCCAGGAGCCGCGCCGAGAGCTGCTTGCCAAGGCAAAGCTCGATCGTTGCCGTCTCGAGCGAAGCGCGAACCGAATTGCGGTCTTCCTCCTCGGCCGCCTTTTGCTTCTGGGTGAGCTCGGCCTGTACGGCCGCAGCCGCGCGCGCCAGCTTGCGCGGCACGGAGACGCCGATGGCAACGAGACCGATGGCCAGTACGAAGAAGGGGAAGGCCGGCAGGCCTGGCAGGATACCGAGCACGAACAGGAGCAAGGCTGCGACGAACAATGCCTTGGGATAAGCGCCGAGCTGGCCGAAGACGGCCTTGTCCGTTGAGCCGCGCGTACCGCCCTTGGAAACGAGGAGGCCGGCGGCGAGCGATACGATCAGTGCCGGAATCTGCGTGACAAGACCATCGCCGACCGAGAGCTTGGTGAAGACGTCGGCCGCCTGGCTGACCTCCATGCCGTGGCGGGTCACGCCGATAATGATGCCGCCGAAAATATTGACGGCGGTGATGATGAGGCCCGCGATCGCATCGCCGCGGACGAATTTGGACGCTCCGTCCATCGATCCGAAAAAAGCACTCTCCTCTTCCAGTTCGCGCCTGCGGTGCTGGGCCTGTTTCTCATCGATCAGGCCCGAGGAGAGATCCGCATCGATCGCCATCTGCTTGCCCGGAATGGCATCAAGCGTAAAGCGCGCGCCTACTTCCGCGATACGTGTTGCACCTTTGGTGATGACGAGAAAATTGACGATAATGAGAATCGCAAAGACCACGAGACCAATGACGAAATCACCGCCCATGACGAATTGCGAAAAGCCATGGATGACCTGACCGGCCGCCGCATAGCCCTCGTCGCCATGCGTGAGGATCACACGTGTCGTTGCGATGTTGAGCGACAGGCGCATCATTGTCGCGATCAGCAGCACCGTCGGAAATGCCGAGAAGTCGAGCGGCCGCTGGATCCACAGCGCCACCATGAGAATCAGCACCGAGAGAGCGATCGAGAATGCAAGTCCGATGTCGAGTACGATCGGAGAGACGGGAAGGAAAAGAACCGTGAGGATGATGACGATGCCAAGTGCCAGGCCGACATCACTGCCGGTCAAATAGCCTTTGTCGCCCAATCGTTTTACTGCGGCCTGCTGCAAAGCATTCTCCTATCGTCGTCATCACAATAGGGAGCGAAGCTTGCGCGAGGCGGAACTTGAAGGTGGACTGGCAATCCGGAGGCAGATGATATATATTGCCGATATCAGATATAGGATAAATTGCCATGCGCGCCCTGATCACTCTCGATGAAATTCAGATCCGCAAGCTCGATCGTCTTGCCAAAGCGGAAAAGCAATCGCGCGCCGCGTTGATCCGCGAGGCCATCGATGCATTCCTGGAAAGGAAGCAGCAGGCCGTCGAAGATGATGCATTCGGGCTTTGGGGTAAACGCAAAATCGACGGACTCGAATATCAGGAGAAAGTTCGCAGCGAATGGTGAAAGCACTCTTCGATACGAATGTTCTCATCGATTTTCTTAATGAAGTTCCCGAGGCACGAACCGAACTTGCTCGCTACCGGGACAAGGCAATCAGCATCATTACATGGATGGAAGTCATGATCGGCGCGGGCGGCGAGCTTGAAACGCAGACCCGCGCGTTCCTCAACCGTTTCACGATTATCGAGCTGCAAAGCAATATTGCAGGACGCGCTGTCGAAATCCGGCGCGAACACCGGATGAAACTACCGGACGCAATTATCTGGGCCACCGCCGATGTCAATTCCATGCTTCTGGTAACGCGCAACATCAAGGATTTCCCCGAGGACACCCCGGGGGTACGAATCCCCTACAAGCTTTGAGGTCGCTAGAACCCGTGCTCGATACGCGAATAGACGAGCAATGTCAGGGTATTGATCTGCGAGCCGACGAAGGGCGCGGTCAGCGCGAGCACGGCGAGAATGACAAGGATCTTGGGAACGAAGGTCAGCGTGATTTCCTGGATCTGCGTCAGCGCCTGAAACAACGCGATGCAAACGCCAGCCAGCATTGCCGCTCCGACCGCCGGGCCGGAAGCGACAATTACAGTCCAGATGGCCTGATTGACGATATCGAGCGCATCGGCTTCATTCATGATCAGCTGATGACGATGCCGGATGTAATCGGCAGTGTCGCGCCACCCTTGAGCGTCGCAATCATTCCATCATTGTAGATACGCACGGATTCCACGACGCCGCTGGTCTTGCCGTCAGCGCTCGTCACCGTCCTGCCGATCATGCCGTCCGCCTGCTGCAGCGACGAACTCGCCAGCAACTGGTCGAGCTTGGAGTTGGTCTGCACCGCCTGCTCGACACTGGAAAATTGTGCAAGCTGTGTGACCTGCTGCGTTGCATCCATCGGCTGCGTCGGATCCTGGTTCTTCATCTGGGCGACAAGCAGTTTCAGGAAAGTCTGATAATCGACGCTGGGGCCAGTCGCCTTGTTGGTGTCGGTTGTCGAACTGGTTTGCTGGGTCCCCACGGGAGGTATAGTGGTCATGCGATGGCCTCCGGCCTGACGGTCTGGTCTGTTGGAGAGGGAACGGCCGGTGGGATATCACCGGAAAGAATCTGGGCTTCCAGAGCATAGAGCAGCCGAATGGCCTTGAGTGCCTCGAACACACGGTCGTTGCAGACCAGTTCGTCGATCAGCTTCAGCTCCTTCAGCATCTGCTGGTTTTCGAACGTCGCAAGCAGCGACGTCAGCATGCGCTTGAACGTCCGGTTTGCGTCACTCTTGATCGCGGGATTGATGAGCATGATCTGGGCGGCGAAATAGAGCTGTCGCAGGGGTGTTGTGGTTTGGTCCGCCTGGATGACGTGGCTCTCGAGCAGAAAGCTCACGTCGTTCATGAATTCGAGCGATACCTTCCGGTCGGCCCGCAGGACCGCACCATTGACGTAGATCTTTTCACCGGCGCGCAACGAAATTTTCATGATCAGAGGCCGTCACGTATCGTTCTGGTAATTTCAATGATGCTGTCATAGTCCGTCGACGTTTCCTGGCGGATTGCTTCCAGTTCCTTGAGAATGAAGATTCCGATCGAAATCAGCGAGGCACGCAGTTCCGGCGGCAAACCATTGGCCGGACTTCCGAGGTCCTCGATGACCAGCATCCACAGGCGAGACGTGAACTGGACCGCTTCGATGCCCCTGTAGGAGTAGCTGCCCTCGTCGCGTGCTTCTTCAAGCATCATGATCGACTGGTCGAACAGGGAGCGCTCCCGTTCCCTTGCGGTGTCAGCGCCTTCGCTCATGATATCGTCATATCTGGCCTGGTACATGTGTGTTTCCGGTTTTGCTCGGCGCAATCATTGCGCCCGTCACAGTCTATTTCAGATAGTTCAGCAGGCTGAGGCTCTGAATTTTTACAGTCAGTGCATAGGAAGCCTGGATCTGGGTCGTCAGGGCGTTCACCCTGGTGGCGGCTTCATTGGGGTCCACTGCCTCAAGGTCGAGGACGGAACTGTTGAGCACATTGAGCTGCACGCCGAGCCGGTCGGTCGCGTCCTTGGTCCTCGCCTGCGCATTGCCAAGGAATGACTGCGTGTCGGCGAGCGAGGAGATCGCCTGTGTCGTCGTTACCGTCGCCTTGCCCATGACCGCGTCGAACGCGGATTGGCTGAGCCCGATATCGCCGAGTTCCGCAACCATCGTGTAGCTCATTGCCATCTGCCGAAAGCCAGCACTGTTGGCGCTGGCGGACGTTTCGGCGAGCTCACTTGGCGCGATCCGGCTCTTGACCAGCGTATCGGATGCCGACGACCAGTTTGCCGACCACGAGCCCGCATCAAATTCCGCCGAAAATGACGTATCTAGATAATTCTTCATATCGGCGGCGGTGATGTTGGCCACTTGGGGATCGGTCGTCGGAAAACCGAAATAGTCCTGGAATGATTGCAGCACCGCGGCGCGTGCGGGATTACCCGCGGCATCATAGTCGCCCATCGGCTTTACGTCGGTGTTGACGCCGGCAAAGACATATTCGCCGTTGAAGCTCGTATTGGCAAGACCGGTTGCCGTCTGCATCAGGTTCTTCGCCTTGTCGACGGCGACCGCACGAGCCACCGTCCCGCCGGACATTACTGTGACGGTGCCGAGAAAATCCTGGGTACCTTTGATGAGGTTGGTGAGCGCGTCCTGTGATGTTGTCATCCGTTCCTTGATGACACCGTTGGTATCGGTAAGGACCGACAGGCGATCATATTCCTTGCGCAGCGAGATCGACTGCCCGGTGCGGCTTCCCAGCGTCAGACCCTTGTCGAACACGAAGCCAGTCGTGCTTTCCTGTTGTGCCTTGATCAGATCCGCCTGGGCCTTTGCAAGAATGTTGCGGGTCGAATTTGCCAGCATGTATGATGAAACGGATTGTGTTTTCATGTCTATGACGCCGCCTGAAGGAGTTCTTTCAACATTGAATCGATCGTGGAGATGATCCGCGCCGACGCCTGGTAGGAGTGTTCAAGATCGAGAAGCGACTGCATTTCCGTGTCGATGTTGACGCCGGTCGCATTGGAAATGGCGTCGCTGGCCCGCGATGCCAGAATGCCGTTATATTCGTTGGTCTGGGTCACGGACTGGCGTTTGGCTTCCAGCGAACTGATCGTTGCCGCCGAAAAGTCGAGGAGGCTCTTGTCATTGCCCGCATTCGCAGCCGGATCATAAGTGCGCGGCGAACTGATGGCGCCGATCAAATTCTGCAAGCGCGTCGAATAGCCGGCGGATCCATCCGGGTTCTGGACATAGTCTGGATTGGCCGGATCCGTTCCGCCATCACGCAGAAGCGCAGGATTGCCGCCCTCACTCAGTATATAGGCCGAGGACACCTTGATCGTTCCGGCGATGCCGGGAAGGATCGTGCCGTCAGCCGGCATTGCGGGTGCGCCGGAATAGGTAAAGAGACCGGGGACAGTCGGCAGCGTGGCGGGTGTCTTCTGGTCCTTTTCAGCAAACATGCTGACAAGACTGCGGGCGATTTCGTCAAGCTGGTTCTGGTAGGCGGGGGCCACCTGATCACGCAACTGGAGAAGGCCGCTGAGACGGCCTGTACCATACGGTTGCTGGAACGTGTCGTGCGACAGCGGAACGCCGTCGACATAGACCTGGTTACCACCCGTACCCGCGGTGAAGGCACTGGTCGGCGTGAAGCTCACGGTGCGGGCCTTGCCTTCGAAGAGCGTCACGCCGGACTGAGCGAAAACAACCATGTCGTTGTCGCCGCGCGTCAGCGTTGTGATGCCGATCTCACCGGAAATCTGTTTCAGCAGGCCGTCACGCTCGTCGAGGGCGTCGGACACATCCGTACCGGATCGCGTGCCATTGACGACGCGGGTGTTGACTGCCTCGAACTTCGCCAAAAGCGTGTTCAAATTCTTGACCGAGTCGCTGATGTCGGTGTCGGCGTCCTGACGAAGTTTTTGAACTTCGTCATTGCCACGGTTCAAGGCATTGGCGAGGTCGACAGCCTTGGAGACAGCCGCCTGCCCCACTGTCGTATTGCCCGGCTGTGATGCGTAGAGCTGCAGCGAGTCGCGCAGATCGCCAAGCAATGCCCCCGGCGCGCCTGCGGCATCATTGGCGGAATAGATACCTGAAAGTCGGTCCAGACCGCTCTGAAGCGTATCCGACGCACCCAGCTGGCTATTGGATTCGATGTACTTGGACAAAAGGGCGTCGTCGGCAGAACGGGTGACCGTAAGATAAGTCAAGCCGCTGGGTCCGCTGACCACGGAGCCTATGCGGCGCGAAAAATTGGGATCGTTGGCGCCAGCAATATTGCGGGACACCAGCGCGGTCTGCTTCGAAACGGTCGTTATAGCACTCTGAGCGGTGTTGAGCGCCGAAGTTAGTGACATGCCGTTTGTCCAATCGCCATTAGAAGTTCAGCTACCTTTTCAGATTGACAAGCACGTCCATCAAATCCGCACCTGTCTGGAAGACCTTGGAATTTGCCGTGTAGTTTCTCTGTGCCTCGATCATGTCCGTCAGGTCCTGTGCAATATCGGCCGTCGATTGTTCGAGCGCGCCCGAGCTCAGGCTGCCGAAGCTGCCTGTGCCGGCAAAGCCGATCTGCACGTCGCCCGAATCTGCGCTTGTCGAAAATACATTGCCCGACATGACGAGAAGATTGTCCGGGCTTGGAACGTCCGCCAGTGCGATCTTGTAGATCGGGCGCTTTGCGCCGTTCTTGTAGATCGCCATGACCGTGCCATCGGCGCCAATGTCGACATTGTCGATCGGGCTCGGCGAATTGCCGTCGACCTTCACCTCAATGGGCGTGTAATCGCCGGCGAGCTGCTTGGTCGCCGAGAAATCGATCTCCAGCGCCTGACCATTGGGAATGTTGACCGAAATCGATTTGTCGGCCGAGGTGAGTTTGCCCGTGACGCCATCGAACGTGTAGTTCTCCGTCGTCAGCGGCGCGGCGGGCGTATAGGGAAACCCGCCGGTCGCCGCCGCATTGGCGTGGTCATAGGCCGCGACTTCCCAGGCATTGTCCGCGGTCTTGGTGAAATAAAGGTCGAGCACGACCACGTTGCCAAGATTGTCGAAGGTTTGGATGGATGTCTTGGCCGTGTATTGCGCCGATGCTGTCGTGTTTGTCGGGGGCCTGTCAGCGGCGGCAATGATGGAAGCACCGGCCGGAAGGTTGGCCGTAAATGTGCCCGTGCGGCTCGGATCGGCGATCAGATCGTTCTGTGCGATATTGACCTTCTCGAGCCCCTGGTAACCATTGGCCACGGGGTTCACGTTACCGTTGGTGACCGGGTAACCCATCAGGTAGTAGCCGGCCGTATTGACGAGATTGCCCTCGGCATCCGGTACGAACGACCCTGCCCGCGTCAGGTAAGGCGTGCCTGAAGCGTTGCTGACGATGAAGAAGCCCTTACCCTGCAAAGCGAGGTCAGTCGACGAGGTTGTGTAGCGCAACGAACCGTCGTCGGAAATATGGTGGCGAACGGTGGTTTCAATACCGCCCGAATTGTACTCGCCGCCAGAGCTCGGCAGGACGAGCGATGAGAACTCAGTGCTTGCCCGTTTGTAGCCGGTTGTGCTGGAATTGGCGATGTTATCCGACACTGCCGACAGGCGGTTGGCCTGGCCATTCATGCCCGATATTCCGGTTCGCATCATTCCATAGAGGCTCATTTTCGTCTCCTTGCGCCCACACCTGCGTACAAGATCGTTATCCTGCGATTCTTGTGCGAAGCTGACGCCCTGCATTCCTGAGGGAATTGTTGGATTCCGGCGCTTCCGCCCGAGGCGGAAGACCGCCTAGTCGAGGTTGATGCTGTAGCCGAGGAAGCGCTTGGAATCGATCGGGTCATATCCGAGCTGCTCGCGCAACTTCTTGCGCAACTTGCTGATGTGACTTTCAACGACGCTTTCCTCGACATCGCTGTCGAAAATGCCGTAGATCGCGCTGAATATCTGCGCCTTGTTGAGGCGACGGCCCCGATTGGCGATCAGGTATTCGAGAATACGCCGTTCACGGCGCGGCAGCGAGAAATCGATACCGTTGACCTGCGGGTCGCGACCGTCGGAAAAAACCCGGATCGGACCAATCTGCGTTCCTGCCCCACCATTGCCAAAGCGGCGGCGGATCGCGTTGATCCGCGCCAGAATTTCCCGCACGTGCATCGGTTTGCGTACGACATCGTCTACACCAGCCTGGAAAAGTTCCAGCGTATGTTCCAATGACTGCGTCTCGTTGACCGCGATAACGGGCGCTGTGCAGCGTTCACGAATTTTGTGTGGAAACTGGCTGCGGTTGGCACATTCCCCTAGAAGAAATGCCTCGACTGCCATAATGTCGCTCTGCTGGACAGTGGCGACCCAGTCGCCAAAATCATCGGGAGCGAACCCTGTTGTTGTTATGCCCTCACGGGCGAACCACGCCGAATACCCACTCGTCACCAAACTTCGTTCGTCGACGACTACGATCACGACCCCACCTTCCGAATCAATAAGTTGCCCCAAGCAACACACAACTAGCGGTGGTGGTGACTCTGCGACAATTCCCAACAAATCGCACCCAATTTATTGGGAGCCAGAAATAATAGCCGAAATGAAATTTTGACGATCGCAAAGGGATAGCTGACGCTCTCATACAGGGTCGATTTTCGGCCAAATGACGTCAAGGCAAAACAAATTCACGTTTTATAACTGAATGTTACGACGCTGCCTGATCACAGAAGGCTCGGGCCTTTTGCGTCCAGTTGCCAAATCCGCTCGCCACCATGTTTTCGATGACCCGGCAAACGTAATATTTCTGCGCCGGATCGTTGTTCGGGCCCGCGTGGTAGCGTGCAACCGCCATCGTCCAGTTTCCTTCGCGTGAACGCAGCTGTTTCAGAAAGCGGGCCGCGTAGTCGACATTGGCTGCTGGATCCAGCATGGCAGCCACAGAACGGAACGCGCTGGCATGGTAATACTGGTTGATCTGCATGCAGCCGAGGTCAATCAGCTTGGCGCCCTGCGATTGCGCCTCATTGAATTTCATCACCGCGGCGGCGGCCGACGGCATGAAGTAGGCCTTGCCATCAATGTTCATGGCATAGGGCTGTAACGAGTCCTTGTGTCCGGTTTCGGTAAGACCAACCGCGTAGAGAATGCCGATCGGGATACCATATTTCCCGGACGCCTGGTGCATCTCGCGCTCACACAGATTTTCCGCCAAAGCGCCGTGCGACAGGATCAGACCACTAAACAACCAGACCGCGTGAAGGACCATTCTCAATGCCTGTCTTCGCCGATTTTTCCTCATCCGGTGCAATATCTCCAAAAAGCTGCTGGCTTGTTGAACGATCCTCCGGCGCGCCCTGAAACGCTGAGTGTCCCTGGCCATTGGCACGCGCGCCCGCCTGCTGTTCCTGTCCGCTCAAATTTTGCTGTCCGGTCGTCGCGTTCGAAGAGGCGCCGGAGCGATCAATCACCGAGATCGTAATCGAAGACGCGTCATCACCAACCCCTGCCCGTTGCAACGCCTTGCCTAGAGCGTCGTGATCCTTGGCGAGATGTTCTGCCGTTGCCCGGTTCTCGGCCGCCAGCTGGATGTGCATGCCCTCCGACGTCAGCCTGAGGCGTGCCGTCACTGTTCCAAGCTCGATGGGCTGCAGCTGGATCACCAGAGTTCTTGCGGCGCTGCTGCTACGGTCTGACAGTATCTGGACGTCGGTAATCTGCGGACGATTGACCGTTTGGGGTACGGCCGTTGCGGGGGTTGCCGCCAGTCTTGCTTCCGCCTGTGCGGGCATCGATGTCGCCGGCGTTACGGTCACTGTCGGCGCATCCTGCGCCGGGAGGGCTCTTTCGCTGCCTTTGGCATGAGCCACACTCGGGATTGCAGCCTCACTGACGGACGCTTGTGCAACCACGGCTGCGAGCCGTGGTTTGGCCTCCCCTGGCTTGACTGCAAGTTCTGGCCCGGCCGGAGCCGAATACCCGGCCTTGGATGTGACGTCGATCGGCTTGGCGTTGTCATTACCCGTCGCGTCCACCTCCGGTTGACCCGTCTCTTCAACTGGCGTCAGGATTGTTTCAATCGACGCCAATTCGGGGCCGGGATTGTCCAGTGCCTGTGCAGTGTCTGACACGGGCGTTTGCTTTTCCTGGTTATGGCGTTGCTTTTCAAGCAATTGCTCAAAGGCAAGGATTGTCTGGCCGAAGATTCCCTGGACGGGTCCCAGCGGTTGATCCTTGTCGGCCTCCACTGTTTCATCCGGCTTGGCGAGCGCATCGTCGGCGTCCGCCTCATCCATGCCGGGCTTGAGCTTCGGCATCGGCACCTTCAGCATCGTCTTGAAGTCCGGGGCGCTGTGCTCATCGTCCGGCATTTTCTGATCGCGCCCGCCATTGCCCTTGGCAGCGTCGCGCACCAATGCATCAAACTGCGATTTCAAAGGCATATCGGCTCCGATGCTCATTTCCTGGCCTTCCCGAGAAGCGCGTCGATCGCGTCGAGTTTCTTTCTTGTTTCATCGATCAGCGGATCAGCGGGCCGGACCGGCAGTGGCTCGCTTCCGGCCGTGGCGCTCGCTGGCACGGGGTCATTGTTGGCCGCGGGCTTTTGCGGCGATTCCAGCTCCGGTATCGGCTGCGAAAGGATCCGGCTCGCCATCGCCGTCGCTGCCTCAAGCAGCTTCAGATCGCGATCATGCAAACGTTCCTTCGGCAGTTTCGACAGCATGAACTTGGCATCACCCGTCTTGTCGGAGCCGACATTGCTGACGGCAAGATAGAGCTTTGCCTGGGTATCGTCCGTTTTGAGGTCGGCCGACAGCGCCACCGCCCGCTCGGAAAAAACCCGGGCACGATTGAGATTGCCGTTGACGAGCGCGCCGCGCGCGACCCGCAGATAGAACGGCAGTCGGGCTCCCGGCCATGCCAGGGAAGCCACCTCCTCGATCTCGTCACTGCTGATCTTGTCCTTGAGCTCCAACACCGCATCAACGAGTTGGCGGAAGAAATCCTCAGAATAGGGCGAATAGGCAAAGCGCTGCAGGTAGTTGCGCGCCAGCAATCTTACCTTGTCCTTGTCGCCGAGCCGCGCTGCGATGGTCAACCCGCGGCGCAGCGCAGCCTCTTCGAGCAGGGTACCCGGCGCGTTGAGGCGGATGTAGTCGAGACGGCGCAGCGCCGTGCTCGCGTCGATTGCGGCAAAGCTCGGCCGCGATTGCCGCCAGGCCCTCGCTGATCTGTGTGGCCATTTTCGAGCCCGTCTGCTCCAGAAACAGGGCATCCGCCGCAGCGAGCTGATCCTGGAATTCGCGCTCGAGCCGCACCTTCTCGGCTTCGAAAAGCACGGCCGCTTCTGCCTGACCCGACTCCCGGCCCGCGGCGAAGGCATCCTTGACCTTCAGCTCATAGTCGATGATGTCGACGATGGCTTCGGCCGGCCCGGCATCGTCGTCAACCGGTACGTTCCGGTCGCGCGGCGAGGCCGTGAACACGGTTACCCGGTCAGCCGGCACATGTTTTGGCGTAAAGTCTGTTAGAACGCTGGCAACGGATCGTGCGCTCATCTCAGGCTGCCTCGTGGACCCATTGTTTCAGGATCGCCGCGACGCGCTCTTCGTCCATGTCGATCATCTGTTCGAGCCGGTTCTGGGCCGGCACACGCATACGCCGTCTCAGCTCACTGAGATCATCATACGGCAGGCTCTGTTCCGAGCGGACCGGCGTCACCGCCGGCAGATTTGTAGCAGGGGCAAGGCCTGGCAATCCCATATCCGATCCGGCCGCCAGCTGCTGCAGCTCCAGGGGCTTGGCCATTTCCCGCATCAGTGGGCGCACACCGAACCAGATGACGAGTGCAACGGCGGCGATGAGTGCAGCCGCGTTAACGAAGCTGCCAGCCTGGCGGAATATCATTTCGGACACCGGCGTCGCGGCCGGGGCCATCTGTTCGTCGGCCGTCTCCATAAAGTTGACCGCGGTCACATTGATGACATCGCCGCGTTTCTGGTCGAGGCCGGCGGCCGTTGCCACGAGTTCGGTAATCTTGGCGATCTGCTGCTCGACAAACTTGTCCGGAACCGGCGTTACACCGGCAGTCGCCATCAGTCTCGCCTGATCGATAACGACTGCGATCGAAAGCCGTTTTATCTGATAGCTGTCGCTGGTCGTGGAAACAGTCTTGGAGTTGAGCTCGTAATTGGTGAGCTCCTCACGCTTGTCAGTTTTCTCCGACGAGCTGTCGCCATTCTTGCTGGCAATCTCTTCACGCGGGATATTCTGTTCGACACCCGTTGCATTGTCGCTGGTCGAATTCTTCGTATCGCCGCTTTCGCGCACGACACGCACGGAGCGCTCCACGCGCGATTCCGGATCGAACACTGTTTCATTGGTCTGACGACGGTCCGTATCGAGTGCCACCTGAACGCTGGTCTGGAAATGTCCCACTCCAAGATAGGGTGCCAGTGCCTTGCGAATGTTCTCGTCCACCGATGCCGAGACGTTCTGTTCGAGCGTCGCCGACATCACGGCGCCAGCACTGGTGCCATCATCCTTCGATGCAAGAAGCCGGCCGTTTGTATCGAGAATCGTCACCTCGGCGGCGGTCAGCTGCGGCACTGCGGCAGCGACGAGCTGACGGATCGACTGGGCAGACTCGATGGCAAAGTCACCCTCGGTACGGATGACGACCGAGGCGGACGGGGCCTGATCACCGCGGCGGAAACTGCCCTTCTCGGGCAGGACAATATGAACGCGCGCGGCCTTTATGCCTCGGATCGCCTGAATCGTTCGGGAAATCTCACCTTCAAGCGCGCGAACGCGGGTGATCTCCTGCATGAAGGAGGTGAGGCCAAGCGAGCCCATATTATCGAAGAGTTCGTAGCCGGCATTGTTGCTGGTGGGCAGTCCTTTTTCCGCCAGATACATCCGCGCCTGATCGGCCTTGCCGAAAGGGACCAAGATGGACGTGCCGTCCGATTTCACATCGAAAGGAATGCCCGCTTCGCCAAGCGCCATACCCATGCGGTTAATGTCATCGCGGCTTAGGCCGACATAGAGCGTCTCGTATTGCGGACGGTTGAGATAGAAGCTCGATACAAGAATGGCACCGAACAGCGTGATCCCGACAATCCCAAGCGCAATGAGCCGCCGCGCGCCAAGCCTCTTCATGGCGGCGAAAAGCTGCTCAAATGTCTGCCTAATGTTCTTTTCCATCGATACCCACCACAATCCCGTGGCGGAACCATAGAGGGCGAAGCTTGCGCGAAGTTAGAGTCCTTGCCCGGAACGGCCATATTGAACAAAAAAAGCCCCGGAGCCGTTGGCGCCGGGGCAATCTGTCTTAACCCAGAAATTATTAGTTGCGGAACAGTGACAGGATGCTCTGGTTGCTCGAGTTGGCAATCGATAGAGCTTGAACGCCAAGCTGCTGCTGAACCTGGAGGGCCGAAAGACGGGCCGATTCCTTGTTCATGTCGGCATCGACGAGCTGGCCGACACCGCGGTCGATTGCGTCCATCAGATTGTCGGTGAAGCTCTTCTGAGTGTCGATGCGGGTCTTGGCCGAACCGAGAGCGGCAGCGGCATCCTTCATTGCGCCGATAGCGGTTTCGACGGCTGACGAAGTCGTCGCGGCGGTCAGTGCGCCTTCAAGATCGTAAGCGGCAACCGACATGGTCGTCACGCCGGTACCGGCGGTGTAGCCGGTCACGATGCTCTGCGCTGCGCCGCCGGTTGCGAGAAGGTTGACACCCTGGAAGGTCGCGCCCTTTGCCATTTCGACGATCTGCGCCTTGAACTGTGCAATGTCGGCGTCGATGACCGTGCCGTCGGTGCCCGGCGTTTCCTTGGCGACATACTTTGCCTGGATCTTCTGTGCGAGATCGATGGCGCTGTTGAGGGACGTATAGGCCGTATCAACGATCGACGCACCGAGACCAAGGCCGTCCTTAACAGCGGAAAGAGCCGTGTTCTGGGTACGCATGCCGGTCGCGATGGACCAGTAGGCGGCATTGTCGGAAGCCTGTGCAACGCGCTGGCCCGTAGCAATACGGTCCTGGGTCGTGGCAAGGTTCTTGTTTGTTGTGCTGAGCGTCTGCAGCGCGGTCATTGCGGACGCGTTGGTGAGAATGCTGGTCATAGCGTTGAGTCCCTGATGAGATACTTATGGGGGACATACCGGGTTTGCACCGGTGTGACGGAGCGGCATGATGCCTATTGCCCGAGAGCAACCCGCCATGTGGTGATGAGTACGACTAAAGTATTACCGATTTAATAACAAGGGCCTATGCATTTTATTTAATACGGAATTTCTCCTGAGCGGGCCTTCATCACGAAGCCGGACGGAAGGTCACGTGTAGGAGCGGATCAGGCTGCCGACCAGAATATTCCAGCCATCAATAAGCACGAAGAAGAGGATCTTGAACGGCAGCGACAGAACCGTGGGCGGCAGCATCATCATACCCATCGACATGGTGAGCGTTGCCACGATCAGGTCGATCACCAGAAATGGCAGGACGATGAGGAAGCCGATCTCGAAGCCGCGGCGAAGTTCAGAAATCATGAATGCCGGGATGAGGATGCGCAGGTCTACCACCGCATCGGGCTTGGTGCGGAATGACGCGTCAGCAAGATCCTCGAACAGCCGCAGGTCCTTGTCGCGCACCTGCCGCAGCATGAATTCGCGGAACGGGGTGGTGATTTCGTTGATCGCCACGTCCTGGGTGATCTGGTTGTTGACGAGTGGCTGGACGCCATTCTGCCAGGCCCGGTCGAAGACCGGTGCCATTACATAGAATGTCATGAACAGCGCAAGGCTGATCATCACCAGATTGGCCGGGGTCGTCTGCAAGCCGAGCCCGGCACGCAAGAGCGAGAAGGCGATGGCGAAGCGGGTGAAACTCGTCACCATGATCAACAGGCCGGGAGCGATGGAGAGCACGGTCAACACCGCCAGCATCTGGATGATCTGGCCGCTGGTCGAGGCGTTTCCGGGCGGGATCAAGCCCTCGAGAATCGAAGATTGGGCCATCGCTGTTCCGCCCAATGCAAGAAACAGCGCGGGCGTCAGAAGACGTCGTTTCATTCCATCACCAGCGCCCAGATATACACTTTCTCGATCTTCCCTTCCGAGCGCATGCGCGCCCTTTCCTGCAGATCCGTTCGCAGATATTCGAGGCCGGCGGGGCCTCGCAGTTGCATCAGATTGACCGTGCGCAAAAACGCCATGAAATCACCGGAAATCATTGCCGTGAGTTCGTCGGTAATCTTCTCGCCCGGGCGCGCCACAACTCCCGCCTCAAGTCTCAGCCAGACATCCTGCGGGATTTTCACATTTGTGAGAATCGGCTTAAGCGGCACGACGCTCCCGGTGGGCGCCTCCTCAATGGCTTTCCGGCCGGCATCTGCCTTGGCGACATCGGTCTCGGGTGTCGCCAGCCCCAGTTGTCCGCCCAAAAGCCATCCACCCGCGGCCGCGATCAGCGTCAGCACCGCAACAACTGCGATGAGCGCAACCATGGAAGGTCCCTTTGGCGCTGGCGTTGTTTCTTCCGCGATGGCACTCATGAACCTGATCCCTAGAATGGCGCAACGGTGTCGAGGACCTGCTGGCCCCAAGGTGGCTGCTGCACCTCACTCTGGCGTCCGCGTCCGCCATAGGAAATGCGCGCCTCCGCAATCTTCTCGTAGGAGATCGTGTTATAGCCGGAGATGTCCCGCGGCCGCACGACACCAGCGACGTTGAGAATGCGCAATTCGTAATTGACGCGAACTTCCTGCGACCCCTGGATCACCAGATTCCCGTTCGGCAGAATATTGGTGACGATCGCCGCAACGCGCAGATCGATCTTCTCGGACCGTTCGATCTTGCCGTCGCCCTTGGAACTGGTGTTCGAGTTCAAGTCGAGATTGCCGCTGATATCACTGCCCGAGATGCCGCTGCCGCTGATATTGCCCGATAGTCCGTAACCCTGCGACGAGACGCGGGACCTGTTCGACTTGTTGTCGAACTTTGCTTCTTCATCGATGCGGATGACGACTGTCAGCACGTCGCCAGGATTGGCAGCGCGGGGATCACGGAAAAAGCTGGCCTGCTTGTCCTGCCAAAGCGAATATTTCTGCGGCTGGGGCTGCGTCGGATAATAGGTCGGATCGGCGACGCTGAACGAATGACCGACGCCAGCGCCAACGGGCGACATGGCGGGAGCACGGTTGAGGTCGCGAAAACTGTCGGCACATCCCGAAAGAGCAAGAACGCCGGCAAGCAGGGTCAAAGGGGCCGCTTTGATCATTGGGCGGTTCTTTCATTTTCTGGAACGACACGCGACCCGACAATGACACGGGCGAGCTTGGAGGATTTCTCGGCCGGCATTTCATTCAGGATCACGCTGGACACGCGCGGATTGAGTTTCAACAGCAGCGCCGCGGCTGCCTCATCGCCGAGCAGCGCCATCTGCGCTGCGGCCGCATCGGGCCGCATCTTGGAAATGATGCCGACAAGTGAATCCTCGGCCTTGTCGATGAATTCATCGCGCCGCTTCAACCAGACTTCATATTCCTTGCGCTTGGCTTCAAGCTCCTCGATGCGACTGTCGACGTCGGCGCGAAGCTGCTGGAGCTCGCGCGTCTGCATGGCATAGCGGGCATCCGCTGCCTTGTCATTGATGTTGGTGCAATACCGGTCAATCTCCTGGCCGGCATCATCCTTGGGCGCCGCCTCCTGCGAAAGACCATAGGCGACCGGAAACAGCATGGCCGAGCTGAATGCCAGGATGGCAAAACCCAGGCTGATGAATTTCCTCATCGCCGCGCTCATTGCACCACCAGCTCAGCGTGTAGGGCACCGGCTGTCTTGATGCCCTGGAGGATAGCGATGATGCCCTGCGGCTTCACCCCGATCTGATTGAGACCCTTGACCAGGCTCTCCAGATCCGTTCCGCCAAGGACGCCGATGTTCGAGGTCTGCGTGGCCTGGATGTCCGTATTGGGTTCGACCGCCGTCAACCCGCGGCTGAACGGCTCTGGCTGAACAATGGTAGGCGTCTCGGTCACGCGAACGGACAAGCTGCCATGGCTGATTGCAACGCGCGATATCCGCACCTTCTCGCCGATCACGACCGTACCTGTGCGCTCGTCGACCACGACCCTCGCCACCTCGTCAGTTGGAACCGGCAATCCTTCGATTTCGGCGAGGAAGCGGGTCGCCGAGATATTCTTTGGCTTGCGCAGCCGGATCGACTTGGAATCCCGCTCCTTGGCGACGGGTTCGTTGTAGCGCCGCTTGGCAAATGCGTTGATCGTGTCTGTGATACGCACGGCAGTGGTAAAATCAGGCTGGCGCAGTTCAACAACGAGCTCGTCCTGACCAAAATTGCCAGTCACTTCCTTTTCCACGAGCGCACCATTTGGAATACGCCCGCTCGTGGGAACGCCTTGCGTCAGTGTTGAAGCCTCGCCAGATGCGGTAAAACCGGAAACGATCATGTTGCCTTGCGCGACCGCATAGGTCTGTCCATCTGCGGCTGCCAGCGGCGTCATGACCAGCGTTCCGCCAGCCAGCGACGTTGCATCGCCCAGCGATGAAACGGTGATGTCGATGCGTGAACCCCGTCCGGCGAAGGGCGGCAGATTGGCGGTTACGATGACAGCTGCGATATTTTTGACGCGCGAGGCCCCCGGCGGCGGACTGATGCCGAGATTGTCGAGCATGGCGCGCATCGACTGTTCGGTGAACGGCGCGTTGCGCAGACTGTCGCCGGTACCGTTGAGGCCGATGACGAGGCCGTAGCCGACCAGCTGGTTTTCGCGAACGCCCTGGATATTGGCGATATCTTTGAGCCGCGCGATCGCTCCGCCTTCGCCCAAAGGCGAAGCCGCGCCACCCCAGCGGCCGTCATCGGCCTCCCGTTCGGCCTTTCGCCAAGCGGCCTGTGCCTCGGCAGGAGACTTGTAGTCCTTTGCATTGGGCGATGACTCGCCTGCATTGGCGACAGCCGTTCCGGCAAGGATCAGGGCAACCAGACATGCTATGCGCCGCATCATTGCATCCCGACCTGTATTGTGCCGTCGGCGAGAACTGTTCCCGAAACGATAATTCCGCTGTCAAGATTGCGCACCTTGATGAAATCGCCAGCGTGGCCGGGCTCCATCGGTATGCCCTTGGCCGTGATGACCAGCGTATCGCTGTTGTAAACCAGAGCGACGGGCACACCGCGCTGGATCAGATCCGGTTCGTTGACCGCCGTGACAAGAATGGGCTGGCCCGGCAAGAGGGTCCTGCGCGCAACCTTGCCAACAAGCTGCTGCGTGGAGAGCACATAATTTCCGGCGGCACTCGCCTTGATCGTGAATGTCTTTTCCTGAAGACCGCCACTGCCGATCGTCTGGCCGGGATAGATGATCTGCGAAGGCACGATGAAGGCGATGCGATCCGCCTGGGCGGAAAATGCAACGAGCGCCGCGCCTGCGCCAAGCGCAATGATGCGAACAACCCGTTTAGCCATGCGTCGTGCTGCCGTCATGATGATCCTCAGCCGCCGAGATTCTTCGAAACGACCGATGCCATTTCATCGGCGGCCTGGATGACCTTCGAGTTCATTTCATAGGCGCGCTGCGCCGTGATCAGGTCGGTGATTTCCTTGACCGGATCCACGTTGGAACTTTCGAGATATCCCTGCTTCAACGTGCCGAATCCCGGATCACCCGGAACGCCCACCACAGCATCGCCGGAGGCGTCGGTCTGGCGGAAGAGATTGTCACCGAGGGGTTCCAGCCCGGCCTCGTTGGCGAAGTTGGCGATCTGCAGCTGGCCGAGATTAACGAGCTGCGTCTGGTTCGCCATCTTGGCGAAGACCTGACCGGTTTCGGTGATCTTGACTTCGACCGCATCCGTCGGAACGACGATATTTGGTTCGACCTGATTCCCGTCGAGTGTAACCAGCTGACCGGTATCGTTGGTGTTGAATGCACCGGCGCGGCTGTAGAGCGTCTCGCCGGCTGCGTTCTGGATCTGGAACCAGCCGCGGCCGACCATGGCCACATCGAACGGATTGCCGGTCTGACTGAGCGCGCCCTGAATGTGCAGGTTGCGCACGGCAGCGGTCTGCACGCCGAGGCCGACCATCGCGCCCTCCGGAATGACGCTCTGGTTCGCGGCGTTCGGCACGCCGGCGCTGCGTTCAGCCTGATACAGCAGATCGGAGAACTCGGCCTTGGCGCGCTTGTAACCGGTCGTGTTGATATTGGCGATGTTGTTGGCAATCACTTCCAGATTGAGCTGCTGGGCATTCATGCCGGTGGCAGCGATGGTGAGCGCTTTCATTGAGGTTCCTTAAATCGGCATGCGGCTGATTTCGAGATAGGCCTGGACGATCTTGTCGCGGATGGCGATCGCCGTTTGCAGTGACTGTTCGGCGTCCATGACCGCGTTGACGACATCACGGGTCGGCACGTCGCCCGTCATGCTTTTCATCGAGACCGACTCGGCATTTTCGAGCTTGCCGCTCACCGATCCCGCCAGCTGCGACAGGACATTATCGAAGGAAGGTTGCCCGGCGCTGGCGGCGGGATTTGCCGCGCCCGTCGCGCCCGTGCCCTGGTTCACCGTCTCCGACAGTTTCGATAGGGCGTTGCGGGTGGAAACACTGAGAAGTTGATCGATCATCAGGAATTCCTCAAAAGGTCGACGGTCATGGCGATCAGTTCGCGTGCTTGCTTGACCACCTGGAGATTGGCTTCATAGGAGCGGTTTGCTTCGCGCATGTCCGCCATTTCAACGACCATGCTGACATTCGGGTATTTCACATAGCCCTTGGAATCGGCGGCCGGATGGCTCGGGTCATATTCTTCAACGAAGGCAGACGTATCCTTGCCGACTTCGGCGATGCGCACGGTCTCAACGCCGGTATTGCGATCAAGCTCGGTCGCAAACGAAACGGTCTTGCGCCGGTAGGGATCGCTACCGGCAGTCTTTCCGGTCGACTGTGCATTGGCGAGATTTTCAGAGACGATGCGCAAACGTGTCGATTGGGCATTGAGGCCTGATGCGGCGACCTTGAGGGCGGCTTGGAGCGGATCCGACATGCGCTTAGCCCTTTACCGCTGAAAGCATCATGCGGTGAAAAGCCTTCACGATGCTGGTGTTCAGCGCGAACTGGCGATTTATCTCTCCGGACTTCACCATCTCACCCTCGAGGCTGACGGTGTTTTTCGAATGGTTCTGTTCGGTCACCGCATCCTTGCGCAGCGCAGTCGCCGCAATGCCCGATGCATCGATCTCGAGATGTTTCGGATTGGTTGCAGCCATGGTCAGCTGCGTCTGTTCCAACACGTCCTTGAACGGCTCCACATCGCGCGCCTTGAAACCCGGCGTGTTAGCGTTGGCCACGTTTCCCGCGACGGCTGCCTGCCTCACAGAAAGCCACTCGGCCTGACGCGACGCCAGATCGAACAGATGGATACCCTGCATGTCTTCCCTCGCACGTCTGAGCCATTAATCCGGCCTTAACCTATCTGGCCAAACTTGCGTGAGACTTGCGGCGTTGATCCGCTTCAGAACTTAAGTTGGCCGCGCGAGTCAATTGGTTCGCGCAATGACCTCTCCATCGGAAGTCTTGATCGACCAGCCGCTGCCATTGCTAGCGCGTTCGATGGCAACGAGGGTGCTTCCATCAGGCAAGGGCGAACCCTTTTCGACGAACCAGTAACCGCTTTCGTCTTCGATCATCACGAGGCCCCCGACGACTTCGCGCAGCAAGAACACCGGCTTGCCGGGAAACGGCTGTTTGCTCGCTTCTTCGATACGCGCGAGCCGATCTCCTGTCAGCTCCGATGTCGTCGCCGTGGTCATCGTATCCAGATCTTCGTCCGGCTTTCCTGACCCGGACTGTCTGCCATGGGTCTCGCGCACGACTTTTTGGTTGGTCCGATTGAGAGGATCGCGCACTTCCTTGCCCGAGGCCTGCGGTTTCGGCCGAGCATCGAGAAAGTCGTAATACATGACGAACGGCAGCACGGCGCAGATAGTCGCAAGCACGAATCCGGCGCCTTTGAGATAGCCGTCGAAGCGCTTGTCGCGTGTGCGCGCCACGACAGGCTCGCTCGTCTCTGTCCTGACGGATTTAACGCCTGCCTCTCGCCGGGTCATGATGCCTCCTTTGGCCTGAGTGCCATTGCAAGATCGCTGTAGGGATCGAGCGACGGCGGGGAAGTCGGTGTCTGCTGCATGGCCCCATAGATACGCGGGACAAGATTGACCGCCTGATCGATGAGTGGATCGCTGCCCGCCTGATAGGCGCCGATCATCCGCAGATCCCGGGTCTCCTCGAAGCGCGAAACCAGACCACGCAGGCTCGTCGCAAGCTTGGCCTGCTCCGGAGTCCAGTTGTGCTGGGCAAGACGCGAAATCGAGCCAAGGATATCGACAGCGGGAAACCGTCCCTGGGCGGCGATGCCACGGTCGAGCACGATATGTCCGTCCAGTGTGCCGCGGATCGCATCCGACACCGGATCATTGTGGTCGTCGCCATCGACAAGAACAGCGTAGATGCCAGTGATCGTCCCCTCGCCGACCCGTCCGGGACCGGCCCGCTCAAGAAGACGCGGCAGCTGGCTGAAAACGCTCGGGGGATAGCCGCGCGATACCGGCGGCTCGCCCGCCGCGATGGCGATTTCGCGCGCAGCGTGGGCAAATCGCGTGATCGAATCGACGATGAGCAGAACATTGTCGCCGCGATCGCGGAAATATTCGGCAATCGCGGTCGCCGTATTCGGCGCCAGGCGCCGCATCATCGGGCTCTCGTCACCGGTCGCGATAACAGCAATGGTTTTTTCAAGCTTGCCTGCCATCGTGTCTTCAAGCATGTCGCGCACTTCGCGCCCGCGCTCACCGGTCAGCGCCAGCACGACCGTGTCGAAATCGGCAGCCTTAGTCATCATGGCGAGGAGCGTCGACTTGCCGACACCCGACCCCGCAAAGATGCCCATACGTTGACCGAAGCATATCGGTACGAAAACATCGACCACGTTGACGCCGCAACGCAGCCCCTTTTCGACCCTGCTGCGGTTCATCGCCAGCGGCGCCGGGCAGTCCACTGCTATCGCCTGCGCGCCAGCCGGTAGAAGTCCCTTGTCGTCAAGGGGCTGGCCGAGAGCATCGATAACCCTGCCCTTCCATTGCGGTGACGGCGCAATGCGAAATGGTCCTTCCGGGAAAACCGGCGTTCCAAGGGGTGGCATGACGCGGTCGTCAAAGGGTTTGACCAGCACGCGCGTCTGCTCGAGTCTGACGACCTCGGCTGGCTGAAGCCGGTCATCGCAGCGGATCATCACCATGTCGCCAAGCTGCGCCTTGTTCGAGATTCCGCGCACACCGATGGCCGAGCGGGATACTTCATTGACATAACCGCCCACGGCGACGGCGCGCTGCTGCGTCGCCTGCGACAGGAGCCGAGCCAGCGCGTCGAGGCTGCCCGTTCTCGCGCTCATGCTCTGCAAGGCGTCTTCAACCGCCCGCATCATCTGCCCGCGCGCCAAGGGATTGAGCGGCGCCAACTCACGTGGTCGATCCAAGCGTCTTGACCGCGTCCCTGAAGGTGTTCTCGTTACCTCGGAGCAGCGCATCGACACGCTCGAATGCGCGGGTAACGCTCATCAACCGCGTCATTTCACTGATAGCATCGACATTCGAGCCTTCGATTGCTCCCTGAATGACGCCGGCATCGGGATTGTCCAGCGCCGGCTGCGCGGCGACGCTCGGAATGACGGCAGAGTTATCGAAATAGGTCAGCTTTGCGTTCGGATCGATGGTGAAAAGTCCGATCGCTCCGAGTTGGCGGCCGTTCTGATAGACCGCGCCGCTCGATGAAATCTGCGGCGGTCCGCCATCGGGATCGATCGTCAATGGTTGCCCGCCTGCATCGAGAATCGGATAGCCCTTGACCGAACGAAGTTCTCCGGTGGTCGACATCTGCATGCGTCCATCCCTGGTAAAGACTTGGCCCGCCGGGGATTGCAGCGAAAACCACACATTGCCCTTCGCCGCCACATCAAGCGGATTGCCCGTCTGTGTGATCGGGCCGGCTTCGGTCTTGATGAAGCTTTCACCGGCGCTGACAAAGCTCGACTCCTCGGCCGCTTTCGATACCATGACGTCGAACTTCATGCCCGTCGCGCGAAAGCCCGGCGTGGACATGTTCGCTACATTGTGTGCAAGCGCATCGAGACGGCGTTCCAGCGAAATCTGCGACGACAACCCCACATAGATCGAGTTTTCCATCAGCGGCCTCCGAGCTTGAACGATTGCAGAGTTGTCAGGATGCTGTCCGCAATACCGATCGTCGCGGTTCCGCCGATCAGCATCGAGGGAATGCTCGTCGCCGTGGAAGGGTTGTTCATCTCGTACATGGCAGTGAACCGGGTAATCAGCTTGTCGAGCTTTGCCGGGTCTTGCAGGTCCTTCAGATTTAGCTTGTCCTCGACCATCTTGGCCTGCCGGTCGATATCCATGTTGGACGTCTGCGCCGGAATGGAGAATGTGGTCTGAAATACCTGCAGGAGCGCCTTGTCGCCAAGGATCTGATAGGCGCTGGTAATCGTCGGCGCCTTGCGGGCGAAATAGAGGGCGAGGCGCACACCCTCATTTTGCTGGCCTGTCTCGACCTCGAGTGTCTGACGCACATATTTGTCGACGATCGGCTGCAGGGCATCGGATTGGCTCGTTGCCTTGTCGCCATACTTTACAAAATTGAAAGCAGTTGCCAGTTCCTTGTACTTCGTATCGGTCAGCTTGTTGGCAAAGCTGCCCGCATCCTCGATGCCTTCCGTCAGCACCTTGCGGATGAAGGCCTTGGCATAGGCCATGTCACTGAGGCCGAAGGCCTTCAGTGCATAATTGTAGAGCCGCGTATCCTTCATGAAATCATCGACTGATTTCACATTCTTGATGTTGTTCAGGTAGTAGTCGGTGTCGCGCTGCACCAGCGGTTCCTTGGAGACCCGGGCAAGCGAGCGCGGCAGATCCGCCGCGATCAAGCGATAGCTCGTCATAGTATTGATCATGATGCGCCTTTCCCGAAGCGTTTGGCGCATGTGTCTCAAATCAAGCTTGCCTGAAGCTGTCGGGACAAATTCCTGCTCGCGACGCAGAAGACCATTTTCTGCAAGGTTCACACAAGCCGCACCTGATAGTTCTCCGCCTGCTGGCAAATGTGCAGGAGAGCGTCTTGGGTATTCTTGTTGGACTGGTCGTGACGATGGGGTGTCTCCTTGGCGGTTTTATCGCCATGGGTGGCCACGTTGCCGTTCTCATGCAGCCATGGGAATTTGTCATCATCGGCGGGTCGGCTTTCGGTACGTTTCTTGTCGCCAACCCATTCTCGGCGGTCAAGGACACCGGCCGGGCCTGCATGGAAGCCTTCACCAACAAGATTCCGAAACAGCGAGACTATCTCGATGTTCTCGGCGTTCTCTACGCCCTGATGCGCGAGCTGCGCGCGAAATCGCGCAACGAGGTCGAAGTCCATATCGACAATCCGACGGAATCGCCGATCTTCCAGACCTTCCCGAGCGTGCTCAGGAACCATGACCTGACGCATTTCATTTGCGACTATTGCCGGCTCATCATCATCGGCAACGCACGCTCGCACGAGATCGAGGCGTTGATGGACGAGGAGCTTCACACGATCTCCCGCGACAAGCTGAAGCCCTATAATGCCATGGTCAGCGTCTCCGAGGGTCTTCCTGCGCTCGGCATCGTCGCTGCCGTGCTTGGCGTCATCAAGGCCATGGGCGCACTCAATGAATCGCCCGAAATCCTCGGGCACCTCATCGGCGCTGCGCTTGTCGGCACGTTCGCCGGTATCTTCCTTTCCTATGGCGTCGTCGGTCCGATCGCCACCAAAATCAAGACAACCCGCGAGAAGCAGAACCGCCTTTACATGATCGTCAAGCAGACACTGCTCGCCTACATGAACGGCGCCCTGCCGCAGATCGCACTCGAATATGGCCGCAAGACCATTTCCGCCTACGACCGCCCGTCGATCGATGTCGTCGAACAGGAAACCTTGACCCCCGCACCGATGCAACAGGCGGCGTAGGACGATCATGGACGCCGAAGCCGAGCACAAGCGCCCTGACGTACTGGCCGAGAGCATCTTGCGCGCCGCGGGCATGTCGGTCGACGACCTCAAGTCACTAGAGACCGTGTTCCGGGATCTGGCAGCGTCATTCGGCTCCAAGGTCGCTGCCCAGACCGATGTCGCGGTAGCCGCTGAGTTCATTCGCATCCAATCGCTCGAAAAGGACGATATTGCCGGCACCATCGCCCGGTCGGGTCTGGTTGGCCTGGTGCCGGTTTCAAAATGGGGTTCCCGCCTCGTCCTCGCCGCCGACCGCAATTTCGTCGATTGCGGCATCGAGGCTTTGTTTGGTTCGGGCGGCAGTGCCGATGCCGGAGGAGCAGTAAGGCCGCTGACTGCGATCGACCTCAGCATCGCCCGGCAGATATTTGCCGAGGTGACCGCGTCACTCGATCACATGTTCTCCGGGGCAAGCGATTCCCTGTTCCAGGTTGGCGATCTCGTTGAGGCTCAGCACCTTGCACCCAATACCATCACCGAGACGCGCATGATCTGCTGCGAGATAGGGCTCAAGGCTGCCGGACGGTCGGGCCAGATCCTGCTCCTTCTGCCGCGCTCAAGCTTCAAGCCGATGCAGGACGCCATCGCCCGCATGTTGCGACAGCCCGCGCACCATTCCGATCCGACCTGGGCAAAGAAGCTGCGGCTCGAAGTCAGCCGCGCCCGCATCGATGTCGAAGCCTACCTGCAACAGGGTTCAATGACCCTCGAACAGCTGGCACTTCTGAAGCCGGGCCAGATCCTCCATTTGCCAAAGGATGCCATCGATCAGGTTCGCCTGCGCAGCGGCCATCAGGCGCTCTACAAATGTCGCCTTGGCAAGGCCGGCAGCGCGTTCACGGTCCGGATCACCGATCCCATCAACGAAGAAGAGGATCTCCTCGATGAGCTTGCCGCTGGCTAATCTCGTTTCGATCGCTTTGACGGTCGTCTCGCTTGCTGTCTTCTTCGTCGCGCTGCGCAAGGCCAACCGCCTCAACGCGATGAGCCGTGTCCTGGCGCACCAGGTGGCAAGTTCGGCCGCCAATCTGCAGCAGGCGCTCGCCATCCTGCAGGCGGAACGGGAAACCTGCCGCGACGAGAGCGTCCGGCTCGAGGCGCGCTTGCGCGACTCCGACCGCGTCCGTTCCGAGATCACGCGCGCCATCGACCTGGTCGAACGGGCCAAAACCGATCTCAAGGATGGCGTGCGCCCCTCCGCCGTACCCGTCCAGCCGGCGCCGGTTGCAGCAAAATCCTCGGGGCCTGCCTTCGTCTCGGCCTCGGCGCAAGCCGAACCACCAGCACGACCCCTTCCCGTCTTCGTCAACCGCATCGTCCGCAGTGCCGATGTGGCGAGCGCCGTCCTCTAACCCATTGCGTTGGGATTCCTAGCCATGACCACAACCGACAAGAATTCGATAGAAGACGAACTCAACGACGCGATCGAGGAGTTGAAACGCGACGAACCGCAGCCGAACCGCAGGCCGGCGGGATCAAAGCCGAATATCGACCTCATCATGGGTATTCCCGTCGATGTCCAGGTCGTCCTCGGCAGCACGTCCATGCCCGTCGCAAATCTGATGAAGCTCGGCCGCGGGGCCGTCGTCACGCTCGACAAGCAGATCGGCGATCCGGTCGATATTGTCGTCAACGGGCGCGTCATTGCCCGCGGCGAAGTGATCGTCCTCGAGGACGATTCCTCCCGCTTTGGCGTCAGCCTGACGGAAGTCATCGGCAGCGCCGGATAAAAGCATGAGCGATCAGGAAACACCTCCGAGTGCGAGCACCATTCAGGACCTGTCGGGTCCGGAAAAAGTTGCGGCATTGCTCGTGGCGATCGGAAGACCTTCCGCTTCGAGGCTGCTCAAGCATTTCACCGCCGATGATCTGCGTTCGCTCGCTGGCCATGCCCGCAAGCTCGAACCGATCACGCCGGGCGATTTCGAGGAACTCGTCAAGCAATTCGAAAACGCCTTCGCCGATGGCGCGCCGGTCTCCGAAGCCGGCATGCGCTTCGAGGGGCTGCTGCGCGAAACGCTTTCAGCTGAAGATGCGAGCGCGGTCATCGAAAACCGCAAGCCGGAATTGCTGGCGCAGGAATCGGTATGGGATCAGCTTCCACGCCTGCCGGCAGATGTGCTCCACAACTACCTGATCGCCCAGCATCCGCAGGTTACCGCCTATGTCATTTCGCGCCTGCCCTCGGACGTCGCGGCAAAACTGCTGATCCGCTTTGCCGCCGCCGAACGCAGCGCCATCATCCAGCGCACCCTGCATATCCGTAAGGTTGCCCCTTCGATTTCCGTGATGCTGGAAGGCATTCTCCAGCGCGAAGTGACCGGCAAGGACAATACAAGCTCGGAAAAGAGCCATCACGGCACGATCGCCAATATCATCAATCAGCTGGAGAAATCCGAGGTCGATGAAGTGCTGGCTGGCCTTACCGATCTTGGATCCGACGATCTGGCGAAAATCAAGGCCAAGCTCTTCACTTTCGAGGATATTGCGCGCATTTCGCAGCGCGCCCGCCTCGTACTCTTCGACGAGATCCAGACCGATGTGGTCACGACTGCGCTGCACGGCTGCGACCCGCATCTGCAGGAACTGGTGTTGCAATCGCTGTCGACCCGCGGACGCCGCATGGTGGAAACGGAGCTCTCGAGCCAGAGCAACGTCAATGCCAATGCGGTCACCGAAGCGCGCCGTCTTATTGCCCGGACGGCGATCGGACTTGCGGACCGCGGCAACCTCAAGCTCGAAACGGAAGAGCCTGCATCGTGATAGGCAGATTCGGATAGCTCATGTCGGAAAGCCCTGACAAGGAGAGCAAAACCGAGGAAGCCACTGAGAAAAAGATCAGTGATGCGGTCGAGAAAGGCAATCTTCCGTTTTCGCGCGAGGCGCCGATCCTCGCGTCCATCATCGCCTTTCTCGTCATCATGGTCTTTGTGGCCGTTCCAGGTGGGCTGAAGCTCACCGCCTTTCTGTCAGAACTCCTCGATAAATCCGACGACTGGCGCCTCACCAGTGCTGACGATGCCCGGCAATTGTTCGGCATTGTCGGCGCTGCCGTTGGACTTGCCCTGTTACCGGTCCTGATCATCGTCCCCGGCGCCGGCATCCTCGCGTCGGTCCTGCAGAATGCGCCCCGCATTATCTTCGATCGCATTGAACCGCAACTGTCGCGCATCTCGATTGCGAAGGGCTGGTCCCGGATTTTCGGCTCGGCCGGACGCGTCGAATTCCTGAAATCGGCGTTCAAATTCGCGGCCGCCAGCATCATCGTCTTCATGATCTTCTTCGAGGACAGCCACTTCTTCGTCGATGCCATCATCACGGAGCCGAATGCGCTGCCGGAATTGATCCGCACCCACATCGTGCGGCTGCTCTCGTCAATCGCGATCGCCGTGACCGTCCTTGCGGCATTCGACCTGGCGTGGACTCGCATCCATTGGCGCGACGAACTGCGCATGACGCGGCAGGAAATCAAGGACGAACATAAGCAGGCGGAAGGTGACCCCCTGCTCAAGTCGCGCATCAGGTCAATTGGCCGCGACAGGGCGCGGCAGCGCATGATCGCGTCCGTCCCGACCGCCACGCTGATCGTCGCAAATCCGACACACTTCTCGGTTGCTCTCCGCTATGTCCCGGCACAGGATTCTGCGCCGGTGGTTGTGGCCAAGGGACAGGACATCATCGCCCTCAAGATCAGGGAGATAGCCGAGGCCAATGACATACCGATATTTGAGAATGTGCAGTTGGCGAGATCGCTCTATAAGCAGGTTCAAGTCAACAATGTTATCGCCCCGGAATTTTACAAGGCAGTTGCCGAGCTTATCCAATTCGTTAATGCGCGTCGAAGATAATCATAATGGCTGCAATCGGATCATTGCATGAAGAAAACCCAATATTCCGCCGCCCGCGTCGAGATCATCTCAGGACATCTGACGGAGGTAATCGATGATCTTCGGCTGGTCGACGTCGCGGACTATATCGCCTTCATCCGCTGCGAGCTGTTCGGCAATATCGCCGATATCGTCAATTCTGCTACCGAGCTGACGTTTTATCCGGACACTTTGACTTTTGGCCTCGGCGGCGAATACACGCTCGACTGGAATTCTGCGCCCAGCATCATGCTCGATCTCGAATTCAAGAACATGGGTGTGAACGCCTATTTCCGCCTGACGCTTACAGCCGACTCCAGCGAAATCGATCTGCATCACGTGCGCTTCGCTGAAGCAGGACGCAGCCCCGCCGACAATACCGCCCTGCTGGCAGCTGCATTCGAAAATGCGCGCCTGCCTCAGCTCACGGCGCCGGAAAATCTGGGCTGATCCTGCGCTCTTGTTGCGCGCTTGAGTTCAGAACCTGTTGGTAATCGCCGGCATTGCGATCACACCGAGCGCCAGCGCCGTCGCGACAGTCGATGTCCGATTGGAACAGCCAAGCTTGTTCTTGGCATTCGTCAGGTAGGTGACGACAGTCCAGCGCGCGATATTGAGTATTTCGCCGATCTCGCCATCTGTTTTGCCATTGGCCGCCCAGTAGAGGCAATCGAGCTCCCGTTTCGTCAGGAGATTGGCAGCGGCAGCCGCCAGCGTCGGGTTGCGGTTGCTGTGAAGGGTGTTGTGCAACCGCGTCGCTACGGCCGACAATCGTTTGCCGATGTTGTCGATACGACCAAAATTCTCGGCGGTCTGCACGTCGAAGGTAAATTGGGTCACCCCACGGAAACCATAGGAATTCGACGTATTGGCAATAAGAAACAGATTTCCGAGGCCACGCAGCTGGCAGTCGCGAAGAAACTGCTTTGACTCGCCCGGCAGTCCCTTTTCTTCGGCGAGATTGCGCACTGTGCCGGGGGCATCAACATGGCTGCGCGACAGCATGATCCCCTGGACGAGTGGATCAACACGATAGTAGTTTTTTGCCGAGTAACGCACGACCCAATTCGTCGGCACTGTGGTCAGTACCGAAATTTCAGGCCCTTGGCCGCGGTGCGGGCCCGCGGGGTCCGAATAGCCGACATGCGTGATGTAGCGACAACTCAGTTGCTCGCGAATGTCCTTGAGCACCTCAAGGGTGTCCTGCTTTAGACTGCCGCTGAAAAAACCTTCCTGGAAATCCGGGAAATGGGCCAGATCAAAATGCATGGGCAGTGCAAACCATTCCTCTCAGCAAGCATAATAGCTGGCATCACCATCAGTAATTCTAGAAAATCAAGATTGCTTTGACGTTACAGAATCAACCACGTGTATATGGTTGCACTAGCTGGACGCAGCGCACAAGTGACGTGCAAATCTATTTTTGGTTTTTCACATTTTTGCCACAGCATCACAATCAATGGTTGATTGAACCTTGTTTCTACACTGTTATTCTGCAGTAATGGATAAATCGGATGCTGTTTGGCCCACCACCCTTATCGCACACTGATGCTCCCCGGATCGCCTGCCATCTTCGTTTGTGGTAGAGCCACAGAATGTCAGAATCGTTGAACGACAATTTCTTTGAGACGGTCCCTGTCTTCGCGCACTTCGAGGGCGTTGTCGACACGGCCAACTACAAGCCGCTGCCGGACGACTGGGTGCTTGCGACAGCCGACATTGTCGGCTCGACCAAGGCAATTGCGGCAGGCCGCTACAAGGCCGTCAACATGGCCGGCGCCAGCGTCATCTCGGCCCTGCTCAATACGGTCGGCAAGAAGGACTATCCGTTCGTTTTCGGCGGCGATGGTGCCTTGGTGGCACTTCCCGCGTCCGTTGCCGGACAGGCGCGCGAAGCTCTCGCCGCCGTCCAGGCCTGGGTAGCCGACGACCTGCAATTGAACCTGCGCGCGGCGCTCGTGCCCATGTCCGATATCAGGGCGGTGGGTCTCGATGTCCGTATCGCCCGTTTCGGAGCGAGCCCCGACGTCTCCTATGCGATGTTTGCGGGCGGAGGTGCAAGCTGGGCGGAGGCCCAGATGAAAGCCGGCAAATATGCCGTCGAGCCCGCGCCGTCCGGCACCCGGCCGGACCTTGCCGGTCTTTCCTGCCGCTGGAATCCGATTGAGGCACGCAACGGCGAAATCGTCTCGATCATCGCCGTACCGGGCACGCCTGGAGCAAGCGCGCAGTTCCGGAAGCTGGTTTCCGACATCGTGGCGGTTGCGGCCGAACAGAGCCGCGGCGCCCACCCGTTGCCCGCCGACGGTCCAGTGATCCAGTTCAACACCAAGGGTGTGGACGCGGAAGCCCGAGCGACGGCGCCCGTCGGCAAGCGGTTTGCCCGCAAGATCGCGATCATTGCCCAGATTATCCTAATCTTTGTGCTCGACAGGTTGGGCCTCACTGCGGGCGGCTGGGATCCGAAAATATACAAGCGCGAGGTGGCGCAAAACTCGGACTTCCGCAAGTTCGACGATGGCCTGAAAATGACGATCGATATCGATCCGGATCGCCTGCGGCGCATTGAAAAGCTCCTGGATGACGCGTCAACCGCAGGCATCGGCCGCTACGGCTTGCACCGCCAGGACTCCGCATTGATCACCTGCTTCGTGCCGACGCCGATGGCACATGATCATATCCATTTTATCGATGGGGCGGCCGGTGGCTACGCCATGGCGGCAAGCAATCTCAAGGCGAAACTGTCGTAAGCAGACGATTACGACTTCACGATGTGCCCGCCCGAAAGTCCGAGCCTGGCGAAGATGTTGCGGGTGTCGATGATAAGGGGTGACCACCGCGCCAGGGCGGCATAGTCGACCCGGTCGTGATCCGTCGCGACCAGAAGAGCATCATAGGACTTAACCGTCTCCTCCGTCAGTTCCACGGATCTACGGCCCTTCAAGGCCATGTGCTCGCGCGTCGACGGCACTTCGGCAACGAAGGGATCGTGAAAGTCGGCATGGCCGCCCCGTTCCTCGATGATTTCGATCAACCGTAGCGACGGACTTTCGCGGATATCGGGCACGTTCTTCTTGTAGGCGAGGCCGATGACCAGCACGCGCGAGCGGCTCAGCGCCTTGCCAAGGCGCATGTCGAGCGCCTCGGCAAGGCTGCCGACGACGTAGCGCGGCATGGCCGAATTTATCTCGCCCGCGAGTTCGATGAAGCGCGTCGGCAATTCGTATTCGCGCGATTTCCATGTGAGATAGAACGGATCGATGGGGATGCAATGCCCGCCAAGGCCGGGACCGGGGTAAAAGGGCATGTAGCCGAAGGGCTTGGTTTTCGCCGCCTCGATGACCTCCCAGATATCGATGCCCATCGCCGCGTAGAGGGTCTTCAGCTCGTTGACCAGCGCGATATTGACCGCGCGGAAGATGTTCTCCGTCAGCTTTACGGCCTCGGCCGTGGCGTTGGAGGAAACCGGCACGACGGACTTCACCGCAGCTCCGTAGAAAGCCATCATCAGCTTGCGCGCTTCTTCGCCGTCTCCTGCGACGATCTTCGGAATGGTCGCCGTGTCAAAATCGCGGTTGCCCGGATCCTCGCGCTCCGGCGAGAAGCCCAGGAAAAAATCGCTGCCGGACTTGAGCCCGCCCTCTTCAAGGATGGGCCTGACCACGTCGTCTGTCGTGCCCGGATAGGTGGTCGATTCCAGCACCACCAATTGTCCTGTCCGCAAGGTGGCTGCAATCGCGCGGCTCGTTGCCTCGACATAGGAAAGGTCGGGATCGCGATGTTTGGTCAAAGGCGTCGGCACGCAGATAATGATGACGTCGCATGCGCCAAGGCCGGTAAAATCACTGGTCGAGCGGAACCTGCCAGCGGCAACCTCGCTTGTAAGCGCCTCATTGGAGACCGCTTCGATATAAGATCGCTGGGCGTCGAGTGCGATGATCTTGCCAGGGTCGATATCGAAGCCAATGACCGCAAAGCCGCTGCGTGCCAGCGTCATCGCCAGGGGCAGGCCGACATAGCCAAGGCCGATCACCCCGGCACGCGCCTCGCGTTTTTCGATTTTGCCCAGAAGGTCCAGATAGGAAGAGGTGGCCAAGATCATCTCTTTCGTGCGAGCGCAAATGCAATCAGGTTGGGCTTAGATGGCCGCATTGAAAGTGACTGTCAAGCGAACGGCGGACATGTCAGGAGCCTGTCAGTGTCGTCACGATGAATCGTCGGCGCACTATTGTTTCGATCATGCCAGACACCCATCTGACGGACATAGTACAACGATCGATAGAGGACCGCCTCTCAGTTTCCCGTTTCAGTGGTATCGGACTGGTGAATTGCCGTGCTGACGTTCCCACGTTGAGCGTTGACACCAAACGCGGATTCACTCATTTTCACGATACTCGGATAGGTTGTGCGACCCGATTTGCACTCGTCCGAATGGTGAATGGCCGGGAGCGCAGGTGGCTCGCATTTGTAAGGACCAGCGATGAGCACGACCCAGTCTGACGTATCCACCATTCTGCTCGACAAGGTAGCCGACTGGCTCACACATTCCTCGCTAGCCGGAGACAATCTCGAAACCATCGTGCGCGGATTTTGCGAACGTATCGCGGCGGCCGGGTTGCCGATCGCGCGTGTCAATCTCTCATTCTCCATGTTGCACCCCCTCTACGACGCGCTCGGCTTCACCTGGAAGCGAGCGACCGGCATGACGGTCGAAGGCTATCGGCATGATCCGGCCGGCAAGCCGGAACGCTTCCTGCTCAGCCCGTATTTCTATCTTCTCAGCAATAATCTTGAACATCTGCGCCGTCGCATCCACGCTGACGGACCCCAGGAATTTCCGGTCCTTGACGAACTGCGCGAGGAAGGCATCACCGACTATCTGGCATTCCTCCAGCCCTTCGGCGGTCAATCGACACAGGGCATGATGGGCTCCTGGTCCACCGACAGCAGTGGCGGTTTCAGCGACCATATGATTGCCGCGCTCTTGCGTCTGCAAAATCATCTAGCGGTTGCGGCAAAAATGGCGGTTCTCGGCAAGCTCGCCGACAACATGCTGACCACCTATCTCGGCGGCAATGCAGGCAAGCGCGTGTTGAACGGCCAGATCAGGCGCGGTGATGGCGAGACCATCCGGGCGGCCCTGGTCATGGGTGACATGCGCGAATCGACCATGCTTGCGGAGAAGGAAGGCCGGCAGGCCTATATTGATACGCTGAACAATTTCTTCGATGCGATCGCTGCACCGTTCAACCGCAGCGGCGGCGAGATCATGAGCTTCATGGGCGATGGTTTTCTGGCGGTCTATCCGTGCGGGCGTCACAAAGACCCGTCGAAACTGGCGTGCGACGCGGCGCTCGCCGCCGTGTTCAAGGCCCAGGCCCGGGTCGCCGAACTCAACAAGGAGCGGCGCGGCAACGGTCTCAACGATGTGCGTTATGGCATCGGCCTGCACGTCGGCAACGTCATGTTCGGCAATGTCGGGCTGAAGGACCGCCTGACTTTCTCTGCCTTCGGTTCCGCAGTGAACGAAGTTCAGCGCCTACAGGGACTGACGAAGAAATATTCGCGCGAGGTGATCGCCAGCCAGGCATTCGCCACCTATTGCGGCGGCGAGTGGACCACTTTGGGCGAGGAAAAATTGCGCGGTGTCGGCCAGAAAGTCACCGTCCTCTTGCCGAAATCCACCGGCGAAACCGTTCAGCTGGAAGACGGCTACGATGATGTCGCCTATGATGGGCTGTCCGAGGCCGAACAGGTCATGCTCTTGCATCGTGACAAGAAAACGCAACGTCCCCTTTTGGAAAAATTCATGCAATGACGGGAAAGACGCTTCTCATGGCTCTTCTAGCCGCCACTCTCAATCTATCTGGTGCGGCCGCGGATCCGGGAGGCGACGTTCTCTTCGACGGTTTCGATGGAAACGACTTTGCACCAAGCGGCGGACTTTACTACCGCAAGAATTTCGAGCAGCAGGCCGGAACGGTTGAGTTTCAATCGGAAGTGAAGCAGACCGGCGCGGGTGCGCTCAAGCTCAGCGTCAGACCATTCTGCCCGGCATCGAGGAAGAATTGCAGCGAGCGCGCCGAGATCTGGGAGAAAACCGACCGGCGCGTCCCCTACGATACGGGTGTCTGGTATGGTTTCTCGGTCAAGTTTGGCGATCCCATCCCGCAAGGCGATCACCGCTACCTGATCGCGCAGTGGAAGCGGGAGATCGGACCCGACGCCGCCGGCGATTTCAGCCCGTTTCTGGCGTTGCGCATCAATCAGGGCAAACTCTTCGCCACCGTCGAAACCAACTATGTGGCTCCTGACAAGACAGCAGGCTCTGATGACTGCGGAACCGGCCAGACGCCGGTATGGTTCAGGCCGGATGTCAACCAGATGCGTGCGCTCGTCGCGACGGATTCCACCTGGACCCCGCAGGACGGGAGCCAGTTCAAGGCCTGCACGAACGAGATCATCGTAACCGACCATGGCAACAAGCTGCCAACGCCTGACTCAGGCTGGATTGACTTCGCCATATATTCGAAGCCCGGTCCCGATGGGTCGGGCCACGTCGAGATTTTCGCGAACAAGAAATGGATCGTGACGATCAAGGGCCGCATTGGCCATGGCGACGAGGGCCTCGGCAAGAATCAATATTTCAAGTTCGGTCCATACCGCGCTGCCGACAAGACCAACTGGACCCTTTACTACGACAACTTTCGCCGCTCACCGCACTGCGAGGACGTGTTGGGCGCGGATGCATGCCCGACACCGTGAAGAGTGCTAGGCGTGAGGCAGTCGGACCTTCAATCCACCCTCACGTTTTGAAATTTTGATGAAATCGGCATCAAAACTAATCATTTCCTCGCATTCGATGCTTGATGCGAAGTGGAAAGCATCGGCAAAGTCCATGCCTTTTCTCGCCAGTTTCAAGGCTTGCGCGGCAACCTCGGCATTCTCGGCGAAAACATTGGGCAAACCCAAGAAGCTCTCCAGGGAATCTACAACTCTCTCCTGATTGAAATTCTTGACCTTTCTCAGAACCCAGCCGGTTTCCAACAGGACTGTCGTCGGTATCCAGAGTTGTTCATTTGCTACAAGTTTGCTTACCAACGCATATTGATGGGGGTCATCTCCAGTCAGAAAGCGGACGACAACGTTAGTATCGACCGCGAGCATGTTTTTCCATCACGGCGGCCGTTACAGCGTCATCCATATCTTTCAGCGATATCGGCGGCCCATCATGTTTCAGCATGCCGGCCACGTCTTCGATCCTTGTCGGGGGGAATAGGGGTGCGCTTCTCAAAAGCACGCCTTCGGGGGTTTCCTCGACGATCAGGCGCGTGCCTGCATTCCAATGCCGCTGCTTGCGGATCGCGGCAGGAAGGATCACTTGTCCCTTGGTGGATACCACGGTCGTCAGCCGTTCGCGCTTGTTCATTTGAACACCTCATGTAAGACATACGTAAGATAAGCGCCGTCGCGGCTTTTGCCAAGGCCTCCAACTTGGTTCTTTGTTGAGGCAAGCGTTACACGCATCCACCTAGACTCCCCCAAGACCGTGCGATAGTCTCAAGTTCATTGAATGATAATAATTAGCTGTGGGGAACAGTTGGCTGGCATGAAGTCGGGGTCGGATCTGTTGCGTATCGAAGATCTGGGCATCTCCTTCTCGATGCTTGGGGGCCGCCTGCATGTCGTCAAAGGCGCCAATCTGCGGGTCCTTCCGGGAAAGGTTACGGCGCTGGTCGGCGAATCCGGCTCGGGAAAGTCCGTGATCAGTCAGGCTGTTATGGGCATCCTGCCCAATACGGCGAAAGCCACCGGCAAAATCCTGTTCACCGACCCGCTCGACGGCAAGACCACTGATATCTTGCAGTTACCCCAGGACGGCGAAGCCATCCGGTCGCTGCGCGGCTGCCGCATGGCCAAGATCTTCCAGGAGCCGATGACGTCGCTTTCGCCGCTGCACACCGTCGGCAACCAGATCAGTGAAGTTTTGGCCATTCATTCCGATGCCACAAAGGACGAGCGGCGCGCGCAAACCGAGGAGATGCTCTCCCTGGTCGGCTTTTCCAAGCCGGCACGCACCTACGACATGTACCCGTTCGAACTTTCCGGCGGCATGCGCCAGCGCGCCATGATCGCCATGGCGCTGATCTGCCGGCCTGCCTTGCTGATCGCCGATGAGCCGACAACGGCGCTCGACGTGACGATCCAGGCGCAAATCCTCGAGTTGCTGCGTGATCTCCAGCACAAGCTCAATATGGCGATGCTGCTCATCACCCATGATCTCGGCGTTGTCGCCAATATGGCCGATGAGGTGGTGGTGATCTATCACGGCGAGATCATGGAAGCGGGGCCGGTCGACGCCATATTCCGCCGGCCGCAACATCCTTACCTCAAGGGCCTCATGGCCGCTGTGCCGCATTTCGACATGAAGCCCGGCGAACGGCTGAAGGCTTTGCGCGAAGTGCCTGTGAAGACCGACACACTTTGGGCCAAGAAGAAGCAGGTCGAGAACGCGCCCGAGATTCTCCTCTCAGTCCGCGATCTGACCAAGACCTACGCCACGCGCAAGTCCGGCCTGTTTGGCAGCAAGGACAAGACCATATTGCGGGCGGTCGACGGCGTGAGCTTCGACATATACCGCGGCGAATGCCTTGGTCTCGTCGGCGAAAGCGGCTCTGGCAAGACCACGGTCAGCAAGATTCTGATGCGCGCCGTTACCCCGGACACCGGTTCAGTCATATTTGACGACGGGACCGGCAAAATCGACGTTCTTGCCGCACAGGGCGCCGAACTCATGGACCTGCGCACCCACATTCAGATGGTGTTTCAGGACCCGGTTTCTTCGCTTTCGCCGCGCATGACAGTGCAGAATATCTTAAGCGAACCCCTCGAAATTCACAGCCGCGGCGACAAGGCCTATCGGCTTGAAAAGGTACGTGGCCTGATGCAGGCGATCGGCCTCGACCAACGCTATCTCAATCGCTATCCGCACAGTTTTTCCGGGGGCCAACGCCAGCGCATTGGTATTGCGCGCGCCCTTGCGCTTGGACCGCAACTTCTGATCTGCGATGAACCGGTATCGGCACTCGATGTGTCCGTGCAGGCGCAAATTCTTAATCTTCTCAAGGATTTGCAGAAGCAGCTTGGACTGACCTACCTGTTCATCTCCCATAATCTCGCTGTCGTCGACTATATGGCGGATCGAATTGCCGTCATGTGCGGCGGGCGCATTGTTGAAATCGCCCCGAGAGAGATCATCTTGCGTAATCCCGTGCATCCGTACACGCGCGCCCTGTTGGCGGCCGTTCCCTTCCCCGACCTCGACAGGCCACTCGATTTTGAGACGCTGCAGGCAAGCGGTGCTTCCGACCAGCGGGCCTGGGGGGCGCAGTTTCGCGCCGACGGAGCCGCCGGGGCGTTGGAGCCTGCCGATCTCGGCGATGGCCATGTGGTTCTTGCGCGTCGCAATGTCGACGCCAGGGAATTACGCTCGTGGTAACGCGCCGCACGGTCCTCGGCGCCCTTGGTTGCGCCATGCTCCCGGCAGTGGCCGCGGCCGCCGATCGCGAGCTTGAGAATGAGCCGGAATATCTGCACGACCAGCTGCGGGCGCGCAGCCTGCCGCCAATCGCCCAGCGCTTGCCGAAACATCCTCGCATCGTGCCTTTGAAGGCCATGGGGCGGACACCCGGCCAATATGGTGGTACCGTTCGCACCATCATCGGCAGCGCCAAAGACATCCGTCTCATGACGATTTATGGCTACGCGAGGCTGATTGGATATGACGAGCATCTGGTCATGCAGCCGGATATCCTTGAAGCTTTCCAATCCGACAAGGATACCGTCTTCACTTTCACACTGCGCGAGGGCCATAAATGGTCCGACGGCAGCCCGCTGACGAGTGACGATTTCCGCTATTGGTGGCAAGACGTCCTGCTGAACAAGGACCTCACCCCCGGCGGCGGCTCGCTTGAGTTGCGTGTCGACGGAAATCTGCCGCGCTTTGAGGTGCTGGATGAGCGGACCGTGCGCTACTCCTGGGAAAGACCCAATCCGAATTTTCTGCCTGCGCTCGCCGCGCCCCAACCGGTCATCATCGTAGGCCCATCCGCCTACTTGAAGAACTTCCACAAGAAGTACCAGGATCAGTTCAGACTTTCGGCTCTGATGCAGGAAAACCGCGTGAAGAAATGGGCTGACCTTCACATCAAGATGGCCCGCGAATACCGGCCGGAAAATCCCGACCTGCCCACGCTCTATCCTTGGCGCAACAGGACGGCACCTCCAGCTGAACAGTTCATTTTTGAACGCAATCCCTATTTTCACCGTGTTGACGAGAATGGCCGGCAACTGCCCTACGTCGATCGTTTCATCCTCAACGTTAGCTCATCATCGATCATCCCGGCGAAAACCGGTGCGGGCGAAAGCGACCTGCAGGCAACAGGCATCGATTTTAATGACTATACATTCCTGAAAGATGCGGAGGACCGTTATCCGGTCAAGGTCGATCTGTGGAAACTGACGCGCGGGTCGCGCCTCGCAATTCTGCCCAATTTGAATTGTGGGGATGACGTATGGCGCACCCTCTTCCGTGACGTCCGGGTAAGGCGTGCCCTGTCGCTGGCGATCGACCGGCACGAAATCAACATGGCCGCGTTCTACGGCCTTGGAAAGCCGAGCGCCGATACCGTTCTGCCCGAAAGCCCGCTTTTCAAGCCGGAATATGCCAAGGCGTGGATCGACCATGATCCGGAAAAGGCCAATCAGCTGCTTGACGAAGCCGGCCTACAAAACCGCAATGATGATGGAATCCGGGTTCTTCCCGATGGCCGGCCGGCGGAAATAACCATTGAAACGCCTGGCGAAAGTACGCTCGATACAGATGTTCTCGAACTGGTGACAGATCACTGGCGTAAGGTTGGCCTCGCGCTTTTCACCCGTACCTCGCAGCGCGATATCTTCCGCAGCCGTGCCCAGGGCGGCCACATCATGATGTCGATCTGGTATGGAATCGAAAACGGCGTCGCGACTGCCGACATGAACCCGCAGCAATTGGCTCCCACAGCGGACGACCAGCTTCAATGGCCGCTTTGGGGCATGTACTATCTGTCCTTGGGGCAGAATGGTCAGGCTCCGGACCTGCCCGAGGCCGTGGAGTTGGTCAAATTGCAAAATAGCTGGCGCGAATCCTCCAACATGCCCGAGCGCACCGCGATCTGGCAGCAGATGCTTTCGATTTATACGGAACAAGTCTTCTCCATCGGGCTGGTCAACAGCACGCTGCAGCCTATTCTTCGCTCGGCCCGCTTGCAGAACGTTCCGAAAGACGCCCTCTATGGCTTCGATCCAACCTGCTATTTCGGGATCTACATGCCTGATACGTTCTGGTTGAGCGAGGAGCAGGTCTAGAATGTTAAAGTACATATTGTGGCGCATCGCCGCGATGGTCCCCACCCTGCTGATCATCTCAGCCTTGGTGTTCACCATTATTGAATTGCCGCCCGGCAACTTCCTCGACAGCCAGATCGCCGAGATGCAGGCACAGGGCGAAACAGTAAACCTTCAGGATCTGGAAGAGCTGCGCCATCAATACGGCTTCGACCAGCCGCCGGTCCTGCGCTACTTCCATTGGCTCGGCGGCATGTTGCATGGCGATTTCGGCTATTCCTTCGAGTATCAACTCCCCGTCAGCGAAGTCGTTGGCGAGCGCATGGGGCTGACGATCCTGGTCTCCTTCGTCACCATCTTGTTCACCTGGCTGATCGCCTTTCCGATCGGTATGTATTCGGCAACGCACCAATATAGTTGGAGTGATTACGGCCTGACCCTCCTCGGACTGCTTGGCATAGCAATTCCGAACTTCATGCTGGCGTTGATCCTGATGTATTTCGCCAATATCTGGTTCGGCACGTCGATCGGCCATTTGATGGACCAGAAATTCCTGAACGAGCCGATGAGCTGGGAGAAGGCGCGCTCCATCCTTTCCCATCTGTGGATTCCGGTCATAATCGTCGGCACGGCCGGAACAGCGGGGATGATCCGGCGCTTGCGCGCCAATCTGCTTGATGAACTGCAGAAGCAATATGTGATGACCGCCCGCGCCAAGGGGCTTCACCCCTTCCGCACATTGGTCAAATATCCGCTACGAATGGCGCTGAACTTCTTCGTCTCCGACATCGGCTCGATCTTGCCATCCATCATCTCAGGGGCCGAAATTACTGCCATCGTCCTTTCTCTGGAGACCACCGGTCCGATGCTCATCAAGGCGCTGCAAAGTCAGGACATGTATCTCGCGGGGTCCTTCCTGATGTTTCTCGCTTTCCTGACGGTGGTCGGCGTCCTGATCTCCGATATTGCCCTCGCCTTCCTTGACCCGCGTATCCGGCTTGCCGGCAGGAGCACCAAGTGACAGCGTCGCTCCCCTCACCCGGCGCGCCCTTGCAGCACTATGTTTCGACGGCGCCATTCGACCCGATGTCCGTCGAGGTGATGACTGACGCGCAGGCGAAAATCCATCTTGCATCGCAGACGCGGCTGATGTGGTGGAAATTCAAGCGGCACAAACTTGCCCTGGCCTCAGGCATTTTCCTGCTGCTGCTCTACGGCATGATCATCATCGCCGAGTTCCTGGCCCCCTATAATCTGCACACACGCAACGTCGATTTTATCTATTCCGCGCCGCAGCGCGTGCATTTATTCCATGACGGCAAGTTTGTCGGCCCATTCGTCTACGGCCGTACAATGAAGCTCGACATAAACACCCTGAAGCGAAACTACACGGACGACCACAACGACGTGCAACCGATCCGCTTCTTCTGCCGCGGGGACAGCTATAGGTTCTGGGGGATCGTTGAGAGCAACATTCACCTCGCCTGTCCTGCAAAAGGCGGCCAAATGTTTCTGCTCGGCACGGATCGGCTTGGCCGGGACGTTCTCTCCCGCATCATCTATGGCGCGCGCATTTCGCTTACCATCGGCCTTATCGGTATCACCATCAGCTTTGTTCTTGGTATCGTGATCGGTGGTCTTGCGGGCTATCACGGCGGGATTTTCGACTTGCTTGTGCAACGCGTCATCGAGGTGTTGCAATCATTGCCTAGCCTGCCGCTGTGGATGGCATTGGCGGCTATCATGCCGGTGAGCTGGAGTCCGATCCTGATCTATTTCGGCATAACCCTCATTCTCGGCATGCTGGACTGGACCGGGCTGGCGCGGGCGGTACGATCCAAGCTTCTGGCATTGCGGGAGGAAGATTATGTCCTGGCGGCACAGTTGATGGGCGCCAATAGCGCTCGCATCATCGGGCGGCATCTCGTCCCCGGTTTCATGTCACATCTGATCGCCACCGCCACCATTTCCATCCCGGGCATGATATTGGGCGAAACGGCGCTGAGCTTCCTCGGCCTTGGCCTCAGGCCACCAATAACCAGCTGGGGTGTTCTGCTCACAGAGGCACGCAGCGTCAACGTGATCGCATTTTATCCCTGGCTGCTGTTTCCAATGATTCCGGTCATTCTTGTCATTCTGGCGTTCAATTTCTTGGGAGATGGGTTGCGCGATGCCGCCGATCCATACAGATAGAGTCCGTTTGAGCGAGTGGATGGCGCGGGTCGATCCGCGGAATAGAGGGTTTTAACCATGATGCGGCGTTTCGAAGATGCTCGGATCTTGATGTACAGCCACGATACGTTCGGCCTTGGTCACTTGCGGCGGTGCAGAACGATTGCCCATTCGCTCGTCGAGGATTATCGCGGACTGAATATTCTGATCATCTCCGGCGCGACGATCGCCGGGGCCTTTGACTATCGCGCCCGCGTCGATTTCGTGAAGGTGCCGAGCGTGATCAAGCTGCGCAACGGCGAATACACCTCGCTGGCCCGTCATATCGACCTGCACGAGACGCTCAAGATGCGCCAGTCGATCATCCGGCATACGGCCGAAACCTTTCAGCCAGATATTTTCATCGTCGACAAGGAGCCGATGGGCCTGAAGGGCGAGGTCGAGGAAACGCTTGCCTACCTGAAATCGCGCGGGACGATGCTTGTCCTCGGTCTGCGCGAGGTCATGGACGCACCGCATCTGCTCGAAGCCGAGTGGAAGAATAACAATGTGATGCGCAAGATCGACCAGCTCTACGACACCGTATGGGTCTACGGCCCGCCGGATTTCTACGATCCCCTGGTCGATCTCGATGTACCTGCAACCCTGCGGGACAAGATGAAGTTCGTTGGATTTCTGCAGCGCAGCCTGTCCACTGACAGCGCGCCCACCCATGTGCCCGAGGGCGACTACATATTGGTGACGACGGGTGGCGGCGGCGACGGCGCGGACCTCGTACACAACGTCATTCATGCCTATCAGCAGGACCCGACGCTCCAGCACAAGGCGTTCATCGTGCTTGGACCTTATATGCCGGCGAAGCAGCGGGCGAAGCTTGTGAAGAAGGGCAGCAAGATTCCCCAAATCCAGGTCATTGAGTTCGACAATCGCATGGAAGAATTGATTGCAGGTGCGAAAGCCGTCGTCGCCATGGGCGGCTATAACACCTATTGCGAGATTCTGTCGTTCGACAAGCCGGCGCTCATCGTGCCGCGCGTAGCCCCCCGCGCCGAACAGTTGATCCGCGCGCAGCGAGCCTCCGAACTTGGCCTTGTCGAGATGCTGCTTCCCGAAGAGGCCGATGATCCGTTGCTCCTGGCCGAAGTCCTCAAGCGCCTGCCGCACCGCGCGCCGCCATCGCAGACCGGCAAGGGCGAGGGCATGCGTTTGGAAGGGCTGGTCCATATTTCCGAGATTGTCGGCGACTGGCTCGATGAACGTGAGCAACCGCTTCCTGCCGTCGCGGAATAAAATCTGGCATGCATTCTCCTCTCATACGTCGCAAGACACTGGTCGTTCTGAAAGGCTATCCGCGCTTGTCGGAAACCTTCATCGCCCAGGAGCTGCTCGGCCTCGAACGTGCCGGCTTCGACCTCACGCTAATCTCAATGCGCAGGCCGACGGACAAAAAGCGTCATCCGGTCCATGACGAGATCAAGGCGCGTGTCGTCTACCTGCCGGAATACCTGCATGAAGAGCCGTTGCGGGTATTCCGTGCCCTTGTTGCCGGCTGGCGCAAACCGAATTTCAAGCCGCTTATCAGACGGTTCTGGACGGACCTGCGCCGCGACGTGTCGCGCAACCGCTTCCGTCGCCTCGGTCAGGCGCTTGTGCTTGCGCACGAGTGGCCGGACGCGGGCGAATGGCTGCATGCGCATTTCATTCACACACCAGCCTCAGTTACGGCCTATACCAGTATCATGACCGGGGTGCCGTGGTCCTGCTCGGCTCATGCCAAGGATATCTGGACTTCCCAGGATTGGGAACTGAAGGAAAAGCTTGCGGACGCGCGCTGGAGCGTCACCTGTACACGTTCCGGCTATGAGCATATGCGCGAACTCGCATCGGCCAAGGACCGCATCCATCTCAGCTACCACGGCCTCGATCTCGCGCGATTTGGGCATTTTGATACGCCGCGATCGGGGCGCGATGGTTCGAACCCGGCAGACCCGGTACGGATATTGAGCGTCGGCCGTGCGGTCCCGAAGAAGGGATATGACGTGCTTCTACAGGCACTTGCCCTTCTGCCCGATGATCTTCATTGGCGTTTCGAACATATTGGCGGCGGCGGTGAACTTGCCAGTCTCAAACCTCTCTCCGAACAGCTTGGCATTGCGGGACGCATCGACTGGAAAGGCGCGCTCGCTCAGGAAGAGGTGCTCGAGCACTATCGGAGCGCCGACGTCTTCGCCCTCGCCTGCCGCGTCGCAGCTGATGGCGACCGCGATGGCCTGCCCAATGTTCTGGTCGAAGCATCGAGCCAGAATCTTGTTTGTATCTCGACCAATATTTCGGGCGTTCCGGAATTGCTGGTCGACGGCGAGAACGGGCTGGTCGTACCGCCGGAAGACCCGCAATCGCTTGCCGACGCGCTTGAACGGGCCATCCGTGATCCCGCTTTGCGACATCGCCTCGGTCAGGCCGCCGAGACGCGCGTGCGCGAACACTTCGATCATCATTCCGGTATCCATCAGCTGACCCGCCTTTTCGAAAGCGAGTGGCAAAAAGCATGACCAGGCCGAGCGTTTTTTTCTACGTCCAGCATCTGCTAGGCATCGGCCACCTTGCCCGCGCCAGCCGCATCGCTTCGGCTCTGGCTGAAGAGGATTTCGACGTCATGGTCGTCACCGGGGGAAGCGAGGTTCCGGGATTTCCCGGGCCGGGCGTCAAATCCGTCGCGCTGCCGGCCGTGCTTGCCAGTAGCGCTGGCTTTTCAGGTCTGGCCGGCCAGGACGGTAACCCGGTAAGCGATGAATTCCTTGCCCGCCGCCGCGATCTGTTGCTCCAGGCGTTCCATGCTGCGCGCCCCGATATCGTCATCACCGAGGCCTTTCCCTTTGGCCGCAGGCAGATGCGCTTCGAGCTTTTGCCTTTGCTGGATGCCATTGAAGCAATGTCGCCGCGCCCGATGCTCGTCGCCTCCATACGCGATATACTGCAGGAGCGCACCAAGCCCGACCGGGATGAAGAGACGATCGAACTCGTCAAGGCCCATTTCGATCATGTGCTCGTGCATGGCGACCCTTCCTTCATTACGCTGCCAGAAACGTTTCCGCTGGCGGGAGAAATTGTCGACAAGATCATCTATACGGGGCTCGTCGCGGGCCCCACTCCGGCCGCAGGCGATGAACCCTTTGACATTGTCGTATCCGCCGGGGGCGGCGCTGTCGGCCGCGATCTTCTTGATGCAGCGCTCGAAACCGCGAGGCGATCGGCGCGGCAGGAATCCTGGTGCCTGATCACCGGACCGAATCTGCCAGCGGGCGATTTCGCGGCGCTGTCCGAACGCGCGACGGACAATGTCAGGCTCTTTCGCTTTCGCAAGGATTTTCCGTCCCTGCTCAAGAGTGCGAAACTTTCTATCTCCCAGGCTGGCTACAATACCGTCTGCGATGTGCTCATGGCCGGGTGCCGATCAATCCTTGTTCCGTTTACTGCCGGAGGCGAAACGGAGCAGAGCGTCCGGGCCTCGCGCCTCGAAGCGCTCGACCTGGCAATCTGCCTGCCCGAGGCGGGCCTAAAAGCCGACATGGTTGAGGCAGCTGTGGAGAGGGCCTTGTCGAAACCGAAACCACCCGCGCACAGGCTCGATCTCAGTGGCGCGCGACGGACCGCAGACGTTCTGCGGATGTTGACCTCGTCAGATCAACGGGATTGATTCCACCTGCTTTTTTGCAAATTCCACCATTTTTTGAATGTCCACCCATCTGTAGAAAGTACCAGATAACGTGACACGACAAGCGCAGCCGCAAGCAAACCCGCGGTAACACCCAGGTACTGGATACTGTTCATACCTTGATCCTCGTAAGAAGGCGCTTCGCGTCGTTATGTATGTAGAGGCCCACAGCTACACAAGCGCTTGTCTGCACCACCGCCAGGGGTTTTAGCTCAGCAGAAAACAATGGTGTAAGAACACCACTCACAATGATTGCCAAAGACAAATTATTCAAGAAACTTGCGGTTAATTTAACTTGCTCATTATGAATTGTCGCCGAACGGCTTATCATTCTGCCTCTCGAAAATTATTTCAGACTACAATGTTAGTGAGCTTGCCCTGCCTCACGTCGATTGACAAGTGAGGTCCCGTTCATGACGGTGATCCAATCACGCCAATTGACAAGGCTGAACCAAAACCCATGTCATATAGCGTTCACGGTTTGGATGCTGTAGGCTAAGACGATTCAACCATGGAGTTTATCCATGTGCTCTTCAAACGGTTCAATCATTCAAATTCCAGCTGAATTCACAGTCGCCGGTCATCCATGGAAAAAAGTCTAGGTCGTTATATCTGGTCGAATACGCGGCTGCAGCAGATGTGGATTCTGTTCGTCGTGGCTGTCTCGATGATACCGTACTTCCTGTCGTTCGATCTACCCAAGCAGATCGTCAACGGTCCAATTCAAGGGACGGGCTTCGACACACCCGGCGCAACGCAGACCTTCATGCGGCTTCAGTACGATTTTCCCTATATCGGCAAGATCGTGTTCTTCGACGGGCTTCAACTCACGCGCTTTCAGATGCTGATGGCGCTCAGCCTCGTGTTCCTCCTGCTCGTGGTCATAAACGGGCTGTTCAAGCTCTACATCAACACCTACAAAGGCCGGCTTGGCGAGCGCATGCTCCGCCGTATCCGCTTTGAGCTGATCGACCGGGTGTTGCGGTTCCCGCCGTCCCAGTTCAAGCGGGTGAAGTCCGCTGAGATCGCCACGATGATCAAGGACGAGGTGGAGCCCATGGGCGGTTTCACCGGCGATGCCTTCGTCCAGCCGGCGCTCCTTGGCGGACAGGCCATCACCGCGCTCGTCTTCATCATCATGCAGAACTTCTGGCTCGGCATGATTGCTGCCGCGATCGTTGCGGTTCAGGGCGTGGTCATCCCGCGCATGCGCAAGCGTTTGCTTGAGCTTGGCCGCCAGCGGCAGCTGACAGCGCGCGAATTGTCCGGCCGTGTCGGTGAAATCGTCGATGGCATTGGAACGATCCATGGCAATGACACATCGAATTTCGAGCGCGCCGATATTGCGGCCCGCCTTGGCCTGATATTTTCGATCCGCTACGACCTCTACCAGTGGAAGTTCCTGGTCAAGTTCATCAACAATTTCCTGGCCCAGGTGACGCCGTTCCTGTTCTATTCGATCGGTGGTTTACTCGCTCTGCAAGGCAGGCTCGATATCGGCCAGCTGGTCGCGGTGATCAACGCCTATAAGGATCTTCCCGGTCCTTTGAAGGAACTCATCGATTGGGATCAGGCGCGTCAGGACGTGCAGGTCAAATATGCGCAGGTTGTCGAGCAATTCAGCGTTGACCGGCTCGTCGATCCAAAGATACAGGCCCTTGCGGTAGAACCCATCAACCGGCTGGAGCATTCCCTGCACGCGGTCAACCTGACCGTCTCAGACGACACGGGCGCTCCCCTCCTTCGCCATATCTCCGTTGAGATCAACCCCGGAGAAACGGTTGCAATCGTTGGAAACAGCGGCAGCGGCGGCGAGGCGCTTGCCGAAGCCTTTGCCCGTCTGGTCTGGCCGGATCAGGGGCGCATCACCATTGACGGCACGGATATACTCGAGTTGCCGGAATCTGTCACGGGACGCCGCATCGCCTATGCCGCATCGGACACCTATTTCTTCCACGGAACGCTGCGCGACAATCTCCTCTATGGACTCAAACACGCGCCGCTCACCAAGGTGGAGTACGAGGGCAAAAGCGCTATCAGGTACAAGTGGAACATCAGCGAGGCGCGCAAGGCAGGCAATCCTGAACTCGACCTCAACAGCGACTGGGTCGATTACGCGTCCGCCGGTGTGACCGGTCCCCATGATCTTTTCAACGTAGTGCGTCCGGTACTCGACGCGGTACTGATATCCCAGGATATCCTCGACATGGCATTGCGTTCCACAGTGAACACCGCCACCCATGAGGATCTTACCGACCGCATTGTCGAACTGCGCGAAGCTTTGCGCAAACGATTGAAGAAGGAAGACCTCGACGACCTCGTCGTGCCATTCAAGCTCGATGCGTACAATCCGCAAGCCACGATCGGCGAGAATTTCCTGTTCGGTTCGATAAAGCGACCCATGATGACCAACCGCAAGCTGGCAGCGCACCCCTATTTCCGCGCCATTTTGCGCGAGAACGATCTCTTCACCGATCTCTACACCATGGGTCTCGAGATTGCGGAGAATGCGGTGGAACTCTTCCAGGATCTGCCGCCGGATCATCCATTCTTCCAGCAGCTGACCTTCATGACGGCTGATGACATCCCGGCATACCAGCAGCTTCTGCAAAAGCTGAAGGGGCGCGGCATTGATGCAGCTTCGTCCGATGAGCGCACGAGCATCATCCGCCTGAGCTTCTCCTATATCGAGCCGAGACACCGTTTCGGTCTCCTCAACGATGAACTCATGGCCAAGATCGTCGAGGCGCGCGGACGTTTCCATCGCAACATGCCTGATGATCTCAAAGCGGTCATCGAACGCTACGATCCGAAGAAGTTCATCGCGTCTGCGACGCTGATGGACAATGTTCTCTTTGGCAGGATCGGGGTGACCCAGGCCGACGGTGTGGATCGTATCCGCATCATCCTGAGGGATATATTCGACCGGCTCAAGCTCTTTGAAAGCGTGCTTTCCATCGGCATGGATTTTGACGTCGGCTCGGGCGGCAAGCGCCTGACCAATGTGCAGCGGCAGAAACTCAACGTCGCACGCGCTCTGTTGAAACGGGCGGATTATGTGATCTTCAATCGCCCGATGCCGGCTCTCGATCAGCGTGTCCAGGATCAGATCACGCACGGGATCATGGAGGACCTGCATAAGGAAGGTCGCCCGCCGGCGATCATCTGGGTCCTGTCCAATTCCGCGCTTGCAAACCTGTTCGACCGCGTCATCGTGTTCGACAATGGCACTCTGGTCGAAGATGGAACGCACGCGACTCTTCTGGAGAAAAACGGTATATTCAAAGAATTGGTGGGGACCTAGGAGCGCTGTAGGGGGTAGTGGACGTTCATGTTGCTGAAAGATGAAGTGGAAATGTTACGGCGGGTGCCCCTGTTTTCCGGGGTTGCGCCAGCCAAGCTGAAGCTGTTGGCCTTCACGTCTGATCGCGTCAGTTACAAGGCCGGCCAAACCCTGTTTCATCAGGGCGATCCCGCCGATGCCGCCTATGTCATTCTGACTGGTGCCGCAGATATCCTGTCGGATTCGCCAAGCGGCGAAATCAAGGTTGCCGAGATCGAGCACGATTCCATTGTCGGCGAGATTGCCATCTTGTGCGATGTCTCCCGCACCGCGACTGTCCGGGCGAACTCGGCGCTCGAAGCCTTGCGCATAAGCAAGGATCATTTCCTCAAGCTGCTCAGCGATTATCCGGAAATGACCATCGAGATCATGCGGGTACTCGCCGACCGCCTGAGCCACACCACCACCGAGCTCAGCGAAGCGCGCAGCAAGCAGAAACAGGCGGCGAAGTAGGCGCGAAGTGTCGCCATGCCTTACGCCTGACCGCCGGCGAGGGAACGATGATTGAAGCGTCCTGCCATTGTGGAGCGATCAGGATCGCAATCAGCGAGCGACCAAAGCGGTTGACGTCTTGCAACTGTTCGCTCTGTCATCGCCTGGGAACGCTGTGGGCCTATTATCGCCCCGACCAGGTGACGATTACGCATGGGGCCGGGATCGCGGTTCCATATATCCAGGGAGATAGGACACTCAAAATGTTCCACTGCCCGACCTGTGGCTGCACCACGCATTGGGAGGCTATGGACCAGGAAGCCGACCGGATGGCAGTGAATGCGCGGCTTATGGATCCGATCGAAATCGCAACCATACCCATTCGCCGGTTCGACGGCGCTTTGACCTGGACCTATCTCGACTAGGGTGATCGAGCCCAGCCAGAAATCCTGTGCGGTCAATCGGCTGAATTGACATGTTCAGACCGACATTGCTAAAGTGACCACTAGTAGTCACATTTGTGAGGCAACCATGAAAACCATCAACTTGAAAGAAGCCAAGGCGAGTTTCTCGGCGCTGGTCGATGACGCCGAACATGGGCACCCCTCCATCGTGACCAAGCACGGGAAGCCAGCCGCAATGATTGTGCCTGTCGAAGCGGGGCAAAAGATTTTTCCTGTCAGTAAAACCAGCTTTGTCGATCTTTTGCTGTCGTTTCCCGGCGGAGATATCGAGTTCGAACGCAACATGTCGTCAAGCCGTGAGATCGACTTGTGACATCAGGTAAGGGGTTCCTGTTTGATACCTCAATTCTGTCAGTCTTGGGACCATTTGCCCGCCCTGCCTCGTCTGAGTTGATTCCATGGGTGCGGAGAAATGGCGATAAACTCTATGTGCCGGTCATTGCATTGCTGGAGATTGAGCGGGGTGCATCCAAACTGCTTCGAGCCGGTGCGCATTCCCGCGCGGTAGCGATCACCGATTGGCTGGAGCAGATCACTGCCAGCTACGGCGAACGCATTCTTCCGGTGAACAGCTCAATTGCCCGCGAGGCCGGACGCATCGAAGATGACGCTACTGCGAAGGGCCGGCATCCTGGGCTTGCCGATATTTTGATCGCAGCAACCGCGAGCGCGTATGGTCTTGCCGTTCTAACAGCCAATGTCAGGCATTTCGAGCACCTGCCGGTAATTGTCATCAACCCACTGTCCGATCCGTTGCCCTGATCAAATGCGTTCTACCTCGCCACTGCGCAAATCAATCCTGAAGTTGCGTGACGGCAGTCCCGACAGATAGCGGCCCATCATCCGGAACAGCCGCGCAAAGCTCGCCTGCGCGGTGCCTGACACCGCCGGCTTTCCATCGGCATAGGCCCCGATCAGGAGTTGGTAAGCTGCAATCCGGTCGGCTGGAATGCGATCCAGCGCCATTTCGCTCCCCAGGCGCAGCCGGTACCAGTCGCCGAGCATTCCCAGGACCGGGATCGCCTGCAACCGTTCCATCATCATTTTGTCGGGCACTAGCCACGCCTCCACCTTCTTGACCGTCGCCTCCCGCCCGCGTTCCGCCTGGATCAGAACCACCGTATCCGCAATCGAAATCGGCAGATCGCATTGACTGAGCAGCATGAGGTCGCCGAGATTGAGCTCCGGCATGATCCGCGCCAGATCCTTTGGCCATTCGCGCCGCATGTAGCGGTGGACAACCAGTTGCTCGACATGCTCGGAAATGAACGCGCCGTAATCGGTAGCATCCAGCATTCTGCCGACCTTCTTGCCGGTAACGGCGATCTCCATCCGGTACTGTTCGCTGATGGCGGAATCGACCGGCAGCGGGTCGAGGCTGATCGTTTCGATTTCCAGCCTGCCTTGAGTAATCGTCACCACCTTGAATGCCGGGGGAAAGGCAACAAGCGAGGGGACACTGATATTGACCAGGTAGCCGTTGTCCTTCTCTACCCGCGCCGTATCGTTGACGTGGAGATGCCCGCTGAAATGCACACGCAGGCCGGCGTCGATGACAGCTTCGGCAACGCTGTCCGCGGGCATACGCTCTGTCGAACTGGTCCTGCCAATCAATGCCCGTTCGTCCTCCGCCGTACCGTCGAGCATATCCAGCATCGGATAATGCGAGAATGCGAGCAATTGCTTGCCCTCGCGCTCTGCCCTTGCCGCAACGTCTTTCGCCCAGTTGAGGACAAAGCGCTTGTGCTTGAGCATGGCGTTCCAGCCGGCATTGGTGCTGTCGACGAACGCCCCCGCATCGCCTTCGATGAAATCGCCATTGCGCGGTTCAAACACATTCGCGTCGATCATCAGCAGCCAAAGACCGGGCGCGGGCTCGATCAGGTAAGAGCCATCCATAAGACGGTATTCGTTCCGACCGTCGTCGGAACCGACCGTATAGAGCCGCTTCGACGGGTCATCATCTGGTCCGAACGGCGTTTCCCAGTGGAGATCCGCCGGCCTGCGAAAGAAGCCGATGTCCGGCAGCGCCTTTAATCCGGCCGGATATCCGGGGCAATACATCTTGCTGGTCACCACCATCCCGTCCGCGTCGTCGTCGACGAATTCGCCGTCGCTCGCGACGATCGTGTAGGTCCCATCGTGATTGAGCAGGCGCTTGGCGTGGTGACGTCCGTTCGGACCGAAGATGTCGTGGTTCCCGGGCGTTGCCATGAAGACGAGCCCATGATCGCGCGTGTACCTGCCCAGAAGTTGGCCCAGGGCGGCGAGCGTCGCCGCCTGCCCGTCATCGGAATAGTCGCCAAGCAATACAACATCCGTAATACCGCGCGCCACCACCGCGTCGAGTGCGGCGCGCAAGGCGTGGTAGCTTTCGTTGAACACCCGGGTCGAACGCACGGTGTCCGTCAGCCTTCGCGCCGTCATGTGCCGCCCGGCGACCTCAATGCCGGCAAAATCATAATCACCGTAGAGATCATGAAAATGCGCGTCGGCAATTACGGCGATCGGCGGGAATTTCGAAGAATGCATGGCTCAGGCTATTCCGATGAAAGGAAATGCAAACTTATACATTTGTATCGACAATTGTCATGAAGCTTAAAATTCGGGTCACTATCGCTTATATAGCGTCTTGCGCAGGTGTTTATTGCGTGGTTGACAAATAAATCGAAAGCCAAGTCTCGCATAACGGATGCGGTTTGGATACGATGCCCGGCAAAGCGGGGGATTGGGTGTAAAGATCGGAATGAACGACGAAGTGTTTCGGGTGAAATTCTGGGGAACGCGCGGCAGCGTCTCCGTGTCGGGGCCCGAGTTCAAACGGTATGGTGGAAACACCGCGTGTATTGAAGTTCAGTGTGGCAAACGCAAGCTGATTTTCGACGCAGGTTCGGGCGTGCGCCAGGCAGGGGACGCCCTGATGCGGCAAGGCACCGCCGAGGTCGACATCATTTTTACCCATTGCCATTACGACCACATTATCGGTCTGCCCTATTTCGCACCGCTCTATAATCCGATGATGAATGTACGCATATGGTCCGGGCACATGGCCGGGATCATGTCGACGCGCGAAATGGTCAAGCAATTCATGCGCCCGCCATGGTTCCCCGTCGAACCCGAGATCTGCAAGGCCTGCCTCGGCTTTCGCGACTTCCGCTCCGGCGACGTGCTGGAGCCGTTCGAAGGCATCAAAATCCGTACCGGAAGCCTCAATCATCCCGGTGGTTGCATCGGATACCGCATCGAATGGGCCGGCAAGGTTCTAGCCCTGATCTACGATACGGAGCACGAGGCCGGAAAGCTCGACCCCGTCGTCTTGGATCTCATCAAGGATGCCGACCTGATCGTCTACGATTGCACCTATATCGAAGACGAGATGCCGCGGCGTTTCGGTTATGGCCATTCCACCTGGCAGCATGGCATTCTGCTTGCCGAAGCGGCGAAGGCGGGCAAGCTTGCGCTTTTCCACCATGCGCCATCCCGCACCGACGACGAACTCGACTCTTTTGAACGTCTGGCAAAACAGCGCTTCGGCGGCGCCTTCGCGGCTCACGATTTCCAGGAGATCGAACTTTAATCCTGAGGCGAGACCATGAGTTCGGGCGGCGAGACCCAGCGTGCGCCCGGCGTTTCGGCTATCATCTTGAACAGATCGTGCAGGAACGCCCAAGCGGATTGATCGTGCACAAGATGGTGGGAGAGGATGCCGATTGGTTCATCGCCACCCGCAAACCGCTGCTGCAATTCCTTGACAATGGCCGCAGCCAGTTCGCCGTGATCGCGGCAGCCACGTGTGTCGTGCCAATCCATCAGATCGACATGCGTATTGATGACCGGAAGGAAAGCCGCATGTTTGGCTTTGACCGGACCGAACACCGATAGGGCTTCAAAACCAAGTCCAGGCAACGCCTGCACGAGCAGCGGATCGATCCGGTTCCACGGTGGCACCAGAATGGGAACATACCGCCTGAGGAATATGTCCTCGATCAGTTCCCTGCCCTCTCGAAGCTGACCGAGAACGACCTCTCGCGGCCGGTGCGGTCCAAGTTCCTGCTTCTTCTCGTTTTCCGGGGCGTGATTTTCATGCGACCAGCCATGCACCACAACGGTCACACCGTCCTCATCGTCCAACCGTACGGCAAGCGCCGCGCCGGTATGCGCTGGGATCACCGCGAGGGTCAGTGGCACGCCATGGGCGTTACCCAGCGCCAGCAGCCGCTCCAATGCATCTGTCGGCCTTACGGCATCGTCGTCGCGCAGCCAGAACCGGGCACAGCGGTTTGCATCGGCCCAGCGCGCCAGTTCGACCCGCAGAGGCTGCCAGATTGCATCGTCCGTCATGTTCTCAATCCCGCATAGTCCTGCAACAGCTGGTCAAGTCGCCTTGCCGCCACCTCGAGCGATCGCTCGTCCAATACGAAACGCCGCGCCGCCCGCCCCATTTCCGCGCTCGCGTTCGAATTTTCCAGAAGATAAGCGATGGCCTCGGCGTAGGCTTCTGCGTCGCCGGCCAAAGTCAACATACCCGTGACACCATCCCTGACCACCTCAGGTACGCCGGCTACCCTCTGCGCCACCACCGGCAATCCGGCCGCCTGCGCTTCGAGATAGGATATGCCATAGGCCTCGCCGATTCCCGGCCAAACGTAGATGCCTCCCTGATAGAGCACATCCCGCACCTCGTCGCCCGGCCTTTCGCCAAGCCACTCGACCCGCCCAAGTGCGAATCCTGCAAAAAGCGCCATCACCTCGTCGCGCGCCGGTCCATCACCAACCACGGTCAATGTCCAGGATCGGCCATCGATCAGAGCCAGCGCCTCGGCCAGCATTCTGTAGCTTTCTAACTTGTCCCCCGGTCGCATCATGGCAACCGTGACGAGCCTGAGCGGGTTTGGCGTCGCGGGCTCAGCATCAAACGGCCGGACATCGATGAACGGCAGCAACCGTGCGAGGCGCGCCTCAGGGATGGAGGCTCCAAGCCCCATCTCATCCCGCTGCGTGAAACAGATGTTGACCACCGCATTTCGGACGGCATCCACCACAAGCGATTGCAATGGACCCCATCCGCTGGCGTTGCGCCGCTCCGAATAGGATGCTTCCGCGGTTACATAGGCCATGTTGATCGCTGCGGCGAGCGGCGGGCCGATGAGATCAGGCGCCTTGTAGTAGGGATGATAACAGAACCAGAGATCCGGCTGCCGTCCGTTTCGCCACTGCTTGCACAGGCGCTCGACCTCCTGCCCCGCCAGTGCCGTGATTGCTTCGCGGGCCTCTGGCTCCGGCGACACTGTAAAGCTTCGCAGTTCGGATGCGATCTCGACGCTATGCCCAACTCTTTGCAGCGCCGCAATGAGCAGCCGGGCCATCTGCCGGTCGCCAGACGGCACCGGATGGTTGGGCGATTTGAGGGGAGCGTAGAAGGCAATATGCATGGCGCTCAAGGACAGCTTTCGTTCATGAACCATAATGAAATCGGCACGCCACTATCTCCAGTGCGCGCGTATCGGACTGGCCGGAGACTCGGTAGACAAGTCGATGTTCCAGCGTAATACGGCGGGACCACCACCCGGACATTTCGTTCCGGAGCGGTTCTGGTTTGCCGATACCTTGGAACGGATTGCGCTGCGTGTCGCGGATCAATTCGTTGATCCGTACCAGAACTTTACCGTCTGTCTGTTGCCAATAGAGATAGTCTTGCCAGCCGCGCTCCGTCCAGACAAGCTTCACGGTTCAAGCAGATCCCGCTCGAAAACCTTACCGGAATTGGCATCGGCAATCGATTCGCGCAAATTGCGGGCATTGTCAGGCGTGCTCAGGAGGTGAAGGGTTTCTTTCATGCCCTCCCATTCTGACAGGGAGACAATGACGACGGGTTCATGGTTCTGGCGGGTAACGATAATCTCGGCCCGATCTGCTTCGACCCTATCGAGATGCGTCGCAAGGTTGTTGCGCAATTCGGTAAATGTCACCTGTGACATGGCGACCCTCCTATGTACATAAATATGTACACTCTAGTTTGAGGGATTACAAGGCAGATCGTCGCGCTCGGACTAACGACATTTTGATCTTGCGCCGCAATCAGTTCTCCGAAAAAGCCATCTTTCCGGACAATGGCTAAGCAGCAAATTCACAACGCAGTTGCCTCGCCAAACGGTCGGCCCTCGCTTAAGCTGACGAAACAGAAATCATTCAGGTATTCATGACAATAGCCGTGACAGGGCCTAGCATTTCCGAAAAATCGCTGCGCAGGGCGCGATTGATTTCAGGGCTGATCATGCTCGTCTTCGTGACGCTGCATCTCGCCAATCACGCATTGAACCTGATTTCGCTAACCGCGGCAGAGGAAGGCCGTCTGTGGTTCATTGCCATCTGGCGCAATCCGATTGGTACGCTCCTTCTCTACGGTGCGCTCGCGGTTCACGTCACCCTTGTCATGCGGGCGCTTTACCAACGCCGCACGTTGGTCATGCCCGTACGTGAAGCGTTGCAGATCGTCCTTGGCTTGCTCATTCCCCTTCTCATCATCGATCATGTCGTCGCCACGCGCATCCGCTTCGAGCTCCTCGGCATGCAGGATACTTATGGGTCAGTCATTCGTGGCCTCTGGATCGATTCTCCCACCAACGGTTTGCGGCAGAGCCTGGCACTCATCATTGTCTGGATGCATGGGTGCATAGGTGTCCACTTTTGGCTACGCTTTCGTTCCTGGTATGGTACGGCGTCGCCGTTTCTCCTGACCTTTGCCATTCTCGTTCCCGTCCTCGCCTTGCTTGGTTTTGCGGATACCGGCCGCATTCTCGAGAGCGAGCCGGTGCAATCCAGCTACGGCAGCGGTTATACCTCGGATTCCTCATCCAAGACGTCATACGTTCGCGAAGCCCGGCTGCAGGATATGCAGACCGTTAAGCTCTCGCTCTATGGTGCCTTCGGCGCAACGCTTTTGACGGTTTTCGCCCTACGCACGCGCCGCAGCTGGCGCGAGCGATCCGACCAGATTGAAATTCGCTACCCGGGCGGCGAAACGGTACGGGTCCCGCGCGGCTTTAGCGTTCTTGAGGCAAGCCGCCTTGGCGGCGTGCCCCATTATGCTGTTTGCGGCGGCAAGGGAAGATGCTCTACCTGCCGCGTCCAGGTCGTGCAGGGAGGAGCCACGCTGCCCCCGCCGCAATCGGCCGAACAGGCGACATTGAGGCGAATTGGCGCGGAGCCCGACGTGCGGCTCGCCTGTCAGCTTCATCCCACAAATGACATCAGTGTCGTGCCGCTGCTGCAGCCTTCAATAGAGGGTATCGTGCCGACAGGCAGCCAGCAGACCAATCCCGGCCGCGAACAGGAAATTGCTATCCTCTTCTGCGACATTCGCAGTTTCACCATGCTCACCGAGGCGCGGCTTCCCTATGATATCGTTTTCCTGCTCAATCGCTATTTCGCCATTGTCGGTCGGGCAGTGGAACACTCGGGCGGCCGACTCGACAAGTTCATTGGCGATGGCGCCATGGCCCTGTTCGGGCTGAACGGTTCGCTGGAAGATGGATGCCGCAACGCGCTGAAAGCGGCAGCAATCATCACGGGCGAGATGGAGCGCCTCAGCGAGGAACTGGCAGGCGAACTTTCCGCCCCCATCCGCGTCGCCATGGGCATCCATACCGGTCCTGCCATTGTAGGCGCCATGGGCTATGGCACGGTGAAGAACCTCACCGCCATCGGCGACACGGTCAACGTCGCGAGCCGCCTTGAAACCATCGCCAAAGAACTGGATGCAACGTTGGTCGTATCCGAGCCGACGATCTTCCTGGCGGGCTCTGATACGGATGCTCTTGAAAGCCGGGAGATCACCATTCGCGGACGGGCGGAACCGCTGCGCGTGTACATCATTCCGCAGGCGATGAGTGCGCGATTTGCGTGATCTTCTGCCGATATTTCTTGTATCAAGGGCCAAGTGTAGAGTTATTGGGTAACTCGCATTGCCAGGAATAGAGCCATGATGAAAAAGCCCTCGTATTCGGATCCTCACGCCGCGTGATGCGCTCGCGGCGACAAACTATCGGTCGGCGTCTGCGAAATTTCAGGAACCGTCTTGCCGGACGATTCTTCAATACACGCTACGGCCGTGAACTTTTGATCAACGGAATAGGCGCGCGCATCCTGACGATGACAGTCGATTGCGGCGATCACATCATCAGTTTTTCGCCATCCGACTATATTGGCAGAAAGGTCTTCCGTAAGGGCAATTTCGAGCGCGATCATGTCGACCGTCTGCTGGCTATCCTGAATGAAAGGCAACTCCTTCGAGAAGGAAGCACGCTGCTTGAACTCGGCGGCAATATCGGTACCCAGACCATCTATTTTGCCTTGAGCAAGGCATTCGGCCGCATCGTCAGTGTCGAACCCGATCCCCGCAATTTTGCGCTGTTGCAGACCAACATCACCCAGAACAAGCTTCAAGACCGTGTCATCCTTGTCAACTGCGCGGCGGGCGACAAGGAAGGCGAGATCGATTTCTTCCAGCACCGCAACAATCACGGCAAAAGCAGCGCCATCCGGCAAAGTGGCACCGACAACAAGATCGCCGTTCCGGTTAAGCCCGTATCCGCCATACTTGCCTGGACATCGACTGCCCCTGACGAAATTGGCCTGATCTGGATGGACATCGAGGGTTACGAGCCGCATGCCTGCAGATCGATGGAAATGCTGCTCGCGCGCCGTGTTCCACTCTATATGGAGTTCTCTCCCGCCTTCTATGGCGAGGAGCAAGCAGCCGACTTCGTAGACTATCTTGCCCGGTTCTATGACGACTGCCTGATTTTTCGCGACGGCAGCGCCACACCCGCGAAGGTGCGGGACATACCTGTCGGTGAGGCCCAGTTCGACTTGTTGTTAATTGATTCGGCGATATAGGAAGTAGCGCCCGGCCGGCACGCTCTCGGGAAGCGGCAAGGGATCCAGTCGTGGATGTTTCAGTTCAAGGCCACTTGCGACCAGGCCACCCGGTCCGAGCAGCGCCGCTGAAATTTGCGGCAACCAGGTTAATGTAATGGCATCCTTGTCGTCATAGCCGGTCCCAATGTCGACGTGAACAAGCGCTGCATTGACGCCGGCGAATGTCTGGGCGGTTTCGCGGATATCGCCCAGGACCATGTTCTCCGGATCAGGCGTCGACGTTTTGTGCGATCCGACCGCCCGATCGAAAACAATGATCCTCCGCTCGGGAAACAGCTCGCGCAAATGGTCGTACGTCCGGCCGTTGCCAAGCCCCAGCTCCAGCACGGGACCCTCGACGCCGTTCACCGTTTTGCGAATTCCGTTGAGAACGTCGCGTTGCGCCATCATGCGGTGAATGAAGCTGTCGAGCCGGCTCATGCGATTTTTCCACCTTGGGTTTCAATGTGACCAACCCGGCTTAACATGGGAATCAACAGTGGTCGACTGTTGGTATGTCGCAGCGAAAACGGACGAAATCTGCGTCCATTTTGCCAAAAATCAAAAACATTTGGCCGGTTTTCGCCGAAAAACGGCAATCCTCGCCCCAATTCCTCAATCAGAACCTGCGTTTTGGTTGTCGCCGATTGCATGCCTCCGTCACTGGACTAACTATTTCGATTTAATAACTTGACTCTTTTATTCATGTTAAATTATAGATGGCTCGTGTCGGCATCGACGCTGTTTTACTCGCACCTCGAAATTGAATTTTCGCCATTCGCATCCATGTGCCAAACGCAGTAAATACAACAGTCAAAGACCTGAAGATGAATGAAGAACCGACTCATCCATGTTGCAACGTTCTTGTCGATACTCTTGTGCAATACAAGCCCAAGCTGCTGAAAATCGCAGAAGGCGTGCTGCACTCCCACGTGCATTCTGAGGATATATTTCAGGATGCCGTCGTCAAGGCTTGCACCATGCAATCGAGCTGCATTCAGTGCCCTGTCGGCTATGCCTGCCGCATGGTCTACAATCTGGCGCTCGACGAAGCCAGAAAGCGTTCCCGTGAGAAGCTCAAAATGATGCCAATGGACGGCGCGGATTCTATCCCCGCTCCAGCAGTCACCGCACTTGACAGTCTGGTCGCAACCGAGACCTTGCGGGATGTCCTCAACTCTTTGAAAAACCTGCCGAAACGTACGCACGATGCCTTCGTCCGGCACCGCATCGAAGGCGTTCCGCAAAAGGATATCGCCGAGGAATTGGGGGTATCGCGCACCCTTGTCAACTTCATGGTCAAGGATGCGCACCGGGCCTGCCAGCGGACGCTCAATGCTGCATGATTTGACGCCTGCTGTGCAGGAGTAGAACGGCAAATACGGGCCCGCCTAGCAGGGTCGCAATCAAACCTGAGGGCAATTGCCACGGGAAGTAACCGGTGCGCCCGATGAAGTCCGCGACCGCCATCAACAGCGCCCCAATCAAGGCTGACCCCGCCAGATGTGGTGCACCCCGAATGAGACCAAGGCGTTGTGCTAAGTGCGGCGCCATCAGCCCGACGAAGCTCAAGGGACCGACGACAAGGGTGCCGATGGCCGTCAGGAGCGCGGAAAAGCCGAGGATCATAAGGCGCGCAATCCTGATATCGACGCCCCTCGAATGCGCCGATATCTCGCCCAGAGCAAATTGCTGGAGCGGCCGTACAAACAGCATGACGCCCCCTATACCGACCAAGGCAAAAGCCAGTGATATAACGGCCGTCGTCGCGTTGACGCCATAAGTGGAGCCAGCCATCCAGCTGATCAGGGAGATGGCGCGGGGGTCGCCCGACGCCAGGATGATCGAGACCAATGACGTCAGCAGCGCGCCGAGCGAGACGCCCAGTATCAGAAAGCGGTTGCCGGTTTTGGCGTTGCCGCCCATGAGGAACAGAAGCACGAGCACCGCCGCGCCCCCTGAGAAGCCTCCGGTCAAGCGGCCAAGGTAGGTTGGCTCCGTTGCCATATAGAGCACACAGAGCAAGCCGAAGGCCGTTCCGGCGCTGACGCCCAGCACCTCGGGGCTCGCCATCGCATTGCCGGTAAGCCTTTGCAGCATACTACCGGCAAGCGCCAGCATGACGCCCGCGGAGGTTGCCGCGACAAGCCGGGGCAAGCGCCACGGCAGCAGCTGCTCCAGCATTGCGCCGCTCTGGCTTGCCCAAGCCCCGTTGACATCGCGGCCAACAAAGAGCGTCATGAACGCCGCAACCAGCAGCAACAACAGGATGGCCAGAAGAACCCCCTGGTGACGGCTTGCAACCAGGATCGACCGCCCCTCCGTGGTGGATTGCAGCGGCACGGCGCGTCTCAGCATCAGAATGAGCAGTGCGGGTGCCCCGACGAGCGCCGTCACGGCGCCCGTCGGCAGGGCAATGCCTGTGCGCGTACCATAGATTTGCACCAGCTGATCGATGATGACCAGCAGAGCGGCTCCGATAAGCGGCGCGAGGATCATCCGGTCGCCAATGCGTCTCGCCCCGATTGCCCGGGCGATTGCGGGGGCCGCAAGTCCGAGAAAACCGATGATGCCGACGGCGCTGACGACGAAGGTCGTCAAAGCGACCGCGACCGCAAAGGCGCCGGCGCGCACAAATTGCAGCTTTACCCCGAGACCTTGGGCTGCCTCGCCCAGTGACAGCAGGGTGAGTTGCCGGACAAGCAGGAACGCGATCAAGGTCGAAAGTGCAATCTTCGGCAGGAGGCTTGTCACTTGCCGCCAGTCATTCTGATTAAGCGACCCCCCACCCCAGATAAACAGACCCGCGAGATAATGGTCATTCATCAGTACGATCAGCGTCACGAGCGCCGTGCAGTACAATCCCGTCACCATGCCGGCGAGGATCACAACGACCGGTTGGAAGTTGAATTTCCAGGCAACGATGGAGACAATCCCCATGGCTGCGAAGCCGCCGAGTGCGGTGGTGACGTCCCGGTCCCAACCGAGAAGCGCCGGAAACCACAACATGGCAACGCCGAGCGCCAACTGCGCGCCGGCTTCAACACCGAGAGTCGAAGGTGAAGCCAGAGGATTGCGCAAGACATGCTGGAACAACATGCCGGACAATCCGAGAGCGAAACCGCTTATGCAAGCGATAGCCAGACGCGGCAGAAGGCTGTAGTGCGCGAGGACGGCGCGACTATCTTCGGGCGATGGCGTTGAGACAAGCTCGACGAACCCCATGCCCTTCAGGGAAGGCGCAAGGTTGATCACCGTCACGATAAGGGCAGCCAACCAAAGGAGGAGGGTCCATAACCATGGCTTGAACTTGGAGCGTGTCATGCGATTGCTTTAACCAGCAGCCGGGCAAAGCGTGTCATCGATGGCAGCGTACCGAACATGAGGACGCTCTCCATGCGCTGGACGCGGCCCTTCGCGACGAAGGGCATGCTTTGCCAAAGTGGACTTCCAGAAAGGCTGGCAATAACGTCAGGCGGCACAGGGTCCATGTAGAACAGCCAGTTGTCGCCTACATCAATCAGATCCGCCATGCTGGCATCGCTGTAACCCCATTCGTTCGTCGGCCGTTTCCATGCATTCTCGATACCAAGGCGATCCAAGACGTCTTGGAAATTCCCCCCCGGGCCATAGAGCCGAAGGTTGCGTGCATCGAGAAAGGTCATGACCGCAATCTTGCCGAGATGACGAGCTTTTTCCTTCGCCGCTCGCAATTCGGTTTCGGTGCGGTCGATCAGGGCCTCGGCCTCGGCGGCACGGCCCAGCAGATTTCCGAGTTCCCGGGTTGCTGTCAAAATGTGAGGATAGGGCGATGAACCCAGAGCATGGATCGGAAAGGACTTGACTGGCGCAATCAGCTCCAGCTGTGGCCGCACCCATTCGAGAAAGGGCGTCGAAAGGATGATATCCGGCTTGAGGAGCTGCAGCAGTTCCATATTGACTTCATGCGCCGATCCCATGTTTGCAATGCCCGGCGGCAGCGGCGGCTCGATGGCCCAATCCGTCCAGCTTGGTGTGTCGATCAGGCCGACCGGCGGAGATCCGATTTCGATCAGTGTCTGCGCCAGGCCGTAATCCAGGCAGACCACGCGCATGCCGGCCGCCCTGCCCCTCGCCGCCACAAGCGTGGGTGCGAAGGCCATCGCGCCCAGAAAAGAGCGCCGGGAAAGCCGACTAGTGCGTTCAGAGCACATAGCTGATTGGCGATTGCGTTTGCGGATGGTGAAATATCCCCATGCGGACGCCGTAAATGGCGCCAAGCCTGTCCGCTGTGACTAATGCTTGCGTCTCGTCATGGGCAACCAGCTTGCCGCTCGACAGCGCAATCAGCCGATCGCAGTAGCGCGCTGCCATGTTGATGTCGTGCAGGACGATGAGCACGGATTTGTTGTGGTCGTGCGCAAGCATCCGGATCAGTTGCATGACCTCGATCTGGTGACTGATATCGAGCGCGGATATGGGCTCATCAAGCAACAGGCATTCCGTGTCCTGCGCGATGAGCATGGCGAGAAAGGCGCGCTGGCGCTCGCCTCCCGACAAGGTGTCGACGACGCGATCAGCCATTGCGGTCATCGACGTCAGTTTAAGCGCTTCGGCCACCTTCGCCCTGTCGGCACCGGTGAACCGGCCAAGGGCGCCATGCCAGGGGTACCGGCCAAGCGCTACCACCTCCATGACCGTCATGCCGTCAGTATCCGGCGCCTGCTGCGGCAGATAGGCAACCTTTCGCGCATAGGACTTGGTACGGAAGGATGCAAGATCCTGACCGAGACATTTGGCACGCCCTCTCGTCGGATACTGGAAGCGCGCCAATATCTTCAGAAGCGTCGATTTTCCCGAGCCATTATGGCCAAGAATGCCGACGACCTCGCCAGCTGGAATGTCCAGGGTCAATGGATGAAGCAAAGTTCTGCCAGCGACTTCGAACCCGACTTCACTCAATGAAAAGGACATGGCGGTCATTGCGCCCTCAGAACTTCGCAGAGAGGGTAGCCATGATGACACGGCCCTCGCCATAGATGCACATCGGATTGCCGTTATCGTCGCCGGCGCAGGTCGAGTAATATTCCTTGTCGAACAGGTTGCTTGCCTTGAGCGACCCTTTCCAGCCGTTCCTTTCATAGCTGATCGCCGCATCGACAAGCGTATAACTGTCCACTTTGATCTGATTGGTATTGTCGCCAAAGGTGCTGCCGACATAGCGAACGCCGGAACCGATGCTGAGCCCTTCGAGCACTCCCGTCTCGAACGTATACTTCGCCCAAAGCGCCGCCTGATTTTCCGGTACGAGGGCTGGACGATTACCCTCTTCACCCGGCGCGTTGCTGGAGGTGATTTCAGCATCAAGGTAGGTATAGCTACCAATCAGGCTAACGCCGTGAAAGAGATTGACGACCGACTCCATCTCGAAGCCGCGGTGGCGAACCTCGCCGGTCTGCACCTGGAAGTTCGGGTCGTCCGGATCCGGGGTGAGGACATTGGACTTGGTGATCTCGAATACCGAACCGGTCACCGTTCCCGGGAAGAAGCCGGGTTCATACTTGACGCCGGCTTCATACTGCTTGCCTTCCGACGGCGCGAACGTCTGGCCGGTCGATCCCTGCCCGATGATGGGCGTAAAGGATTCCGAGTAACTTACGTATGGCGTCAAGCCATTGTCGAAGAGGTACCCGAGCCCGACCTTGCCGGTGAATGCATCATCATCCTGCTTGTCGGTGACTTCGCTGAGGCGATCAAAGTTCTTGTTGGTTACCCATGACTGGCGCCCGCCAAGCGTCAGTATCCAGCGATCGTCGAACTTGGTCTGGTTTTGCGCATAGAGACCGATTTGATCGACTGTCTGGCGGCGGTCGAGATAGATTGCGGGTGCCGGCACGTCGATCCCATAGACCGGATCGTTTATGTCGAGACTCGGGCCGGTATCGAAGCCGTTCTGCCCATCAACTGTCTGGCGTGTGTAATCCAGGCCCATCAGCAGGGTGTTCTTGATACGCGTACCGTCGTAATCATACTGCACGCCATTATCGACGCTGAAGATCGTTGCCGTCTCGTCAACAGTAAACGCCGTGCGGTTCAGCGTGTGATCATCGATCATGCTGGAATAGTAGAGATGCCGGTAATCGGTGTCCTGCGACGAGTAGCGCAGGTTCTGGCGCACCGTCCATGCTTCGTTGAAGCTGTGTTCGAACTGATAGCCGATAGACCCGTGATTAGCGTCGAACCGATCGAAATTCGGGTCCGACGTCGTGAAGCTGCGCGAGAATTTCGGAAGGTCCGGGAATGCCGGATTGGCAACAGGGAGGAACGTATTGGGCGTGAGTTCGTCCCACTGGTAGTTCGCAAGGATCGTCAATGACGTATCGGCGCTCGGCGACCAGGTAATTGCGGGCGCGATGAACACGCGGTTGTTCTTGGAGAAGTCCGTTTCCAGCGCCCCATCGCGGAAGAGGCCGGTCAAGCGATAGGTCCAGACGCCATCCTTGTCGAGCGGTCCGCCTGCGTCGATCCCGACTTCGTAGGTGTTGAAGGAGCCGTAACCGGCATAGGCGCTATAGAGCGGGTCTTTCGTCGGCCGCTTGGTGACAAGATTGACCAAGCCGCCTACATCGTTGTCGCCATAAAGAACCGAGGCCGGTCCCTTGAGTACCTCGACGCGCTCAAGCCCATACGGCTCCACCTTGAAGCCGGAGAAATCGATGGCCTTCTGCGGGAGGCCGTCGCGAAACACCGCATAGGGGCCGACATCGAAGCCTCGGATCAGGAACTGATCGAAGCGGTCGTCGACGCCCCAGGGAGAAGCGGTGACACCGGAGGTGTAGGAAATCGCGTCCTCGATCTTTTCGGTGATCCGGTCGTCCATCTGCTCGCGGGTTACAACCGAAATCGATTGGGGTATCTCGCGGATCGGCGTGTCGGTTTTCGTGCCTGTATTTGTGTTCTTGGCAATGTAACCCGTATCCGGTCCGACGGGGCTGGAATTGCTGTCGATAACGATGGTGTTCAATTGAACGTTCGGCGTTTCCTGCGCGACGGCCGCATTTGCCAGCAGCAATCCGGCGATTGACGTCGTCATCAGCAAACGCGCACGGTGTCCCGCCGAATTGACGTCACCGCGCATTCCAGTCCTGCAATCTCGCATGACTAACCCCCTGTAAAACATTGACGCTGCTCGAGAAATTATTTGAGTTTTGTACTCATGTTAAAACATGACTACATTTATCATCTTATTGAAGTCAAGGCGCCAGAGCAGATTTGCGGACTTTTTTGCCGCGCCTTGAAGGTTCAACGCTTTGATGTGGCCCGAATGCTACAGCCGCGCATTGTGGAGGGCCTGCTGGATGTCGTTCCAGATGATTTCCGGCTCCTCAAGGCCAACGGCAAAGCGGATGGTTTGCGGGTTCACGCCGAAGCGAACGAACGAAGTCATGCGGTCTGGAATCTGCAAGGCTGCCTTGGCTGGAACGACGAGCGTCTCCGGTCCGCCCCAGCTGACCCCAAGCCGGATATGGCGCAGCGCGTTGACGAAACCGGCGACGTCGATGTCGGGATTGAGATCAAAGGCGAAGAGTCCCGAAAAGCCCGTCAGGGTTTTCTTGCCCGGATGATTGGAAAAGGCCGGATGGCGCACGAGAGCAATATCCGGATGCCGCTGCAGGTGCTTGGCAAGCACGAGTCCATTATGCATGTGCTCCTTCAATCGCACTTTGAGCGTGCGCATGCCGCGCAGGAGCAGCCAGGCCTCGAAAGGTGAGAGTTTTGCGCCGATATATGGATAGGTTGAGCTGTTGATCCTCGCGATGAGATCGCGGGGCCCAACAACGACGCCGGCGACCGTATCGCTGTGGCCGCCGAGATATTTCGATGCCGCGTGGATGACGATATCCACGCCATGCTTGATCGGCCTTTGAAACAGCGGTGTCGCCCAGGAATTGTCGATGACGGTGGTTACGCCATGTTCCTTGGCCATCGACGTCAGCGCTTCGATATCCTGCAGCTCGAAGACCATGGATGTCGGATTTTCAAGATAGAGCAACTTCGCGCCCGGCAGGGCAGCACGCACTTCATCGTGGTTGGACGGGTCGACGAAATTCACGGTCACCCCAAAGCGGGCAAGCAGTTTCACGAAGAGCCGATAGATATCATTGTAAAGGTGCTGGACAGCGACGACCCGGTCACCCGCCTCGACGAGGCTGAGGATCGTGGCGGTGATGGCCGCCGTACCGCTGGAAAAACCGCGCCCGTCCTCGGCGCCTTCCAGCCGAGCGGTGAGCAGCTCAAACTCGCGCACCGTCGGATTGTCGCCGCGCGAATAGATGTAATTGCGTGAACGGCCGGCGAAGACGTCCTCCATCGCTTCATAGGTGTCATAGGTAAAGAGCGACGTTTGGAAAATTGGCGGCGAAACGGCGTTGAACGCGGCGACGTCGACCGGCGAGAACAGGTCGTCCGGCATTTCCAGATTGAATTCTTGTGGTGGCATGGCTTTGTTCATGATGCCCTCTCAGACACTGTGTTGAAGACTTGGACGGACGAAGGTCGGCGCAGCTGGCGCAGGACCATGAACAGGATCGCACTCGACAGAAGCGCCGTCAGTGCCGGGGCAAGAAAGAGGCTGGCAAGGACGCCCTCGAAGCCGAGCCAATGCGGAAGGACCAGGAGGAGCGGCAGCAGAAAACAGCCATTCTGCGCAACGCTGATCAACGCCGCCAGACGTGCCCGCCCCTGTGCCTGCAACAGGACCACGAGGATCTGCCGCAGCCCGAAGAAGATGAAGGGAATGTGGGTGACCAGAATGGCGATCGCCGCGATTGAGGCTATCCCGGGATCGTTGGTGAAAATTGCTGTGATCTGATCGCGCAGGACCACGGCGCCGAGGCCATAGAGAATGGCAAACCCGGACGTGAGCTTGAGAAGCATGGTCGAGGCGGCAAGCAGCCGCGCCGGGTGTTTGGCGCCCCATGCAAAGCTCAGCACCGCCTGCCCGCCCAGCGAAAGGCCGATGACAGGGAGCATGCCGAGGGTGAGGACGCGCATCGCTATGCCAATACCGGCAATGCCGGCATCACCCCGGTAAAGCCCGGCAAATGCGAACAGCACTGCAAAACTGATGCTGCTCAACATGCTCGTCAATGTCGTCGGCAACCCTATGAGCAGAACCGGTTTGAGGATACAGGCGCGAAATTGGGCAAAACGCGCGGCGAGATGCAGGGTCCCGACATGTCGGCGAAAATAGACGAAATAGGCACCAAGGGCCGCAATTTGCGAGAGCATCGTGGCGATGGCGGCACCGGCGAGGCCAAAGCCGAACCCGAAAATCATGATCGGGTCGAGCGCGATATTGAGAGCGAAACAGCCCATCAACGTCCACATGCTGAAGCGGGTGTTTCCTTCCGAGATTGCGATGAAATCCGAAAGGATCTGAAGCATCGTCAAGGTCACAGAGAACGCAACGATGGAGAGATAGTGTTCGGCCAGCGGCAGGATGGCCTCACTGGCGCCGAAAAGAACCAGCAACTCGCGTTTGAACAGAAGGATGCCGCCTGTCAGTGCGAAGCCGAGCGGTATTGCCAGCATGACAGAGGTCGAGGCCGTGATATTGGCCCGCTGCGGATCACCGGCACCGAGGGAGCGGCCGACTGCATTCGCAACGCCGACGCCGAGACCCTCACCGATCGCGCCGATCATCATGAGGATCGGCAGGACAACGGTGATGGCCGCGATCTCGTGACTGCCGATCATCCCGACAAAAACCATGTTGATCGTGTGATGGACAGCATTGATCGAAAGACCTGCGACCGCTGGAAGGCCGAGCCGGAAAATCAGCCGGGTCAATGCCGGATCATTGAGATCATCCGGCGCAAAATAGGCATGCTTCGGTTTTGCCGTCATGGCGCCGGCGCCCACAGACGGTCGCCGAAGAAGCGTTCGCGCGTCAGCATCACCAGCATGGCGCGCTTGTGCGGGAAATCGAAATGCTTGACCTTGGCAAACCCCGACCGATCGAGATTACGGATCTGTTGTTCGTGACTGGCGCGCGGTTCGCCGACGATGCGCTGCGTGCGTGGATCATCGAGGAAGATGAAATGCATCAAGGACGGCAGCCAGGCGGTAATCCATTGCTTGCCGCGATAGGCCGGTTCGCCGATGGCGACATGCCAGCCGCGATCATAATCCTGCGCGTCGTAGTAGGGCCCGAGCCGGTTTTCCTTGGCCCAGTAGACTTCGAAATAGCCGAATGGAACCCCATCGAAGCAGCCGATGAGCCCAAGCATATGCGGGTCGCGCAGCCGGTCCTCGAGAATGCCAAGATGCTTCTGCCGGTCGCCGCCATCCTCCCAAATCACATTGACCTGTTCGTCATTCATCCAGCGATGGAAGTGCTCGATATCCGCTATCGGATCGGCGACGCGCAATGAGAGGTGCTGGTCGAGCCAGGGAATATAGCGCTCATAAACGACGCCGGACGGTTTGGCCGGCCGCTTCGGATGGTACTGACCATTGCTGACGACATGCACTTGCGGATTTGGATAAGCCGGCTTTGCAATCCATGGGGCTGGCCATTGCCAGAAAGCGCGCGGATCCACGGTCAGCCGATTGCGTTTGAGATCGCCGAGCGGAAATTCCAGTGTGTGCACATTGGTCACCTCGATAGAGCCGCCATCGCGCGATTGCGCGGACATGAATTCGACCGCTGCGCTCAAGACCTGCACCGTTTCGGTTGGCGCCAGGTTTGGCAATCCCAGCGTCAATCCATCCGGACCGGTGTCTACCGAGACCGTATGGGTGCCGCCTGGTGTCGAGACGTCCAGCCGGTTGGGTTGAGGCATGAATGCGTATCTGAGGTAACTGCTCGCTGGGGACAGCGTATCGCGTCGCTTGTCTCTGGCATGATGTGTGGGGTTCATGGCGTGCTCCGCAGCCGATGCTGCATTTTTTCTTCGCGGTGGTTCCAAGCAGTGACGAATTGCCATCGCACCGATTTAGGCTGTCCCTCGAAAAAAATTTATTCGTTTTGCTTAAATCGCCGGCGCGCTCCTGCGTCTCTTGGTCATGTTCGTCTTGTTGAGGAGTCTGCGGATGTCGGCGGTAGAGAAATTGCCAGAAAGTTGGAGCGTCGTTCGCGACGCGGAGCATCGCTATTCGGTCTGGCCCGACGACAAGGCGATGCCGGTGGGATGGATCAAAGTTCCCTATTCAGGCACGCGCGATGCGTGCCTTGCCAGGATCAAGGAGCTGTGGGTGGATCCACGGCCTCTCGGTTTGCGCCAGGCAATGGCCTGAACGGCCCACTCCCATTTCAAGCGACAATCGGTGACGATATGAACAAGCTCTTTACGCCAGCGCCGGCCAACTACCACCCGGTGATAATCGACGGCGAGACATTTTCTGACGGTTTTCCCCTGACCCTGGCGCAAAAGCGCATCTGGTCCCTCGAGCAGATCGGCAACAGCACTGTATTTCCGTTGCAGGTCCTGACACTGCGGTGGAGCGCTTCCGTCACCCTCGATCAATTGCAAGGCGCATTGGTGAAACTGGCGGACCGGCACAGCGCTTTGCGAACCCGCTTTCGTCGTTTCGCGGGCGGTCGCATCGAACAGTTCGCCCTTTCCGGCGATACATCACCCGTTGAAACCCTGGGCAGCGACAGCAACCCCCTGACTTCCCCGGAAGCGGATGAGCAGCGACAGGCATTCGTGTCGCGGCCATTTGACCTCCTGAATGGAGTCGCTTCGCGCTGTCAGTTGATCATTTCGCAGGATGGGCTCGAATCGTCCATTGTCCTCCACCCCATCGTCTGCGACGAGGCGGCGCTCGCGGCGCTACAGGAAGACCTCGTGGCCTTCGTCGACGGCAGGTCCCTGCCCATACTTGCCGACGACAGCCTCCACCGCGGCGCAATCGAGGAAACATGGCTGGAAACCGACGATTTCGCCAGCGCTCTGACCTGTTGGCGTGAGCTGATCGGCGAGGAATATAATGCGACTGTCCTGCCGACGCGCTTCAGCACAAGCGGATATGCCGGAACCAGGCGGCGGCGTGCTCCCTTCCAACTGGACCCGGCGCTGTGGAACGATATCAAGACTTATGCAGGCCAGCACGGGCAATCAGCAGAGCTGTTGCTTTCAGCCGCTTTTGCCATTCTGCTGGCCCGCTATAGCGGCACCTATACGCTGCAATATGGGTTACTCCTGTCCAATCGGGCCAGCCTGGAACCGATCTGCCGCACGGAACAGATCCTCCCGCTTAATTTTGAGCTCACTTCAAGAGCCAGCGTCCTCGACGTCTGCCAGGCCATTGCCTCCTCCAGAACAGAGGGTGCCCGCAACCTTGTTCCATACGAACGGCTGGTGCAGGAGATGCAAAGCCATGAGGAGCGCGAACAGGAGGCGATTGTCAAATCGCTGTTCGAATTCCGCGCGCCTTGTGCCCATTCCGAGCGAGTGCTGCATCAGCGGGTCAAACTTGCTCCGCGATCCGATGTCGAGCTTGCGCTCATTGTGTCGCCGAACGCGTCGGGCGGACTGGATGCGCAGTTCGACTATGCCGAGGACCTTTATGAGCCGGCGATGATCGAGCGCGCCGCTCTACACTTCAGCCGCATCCTTGAGCAGGCAGTCGGCAGGACAGGTGTCCGGATCAAGGATATCCAGCTCATCGGCGAAGACGAACTGCGCATCCTCTCCGCCCCCTATGACGACGACGGCGCTAATGACGACCGTCCGGTACACGAACACATTGCTGCTCATGCGGCCCGTACCCCAGACAAGACAGCGATCATCTTTGCCGACGAGGTCTGGAGCCATGGCAGGCTCGATCAGTCTGCCAACAGACTTGCGCACAGGCTGATCAAGCTCGGCGTTGGTGCCGAGGTGAGCGTCGCCATCGCAGTGAAGCGCTCGCCGGAAGCGATCGTCGGCATTCTGGCGACCCTGAAGGCAGGGGGTGCCTATATTCCTGTGGAGCCCGATCATCCGACGACGCGCAATCATCACATTCTTCGGGATGGCGGGGTCAAGGTAATACTGACCCATAGCTGGCTGCTCGACCGTATTCCCGACGGGCTTGATGCGATCATTCTTGAACTCGACAGGCTCGACCTGAGCGATGAGCAGGACGCGGCACCGGACGTTCGCGTCCACAAGGATCAACTGGCATACATCATGTACACTTCAGGCTCGACGGGCCTGCCGAAGGGCGTCGCGGTCGAGCATGGGCCATTGACCCATCACATGCAGAATACGTCGCGCGTTTACGGCATGAGCGAAGAATCGCGAGAACTGCCATTCCTGCCGTTCAGTTCGGACGGAGGCCACGAGCGCTGGATGAACCCTCTCATGGAGGGTGGCAGCATCATTCTTCCCGACCACCCGCTGTGGACCCCGGAAGAAACGCTCACTGTAATGCGCAAGCATGGCGCCAACAATGCGAGTATCCCGACCACCTATCTCCAGCAGCTTGCCGAGTGGGCCGACCTGACGGATAGCGCACCACCCATGCGGCTCTATTCCTTCGGCGGCGAAGGCCTGGCGCAGCAGACCTTCGATCTCCTTTCAACGGCACTCAAATCGGAATGGCTGATAAACGGTTATGGTCCCACTGAAACCATCATGACGCCCATGGTCTGGAAGGTCCGTGCCGGACAGAAATTTGAAGGCACCTATGCCCCTATCGGCCGCGCCGTTGGCAATCGCCGCGTCTATGTGCTCGATCCCGATCTGAACCCCTGCCCCATCGGCGTGACAGGCGAGCTTTACATCGCTGGTGAAGGCATGGCGCGCGGCTATATCGGCAAGCCGGACACGACTGCCGATCGTTTCATCCCCGATCCCTTCGCCCCGGACGGCGGCCGCCTCTATCGCTCGGGCGACCTCACACGGTGGCGCGAGGACGGCACGGTCGAGTTCGTCGGTAGGGTCGACCATCAGGTCAAATTGCGCGGATATCGCATCGAGCTCGGCGAGATCGAAGCGGCATTGTTGCAGCAGGATGGCGTGGGCGAGGCACTTGTCGTCCTGCGCGATGACGAGGCGACGAAGCAGAAAATGCTCGTTGCCTACGTGGTGCCAAAACAGGGCCTCGAGCTCGACATCTCCGCCATTCACCTGGCACTTGAACGCGCCTTGCCAGCCTACATGGTACCTTCGGCCATCGTTTCCCTGAAAAGTATGCCAATCAATCCGAACAGCAAGCTGGACCGGTTTGCACTTCCCGCCCCGACACCGATGCAACGAACGATCATAGAACCCGAGACCGCGACGGAGGCGGAGGTTCTTGAGCTATGGCAGCAGATTCTGAACATCAGCCCCATAAGCGTCGAGGATAATTTCTTCAGCATTGGTGGCAACTCGCTGGGGGCCATTCGCATACTGTCGGCCCTGCGCCAGCGCAAGCCCCAGGACCGTACCACGATTGCCGACCTCTTCAACAATCCGACCGTTCGTTCCTTCGCCGGGATTATCGAGGCGGGCCATGATCAGTCCGGCAGCGAGGTCATCGTTCTGCGTGCATCGGGATCGAGGCCGATGCTCTATTGTTTCCCGGGTCTCCTTGTCAGTACGCGTGAGTACGTCAAGCTTGTCGACTATCTCGGTGCAGACCAGCCTGCGACCGGGTTCATCTGCTATTCGCTGTCCGAGCAGAAACAGATCGGCGCTTCCGTTGACGAGATCATCGAAGGCTATGTCGACTACATTCGGGCAAACAGCAAAGGGCAACCCTGCTATTTCCTTGGGTGGTCGTGGGGTGGCCTTCTGGCCTATGAAGCGGCGCGGCGCCTTGGCGACGAGATCGACCTGCGGCTGATCACAATGGTCGACGTTTGCGACCTCGGCACCGAATTCGCCATTGGCGCAACGCCCCGTTTCAAGCAGGGCGAACGCGACCAGTTGCATGCGACGGTGCAGGATTGGCTATCGCGTACTGCCATGCGCGCCGAGTGGGACCGCCTCCTCGGTGTGATGGACGCGGACACCTACGACCAGTTCCTGCGTTTTGTCGGTGACGAGAAGGATGCGCTCCCGACCGACGGACCTGACATCAGCAGCCGTGAGCACACATTCTGGATCCTCATCGACAATGCGCTGATCTTCAGGCGGCATCAGCTTCAGCCGTACGATGTTCCCATTCATTCATGGGCCGCTGATGACAGCCTCAACCGCGGGCTCAATCTGATTGACTGGCGTCGCTATTCGCCAAGGGCTAACCCGGCTGAGATCATCTCGGGCACCAATCATCTGCACGTGATTGGTTCGCAGGCATTCCACAGCCGGCTGGCGCACCGCCTCAAAGATGCCCTCTGACCCATCTGACTGCAACGAAAGCGTTGACGGAAAGGAATTCTGATGACTGCCATGTTTGCCAACAATGATCGCAGCCAGACCAGCGAAACGCTCGATCTGGCGGGGATCGGTATCGGGCCATCCAATCTGAGCCTCGCCTCGCTTCTGGACAGCGTCGGGACCATCCATGCGCATTTCTTTGAACGACGGTCAAAATTCGACTGGCACCCCGGCATGATGCTGCCAGATGTCGAGTTGCAGTCCTCCTATCTGAAAGACCTCGTCACGCCAGTGTTGCCGACGAGCCCCTGGTCATTCATTTCCTACCTCGTGGCGCACAAGCGGCTCTATGCATTTCTCAACGCACAATATGATGCGGTGCCGCGCCGCGAATTCGCTGCATATCTAGCGTGGGTAGCAAGCCGGCTAAATGGTCTGACTTTCGATGCTGCCGTGCGCGACGTGTCCTTCGACAAAGACCGTTTCCGGCTTCGCTTTGATAATGGCAGCGTGGTCGCGAAAAACCTCGTTGTTGGCACCGGTACGACACCATTCACACCATCCTGGGCGGCACCCTTCCTTGGCGAAAGATGTTTCCATAATTCGGAAGCCTTCTTCCGCCTCCCCAGCCTCAACGCCGCCCGAATTGCAGTCATCGGCGGCGGTCAGAGCGGCGGCGAGGTCGTGGAGGCGCTACTCAATTCGAAACCGGCGCTGAAGGAGCTGAACTGGTTCAGTCGCCGCCACAATTTCGAGCCGATCAATGACACCGCGTTCTCCAACCAGGTATTTTCACCAGAATACGTCTATGCTTATCTCAACCTCAACAATGACCAGAAACAGGAGGCGCTGAAGGCGTCCGTCCTGACCAGCGATGGATTGTCAATTTCCACCATCAACGCCATCTACCGGCGGCTCTACACGCTGCGCTATCTGGAAAACCGCCACATCGACGCGAAGCTCTCGCCCAATCGCGACGTCATTCAGGTGGGAGTGGACAAGGATGGGTATCGCCTGGTCGTGCGCAATCGCTTCGACGGCGGTGTCGAGGTCGCCCATGCCGATGCTATCGTCCTTGCCACCGGCTACCAATTCAGGCTCCCGGATGCAATGGCAGGGCTGGAGGACCGCATTCAATTCGACCGCAACAGCCGGCTGATGTTAAACGACGACTATTGCCTGAACTGGAACGGACCAAAGCAGAACCGAATCTTCGCACAGAACGCCGGACGCTACAGCCACGGCATCGCCGATTCACAGCTTAGCCTGATGGCCTGGCGCAGTGCCCACATCGTCAATTCGCTGCTTGGTCATGACCATTTCGACCTTGAGCCGCATGACTCGCAAGTGAACTGGTTATCTTCGGGCCACGACATCATGGTGCAATCCATGGCCGTCGATTACTGAGATCCGTTCCCAAACATGAATTCGCGTTGCCGAAAAACGGGATTGGAATGGCCCGTTTTCACAGAGACCGCAATCAAATGGCCAAAAGGCGCCGTCATCAGACGATGATGCCATCCCGCCGTCTTGCCTGTCCGACTGCTGGAGATGCAGATTGTTTGCGTTGTGGGATCAAGGCCGATGGTCAATTGATCGGGAGCAACCGAAAGACCCGTCCCCAGCCCTTTGAGAAAACTCTCCTTCAAGGTCCAATGGGAGAGGAGCTGCACGTGGCGTTCGTGACCGTCCAAAGCCGATAGGCGCGACAATTCCTCGTCGCTACAGAATATCGACGCCGTTCCCGACTCTATCGTTGAGCTGATCGGCTCCGCATCAATCCCTACCATTTCAGCGCCGCGGCTGACGGCCAGCACCACTAATCCAGCGGCATTGCTGAGATTGAAGGCAATGCCCTGCTCTCCAAGTCCTGTAAGATATGGCTTACCAAAATGACCCGAGCGAAATTTGAGCTCAGCGGGATGTTTGCCCGTGTAGAGTGACAGCACTGAACGTTGGAGCAATCTGCCCGCCACGTAGCCGGCGGCGTCCTTCTCGAATGCAAAATTCGCAGCTCGTTCCTGTTCGTGCGGCGGCAACGAGGCCCCGATTGCAGACCAGTTCATCCCCGCCGGGTAAGGCCACCACCAGATATCTATATGGGGTCGGCTCACGTCGCGTTCCGAACGGGAAACGATCGGCAAGTCCGTCAAGGGAACACATGGCAACACTGCACGTCCTTCCCCGTCCGGTTCAAGCCGCGCGCGGCTTGCGGATGGCAAATGCACGCTGAATGGCGCGGTTCACCGCGACCGGCAACAGGGACATGTGATTTTCGCCAGGATGAATTTCGAACTCAACGCGGATTGGCAGATTCGGCAAACTGTTAATCCGGTTCATCAATTCGATCGCATAAACATCATTCTGAGCGATCTTTTTTTGTGCCAACCGCTCGGCCTCGTCCGCTGCCCCGACCTGGAAAGGGGCCAGTTTGTCGGTCTCGTATTCGCCGCAAGAAAGGAACAGTTCCGCATTTTCCCTCGTACCCGGCGACGCTTCGAAGGCCGGGTAGAATGTATCGATGGTGCGATCTTCCCAATAGATGGAGGGGCTCGCAGCGATCCACGTCGTGAATGCCGAGGGCCGCGTGAAGAGGCTGTAGAGCGCGAAAAGACCGCCGAACGAATGACCGAACAATGCCTGGCGGCTGCGGTCGAGGTCGAGGGATCCCTCGACCATGGGTTTGACCTGATCCTCGATGAAGCGCAAGAACGCTTCGGCTCCGCCGGTCTTCACCACCGGACTGTTTTCGTAAAATGGCGGATAGATTTTGCCGGGCGGAGGGCCGAGATCCCACGAACGGCGCAACGGATCGTAAGCTGCGTCCAGCGGATAGCCGATTGTCACGATTACACCGGGCGCAACATTTGTTCCACTTGGATAATTCGCCTGGGCCCGCACGACATCGACAGCGGTACCGATGACCGCATTGCCATCCGTCATATAGAGGACTGGCCACCCCCGCTCCGGGGCTTCACCGTCGGGGCGATAGACGAAGATCCGGTAGGTTTGACCACTCGCCTCGGATACGACGTCGTGAAACGTCGTATTGCCGATCACAGCCGGATTGGTATTTGGAAAGCCTGTCATGTACCCACTTCGCAAAGGTGATCAAATGAGGAGTTATTAAACATGACCACAATGGTCAATATTTAATTCGCCCGCAATAGCGCCCTACCCTGCCCTTGCTTCAGGCCGCATTTGATTGGCGCGCAACAATCCCATCAGCAATGGCCCGGAGGAGAACGATCCCGAGCGGGCCTTGTCGGTCAGCGCGCGCAAATAGCCGCCAGGGCTCGTGATAGCTTCGCCTTTCTGCAGGATTGCTGCGACAATGATCGCCGCTTCGTTCTGGCCGAGGGTTTCGATGGCCTGGTTCCAAGCGTCCGGGCTTATTCCGAGCGTCACCCGAACCAGGTTCGCGGTCTGGACGAACTGCGGCCAATTGTCGATCCCACTCAGGGCGTAGTCGACAATATCCGGGCAGGCCTTGAGGGTCAAACCGAGTGAAAAAGCTTTCGGCGGCAACTTGCTGGCCCGGCGGGGTCGAACGTCAGACGCTTTGGTTATGTTCCCTTCACTCATATCCGGTTGTACATCGTCGTCGGCATATGTCTCGGCGTTTGCCCCCTGGTCTTTTCTAAAGCCGGGTTCAAGATCAAATGAAGAGTCGGGGTTTTGATTCTGTATGTGCCGTTCATTTTGAACGTCACTGGCGTTTGATTTATTGAAATTCGCGTGTAGTTCCAAGAGCTTCTCCACATCCAGACGCAAATCGTCAAGCGCAGCGGCCAATTCGGCGAGCCCCCTGTGGTCAAAGCCCCGCAAAAGCGGGCGGGCGAGTGGCATGAACCTTTCGCCAATCGCCTCCCAGGGACCCGCCAGATCCTGTTCTTCAGCGAAAATGATCATCTTGGCAATGTCGCGGCGATGGAGGCTGATCCGCTCGCGCAAGAGGCGCCGCGCCAGGTCCTCGGCCCGGATGGAGGCCGCGAGTTGCTGAAGTTCTTCAGCGCGGGCCACCAGCGGCGTAAGGTCGAAGCCGAATGCTGTCTTGACCTCGCCCTCCTGGTCGCGCCGCACATAGCGTTTGCCATTCGGGCTGTCGCGCCGGATGATCAAACCAGCCTCCACCAAGGCGGCAAGATGGCGGCGCAGTGTGACCGGCGCCATGCCATGGGAGCGCATCGACAATTCGCGGTTTGACGGAAAGACGATGAGATTGCTTTCGCTGTCGAGCTCCACGTGCTTGTGGAAGCTCAAAAGCGCATGCAGGACCGCAAGTGCACGATCGGACACGCCAAGCGCCGGTCTCGCTTCTGTGAGGGTACGAAACAATTTCCATTTGTCGGCAACCTGCAGCGGCGGACAATCGCGTGCCATGGCTTGAGCGTCCAGCATGGCATGCGACATCGATCGCCGCCCAAAGGGCGTCGTTGTCATTTCCCTGTTCATAGCTTTCACCTTCAATCAGGCAAAAGAAATCTGCTCGCCGAAACGGCGCTTAACGCTTGACAGTGATTCTCGGAAATGCGATTCTCTAGTTGCTTAGACTTTGAGAGGGCTTCCGGGACGTTGTTTCGGGGGCCTTTTCTTTTGTGATCTCTCTCCAGTTAGAGTTGTTTAATACGCGGTTCACTCTTGTCGCGGCGAACAAACGCAGCGTAGATTTCCGGCAACTGCTCGATCAGGTATTGCCCGAATTCCGGCACTGTAGCGTCATCGATGATCACCCGTGTTTTGCCGTCGTTCTGCTCGATCTTCGCAAAGGCTGTCCCCAGTTGTGACTTGAGCGGATAGGCAAAAGGTCCGGATTTCTTTTTCGGGGTCAGGCTCTTCAGGACCAATGCAAAACGCCCGTCACTGTCGAGCCGCAAGAGCCGTGCCACATCCACCCGGTCTTTCCAGTAGCCCGGGGTTGCTTCCAGCAACTGGGCCAATTGCTCCCAGCGCGGCCTGCCGACCTTTGGCGCGGGACCGACAGCTTCGATCAGATCCACCGGCAATGAATTCGCTACGGCGATCATGGTCGACAGGTTACCCTTGTGCACGGAAAGTGCTGCCATCAACGCGTGACGGTCGATTCCGTGCTCTTCAAGCCGCGCTGCGAACAAGGCACGCTCGATGAAGGAAAGATCCTTGCGTTCGAGATTCTCCTTGCCCTGAGCGACAATGAGATCCGCATCGGAAAGGCCACGCACAATGGCCTTGACGGGGCGATCAATCGCCTGCAAGGCCGCGAGGCGGCGATGGCCATAGGCAACCTGATAGCGGCCATCGTCGCGCGGGTGTGGCCGAACGAGAATGGGCACCTGCTGCCCGTGTTCCTTTATGCTCGCCTTTAGTTCCTCGAACTCCGTGGTGTCGATGTCATCGAGGCGATCGCGAATAAACGAGGCATCGATAAGGTCCGCGTCGATCTCGATGACGTGCTCGCCGGATGCCAGTTTGTCACGCAGCGCCTGTGCCTCATCGGCGTCGTCCGATAGGCTTTGCAGCGACAGGCCCATGGCCTTCAGCGAGCCGGACTTTTGGGTTGGCTTGGTCAAGCGGTGCTCGGCTTGTGACGCCTCGTTGATCGGCGTCATCATCGCTTTGAGTGCGTCCCTGCGTTTGTTCATGGCGATCTGCCCCATGCTTCACGCACCAAACCCTCGATCTCGAGATTGACCGCATCGAGCGCTTCGATGGCGCGGTCGTAGGTAGCGCGGGTAAAATATTCGCGGCCGACTTCATACAATGTCTGTTTGGTGAGACCCGCGTCGGAAATGGCCGTCGACTTCAGCAAGGCATTGGTCAGTACCCGTTCACCAAACAGGCTCTTCATCAGACCGACGATCTGCCCTTGTGGGCCGTCGCTCGGCTCGTAGCGGGTGATCACATAGCGGAAGAAATCATAGTCCGCATCGCCGCCCGCCTGCTCCACGACGTCCAGCAATCCCGCGGTCATGTGGAGGAACTGGGACATGGAAGCAACGTCGAGCATTTGCGGATGGATGGTAACGAGAACACTGCGCGCTGCGCACAATGCGGAGAGCGTCAAAAAGCCGAGGGATGGCGGGCAATCGAGAACAACCACGTCGTAGCGATCATCCACGGTTGCCAGCGCGCCAGCTATGCGCGAGAAAAACAGCCGTTCCGCACCGCGCCGTTTCTCGGCAAGGATACGCGGCGTATCATGCTCGAATTCCTGGAGTTCCAAGTTACCCGGAATGATGTCAAGCCCGGCAAAATAGGTCTTGCGAATGATATCGGTCAGCGGACGTTGCTGATCGTCATAGCGGATCGCGCCGTAGATCGTGTCGTTCTCTTCAAGATCGAACTCCGGCTGAATACCGAAAAGTGCGGATAGTGATGCCTGCGGATCGAGATCGATCGCCAGCGTGCGATAGCCGCGCATGGCGAAATATTGCGCCACATGCGCGGCGGTGGTGGTCTTGCCGGAACCGCCCTTGAAATTCGTCACGGCAATAACCTGCATGTGTTCATTGCCACGGCGCTGGGGCAGGTAGCTCTTCTTCGATTTCGCCAGATGATTGCGGATTTCATGGACCTGATCGAGCGAATAGAGTCTGCGTCCTCCAGACGTCTTTTCCGCCTCAGGTCCCTCGCCGGCCAGCGAAAGGTGCCGTATATAGGCATCGGTGATGCCGATCAGCTTGGCTGCTTCGCCGGACGTGAACTTGCGCAATTCCTTTTCCGCCGTCGGCGGGAAGGCGCGCGAACGCAGTTCTTGCAGCTGAGCGCTCAAAAGGTCAGCATCCGCCTCGACCAAGCGCGTCAAGGAACGCACCTTCTTGCCGGTACGGTGGCTCTGGTCTTTTTCAGTTGGAGACAACATAAACGCTCTAAACCCAATTTTCGAGAATGAAGCGTAAATTCATCTGAGTCTGGCTGAGTCGTCAAGTTGTTTAAAGTTAACGACTTCTTAATGTCATCAGCGTGGTCAAATACACTTTGAACTTCGCCCCTCATGATAGCTGCCGGGTTCGTCTAGGCTGAGAAATTCTAAGGTGCCCGGCGAACCTGATTTCGTGAAGTGGGCTAGAAGACCAAATTCAACTTACGGCGCGTCGAAAATCACTGTTGTGAAGTAGATCACACTAACGGCCGAACCGCGTCGATCGTTAACTTGCGAGCATGAAACAGTGCTTTTTCCGCGCTCATTCCGCCAATGGCGGCCATAATTATGGCCGGACATTCAGGGTAAGTTTCGCCCCTTTCCGCGAGCAGCCGCTGTTTAAACCACTCCCGGTCAACATGCGATCCTGTGCCTCCTGCAGTTCGCTGACAGCTGCGTCGTAGTCGAGGTTGACCACGCGGTGATTTCGCACAACGGCAGCGCCGTCCACGAAAACGTCCCTCACTGCACGATCAGCCGCGCAGTGCAGTAGATTGCGCAGCGGATCGTGAAGAGGTTGCATGGCTGGCGTCTTGATATCGATCAGGACCACATCCGATTTCGCGCCAACCTCGAGCCTGCCAATGTCCCCTCGCCCGAGCGCCTTCGCGCCGCCAATCGTCGCCGCATTGAAGATGCCTTGCGAGTCGATTTCTGCGAAATTGCGACCGGCAATGCGTGCGCAGATCATCGCCTGGCGCATCTCTTCAAGCATGTTGAAAGGATAGCTGTCCGTGCCGATTCCGATCGTAACCCCGTCGCGTTGGTAGGAGCCGACCGTCTCCAAGGTCATACCGCTGCGCGCGAATGTCACCGGGCAATGGGCGACCGCGGTGCCGGTTTGCGCCAGGCGGGCAATGTCGCCGTGCGTACGCTGCCGTGTCCAGGAATGGTGGTCGGCAAAGATGCAATGGCCGAGAATGAGGTCAGGTCCGAGCACACCAATGGCATCAAGATGCTGTACGGCCGTTCGCCCAATGCGCCGAAGCAGCTCTTCATGTTCGGCCATCGTTTGTGCCGCATGAATGGTTATGCGCACACCGCGCTTGCGCGCTTCATCGACGGCTTCCTCGATGAGTTCCGGGCGGCACGTCTCAATCTGGGAGGGCGCAACAACACCCTGCAGCCGGCCGCAGTCATGCGCTCCTATCGTATCGACGAGCGCCAGCGCCTCCTTGAACCGCTCATAGCCTGCTGCCTCATCCCAGTCGAAATCCAGCCGGTGACTGTCCACCACACGCCATTGCGCCTGGCGGAAACCAGGCGCCAGATAGCCGCGCAAGCCGCTTTGCGCCATGGTCGAAATCCAGCGCGGATGATTGCCCGCAATATCAAGCATTGTCGTAACGCCGCTGCGCATGAGGTCGCCCAGCATCACCGTTTGCGCCGCAGCCTGCGCATCCTCGTCGGCATCGAGCATGGCGGAGAATTCGTAAAGCGCATTGCCCCAGAGCGCCGGCGTGCCGGCATCTTCGAACAGACCCTTGGCCAGCGGTTCGTCACCCGAATGACAATGGATGTTGATGAGCCCCGGCATGACCATAAGGCCCGCGCCCGGAATCTCCTCGCCTACGGCGCCGCCGTAATGGCCGCCAACCTGCAAAATTCCAGCGCTGGAGAAAGCGACATCGCCGTCTCTCATATAGACATGCGCGCTGGCCTCGGCGTCCCAGGCGACAATCCAGGCTGCTTTGCGGATGACGGTAACCTTCTCAGTCATGGCCAACTCTAAATCTCCGTTCAAGATAGCGGCTATAGGCGCCCATGGTGGCGCTGAAAATCAGATAGACGACGGCGGCAAAGACATAGCCTTCAAGTACCGCAATGCCCTGCCACTGCGGATCGCGCATCGCGGCGCGCACCGTATCAAGGAAATCCAGAAGCCCGACGATGGTAACCAGCGTCGTGTCCTGAAAGAAACCAATAAAGAGCGAGACAAGCGGTGGAATAACGATTTTCAAGGCCTGCGGCAGCACGATGAGGCGCATGGTCTGCCAGTAGTGCAGGCCCATCGCCGATGCGGCCTCCGCTTGGCCCTTGGGAAGGGCCTGCAGCCCGCCGCGAACGACTTCGGCAATATAGGCGGCGGCAAACAGAATGATCGCGACTTGCGCCCGCAGCAAGTTGTCGATGTTGAAGCCGCTTGGCAGGAACAGTGGCAGCATGACCGACGCCATGAAGAGAACGCTGATCAACGGGACGCCGCGTACGAGCTCAATAAAGACCACGGCGAGGACGCGAATTGCCGGCAATTCCGACGCACGCGCCAGGGCCAGCAGGACCCCGAGCGGGAAGGCGCAAACAAGACCGACGGCGGAAAGCATGAAGGAGAGCGGCAACCCGCCCCATTTCGACGTCGGTACATAAGCGAGACCGGCAAATCCGCCCAGCATCAACCAGAATATGATGACACAAGCAGCAAGGCCGCCGAACAGAAGGTGACGCCCCCAGAATACCGGCACCATGGCGGTGCCGCATGTGCCAAAGAACAGCAAAAGGGCCAAGAGCGGGCGCCACTGCTCTTCGAACGGATAGAAGCCGAAAAGCATGAAGCGGATCTTGGCGACAAGGAACGGCCAGCAGGCTCCGCTTTCCTGCTGACAGATTGCCGGCGTGCCCACAAAGACGGCGTCAACGAATAGCCAGCTGATGACGTGCCTTAGAGCCCAAGCGATGACGAGGATGCAGCCGACGGTGATGATGCTATTGATTGGCGAGCCGAAATAGGCCCTCAGCTTCGTCTTGAGAGAAAGTGACGGCCGATAGCGCGGGGCTGGCGATAGGGAAATATCTTCGGCGATCATCTCACCTCTCCCGCAACGCGACGCGCGCATTGTACCAGTTCATGAAGAGGGAAATCGCGATCGAAAGACTGAGGTAAACCAGCATGAACAGCGCGATAGGTTCGATTGCCTGACCGGTCTGATTCATGGTCGTGTTGGAAACCATGACGACGTCCGGATAGCCGATGGCGATCGCCAAAGACGAGTTCTTGAAGACGTTGAGATAGGCGCTGGTCATCGGCGGTATGATCACCCGCAAGGCCTGCGGTAGGACGACCAACCGCATGATATGCGAGGGTCGCAGCCCCAGCGCCGCCGCGGCCTCGCGCTGACCTTTGCGGATTGAAAGGATGCCGCTGCGGACGATCTCAGCAACATTCGCCGATGCGCTGAGAGCAAGGCCAACGAGCAGAGCAACAAACTCCGGCGTGAGGTGGGCACCGCCGGCAAGGCGAAATCGACCGAGTTCAGGCAGGCTGAGATTGAGTTCAGGGCGAAGGACCAGCCATACCAGCGCGGGAGGTACGATCGCCAGCGCGCCGACAAGCGGCCGCGCGGACTGGTCGGCACCGCTTTCAATGCGACGGCGCCTGAGATGGCGCGCGTGGAGAAACGCCAATCCCAAACCGGCAACAAGCGCGGCCGCAATGATGGTGTGGTCGCTGCTCCATTCGAGCGAGGGGACGGCAAGACCGCTGTTGCTGAGGAAGACGAAGGGCAGAAGCTGAAAAGCGTCGCGGACAGGCGGAAGAATGGTGACGATGACGGCGTAGCAGAGGAAGAGCAGCAAGAGCAGCGGAACATTGCGGAGCGCCTCGACATAGAGCAGCATCAACCGCGCGAGGAGTGGATTTGACGAGAGACGACCGATGCCAACCAGGGTGCCGACAATGGTGGCAAGCACCGAAGCCAGGATCGAGACCCGTATCGTGTTCAGGATTCCGACCAGCAGCGCCTTCGCATAGCTGTCGGACGGCTGATAGTCGATCGGCGATTGGCTTATAACGAAGCCCGCCTCGCGCCAGAGATAGGAAAAGCCCGTGGCAATGCTTTGCCGCGCAAGATTTTGCGAGACATTGCTGAAGAGGTAAAAGCCGCCCGCGGCCACGCCTGCGACGCAGAGACATTGATAGAGGATGCCACGCGTCCGATTATCGCGGAAATTCAGCCGGAATGGTGTCAGCGCGACCCGCATCGGTGCCCCCAGCATGTCAGAATGTGTTGTGATGTGCGAGCCGATGCGGGAAATTCAGGTCCCGGCATCGGCTCTTTTTCCAGACTCAGCGGAAGGGAGCTGCGTAAAGCAAGCCGCCATTGGTCCACTGATTGTTAGGGCCGCGCGTTAGGCCGAGGGCTGTCTTTTCACCGAGGTTGCGCTCGAACATTTCGCCATAATTGCCGACGCCCTTAACGGCATTGTAGAGCCACTTGTTATCGAGGCCGAGCATCGGTCCAAGATCGCCCGTCACACCGAGCATGCGCTGGATTTCGGGATCTTCGCTCTTTGCCATCTCGTCAATATTCGCCTGCGTGATCCCCTTCTCTTCCGCGGCAATGATGCCATAGGCTGTAAAGGAGACGATATCGCGCCAGTTGTCGTCGCCCTGCCGGACCGCCGGAGCCAGCGGTTCCTTTGAGATGGTGTCGGGGAGGATGACGTAGTCCGCAGGGTTCTTGGCGACCGCACGGATCGAAGCGAGATCGGATCGGTCACTGCTGAGCGCGTCGCACCGTCCGGAGAAGAACGTATTGCGCAGTTCATCGGGATTTTCGAAGACGACGGATTCGAACTTGCCATTATTGGCGCGGAAGAAATCCGCGAGGTTCTGCAGGGTCGTCGTACCGGGCAGGATGCAGATTGCCGCGTCGTTCAATTCCTTGGCGCTTGCCACGCCGAGCTTAGCCGGGACCATGATCCCCTGGCCGTCGTAGAAAACAGTGGGGCCGAAGTCGAGACCTAGCGATGCTTCCCGGGAGAAGGTCATCGTCGTCTGGCGCGAGAGAATGTCGATCTCTCCTGACTGCAGGGCCTGGAAGCGGGTATTGATGTTGGTGAGAACGAAATCGACTTTATCCGGCGCCCCGAACACTGCGGCGGCAACAGCGCGGCACACATCCGCGTCGAATCCCTGCATGACGCCCTTGTTGTCGGCGTAGGCAAAGCCGGCGACATTCATGGAAACGCCGCAGACGAGCTTGCCGCGCTTCTTGACGGTTTCCAACGTTTGCTGCGCGGATGCCGCCGTAGCACCCAACACAGCACAAGCCGCGAGCAACGCGAATACAAAACGCTTAACCCATGTTGATTTCATTTTGTTCCCTCGTGTTTATATTTTTGTATACGATAATCACACTAATTGCATCCTGTCACGCACCAATTTTGGCGACGAAGAAGGCTCTTCGCCGTTTTCCCAAATCAGCGGCGTTCAGAATTACTGGACCTTCGATTAGCCGAACGGCGCAGTCCAGCCATGGCCTCGGCCTGGACGAGCCCCGCATGAAACGAACAGACCAGGGGGATTTCCCATTCCGGCTGCAGGGTTTGCGCAATGCCGACGAGCGCAGCCCCGCCGATGATCACGACATCCGCGCCCTGCTCCCGAATTGCCCTATTGACGAGCGCCCGAACGGCGATGCGCGCCTCCTCGGGCCGCGCAGCCAGATCAAGTGCCTTCCCCGGGATGGAGAAAATCCCGCAGCATCTGTCCTCCAGCCTTTGCTGGCGCATCAATTCACGCAGCATGCTTGGCCAATGCTCCCCGATCGTGACAATCGCGAACCGTTCACCGAGTTGTAAAGCCGACAAGATTGACGCCTCCGCCATGCCGACGACTGGAAAATCAAAGACTTCCTTGGCTGCGCCGATACCGGGCTCGCCAAAACATGCGAGCAGACAGGCATCGTAACTTTGAGGGCCAACTTCAGCGAGGTGCTCCTTGACAGTATCTATGATGGCGTGGGCAGCCACGGCTGCGCTCTCACGGTCGCTGATGTACTCGGCACCAAACATCGCAGTCAGCGCGGTGATCTGGCGTTCGGATGGAAGAATCGCGCGGGCCTGCACACGCAGGCGCTCTGTCAGAGCCTGGTTCGTGTTGCCATTGACAAGGAGGAGTCGCGGGGCCTCGCGTTCAAGCATGACTGGCTCTGCGAATTCGGCAAGGAGATGCAATCGACGAACGTCGGATGAAGGTTACCCTTGCTCTTGGCGATGCCTTGAACATGACCGCGTGCTCCCCATTCCACCCGTTGCTTCTGGTCGTAAGCAGCATAGGCGTTTGGTAATGACTATATACCTTTGCAGAAAATAGTATACAAAAATAAATACGAATAGCATACACTGTTGCCAATTCACGGATTCCGTCTGATGCGATATAAGTTGATGATCAACGGATGGGTTTCACATGAACGAACAGACCTTGACCACAGGTAAAAAGCGCCAGCGTCTTCCAAGCAGCAATACAATGTATGAAGCATTGCGCCGGGCCATCATCGAGCAAGCCCTGCGCCCTGGCGACAAATTGCCGGAGGATGTCATCGGCGATCGTTTTGGCGTCAGCCGCACGATCGTGCGCAGCGTGCTGGGCCGCTTGCATGGTGAAGGCCTGATTGATTTGAAGCCCAACCGGGGCGCTACCGTCGCGCAGCCGACGCTCGAACAAGCCTATGACATTTTCGAAACGCGGCGAAGTCTGGAGCGCGATGTCGTGCGGCGCCTTGTCGAGCGCATCACGCCTGCGGAAGTCAAACAGCTCAAGGACCACGTTGCCCGCGAGGAAGCCGCACGCACGCAAGATTCGCCGGATTCAATTCGTCTTGCTGGCGAGTTCCACATTCTACTGGCCGAAATGGCGGGCAATGCCGTAACGGCTCGCTATGTAAACGAGCTCGTCTCGCGTTGCTCGCTTATCCTCGCGCTCTATGGGCGCCCGCACTCCTCAGACTGCGCAGTGAGCGAACATCTGGAGATCGTCGCTGCTTTGCAGAAGGGAGACAGCGAGAAGGCTTTTGCAGTAATGGACCACCATCTTGAGGCCGTGACAGAACGAGCATTGCTCACGTCGAGCAACCATCAGCGGGATATCCGATCGATACTGGATGACTACGTGAAATGAAGCCATTCCTACCAGTGGGAATGGCATGGAGATGTCAGGATGCCTTCGCTGCCGTCTTCATTTGGTTCTTTGCGCTATATTCGGCGACCGACATGGTTTTCAGTTCGAAGTAATCGCGCGTCGTCGCATAGCCGTGACCGCCCATTCGGCCGACCGCATCGAGCACAGTCGCATCAACATAGAGCTTCTCGGCATCAATGGCGTTCTCGTGGAAATGCGCGTAGACGACTTCTCCCAGCACTATCTCGCGGCTTTCGCCTACGTTCAGAAATGAATGCAGCCGGCATTCAAGTGCGGCAGGCGCCTCAGCTATCCGTCCCGCCGCAATGGCAGCGCCCGGTGCAATTGTAAGCCCCGCCTCGGTGATCTCATCGACCCCGGCGTCGAAGGGCACGGCGCAGATATTCATCTGGTTCATGATGGCCCCGGATACAACATTGACCGTGAAGCAATTGGTCGCCCGAATATTGCGGACTGTATCCTTGGATTGTCCACCAGGCGAGTACTCGACACCAAGTGCTACTATCGCCGGGTCAGACGACAGGCAATTGAAGAAACTGAACGGGGCAGCATTGGCACGACCGTCGGCACCGACGGTCGATACCAATGCAATAGGACGCGGCACGACTGTGCCGATAAGGATCTTGTATCGTTCACGCGGCGAAAGGGTGTTGAAATCGAAGGAAACGCTGTTCATCGGAGGACTTTCAAATGGAGAGAGTGGTTCGGTTCGGAAACGCCGCCTATTCGATCAGATCGGTATCGCGGGCATGACCCCAGAACATTGCCGGTGTCCGAACAAGGTCTCGCAGGCCGAGACGGTCGATCATGAGCTCCGTCTCGCGTTGCGCCGCATCGAGAATGGCGTCCTGATCGACGCGGACCGGATTGCGGTTGCGCAGCAGCACGCGTCCGTCGACGAGAACGGTGTGGACGTCATTGCCGTTGGCGAAATAGGTGACACGGAACTCCGGCATATTTGCCGGATAAAGATGCGGCCGCCGGAGATCGACGAGAATGACATCCGCTTTCTTGCCGGGCTCGAGCGAGCCGACGTCGTGATCCAGACCGAGAGCGCACGCGCCGTCGATCGTGCACATCTCCAGGACCTTGCCCGGCGGCAGCCAGCTCGGATCGTGGAAATGTGTGCGGTGATAATGCATGCACTGCTGCATGTGCCGGAACATGTCGCCCGACCGGTCAGGCGCTGTTGCATCGGAGCCGATGGCGACGAGTACTCCGGCTTCCAATAGCTCGGTGACCGGGCAGCGGGCTAGAATCGAGGCCACCGCGCTCGGGTTGTGAACGATGCGCGTGCCGGTCCGCGCGCAAATGGCAATCTCCTCGTCATCGAGACCTGTCGCATGCGACAACAGCGTGCGCGGTCCGAGAATGCTGATGTCGTCGGCGATCCGGACGCTACCCTTGGTATGGCCGTCTTGCATGAAGATCAGGCCGCGTTCCTCGGCGAGTTGTTTTACTGTGCGCGACTGAGAAATTGCTTCCTCGGCTCCGGGCGCCTCGAGATTGTCCTGATGCAGCGTCGGGGTCAGCATCGCGACGTGGAGGCGGTCCTCGTTCGTGCGATGCCAGCGGTCCACGAGCGCCTTGCACGTCGCGAACTGGCCTTCGAAGGAGACCGGATAATCCGTGCGCTCAGAGCCCTTCCAGCGGGCGTAGGTCAATGGATGAGGTGGGCGTGTCGTGCCGACGGCGACAACCGAACGTGTGCCGATGTCGAGGACCCCTTCCATATGCGCATCGCCATAGGCGGGATCGTCGGTACGCATGATCGAATCGCCGCCGCCGAGCAGCGACACCCCAGTTGTCACCCCGAAGCGCAAGCGCTCAAGCGCCGCCAATTGCGCTTCCGCATGCCAGAATTCCGGAGTCGATCCAACGGTGTAGGCACCCTGGCAGGCGCGATACCAGAGATCGCTGCGCCCGCCGCCCAGCGTCTTGATCAGACCGTGGCCGGCATGGGCATGACTGTCGACGAAGCCCGGCATGATGGCCATTCCACGCGCGTCGATCACCTCGCGCGCAGGATGGTTGCGAGCGACCTCTTCCGTTGGACCAACCGCGACAATACGGTCGCCCTCGACTGCCACCGCACCGTCGGCGATGATGCGGCGCTGCGGATCGATGGCGATGACGGTTCCGTTCCTGATGAGAATATCGGCCATGGCTTGATCCTTACGCGGCCGTGTTTTCGGTTTTGAGTATGCGGTCGAGCGAAGGCGCAAGGCGCAGGAGCTCGCGCGTATAGTCATGCTGCGGGGCGGAAAACAGCGTTTCAGTTTCCGCGAGCTCGACGATTTCACCGCCCTTCATGACCGCGACGCGGTCACACATCTGCCGGATGACAGCAAGATCATGGCTGATGAACAGCATCGACAATCCGGCGAGGTCGCGCAGATCCTTGAGCAGATTGAGGAGCTGCGCCTGTACCGAGACATCGAGTGCCGAGGTGGGTTCATCGCAGATCAGCATTGACGGCTGCGGCCCGAGCGCCCTCGCAATCGCGATGCGCTGACGTTGGCCGCCAGAGAATGCGTGGGCGAACCGCTCCCCCGCCTGACCGCTCAGGCCCACCGCTTCGAGAAGCGTTGCCGCATCTTCACGCGCCTGCGCCGCGTTCGCGGCAAGCCGGTAGAACAGAATCGGCTCGGCTATCGCTGCGTTGATGCGCATGCGCGGGTTGAGCGCCGAATAGGGATCCTGAAACACCATCTGCAGCGATTGGCGCAGCGATTTCTTCCTGCGGGCTCCCAATGCAACGCCCTGAAAGTGAACGGAGCCCGAGCTCGGGGTCACGAGCCCGGCGATCGTGTTGGCGACCGTGGTCTTGCCGCAACCGGATTCGCCGACGAGGCCAAAAATCTCGCCGCGCTTTACGTCGAAGGACACGCTTTTCACCGCCTTGAATGCCGATGCCCTGCCCGGCAGGAACGAGCGCTGGCCGTATTCGACACAAAGGTCCCGAACCGTTAGCACAGGCTCATCGTCCTTGCTCTCGGCAGACACCCTGCTCTTGCTGCGTACGGATTCGCGCGCTTTCAGCGTCGCGGGCGTTTCTTCGCTCGGTACAGGCAGCCGCTCGAGCCGGATTTCGATCGGCGGCACTGCTGCTATGAGCGTCCGCGCATAGGGCGCCTTCGGTCCCGTGAGCACACCTCTGGCCGAGCCGCTTTCAACAACGCAGCCATTTTGCATGATGGTCACGCGATCGGCGATTTCTGCCACGACACCCATATTGTGGGTGACGAGGAGGACGCCGACTCGGCGCTCGTCCGCAAGATCGCGGATGAGTTTGAGGATTTGCGCCTGCACGGAAACGTCAAGGGCCGTCGTTGGCTCATCGGCGACAATCAGTTTCGGATCGCAAGCGAGCGCCGTCGCAATGACAACGCGCTGCCGTTGACCGCCCGAAAGCTGATGTGGGTAGCTGCCAAGCCTGCGTTCGGGCTCGGGGATGCCGACCGCCTTCAACAGATCGAGCGCGCGTGCGCGCGCTTCCCTGCGCCCGATCTTCAGATGGGCGAGCATGCCTTCACACAACTGGCTTTCGACCGTGAACAGCGGGTTGAGGCTGGTCATCGGGTCTTGAAAGATTGCGCCCACATCGCGGCCGGGGACAATGCCTTCGGTGCGTCCAGTACGGGTATTGATCTGCTTGCCGGCAATGGATATGGAGCCGGCGGCGATGCGCCCCGGCGCTTGCAGCAAGCCCATCAGCGCATTGCCAACTGTTGTCTTCCCGGCGCCGGACTCGCCGACCAAGGCATGAATTTCGCCGGGGCGGAGGGTCAGATCGATATCGTTGACAGCGACGAGCGTGCCGCCATTCGCGAGCGGGTATTCGACCCGCAGGTTCTTGATGTCGAGTACAGGTAGCATTGGATTGTCCATCAGTGCGCCATCAGTTTGGGGTTGAAGCGATCCCGTAGATAATCGCCGATCACATTGACCGCGAGCACCAGGACGACAAGAACGGCAGCGGGCATGACTGCGATCCACCAGAGGCCGGAAAACAGGAACTGATTGCCAATGCGGATCAACGTGCCGAGCGAGGGATAGGTGGCTGGCATGCCGGCACCGAGGAACGACAGGGTCGCTTCGGTCAGGATGGCGCCGGCAAGGTTGATTGTCGCAATCACCATCACCGAACTCATCACATTTGGGAGGATGTGACGCAGCATGATGCGGCTGGACGGAAGTCCGATGACTTTGGCGGCACGCACGTAGTCTCGCGCATTCTCGACCATGGTCGAAGCACGAACGGTGCGCGCATACTGCACCCATTCATTGAGGGCGATGGCGCAAATCAGAATAACCGGCGCCCAGTCGGAAACGGTTTCTGCGCTCAATTGCGCACGGGCAACGCCGCTGATCAAAAGCGCAACAAGGATTGTCGGGAAACTGACCAGCACATCGCCGATGCGCATCAGGATCGTGTCGATCAGTCCGCCGAAGTAACCGGCAATCAACCCCAGTGTGACGCCGAGGATCGCGGCGAGCAGGACCGCGCCAATGCCAATGACAATCGAGATGCGCAAGCCGAACAGGATGACTGATACCAGATCGCGCCCTTGATTGTCCGTTCCGAGCAGAAAGCGCGGATCGCCTCCCTCCATGAATGCTGGGGGAATTTCCATGTCGATCAACGAATAGGAAGACACGTCGCGCGGATCCATCGGCGCGATCATCGGAGCAAAGATCACAAGCACAAGCATCGTGGCGAGGACGATTCCAGCAATGATGACCGAAATTGGAGGAAGCTGATACTGACGAAAAGCGCGCGTTGTCATTATTTTGTCCTCAGCCGTGGATCGATGAATGTGTAGAGAATATCGACGACCATATTAATCATGACAAAGAGGAAGCCGACGAAAAGGAGATAGGCGGCAAGCACGGGAATATCCGGGTAACCGACAGCATTGGTAAACAGCAGCCCCATGCCCGGCCATTGGAACACTGTCTCCGTGACAATGGCGAAGGCGATCAACTGCCCAATCTGCAAGCCGGTGACCGTGACGACTGGCATGAGCGTATTGCGCAGCGCCAGGCGTCCATAAATGTACGAGCGCGGCAGACCGCGGGCGAAGGCGAAGCGGATATAGTCGGATGAAAGAACATCGATCATTTCCGAGCGCACCAGGCGCATGATCAGCGTCAGCTGGAACAGTGCCAATGTGACGGAAGGAAGTATCATCGCCTTCAGCCCCGAGATAGTCAGGAAGCCCGTCTGCCAGCCGCCAAGATTGACCAGTTCACCCCGCCCCGATGACGGCAGCCAGCGTAAATTGACTGCGAAGATCAGAATGAGCAGCAGCCCCGTCACGAAGGTCGGCATCGAGATGCCGACGAGTGTTGCCGACTGGATGATCCGCGACATGATGCCTGTCGGCTTCAAAGCGCAAAGGACACCAAGCGGGATGCCGAGCGCCAGCGACATGACCGTCGCGACGAGGACGAGTTCGAGCGTCGCGGGCAGTCTGCTCATCAACAATTCGGCGACAGGCTGCTGGTAGCGGAAACTGGTGCCAAGATCGCCGCCGAGCACACGTCCGGCAAATTCCACGAATTGCATCAAAATGGGCTTGTCGAGTCCGAGTGTTGCGCGCAGCGCATCCTTTTCCGCCTGGCTGGCACCTTCGCGCACCATCGTGGCGACCGGGTCGCCGACGAAACGGAACATGATGAAGGCAACAGCCGTGACGGCGATCATCACAAGGATCGCCTGAAAGAGCCGCATTGAAATAATTCTGATCATCGGGCCATGCCTTCTGTGAAGCGCGAACCGGCTTCCAAAGCCTTCGCGTTTGCGCTGCATTGATCCACGTATTTCGTATCCATGCCCGCGAGGCGGGCCTCCAAAAGTGGAGAGGCACGTGCCGCCCTGCGGCACGTGCCATCAACTATTTCATGTGAGCAAACCACGGACGCACATACTCGTCCGGGAACTGCGGCATGTCGACCTTGTCGCTCATCGCCCAGGCAACCGGCTGCTGGTGCAGCGGCAGATACAGCGCCTGGTCATGCGCGATGGTGAAGGCTTCCTTCAGCAGGCCAACACGCTTGTTCTGGTCAAGCTCGGTCGATGCGAGGCGGGTGAGCTCGTCGATCTTTGGTATCGACAGCCCGTTTGAATTGCTGCCGCCGAACGTGCCGTCATTGGTGGCAAGCAGTGCCTGCAGCACGCTGTAACCATCCATTGGCGGCAGCGAAGCCCAACCCAGCATGTAGATATCGAGCTCGCCCTTATCCATGCGCGGGAAATAGGTGGTTTTGCTTTCGACCCCGACATCGGCCTGAACGCCGATCTTCGCCCACATCGACGCAATCGCGAGACAGATCTGCTCGTCAGCGATGTAACGGTCATTGGAGCAGGCCAGGCCAACCTTGAAGCCATCGGGATATCCGGCTTCGGCAAGCAGTGCCTTCGCCTTGGCGATATCGTAGGGAAGCGGCGCGTCGATCCCCTCGTCATAGCCGGTAACAGGCGGCGCCACCAACATACCCGTCGTGCGCGACTTGCCGCGCATCAACCGCTTCTGGATCGTCGCAAGATCCACCGCATGCCAGAGCGCCTGGCGAACCTTGACGTCGAGCAGCGGGTTCGGCTTGCCTGGAGTGGCATGAAGCTCCGGCCTCCAGTTGAATCCGAGGAAGATGACACGGAGCGAGGGATTTTCCACGACTTTGAAGCCGGCCGTATTGCTGACGCGGTCGATATCCTGGAGCGGCACCGGCGCGATCATGTCGAGCTCGCCGGAGAGCAGCGCCGCAACGCGGGTCGCATCGGACGCGATGGGGCGGAATTCGACACTCTTCAGATTGTGCTGCGGCTTGTCCCACCATTCCTCGTTAACTGCGAAAACGGAGCGTGAATCCGGTTCATAGCTGACGAGCTTGAACGGTCCGGTACCATTGGCGTGGTTATTTGCGTAAGTCGTGACGCCGGTGGAGGTGTTGCCGGGCTTAAGCGCATTGTGCTCTTCCATCCACGGCTTGCTCATCATGTAAATGGCGGCGAGATCGTTGAGGAGAAGCGGGTATGGGCCGCTCAAAATGAGGTCGACTGTGTATTCGTCGACCTTCTCGACACCGATCACGGCCGACAGATTTTCGCGGTTACGCGCGCCGGGATCAATCTGACGCTGGATCGTGGCAACGACGTCATCTGCATTGAAGGACTGGCCTTCGTGAAATTTGACGCCCTGACGGAGCTTGAAACGCCAGCGGTTGGGAGCAATGACCTCCCAGGAAGTCGCAAGCGCGGGTTCCAACGCCAGATCCTTGTTGCGTCGTACGAGCGGATCAAAAACCATATGATGGACGCTCTGGGTGAAGCTGTCGACCTGCGCGTTCGGATCGTAGGAAATGACATCGCCAGCGGACGACCAGCGCAGCGTTTGCGCCATGGAAGGCAGGGTCATCGGCACCACCAGGGCGAGCCCTGCCAACATAGTCTTCAGATATTTCTTCACGGGTATCTCCCATTTTGTATACACATGTTCCCGCTAATATGATACACCGATTGTACACAATATCAAGGTGGCTTTTTCAATTTCGATGATTTGATGTCACCACTGCGCAATGAGACACCCGGAGAGTGGAAGATAATGGCCAACCTGCTGATCGAGAATGGAGTGATCGTCACCATGGATGCCGGCCGCCGTGTCCTCGAAAATGGTAGCGTCCTTATCGAGGATGGTTTCATTAAGTCTGTGGGCGAGCGCATCCCCAATTGCGAGGCCGATCGCATCGATGCCCGCGGCATGGTCGTCATGCCGGGCATTATTGATACGCATGCCCATGCCGGACACATGCTGACCAAGGGTTTGGGAGACGATTCGGAGCAATGGATGAATGTGACGGGCCGCATCTATGCGGAGGCCGTAGATACGGAATTCTGGGCGGCGGAGGCCGCGCTTTCCGCCCTTGAGCGGATCAAATGCGGTACGACCACGGCCGCTCTGCTCTTCGGCGGCGGCCCGGACATCATGCGCACCGAAGCACCGGAAGCCGCTGATTCGCACCTTGCAGCCATCGCGGATATGGGCGTGCGCGAGATATTGGCGCTTGGCCCGAACCGTCCGACGTCCACGCATGTATACCGAAACTATGCATACGCCAGCCCGACGGAGATCGCCGTCTCACCGTTGGAACAGCTTGCGGTCTGCGGTGATCTCATCGACGCATGGGCTGACCGCAACGACCGGCTCCGTCTCGCGATTTCACTGCCCGTGTTCACCGCAAAGGAACTTGAACACGATGTCGTATACAAGCTTGCACGCGATGCGCGCGATCTAGCACGTGAAAAGGGCGTGCTTTTCATTCAGGATGGACACCGCGAAGGGTCGATTGCTGCCAATGCCGAACGCCTTGATCTCTTCGACGGACATTCGCTATTGGCGCATTGCATTGAGTTGACCGAGGCGGATATCGCAGCGCTGAAACAGACCAAGGCGAAGGTCGCACACAATCCGAGCGCGCTGATGTCGGTATCGGGGCGCTGCCCTGCGCCGGAACTGATGGAGCAAGGCGTTACCGTTTCGCTTGGCACCGACGCCGCCGCCCCCGACCGCTCGTTCGACATGTTCCGCAACATGTTTCAGGCGCATCGCTACCATGCCCGGCATTTGCGCGACGATGCCGTATTGCGGCCCATGCAACTCCTGGAAATGGCGACCATCGAGGGCGCGCGGGCACTGTCGATGCATGACGAAATCGGTTCGATCGAGACCGGAAAGCGAGCCGACATCATTCTCGTCAACATGCGCCAGCCCCACCTGTGGCCGCCGGTCAATCCCGTTCAGCGTCTGGCGCGCTTTGCCAATGGCGCCGACGTCGACACGACGATCGTCGGCGGACGTGTTTTGATGCGCGGGCGCAAGCTTGCCGGTCAGGACGAGGCCGCCATTCTGGAGCGGGCCGAAATTGCGTTCCACCGGATGATGGCGCGCTTGCAGGCGCTCTAAACACGGCGAACTTAAATTCAGCAGGAGTTAAATATGACCAACGATCTTCTCATCCGCAATGTCCGGCCGCTCGGCGGTGTGCTGACTGATCTTCTCATTCGCGATGGCCGTTTCGCCGAAGGTTCCGGTCAGAAAGGGGCGCGCCAGATCGACGCCGCCGGGCAAATAGCCCTGCCGGGATTGGTCGAAGCCCACACCCATCTGGACAAGACGCTCATTGGCATGGGTTGGTACCGCAACGAGGTCGGCCCGACGCGCAATGACCGAATTCTTGCCGACCGCAAGGCCAAGCGCGAGCTTGGCATCGACGCGCGCAGGCAATCGGCTCGTCAGATCATGCAGACGCTGCCGTTCGGCGTAACGCATATTCGCAGTCACGTCGATGTAGACACGGAAATCGGTATCGCCAATGTGAATGGGCTGGTCGCGACGCGCGCCGCCTTTGCGGGGCTTGTCGATGTCCAGATCGTCGCATTTCCGCAGAGCGGATTGCTGGTGCGCGACGGAACGTTGGCGCTGATGGAAGAGGCGCTGAAGGCAGGTGCCGATATTGTCGGCGGCATTGATCCGGCGACGATCGACCGCGATCCCGTTCGCCATCTTGACGCGATCTTCGCGCTCGCCGACCGCTACGGCAAACCCGTCGATATCCATTTGCATGAGCCGGGCGAGCTTGGCGCGTTCTGCCTTGAACTCATCGTCGAGCGGGCCCGTGCGCTTTCCTTGCAGGGACGCGTCATGATCAGCCATGCCTATTGTCTCGGGATGCTCGACGGCAAAAGGCAGGCGGCGCTGATCGACGCGCTCGCTGCTGAAAGGATCGCCATCATGACGGTCGGCAGCCCTTCGGCGCCGGCGCTTCCCCTGAAGCTCCTTCGCGAGGCAGGCGTCATTGTTGCCTCTGGCTCGGACGGTATCCAGGGGACGTGGGAGCCATGGGGGCGCGGCGATATGCTGGAGCGGGCAAAATTCCTGGCGCAGCGCAATGGCATGACCGGCGACAGCGATCTTGAGGCAACAGCGGATATCTGCACCTTTGGCGGTGCCGCCGGTATCGGATTGTCCGATTACGGCCTGGCGCCCGGCTGCCACGGCGATCTCGTCCTCGCTGCAGCCGAAACGCTGGCGGAAGCCGTTGCACTCATTCCGCAAAGCCGCACAGTCATCCGCGGCGGGCGCTTTCTTGTGCGGGACGGCGTCTTGAGCGAGGACCTGCCGCATGTCGAATGAAACCGGGACGAACAACGTCGCTGAAGGGCCGGTGCTTTTGACGGCCCGCTGGGTCATCGGCCATGCTGACAGCCGCCACGTTCTCTACGAGAATGGTGAAATCGTCTATGAAGGAAGCCGCATAGTCTTTGTGGGCCATCATTATCCCGGGCCTGTCAAGCGACGCATCGATCATGGGATGGCGCTGATCGGACCCGGCTTCGTCGACCTCGACGCGCTGTCGGACCTCGATACGGGCGTGCTCGGTCTCGATCATCAGCCGGGTTGGAAGAAAGGGCGGGTCTGGCCGCGCGATTACGTGAATAGCGGTCCGGTCGAGATGCTCGATCCGGACGAACTCGCTTTCCAGAAACGCTATGCCTTCGCTCAGTTGATCCGCAACGGCATTACTACGGCGCTGCCCATCGCCTCGCTTTTCTATCGCGAATGGAATGAAACCACGGCCGAATTCGTGTCAGCTGCGGAGAGCGCGGGTGAATTGGGGCTGCGCGTCTATCTCGGCCCGGCGTTCCGCGCAGGACATTCGGTCGTCGAAGACGATGGCAGCATCGTCGTCGAGATCGACGAAGATCGTGGCGCTGAAGGCCTTGAGCGTGCCATTGGCTTCTGCAAGGAGCACGAAGGACGATATGGCGGCCTCGTGCGCACCATGCTTGCGCCGGACCGGATAGAGTTCTGGACGAAAGACCTGTTGCAACTGACGGCGGCCGCCGCGCGCGACCTCGACGTGCCTGTCAGGCTGCACTGCTGCCAGTCGGAATTCGAAGTCCAAACCATGCACAAGCGGTTCGGCACGACCTCCGCCAGGTGGCTGCAAAGCATCGGATTTCTGGGCGACAAGGTGCTGTTGCCGCATGGTACGAACGCGGAGCGCGCGGATCTCGATATCATTGCTGGGTCGGGCGCAACACTGGTTCACTGCCCTATCGTCATGGCGCGCCATGGTGTGGCGCTCGACAATTTCTCCGATCTGCGCCGTGCCGGACTGCGCATTGGCATGGGCACCGATACCTGGCCGCCCGATATGGTGCAGAACATGCAGGTTGGCCTGATGCTCGGGCGCGTGATGTCCGGAGATTCGGCGAGGCCGACATCCGCCGATCTTTATGACGCCGCAACCCTTGGCGGTGCGCAAGCACTGGGCCGCGGCGATCTCGGGCGGCTGCAGAAAGGGGCGGCAGCCGACATTGTCGTCTTCAAACTTTCGGGCAGCCGGCTCGGCCACGTGACCGATCCGATCGCCTGCCTCATGACCTCGGCAAGCGGACGCGACGTCGACACCGTCATCATCGACGGACGCACCGTCATGCAGGGCGGCATCATACCGGGCTTCGACTTCGAAGCCGCGCGTCAGCGCGCGCAGACGCAGTTCGAGCGTCTGGTCGCACGCTATCCCGAACGAACGTGGCAACATCCGCCAATCGAAGAGATTTTCCCGTCGACGTATCCGATCATTCCGTCGCGCAAGGCCAGGATTAGCTGAGAAGCCGTCAAGATGCGGGGGTCACACAGCGTCCTGAGCCATCAACTTCAAGAGCTGGCAACATATTATTTGGACTTGTTGGGCGAACAGAGAGATTGCTCGACCGCGTTCGTCAGCGCCAACTGTTCCCGGAACGCTCGACGAATCGCGAGGAATAGACTTTGCAGACCTTCCGCAGGCTTCGGAACACGCCAGAACGAGTGTGGTCTGATATTATCCATCATCTGTATCCACACGTAATATTGCTGCAACAGTGAACGGGGAGAATACCAATGACACAGACTCCTACGATTATTCTTGTACATGGATTTTGGGGCGGGGCTGCCCACTGGAGTAAGGTGATTGTGGAATTATCCCGGCTTGGTCATTCCTCCATCCGGGCCGTGGAACTGCCGCTCACGTCGTTAGCCGATGACGCGGAACGCACCCACAAGATGATCGCCCAGCAGAGCGGCCCGGTTTTGCTTGTCGGCCATTCCTACGGCGGCGCGGTCATTACTGAGGCCGGCAATCAACCCAACGTCATGGGCCTCGTCTACATCGCGGCGTTCGCCCCCGACGCAGGAGAGAGTCCAGGCGGGATTACCGCGAAAAATCCGCCCGTTGCTGCTGCCAACCTTGCGCCAGACAGCGACGGCTTCCTCTGGGTGCTGCAGGACAAGTTCCACGAAAGCTTCTGCCAGGATCTCACCGCGGACGAAGCGCTTGTTATGGCGGTCACCCAGAAAGCACCCCTTGCCAGCACATTTGGCAACGAGATCAGCAAGCCAGCATGGAAATCGAAGAAAAGCTGGTACCAGATATCCAGCGATGACCGCATGATCGCGCCGACCAACCAGAAGTGGATGTCCGGACGACTTGGAGCAAAAAAGATCATCACGCTCGCGGCGAGCCATGCGTCCCTTGCTTCCAAACCCGCTGAGGTTTCGGCCTTGATTGACGAGGCTGCCAAGCACCAATGAAGGGATACTGTGCGCGGGTCCGGCTGCAGGCGTGCTGAGCCGTGCACGTTTTTATCCCGAACCCGGCAACCAGGTAGCCAAGCCAACCCGTCAAAGCAATGCCGAAGCCGAAATGGATCCTTCATACACACGTGGCCAAGGCGCAGGGTCGCTTGAAAGGCCCAGCAATCGCGAACGCCCTATCCACTGGAACCAAATTAGGTCGGAAGAGTCTATGCTTGGACGAACTCAGTCGGAAATTTTATAGCTTCAGGTTCAATCCAGGCACCCAAGCAAATGAGGGCACCTACCCCGGCCGAAAATGTGAAGTTGAAACGGGTATACGAAGCTCCGTCAGCGAACGACGGTATGCGAATCCTTGTGGATCGCATTTGGCCGCGCGGTGTTTCAAAAAAAGATGCTGCGCTCGATCTGTGGATGAAAGAGATTGCGCCCAGCACAGAATTGCGCACGTGGTTCGCACACGATCCTGTCCGCTGGAACGAATTCCGTCAGCGCTATGCGCGAGAGGTCAAACAAAATCATGCCCTTCTCAATCAATTGCGCTCCCTGGCGCAAGAGGGGCAAGTCACATTGGTCTATGCCGCCCATGATGCAGCGCATAACAACGCCGTGGCATTGAGAACGCTGATTCTGGATCACTAGCGGAGGCAACAAATCCCGCTGCCCGAACAGGATCATTCCGCACGGCATCCTGTCCGGGATTGACCAATTTTCCAACAAGGACGCCAGCGGCCTCCTGCGCGGCGTCCGGATTTGCGCCTCCGCGCCTCCGTTGTGCAAGCTTCACCGGATCGGGAGGCTCTCATATTGTCAACAATCCACGAAAGTTTTGTTGACATTATGTCGATCTGGGACTTCACTCCCAAGGTCCGCGTATCGATCGGGTTCTGTCGCAACAATGCGCGGCCTCCAAAGGGGAAGAACAATGATCAACAGACGTTCAATAATGTTATCGGCAGTGTTTGGAGCTGTTTCCGCGCTGGCGATCACGGCAGGCGGCACATTCACCGCGCATGCCGCCAACAAGGAACTCAAGATCGGTTTTGTCGGCGTGACGAGCGGCCCGGCCGCAGCTTGGGGGACATCCAATGTCCGCTCGATGCAGACACGCGCCGCCTGGATCAACGAAAGCGGCGGCGTCAAGATCGGCGATCATACCTACGACGTCAAGATCGTCACCTTCGACGATCAGAAGGATCCGAAGCGGGCGATCGCCGGCATGGAGAAGATGGCCCAGGAAGGCATCCACTACGTAGTCGGGCCGAATGTCGACGACGGCGCGGCGGCGGTGCGTCCCGTGGCGGAGTCCAAAGGCATCATTTATTTCCCGTATGCTTTTCCCAAGGAACTCTACGTCGCCCCGGCTTCCAACGCCGTCCTCGGCATGATCGCCAACTACCAGTCGGCTCCGGCGATTTACAAATATCTGATGGAAAAGAAGGGCGTGAAGAAGGTTGCCTTCGTCGCCGCAAATGAGTCCGACCCGCTCAGCCAACGCGACGGTGGCGTGGCCGCCGCCAAGGCGCTCGGCCTGGATGTCGTGGCCGACAAGGACACCTACCAGAACGACACCCGCGATTTCACGCCGGTGCTGACCCCCATCGTTCAGTTGAAGCCGGACCTTCTGGTGCTTTCGGGCGTCGCGCCCGGCAATGCGCCGCTGCTGATCCGCGCGGCGCGAGAACTCGGCTACGAAGGCTTGATATCGACCGAAACGGCGCAGGACGCGAAGGTGCTGGAAGAAGGCGCGGGCGAACTTGCGAACGGATTTATCTCCGTGGGCGGCGCATCGACGCCGGAAATCGCCTCGGACGCGATGAAGGAGTTCGTCGACCGCTACACGAAGATGTTCGGCGAATACAATGACGAGTCCAACACCAAGGTCTACGCGCTTGAATACATCATCGAGACGCTGAAGGCCAATCCAGCGGCGCTCGACAATGTGGAGGAGTTCAAGAAGGCGATGGACGCCTTCTCGGCACCTAATCCGTTTGTGAAGAACGATGCCAAGCTGTCCTATGTCGGGATGACTTCGTTCGGCCAGAAGCGCCAGCTTTCGGTTCCGATGGTGGTCACGGAATATCGTGACGGCAAGTTCGAAACACTCTTCGTCGCCCAGGTCGATTGAAACGGCCGCCCCGAAGCGCAATGCCACAGAGGTTCAAGCACGCGTTTGAGCCTCTGAACGGCCGGAAGCGATCCTGATGGAACAAGTCATCATCAACGGACTTTATCTTGGCGCGCAATACGCCCTCATTGCGCTCGGTCTGACACTGATCTTTGCCCTGATGAACGTGCTGAACTTCGCCCACGGGCAAATGTACGTCCTGGGCGGGTTCGTCACCTACACCGTTTATGGTCAACTCGGCATGCCCTTCGTCGTGGCGCTCGCTGCCTCGGGAGTAACATTACTGATCGCCGGTGCGCTGATCGAGAAACTGCTCTTCCGAACCGTCATCAGGCGCAGCGTGCGGGAAGAAAGCACGATGCTGCTCGCTGCGGCGATCGCCTTCTTTCTCGACGCCGTCATCCTCCTGTTATTCGGAGAAAAGCAACGCGGCGTGCCGAAGATCATCAACGGCGTGTTCGTGTCAGACCGTCTGATAATGCCCTACGACCGGCTGCTCGTGGGCGCGCTCGCTATCGCTTTCATCGCGGCCTTCGTTCTGTTCATGCAGTACAGCAAACCCGGCCGCGCCATGCGCGCCCTGGCGCAGGACAGGGTCGCGGCGGAGCTGATGGGTGTCCCTGTCGACCGTTACGCGATGATCGGCTTTGCACTCGGCGCGATGCTCGCCGGTGTTGTCGGCGGGCTTCTGGTCGCCATCACCGGGGTCAATTCCGGCATCGGCGGACCGATCTCGATCAAGGCCTTCATGATGGTGATGATCGGCGGCGCAGGCGTCGTCGGGGGCGCAATCGCCGGCGGCTTTATCCTCGGTATGATGGAGTCCGTAGGCCTGACGGTGCTGCGCCAATATGGCGATGTCACCTATCTCGTCATCTTCGCCTTGCTGATGGTTTTTCTCAGCGTCCGTCCCAATGGGCTCATGGGCAAGCCCTGGGGATGATGATCATGTCACGCACAGCCAGCATCTTCGCCGTCCTCGCTTTCCTGCTGTTCGTGCTAGCCGGGGTGCCCTGGCTGATCGAAGCCACCGGGCGGCACGATCTCTATTATACGCTGACTTCTGTAGCGCTTCTCAGCATCGCCAGTGCGGGGGTATGGCTAACCTTCTATATAGGGCGCATCAACATCGGTCAGGGTGCCTATGCCTTGATGGGGGGCTATGTTTCGGCGATTCTGGTCGTCCACTATGGCGTTTCGTTCTGGCTTACCCTGCCGCTCGCCGGACTTTTCTGCGCACTTGCGAGTATTTTGATCGGCCTCCCCATCCTTAGGCTCCGCGGCGTCTATTTCGCGATGGTCACGCTGGTGCTTACGGAGGTGGCACGGCTGCTGGCGCTGGCGCTGCCAATCACCAACGGGGCAAAGGGAATGGTGAGCATTCCCCTACCCGGACGAATCGCCATCTTCGGGCTCACGGTCGTCCCGGATTTCGCGACGCTGTCCAATCCCCGCCGCGCCTTCTATCTCATCGCCGTGGTTCTGATGGTGTTGTGCTTTGCCGGGCTCTACCGTCTGGTCCATTCGCGCATCGGCAAGCTCTGCCAGTCGCTTCAGCAGAATGAGGAACTCGCCTCCTCGATCGGCGTCAACATCGCCTATCTACGCGTCATCGCCTACGCCGTCTCCTCGTTTCTGGGCGGGCTAGGCGGCGCAATGTTCGTCGCGATCTCCCAGTCGATATATCCGTCGAGCTTCACGGTGAGCGACTCGGTCAATTTCATGCTGAATTGTTTCCTCGGCGGCTTGGGCTACGTTTTTGGACCCATGATCGGGACGTTCGTGCTGTATTTCGGTTGGGATTTCCTGTTCCAGACCGGCGAGTTTCAGCTGCTGATCTTTTCGGCGGTGCTGATAGCGCTGATGCTGTTCCTTCCCAACGGCCTGCTAAGCCTGCGCCTGTTTGGAAAGAAGGAACGCTAGAGCCATGACCGAACTGCTGCAAATCAAGGCCATAACCAAGCGCTTCGGCGGGCTTGTGGCGGTCAACGACGTGTCCTTCGACGTTCGCGAACAAGAAATCCTCTCGGTGATTGGTCCCAACGGCGCGGGCAAGTCGACGCTGTTCAAGCTGATTTGTTCGTTTCTAAATCCAACCTCAGGTGAGGTACTTTTTCGGGGAGAACGGATTTCCGGACTGGCACCACACGTCGTCGCTAGAAAGGGTGTCGTAAGGACCTTCCAGGAAACAACCATCTTCAAGAGCATGACGGTCCGCGACAATGTCATCACCGCACATCACCTTCGTTCGAGCGCCACCCTCGCCGGTTTCTATCTCGGTACACAGGCGGCGCGGCGCGATGAACAGGAATTCGGTCGCTCAGCCGACGAGATCCTCGACGTTCTGGGACTTGGCGGCCAGAGGAATGAAATCGCCAGCACGCTGCCGCACGGCCATCTGCGTGCGCTCGGAATCGCCATCGGACTGGCGACCAACCCGTCCATCCTTCTCCTCGATGAACCGTTTGCCGGGATGAACCATGATGAAACCGTCAAGGCCGTCCAAATGGTTCGTGGTGTCCGCGAGCGCGGCGTAACGGTGCTGCTGGTCGAACATGATATGCGAGCCGTGATGGATATCTCCGACCGCATCGTCGTCTTGAACTTTGGTCAGAAGATCGCCGAAGGGGTACCGAAGGAAATTCAAGAGAACGATAAAGTCATCGAGGCTTACCTCGGCGTCGAAGACGAGACGATCGGATATTAGCCATGACTGAGTTGCTGAAAGTCGACAATATTGAACTCTACTATGATCACGTCTATGCGCTGAAGGGCGTGTCGATCGCGATAAATGAGGGCGAGACAGTCGCCCTGATCGGAGCCAACGGCGCGGGCAAGTCCTCTATCCTCCGCGCCATCACCGGATTAAGGAAAGTTCGCAGCGGCGAAATCCATTATCAGGACCACCGTATCGATGGAACCCGTCCGGACAAACTGGTGAGGATGGGCATCGCCATGGTGCCGGAGGCACGGCGGGTATTCTCCTACATGACCGTCCGCGACAATCTTCTGATGGGTGCTTTCACACGCACCGACAAGGCGGATATTGCCCGCACGCTGGAGATGGTGCTCGGGCGCTTTCCACGCCTCAAGGAGCGCTATTCCCAGGCGGCCGGCACGATGAGCGGCGGCGAGCAGCAAATGCTGGTGATCGGACGAGCGCTGATGGCCAAGCCGAGGCTATTGCTGCTCGATGAACCCTCACTCGGCATCGCACCAAAGCTCGTCCAGGACATCGCCCGCTCGATCGTTGCGATCAATCGGGACGAAAAGGTCAGCGTCCTCCTGGTCGAGCAGAATTCCCGGATGGCGCTGCGCATCTCGCAACGCGCGTATGTGCTTACGACTGGAAAGGTAACCCTCGCCGGCAACTCCGCGGAAATGCTCGGCGACGACCGGGTCAAGAGCCTCTATCTCGGCGGCGAAACCTGATGGCGCACAATCAAATGGACATTCTTGTCATCAACCCGAACACTACCGCCTCGATGACCAGGAAGATCGGCGAAGCAGCACGCAGCGCCGCTTCCCCGGGCACCAGGATCATCGCCGTCAATCCGAAGGACGGACCGCCGAGTATCGAAGGCTATTTCGACGAAGTCTTCGCTATTCCGGGCATGATCGGCGAGATGCAAAAGCATCCGACAGCAAGCGCTTGCGTCATCGCCTGCTTTGACGATACCGGACTTGACGCCGCACGCTGTGTTGGCGACATGCCTGTTGTCGGCATCGGCGAAGCGGCATTTCACATGGCCAGCCTGATTGCCGGCAAGTTCAGCGTCGTGACGACGTTGTCGCGCTCGGTTCCCGCGATCGAGCACAATCTGGTGCGCTATGGCTTGGCTGGCCGCTGCGCCAGGGTGCGTGCTAGCGACGTTCCGGTTCTGGAACTGGAAGTGCCGGGGTCGAACGCCCGCTCCCGGATTTCCGAAGAGATCGAACGTGCCATCCGCGACGACGGGGCCGAAGCGATCGTGCTCGGATGCGCGGGCATGGCGGACCTCGCCGCCGCGCTCGGCCGCGAGCATGGCCTCCCGGTCCTCGACGGCGTCGCCTGCGCGGTCAGGCTTTCCGAGAGTCTGGTCAGCCTCGGCCTCACGACTTCCAAACTGGGCGGATATCAAACTCCCCGCCGAAAATCATTCACCGGGATTTTCGCGCCCTTCTCGCCAACCTGATCGGTTGTGAAACCCCGGAACGACACGCGAGTATCGTCTGCGCACAGGCTGGTTGGCTACAATGGTTGACAATTCAGCGCCGGGAGGGTCGATGTCGGCGCACCGGCGCAGTATTTGTGCTCATCGGATTAAGCGATCCGTCTAGGACAACGAGAATGAATATGTTTGGATCAACAACTCTCGATGCGACAAACAAGGCGGCGATGCGTTGGTATCCTGTCTATGCAGGCCTGCGCGAAGCCATCGTCAGCCATCGGCTCGCACCGGGAACCAAACTTCCCGAAGACGAGCTCGCCTCGATCTATTCGGTCAGTCGGGCCGTCATAAGAGCAGCATTACAGGCGTTGTCGCACGATCGCCTGGCGCGGCTCGAACCGAACCGGGGCGCATTTGTCGCCCAGCCCAACAAACAGGAAGCGCGCGAGGTTTTTGAGGCCCGCGCACTGATTGAACCCAAGCTTGCGGCCCTTGCCGCCGAGATGGCGAAGCCTGCCGAAATAGAACAATTGCGGCTTCATCTCGACAAGGAACACGAAGCGCTGCACGCCGGTCATGACAGCGACGCCATCATGCTGTCGGCCCAATTTCATATCGGGATCGCCGAGATCGCCGGCCAATCCATTCTGACCGGCATCGTCAGGGACCTCCTGTCGCGGTCGTCGCTGATCATCGCCCTATACTGGCGGCGTCGCGATACCATCTGCGAGAGCCACGCTCATCACGCTTTGGTTGAAGCAATCCAAAAGGGTGACGCGCAAGATGCGTCCAACCTGATGAAACATCATCTCGACGATCTGCTGTCGGGCCTTGACCTGACGCCTGGCAAGAACAAACCGGAAAGTCTGTCGGACATTCTGCGCTGATTGCGGACCCATCGCAGATTGCAGTCGAGGAAGGAAGATGGCGGTCAATGCGGTCGCACCCAGCTTGCAACGTTTCGTCTCGATCTTCTCGGCTCTCCGAAATCATTTCGTTCCGACCCACTCCAAACGATCCGCATTCGCTATCCACCTTCACCGTCTCAAAGCCATGGGGGAATGGAGCGCCGTGTCCGCAGCGCTTGCCTGAAATTTATTGCAGCTTCAGCGCCGGCGCCTTCCAAACAACGGACGATCAGCCTATCGTCCTGGACTTCGGGAGGAGACCATGGGAACACAGCATGACGGCCCGCACGCCGAGTATATTCAGTCTGCACTTACGGGGGATGCCGCCGCACAATCCGCATTAGTGGCATCTTGGGGGCGTTCCATGCGGCTTTATGGTTTGAATCCGGAAGAGAAAACGCCGCCCAACGTGCTCACGGACAGCGAACTCAGAGATGCGCGCGACCGGCTAGGGTCCCTGGTTGCAACTGCGCAAGCAACGTTGGATCGCCTTTACTTTGCCGTTGGGGGTGCAGGATGCTGCGTGCTGCTCGCTGACAAGGATGGTGTTCCGGTCGATCGCCGCGGTTATGAGGGCGACAATACCACTTTTTACAAGATCGGCCTCTGGACGGGTGCGGTGTGGAGCGAAGAAAGCGAGGGCACCAACGGTATCGGTACAGCGCTGGCCGAGCAACGCGCTTTGACAATTCATCGCGATCAGCACTTCCGTAGCAAGAACACTGCTCTTTCGTGCACTGTTGCGCCGATCTTCGACCATTGTGCTCGTCTGATAGCGGCAATCGACGTGTCGTCTGCCCGTGCAGACCTTACCGCAGATTTTGTGAAACTGATCGCTATGGCAGTTGTGGACGCGGCCCGACGTGTAGAGGCGGAGAATTTCCGCCTGGCCTTCCCAAAGGCACGGATCATTGTCGCTCAGGGGGGCGATCACCCAATCAACGAAAGGGCGGTTAATGCCTTGATCGCTGTTGACGATGACGATCTGGTGGTTGGCGCATCACGGTCCGCCCGCCACCTTTTTGCGTTGACGGATGAGAGTTTCGCCAGTCCGCTGCCTGCGGCCAATCTGCTCGGACAGGACACGGATGCACAGCGGGGCTTTGCCGCCGCCGAACGAAGTGTGATCCAGCGGGTCTTGAAGAATGCTGGCGGCAACGTCTCGATTGCCGCCACAATGATGGGGATGAGCCGCGCCACCCTGCATCGAAAGCTGAAGCGACTCGGGCTCAACTGATATCGCCGATTTAATGCCGATTTTGTCGCAAAACTGCGACAGTTCCGTCAGTTGACTATTTGCGTTCGGATGACATCTGCCACGATTTGGATGACCCTCCACCATGCCGCAGGAGGCGGTACACCACAGCTAACGGTTCTTTCCAGCATTTTCGGTGCCGTGAGGAGCCATGCACCACGGAGGAAAGTTCATGAACAAGGTAGAATTCAACCGCACAGCCACACCCAAATTCAAGAAGCGTTACGGCAATTTTATCGGCGGAAAGTTCGTCGAGCCCAAGGCCGGCCGCTATTTCGAGAACACGTCGCCCGTTAACGGTCAGATTCTTTGCGAGATCGCCCGGTCCGATGCAAGCGATGTCGAAGCGGCGCTCGATGCCGCCCACGCCGCAAAGGATGCCTGGGGTCGAACCAGCGCCGCGGAGCGCAGTGTCATCTTGAACAAGATCGCACAGGTGATGGAAGATAACCTCGATGTGCTCGCCGAGGCTGAGACTTGGGACAATGGCAAGCCGATCCGCGAAACGACTGCGGCCGATCTGCCGCTTGCCATCGACCATTTCCGCTATTTCGCCGGGGCCATCCGCGCCCAGGAAGGCGGCATTTCCGAGATCGACCACGATACCGTCGCCTACCATTACCATGAACCGCATGGCGTCGTCGGCCAGATCATACCCTGGAATTTTCCGATCCTGATGGCGGTGTGGAAGCTTGCACCCGCCCTTGCCGCCGGCAACTGCGTCGTGCTCAAACCCGCAGAACAGACCCCCGCATCGATTCTCGTTCTGGTCGAATTCATCGGCGATCTATTGCCGCCGGGCGTGCTCAACATCGTCAACGGCTTCGGACTTGAAGCTGGCAGGCCGCTTGCCTCAAGCTCCCGTATTGCCAAGATCGCTTTCACTGGCGAGACCACGACGGGCCGGCTCATCATGCAATACGCCAGCCAGAACCTCATCCCGGTGACACTCGAACTTGGCGGCAAATCGCCGAACATCTTCTTCAAGGACGTGACCGCCGAGGATGACGACTTCTTCGACAAGGCCATCGAGGGATTTGTCATGTTCGCACTCAACCAGGGCGAGGTCTGTACCTGCCCGAGCCGCGCCCTCATCCATGAAGCGATCTACGACAAATTCATGGAAAAGGCGCTGAAGCGGGTCGAGGCGATCGTACAGGGTGATCCGCTCGATCCGGTCACCATGATCGGTGCGCAGGCATCGAGCGAACAGCTCGAAAAGATTCTCTCCTACATCGACATAGGCAAACAGGAAGGTGCCGAGGTGCTTATAGGCGGAGAGCGCAACATACTGGATGGTGACTTGGCAGGCGGCTACTACGTCCATCCGACCGTGTTCAAGGGTCACAACCGCATGCGTATCTTCCAAGAGGAGATTTTCGGTCCTGTCGTATCGGTCACGACCTTCAAGGACAATGACGAGGCGCTATCGATCGCCAACGATACGCTTTATGGCCTCGGTGCGGGTATCTGGAGCCGCGATGCCAATACCTGCTATCGCTTCGGCCGCGCGATTCAAGCGGGGCGCGTCTGGACCAACTGCTACCATGCCTATCCGGCGCATGCCGCGTTCGGCGGGTACAAGCAGTCTGGCATCGGTCGGGAGAACCATCTGAAGATGCTCGATCACTACCAGCAGACCAAGAACATGCTCGTCAGCTACGGCCCGAAGAAGCTCGGTTTCTTCTGAGCGACACCAGCATAGTCGATGACGCTCCGGCGTCGTCGACTTCCTTCGGAGAAAGCCATGGAAGACAAAGTCACTGCAACACCTGCCGCGCTCGATTTGATCGCAACCTTGCAATCGGAGTACGGGCCCATCCTGTTCCATCAATCCGGTGGCTGCTGCGACGGATCCTCGCCCATGTGCTACGCGCAAGGTGATTTCGTCATTGGCGACCGGGATGTTCAACTTGGCGAAATCGGTGGTGCGCCCGTCTATATCAGCGCATCGCAATATGAAACCTGGAAACACACCGAACTGATCATCGACGTCGTACCCGGTCGCGGAGGCATGTTTTCCCTCGACAATGGCCGTGAAGTCAGGTTTCTGACACGTTCAAAAGTTTGCGCAATTCCACAGCAATGACTGCAATGTTGAAACGGAAAGTGAAGGCAAGTGCTGGAATTCTCTGTCCGTCGACCACCGCCGCCGGGTCCTTCCGTTCCGGAACCCTGACGACTTTGAGCGCCGGGTCGATGGCCTTCCGCAAGTGCCCCAAGATCAATTTCGACGGCAAGATTGGTGTGAGATAGAAGTTATTTCGAACTATAGATTGCGACAACCCAAAAGGCGGCTTATTGTACTTTGAATGGTGCGGCCGGACTCTACAACGTAGAGGTGTGCAATGGATTTCATTGAACGTTGGTTCGGCGTCTCCCCTGACGGCGGCGATGGCTCGACCGAAGCGCTCTATATTGTGGTGGTTCTTCTGGTAATTGCATTAATTCTCGGTCGCCGACTGATCGCGAAGGCGTTCGGGCGCTGGCGCACCTAGAAGCTGGCCGCTAAGGGCAAGGCCACCAGGTCTTCATCGCTCAAACTTGAGGGGAAACTCAAGGTAGAGGGGAATCCAAATGGCAAAGGCACGCCGCGAACGTCCCCGGGGATCCCGACCTGATCGCAACACTGGTGACGCCGATGGGCACGGTTCTTTTGATGATCCCGGGGAGCACCTCGAGATCGAGAGACGTCGGTTCCGAGATGGTCTGCCTCCGACACCGGAACGGTACGCACGCGCTCGCGAGCAGTGGAATCGTTTGCACGGCTCCTTGGTAAGGTCGCCAATGGACCCAGCCATCGGCGATTCTGGCGCCGATGAGCAACAAACACCGGAGCAAGGGCACACGGACACAAATCGGGGCGAACCATGAGCCTTAACGGCACCGTCTGGGCACCCATCGGCCCGAGTCCCATCGACCAGGGCGCTATCTCCGCGAATGGGCAGGTCACCGCCATCGCCGTCAACCCGAACAACCCCGACATCATCTTCATCGGCACCGCGTGGGGCGGAGTTTGGCGCACGCGCGATGGTGGCACGACCTGGACACCAATTTTCGACAGAGCGCCAGCGCTTGGCGTCGGCGAGCCCGGCGCCATAGCGATTGACCCGACCAATAGCGACATTCTCTATGTAGGGACCAGCAACCGTAACGGCTCGCAGTTCTCGGGCGATGCGACGCAGCCGCCGGCTGGTTTGTTCAAGTCGATCGACGGTGGTGCGAGTTGGATCCGTCTCGGCTCCGCCTACCCCTTGAGTACTCCAAGTAACGCAAGCATCTTCTTTAATCAGGTCATCAACGTCGTCATCGTCGATCCGGCCAACAGCCAGATCATTTACCTCGCGTCAAATCGCGGCCTCTTTGTTTCGACAGATGGCGGTTTCAACTGGACCCAGGGGACGGCTCCTTTCGGAGACGCACGCTCGTTGGTCCTGGATCAGACGTCGCCCACTGCCGCACGCATCTTGTTTGCTGGCATCACCGGCGTCGGGGTTGTGCAGTCCGCCAACGGTGGGCAGACATGGGTCACGATCCTCGACGCCACCACCCCGGTGGTGTCCAGCAGCCTCTCGAGCGGCGGATTCAGCGGATTCAGCAAGGTTGTCGTCGCGTTGGCACCCCCGACTTCGCCGCCTAGCGCCGCGGGCATCCAGGTGGTCTACGCCACGATGGCCGGAACAGGCGTCGCGTTCACTGCGCCGGACTGCATTGGGCTGTTTCAGAGCACGAACCAGGGTGGCGCCTGGACTACACGAGCGACAGCCGCGGTGCTGGGGGCAGCCGTCGGCACAAGCTACCGCGGTTACGCCTGCCACATGGCCGTCGATCCCGCCTCCCCCGGTGACGGGGTGGGAGACACTATCTATCTTGGCACGCTGGGCCAGGCAAGATCCACGGACGCAGGTTCGAGCTTCGTGGGATTGAGCGGACTTCACGCCGATACCCACGCATGGGGCTTCGCGCCGCAGGCGGGCCCCTTCTCCGTCGTCTATTGCGGCAATGACGGAGGCATCTTCAGGTGCACGGCCGGCGTCAACTTCACGTCGCTCAACGGAGGCGGTTTCCAAGCCACTCTGTTCTACAACCTTGACGTGAAGCCGGACGCAACAGCGAGTGTGACACTCGGCGCTCTGCAGGACAACGGTATCGTCACGACGGCGGGGACGGTCGCGCCGACCTGGAAGATGGGCGCCGGTGGCGATGGCTTCGACGTCGCGCATGACGGGCAATTGGCAGCGCAAGTCTACGGGCGGAGCAACGCCACCATCCTTCGGTCGACGGATGACGGGGATTCCTACGGAGGGATCTCGCCACCATGGCCGCCCGCTGAAGTCGGGGTTTTTCTAGCCGCCGTCGCGACCGACCCGAACACGAGCGGCTGCGTATATGCGAGTAGCAACCAAAATCTTTGGCAAAGCACCGACGGCGGCGCAACGTGGCCGAGCACGGCCCCAATCCCTGGAACTGCCAGTGAAGTGGACGTCGCACCGACCAACAGCAACAATCTGGTCGTCACGGTTGGAGGCCGGGTTCTCGTTTCTACCGATGCGCTAGTGCCGGGGGGGTTCACCCTCACCGACATCACGCGCAATCTTCCCGGTCGATTCGTCGGGGGTATTGCCTTCGATCCCAACGATCCGGCCACCATCTACGCAGTGCTCGGCGGGTTCAGCGGTACGCCTGGCGGGCACGTCTTCCGGACCTCGCTCACTGCGGCGACCTGGACGGACATCTCCCCCCCGCTTGACCTCCCGTTCAACGCCATCGCGCTCGATGGTACCGAGACCCCCACGGCCCTCTACACCGGGACCGACTTTGGCGTGCTGCGCTCCGTTGATGGCGGGGCGAACTGGAGTGTGCTCGACGACATCCACTTCCCCGGCGCGCCCGTGTTCGAATTGGTCTATCACCAAGGCGAGTTGCGGGCCGCGACGTTCGGCCGGGGCGTCTTTTCATTCGTCAGGCCGACCGGTCCGTCGATAGCAGTCAATCTAGAGAACGATCTCGAGTTCGGCACGGTCTGCCAGGGTCCGCAATTCCTGACGCTTGAAATCTTCAACGTCGGCGCGTCGGATCTCGTCGTCACGAGCGTGCAGCGTCTGATGGGATCGACCGGATTCTCGGTGCGCGCCACCCCCGGCACGCCGCTCGTCATCGCAGCAGGCGAGCATGTCGACTTCACCGTGAGATACCTCCCGGCTGGCGTTGTCGCCGAGACCGCGACCATCCGCATCCTGAGTAACGACCCGACGGCGCCTGCGGTCGACCTGTCGGTGACCGGCGTGCCGGGCAAGCCGCGGCTGACGACCGCGATTGCGGACAGCGGCGACTTCGGGAATGCGTGCCTGCGAAGCTTCGTCGAAAAGCACCTGACCCTGAACAACAGCGGGACGTGTCCCCTGAGTGTGGCGGGCATCTCGTCGTCGTCGCCCGAATTCGAACTACCGAGCGTGTTGTTCTACCCGCTGGTTCTAGGCGCCGGCGACGCCGTCGCATTGCCGGTGCGGTTCCGCCCGGCGAGCTTCGGCGCGAAAGCGGCCACGCTCAGCATCTTCAGCGACGACCCTGCAGGCGTGCATATGGTCGCCGTCTCCGGCACAGCACCGGCGCCCGAACTCGACTTGGTGATCCCCGACACGGGCAACTTTGGCAAAGTCTGCGTCGATGCCTTCAAGGACCTGCCGCTCACCCTGATCAACAGCGGAGCTTGTACGCTCACTGTAACGGGCATCGTATCGTCCGCGAGCGAGTTCGTGGTGCCGGATGTCACGACCTATCCGATCAGTATTGCGCCGGCTACCGCAGTGGCAATGCCTATCCGGCTTGCACCCTCGAGCTTCGGCGCGAAGTCGGCCACCATTACCGTCAACAGCGACGACCCGTCGGGACCCAAGATGGTTTGTGTTTCGGGCAACGCGCCTGCGGGGCGGCTCGTCGTCACCGGGTCCACATGCATAGGCGGTGTCAAGGAGTGCTGCCTGGGTGAACGCACGATCGCAATCTGCAACGTGGGGGAATGCGACCTTCACGTCACGAGCGTTGCCTTCAAGCGCAAGAGCAGGCACTGGAAGCTCATCAACAACCCGTTCCCGGCAACGCTGCATGCCGGCTCGTGCTTGAGCGTGCTGATCCGGTACAAGGCCACGGAGAAGTGCCCAAGGGCGTGCGAGCTCGTCATCACGAGCGACGACCCGCTCACGCCGGTGAAGACGCTCGATGTGATGGCATACACCATCCCGAACAACTGCGGCTGCAGCAAGTGCTGCGACGATTGCCACGAGGGCTGCTGCAACAAGGCACACGACGCCTGCTGCAATGCACAGGCGATCGACGGCTGCTGCGACGACGAGGGTGAGGATGCGGAGAACGACGACGAGTAGAGTGAATTGGCGCTTCGGCGGTCTGCGTGCGTGGCGTGAGCTGGGGGCCTCGCCGCATCGCGCAATTCCGTACTCCCTCGTGGCCAGTGAACGTGGACAGGCGTCAAGTAGCGGGTGAGATCAGCGTTAGCGAAGAAAAATATGTTCGATATCGACCAACGTCGCGAGTGAGCAAGGTCAGTTGGCTGACGGCTGCCTGCGCGCCAATGAAGAAGTCGGGCAGGACGCCGTTGCGCGATCCTCCTGATTTACGGTATTGCGTGAAGACCTTTCCCGCCAGGAAAAGCGCAGCACGCGGTATTGGAAGTATTTCAAGACCAGCTTCACGGACAAACGCCTCAAGTTCCTCAATACGGCCGTAGCGAACTGCCAGTTCGGCATAGACCACGTCATTGATCAGTAGTGGACCGCGCAGGGAGGCCGTCTCAAGCTGCCCTATTGACCAATCGGCCCAATTCGGATCGTCGGTAACGAGATCCAGCAGAACATTCGTGTCGACCAGAATCACGATTCACCGCGCGTCAGCGCCATGATCGCGTCAGTATCAAGTCCCTTGCCGGCATGGCCGCGCAGCTTATCAAAGCGACTTTTGGGCTCTTTGCCGTCAGCACGCGTGATAACCACACTGCCATCGGCAGCCCGGTGAAAATCAACCTTGCTGCCCGGTACAATTCCCAGAAAGTCGCGGACGGGCTTTGGGATGGTCACTTGGCCCTTCGTCGTAACGGTTGTCGTCATATCGGCCTCGGTAATGATTTATGCCCACAAGGTATTACCCTGGCAGAGAGGTTTCAAGCCCCGCGTTGCTCCCGAAGTGAGGCCATTGGCAGCGCGGTGTTCTGTGCGTCCCACGCAGCAGGTATAAATAACAACGCTGCGGGGGCGAACTCAGAAGCTGTTGCGCTCGTGATAGGTACGCAGGAACGACTGAATGCGCGCATCCTCGGGACGATGCAGGATGCGGTCGGGACTGTCTACGCCGACCAGTTCACCTTTTTCCATGAAGCCAACCTGATCGGCGACATGGGCGGCAAAACCCATCTCATGGGTCACTACCACCATCGTCATCCCCTCGCTCGCCAAAGTCCTCATGACGCTCAGCACTTCTCCCACAAGTTCCGGGTCAAGCGCGGATGTCGGCTCGTCAAAGAGCATCAGTTTGGGTTCCATGGCGAGGGCGCGGGCAATCGCAACGCGCTGCTGCTGGCCGCCCGAAAGCCTTGAGGGATGATTTTCCATCTTGTCCGCCAGCCCAACCTTCACCAGCGCTTCGGCGGCGCGCCGTTGCGCTTCGGCTTTCGACATTCGGCGCACGCGGATCAACCCCTCAGCAACATTCTCCCTCGCGGTCATGTGCGGCCAAAGGTTGAACTGCTGGAACACCATGCCGATCGAGCGCCGCATCTCACGGAGCTTGCGGCCCGACATCTTCTTGTTGGGCGCGTCATAGCCGATAAGCTGACCGTCGATGCGAACTTCGCCTGAATCATATTCCTCAAGGAAATTGATGCAGCGAAGCAGGGTCGACTTTCCCGAACCCGATGGACCAATGAGACAGGTGACCTTGCCCGGGAGGATTGATAGATCGATGTCTTTCAGCGCTTGAAACTTGTCGTAGTACTTGTTGACCTTGCGCATTTCGACGGACGACGCAGCAACCATCTTACGTCCTTTCAATCAGATGTTTCGTGATGCGCGTTTCCAACCTGCGGCCGACGCGCGAGATCGTCTCGACCAGGCCCCAGAAGAACAGCGCCAGTACCAGGTTCGCCTCCACGTAGCGGAAGGTTTCTGCGGACATGCGCTGTACCTGATACAGCAGTTCTGGAACGGTTATGATCGACAGAATGACCGTTTCCTTGGTGAGGATGATCGAGAAGTTTACCAGCGCTGGCAGAGAAGAAACCAGGCCCAGAGGCAGCAGTATACGGCGCACGATATCGGTTTCGGCCATGCCGATCGCACGGGCTGCCTCGATCTGTCCATGGGGTACGGCGCGGAAGCCCGAACGGAATATCTCGGCGAAGTATGGACTGCCGTATATCGTCAGTCCGAGCAGACCGGCGGGTAGTGCGTCAAGGCGCAGGCCGACGAGCGGGCCGCCGTAATAGAGCACGAACAGCTGGACAAGAAAGGGCGTGCCGCGGATCACTTCGATATAGGCCTGGACGAACCATGTTACCCAGCGCGGCGCATAGCGCTGAATAAGCGCGATGACGAGACCAAGCGCCATGGCGAAGACGGTGCCAAGCGCCCAGCAGATGATGGTGTTTCCAAAACCTCTCAGCAGCGAGGGGCCGTATTGCTGGAAGACGCTCCATTCCATCAGACGTTCGTCCTGTGTTCGAGATAACGTCCGAGCGCGGCCAGGCACAAATTGATCAGCAGATAGATGCAGGCCGCTGCAATATAGACCTCGAGTGGACGGAAGGTGGTAGCGGCCTGCGCCTGGCTGGCGCGCGTGATTTCGAGAATGCCGACGACCGAAACCAACGAAGACGCCTTCACAAGCAGGATAAGTTCATTGATCAGCGCCGGCAGCGAAAGCGTCACGGCTTGTGGGAGGATGACCCGGGTCCATACGTCGACGGGCCTCATGCCGATGGCGACCGCAGCCTCCGCTTGTCCTGTCGGTAACGCCGCGATCGCACCGCGCCAGATTTCGGAGATGTAAGCGCTGGCGCAGATGCCCACGGTCACCACGGCGGCGACCATTGCGGGCACATCCAGGCCGATGACCGGCAAGGTGTAGTAGAACACCAGCAATTGCACGAGCAGCGGCACGCCGCGCAAGAAACTGACCCAGATGGCTGCAAAACGGCGCAGCAGGGGATAAGGCGACAGGCGAGCGGCGCAAATCACCGTGCCAATCACAAGACCCAAACCGATGCCCAGAACCGAGATCAGCAGCGTATATCGCGCTGCCCATAACAATGGCCCGAAGCTATGAAAGAAAACCGCTAAGGAAAACATCCGCCCTCACCCTGGCGCAAGCGTACGGGCGGAGGCACCTCCGCCCGTGAGCAAGTTATTTGGTCGGAACTTCGCGGGGCAATTCAGTATAGGCGCCCAGCCACTTTTCCTGGATGGCCTTGATGCGGCCGTCGTCGGTCATCTTGATCATCGCATCGTTGATGGCCTTGTTAAAGCTTTGGCTGTTCGCATCCTTACGCAGTACCCATGCAAAATATTTCGGTTCACCGAACTGGGCTGGCGTGAAGAGGGCAAAGCTCTCGGGGCGGCTCTTCACGAGAGCGGTGAGGTTCGGAAGCGAGCCCGCAACTGCATCCAGACGGCCGGCAGCGAGATCGGCATAAGCTTCGTCGGTCGTGCCATATTCCTTGATCGTCACACCGCCGAGCTTCTGGCCATAGGCCTCAAGCTGCTTGAATTGAGCCGTGCCTTGCTGGACGCCGACGGTCTTGCCCTTGATATCTTCAGGTTTGGTAAGTTCGCTGTTGTTCGCGGATTTGAGCAGCGAGACAGTGGCATCGGCGATAGGCAAGGTGAAGCTGTAGCGCTCGAGCCGCTCCGGTGTAATGGTCACCGGTGCAATCACGATGTCGAACTTCTTAACCTCAAGACCCGGGAGCTCGGCAGTCCAGGGGATATCCTGATAGACCGGCTCGGCACCGATCTCCTTGGAAACCGCATCGAACAAGTCCTTGGTCATGCCCTCATAAGTGCCATTGTTCAGCATGTCGAAGGGCGCATAGTGCATGTCGGTGGCAGTGATGATCTTGCCTGCGGCCTTGATGTCCGCAAGCTGGTCAGCTTCGGCGGTGCCGGCAAGACAAAGTGCGGCCAAGCCGAGAAACGCGCCTTTGACGGTCATGTGAATGCTCATTGCAGTTGCTCCTTGTTGAACCAACGGGATAGATACGGCCAACACGCGTTGCGCCGCCGCGTTCCTAGAACTACTTTGCCACGCAAGATTATTGTGCACCAACCCTGCGAGAAGTCCTCGGTCCTGCGATTCGGCAAGCGGCCGAACTCTCGGGAGTCTAGTCATACGTTTCGGCCATGCGAGAACGCAAGAAAATTGACGCATATCCAAGAAAAGCCTGACCTGAAGTTAAATTCCGCACGCATGGGGGAATCAAACGGCCGCCATTACCTAGGCGTCAGCCGTACCGTTCGATATCACGATACAAGTTGCTGGCCGCCATCGATGTCGTAAGTCGCACCCGTCAGCGCTGTGTTGCTCATGAGGTGAACGGCGAGCGCGGCGACGTCAGCCGGTCCAACGACACGGCGAATTGGCAGCGTGGCGCGCAGTTCCTCGCGCCGCCTGTCGAGGTTTTCCCCAAGCAGCGATGCCGACAGCGGCGTGTCGACGAAGCCGGCGGCAATCAGGTTGACGCGTATCGGCGCCAGTTCAAGGGCAAGGTTGGCAATGAGCGCGGGAAACGCGACTGTCACCGTTGAGACGATTGCGAGGCCAAGCCGTGGGCGACGTGCACCGGTGCCGCCCATGAAGATCAGCGAGCCGGCCGGCCTGACCTTGCCAGCCGCGCTGCGAGCGACGTTGAGCGCGAGCAACATGTGCTCGGTAAGACCGTGCCGTGCCTCATCGAGGGGAATTTCGAGCGGTGGCCGATAGTGGGGAGCGCCGGCTGTGACCATCACATGATCGATTGGACCCGGAAGGTCCCGAAAGAACGACGCCAGGTCGGACGCATCGTTGGCATCGAAAGCAGCACTACGCGCAGCGCCAATCTCGTTCATAGCGTGATCGAGGCGTTCGCGATTGCGTCCGGTAATGATGACGCTTGCGCCTTCGGCGCGGGCACGCCGGGCGGTTTCAAGCCCGATGCCGGCGCTGCCGCCGATGACAACAACGGTCTGCCCGGTCAGTTCCGGTTCGCGTTGGGCGGGGATGAATGTAGCACTCATGGCTCCTCCGATACGAGCTTCCAGTTTCGCCGGCACCTGCATGTCACTCATGTCGATCGCCGCAGGGACCGGACGCACAGACGCCGGCGTGCTGCGGCGCATTGAGGGTGTTACAATGCGACTGGGATTTGCTCCGCCGTCATGTAAACAGGGTACCAGTTAAGCCGGTTCTTGTCGCGTTCCCGCCGGTCCCCTTCCCGGTAGCAGGGTCGATGTCACTGATTTGTTTGGGCGGTCGAGAATCTGGACATTCAACTTCCTTCTTCAATAACGTCAACAACATATTGGTATCGTTGATTTATATTATAAATGCTGTCAAAGTATCCCCGTGCAGCTTGAACCGCGCTTCCTATATCTGCCGGCCATTCGGCTCGGCGATTACCTTCGGTACCCGCGTGACTGCTCCCAGCGGGCTCTGGACTCTCTGCGTAGAGAGCGGGACAAGCAGGCGGTCAATATCCGCTTCGCGCCCTGGCGGACATCAGAGCGCTAGCCAAAAGTCGGTTCACCCACAGGCGATACGCGTTTTGCGATGGCAGCGCCATTGACGTCGAAGGCGTGGATGTCTTGCGCTCGGGCAGTAAAGCGGATCCTATCCATCCTGGCGTAAGAGCGCTCGCCATAAGCCTTAATCAGGTATTTTCGACCGGAGCCCGCCAGATCGACGTAGAGAATTTGTACTTCACCGAGATGCTCTACGAAATCGATAGTTCCGGTAAACACTGCGCCATTCGCTCTTGCATCCGCGATCTGCGTATTTTCAGGACGAATACCGACGCTGACCCGATCCCCTACTGAAACGCCATCGGGCAGCAAGCCAAGATCGAGAGCGACGCCGCAATCCAATATGCATTTCATGGAGCCGGTCGGATCCTTTTCGGCCTTACCTTCCAATATGTTCATCGCCGGGGAGCCAATGAACTGAGCGACGAAAAGGTTGGCCGGGTTCCTGTAGAGTTCGATCGGCGTTCCGACCTGCTCGATATAACCGTCCTTGAACACAACGATGCGATCGGCCAGCGTCATCGCCTCGACCTGGTCATGGGTGACGTAGATCATGGTGACGTCCGGCATGCTCTGCTTCAGCTTCGCGATCTCGATCCGCGTTGCGACGCGCAAGGCGGCATCAAGATTAGACAATGGTTCGTCAAACAGAAAGACCCGCGGATCGCGCACGATAGCGCGGCCGATGGCAACGCGCTGCCGCTGACCGCCGGAGAGTGCTTTGGGCAATCTCTGCAAATAGTTGTCCAGCTGTAGAATTCCGGCCGCATTGCGTACGCGTTTGTCAACTTCAGCTTTCGACAACCCGGCTATGCGCAATCCAAACGCCATATTTTCATAAACTGTCATATGGGGGTAGAGCGCATAAGATTGGAACACCATGGAGATGCCCCGCTTGGAGGGCGCTACATTGTTGATACGCTCACCGTCTATGATCAGATCGCCGGATGTAATCGTCTCCAGGCCCGCAATCGAGCGGAGCAACGTGGATTTACCGCAACCAGAAGGCCCGACAAAAACCACGAACTCACCTGATTTTATGTCGAGGTCGATCCCGTGGAGCACCTCCAAGTTGGCGTAGGATTTACGTATGTTTCTCAGCGACAAGTCGGCCATCGTTCCATTCCTTATAATTGCTTCCCACCGTGCGACATTTGTCGCGCTCAAGGAGCCAGACTGGCCAAGAATCGTGTAATCCGATCCGGCTTTTGATTGAGAATCTCCGCGTCGTTCTTGCGTCGAATGGCCCGGCGGACGATTTTTGCGCCGACATAGCGCAATGGCTCTGGGGGAAGCTTCGTGCGGCGATCAATGCCAACCAGTCCGCATTTGCTCCACTTGTCATCGTGACCCAGTATAAGGCTCGCCATGATACGGCCGGCGACAGGCGTCTGCGCGATGCCTGTGCCGTTGAATCCCATGGCGTAAAAGATATTCGGATGGTCTCTCAAATGGTCGAAAACGGGAAGGTGCTGGGCCGTGCAGTCGATCGGCCCGCTCCAGTCATATTGAACAGCAACGCTCTTAAGCTGCGGGTACACCCGATGCAGCTCGCGAATATTGTCGAGACCGTTATCTCCGCTGCGGTTGAAGCTGGAGTCTATGCGGTCTTGGTAGGCGATGGCGCCCGTTCCCCGACCGAAGATGACCTGACCTGAAGGGGTACGCTGGTAATACAGCACGTGGTGCTGTGCATCGCAGATTGATGCGCCGTCGACCCAACCAATCTCGTCCAATATGTCAGCGGCGGGTGCCGTTGCGATGATCTGGCTGCTGACCACGTAGAGATACGGATGCAATTCCGGGATCGCCGAAAGCCAGGCATTGGCAGCGAGAACGACTTTCTCGCAAGACAATATGCCTTTGGCGGTTCGCAATTCAGTCGATTGCCCGGGCATGATTTCAACAACTGGCGTCTGTTCATGGATGGCAATGCCTTTCGAAAGCGCAAGCTGGCGCAGTCCCACTGCCAGCTTGGCTGGCTGAACAGTTCCAGCCTTGTCCTCCACAATACCGGTATAGGAGGCTGCCGAGCCCGTACGCTGCAGAATGTCAGCGCCATTCACGTTTCGAAAGCGGCCCTCGCCTAAAGTCCGGCAAATATCATAGGCCTTCGACCATGCTCCCTCCTGGGCGGTAGAGCTTGCAGTCCACAACCAGCCGTCGAGCCGCAAATCCATGTCGATGGTGCCGGAATCCTGCAGAACCTTGAGTTCTTCGATGGCATCCGTGGTGGCGCGACACAGCATCAGCGCGTCGTCATGCCCTACAAGATCACACAGCAAATCGATTTCTGCGAACCAGCTATGAACCTGCCCCCCGTTCCGGCCCGAGGCGCCCGAACCACAAAAATCGGCTTCAAGAATCGTGATGCGCGTGTCCGGCGCCTGCTCCTTTATCCGCAGCGCAGTCCAGAGGCCCGTGTATCCTCCGCCGACAATTGCCACGTCGCACTCCGCGCGGCCCTGAAGAGGCACGGTTATAGCATCGGCGTTGGTGCTCTGCAGCCAGAAGGACCGGTCTTCTTTCGCGGCCGTAACAGGCGGTCTCATTTTGATGCTGCTCATGATCAAACCTTTTGTGCCGTCCGGATGACGCTGTCGTATTTTTCAAGGAGCCATCGCGGGATCGGTCGAATCTGCTGGGGAAATCCACCAAGGTGCGCGCACGTCTCCGAGGCACGCATGGCGGAACGATGCAGCGAGGCTTCCTCGGACTGGTTTTCAAAAAACCGCGCTAGGAGAAATGTCGCGATAAAGCTGTCACCAGCACCGCAGGTGTCGACGACTGATACCGGCACCGAGCCTACGGAGAACAGTTCGCTGCCATTGTCGTAGAAGGAGCCACGTTTGCCGCAGGTGATTACCACCTGTTGGGCACCTGCCAGCTTGAACCGTTCAAACAGCGGCCCAACCGGCTCGGCTGGATCGTCAGGTCCGGATGCAAAGACAAGCGGGATATTGTCCAGCGGCAAATCGAAGTGTCGCGTCGAAAGGTCGACGCTGAACCTCACGCCATCCGTTACGAGTTGGCGCACCAGCTTTTCGCTTGAATTCGTACCGAGATGAACCCAGTCCGCCCGGAGCAGCTCGCCGTAGTGCTCGCTCCCTGGGAAGTAATCCGCGCCAACGCCGAGCGACTCGAGCAGGAAACGCCGCTCGCCGGCCTCGTCCGCCAGCAACGTCACCGCCGAGTTGCCCGTCAAGATCTCCACGTCGCTTCGGTAGAGGCCCGCACGCTCGATTTCCTCGAACGTGAGGCCTGCTTCCTCATCACGTCCCAAGGCACCGAAATAGCGAGCATTGTACCCATGCCGTTTCCACTGGACCGCAACATTGAGTGCATTTCCTCCAACTGTGACAAAGCCCTTGGTCAGGTAAGCATCAAGGCAGTTGTCGCCGACAGCAATCAGATTGGGATTGGCGTTCATCATTGGTCCGCATGATCGAGAAGAGGAGCAATCGCCTTCAAACAGCGTTGCCAGGCCGAAACGGGATCAAGCACACAGGATCCATTGCTGAAGGGCTCGAATGTCAGCGTCTGTTCACGTCCCAAAATCATTCTCCTCCATTATTTCCCGATGCCTTCGGCGAGGCCCCGAATGAAGAAGCGTTGCGCGGCGAAAAATACGATCACAATCGGAAGTGCTGACAACGTCATTGCGGCAAATACTACGGCGTAATTGGTTCCGTGTTTCGCCATGATCGATGTCAGGCCGACGGGAAGTGTCTGCAGGTCCGCGCCGCTCGTGAATATCATCGCGAAGAGATATTCGTTCCATGCGAACAGGACGTGCAGGATGACACAGGAAACCAGTATCGGCTTGCACAGCGGCAGGATCACGCGCCAGAAGATCTGGCCTTCGCTCGCGCCATCCATGATGGCGGCTTCATCGAGATCACTCGGGAGGCCGAGCATATAGGCGCGTATGAGGAAGGTCGTGAACGGAATGCGGAAGGCAGTATAAAGGATGATTAGCGCCCAATAGGTATTGTAGAGGCCCAGATCCTGCATCATGCGCACAAGTGGAATGACGGCGACCGTCGGGCTCAGCATCAGGCCTCCAAGCACGATACCCACGAAATATGGCTTTCCAGGCAGCTTCGATCGGGTCAGGCCGTACGCGGTCCAGGCGCTGACGAGGACCGTGCAAACCGCCGATCCAAGCGTAACGATAATGCTCGTCGCGATGTAGTTGCGGATGCCCTGGTTCCAGGCGGATATATAGTTCCCGATCGTGAAATTCGTCGGAAGCGCGAACGGATTTCCAAAGATCTCCGAATTGCTCTTGAAGCCGTTGAGGGCCATCCAGACGAGTGGATAGATAACCACGATGCCGAGGCTGACAAGAAAGGTGACAAGGCAAACTTTCGCCAGCATTTGAACGAAGTCAGCGCGCTCCCTCTCTAGGGATGGAAGGGTGACGCTCATAGGTGAACCCTCCGTCTCTTCGTGTACCAAAGCTGTCCGAAGCCCGTCAGCAACGTGATTACAAAAATGACCGACGCGACGGCCGCGCCATAACCGAAGTCATTTTCGATGAAGCCTTGCTGATAGAGCCAGGTCCCAAGCACTTGACTGCTGTTGTTGGGGCCGCCGGCTGTCATGACCATCACTTCGTTGAAGACCTGGAATGCGCCGGTAATCGTGATGATCACCATCAATCCCGTCATCTCTCGGGTAAGGGGCATGGTGATGTTCCACAGGCGGCGCCAGGTGCCCGCCCCGTCCAGGATTGCTGCATCGTATAGCTCGCGGGGTATCTTCTGGATCGCAATGCCAAACAGCAGCGTCGAATAGCCGAAACCCTGCCATTGGCTCATGGCTATGATGGCATAGATTGCCGTTTGCTCTTCGCCGAGCCACGCGCGCGACCAACTACCCAATCCAATTTGCGTCAGAGCCGAGTCAAGCAGGCCGATGTCGGGCTGATAGATGAAGTAGAACAACAGTCCCGTGACGGTGATGGAAATAGCCGAGGGTATGAAATAGACGGCGCGCCAGAATCTGCGCCATTTCTCCTGATCCAGGCCCTCTATGATCGCAGCCAGCACGAATGCGCCGAACACCTGGAATACAATGGAGATGACCGCATAAAGCGTGTTGTTGAGGATCGCCTTCCAGACGATTGGATCACCTTGCAGACGCCGATAGTTGTCCAGACCGACAAATGCTGTTTCGCCGGTGAAAATATCCTGGTTCTTCGTGCTTACGATGAAATTGTCGATGATCGGATAGTAGACGAACCACAGTATAAGAACGAAGGCGATCAGGATCCAACGCAACGACAGCAACTTCGCCAGCATACCAGCTTGATCCGCGTCGGCTTTTCCACACGGGGTGAAGCCGACCTTGGCGGCTTCACTCCTATAGTCATGCTTCATGACAGTCATCGTCTGACAGCTTTCTCACTTCGAAGAGGCCGCAGCTTTCTTCACCTGTTCCAGGACCTGCTCGGGAGTCTGCGAGCCGCCGATGAGTGCCTGTAGACCTGAAAGCCAGGCAGCGGCTACGCGCGGGGGATTTGCCGTATCCAGCCACGGCATGAGATAGGAAGAGTCTGCGATGACCTTCAGGCCGCCGACGACCGCCGGGTTCATCGTGTCTGCAGAATATCCTTCGACTGTCGCACTTGGCTGGCCGTAAGGTGGAGCGGACAACACTTTGCCGTTTTCGGGCGATGTGACGAACTTCATGAAATCAATGGCGAGCGGAATGTTCTTCGAGGCAGCATTGATCATGTAACCTTCCGGCGCGCCTTCGATTGACTTCACGTCGGCCTTGGCATCCTTCGGAGCAGGCAATTTGAAGTAGCCGAAATCGTCCTTCTTCAACGCGCCATCAGCAGTGCTCTGATCGAACTCGATGATTTCCTGGTAGTACATTGCAGACTTGGCATTGCTGAACTGCTGCAAAGCAGATGCATAGGACGAACCATTCGTTCCGGAACCGTCTGAACACTCATCGATCAACTGTTTGAATTGCGTCAGGCTCACAATATAGCCGGGGTCGGAATAGTCGGCAGTGGCAGGCGTGAAATCCTTCTCGAGGGTCGCCTGTGGCACGTTGTAGGCGAGAAGCTGTCCAGCATAATGGACCGCCGGCCATCCTTCTTTGTTGCCGAACGAGATCGGCGTAACCCCCGACTTTCGCAAGGCCGCGCAGGCACTCAGCAATTCATCGAAATTCTTGGGCTCTGAAACCCCTGCCTTTTCGAACAGTGGCTTACTGTAGCCCATGAACTTGGCGTCAAGGTAAAGCGGAATGCCATAGAGCTTACCATTATACTGGAAGGCAGTAACGGCCGCATTTGCGAGTTCCTTGCCCCATGGGGTGTCCGGACCGATCACCTTGGTCAAATCGACAGCACGATTGCCACGGACGAAGTTTTCACCCCAGCTGCCCGTCCAAGTAAAGTAGATATCAGGCAATGAGTTGGAAGCAACAAGCGCCTTTGTCTTGCCCTTTACGCTGTCGTCGCTTTCCTGAATGAGCTCGACTTTTACACCGGGATGAAGCTTCTCGTATTCTTTGGCGGCATTGACAAAAAACGGAGAGAGCTGCTGCAGGCCGAATTTGGTCAAAATGCTGAGGGTACCCGAATATTCGACTTTCGCGTCGGGATCCGCAACGACCGGATCCTTTGCCCAGGCAACATTCGCGCCGCCGACAATCAATCCGGCTGCTACGAAAGAGGCGAGACTCGTGGTGCTCAAAAACGTGTTGCTTTTCATTTCGCAGTTCCTCTCTTTTTGATCTTTCGTTTCTGTGAATGAACGCAATCCCGATCCGAAATGATCGGATCGGGATAAGCTCAGTATTCGACGCGCTTGTAATAGCGACGCGTTGTCAGCGGATGGTCGCGCAGGACCTCCAGATGGGCACTCAGGCGTTCAAGCATGGTTGCCAGAATGATCGGTGAAATCAGCTTGCGCGTCTTGTCGGAAATGCCGGGAAGCTGCACAGAGGCGGCATCCAGAACGCGTACCTTGTCGGTGTAGCGTCTTGCGAAATTTTCAACACGATCGGTCAAGGGACGGCAGGAGTCCTCGCCTTTGAAGATGAACAGGCTGACGCCTGGCTCGACCAGCTCAAGTGTGCCGTGGAAGAAATCCGACGCATGTACGGGACGCGTACGGATCCACTGCATCTCCTCAAGAATGCACATTCCGTAGTAGTGCGCCTCTGGCCAGACCGAACCCGCCCCCGTGAAGATGTGATAGTTTTCGTCCTTGATTTCCTGGGCGAGCGCTGCAGCGCTCGGCTCATAATTCTCCTTAACAGAGGCCAGCAATTTCGGCAGCTGCTTCAGTTCCGCGACGGTTGCATCGAAGTCGGCATATTCGCCGCGCTCTGCCAGCAGGGCGAGAACGATCAGCAACGTTTGCAGGTAGAAAGATTCCGAAGAGGTATCGTCTTCGGCAAAGTTGGTGAAGTTGTAGTCTGCATCAAGGCCCAACGGCGTGTTCTTATGTCCGGTGAGCGACAGCGTCTTGACGCCCCTCTCCTTAAGAAAAGACAAAAGCTGTACGCTTTCCTTGGTCGTTCCGGATAGGGACGGCAGTATAACCAGGGCCCGTTCATCGAGACCTGCAGGCGCTTCAAGGACCGCTTGGGCAGGAAACGCTGCGGAAACCGGGAAAACCGTCGAGCTGCGGGCAAGCTCGATCGCCGGCAGCGTCAGAAACTGGACGCCTCCTGTGCCCATGAAGAAAATCCGTTCCAGACCGTCATCGAGCAATTTGCGCACCAGGGCGCGCACGTCTTCGGCAATCGCGACTGCGCCACTTTGTATCTTCACAAAGCGATCTTTATCGAAGTTGAGCATTAAAACCTTCCCGTTTGCGCATTTGAAAGACCGCTGGAAATGCGAGATCCCGTCTTGCGCAACTGTTCGTTAAGACAATGTGAGATCGATCTCACACGCATTTAGCGCACAAGATTTTCCTGCTGACAAGTAGGTATTTTCGATTTTTTTCCCGGCGCCTCGGTTCGGATCAACCTTCCGTTCGGCGGCTGACCGAGCCTCGTACTAACAGTTTGGTTTCAAAGCGAATTTGTTTAGGCGGGCGGCTCGGGCCAGAGAGCTTTTCGAACAGGAGTCGGGCCGCCGCAAGCCCGATTTCCGATACAGGCTGAGCAACAACTGTTATCTGCGGATCAGTGAACGTTGCCAGATTGAAGTCGTCGAACCCGATGAGTGATACGTCATGCGGAATTGAAATCCCCATCGAGCGAAAGGCCAAAAGAGCCCCTTGAGTCATCAAGCTATCGACGGTGAAGAGAGCAGTGGGCGGAATTTTCTGGCTGAACAATCGAATCGTTGCATCGATCGCATGTTCTACCGTTGACTGAGATATCGAAATCATCCTGTCGTCGGGCGTTATGCCGGCAGCGATAAGGGCACGTTGATAGCCGCTCAAGCGTTCCCGGGACGTGAAGATGCGGGTGTCGTCCTGAAGAAGGCCAATCCGGCGATGGCCCATCGCGATCAGATATTCTATGGCCTTGCGCGCGCCGCCTTCATTGTCGACCGCGACACTGTCGCAATCGATGCCCTGCACGACACGGTCGATAAGGACTAGCGGCACGTTTTCCTCAATCAGGCGCACTAGATGGAAATTGTTCTCGTCAGAAGTCGGCGCGACGATAAAACCTCGAATACTGAGCGATTGGAGACTTGCCAGCAAAGAGACTTCTTGTTCCAGTTCCTCCTCACTGCTGCCGATGATGAGATTGTACCGGTTACCCCGCGCCAACACCTCGATATCATGGGCGATCCGGGCAAAGAAGGGATTCTGTATGTCACCGAGAATGCAGCCAATGATCGGCAGTTGGCCGTTACGCAAGGCCTGGGCCAGGCGATTGCCTCTATAGCCGAGTTTTTCGGCAGCTTCATGAACTCTCTGAGCAGTCTCATCGCCTACGTAACCATAGCTGTTGAGAGCACGAGCAGCCGTCGCACGTGAGACGTTTGCAAAAGCTGCCACATCCTTCAATGTCGCCGGTTTTTGAGCCATTTCACCCTTCTCGAAAGTATGCATATCCCTAGTCTCGCCTCTTTTAGCCCTGACTTGCGGGTTCGCATAGGCTCGGAGTGAGATTCGAACAATTCAGAGTCTAGAGGGAAAGGGTAACCTCGTTATCCTACTACTACAGACATTCGTCGGGGCAAAATTGACAGAAAGTTCCGCGCCTCCTTCGGCGCGAACGTGGCCAAGTGGCATTCATACCTTGGACGGGTACGCTTCAGGTATCTGCTAGAACCTCGTCGGCCGGAAGCCGTTAAGAAGCGGGTTTGCCTCCCCGGTTGCAATTTCATCTGCCAAAATTTCACCGGCAATGAGGCCAAGAGTTGCACCACTATGGCTGAAGGCAACGTAACAACCTTCCAGCTCCTTCAAGGGACCAAATACTGGCTCGCCATCCCCCGGAATTGGTTTGGGGCCAACGCCGTAACTCGCAACGGTAAGTTTGGGATTGCCCGTCAGAACCTTCGACGCTTCTTCGAGAAGACCGCGGATCGTTGACTGGTCAACCTGGTAGGTCCCGTCCCCGCGCGCCACGACCTCTTCTTCGGACCAGGCTGAATCAAGTGCGAAACCACCTGCCGGCATCGGCCTGATGGCAACGCGCGGCGTGTTCAAAACCGCCCGCAAGGGGTGATCGATCGCCTCTGTTCTGACAAGGAGCGCAATGGGCGTCGCATCAGGAATTGTCTTGCCGCTGTCCAAGGCCATAGAAGGAACGGCTGCTCCGGTTGCCAGCAGGACTGCGTCCGCGCCAATCTCTCTCCCATCGTCCAGCGTTACCGCTCCGGCGCGCCCGCCACGGGTCAACAGCTTGGCGCGACCCCCATCGGTTACCACCTCGCCGCCGAGTGTTTGAAATTCGCTCACCAGAAGAGCAATGAGGGAGGGAAGGTCCACCCAACCTTCACCCGGATTGAAAATGGCACCTTGTGCCGGAACGGACCGCGCATCGACGCCGGGCGTAATTGAAGCTATCTCCTCTGCAGACAGCAGGAGAGCATCGTAGCCTATGGATCGCTCATGGGCGAAAACGTCGGCAATTTCATTACTGGAGTCGTCGGCGTCCCACGTCAATCCGCCGTCGAAACGCAGCCATGCGGCGCCCGGGTGCTTCGCTGCCAAGGTTCGATAACGATCGATCCCGGCAAGGCGCAGGTAGTGATAGGCCGCAGAGCGTCGGCGCGCCGAGTTGAGCCAGGCGAGTGATCGCCCCGATGCGCCGCTCGCGAGCGGCCCGTCATTGACGAGAACGGTCCGAATACCCTGGCGAGCAAGATGCAAGGCAGATGATGCACCAAATATACCGCCGCCGACCACGACGACTTTCGAGACTACGGGAGTAGATAGATTCATGTTGTTGGGCTTTCATCGTGATGTTGATTGTGGGCGGTTCAGGGGTCAGCCGTGTTTCACAGAACTTCGGCCAAGAAGCGCTTCAGCCGCGGGCTTTTGGGATTATCGAAGATTTCGGATGGGGAGCCGGTTTCAACCACGCGTCCTTCATCCATGAATATAACTTGATCGGCGACCCTGCGGGCAAACCCCATCTCGTGGGTGACCACGACCATCGTCATGCCGCGCCGACCGAGATCGGCCATGAGGTCGAGCACGCCTTTCACCAATTCCGGATCAAGAGCGCTCGTCACCTCGTCAAACAGGATGACCTCCGGCTCCATGGCCAAGGCACGTGCAATGGCGACGCGCTGTTGTTGGCCACCGGAGAGCCGTCCCGGCCGATGATCCTTGCGTGACGCCAGACCGACATCGATGAGGCTGGCTTCGGCGATCCGCTTTGCCTCGCGCTTAGGCAGGCGCTTGATCTTGGTGAGCGCGAGCATGACGTTTTCAAGTGCCGTATGATCCGGAAACAGGTTGAAATGCTGGAAGACCATGCCAACCCGCCGGCGAAGCGTTTCAGGCTTCATCGTCAGGATCGTCGTTCCGTCGAGGAGAACATTTCCGGCCTTCGGTTCGACGAGCCGGTTGAGGCAACGCAGCAGCGTCGACTTGCCAGAGCCCGAGGGACCGATTACGCAGGTCACCGAACCGGCTCTCACGGCCAGGTTTACCTGCTTGAGAACGTCAAGGTCGCCATAGGCCATGTCGAGATCGCTGATCGCGAGACTGCCCCCTTTAAACCGCGGTTTTGCCGGTTCAATATTGACCCTATCGGGTTCGGCGCCGACTGGTGCCTGGCGGCTGACGGCGTCTTCCAGTTCACCGACCTCGACAAGTCCGCTGGTAAGCGCACCAGGCTTGTGTTTGCCTACTCTCAGACTGTTGTCGATGTAGTTGACGAGATGCGTGAGGGGGACGGTGATGATCAGATAAAACACCCCGGCAAGCAGCAGCGGCGACAGGTTGCCGGTGACCACGGCCTGGTCCTGACCGACGCGAAAGATCTCTCGCTCCGCCGCCAGCAATCCAAGGAAGTACACAAGACTGGAGTCTTTCACATTGCCGATGAACTGGTTGACCAGGGCTGGCAATACGCGCCGGACGCCTTGCGGGATGACGATGAGGCGCATGCCTTGACCATAGCTCATACTCAAGGCGCGGCATGCTTCCATCTGGCCGCGCTCAACGCTTTGAATGCCGGCGCGGAATATCTCGCCGATATAGGCACCCGCGATCAGGCTCAGCGCCAGAATGCCGAGCGGATAGGGAGACGGACCGAAAAACTCCCTCCCGATACGGGCAAAGCCTTGCCCTATGAGTAGAATCGTCACGATGGCCGGCAGCCCGCGGAAGATATCCGTGTAAATGCGCGCGGGAAACCTCAACCATAATGATTGCGAGATACCCATGACGGCAAGAATCATCCCGATGATTACGCCGAGCACTGTCGATGCTGCCGCGAGGATCAACGTGTTCTTCAACCCGACAGTAATCATTGTCGGCAGGACCGCAGCCATCGCATCCCAATCGAGGAAACTGCGACGCAGGTTTTCCATCCAGTCCATGCTGCTCCCCTTGACGTTAGGTCAGGCTGTAAGCGCGCGGGTGGCAGCCCGCGCTAGTTGCTATTGCTTCTTCGGAAGGTACTGATCCGGCATGGGCGAACCCGGGAACCATTTTTCGTAGAGCGTCTTCCAGGTGCCATCCTGCATGGCGGCATGCAGCGCCGTGTTGAGCGCCTGGCGGAAGGCATCATTGCCCTTGCGCACGACAAATCCTGCCGGTGCATCGAATGAGGGAATATTCACGGCGATCTTCAGGTCGGGATAACGTTCGCTGTATTGCTTGGCGGCCTCGTAGTCGAGGAAGTGGGCATCCACCGTTCCGTTGTTGAGGGCCGAGATAGCCGAATTATTATCCGGAAACTTGACCAGATCGGTGCCCGTGAAGTTTTTCCCGGCATAGATTTCCTGGAGTGTCCCCTGCACGACGCCAAGGCGCTTGCCCTTCAAGCCTTCGGGAGACGTTATCGCGTTATCCGAGGTCAGGACAGTAAGGTAGCCCGCAAGATAGCCGTCGGAAAAATCCACCGTCTTCTTCCGCGCTTCCGTTGTGCCGATTGCAGCCACGGCGACGTCGAACCGCTGGTTGGCGACCGATGGCATCAGGGCGGAAAACTCCTGGCCGGTAAAGATGACCTGGTCCTTCTGAAAGCCGAGACGGCTCGCGACATTGCGGAAGAACTCGATATCAAAACCCGTAAACTCGCCGTCCGCCGTGGTGAACGTATACGGTTTGGCATCGCCCATGGTGCCGACGCTGATCACCTTCGGATCGATGAGACCGTAGGGATTGTCACCGGCGGCCAGCGTCTGTGAGACGGAGCAAAAGCCGGCCAGGATCAAACTTAATGCAACTGCCGCTCGTCTGGCCGCAGGTGCGAACATCTTGGTTACGTGAATGCTTATCATCTGTCGTTCTCCTCTGAAGTTTTGCACTTCTTGTGTGAGTTTGCCGATATCCGCAGCTGTAACGGTCAAGAAACGCGGAATTTCCGACATTTCTCCCACTCGAATTATTGGTCTGGAGACCGGTCTCTTATTGCTTGAGACCGGTCTCAATGATAATTGATATATTCACATTGACCCGCCGTCAACAACTCTAGTAGTCGTTCAGCACATGAATAGTTCGAACCCCAGGATCCACTCGGTCACAGTCGCCGATGTCGCGCGAGCGGCAGGCGTGTCGAAGGCAACGGCAGCTCGCGTATTGGGAAATTATGGGGTCGTCAGCGAGAAGATAAGAGGCGATGTATTGGCGGCTGCCAGGCAGCTGGATTATCGCCCGAATGAACTCGCCCGGAGCATGACGACCGGACGATCCGGTATTATTGGCGTCGTGGTCGGTGATATCGAGAATTCTTTCTTCGGCTATGCTGTGCGTGGGATCAGCGATACGGCCCGTTCTGCCGGCTTCAATGTAATCCTGGCAAATTCCAGCGAGCAGATCGAGGTGGAAAAGGCGGCCGTGCGGGTATTAATAGGCAAGCGCGTCGACGGGCTGATTGTAACCCCGTCGGAATCGCGTGACATTTCACACCTGCGCGACGTACATCGTTCAGGCCGACCGCTCGCGCTGCTCGACCGGGCGCTTCCCGATTTCGACGTCGACACTGTAACCGTGGATGATCGTAATGCCGCCCAGCGCGCGACCGAAATCTTGATTGCATCCGGCCATCGAAGGATCGCTTACATCACCGCTGTCGATTTCGCGGGGCATGAATATAAAGACTTGGGGCAGATCTACACCTCTTCCGTTCGCGAACGCATAGAGGGCTTCATGGCCGCCTGTGACACCGCCGGGGTGCCGCCATGGGATCGGCTGATTGTGCTGGGCGCGACGACGCCGCAAGCGACGTCCAACATCACCCACAAGCTGTTATCGCGCCCGAATCCGCCGACGGCTATCATCGCATCGGACAGCGTCATTGCTCTCGAGATTTTCAAGGTCGTCCGACAACGGAGCCAGCGCATTCCTGAAGACCTGTCGCTCATTACATTTCATGATGCGGACTGGACTACCGTTACCAGCCCCCCCATCACGGTCATCGATCAGCCAGCCTATAGGCTCGGCAAAACAGTGACCGAGCTGCTCATACGAAGGCTGAAGGGGGAAGCCAGGCCCCCGGAGCGGATCATAGTTCCGACTTCGATCATCGAGCGTGGTTCCGTTGCACCTCCAGCAGGCCAAGATCGATCTCGCGATCGTAGTAAAGGCTGACGCGCGTTTGAAGCCGAGAACGGTGAAGGCTCGACGTGCCTTGGGGGCAGAGGTCTGGCCTCGTGCCGGGTGTCATTCCGACGAAAATAGTTGCTTGAGGTGATATCAAGCAACAATAGATCGAGCGCTCGCTAATAGGGTCTAGTCAATTGCGTCGCACTAGGCTCGGCCGGTGGGCTTTCGTTTACCCCAACGCTCAAGCTTGCCTGTAGGCGGTGGGCGTCTCGGTGTTTCGACTAAGATATCCGCGTCCCTCGCTGCCTCGATAAACGCAACCCGCGCGGTACGGGTCGAACAGTCGCCAGCAAGGCATTTCAGTAGGATCAACTTGGCCGCCGCAAGCTTTTCGCTGTTTCCGTCGTCAGGCCATTCCTCCAATATGAATTTGGCCGCGTCATAGGCCGAGCCGATGCCGATCATCTTGCCGGGCTGTCTGCTCATTACACTGACTATCTCGAATGGCTTGTGGTCTTCCATGCGCCTATAGCAGCACAGCATCGCCGATGGCACCACTCACTCATGTTCATTATCGGGAGCTACGCACTCCGGATGATCTGCTCGTCGTCCACCTCGGGTATGCCGGCTAGCCCACCTTGCGCAACAAAAAACGTCTCAAGCTGGCACCACTTTCCGATTGGGCTATTGCATGAACTGCAATGTATGACGGTCGAATTGGTCACACCGGTTGTACGGAATACAACTTATTAGTTTTTCTTCCATGCGGATCACTTCCCCGTGACGTACAAATATTCGCCGCTGATGCTTGCGTCGATCCGGTGCGACTGAAAGCCCTTGTGGGGTAAGTCAAAGGGCGCCCGCCTATTTCGAATGATCCTTGCTTTTGGCCCGAGACTCAGCATTGCTGACCTTCCCAGTGAGATCCAGGGTTTGCAATGCTTATTCAAGAGGGTGACAGTCGTACAACTCGCATTGATCTACTGCTGGCAGCCATACTTTCGTTTGTTGCTGGGACTGTGAACAGTGCCGGCTATTTCGCTTTCGGCTATTTTTCCGCGAATATGACCGGCAATGTATCCCTCATCTCCGACCATATCTCGCTTGGACAACTTGCTATCGCCATGGCCTTTGCATCCATCGTGGTGCTGTTCATCCTGGGAGCGTTCGTTGCGTCGCTGTTTATCCAACTCGGCAAACATAAGAATTGGCGCAGGGTTTATGCTTTCACACTGTTTGCAGAAGCATGCTTGCTCCTGGTTGTCGGGGCGTTTGATATACATGGTTCCGGCCCCTTAGTAGGGACATTGATCGTCGGTATCCTCAGTTTCACCATGGGCATTCAGAACGCCGCCTCAACACGCATATCCACGGGACGTGTAAGGACTACGCACGTGTCGGGTGTGGCTACAGATATTGGTGTTGGACTGGCAACTTTGTGGCGCTCACATAGCGTTGAAGCCAGCACCGCGACAATTCAACGGCTGAAGCTTCATTCTGCAACGATCGTTTCGTTCCTGATCGGAGGAATCGTCGGAGTCTTTTCTTACAGGCTAATGCAAGGTGCCATTTTTTGGGCAGCTTCCCTTCCGTTGTTTTTGCTATGTGCAAGGTATCTCACGCGCTGACGGGACAGGCATCGTTGGGACGCGTTGGATTTTAGAGAAACCAGGCGAATGCGGGTACAATGACGATTTCAGCGGACATGTATCCAACCAGCTGGATCGGGATGCTGGGCCCGCCGGGCAACATCGCCACGGCTACGCCCGCGGCGGCAAGGATGCCCGGATAAGGCAGATGCATACGTCGTGTTACCTGCAACAGCAAGATGGCGACGGCAAGCAGTGCAACGAGGGTTTCGAAGAACGTCATCTGTGCATAGTAGCAGCCTTTCGGACGCGTTGAAGCAGTAACGATTCCCCTGTAAAGCTCATGCCGCGACAGACGATGAAGTGCTTCACGGCGGAGCGATGGGTATGGATTACGAGGTTGTGGTTGTCGGCGCCGGCGCCGCGGGCATCGCGGCAGCACGTCGGCTGGTTGAGGCCGGCCGTTCGGTAATTCTTCTCGAAGCCAGCGACCGCGTAGGCGGCCGCGCCTGGACAATCGAACTGGCAGGAGTGCCGCTGGACCTGGGTTGTGGCTGGCTGCATTCGGCTGAGCGTAATCCACTCGTCGCCGTGGGCCAGGCGACTGGGTTCACGATCGTGCGCGGACCGACGGCATGGCAAAAACAATGGCATGATCTTGGCTTCAAGCCGGAAGATCAGACAGCAGCAACGACCGCTTGGAATGCGCTCGAAAGTCGGATGCGAGACAATCCCGCGGCCAGTGACCGGGCATCCGACGCATTGCCGCCGAACGGCGAATGGAACGCCTATTGCCAGTCGCTGAGCGGATATATGAACGGCGCCCCACTCGATCGCCTATCGATCGCCGACTTCCTTGCCTATGACAATGCGGCGACCCATACCAACTGGCGGGTGCAAGAAGGCTATGGCAATCTGATCGCGGCGAGCGTTCCGGATGTGACCCTGCGGCTGTCGTCTCCTGTGCGCCGCATCGCGCTTACCGATCGAGGCGTCAGGTTGGATACCGATCGCGGCCCGATCGCCACCCGATCGGCGGTAATCACTGTATCAACCAATGTGCTTGCCAGCGGCGCAATTGCATTTGACGCCGCTGCTGACGATCATCTCCACGCCGCGAGCAAGTTGCCACTTGGCCTCGCTGACAAGCTTTTCTTCGAATTGCATGGCAACCACGGGCTTGAGCCCGAAACGCACCTCCTCGGCAACCCTCACAGCAGCGATACTGGCAGTTATTACATTCGACCTCTCGGCCGACCGGTGATTGAGGCGTTTTTCGGCGGGACAGGCGCTGTCACCATCGAACGCTCTGGACTGCTGGATGCGTTCGCCTTTGCCATGGATGAGTTGTCATCCCTCTTGGGCAACAATATCTGCTCCCATCTACGCCCGCTGGCAGCCTCTTCTTGGTGTCGCACCGACTGGATACGCGGTTCATATAGTCATGCGTTGCCGGGACACGCGGGAGCCCGCAAGACTTTAGCCAAACCGGTTCGCGGTCGGCTGTTCTTCGCAGGAGAGGCGACGCACAATTCCGACTTCTCAACCGCACATGGCGCTTGGGAAACCGGGATACGGGCTGCCGAGCAGTTGGTAGAGAGCGGTTAGTCTGAAATCCGGATTGTTGGGCAGCCGATAGTCGTTTCGCCGACTAGCCTCGCAGCGGCCCTTAGCTGATCTTGAAATGCCGCGTAGGGCCATCGGGAATGGCAAGAGCGACCATCAAGCACCGTCCGCTTAGGGGCCATCTCCGGACTTCATAGTAGGCGGCGAATGTTGGCTTCAGACCCATGCGTGTCCCCATCCAGATCGGCGCTGAGCAGCAAATTTGCAGTCACACCTTGCCCATTGCGCGCGGGCTCTCCGAGGAGAGTTAGGGATGCCCGTTGGCAGCAGGCAGACCCAAACGGTCCCGTTCAGATGAGGTTGGTTGCAACGTCGATCTTGCCGTGCATCGCCTTGGAATACGGGCAGATGCCGTGCGCTGCGTCGAGCAGCTCGCGCGCAACTTTGGGGTCGACGCCCGGCACGCTGACATTGAGGCGGGCTCGCAGGAAGTAGGATCCATTATCGACGTTCAGATCGATCTCAGCATCGACCGCGACCCCCGGCGGAAGCTTGATTTTCCTCTGGGCGGCGGCGGCCCCGATCGCTCCCATGTAGCAGGCCGACCAGGCGGCACCGAACAGGTTTTCAGCAGCCCGGTGCGGCTCATTCAGCTTCAGGTCGAGCTGGCCGTCGCTGCTGCGTGTTCCGCCATCGCGACCGCTGGTATTGTGAGTCTTGCCAGTGAAAAGAACTTTCTCCGTCATAACAAAATCTTTTCTGCTACCGTTCCATCATGCTGACGAACGGGTCCCGCTGCGCCCAGGCACATGGTGCCGCGCTGCCCGCGTGGTCCTACCCGCAAAATCAGCCGGGTGGCGACCACGCGGCATTGCCATGATGTTCTTCTTTGCTTACCCCATCGGTGGTGATGAGAGGATAGAGATTGACTCGCTGACCGCCTTCGCAGCAGTAGGTCGTTCGCGTCTACGGCGGAAAAATACGCCCGCGCTATTTGAGCGTCAACTAATCCTCGGTGCGGGGTCTTCACTGACGGGCCTACTCGACCACTACCTGTCCAAGAACGCCTGCCGCCGCCATTGACGCTTTGCGCCGAAACCGGACCGGAACCCCCGGTTATCGTGCGCCCAATCCACCATGGCGTAACGATAAAATAAGGATAATAAAGCAGCGGAGGACGTGGGATGGACGTCCGGAGTCCGAAGGCATTCACATTCAACGGCGTAACTGCGGATTTTCGCGCAGGTGTTTTGCGTGACGGTCAGGGCTTTGACATCGCGTTGCGCCGGCAGGCTTTCTCAGTATTGAAATATCTTGCAGAGAACGCCGGCTGCGTCGTCACGAAAGAGGAACTGATCGAGGCGGTATGGGGCAGCGTTGCTGTAACTGATGATAGCCTTGCCGACCTTCGCAAGGCGCCCCCCGCCATCCAGCTACAGGCGAAGTCGGAATTGATAATACTATATGATAATACTATTTACTGATAACAATTAACGCACTAAAGTCGGGGCTGAGCATGGTGCCGAAAGCCTTGGAGGAAGGTGGCGCCGATGCTCGTTTGAAAACATGTGTCCAGCGCATCTGGTGAGGCTGGACTCCAATGGGAGGTTAGACATGAGATTTGCAATAGCTGCCGCTAGCTTTGCCGCTGCTCTGATGGCCGGGTCAGCAGGAATTTCCGTCGCTAATGCTGCCGACAAGCCTACATTGGCTTTTGTCGTCAATGGCGCTTCTGATTTCTGGAAGGCCGCTGAAGCCGGCGTGAAGAAGGCACAGGGCGAACTGCCGGACTACAACCTAGAGCTCAAATACCCGGAACAGTCTTCTGTCGCCATCCAGCAACGCCTGATGGATGATCTGGTTACCGCAGGGGTCAAGGCGATCATGGTTTCGGCGGTGGATCCGAAGACATCGACCGACGGCCTGAACAAACTTGCTTCGGAAACGGCGCTCTTCACCACGGACAGCGATGCCCCGCAGACCAACCGCGTCGCTTATATCGGCTCGTCGAATGTCGATGCTGGTAAACAGGCGGCGGAAATTGCAAAGAAGGCGATGCCCGATGGCGGCAAATGCATTGGTTTTGTTGGCCTGCTTGGCGCGGACAATGCCAAGGAACGCATCCAGGGCATGAAGGACGGCCTTGCCGGAACGAAGATCGAATTGGTTGACGTACGCGGCGACGATATCGATCAGACACGCGCGAAGAAGAATGTCGAGGACGCACTTGTTGCAAGCCCCGATGTGACCTGCATGGTCGGCTTCTACTCCTACAACACCCCGCGCATCTATGAAGCGTTGCGCGATGCGGGCAAGCTCGGTCAGATCACCGTCGTCGGTTTCGATGACGACCCGATCACACTTGGCGGCGTCAAGGAGGGCACGGTCGCTGCTACCGTCGTCCAGCAGCCCTTCGAATGGGCCTATAAGGGAATGAAGCTCATGGCCGCCTATCTCGGCGGTGACAAGTCCGGCATTCCGGACAACAAACTGATCATCATTCCGACTGTCATCATCGGGAAGGACGATGTTGATAAATACGCCGCCAATCTGAAAGCCATGTCTGGCAACTAGGTCGATCTGCCGGGCAGTTGTGAGCGCAGTGTTTTCGCACTGTTCCTTCTTGCCCGGTGATTGTACCTTCTCTTACCCATGCTGAATTCGCCAGAAACATTGTCAAGCGTGCGTCAGGAGGTTCCGTTTCTGAGCCTTACCGACGTGCGCAAGAGCTATCCAGGGGTTGTGGCCCTGGATGGCTTTTCAATGGACGTCGTACCGGGCGAGGTCATCGGCCTCGTCGGTGAGAACGGCGCGGGTAAATCGACCTTGATGAAGATCCTGGGCGGCGTCGTCAGACCCGATCGCGGAACGATCAGGGTGGACGGCATCGACCATGAAATGTTGACCGTGGAAGGCAGCATGAATGCAGGCATCGCCTTCGTACATCAGGAGCTCAACCTCTTCGAGAACCTCGACGTGGCTGCCAACGTCTTCCTCGGTCGCGAACCGTTGCGGGCAGGTCCACTGAAACTTGTGGATCGTGCCAAGCTTCGGGGGATGGTTACATCGCTGCTCAAGCGCGTGGGCGCTAATTTCAGCCCCGACATGCCGGTTTCAAAGCTCTCGCTCGCACAGCAGCAGATGGTCGAGATTGCGAAAGCCCTTTCGATCAGGGCGCGGCTCGTCATCCTTGATGAGCCCACATCGAGCCTTCCTCTCCCTGAAACCGAGAAATTGCTCGGTGTCATAAACGGTCTCAGGTCCGAAGGCATCAGCGTCATTTTCATTTCGCATCGCCTGCACGAGATCGAACGCGTCGCCGATCGCGTCATCGTGCTCAGAGACGGTATCATGGCCGGGATATTGCCCAAGAGCGCCATCAACCACGACGAGATGGTCAGGCTGATGATCGGCCGCGCCTTGAAGGCGCGCACCATCGTTTCAGACCGTGTAGCCGGCCCGGTGGCATTGTCAGCACGCGGGGTGCGAACGTCGGCTTACCCCAATCACCAGGTCGACCTTGACATTTGCCACGGCGAAATCCTTGGATTAGCCGGGCTCGTCGGCTCTGGCCGGACCGAACTGGCGCGGGTATTGTTCGGCATCGACACGAGGCTTGGCGGCGAGCTCAAGCTTGAAGGCAAGAAGCTGGCCCTCGCTTCGGCGGCGGACGCCGTTGCCAGTGGAGTCTTCCTGGTGCCCGAAGACCGCAAGCTTGAAGGCATCCTGCTCGATCTTTCCATTGCACAGAACATTTCCCTGCCCAACATGCCAGCACATTCGACCAATCTTCTGGTCTCCACCAGCAGTGAAAACCGAACCGCGGAAAAGCAGCGGACCAATCTTGGCATCAGAGCGCCGTCGGTAACGACCCGCACCGGCTCGCTGTCCGGCGGAAATCAACAGAAGGTGGTGCTGGCAAAATGGCTTGCGATGAACCCGAAGGTGATCATCCTCGACGAGCCGACGCGCGGCATCGATATCGGCGCCAAGGCCGAGATCTATAATCTGATGCGGGTTCTTGCCGACGTCGGCGTTGCTGTGCTGATGATATCGAGCGACATGGAGGAAGTAATCGGCGTATCCGATCGCGTCGCGGTCATGCACGAGGGACGCATTTCCGGCATTTTGAGCAAGGAACGGCTGAACCAGGAAAATGTGCTTTTGCTGGCAGTAGGCAAACAACCCAAATAGCTGACGGGAGGTCTCAAGGAGACAATGAGTAAAAAAGACGCCGGCCTGTTGCTACTCATTCTGGTTGTCGGCGCTGTGGTCGCGGCAATCAATCCTCGCTTTCTCTTGCCCATCAATCTGGCCAATACCTCCAACCTGATTGGTCTCTTCGGCATCCTGTCGATCGGACAGGCCTTTGTCATCATCACTGGCGGCATCGAGCTGTCGGTCGGCTCATCAATCGCCTTGCTCGGTGTCCTTTTCATCGATTTCGTCGCGACGCGGGGGATGGCCTGGCCGCTGGCGCTGGTGCTCATTCTTGTGCTCGGCGGCCTCATCGGCCTTGCCCATGGATGGCTGATCGCCCGGCTCAAGCTGCAACCCTTCGTCGTGACACTCTGCGGCCTGCTGATCTATCGCGGCGTCGCCCGATTCTATACCGCGGACGGTACGGCCGGATTCGCTTTCGGACAGAACTTTCCGACCCTCGAATTCCTCACGGCGGGGCGCACCTATGGCGTTCCGAACAGCTTCCTCGCCCTGATCGTTATTATGGCCGTGATGTGGGTGGTCCTGCATCGTTCGGTCTTCGGGCGTTACCTCTATGCGATCGGCAAGAACGAAGAGGCGGCCCGATTCTCGGGGATTCGTACCGGACGGATGATCATGGCCGCTTACGTGATCTGTGGCGTGCTGACGGCACTGTCAGCCGTCTATTTTGCCATGTACACGCGTTCAATTTCGCCAGCCAGTCACGGTAATTTTTATGAGCTTTACGCCATTGCAGCAGCTGTCCTTGGCGGATTCTCATTGCGCGGCGGCGAAGGTTCCATCGTCGGTGTCATATTGGGCACCATCCTCCTGCAGGAGTTGCAGAACCTGGTCAACCTGCTCGGCATTCCTTCATCGCTCAATTTTTCCGTGATGGGCGGTGTCATTCTTATTGGTGTTCTGGTCGACCAGCAGTGGAGCGCATTCCGCGTCAGGCGACGTATGATAAGGGCAGCGCGTGTTGCACCCCAGCACTGATGCCGTTACCGGGTGGAGATACCCGAAGCGTCCCAGCACCGCGTAGAAGATGGCAACCTAGACTTCTCGCAAAAAATCTGAGCGAATGAGCGGTGCAAGCGCGACCGAAACCAAAGGAAACGAGCGATTGGAATTTGTGCACGACGGCGCCGCTTTCATCGAGCCGTACATTCGTCAGTATGGCCTCCATGCAATCCTCGTCATCGTGTATCTGGAATCGCTGGGCGCTCCTCTGCCCGGCGAAAGTGCGCTCGCAACTGCATCGGTTCTCGCCATACGCGGGGACTTTGCTATCACCAACCTATTCCTGGTGGTATGGGCGGCGGCCGTGCTCGGCGATTGTACCGGGTATGCCATCGGACATTTCGGCGGCCGGCCGCTGCTTCGCCGCTATGGCTGGATTGTCAAGCTTACTGATGAGCGGCAACGAAATCTCGAAGAACTTTTTGAGCGGCGCGGCCCGATTATTGTGGTCGGGGCGCGTTTCGTCGTCATTCTCAGGCAATTGAATGGTTTGATTGCAGGGTCCGTCGGGATGCACTTCCAGCGATTTCTCATTGCAAATGTGGTGGGAGGTCTGCTCTGGGCTGCGGTATGGACTTTTGGCCCATACTTTCTTGGCGGCGTCATTTCCGCAGCATGGCACCAATGGGTTGGATAGGCATCAGGCCGCTTCGTCGGCCCATACCTTGAATTTCGTCAGAACATTCGGCCCAAATACGTTGGTCAGCGGCACATCTGCCGCATCCCGCCCGTGGGCGACCTTGATACGACCGATCCGGGGCGCGTTGTTGCGCGGATCGAAGGCGTGCCATTGGCCACCCAGAAACACTTCCATCCAGGCGCAAAAATCCATCTCCGCATAGGGTGGTGGCACGCCGATATCGGTAATGTATCCGGTACAGTAACGTGTGGGGATATTGAGGCAGCGGCAAAGGGTTACGGCGAGGTGCGTAAAGTCCCGGCAAACGCCATGGCCCTCGTAAAAGACCCCATATGCGGTCCTTGTGGGGTTAGAATAGCCGTACCCGAACCGAATGTGATTATGGACATAGTCGCAAACCGCCTGGACCCGTTGCCACCCGAGCGGCGTATATTCAAAAAGCCGCCATGCTTCGTTGCTCAACAAATCGGTTTCGCAGTAGCGGCTGCCCATGAGGTAGACCAGCGTGTCGTCCGGCAGCTCTTGCACCGTATGCTGAATGGCATCGAGCACAACTGGATCCGGTCGCCCGCTATCGTTGACTATGGCGTTCGTGTTCAGCGTGAATTGGCCTTCAGGCGCGACTATCCGGTTACACCAATTGCCAAACTGATCATGGTAACCGCGCGAGCCTATTGCCGGTGTCAGGGTGAATGTCTCGATGCCGATCAAATCGTCAACCCGCGAGTGATGAACATTCAATATGGCGATCAGGGGTGTTTCCTGGGGAAACTCAAAGGTCAGTTCGCACCCGACATGTATTCTCATATGCGGCACTCCGTGGTTGCAGCCTACATTGGAAAAGCGGGCATTTGCGAGTATTGCAGATTATTCCGGCGCTGACACAAAAGTTTGTCGCATAAATAGCGAGAACCGTCATGCCGCCTCGTGGTGGTTGTCAGCAACAGTCCGTGATGGGAAAAACGGTGATCATGGTCAGCTATGCGAGTATGATGGTTATCTCTTAGAGAAGCGCATTCTCCTGCGAACCACCGGACGCCGACGAGGAAGTGTGATGATGAAGAGTATCATTTTGGCAGCCGCAGCCTGCGTGACCCTTTCCAGCGCGGCCTATGGTGTGGACGACACGACGCGCAATGAGATTGCAGGACTGAACCTGATGAAGGCGAACGCCTATGCGAAGGCCGTGGACCTTTATTGTTTCGCGGACCGTCCATTTGCCAGCCAGCCACTCGCCGATGCAGCGGCGCAAGAGGCGGAGTTCCGCGCTGAACTCGGCCAAGACGAGAAGGCGACCGACATCATTGCCGATGCCGACCGGGCGGCCGCCGAACATCTGAAAGTGGATCAGTCGGCGTGCGCCCCGGCCGAGAGTTTTGTCGACAAGATCGCGTCGACCGTCGAGATTGCAAAGCAACGGTTGGGCGATATCAAGCAGAAGCTTGGCAGCGCAAAGGCGGCGGAGGCCAAGGCCGCTCAAGCCGAGGAACGGGCGAAATCATGCCATGAACTCCAAACCCGAACCGACACTGCGGATCTTGAAGCACTGATTTCCGCTCGGTTGCCTCTACTCGACTGCGCAGATATTCTTGGTGTCGACAACATCGCCAAGGTCGATGCGCGTATCGAAACGTTGCGCGCCGAGAAATCGAAGCAAACCGCCGATGCCACGGCTGCTTCCGATGGGAAAGCTGCCGCCGATGCCAAACGAGCCGCCGATGTCGCTGCCAACATCGCAAAGCCGGCAGATAAGCCCATCACTAAACCAGCACCGGAACTGGCGTTCGTCGGGAAATGGGATCATCCGGACGGCGACTGCCAGGGGCGACTGTGGGATCTGAACAGCAAGACCTATGACGGAACACCGGTCAGCACTATCCAACGCAATGGTGATGACTATCGAGTCGTATTGCAAGATGGCTACATATTCATGCTCGAGAATGTGACGAAACGGACGCTGACCTGGCATTCGCTGGAGAGTGGCGATAGGGTTTACCTGAAACGCTGTAAGTGAGACGGGCAACCGGGCGCAGCACACGTTACTCAACTTTTGGTCAAGAGACGCCTTGCGAGCACCGAGACATCGGCCCCCAGCGCCCTGTCCTCATCCAGTTTCAAGGCCGTCTCGCGTACGAAGCGATAGGTGTGTAAAGTGCCTTGCCCATAGTGTTGATCGGATTTGAGATCAATGCCTTGCGCCCCCGCCAGCATCTCGCAGGCAACGATGTGGCTCCAAAGATCGACGATCTCGCCACACTTTGACACCGCCAAGGGGGTCTGCGTTGCATGATCCTCGACGCCTTCCGACACCGACAAGAAATCGAGCAACACGGGGTTCGCCTTGTGACGTATGGTGGCGACCACCGCCGCTACTGTCTTTTGCAAGGGAACAAAACCGGCGGATGCTCCGCCAATCGGGGTAAGGTAGCGCGGAAGCCCGTTGCGGCCCGACCCAGTCAACTGGATGAAACGGGCGGCACTTGCCAGTGCGGCTTGAGCGATGGCAAGGCCCAGAGTTTCGAAGGCGAGGGCGAGCGATGGTGTATGGAAATTGCCGGTTGACAGCACCTTGGCTTCTCCGACAATCACCAGCGGATTGTCAGCCGCCGAATTAAGCTCGATCTCAATGGCCTCTCTCGCGCCGGCCAATGCATGGGCAAGAGCGCCATGAATCGATGCAGCGCAGCGCAGGCTGAGTGGATCCTGAATGGCACTCCCCGACCCCGACGAACCGTCCAGCAAAGCCCGAAGCTTCTCTGCCTCCTCTACCTGTCCGGCGGCCGGACGGGCCAGTTGAATCGCCGGCGTCAGAATAAGCGGATTGCCCCCAAGAGCCTCAAAACTCAAGGCCGCGGCCTGCCTCTGGAAATCGAATAGGCTCGCGGCGTCGATCGTCAATAGGGCGCCTAGCCCAACCGACACAGCTGACGCGTTGAGGAGCGAGAGTCCGTCCTTCGGGCCAAGCCGGGTCGGAGCGAGACCGGCCTTGGACAGCGCCTGTGCCGAAGGCTGGACAGCGCCTTCGAACTCGGCTTCGCCTTCGCCGATGAGACATCGTGCAATTGCGGCGATAAGGACCAGATCCCCCGCTCCAATCGATCCAATTGAAGCGATGACCGGATGAACATGGTTGTTTAGCAGGGCGAGCAAATCATCGAATACACCAGGTGAAATGCCTGAACCGCCGACGGAGAGCATTGACAGTCGCGCCGCCATGACAGCGCGTGTAACGTCGCGCGGTAATGTGGGGCCTATGCCCATGCCGCGGCCGCGCACAAGCTGCTGCTGGAATTCGGCAATGCCATCTGTCACCGAGGTTTTCAGGTTGGCACCAAGACCAGTATTCAATCCGTAGATCTGCTGCCCTGATGCTGCCGCCTGATCGAGAATGGCGCGCGCTTGCTGCAAGCGCTCATGGACACCCTCGCCTATCTCGAGCGCAGCGTCTTTGCGGGCGATTGCGGCAATGTCAGAGACGGTCGTGCCAGTCCCGGTGAAAACCACGGCGCTCATGCAAATCGCAACCTCTGACCAATGTTCGATGCCCTGGCTTTCTTAAGCATGGCATCGCCGAGTGCAATATCGCTTAAAGAGAGACCCCGATGCCAGAACAGGATGGTCTCGGCATCATTCTCGCGACCGGCCCTTTGGCCTGCAACGATCTGGCCAAGTTCAGCATGGAGTGTCTGTTCCGAGAGTTTTCCGGCTTCTACGTGGGCGCGCAGCGAGCCGAATTTGCCGCCCTTGCACTGGCCCCAATCATCGACCACGAGCTTATTCATGATATCTGTCAATGACAGTTCGACAGCGCTCATCGTTCCGTACGGGACGACAAACGCACCGGGTTTGATCCATTCGGTCTTGAGCATTGGCTGCGGTTCCGGCAACCTGGAAGCCTCCACGACGATATCCGCACCCTCGACGCATGACCGCCAATCCTCGGTGACTATGATCTTCTTGTCGAGGTCTCTGGAAAGCTTGTCGGCAAACGCCTGGCGGCTTTCGGGGCGGCGCGAATGGACCCGGATTTCATCGAAATCGAAAAGGTGATCAAGGAGTCGAATATTCCAATAGGCGGTCCCGCGCGCACCGATATGGCCAAGGATCTTCGAGTTCTTGCGGGCAAGATATTTGGCGCCGAGTGCCGTGATCGCGCCGGTGCGCATATCCGTGATGACAGTTGCATCTAGAATGGCGCGGGGCGCACCTGTGCGCGGATCGAATAGGTTTAGCACACCGAATTCAGACGGGTAGCTCTGCTTGTAATTATCGACAAAGTCACCGACGATCTTGACGCCGGCGAGATTCAACGGTGCAACGTAACCGCGCAGTACGTTGAAATGTCCATGAAACGCAGGGTCAGGTTCAAGATGAACCCGTGGCTCGATCACCGTCTCGCCATTGCCCTGAGCGGCGAGCGAGGTTTCGATGGCAGCCAGGATTTCCACGTCGGTCAAATCCAGCGCCTCGATGTCGAGGGCATTGAGATAGTCGATATAGATCGGTTTCATGTTGCTTTCTTTGCTCATGCGGTGCGCGTGGGAATTTTGATACCGAGATTCTCGCGCAGTGTGCGCCCTTCATACTCTTCGCGAAAGAGCCCACGGCGGCGCAGTTCTGGGATGACCAGTGCTATAAAATCCTCGAGCGCGCCGGGGAAATGGGCACCCATGACATTGAACCCGTCAGCCGCTCTGCCGCAAAACCTCTCTTCCAGTTCATCGGCGATCTGCGCCGGCGTTCCTATCAATTGCCAGTGGCCCCGGGCTCCTGCGAAATGGCGAGCGAGTTGCCTGATCGACAGGTTTTCCCGCCGTCCGAGGTCAATGATCAATTGCTGCCGGCTTTGAATTCCATCGGTCTGAGGCATCTCGGGCAATGGCCCTTCCAGCGGATATTGCGCCAAATCCTTGAGGCTGAGATAGCTGGCAAGTAGGGCGACACCAACCTCATCGGGAATAAGCTCCTGCAGGGCATCATACTTGGCCCTGGCTTCGCTCTCCGTCCGTGCGACAATCGGCGATACCCCGGGAAGAATCTTGAGATCATCCGGATCCCGGCCAAAGGCAGGCATACGCCCCTTGAGGTCGGCGTAATAGGCCTGCGCCTCCCCGATGGTCTGGGCCGCGGTGAAAACAACATCGGCGGTTCTTGCCGCCAGATTCTTGCCTGCATCCGAAGCGCCAGCCTGAACCATTAGGGGACGGCCCTGGGGCGAGCGAGGACTATCGAGCAGGCCCTTCACTGTAAAGTGCATCCCCTGATGATTGACGGGATGGAGTCTGGACGGTTCGGCAAATGCGCTTCCGTTTGCCACATAAGCACCGGTATCGACGCTGTCCCAGAGTGCCGTCGCTGCTTGCGCGAATTCCTCAGCGCGTTCATAGCGTTGGGCGTGCGGCCTCAGTCCACTCGAAACGAAATTCTCGGCCTCCAATTCGCTCGCAGAAGTAACCAGATTCCAGCCGGCCCGCCCTCCGCTCAAGTGATCGATGGAAGCGAAGGCGCGGGCCAGACCGTAAGGTTCATTGTAAGTGGTCGAAGCGGTGGCAACCAATCCGATGTGCGAGGTATTCACGGCAAGCGCTGCAAGCAGGCTGAGCGGTTCGAACATCGTAGATCGCGCCGCCTGGCTGGCAATATTGACATTGCGTTCGCGGATCGCCGCAGCATCCTCGATGAAGATCATGTCGAACTTCGCAGCCTCCGCTATACGGGTCAGACCGATGAAGTGGTCGATGTCGACGCCCGCGTCGGCAACCGCGTCAGGGTGGCGCCAAGCTGCAATATGATGACCGCCTGCCATGAGGAATGCTCCGAGTTTCATTTGTCCCGCTGTCATCGTGACACGACCTCAACATGGCTGGAGGGATGGGACGGCCGTTCAAGGCCCAAATACTCGCGCAGGGTTCTTCCCTCGCCGGGATCACGAAGTAGACTACGTTTTCTGAGTTCGGGTACGACCAGATCAACAAATGCATCAAGCCCCTCAGGTAGCAGCGGCGGCAAGATGGTATAACCATCCAGTCCCATATCGAATCCTGCCTGCATGCGGTCGGCAATGCCGGCAGGACTTTCGATGATCTCGATGCCGGCAGGGTTCTCGACTGCGGCCGATAGCGAATTTAGCCTGGCATGCAGCTTGCGCGCTTCAGCTGATGTCGCTCCTGTATAGGGAATGATGTTGGCCAGGATCCTGACGTGCGATGGCACGCGGCCATATTGTTCAAGCTTGGCCCGAACGCTTGAGGCAACCATTATTGCCCCATCCAATGATGATGCGGCAACGAAAATCAGCTCGGCCGAGCGCGCTGCGATCTCCAGGGTGGAATCGGTTAACACGTGCGATATGACCGGTTTGCCCTGTGGCGAGCGATTGACGTTTAGCGGCCCGCGAACGGTGAAATGCGGTCCGCTGTGATGGAGCACATGCATTTTCTCGGGCACGAAGAAGCGGCCGGCAGATTTGTCGTAGACGAATGCATCGTCTTCCCAGCTGTCCCAGAGGCCACTGACGACGTCGAGATATTCCTCGTCCCGGCCTGGGGCTTCTGGCGAGACCACCACGTTCCAGCCTGCCCTGCCCTTGCTGATTGTATCGAGGGAGGCAAAACGTCTCGCAAGATTATACGGCTCATGCTGGGTGGTTGCGGCAGTCGCCACAAGGCCGATATCCGGAACCACTGTTGCTAGGGCGGCCGCCAACGTCGTCGGCTCGAATGGGAGGGCCTGCGGCGAAAGATCATCGATGGGACGTTGTGCCAGACGATCGGCAACGAAGGCGAAATCGAACTGGCTGACTTCTGCCCGCTTCACCTGGGCGGCGAGACGATGGAATTCAATCGCACCAGCCGGGTTGTGTAGACGCCACGCAGCCGGATGGTGACCGAAGGGCGTAATCGACAGTCCGATATGCATCACTCGGCACTGCCGGTGCTGACGCGGATTTCATCCACCCACTCGTTGTAGAACGAAATCAACCCCTTGATCTTGCCGCTCTCGGCGATTGGTTCGGGATAATACCAGACGATGTCCTTGTGGCGTTTGCCGTCAAGGTCAAAATGGTAATAGGAAGCTGCACCCTTGTAGGGGCAATAGGTAGTGAGGTCACTTGAGACAAGCGTGCCGGCCACCAGGTCCGCGACCGGGAAATAATAGCGCGTAATCAAACCGGTTTCGAAAAGGAATATTGCCCTGTTGGTTCGTGCTACCAGCCTGCCATCAACGAAGATTTCCACCATACGTGAACTTGGGATCGAATCGATTCGTTTGTAGACGTTGCGTGGATGACGGAAGATTTCCTCATCTTCCTCGAACCAGCGCACGGAACTCCAATCGACAGTTACATGGTCACTGAGCTCAGGCAGCCCAAGAGCAGCGCCATCAAAGCTCCATGCCTTGTCTTGCAATGACGAATCTTCCGCTTGCAACGACCAGTACGAACGCGTTCCGAAAAGCCGTGATGGCTCGGTCTTCGATGATGGCTGGAGAATTCCAGCGACGAAATCCGCCTTCGGTAAATAATAGGTTGGGTGACCGCCATTCTCATAAATGACAATGGCCTGCGTAGTATCAGCGATAAGGCGTTCGCCCGATTTCAGGCGAATTCTGCGGCTGGTAGGTTCGATCAGAACGGCAGGTACTTCCGAGGAACGATAAGCGATTGACATTTTGACTCTTCCAAGGTGGGCAATGTTGGGACGGCTCTCGATCAAACCGAGAAAATGGCATCCCGTGTCAGTTGACCCTTTAGAGCGCCCTTTTCATCCACAACTGCTAGAACGTCGCTGTTGGTGGCAACCATCAATGCAAGTGCGTCACGCAGGTTGCTGGTCGGCGCCACTTTATCTGCATTTTCGCTTGGCGTCCCTCCGTTCATCGCATCCCTTACCGTGAACAGGCTCAGTCGCTTGATCGCCCGATCGATGCCGACGAAATTTTCGACGAACTGGTCAGCGGGATGCGATAACACAGCGTCCGGTGTATCATACTGGATAATCTTGCCGCTCTTCATGATGGCGATACGATCCCCAAGGCGAATGGCTTCATCGAGGTCATGCGTCACAAGGACAACAGTCTTGCGCACGCGCTGCAGGATTTGCCGGAACTCATCCTGCAGGCGCGATCGGGCGATCGGGTCGATTGCGCCAAAGGGTTCGTCCATCAACAATACCGGCGGATCGGCCGCGAGCGCACGCGCCACGCCGATGCGCTGCCGTTGCCCACCGGATAGCTGGCGCGGATAGCGCTTCAGCATTTCTCGCGGATCCAATCCAACCAGATGCAACAGTTCTTCCGTGCGGCCCTTGATCTTGGCCTCTGCCCATCCCAGCAGTCTCGGAACAGCGGCGATGTTTTGGGCGATTGTCATGTGCGGGAAAAGTCCCACCTGCTGGATCACATAGCCGATATGACGGCGCAGGTTGACCGGGTCGACCTTGATGACATCCTCGCCATTGACGATGATCGTGCCTTCGGTTGGCTCGATGAGCCGGTTTATCATCCGCATAGTGGTGGTCTTGCCGCACCCGGAGGGGCCAATCAACGCCGTGGTCGTGCCTTCCGGCACCTGAAGCGACAGATCATCGACAGAGGCAGCGCCGCCCTCAGTGTAGCGCTTGGTGACGTGTTTCATACTGATCATGCGGTGGATCTCTCTGCGAAGAAGAACTTTTCGGCAAATCCGAGAATAAATTCGGTTGCAAGCGCCAGTAGTGCAATCGGAATCGCACCGACGAGCAGGCGCGACATGTCCATCATGCTGATGCCGACCGCAATGAAATCCCCGAGACCGCCGCCGCCAATAAACGGTGCCAATGTTGCGCCAGCCAATACCTGCACGGCTGCGGTGCGTGCGCCCGCAAACATTGCCGGGGCCGCGAGCGGAATACGGATCTTGCGCAGGACTTGGCCGCGGCTCATACCCATCCCCGTTGCGGCTTCCACCGCATCCGGATCGACATCGCGCAGACCGACAAAAGCATTAAGCAGGATCGGCGGCAGTGCAAGCACAGTGAGCGCGACGATCGAGGGCCAAAGGCCGATGCCCAGGAGGGGCATCATGATGGCGAGGATCGCAAGGCTTGGAATCGTGCGCAGCGCATTGATCGTATTGATGACGGCAAAGGCCAGGCCGCCGCGATTGATGATCAGGATTGCAAGTGGCAGACCGATGGCCAGCGCAAAGGCCAAAGAGACGCCCGACATGACCAGATGACGGCCAAGTGCCTGATAGAATTCCGGCTGATGATTGACGATCCAGATGAAAGCGGTGCTCAGCATAGGGTTACCGTCCACCTACAAGGCGTCTTTCGGTCCAACTCAACAGCACGTCGAAAAATGTGGCCATCAGCGCCGTCAGAATGCCGCCGACAAGAATTTTCTCGGTATAGCTCTGGTCGATACCCATGAGAATGATCGTGCCGAGCCCGCCACCGTCGATAAACGCCGCCACCGTCGCGATGCCGATGACCGTCACGAGGGCAATCCGCACGCCGGAAACGATCAGCGGCAGCGCCAGCGGCAATTCGATCCGGACCAGGCGCTGCCAGGCATTGTACCCCATGCCGTCAGCAGCATCGAGCACATCAGCCGGAACGCCGCGCAGGCCAGTCACAACATTACGCAGGAGAATAAGAAGGCAGTAGGACGAGAGCCCGACCAATGCCGGCTTGGTTCCAAGTCCAAGCCAGGGAATGAGCAGTGCGAACAGCGCAAGGCTAGGAATGACGAATATGATCCCGGTTACGGTCAAGACGACTGCGTAAAGCTTTTGCCTTCGCGCACAGATGATGCCGAGGATCATTGCAATCACAAGACCGATCAGCACCGACGACACCGACAGCACCAGATGCTGCCATGTCGCTGTAAGAATTTCGGGAATATTTTTGGGAGCCCAGTTCAACTATTCGGTCCTGCGTCGTCAATTCAAGAATGAAACAGCGGAGATGATGACCATCTCCGCCTTGGCATGTGCAAGTGATTGGCGTCGTTCCGCCAATAATGATCAAATGTCTTGTTGTTTCAGGAATTCTTCGGCAACGTCCTTGGGTTCCTTCTTATCGCGCTCGACGGCAGCATTGAGGCCGCGCATGATCTCGTTGGTCAAGAGCGGACTGACCTTGTTGAGCACTTCGGCGATCTTCGGATTCTTTGCCAGGGCGTCCTGCCTTATTACCGGGACGAGGTAGTAGGGTGGGAAGAGATGCTTGTCGTCATCGAGCACGACCAGGTTGCTGTCAGCGATTTGCCAATCGGTACTGAAGCCATAGGACACGTCGATGTTCTTGCTCGTCAGGGCGCTGTAGCGGATGCCCAGCTTGGCAAAAATGCGAAAATCCTTGAACTCTATGCCGTAAACCTGCTTCAGGCCAGGAAGACCATCCTTGCGCTCGCCAAAACCTCCCTCGGCACCGAAGGAAAGCTCCTTCGAAGCGGGGCCAAGATCGGTCAGCGTCTTGAGCTTGTACTTTTCGGCTGTTTCCGGCAGCGTGATGATCGCATAGCCGTTGTTGATCTGCGTAGGCTCCAGCAATGTCAGTTGCAGGTTCTTTTCGTAGTAGTCCTTGACGTCCTTGTAGATCTTGTCCGCCGAACCCGATAGATCGCCCTTGACCACCGCAGCCAAGGCCGTTCCAGTATATTCCGGATAAAGATCGATCTCACCATTGGTCAGCGCCGAATGCGCAATCAGCGTCGCGCCGAGATTGAGCCGGCGCTCTACGGTAATTCCAGCCTTCTCCAGTGCTTGCGCATAGATTTCGGCCACCACGAACTGTTCGGTAAAATTCTTGCTGCCGATCTTCACCGTTTGCGCAAAGCCGGCCGTTGCCGCAGTCAAAGCCACTAACACGCCAAGTCCGAATGTGGCCACACTCTTCAAGATCATTATTATACCTGCAAGCTGATGTAGAATCGCGTTCGTATCCTACTGGTTTCATTGTCCAATTTGCATGCTAGCAATCCTGGACGGCAAGTTCGCAGATGAATATTCCAATGTTGCCCGTGGAAGTAGAAATTATTTACCAGGGAATTGCAACCACGGATCACGGAGTCGGCCACATCAATCGGGTGAACGCAGCAGCGCCTGCGCCATGCAATGAATGCCGCCGCCGGTCTTTGAAATTTCGCTCATATCGACCGCCGCGACTTCAAAGCCACGTGCCTTCAGCTTGTCGATCAGCGTCTTGCTGGACGACGGCGCGATGATCCGGTCCTTGCCGAGCGACATGAAATTGCAACCCAGGTTCATTGTGTCCTGGAACGGCACGTCGATGATTTCGTGGCCCTTCCCCTTCAACCACTCAACAATGCCGGGTTCGGTACAGGCAAGGCAAACGGCGGTAAGCTTCGGCGCGATCGGCACCACCATCAGGTCGATATGGACATAGTACTCATCTATAAAGGCAAGACGGGTCTCCCAGCCTTCCTTACGGAACCATTCTTCGACCTGCCGGGCACCTTCTTCCTGGGTTCGAGCACCGCCGCAACCGATGAGCACGCAGCCTTCCTCGATCACATTGAAGTCGCCGCCCTCGAAGGTTCCGGCCGTCACCATGTCGTAGATTGGAATGCCCAGTCGCTCGTAGGTGCGAATGGCCGCATAGTTCTCACCACGCCGCCACCAGTTGGCCATTGCCGTAATAATCGCGCCATAAGGCGTCATCACGCTGGAATCGCGTGAATAAACCTGCATCGGCAGTTCCGGTTCCGGCTCGTGCCAATGGATCTTGACGCCAAAGTGCTCATAGGCGGCAACCAGTTCCTTGTGCTGAGCCTGCGCCGCCTGGATATTGCAGGCAGCCTCACGCAGATGCTTGCGCGAAAGCGAGCTTGTCGCCATGTGCCGCAGGAAGGCGGGCGAACCAAGCAGAACATCGGTCAGGGGATCGGTTTCATTGCGAAAACCCCACCTATTGAGCGGCTTGGTGCCGCCGCCTGGATTGCGCCGCTTCAGCGTGAAAGCGTCGGCGGCAAAGCCCTGTTCGTGACGTGTCATGGTCTCTCTCCTTCTCAGGCCGCGGTTGGAATCCACCAGTCGCGCCCGCGCGCAGTTGTTACATATTCGGGCCAGCGGAATTGGATCGGTGGCTCGTAGTCGCACAGCGGTGCAATCCAATTCGATCCACCAATGCCGCCTCCGGTCCGCTTGATAAATTCGTCGTGTGCCTCGGCTCTGGCGCCATCATCTTCAAGCAGGCGCAATGCCGTCAGGGCAACTGTCTTGGCGGCGCAGTTGACCATCGGATCGATTGTCGCCGGAATGCCTCCAAGCGCATTCATCACCCATCCCGGATAGGCAAAACCCACCGGTGCTTTCAATGCCGGGCGGGCAACGTAGAATCGCACGGTGGGCGTATGCCAGGTCATGTCCGTATAATCGTCCGACGTCGAATTGATCTGCGAAGGCGGCAGGTCCCGGCGCAAGATCGTCTCCGCCTCCTGCGGCGCCATAAGCCGCTCGCACGCTTCGATGAAGGGTTCGCGCATCGGCTCCACCCCCACATTTTCCTGAATTTCGCGCGCAATCGCCTTGGCCGTTTCACCCCAGCGCGGCGCACCGACGATATTCAGCGCATCCCATGTGATATTTGCCATCGCATGGTTGGCGAGACCCGGGCGCGACTTGCAGACCCAATGCCGTTCCACCCTGCAGCCGGCCACAGCCGCCGCATGTTCGGCATTGCGGTCGAGCACTGCCGTAATCTGTTCGGCCATGGCGATGGTCGGAACGCGCATCATATACTGGATTTCGGCGAGCCCAGCTGGAAGGTTGTCGGCAGTCGCCTGCCCCGCGGTAAGTATCGCCTCGCTGATCGACCAGCCACCCTGATGCGGAAGCATCGAATCGCGCAACGCCTTCGAGGCCATGTACATAATCATAAGCGCATCATTGGCTCCGGGAGCGCGAACGGCGGAATGGGATTGCGGAATCGGCGCGCCGTCGCTGAGGCCCCAAAGCTCGGGAGCGGCGCACACGAAGCGGTAGATCATTGAATAGGCCGCGCCACAATGGGTATCCCAACGCACCGTATTGCACAGGGGCAGCATGTAGAACGGGTGGAACGAGATCATGCCGTCCAGCCCGTCATAATAACCCTTGGCAGCATGGATAGGCTTGGATCCCCGGACTTTTTCCGCTGGCTCGCCGGTGAATCGCAGCGTCCCGGCAATGCCATGCCGCTGCATCGCCGCCTTGGTTGCCAGAAGGCCGCCAAGGCTGGAGATGCCGAGCCCGGAATGCGGATCCGTGTGGCCTCCCGCATGCTCGTTCAGTCCCGGCCTTGGCCGCTTTACGGTTGCAGCGTCCTGGCAGTTGCCTGGCACCGCATCATATTCCGCATACATGCCAATGGTCGGACCTTTGCCATTTCGGCCCGCCTTATTCGTCCAGTGCGCGCAGAATGCCGTTGGCATGCCGCCTGAACCGGCCTCAACGTCAAATCCCTCCTGACGCAGCCGCGTCACGTACCAGTCGGCCGACTGATACTCGCGCCAGGCCGTCTCGCCAAAATCGAAGATCGTGCGTGTCCAGGAGGACAGATCGGGGCTGCGATCGTCAACAAAATTGAGGGCGGATGTCGCTGCTGCAGTGACCATGATCTGTCTCCCGATGGCGGGAGATAATCATCTGGAAGACGAGACAAAAAGTGATATGTTTTTTCAAAACATGCAAATTCCATTCACCTCTTCATCGCCGGGCTCAATTTCATGCGTATACCATCCACCCAGGCCCTGCGTGCGCTCGAGAGTTTTGCAAGACATGGGAGCGTCTGGCGCGCCGCCGAGGAATTGCATTTGACCAGAAGCGCCGTCAGTCACCAGTTGCGCCTCCTCGAACGTGATCTCGGCTTCGATCTGCTGCAACGCGACGGCAAGGGCGTCATGCTGACCCCGCGCGGGCGCAAATACGCCAATGATGTGCGCAAGGCCCTGATCGTGATCGATGATGCGGGCGGGCGTCAAAGCCCTGCGGGGACAGGTGGATCACTCTGTGTCAGTTGCACGGCGGGCTTTGCTTCACTGTGGCTGTGTACCCACATAGCCGAGTTCCAGGAAAAATACCCGGATGTGGCGCTGCGCATCGTAACGCCGCGCAAACTTGATGATGTCACCGGCGCCGGCGTCGATCTCTTCATAGCCTTCGGTGACGGCAACTGGCCAAACCGCTCGGTCGAACTTTTGTGCGAGGTTGAGTTCACCCCGCTTTGCAGCCCGGTCCTCCTCAACAATCTGGGCGGCCTTGCCGAACCCAAGGATATCCTGCGCGCGCCGCTCCTGCATCTGGACGACTTCGAAGACTGGACGCGCTGGATGGCGCTCGCCAATGTTGACAATCCGGACTCCGAACGTGGCATCGTCTTCTCCGACATGAACCTTGTATTCTCGGCCGCGATTACCGCGCAGGGCATTGCCATGGGTGACGAGTTGACCTGTCGCAAAGCCATGAGGGCCGGCCAGTTGATCAGGCCGTTCGACCTCAGCATCAAATCGCCCAAATCCTATTTCCTCGTTACCGACTATGCGAGAAGCGAACATCCCGCGCAGGTCGCATTCACGGAATGGTTAAAATCGCGCCTGTCACAAACGCGCAATGCCTGAATAAAGGACATGAGCTTGTCATGGTCTGGCGTGAATTTCATTCACGTATCGCGGTAATATTATTCAATTGTCGTAACCGCAGATTGTGCCTAGGCTCCTGTCAAAAATAAGGGGATTAAGGTCAATCAATGCCTCAGAATATGCAACTCAGCGATGCGAAGGCCGCCGAGATCAAAGCGGTATCGATTGGTAAGACATTTGGTGCATTTCATGCGCTGAAAGACCTCTCGCTCGACATTGGTCGCGGCGAGTTTCTCACGCTCCTTGGCCCATCAGGGTCCGGCAAAACAACGTTCCTGATGATTCTGGCTGGCTTTACTGCGCCAACAACGGGCCGATTGGTGATGGATGGCAAGGACATCACCGACGTGCCAGCGGAAGACCGATCCTACGGCATGGTGTTCCAAGGCTATGCGCTCTTTCCACATCTGACGGTCGAGCAGAATATCGCCTTTCCGCTGAAGGTGCGCGGCCGATCGTCGTCGGAAATCAAGCGCAAGGTAGGCGAGATGGTGGAGCGTGTCGGCCTGGTCGGGCACGAAAAGAAGCTCCCTGCCAAGCTTTCAGGTGGACAGCAGCAACGCGTTGCCCTGGCCCGCGCCCTGGTCTTCGAGCCCTCGGTTCTGTTGCTGGATGAACCTTTCTCGGCGCTGGACAAGAACTTGCGCGAAATGATGCAGCAAGAGGTCAAACGGCTGCATGAGGAAACTGGCACAACGTTTGTGTTCGTTACCCATGATCAGTCGGAGGCGCTTGCGCTCTCATCGCGCGTTGCGATCTTCAATCATGGCGAACTTCTGCAGGTGGGAAAGCCGAAAGACGTCTACGAGCGGCCCGAGAACCGCTTCGTTGCCGAGTTCCTGGGTGAGATCAACCTTTTGCCATTGGACGCTTTGCATCTTGATGGAGACCGCGCCGCCGGACAGTTCGAAGAACGTACGATCGTACTCAACAAGACGATGCCAATGACCGGTTCAAATGCGGTGGCCGCCATTCGTCCCGAACATATGGTGATTTCCGCGTCGCCGCAAAGCAGTGACCGCAACGCCATCACCTGCCGCGTCGAAGGCGCCACCTATTTTGGCGCATCGACCAAGTATCACTTGAAGACGCGAAAGGGCACCAGCCTCGCCGTTTCGATGCCGACCGCAGCCACATCCCCCATTGCTCCGCAAACGGACGTCTGGGTGTCGTGGCCGGTCAATCAAGGTTTTTTGCTGCCGAGCGGAGGTTGAGCGACAGCATCAGGATTTAACAATAACAATCCAGAGGGAAAAAAGATGGATAACGCATTTCAAAAAGACTGCCTCGACATACTCGCCAGTAAGGTCGAGCGTGGTGAAATCAGCCGCCGGCGCTTTACGCAGCTGGCGGCGATGCTGATCGCCGGTGCGCCGGCCCTGTTGCGCTCGACCGGCTCCTACGCTCAGGCGAAAGAGCTCGTCCTGGTCAATTGGGGCGGCGATGCGATGACCGCCTATGACAAGGCCTATGGCCAGCCCTTCACCAAGGAGAGCGGCATAACCGTCAAGATGGACGGATCCGGGCCGACCGAAGGCGCCATTACGGCCCAGTTCAAGAGCGGCAAGCCAAGCTGGGATCTGCTGGATATCGACCCGTTCTCCGGGATCTCGCTGGGCAAGCAAGGCATGCTCGAAGAGATCGACTACAAGATCGTCGACAAGAACAAGATGCGCCCCGGCTTTGGCTGGGATCATGCCGCTTCAACCTATTTCTTCTCCTATATCATCGCCTACGATTCGACGAAATTCGGTGATCAGGCCCCGACCGGCATGGCCGACTTTTTTGACGTAAAGAAGTTTCCCGGAAAGCGGTCGCTCTATAAATGGGGTTCGGCAATGTGGGAAGCTGCGCTCATGGCCGATGGCGTCGCACCTGAAAAGCTCTACCCGCTCGATTTGAAGCGCGCACATGACAAGATCGCGGCGTTCAAAGAAAACGTTGTGGCCTATTGGGGCGGCGGCGCCGAGAGCCAATCGGTCCTGATGAATGGCGAGGCGTCAATGGCGCTGATCTGGTCCACCCGAGCCCAGTTGCTCGAGCAGGATTCGGGTGGAAACATCAAGTTCATCTGGGATCAGGGCCTCATCTCGCCCGGCGCACTCGGCGTGATGAAGAACAATCCGGGTGGCAAGGAAAACGCGATGAAGTTCATTGCAAGCGCCCAGACGCCTGAACGCCAGCTTGAGATGTTCAACCTCCTCGGCCAGGGACCGGCAAATCCTGCAACCGATGCGCTGATTCCAGCCGACAAGAAGCGGGTCAACTGTGTCGATCCCGTCAATATGGCCAAGCAAATCCCGCTCAACATGGAATGGTATGCCGAGAACTATGGCAAGGCATTTGACGAGTATACGAAAGTCATTTCGGCCTAAGCCGCGAGAGGCGCGAGAGCTCTGGTTCTCGCGCCTCTATCCAATCTGACAAAGAAGGATCCTGTATGATCGGGAAGTCTGCCACCTCCAGAAAAATCCTGCTGCTGGCACCGCTATTGCTGTTTCTCGGTCTTGCCTATGTCGTCCCCTTCCTTGGTGTCGTGCGCTGGAGCTTCACCATGCCCGAGGTCGGGCTGGGCCAGTATCGCGCACTATTCACTGATCCGCTTGTGCAATCGGTTTTCATCCGCACGTTACGCATCTGCCTTGTCGTGACGGCCGCCGCGCTCGTTGCGGCTTACGCCATCGGCTATGTCTGGGTTCGAGGCAGTTCAGTGCAGCGCATGCTGGCCGAGTTCTGCATTCTTGTTCCTTTCTGGATATCAGTGCTAACGCGCGCCTTTGGTTGGCTGGCAATGCTCTCCAATCGCGGTCTCATCAACACCTGGTTGCAATCAGCCGGAATAATCAGCGAGCCGCTCGCGCTGGCACGCAACGAACTTGGCGTGATTATCGGCATGACGCATTTTCTCATTCCCTTTGCCGTCTTTCCGATCGCCTCGGCCATGCGCAGTATCGACGAACGCGTCTTGCTCGCCGCACGCGGCATGGGCGCATCGCGCACCCGCATTTTCTGGACCGTATTCGTACCCTTGACCTCTGGCGGACTGATCGGCGCCGCCCTGATCGTCTTCGTCTTCGCGCTCGGCTTTTTCGTCACGCCGGCGATTCTTGGTGGGGGACGTTCCGTGATGGTGGCCGAACTCGTCTATCTGCGGATTTTCCAGAGCCCGGATTGGGGTCTTGGCGCCGCGATCAGCGTCGTGCTGGTCCTGTTTATCGGCATTCTGCTCGCCTTGATGCGCCGATTCATCAAACCTGCGCATCTGGTGGGATAGGATCATGCAATCATCAAGACCAGGACCCGTCATTCTGATCGTCGCCACTGCGGTCGCAATCTTTCTGCTGATGCCACTGATTGCGGTTGTGCCGGTTTCTTTTACGCCGGCGCGCTTTCTGTCGATGCCTTCCGGCACCTTGTCGCTGCGCCACTATCAGGCGTTGATCGATAATCCCCAATGGGGCCAGAGCATCCTGCTCAGCCTGCGCATCGGCCTGCTGTCGAGCGCGATCGCGACTACGCTCGCCACGCTGTTCGGCCTTGGCATATGGATGTTCCAGCCCCGTTTCTCCGCGCTTTTGATCGGCTTTGTACTGTTGCCGCTGGTGGTGCCGCCTGTCGTCTCTGCAATGACCCTCTACTTCCTCATGACAGCCCTTTCCTCGTTCAACAACTGGGTGGGCTATGACACGTGGCTCGGTGTTGCCCTGGCCCATGCGGTGATGATCACGCCCTTCGCCGTTGTCCTCATCCTCGTCGCGCTCTACCAGGTCGATCGCCGCATCGATCTCGCCGCCCGTGGTCTCGGCGCGAACCTTACGACGCGCGCTTTAAAAGTCATCATTCCCAATATCAAGTTCGGCATCGCCACGGCGGCGCTTCTCGCCTTCGTGCTGTCGTGGGAGGAGATTGGCGTCACCCTGTTCATCACCAGCGTCAACGCCATCACTCTGCCCCGACTGATGTGGATGGGGTTGCGCGATAATATCGACCCGGCAATCGCCGCGATTTCAGTCTTGTTGATCATTGTCACCGCCGCCATTCTCGGCATCCGGATCTTCTTCGAGAGGCGCGGAGCGTCAGAACTCAAATGATCACAAATGATATTCTCGCCAGCCTTCGTTCGATCGTCGGCGCGAACGGCCTGAAGACGGGTGAGGCCCTGATGCTCATCCATCCTGGCTCCGACCCGCACAATCTTGACGCCGGTGTGATGGTCTCCCCCGGCAATCGGGAACAGGTCGCTGCGGTCCTCCGGTTCTGCAACGAAAACAAGGTCGGTGTCGTGCCCCATGGTGGCCGGACGGGACTTGCGGGTGGCGGTGTATCGACAATCGGCGAGATCATCCTTTCGCTTGCTGGGTTGAACCGGATCGAATCCATCTCGGCCACTGCCCGCATCGCGATTGTTGAAAGCGGCGTGACGTTGCAGGCGCTGCAAGAGGCGGCGGCAGAGGTAAACCTTTCCGCCGGCATCAATATCGCTTCGCGCGGCAGCGCCACGATTGGCGGCATGATCTCAACCAACGCCGGAGGCATGGAAGCGTTTCGCCATGGCGTGATGCGTCATCGCGTGTTGGGGCTTGAGGTTGTGTTGCCGGACGGCTCGATCCTGGGCGATTTGTCTCAAGTTACCAAATGCAACGAAGGCTATGACCTCAAGCAGTTGTTCATTGGCGCGGAAGGCACGCTTGGTGTTGTCACACGCGCGGTTATCAAGCTCACACCAGCTGACGAGTTCACCGCCACCGCGCTTGTCGCCTGCCCGTCCGCCACGCATGCCGTTGCCCTGCTGGAGAAATTGCAGCGTGATCGCAGCCTGAACCTGTTACGCGCGGAATTCATGGCCAGCGACTATTTTGTACTGGCTGCTGCGAACCTGGGCCCGGCCTCATTGGCTGCCTTCACGGATGCGCCCGCCTACCTCATTCTCGAAACCGACGATCCGGATCAACAGGCCGCACAATCGCGTCTCGAAGATGCGCTGGGGCTGGCTATTGAAGCGGGTCTCGTTGTGGATGCGATCCTTGCGCAAAGCGAAAAGGAGCGGAATGAGATATGGAACATTCGCGAGGACAGCAGCGTCGTCGACCGTGTACATCCGGGTGGTTATTGGTTCGACATTTCTGTCCCGCTTCATGCGCTTGAGGCCTGGCTGACACGGTTCCATGAGGCCATCGCCGCGCTTGGACCCGACATCAAGGGATTGGCCTTCGGGCATCTTGGCGATGGCAATTTGCACGTTGGCGTCGTAGGCGAAGCCGTCCAGTCCGACAAGGATCGGATCAAGTCTTTGGTCTATGCAAATCTTCGCGACATCGGCGGATCATTCTCGGCAGAGCACGGAATCGGAGTCGACAAGAAACCCGAACTGCATGCCTTGGTCGATCCCGTCAAACTCAACCTCATGCGTGCGATCAAAGCGACAATCGATCCAAATGGTATCATGAATCCAGGCAAGGTCGTTTGATTGCGAAAGTCCGATAGAGCCTGCTTTGAATGCTTTGGTCAGCGGCCAAAAGAATGTTATCCTCTTATCGACGAGCGATGAGCCAAAAAGCATACTGATCCAAGGCAAAACGTTCCACGGGGGCCCCTATGGACGACGTCAGGAAATGGCTGAGCAGGCTTAAGCTTGATCACCTTGCCGACATATTTGCGGAATGCCAGGTCGACTTTGATAGCCTCCGCCTCCTCTCGGAAAGTGATCTGCAGTCCATGCAGATACCACTCGGTCCGAGGCGGAAAATTCTGGCGGAAATCAAGCGATTAATCGAAGAGGGCGGCAGTGATCTCTCTCCGATTTCAGGAGAGCGCCGCCAGCTCACGATTTTGTTTTGCGATCTGGTGGATTCCACCGAATATGCCGTTCGGCTGGACCCCGAAGACTTCAGCAAGTTGACGCGTGACTATCTGAGACGATGCAACAGCGCCGTCAAGAGCCACAACGGTATCGCAGCTAACTACATTGGCGACGCCTTCCAGGCACTGTTTGGGTACCCGATCGCTGAAGAGGATGACGCCGAACGTGCATTGGAGCTCGCGTTCGATATTTTGCGGCTCGTGCCGGAGATCGAAGTACCTGGGGGACCGCCACTGCGGGTGAGGATAGGGATAGCGAGCGGCGTGGTGGTTGTGGGGGATTTCCTCGGAGCGCCCGCCGGCGTATCGACCGTTGCCTTGGGTTCCATTCCCAACCTTGCGCAACGGCTCCAGACACTTGCAGAGCCGCAAACGATCCTAACGGACCAGAGGACTTATGACAACGCGGCCGGCTCATTCGAATTCACCGACCTTGGGCCGCAAACATTGAAGGGTTTCTCTGGTCAGGTGCATGTCTGGCGCGCCGACAAACTTCGGATCGTAGAAAATCGGTTTGCCAAGCGCACCCGGCTCACCGAACTCGTCGACCGTCGCTCCGAGTTGACACAGGTGCTCAAGCTCTGGCGAGAAGTGGTCACAGAACATCGCGGTCAGGCCGCGTTGATCTCCGGCGAACCCGGCATTGGAAAATCGCGACTCATTTTCGAAGCCCAGCGACGCATACCGCAATGCACATATCTAACGCTTCAGTGTTCGACTGCATATTCCAACAGTGCCCTGTTCCCGTTCCTGACATTGCTGAAACGCTATGCCAGTATTTATGCCGATGATCGGGCAGACGTCAGTCTGGAGAAGCTTGAGGCTGTTCTCGCATTGAGTGACGTTCCGGTGTCTGAATCTCTGCCCATATTTGCGCGGCTCCTTTCGATCGCCCAGACACGCTATCCTCCGTCCGAGCTGACATCTGCGCGGCAGCGCATGATTTCGGGTCGCGTCATTATCGACTGGCTGCACCACGTATCTCGGATCAACCGCGTTCTATTGTCGATTGAGGATGAGCAGTGGATCGATCCGTCGTCGGGCGATGTCCTGGAAACGTTGATCGAGGAAGTTGCGTCGTTCCCGATGCTGATTCTGATCACGACACGCGAAAAAACCCTGAAGAAGCCGCTAAAGCAGGGAAGTTTGCGCGAGATCGCGTTGGCCAGGCTTACCCACGATGAAGCGCATACACTCATCAGCAACGTGGTCTCCGGCAAATCTTTGCCACATGATATCCACAGATCAGTGGTCGACAAAGCCGAGGGCGTGCCGCTTTACGTTGAAGAACTGGCTCGCGCCGTTCTTGATGCAGGAGGTTCAGATCCGCGCCAGTCAACTGCCGGGGTTCCAAGTTCACTGCAGTCTTCATTGCTGTCGCGATTGGATAAACTTGGCCCTGGCAAAATGATCGCGCAGGTGGCTGCTGTCATCGGCCGGGAGTTTGACCTCAGGCTGCTCGCCCATCTATGCGGGCTCTCATCTTCGTCCGTGCATTCGGCGTTGAGTATTCTGGTGGTGTCCGGGCTGGTCGCCCCTCAAATCACGGCAAACCAGCAAAGCTACATGTTCACGCATGCGCTGCTCCAGGAGGCGGCACGGGACACGCTATTGCGCGAACGTTGCCGTGAACTTCATAGCCAGGTCGCCGAGGCCATCGAGAAGATTTATCCCAAATTGGCAGCAGCTCACCCGGAATTGCTGGCCCAGCATTTTGCGGAAGCGGACTTGTTCGAAAAGTCGGCTGATTGCTGGCTTGCTGCGGGTCTCAACGTCGGCAATACGTGGGCCAAGGTAGAGGCGGCAAACATGTTCGCAAATGGACTGGAATGCCTGCGAAAGTTGCCTGATTCCGAACAGCGCAAGCGCAAGGCGCTGAGGCTCTGGCTGGAGCGCGGAGACGTGCTTTACGCTACGTTCGGATATGTTACACCCGAAGGCAGCGAGGCCTATCGCAACGCTATGCGGCTTAGCGAGGAATTGGGCGATACGGTAGCGCCTGTCCGGGCGCTCGACGGATTGTTCGGTACCGCATTCAATTCGGCTCACTTCGCCGATGCGGAATGGGCAAGTGACCAACTCCTCGACCTCGGCAGGAAGCACGACAATCTCAAAGCGCTCGTCCTGGGTTTACAGTTCAAGGGCATGAGCCTGTTTTCGCAAGGCAATCTTGTTGGAGCCCGCGATTATCTCGAACGCTCGCTCGCCTATAAGGCGGATGCTGCACAAATCGGCAGCGACTTTCCGAGCATGGCGATGATCTATCTGTCATGGTCGTTGCAATTGCTGGGTGAACATCAAAGGTCGATTGACCTTTATCGCGCCGCCGAACTCGATGCTCGCCAGCAATCCGCCTATCGGCTTGCCGCCTGTCTCGGCAATGGTTGTATTCTGCTGGCGCTCCGAGATGACCCGACCAGGCTGCGTGAACTCACCGACGAACTGATACCCCTGGCCAGAGAGAACGGATTTCAGCTTTGGCTGAAAATGGGCGATTTTTTTGAAGGCTTGGCCATGGTGCGGGCAGATCAAAATTTCGTCGGATTGCAGCAGATGCGCAAGACCTGCAATAACCTTGGCGATCAAGAGATCGACAAATCCTGCTATCTTGGGCTCCTTGCAGACTGCTATCTCCATGCGGGCGATATCAAGAATGCCGCGGCCACTGTCGAAGAGGCATTGGAGCTTGTTGGTCATACTGGCGAGAACTATTTTACGGCCGAACTCCACAGGATAAAGGGCAAGGTCCTGCGCATGGATGGTGCCATCGTTGATGCCGAAGCTTCGCTGCAAGAGGCCATCAGTTTCGCGCGCGACCAAGGAGCAAAATCGTGGGAGCAGAAGGCGACTGCCAGCCTTGCGGAGTTGCGCTTGTCTATGGGGGCCGGCTGACCTGCGTCCAACGCTTGCGACCACCCATCGCATCATACGTGTCAAAGCCAGGCCCTCAATGGCAGGAGACATCGGCGTAGAGCAAGTGATCCACATTTCCATAGGCGATGCCGCTCTGGTCGAAACAGAATCGTTTCGGGAGAACCCGGATAAGGTATCGCCGATTGCACGTAGCCGGTAAATCCAGCCGGAAATCGCGCAGATCAATGGTTGGAATGGGTTCGGTGAATTTCGAATGTTCGAAATAGGAGATGTTCCGCACCAATGTCGCCGAGCCGGAGGTTCCGATTTCACCGGCGATTGCCATGAAATTTTTGTCATTTGTTTCGTCCATGGCCGGATAGTCTGCTACCGCCGGCGCGTTTCCCGACGACGGAATCGCAGTAGACTTGACCGCGACATTGAACCGGACATCGTCCCGCTGCGGGACATCGCCATAACTGTTGCGATATTTCCAGCGCAGGCGGAGCACCCTGTCTACCTCCAATTCGATAGAGGCGGCAGGCAGGACTGTGGCGGAAAGATCGACAGGTCTGGAGGCATCCCCTTGTTCCGCCGCTTCAGGTGCAGGACATGATGTATATAGCGGGCGGTAGTCGCATTCCGGACCACCGGCACCCCAAAGACAGTTGCTCAGGACCCTCCAGTCGGAGGAACTGATTTCGGGTGGCAGTGAAGACAGGTCGTTGCCGTCGACGGGAACCATCCAGGGATGAATTTTCCCCGCGCCCGATCGGGAGGCCCACGCCGTGCGGTGAGAAGCTATTTCACGCAGCTTCCGTCGTTCCACATCGAGCCGCAAGAACTGCGCCCTATTCGGGTGTGAAATAACGGGGTCTCGCGCCACGGCATCGGCCGCAAAGCGCTGCCCGGTCGTTTGTGTCGTCAGCGTATGACATTCCGTGCAGTTGCCCGTCGGATCCCGCACTGCCTTGGCGCGTTCGAGGTCGACACGATAGGTACGGGTGTAACCGGACCCAATGACCCGAAATGGTGTCGACCTGCTCCGCCGCTCTGGAGAAAGAAAATCACCAAGACTGAAGGCATTCGCTTGCGCACCATGCTGTCCCTCAAGGTAGCCCACCCTCGCCTGCTGGATATTGGGATTAATGATATATGCGCTTTTGTTGTCATGGCATGCCGAGCATTGGACCTGGAATGTTGGGTCGTACAGGGCTTCAGCCATCGCCCGGCCTTTGCGGTCAGCATAGGAGTGCCCCCCGGGCGGCGCGAATTTCTGCGTCCAGTCGAACTCGCGCCGGTCTTTTCTGCCATCAAAGAACACGATCTCACCGGTGCGTCGGTTGAATCCAATCGTGCCGAATAGCGTAAATTTTGGATTCGACCGCTGCCAATACGGGATTGGTTCCACCTCAAGACTGGCACTCGACTTGCGGCAGAAGAACAACCATTCGACATTTCCCTTCACAACGCGACCAAGGCGCGAGTTAAGTCCGCAATATGTGGCACTACCAGCCAACGAGGGCTTGTCGCACTGGGCTATTCCGTTCGTCCACTTGACCACGTTTCCTTCGGTATCACGGTGCTCGAACTGCAGCGGATGACCCGCCACTTCGGGGTTCGGTTTCAGGTCGACAATATTGCCGTCGATCTGCAGGGGGATTGTCCTTGCCGCACTGTCCCCACAGTCGCCATCGGGAATTGGGCCAAAGACAGAGCGTGCCTCATCCCCGAATTTTGTGATCGTATTGCTGCTTGTTGCGGCCGGTTCCCAGAGAAAGTCGCCGTTCCAGGCTTGGATTGTTTGGGCAAGTAGTGTCCCGTCCTCCCGAGGCCCGCCCATACCCATCAAAGCGCTACTGCGAGTCTCAGAAATTCTCGACATAAGCACCAGCTGCCTGCAAAGCTGGAAGATTTCCAGACTAGCAACATACCGGTCATGCTCCCAGTCAGAGGCAAGACCGTTAAGAACCGGCCCCGGTCGGGGCGTTGGGGCGATGCACCCGGTCGGCTTGTCACAGTGCTCGTCCTGTTCGCAGGCCGGTCCGCTCGCCCGTTGGAACGCAGCGGAAGGATGAGCTGCATCAATGGCTATGCGCCCAGACCAACTCGAACCTTGAGCCAAAGCGACGGCCGCGGCTCCGATGATAAAGATTTGCCAGATATATCCCCGCACTGCCGCTTTCCGTGGCAGTTCAACGCGCCCGAAATTCTATCTTATGACCGTCAGTAATGAGCGTGATCCTCGAGAACAGCCAGACGTTCCCGACCCGGGTGAACTCGGTTCTAAGAGACCCGGTGTAATCGAGCACCGGAGTTTCAATGTCCGGGTGTTGAAGCGTCACCAGCACAGTGGTTTTCCCTTGGATCGTATCTGGGTTAACCGAGTTGAGCAGCGTATTGGTCTCAACATGGCGCGTCTGAGTTCCCCTCTCCTCAAGTTCATCGAAAACGCCGTTTAGGTATACGTCCAGTTGTCCCCTGTCGATTTTCTTGAGAATTTGCGTCCCAGAGGCATCGCAAAGCTCATAGAATACCTGGTCTATAAATAAGCCATCGAGTTGACCAAAGTCATGGTCATCCAATGCCCAGTTATAGCGATGAATCAGTTTAAGAATGGCTCGCGCGTCCGAGGGCCCAGGATCGTTCGGGTTTATAAGCCAATCCGTTTGTGGATCGTTCTCACAGGCTGGCGTCTCTGCCGACTGTCCATTGTTTTGTCCGTCTCCAGTTGTCCCCCCTGTCTGGGCGAGCCCCGCCTCAGCAAACGTTAGGCAAAGGCCAAGTCCAATAACCGAAGCTGTTGATAGAATGTGACGAGCAAAGAACTTCCTGGATATGCCTGACATTCCGACCTCCTGTTGATCATGACGCTGAGCAGACGTACTTTGCTCCGCAGTTGATTCTAATTCTGATCAAGCGAATTTCGTCACCTTCGCGCTGAAGACGATGGGTCGTATGCGCTAACGCAAGATCCGTGTTGTCTTTGTCACCCTTGTGATCCTTGTCGGCAAACTCACCGTAATTAACCAGGCCCTTGATGAACAGTTGATCCACGAAAGATGTCGCAGCGGCGATCGGGCTGACAGGTTCCAAGGACCTACCATCCGTATCTGCGCTTCGTGCAATAGAGTCCGCGGGATCCAACGGCATTTCCACGTAGAGGTATTCGTCCGGGCCATAGTGGGGTGACGGGATCCTGCTGAACTCCGGTTCGGACGTCTGATCCACTTCTTCGTGTGCGATAACAGCACCTCCCGCCGCAGTAACCAGAGCCATGATGGCTGCGGCTGATTCAAGCGAGAGAATCGAGCGCCTGACGAAAGCCGCGGTGAAAATTCCGGGATATGCTGCATTTTTAGCCGCACTTTTTTGAATCATCTCGGAGGCAATTTCCGCATAGTAGCTCGTCACAATCCCAGCGGATTCCACCGCCGCAACCATTATGTCTCTCATCTCGATCGTGACAGCGAGCAACTGGTCTGACGTTGGCGGCGAGGGATAAAGGGCCAACATGCCAGCCATGACTTCAAACAGGGCACCGGTGAAAATCCTCGAGAACGAGTGTCGATCCGATGAAAGCTGTGTTGCAGGAGCGCTCGGTTGCAAGGTATCCGGATCACTATAGCAGAAGGGGTTCATTGCATTTCGCAGACAGTCCGACTCCGCGTCGTTGGGATAGAGCACGTGGAGGGCTGTTCCGAATTGCTCGGCAATTTTCGAAAGCCTTGAATTGCGGTAAAGATTTCCGCCCGTCTCCGCCAAAATGGAATCTCGCATCGACGGGATTTGAAGCGAGCACAATATAGCACTCATGTCGGCGAACGATTCATGAAAGGCATCGACTTCCAGACTGGCCGTGTGCCAAAGATGCTTGTTGATTGCATCAAGCATGGCATGACCCAGTTCATGGCAAAGCATGTCCGGGCTGGAGGAAGCGTAGATGGTAGCTCCGGTCGACACCCCGTGGTAGAAATTGAGAGCTTGCCTGTCGTAGTCAGCGTTCCATCGCAAACCCACATCTAATCTTACACCGAGGGCAGGACCGCGAAACCATTGCTGGTTAACGACTTTCGGACCCCAGAAATCGGCACCGCGCCTTAAAGCCGAAGCGGCGTTCCAGTACCTGAATTCCGGTGACGTGGAACTTTGACTTGTGTTCATCGGTGGCGGCGGAAAGGTGTACTTGAAGGGCAGCGATCCGATGCTCGGTTTGGGAGCGTAGACCAATACGCCTGAGGCAGGATCATTCTCCCAAATCAGAATTACTGCCATGACACACCCCCATACGACCGAAACTGAGCGCTTTGCGGGCCTAGCTTGCAGTACGAAGTTCTGGCAATCATTCACTCTTGTGAATGCAGAACGGCATGAGAGCGCTGTCTAAGATTTAATAATGAAGAGCCAAGTAGATTTGCGTCCCCGAACCGATCTCTCGGCCAGTTAGTCGTCCCCGACTCCCGGCCTCGGCCTTCCTGCAAAGCAAGCCTAATGATCATCCACCCACAATCGAATGATATAGCAAATTGGAACAACTATGAATACATCCCATCGGCTTAGTATTATAGTCCTTTGCCCTGATTGACGGCGTCTGCCCCAGTGCTAATCATAACGATCAACCCTGTGTCCGGATAGGACACATCATTCGAAAACGTCGCAGATGAAACTTTTCGATCTTCACGGCAAGGTCGCCATCGTTACCGGGGCAGGCAGCGGCATCGGCCAGGCCATCGCCATTGGTTTGGCGGAGGCCGGGGCTGACGTCGCTTGCTTTGGTCACTCTTCAAATGGTGGTTTGGACGAAGCCGCTGGAAAGATCCGCGCGCTCGGCCGTAAGGCATTGGCGCTGCAGGGGACCGTGACCTCCGCGGCCGATCTTTCCAACGCGATCGATGTTATCGAGAAGGAGCTTGGCGCGTTGACGATTGCAGTCAACAATGCAGGCATTGGTGCAGGCGGCAAGGCCGAGACGCTCGAACAGGAAAGCTGGCAGCGGGTCTACGACATCAACGTCACCGGCGTTTTCCTGTCATGCCAGGCTGAAGCGCGTGTGATGCTGCCCCGCAAGAAGGGATCGATCATCAACATCGCTTCCATATCCGGTTCGATCGTCAATCGCGACCTTTACCAGGCGGACTATAATTCATCCAAGGCCGCCGTCATTCACCTCTCCAAGAGCCTGGCGATGGAGTGGGTCAACCGGGGCGTCCGTGTCAATTCCATCAGCCCGGGTTACACTCTGACCCCGATGAACCGCCGGCCGGAGGTTGCCGACCAGGTAAAGATTTTCGAACGGGACACGCCCATGGGACGTCTGGCGGCGCCTGAGGAAATGATTGGTCCCGCAGTCTTTCTTTCAAGCCGCGCCGCATCGTTCGTAACCGGTATCGATGTAGTCGTCGATGGGGGATTCGTGTGCTGGTAACGGGGTCAGTCTACAGGCGCAGCACGTGCCGCAAAGGCGCACTGGCAACGACCTTATAGTCGAGGTCTTCCTCAATATGGTCGATGTGATGCCGTATCGCGTCGGCTGCCTTCTTGCCGTCGCGCGCGATCAGCGCGTCAAGAATGTCGGCGTGTTCGGGCCTTGCGCAGCTCGAAGCGCCCGATTGTCCGTAAAGTGCAATGACGAGCGAAGAGCGCGCGATCAATTCGCGCATGAAACGCTCGAGGATTTGATTGGCGGCGACGGAGGCGAGAAGCAGGTGATATTCGCCTGACGCCTTGATTGCGGCGCGGCGTGCGTTAGGCCCGCGTTCGGCAAGGAGCCGCGCCTCCTCCTTTAAATGCGCCTGGAACCGCTCGATATCGGCGTCAGTCAATCGCTCGGTGGCACGCTCGGCAATCTCCGGCTCTATGACCCGGCGCGACTCAAAAATCTGCCGGGCTTCATCGGGCGTCGGATGCGCGACAAAGGCGCCGCGATTGCGCTCGATTTTCACCAGACCTTCGAAGGCCAGCATCTGCAGCGATGCCCGCACCACCGTACGGCTAACTTCAAACAATTCGCCCACTTCGGTTTCAACCAGTTTTGCTCCGGGTGCCAGCCGCCTCTCGACAATGGCATCGTGCAGCGCGTCGCGAATTGCCTGCGCCCGGTCGTCCTGCGCTTCGTCTCGAACCGGCATGGCGCCGTCAGCTGGATTCATGCTCGTGCCCTCTTCTCACTCTCCTTTTATCGCGAATTGACGGGAAGGCCAGCGCAAAATTGCGCGCTATCCATCGTCAGATTGCATACAATTTGATCGCTGATTGCGCACATGCGTATAATTTGTGCGAAGCAACATGACGACATTCCCCATCGCGCTTGCCTCAAAAATATTAAGCCAAGGTTTTCAGCCCTTTAGACGGCGCTGCTGGAACTGGCACAAAGTATGCATTGTCTCTTTCGGGCCAACTGGAGAACGCTGCGTGGGCAAAGCTGCTGAAATTGACATCGTCTCAGTGTCGAAGATTTACGGGGCGACAATTGCTGTCGATACAATCAGCCTCAAAATTCCGGCTGGCACCTATTGCTGTCTCCTCGGCCCCTCCGGCTGTGGCAAGACATCCACTCTTCGCATGATCGCAGGTCATGAAACGATCTCCAGCGGTGATATCCGTCTTGGCAGCAAGGTGGTAACCGACTTTCCGCCTGCCAAGCGCGGAACAGCGATGATGTTCCAGTCCTACGCCCTGTTTCCTCATCTCGATCTCATCGAGAATGTTGGCTTTAGCTTGAAAATGAAGGGCGTCGACAAGGAAGAGCGGCGCGCCAAGGCGTTTGCAATGCTCAAGCTCATGCAGATGGATGCCTATGCAACGCGCCGTCCGGCGCAGCTGTCGGGTGGACAACAACAACGTGTCGCCCTTGCCCGTGCCTTGATCACCGATCCGGAGGCCTTGCTGCTTGATGAACCGCTCTCGGCGCTCGATCCATTTCTGAAAATCCGCATGCGCGCCGAACTGAAGAAGCTCCAGACGAGCCTTGGCATCACATTTGTGCATGTTACACACAGTCAGGAAGAGGCGATGGCCCTCGCTGACCTGATCGTCGTCATGAATGACGGCAAAATCGAACAGGCCGCACACCCGCGCGTCGTTTTTGAACGGCCAGCGACTGCCTTCGTTGCCCGCTTCATGGGTGATCACAACATCATTTCCGGTCGCGTGACGGGCAGCAGTCTTGGACGCGTGATGTTTGAAGTTCCCGGTGGCCTTTCGTTCAGTGCTCCCGGCAGCCCGGAGGTAGGCGCTCCTATCGATATCGGTATCCGCACCGACCGCGTTCGCATCGGCGAAGCACCAGCACCTGGCCTCGGCTTCAGCGGCATTGTCGGCAACATCGAATACCGGGGATCGTCGGTAAAACTATCGGTGACCGGAGCCGGGATCGACGATTTCACCGTCATCGTCAGTGACCAGGCCTTCTTTGAAAAACCGGTTGCCGTGGGTGGCGCGATCCCGCTCGCCTGGGACATCGACGACGCAGTTATTCTTGGCCGCCTCGACTCTTGATTAAACCACTCAACAACAAAGGGAACTGAAATGACCGACACAATCAAACGCAATTCAGGTTTGAGCCGCCGTACATTCCTGAAATCCGGCGCCGCCGCAGCTGGCCTCGCCGCCGGTTCGGGCGCAATCACCGGGTTCCCGACGATCTGGGCACAGAACATCAGGAACGTGACCCTACGCCAGTTCGGTACAGGCGTTTCAAACCTCAATGACGTTGCTAACAAAGTGAAGGAAGATCTGGGCTTCACCCTGCAGATGACCGCGCTCGACTCTGATGCCGTTACACAGCGCGCCGTCACGCAGCCCGATAGCTACGATATTGCCGATATTGAATACTGGATCGCCAAGAAAGTATTCCCGGCGGGGGTGATGCAGCCGATGGATGTGTCGAAGATGAAGTACTTCGACAAGATTGCGCCGCTATTCATCACCGGAAAACTGACGCCCGACAGCAAGATCGCGCAAGGCACAGCTCCTCACACCGTTGGTTTTGTCGAGGCCGCCGATTCGGTCAAATTCGCTTCGGCCCCGACCAACTGGATGACGCTGATTCCGACGATCTACAACGCCGATACGCTCGGCATTCGGCCGGACCTGGTTGGCCGCGACATCACCAGCTGGGCCGATATAATGGATCCTGCCTACAAGGGCAAAGCCTCGATCATCAACATTCCCTCAATTGGGATCATGGACGCCGCGATGATTTGCGAATCCATGGGCATCGTCAAATATGGCGACAAGGGCAATATGACCAAGGATGAAATCGACAAGACTGTCGCATTCCTGATCAAGGCCAAGGGCGACGGCCAGTTCCGCTCGTTCTGGAAAACCTTTGACGAGAGCGTCAATCTCATGGCCTCGGGCGAAGTCGTGATCCAGTCGATGTGGTCGCCGGCGGTGGCCGCCGTACGCTCCAAAGGCATTGCCTGCAAGTATCAGCCGCTGAAGGAAGGTTACCGCGCCTGGGGCGGCGGTCTCGGCCTTGCCAAGCATCTGAGCGGTATCGAACTCGACGCCGCCTACGAATATATCAACTGGTATCTGTCCGGCTGGGTCGGCGCCTATCTCAATCGCCAGGGCTATTATTCTGCCGCGCCTGAAACCGCCAAGAAATTCATGACGGCCGATGAATGGGGCTACTGGATGGAAGGCAAGCCGGCTACCGGAGATATCGTTGCTCCCGATGGCAAGGTCATGGAAAAGGCCGGAGCCGTGCGTGACGGCGGTGCCTTCGAAGCTCGCATGGGCGCGGTCGCCTGCTGGAACTCGGTCATGGACGAGGATCGCTACATGGTCCGGAAGTGGAACGAATTCATCGCAGCTTGATGCAGCACGCGGCCATTCTTATTCGCATGGATGGCCGCTGATTTTCCTCCTGATGAAAACAAAGGCCATGGCAGCAATTGCAGCGGAAGAGACAGTCCTCGGCACCGAAACCGGTATTGCACCAGGAAAGACAAAGCGGCGACGCGCACACCGCGTTTCCGCGCTCGCCTCCTATATCCAGGCGACGCCATTGGCGGTGATCCTCGGCCTGTTCTTGCTCCTCCCAATCCTGACCATCGGCATGGTGAGCTTCTGGGATTATGATTCCGTCCGCATTTATCCCGATTTCGTGACGTTCAACTACACCGAAACCCTTGGCTCCTGGGTCACGTGGAAGACCTACTTGAACACGTTGAAATTCACGGCCATCGTCTGGTTCCTCACCATGGTCATTGGCTTCTGGGTCGCCTACTTTCTGGCGTTTCACATCCGTTCGGCCACAATGCAAATGATCCTTTTCCTCGTATGCACCGTGCCGTTCCTCACCTCCAACATCATCCGGATGATTTCCTGGGTGCCGTTTCTTGGCCGCAACGGCCTGATCAACTCATCGCTCATCGAACTCGGCATCGTACCCAAACCCTTGGAATTCCTGCTCTTCTCCGAGTTCGCCGTGGTCCTTGCAATGGTGCACCTCTATACCCTGTTCATGGTGACGCCGATTTTCAACACCCTGATGCGTATTGACAGATCGCTGATCGAAGCCGCGCGGGATGCGGGCGCCTCGGGCTTCCAGGTGCTGACCAACGTCATCATTCCGCTGGCCAAGCCCGGCATTGCAATTGGATCGATATTCGTCGTGACCCTGGTCATGGGCGACTTTATCACCGCCCGTTTCATGTCCGGCGGCCAGAGTGCGTCGGTCGGCCTGATGATGGCGAACCAGATCTCGCTGTTGCAGTACCCGGCCGCTGCCGCCAACGCCGTCATCCTGCTGATCGTCGTACTTTTGATCGTCGCCGCCATCCTTCGCGTCGTCGACATCCGCAAGGAGCTCTGAAATGCACGCCGACAAGCGTTCCCGCGAGTTCTACATCCTTGCCATCTTCTTCGGCCTTTTCGTCCTTTTCCTTTACGGACCTTTGACGACCATTTTCATCCTGTCGTTCCAGGGGCCTTCTGGCGGCCTGACTTTTCCGATGAATGGCGTGTCGGTGCATTGGTTCGCCAATCTCTTCGAACAGCAGGCCGTTGGCGACTTCGGCGGCTCCTTCCGCCGCTCGATGATCCTCGGCCTTATGACCACGACGATCACGGTCATTGTTTCGCTGCTTGCCGGACTTGCCTTTCGGCGCAAGTTCAAGGGTTCAACCTTCCTGTTCTATCTGGCCATATCCAGCCTTGTCGTTCCGTCGATCCTGATAAGTCTCGGCATCGGCCTGTTCTTCCAGGTCCTTGGCATCCGTCCGGCGTGGTGGTCATCGGGGCTGGGTGCGCATCTTACATGGACACTGCCCTTTGGCGTCCTCATCATGTTTGCGGTCTTCAACCGTTTCTCGCCTGCCTATGAGGAAGCGGCCCGCGATCTTGGCGCCACCCCTTGGCAGACGTTCCGATTTGTCGTCCTGCCGATGATCGCGCCAAGCCTGATCGGCGTCGGCCTCTTTGGCTTCACCCTTTCCTACGATGAGTTTGCCCGCACGCTGATGACGGCAGGCACGTTCAATACGCTGCCGCTCGAAATCTACGGCATGACGACCAACGTGACGACGCCGGTCCTCTATGCGCTCGGCACCGTCACGACGGTCTTTTCCTTCCTGATCATACTTCTTGCCTTGACGGCGATCATCATCGTTGGCCGCCGTCGCGCCCGTATTGGATAACAAACCCGCATGCGCATTCTTCTCGTCAATCCCAACACGACCGCCAGCATGACCGCGCTAATCGAAAGCGCGGCCAAGCTGGTGGCGGCTCCCACAACCACCATCGATGCCAGAACGTCCCGTATGGGTCCGGTCTCGATCGAGGGCTACTACGACGAAGCCTTTGCAGTTCCTGGCCTGTTGATGGAGATTGCGGAAGCTGCGAATGCCGACGCTGCCATCATCGCCTGCTTCGACGATACCGGGCTCGATGCAGCGCGCGCGATGGCGACGATCCCCGTTCTTGGCATCTGCGAAGCAGCCGTTGCCATGGCGGCCCTGGTGGCGCAACGCTTCAGCATCGTCACGACGCTGGAGCGATGCATCATGCCGCTGAAGGGGCTGGTGCATCGTTATGGCATGAGCGAGCGGGCAACAGTCCGAGCGGCAAATATCCCTGTTCTGTCCCTGGAGGATCCCGCCTCCGGCGCATTGACAAAACTGCGTGCTGAAATTGAAAACGCTCTGGAAATCGACGCAGCAGAGGCAATTGTCCTCGGCTGTGCCGGGATGGCGGATCTGGCGCGGCGTTTACAGGATGACTACGGCGTCCCGGTCATCGATGGCGTAAGCGCTGCCGTCAAGCTTGCGGAAAGTCTCGTCACCCTGGGTCTGACGACGAGCAAGCGTGGCGCTTATGCCGCGCCGCTGCCAAAGCCGTATCTGGGTATGCTGGAACAATTCGCGCCCAAGCAATTGGCTTGAGCATCGACTTGCGGTTGGCCAATCACCCACCGCAAGTCCCGATTTATGTCTCAGAGCGGCGTAACGTCAAAACCAAACCACTTTTCCGACAGCGTCTTGATTGTGCCGTCGGCTTTTGCAGCGTCGATGGCTTCGTTGAACATTGCCTTCAGCTCCGGCTCGTTCTTGCGCATTCCAACTGAACTTCCCTTGCCGAGGAATCCCCCCTGGAAGCGCGGGCCAGTAACCGTCATGTCCTCATTGCCTGGCTTTGCAGCCGAAGTCGTGAGATAGGCCATCGACGCCATCACCAGGTCGACACGGCCCGCCGCGAGGTCGAGATCATGCTGCTCGGTAGTCTTGTACTCCCGCACCTCGACGACACCCTTAAGATATTTATCGACGAAGGTCGCGCCGGTCGAAGCGGTCTGTACGCCGATTACCTTGCCCTGCAACAGTGGCTTCAGCTTTTCAAGAGCCTCGATTGCTCCAGCTTCATTGGAAGCCAGCGAGAAAACCTTTCCCTTGAAATCCAGGCCGGCCAATGGGCTCGACTTCAAGGTGGCGAAGGCCTGCCCGGTCGAACCATAGGACTGGCTGAAGTCGATCACTTCTTCACGCTTGGCCGTTGCAGACATGCCGGAGATGATGGCGTCGAACTTGCCTGCGTTCAGTGCCGGAATCATGCCGTCAAAATCCTGCACGACGATTTTGCATTCGACCTTCATATGATCGCAGAGATACTTCGAAAGTTCGATCTCGTAGCCATCCAGCGTGCCGTCCGGCTTGGTGAAGTTATAGGGCTTGAAGGCACCCTCAGTCGCGATCGTCACCTTCGTCCACTTCTTGTCTTCTGCGTGAGCCCCTGATGCGAACACCAGCGCTGACAAAAGCACGGCCTTCAGAGCAACATTTATATATTTCATTCCAGGTATTCCCCTTTTGGATGCGGCTGAATGCTCAGCCTTTGATGAACTGATTGAAACGTTCGGATTTGGCGTTGACGAAAACGTCTTGCGGCCTGCCGTCTTCCTCGACGAGGCCCTTGTGCAGAAAGATCACACGACTGGAGACGTCACGCGCGAAGCCCATTTCATGGGTGACCACGAGCATCGTGCGGCCCTCCTCGGCCAAGCCGCGCATGACGCGCAGCACTTCGCCCACCAGTTCAGGATCAAGCGCAGAGGTCGGCTCGTCGAAGAGCATCACCTTGGGCCGCATCGCTAGAGCACGCGCGATCGCCGCACGCTGTTGCTGCCCCCCTGACAGATGCGAAGGATAGTGATCCCGCTTTTCAGCAATGCCTACTTTGGCGAGCAGCGCTTCAGCTTCTTCTATGCATTCGCGGCGCGGGCGCTTCTGTACGTGTACGGGTGCCTCGATGATATTCTCAAGGATTGTCTTGTGTGACCACAGGTTGAAGCTTTGAAACACCATGCCGAGGCGCGAACGGATCCGCTCCACCTGTGCCTGGTCCGCCGGGCGGCTCTTTCCATCGCGTGCCTGCTGCATGCGGATCGTCTCGTCGCCGACCGTCACCTCGCCGGAATCCGGGACTTCCAGCAGATTGATGCAGCGCAGAAGCGTCGATTTGCCCGAGCCGGAGGAGCCAAGGATCGATACGACGTCACCCTCATTTGCGGTCAGCGAAATTCCCTTCAGAACCTCGACATTGCCGAAACGCTTGTGGAGATTCCTGACGGTGAGCGCCTGTTGCGGCGTTATATGCGCTTGGGCGTTCATTTCGATTCTCCTTGGACGGACGTCTGCAGCCGCGGTTCGCGAAGGTGCGGGCTCAGCATGTATTCGATGAGATGCACGAGGCGCGTCAGCAGGAAATTGATGGCCAGGTAAATCAGGCCGGCGACGACAAAGACTTCGATGGCCCTGTAGGTCTCGGAGATGATTTTTGCGGCAACGCCAGTGACTTCCATGAGCGTAATGATTGAAGCGAGCGACGTCGCCTTGACCATGGAAATCATTTCATTGCCGTAACCGGGCAGCGCCTGGCGGACGGCAAGCGGAAGTACGATCCGCCGGAAAATCATGAAGCTTGGCATGCCGCAGGCGCGTGCCGCTTCAACCTGACCATGCGGGACAGACAGCAGGCCTCCGCGAATGATTTCGCTGGCATAAGCTGCCGTATTGAGCGTTAGGGCAATGACTGCGCACCAGTACGGTTCGCGCAAGATCGGCCAGAGGAAACTGTGACGCACCGCGGGAAACTGGCTGAGGCCGTAGTAGATCAGGAATATCTGCACCAGCAGCGGCGTACCGCGAAAAGCAAACACGTAAAGGCGCGCAAACCAATCCAGTACCCGCACGCCCGAAAGCCGCAAGAGTGCGAGCGCCAGAGCCAGAACTGCGCCGAGAAGGATCGACGTTGCAGCAAGCTGCAGGGTCAGCGGAATTGCGGCGACAAGGCTGATGAAGGTTTCAAGCGCAAAGGACCAATCCATCAGTTTCTCCTCACGCCGCGTGAAAAGTGCCGCTCCGACCGTTGCAGGAGTGCGCCGGAAAGTGTCGAGATCGCCAGATAGGTCGCGCCGGCCACAACGTAGAAGTTGAAAGGCATTCCGGTCGAGCCAGCACCAATCTGGGCCTGACGCAGCAACTCGACGACACCGGTGATCGAGACCAAGGCGGATTCCTTGAGAACCACCTGCCAGACATTGCCCATGCCCGGCAAGGCATGCCTAACGGTGAGCGGCGCGATAATGCGCCTGAAGCGCAGCCCGCGCGACATGCCGCAGGCGATGGCTGCTTCGATTTCGCCACGATGTACCGCCTTGAAAGCACCGCGAAAGACCTCGGTTTGCTGCGCACCCGAGGTGATGCCGACTGCAAGAGCACCGGCAAGGAATCCCGGAAAGCCGATAAAGCCATCCGAACCGAAAAACCGCCCGATTGCCGTCACCGCAGCACTGCCGCCGAAATAGAACAGATAAATGACCAGGAGATCGGGAATGCCGCGCAGGACGGTAGTGTATCCATCGGCAATGAAACGGATCGTTTTGCCGCCCGAGACCTTGGCCCAAGCGCCAAACGTGCCAATGACCGAGCCAATAGCAAAGCCTGATATCGCGATGAGAATTGTCATCATCGCTCCCGTGAGAAGGGCGGCACCCCACCCTCCCGGTCCAAAGCTGATAATGTCAAGAAAGCCCGGCTGGTTCATGGCCGACGTGATCCGCAGAGCAGGAAGCGATGGAACGGCATTGCGTGATTATCCTCTCAGACGTCCGTGTTCTCGGGCAATGGCGGCTGCACATCGTCAGGGATAGGATTGACGAAGGGTATTCCATCGAGGCGATTGCGATGATCGGCCTTGGCGGCTTCAATCAGATCAGGGTTGGATATAAGTTCGATCGCGGTGCCCGCCATAACCTTCGCTGCATGTTCCATACCCTTGTGCGCCGCCGGAAGCTTGCCTTGCGCGACCAGTTGCCAGGAGTGGCCGGGTGTACCGATCGCGTAGGTCGCGCCGCGCATCTGCACAGTCGGGACGACCCAGCTCACTGTTCCGACATCGGTGGAGCCGACGATTGATCCATCGCCGCTGTCAGGCGGAAAGATGCTGTCGCACAGAGCCTGGCCCTTCTTGGGTACGACATTGAACCGCCGGTACGATGCAGCGATATCCTCTTGGGAAAATGTCTCCTGAAATTTCCGCGCCGTTTCATGGTCAGCCTGGTCGAAATCGGGAAGACCCAGCCGTTCCAACTGTGCGTGCATCAGGCTTTCGAGCGGCGTGTTACCCACGAGATTGGCGTCGCCGCTGATAACCCGGCTGCGCACGGTCGTCTCCGTCATCAATGCGGCACCGTCGGCCACCTTCTTCACGCGCTCGACGAGGCTATTGAGTTCCGGCAGATTGCGCGCCCGCACCAGGTATCGAACCGTTGCACGCGCCTGGACGACGTTTGGAGCTGACCCGCCTGTATCGGTTACCGCGTAGTGTATGCGTGCCGTCGATGGCATGTGCTCGCGCATATAGTTTACGCCAACATTCATCAGTTCGACAGCGTCAAGCGCACTGCGTCCGAGATGTGGCGTCGCCGATGCATGCGACGCGCGGCCGCTGAAGTGGAAGTTGATTTCGTTGCATGCGAGCGAGATCGGATTGTTCACTCCGGCAAAGGCGGCCGGATGCCAGGAAATCGCGATGTCGACGTCGTCGAAGACTCCCGCGCGGACCATGAAGCCCTTGGACGATCCGCCCTCTTCGGCGGGACAGCCGTAATAGCGAACGCGCCCCTTCAGCCCATGTTTTTCCAGATAGTCCTTAACCGCTGCTGCAGCCAGCATCGATCCCGAACCAAGGAGGTTATGGCCACATCCATGCCCGTTTCCGCCCTCGGTCAGCGGCCGCTGCTCAGCGAGGCCCGCAACCTGGCTGAGGCCGGGGAGCGCATCGAACTCCCCGAGAATGGCAATGACCGGGCCGCCTTCGCCCGCCTCTCCCATGACGGCGGTCGGCAGGTTGGCGATGCCGCGCGTAACACGAAAGCCTTCCCTTTCGAGCAAGAGAGCGTGCTCATTTGACGACAGGTATTCTTCGTAATTTGTTTCTGGCGTCTCCCAAACGCGGTCGCTGAGTTCAAAGAACGCATCGCGCTTGGTTTCGACTATTTCCCAGATCTCTCCCGAGTTTTTCATGATTTCCCAATTGGCCGCACTGTGATATTTACCAAAATTGGTACCAATTTAGACGCATATATTTTTTACGCAACCTCTGTGTAAAATTATTTCTCTGGCATACATCTCATCGGGACGAATCCGTTGAGGTCTACTTACGTTGTGAAATGGCGAGGGACGCATGAGCGAGGCGAAAGCGAAAACCAAGGCAGCGCACAAATCCGGTGACGTCACAGATTTGATCCTGCATGACATTCTTGCCGGTGTACTGGCCCCGGGCGTTTGGCTCAAACAGATTGACCTCGAACAGCGCTATCAGAGCACCCGCCCGGAAGTCCGGCGCGCGCTCGACAGGCTGGTTCAAAGGCGGCTTGTCCAGCATGTCCCTAATCGCGGTTACCATGTTTTCGAACCCGATGGTCGCCAGGCAACGGAAGTAAGCGATATTCGCGTCATTCTGGAAACGGCCGTAGCGGACAAGATCGTTGCCAATGCCTCCGAGTTGACCGTCAAGAAGCTGCGCACGCTCGCTCACCGTTTCGACGATCTCATCATGAATGGCACCATGATCGAGCTTTATGAGGCCAATCTGGCTTTTCATCATGCGTTGCTTGCGCTTTGCGGCAACCGGGAATTGGTGAACCTCGTCACCGAGATAAGGCAGCGAACCTCTTCCGCGCCGGTCTCCCAATGGCAGACGCGTGCCCGAATCGAACAGTCATCGCGGGAGCACCATCAGATGATTGACGCTTTGGCGGCCGGCGACGTCGAGGAGCTCAAGCGTGTAACCATCGTCCATATCCGGCAGCCTTGATCGCATCGCGTTGAGCGCAGCCTGCGTAGTCCGGCCGATCAGCGACTCTTCGTCCACTGGACCGGTGTAAAGGTTGCCGCTAGCTTCGGGCCGCAATCGAAAGGGAGTGACAATGACGGACATTTGGTTTCGTACGGGTGAGGCAACTGTTCTGGCCGCCGACGGTCAGGCGACCGACGCCATGCCGGAGGTGGTAATTGGATCCGTCAAGGGCCCGGTGGGCCATGCCTTTGCCTCGATGATGGGGCAGGTAAAGGGACACACGCGCATGTTCGTCGTGCGTGACCTCAATCAGGCAGTGCGGCCGGCCACAATGATGACCAGCAAGGTGACCATCAAAAACATGGCCTATGCGGAACTGCTCGGCGGCGTTGTGCAGGCGGCCATGGGCGATGCCATCGTCGATTGTCTCGCCGACGATATTCTACCCCGAGACCAGGCAGACGATCTGTGCATGATCATCACCGTCTGGCTTGATCCACGTTGCGTCGAAGACGAAAACCTCGACCGCAAGGATCTTTACCGCACCAACTACGAAGCGACCAAACTTGCCATTTCGCGCGCAATGACCGGCAGGCCAACGGTCGACGAGTTGATCGCAAACCGCAAGACCATCAAGCATTACGCGCTGGATGGCGTGATCGACTATTGAGCGAAACCGGCCAGTTAGCGCCGCATCCATCCAACTGATACGAAAACGTTTCTCCTTGCGAGCTCCCGTTCCCCTGTCCGCGATTGATACCAAGGCGAACAGGGGATCACGAGCGGCCGGCTGCTGACTGCGGCGCAATTCACCTGTTCAAACCTGCTGTCCAAACGAGATTCGGCCCTGACCGTTCAGGCTGGTGTCAGGAAACGAGTGAATGCCGGGTTTCAAAATCCGGATCAGGACGTCTTTCCGACGAAAGCCGTACGAGGAATCATCACCGTGTCAGTTACAGCACGTCATCTCGACAGGCCATTCGTTCGCCCAACAATTGGCAGTGTCGTTCTCAGTATAATTGTCGCAATTTACATCCTTGCGGCAGCCAACTGGACCTTCTGGGGCAAGAGCGCGACGTTGCTGCACGGTCATCCGCTGGCCCTGGTATCTCTCATTATCGGACTCACTTGCGGATTCATCGCACTCTTCGTTTCCATGTCCGTGAAATACGTGACGAAACCGGCGTTCATTCTGTTCGTCATTATAAGCGCCGCGGCCGCGTGGTTCATGGACCATTACGGCGTCATTATCGATGTGGAAATGCTGCAGAGCGCCGTCGATACCACGAATGCCGAAGCCGGACATTTCATCAATCCTCCATTCATCCTGCATATGACCTTATTTGGCTTGGTTCCTGCTGCGCTGATCATCTGGACACGCATTGTACATCGGCCCTACATGCAGAAGCTGAAATGGAATCTCGTGGTCATAGTGCCTGCCCTTCTCATCCTGGGCGGTGCGTTCCTGATCAATGCCAGCACATATATGTCGCTGGTGCGCGAACATCGCGATTGGTTTGCCACGCTCAACCCCTTTGCTCCCATCGTCAATTCCGTCAAGCTGGCAGCACGCACGAGCGAAGCCAAAAATATCGTCGTCAAGCCATTGGGGACGGACGCACACGTGGTTGGACCAGCCCTTGCCACTCGCAGGCCTCGCGTTACCATCGTGATTGCGGGCGAAACCGCACGGGGGGAGAGCTTTTCGCTGGGGGGCTATGGCCCCGTGACGAATCCGGAGCTTGCAAAACAGGACATAACGTATTTTCCAGACACGAGCAGTTGCGGCACCATTACTTCGGTTTCGCTTCCCTGCATGTTTTCGCCCTATACCCGTAAGGAATACACGCACCAGAAGGGAATTGAGACAGAAAACCTTCTCGATGTACTTACCCGCGCTGGCATCAACGTGGAATGGTGGGACAACAACACCGGGGATAAAGGCGTTGCGGCACGGGTGAAATACCAGCCGCTGTTCAAGTCGGACAATCCGAACTTCTGCAACGGCGGGGAATGCCTGGACGCTATCTTTCTCGACCGCCTCGACAGTTGGCTCGATAATGTCAAAACCGACTCGGTTCTGGTCATGCACCAGCTGGGCAGCCATGGCCCCGCCTATTATCTCCGCTATCCCGACGCGTTTCGCCGCTTTACCCCGGATTGCAGAACAGCCGAATTTGCCAAATGCTCCCGCGAGGAGATCATAGCCGCGTATGACAATACCATTCTGTACAGCGATCACATCGTTTCGACGGTGATCGACAGGCTCAAGCAGCGCGAGTCGAAGCTATCGCCATCCATGATCTACATGTCCGATCACGGCGAATCGACAGGTGAGTACGGTTTGTACCTGCACGGAGCTCCCTACATGGTTGCTCCGTCGCAACAGACGCAGGTTCCGTTCGTCCTTTGGCTTGGCAAAGACGAAAAGGCGCAGATCGACAGCAATTGCCTCAGTGCCCAAACGACGAAAAAGCAGTCGCATGACAACCTTTTTCACACCGTGCTCGGCATGATGCATGTCGATACCTCAGTGCACGACGCCGCCCTGGACACACTATCTTCGTGCCGCAGGGGAACCACGTAGTTATCCCTGTTCCCCGGAACAGTGACGACTTCTGACGAGGACAATTCAAAACTTGACTTGAAAAGCGGATCATCGGGGTCGATCTTGTGGCCGGGATGATCGTTTGAAAGGAAACAGTTTTGAGGGTCCTTCTTGTTGAAGACGACGCGACTCTCGGAGCAGCGGTTCGTGACCACGTGATCAATGGCAGTCACGCCGTGGATTGGATGCAACGCCTGGACGATGCCCGCGTCTCAATGCGCGTAACACGTTATGGTCTCGTTTTGCTCGACATAAGATTGCCGGATGGCAGCGGCGTGGAATTTCTGAAAGAACTGCGTTTGAACGGCAATTCGACGCCCGTCATCATACTCACCGCTCACGATCAAATCTCCGAACGCATCCAGGGCTTGAACGCCGGGGCCGATGACTATCTGGTGAAACCCTTCAACCTCGATGAGTTGACCGCGCGAATGCATGCGGTGGCAAGAAGACATTCGGGAAATTCGGGGGAGATCGTCAAACTTGGCTCGCTCGAGATTCACCTCGCCGACCGGCGGATCATGTCCATGGATAGCGAGATAATCTTGTCAGGCCGGGAATGGGCGGTGTTTGAGAGATTGCTGTCCCGCCCGGGCGCAATTGTTTCCAAGGATCAGATCGAAGAGACACTGTATGCATTCGGCTGGGAAATTCAGAGCAATACCGTCGAAGTCTATGTCAGCCGCCTGCGCAAGAAGCTTGGACGTGAATATGTGGGCACCGTGCGAGGTGTCGGCTACCGGATCGAAGGGCGTTCATGAGCAATCCCGGCATGACCCGCCGTTTGATCTTCTCGCTGACAGCTGCACTTGTCGGATTCTGGTTGTTCGCAGTGGCGGCTGGCATACTGGTGATGCATGACGAACTCGGAGAAATCTTCGACAGTTCGTTGAAGGAAACCGCGGAACGACTGACGCCCCTGGTTGTGGACGATCTTTTGCAAAGCACGGACACCACAACGCCAAGACGTTTGCAAAGTCCGACATCGCCACCCGAAGCGAGCTATCTGACTTATCAGGTTCGAGACAGTACCGGCCAAGTGCTGCTGCACTCGCACGACATTTCGGCAGCGCCTTTTGCGGCACCCCTGAAGCGAGGATTTTGGGACGGCGAGTATGCGCGAATTTATACGGTGCCCGCTGCGAACGACACGATCTTCATCCAGGTGGCAGATGCCAAGGGTCATCGTGATGAGGCAACCGCGGAAGGCGGTCTGGCTTTGCTGCTTCCCCTGCTTTTTCTCATTCCCGCTGGCATTCTCGTGGTCAGGCTGATCGTTCGGCGATCGCTTGTGCCGATGAACGAACTGCGCCAAGCGATCTCGAGCAAGGACGGAGGCAATCTTGCCCCGATTGCCCAGATAAAACTGCCGCGGGAATTGCAACCCATCGTACATTCCGTCAACCGGCTTTTGGCACGCTTGCGGTCCACGCTTGCCGCCGAGCGGGAGTTCACCTCAAACAGTGCCCACGAACTGCGAACGCCTCTCGCGGGCGCGCTTGCCCAAACCCAGCTCTTGAAAAAGGAGGTGCGTACACCTGCCGCAAAATCAAGAGCCCTTGAGATTGAAGCGTCGTTGCAGAAGCTCAACAGGCTGGTGGAAAAGCTCATGCAGCTGGCGCGAGCCGAAGCGAAGTTGGAACCGGCGACGGAACGCGTCGATCTCGCACATGTTCTGGAACTGATCGTGGACGACTTCCAGCGCACTGTCGCGGCACCCGAGCGCATTCAATACGTACGAGTGAAAGGCGCAGAGCTGCGGCGGTTGATTAATGAAGACCTATTCGCAATCGCGTTGCGAAATCTGATCGAAAACGCACTCAAACATGGAAGCCAGGATGAGCCCGTCACCATCCGGCTTGAGCCCCGCGGCATCATTCGCATAGCCAATGCGGGACCCGTACTCACCCAAGGTGAAATCAAGGGTATCAGAAAACGCTTCGCCCGCGGCAAGACCTCCGCTGCGGGTTCTGGGCTCGGCCTTGCAATTGTCACTGAATTGGTGACGCAGATGAACGCGAAATTGGACTTCCTCTCACCAGCAACCAACCGGGACGATGGCTTTGAGGCAATGCTGCATTTCAAGGACGAGTGATCTTCGGACGGATATGGAGGCTGCTGGCACCCTCGTGTCGTGGATGAGTCGATCATCGGCATCACGGCACGTAATTGTCGACTAGTGTTCCTATTGAAAATCGGATCGGGTCAGAACGTACATATTCTTGCGGCCGTTTGAATAGGCCTTCCGTGCAACGTCCTGGATCGTGCTGCGGGCGGCATCAAATGCGGCGAGACAATCCTCTTCAACCGGCCCCGTGCGTGATCCGTCATTCAAGAAGGCTGCGGACTCGACGAAAAAAGGCACCTCGAATAATCCATCATGGCCCAGAAAGCGTACGCGCTGATGCGCCGTGTCATAGCTTCGGCTTCGGTTCGGAAAACTAAGAGCCATCTCTTTGACCTTTGGGCTGCCAAGCTGGCAGGGCATCGATTGCACTCTGCTTGAGCCTCGCCGCGCGGCGCCGTTCCAGATTGTTTGCATTCAGCGACATCATCATCGCTGTGGCGGTCGTTTCGGTCAGTCCCGTTGCGGAATGCTTTCCCATAGCGGCGGGAAGACCGCTATAGACGTGGTAGACCGTCCACGACCGGTTGGGCTCGATTCGGCGACCATAGTGATGATGCATGCTCGGGCACTGCGAACCGTCTTCATGTTCACCGTATTCGGCGGTGTGCTGGCCATTTCCTGATACATAGATAGCCAAAACCAACACCTTGTGATTTGCAATTCTTCAAAAACTGGTCGAAACGGTCGATTGCCTGAGGTGCAACAATCGTGACTTGGAAACAGAACCGGAAGGGCAAGAATTTTCCTCGCATGGTTCGCGGCTTGCCAGATGATCCCAACGAATATTGAATAGACCAGAAACACAATGGCGAGGGTATACAAACCTTTATATATTACGGTCTTCCGATCGCAATAATTTGGAACCCGGCCCTTGTGTTTCCGTTCAGCGCCCTTTGACTTAACAATTGGGCCGATGGCGACAATAGCATACAACGAGAATATCGATGAGATTTATTTGCGTTTTCATTGTATTTCTCCATCTTTTATTATCGACGTGTATGAAATTCAGCCGTATTTAAAGCGTATTTAGAGCGTAGTTTATTTAGATCGCGTTTTGGCCAACTTTTGGCTCTTCGCGGCGTCAGACATCTTCGACCCGCCAAACTCAATCCAAATTGCCGATTTGCTCTTCGAGCTTGGTCGCAATGGATGAGGCATGCACGCGCCCGGCGTTCAATAGCTTTTCGCCAATGCCTATCCTGGCTCGCCTACAGGCGCGTGGCGGCTTTCATTCATATTCCGACGCGAAACGCCAAACAGTCCAGAACGCAGCTCGTTGATCAACGATATCAACCCTCAAAGTCGCACTCAACCAAGATCAGGCATCAAGCAAATGAACATGCACAGACGTTATAAAATTCTACAGACACCGCCGCATCGCTTCGCAATCGGCCAGCAGGTCCGCATGAAGAGTGGCGGTGGCGCTGCGGCGAACACAGGCGCAATATTTGAGATCATCGCAACGCTTCCGCCCTTGGGCCGCTCGTTCCAGTACCGCATCCGCGACGCTGAAGAAAAACACGAACGGATCACAACGGAAGACAATCTTGAAGCTCACGACATCTGGAGCAATTCGAACAGGAACAGCTTCAAAGTACCAGGATAGGGCTTTGGGGTGCGGCGCAGTAAAAATCGCTTACGCGCGTTGCGCGGCGCGATCTTGAAAGGCGCGCGGTTTGCGAAAGTACTCAGCAGTACTAGCAACTGCACGCACCCGCCCGCCCACCGCCAGAGTTATTCAGGTGCCTTGTTATTCGCTGGTAATGAGAAAGAAATCATCCGGGAACAGTTTCTTGAGTTGGGCTCTTCGTTCGGAAAAGTAGCTGAAATTCTCTTCGACATCCTGGAGACGATCCGTGACCTGGATCAGATATCCCTCGCCAATTTTCTCGATGGCATACCCTGCTGCGGCGATCTCGGTTGGCCTGACGGCACCGGCAAAAGGCCCGCCCAGATAATTGGCCCAACCAAGGTTGGGGACACTTGGGTCCTTTGCTCCAACAATGCCAGCACTGAAATAGCTTTCCGGGGATCCGCTAGGCCCACTCACACCTTCCCTTTCGGTAAAGCAACCGCAGCGCCCATGCCTGCTGTCAAAGCGCTGGTAATCGTATTAATCATTATCGTACGCGTGGATTCGTCAGCAATGGTGCTGTTGACGATCTGCGTGACGAGGTCCTTGATCGCAGGGGTAAGCAGCGCCGAGGTCGCGCCGCCGAGCGCGGCCTTGATCATGCCCGCCACATCGTTGGCGCCGCCAAGAAGCCCACCAGCCAGAGCGTGCAGCGCCGCCCGGCCAAGACCTCCCTCTCCCCAGAAAGCGGCGGCGTCAAGATCGCCCCGGGCAAGCGCCGCCTCCTCCATTTTGGCCGCTATGGTCCCGATAATCGTGGAGATTTTCGCCGAAGCATCCTGCACTAAGGCTTGCGTCGAATATTGTTCCCGCAACACGTCCTGCAACTCCGGAATGCCCGGCAGCGAGGTGTTGGTATTGGCGGTATCACGTTCTTGGCGGCGAGCGCGACATCCGCCCCAGCGCTGATCTGTGCGCCCTGGAGAGTCAGATCGTCCTTGGCCGTAAGCTTTGCATTCCCGCCGGCTTTGACACCGCCATTCGGGTTAAGGACATCTGTTCCACCGATATCCAGGGATTGAGCCCCAAGGGTGAGGCTGTTCGCCGTCATTTCGACATTGCCGCCTGCAACGAAGCTTCCACCATTCGCCTTGATGTTTCCGGCGTTCAGTTTGAGGTCCGATTTGGCAACGATGGCGCCCGAGTTTTGTAGGTCGCCGACATTCATATCGACTGAGCCACCGGACATAAGCGCACCGGCAGCTGTCAGATTGGATTTGTCGATATTGGCGAGATAGACGACAGGCGCGAGCACCTCTATGCCGTCCACCACCTTCGTCTCGTAGACCACCATGGACTTCGTCAGCGCCGCCGCCTGTTCGGGGGAGAGCTTTTCGCCCATCGCGAGATTATGTGCCTTTGCGTATTCGATCCCGTTATCGAGCAGAAGCTTCATCTGCTCGATCGCGTCGCTGCCGGGAATGAACGATCCCTTGCCTAGCCCTTGTCCGACCAGTTGCCGTAGTTCGTTGTCGATCAGCTGGTTTTCAAAATACGCATCGCCAAGAAAAGGTATCTCGTGGTCCGGCGTGTAACCGATGCGATTGATGAAATAGGCCGAGCCATAGAACTTACCTACATCGAGAAAGGCCGCACGGGTCTCATAGACGAATACCTGTCCCGGAACCGTGCCGCCGAAGCCGCCCGAGTTGGGTTTTGGGATCGAATTCGCCAGACTGGCCTTCAGAGCGGCAATTGTGGAAGCATCTGCAGCCGCACCGATCTTGGCAAATGCAGCATTGGGGGTAAACAGCGCCGCTGCGGCCGTAAGTCCCGTAAGCGCCGACGTGGGATCGCCCGGCGCCGCCGACGGCACAAGAACCGCAAGCGAAGCCATGGAGCCTGGCGTAGACGTGTTGTTGACGCTGGCATACCCGCTTACGTCGAGAGCCCCCGCCGCCTTGATGCTGCCGCCCACGCCGCCAATTGCGACATCACCCGTCAAAGCCGATACGCCGTCGCCAAGATCTTTCGTGGCATCGCGATTGCCTGCCGAATCGTACGCTTCGCAACCGCCCTTGGCCTCGCATTTCGTCAAGGTGGTACGATGGAAAGTCACCCCTTCATTGTTTAGCACTGAGCCTTTGAGCGTAGCGTCACCCCCGGCTTCAATCGAGCTGTAGGAGTTGTTTAGTGTCGTGGCCTCAACGGTAAGATCGCCCCCGGCATGGATCATTGCTTCTGGACTTAGAGCGCTCGTTAAGCGATCCTCGTGAATGGTTTGACGAAGCTGGGTGTCGTCGTCCCATGTAAAAGTCCAGGCAAATTGGTCGCCTTTGTTGTGAAGGATCACGGCCTTTGTCGGATTGACCGGGTCGAGAAACGGGGTTCCATCGGGGTTCTTGGGTGTGCGTTTGCTGAGCCAATCGATCATTTCCGCGTCGCTGTGGAGGCTGTCTCCCCAATTCCACGGCATATTGCCATCGGGCGCAGTAATGCCTCTGGTGCGGTAGGACGAACCATCAGCAAGAGTGATTACGCCATATAATTGCGAGGCCCATTCGTAACCCAATTTGGGCAGATCAGGATAAAATTTCAGCCACGGCTTATCGTCGACTACCTGGAACAACTGAGCCACAGGCTTGCCGGCGGCTTCCGGATTGATCTGAAACTTTATAATGTCTCCATCCGACACCAGGACATTTTCCCAGGTTGGTGTTGTCAGGCGTCTATTGGTCAGGCTTTCGGTGACAATTGAAACGTCATTCTCCGCGCGGATCAGGCCAGAGATATTGGTTACCGACTGGCTCTTTGCCCCGGTCGCGCCGGCAGCGATCGCCAGATCATGACCGGCCATGATCGCGCCTTGGTCGTTCAGGAGATTGCCCGCGACGTAGAGTTTTGCATCGTTGCCGGAATAGAGAAGACCGGTCGGGTTATTGGTGAGATCGGCCGATACAGTAATCGCTAGATCATGACCCGCCGCGAGCTGACCCGGATTGCTCAGCGAGGCAACTGTCAACGTTAGATCGTTCTGCGCCAGCAGGGCGGTTGCACTATTGGTAAGTATGGTTGTCGCTTTTACGCCGATATTCCCCGAACCGCCATTGTTGGTAACAGCATTCAACGTCGTAGCAGTAAAATCGGCATTTCCAGTCAGATTGAGGAGAAGTCCGCCATAGGTCAAATTACTGCCGGCAAAGCTTGCCGAAACGGCATTGATGATCAGATCTTTTGCCGTTGCGATTTGACCGCGATTACCCGACAGATCAACACTTATCGCAGTGAGGGTAATATCCCCTTGAGCGCGTGTCGCCTTGTCAAGGCTGATTGAGCCTTGATCGGCGGCAAGCCCTACCGAACCAAAGCTTTGTAAGCTGCTATAGCTGATATCTTTCGCCGCGTGCGCATTGAGGTCCAAGGCGCTAATGAGCGCGTTCGCTACAATAGAGCCTTGGCTAGCATCCAGAGACATTGAGCCAGCATTCTGTCGCAAAATCAGATTGCCGGTGGGCGATGCTGCTGAAGCGGCAAAATCGACGCCAGACAAAAGCGTATCAACCGTGACAGACGCCGCCTTAAGAACAGCGTCTGCGCCCGATAGTGACTGCCGCGTCAGGTTAATTGCATTGCCGGCGGTAAGACTGAGAGCCTGATGGCTAACGGCATTGGCCGTGATGTTCTGCGCTGCATATACAGTGAGGCTTCCGGCGGCAAGCAACGTACCCACGTCAATGCTGCGTGACGAGGCAACAAGATCGATATTCCCCGTATTGCGAAGAACTACATCGCCTGAAGGCGATTTGGTGGTGGCGGCAAAATCGACACCAGAAACGATTGCGCTCGCCCGAATTCCGGCACCGCTGACTGAGACATCGGACCCACTCAAGATCTGCCCGCTGACATCGGTATCAGCTGTAATATGAACATAATGGTGTCCGGTTACATTCTGCGCGGTGAAGGCCTTGGCAACGAGGTCGACTGCACCGGCCGAAAGCAATGTTCCGGAGTTGACGGCGCCCGATGACGTGGCATCAATGACGAGATCCCCAGTCGAACCGATGACGATAGCGCCAGTCGGAGAGGCATTGCTGGCCTTGAAATCAACCCCCGAGATTACTGTTCCGGCGACGATCGTTTGACCGGAAAGGTGTACATTTCGGGCGCCGAGAATCTGGCCGCTCACACTCGCATCGCCGGTGAGGTTGATGTCTTTGCGGCCGGCGATGTTTTTCGCCTGTGTTTTGGCGGCCGAGATGTTGAGATCGCCCGCTGCACCTATGTTGACAGCGTTGAGACCACCCGAACGTGCGACAAGCGACATGTCACCTGCAGTGGAAAAAATCACTTGGCTCGAAGGCGATACGCTTGTTGCGGAAATATCAACGCCCGACAGGATTGCGCCACCAGTGATGGACGCGGCGGCGGCGTTGAGATCGCGCGCGGCCAATATGTCGCCGGTCACGCCTATATCCTGACCAGCGATCAGCAAAAGATTGCCGAAGCTCACAAGCGAAGCAGCAGTTATCGATCCGGCGCTCGCCGATATCACCAGGTCACCCGCGCTACGAGCCGTACCTCCAATTTTTATATCGCCTGATGAGCTTGTTAGGGATGCCCCGTTGCCAGCATCAACGCTGCCGACTTGTACGCCTCCTGCGGAGGTCAACTGGATCGATCCCGAAGTACTGGCTTCGGCATTGATACTGATCAAACCGGAACCGCCAGTCAGTTCGACGTTGTCGTCAGCGGCCACCGACTGCAAAGAGATGCCCTGATCTGCCGCAATGACGACCCGCCTCTTTGACGCAATCTTTCCAGCTTCGACCTTCGCTTTTGAGCGAATATCTACGCCGAGATTGCCGGATGCGTTTCCAATCGAGATACGCCCGTCCGCCGAAAGCGACAACTCGCCGGCATTTGCGGCCAAATCACCGCGCATGCGAACGCCAGCGCCCTTCTCTGTCACCACGATCTTGATACGATCGGCCTGCATAGCTCCGAGCGCCGACCCATCAATGGCAAACTCAGGTGTTCCTGAAGTGGCGGTTAGCGCCGTCGCACCGCCTGTCGCATATTCAAACTTGTTGCGCCCTGCCGTCAGCCGCAGGTCCTTGCCGTAGACAGGCCCATCGATGCGCACCGTGCGCGACACCACATCGAAAAGGTCAACGCCTCCCTGTCCGGACGCAAAGTTTCCGCCCCGTGTTCCAAAGGTGACATCGCCGCCATTAACCGTAAAGCCACTGAGACGGCCATCCGTGCCGATATTGGGCGTACCCGTCGTCAGCGTCGCGCGGGGTGTATTGATAAAACCACAACCATTGCAGGTTATGCCGTTCGGATTGGCGATAACAACATCCGCCCGACCGCCGAATACTTCGACTGGTCCCTCTAGTGCGCTGCGGTTCTGTTTGGTCACCTCATTCAGAATGACCGTGGCAGGCCCCGAACTGCGAAGATTTGGGTTGCCTGGGGTAACGCCGCCAAGATTTGATGTTCCCACTTCGGCATTGTAATTATTAAGAATAACCCCTGGCGTTCCAACGTTGAAACTGTCGTATTTGTTGTGCGAGAGACCCTGGCTGTTGGGAGCAACGATATCGATAAGCGGGACGCCATTGGGCGCAGTACCTACCCCCGGCTGGTTTGCGCCTGAGGCTGGGTCCGCAGTGATTTGCTGAGCCTTGACAAGTGCCGGCTGGAAAGTGAGCAGGGCGCTCAGGACCGCGGCCATTGCCCTGTGTCCCAACTTTGCAAGCCAGACGTGAAAGGAGGACATGGAGCAATACTGTTTGGCCGCGCCCCGGTCAGAATTCCTGGCTGTTGTTCGGTTCATTGCTGTCGTTCCATTACTCTTTGGGAAAGGTAGGCCCGTTTTGGTCTGTTATTTCTTCGTCCTGGGCGTCAGCCAGGTTTTGACCTTGCCGGCAAACGAGGTAGCAAGCCTTGTGGCCACCGCATTTTGATCAGGCGTTGCGGCGGCGTTAATGGCAATTGTCGCAATCATCGCCATGCCCTCGCCCTTCCAGGTTACGTCGACGGTGCGGATATCCTGGGCTTGGGCGATCAATTGGCCCGTTCGCACATCCTCCAGCCGGACCGTACCGTCGATAAAGCTGCTATTGCCCGCAACGATGCGTCCTGGCGTGGATGCAAGATCTGCTTCGTGCAAAGTTACTACCAACCGTGCGGGAACAGTGCCGCCCGGATACCCTCTCAAATCCCGTGAAAGTGTTTCCCGCAGTATTCGAACAACGGCCGCGACCTGCGATTCCTGGGTGGCTCCGTTCAAGAGGGGTAAGCCCATTTTTACGTCCGGTGCCGTTTCCACACGGACTTCGCTAATTCTGGTACTGCTTAGGGCTGCCGTAAGGCGCGGGTCCTGCGACACACACCCAGTAAGGGCGGCGCTTGAGATAAGAAAAGGCATCAGCAGCGCAGGTTTGAAGGCCCATGTTCCATAGTTTTTCATATTGATTTTCCCGAATGCACCGCTCTACCAACGCATCGACGTACTGAAGAAAAACAAACCGCTATCTTCATCCTCGATATTGCTTGCCAGAATGTCCGAATAACCCGCGTCGATGCTGAGGTCGCCGCCAACGGCCCGAATGCCCGCAGTCCAACCAAGAAGATCACCACCGGCGATTCCGTAGCGTTTCTGCGGAAACACTTGCCCGTAATCCAAGCCGAGATAAGGTCTTAGTTCCCCAAACCGTTTGACCAAAAATGCATTGTCCTGCCACGGCACCGTCTTCCAGATCAGATCGTTGCGCGTGAAGAACCCAGCATTGCCGAACAACAAGCTCTCGCGCGCGCCGCGCACATTGCTGTAGCTGCCAAGGGATATCTGTTCTGCGCCAAAGAGATTGTCGGGCGAATATTGCCCTGTGACAGTCGAGCTGAGTTCAAACCGCAGCTTGTCGATCTCGAATGGTTTGGTTGCATTGATCGTGCCGGTAAATTTGTCAAATCGCGGGTCGGCGTCGCCTGCCCCCGCCTCGCCGCGATCGACAGCGCCGAAGAGATCGAGGCCGCGGTCGTAACTGGCATCGAAGACCCAAAGGCCGCCGAGAATGCGCCGAGAATGCGAAATGCCAAGGGTGCCGACTGTGTATTGACGGCTCCCAACCTCGATCTTATTGCCGAGCAGGAAGTTGTTTGTCTCTTTGTATGTGAGCGCGGAATTGATGGCGGTGATTGAATCCTTGTCGCGCAGGATCACCCTATCGACGCTGAGGCCCAGTTGTTTGGAATCGCCCGATGTTTCCATCGTACTGAAATTTCCCGGAACTGAACTATCGTATTCATACCAGGAGCCATTAATTGAACCCGTCCAGTAACCATAGGGAATGCTGGCATTGCCGGAGTAACTATTGCTTCTGCCGGATCCGTCGCCACCCCAAGGATAGTCGGGTCCTGTGTGCTCAAAGGACAGTGATAGAAGATCGTTTAGGTTCAGCAGGTTATCCATGGTGAACGACGCATCGCTCTTGGAGTAGCCGGTCGATTTTTGTCCAAGATTGCTGTTTGAGACTGAAAAATGCCAAGGGACGCTGGGCTTGTTCTCGACATTGAGAATGGACGTGCCTTCATTCTGGCCAGGCAGCATCGCCGTCTTGGCGTTGTTGGAGGAAAGGCGGTTGATCTGATCGAGCCCTTGCTCGATATCCCGAATATTGGCAATCCGGTTTTTCATGGCAGGAAATGCCGTTGCCAGGACGGCGGGATATTTCGGGGGCGTTCCGTTGAGATAGAGGTCGGAGAGTACTCCCTCCACTACGATCAAGCGTAGTGTTCTCGACTTTGCGATGTCCTGTTCAGGTACATAGGCACGCGAGGTGACAAACCCCTTGTCAAGATATGCATATGTAAGATCACGCAAAAGCGTATTGATCTCGCCCATTCCTACGCATTTGTGCTGGTAGGGTATCGTCAAGCGATTGATGACGGCTGCAGAAAACTGCTTGACCCCCTCCACATCAATCCGGTCAATCGAAAAGCACGGGCCACCCTTCGATTCCGGAGCCAGCTCCGGGTTAGACAAGCCTGTCGCATCCGGCGTGATCTTCTTGAGAGCCTTGAGACGCTCGGCCTGTTCCTTCTGTTCCTGATCCCGCGCGAATTGATCCGCGGGCGATTGCGCATGCGCATTACCAGCACAGAACATCAGCAAGTGGGATGCGCATGCCAGAAGGCAAAGGGTCCTTATTGAAGGCATCGGCTGGACCCGCCTATTGAGCTACGGTGGGCTTTTGCAGCTCGGCCAACGCAGTCGCCAGCCCCTTCAGCGAGAACTTTATGTTTATGTTTTGCCCATTCATTAATCGCAGGCTTCCTTCGCCGCTGGCGCTTGCTCGCATGGATGCCAGCATCTTGGCATCCAGCTTCTGCTGGGCCCAGCAACCGGCCTGATTGCAATTGCGGTAGTCCGTATGTGCGACAGCCTTGCCATCTGCGTTCAGGCCAAAGCCGGCGGGAAGGAAGACATTGAGCGGAACGAGTGCGGTCAGAAGAAAATCGGTAGCGTGCTTTTTGTCGTTCTGAGCGGAAGGCGCTGTCCTCGCAATCGCCAAGGTTAGTATACTGACATCCTTGCCGTCTTGTTTGACCTGAGCGATTTGCGCAACTTCACAGTTCGTAGCGACCGTAGCGTCAACACCTTTGACGTCGACGCAGCGATAATACCAGTCATCAAATTTCACCGAACGGACCGAAGGTTCCTCGGGCGTCGAGGGTAGCGCCGCGGCAGGTTGCGATTCCTGGGCCCCTACGGGGTTACAAAAGCTTAAAAAAATTAGTCCGCACAGCAACGAACAGTGGGCAATTGGTTTCACAATTAGTCCTCGGAATACAACTTTGAGTTTTGATAAGTAGAAGAATCAAATTCGTTAAGTATTTTACGGGACTAAGATCGGCATAACCAACTAATAAATCAAGAGAAAAATTTGTTGTTTATTAGAAAACCGGAGCGTCTGAGCTGAAATGGCGCATAAGAATGTCGTTGCATTCTACAATTCTCCGCTGGCTCAGCATGGCCTGCCCGAAGCTCCAGAGCTCGATTTTGTCCAATCCGTGGCAAGTAGCAGCACCGACTGTCCCCAAAAACGGCAACACCCACCGCGGGAGGAAAGCGGCGGGTGCAGATTAAAGACCCGGTCGGAGCAGAATGCGCCCCCTCGGTATCTGATGTTCGCCTAGCGGACTACCACCTTCTTGGCGACGAACGGGATGTCGGAACGGGCAAGGCCCAGATCGCTGAGTTCGCGGGTCGACAGGCGGTTCAGCTCGGAAACCGTGTCACGATAACGGCGCCAGTTGCTGTAAGAGCGGATAAGGTTCATTTCATTCACCATTTCGGTTCGTTGTTCGGTTGATCACTCTTGATCGTTGAAATGGAGATAGGTGATGACCCTCAAAACTTGCAGAGCCAACATTGCAGATCAGCCATGCAAGTGCTGCATCGCAACTCAGACGAGCCGGGAGGCACGACTGATGCCGTTGGATGCGAGTGCGTAGCGACGAGCATAGCAGGACCGATTGTGGTCCGCCCGGTACAGTTCCTGAACTTGTGCGATCCGGAATGGAGGCGCACAATTCTGCCGCGGGAGGTAAGAAGGCGATTTATGGCCATATCGGGAGGAATTGATTATGAACGACTTGAGCCTCACGACTCTTGAATCCGGGAAAGCGACGCTCAGCGCGACTGCCATCGATGCGCTTGGCGCCCAGCTGCGCGGCAGTCTGCTGACTGAAAGCGACGCACCCTATGACGAGGCGCGAACGATTTGGAACGCAATGATCGACCGAAGGCCCGGCCTCATTGTGCGCTGCGCAGGGGCTGCCGATGTCGTCAGCGCGGTGCGTTTTGCACGCGACAACCGTCTGCTCGTCGCAGTGCGTGGTGGAGGGCACAACATCGCCGGCAGCGCGGTCTGCGACGGTGGCCTCATGATCGATCTGTCGCAAATGAAATCGGTGCGGGTGGACGCAGCGGCGCAGCGGGCCTGGGTTGAGCCCGGCGCGACGCTTGCCGACCTCGACAAGGAAACCCAGGCGTTCGGACTGGCGGTGCCAACCGGCATCAACTCGACGACCGGCATTGCCGGCCTCACGGTTGGAGGCGGCTTTGGCTGGATCACCCGCAAGTTCGGCCTGACAATCGACAATCTTTTGTCGGCCGATGTGGTCACCGCTGATGGAGAACTCGTGCGCGCAAGCCTAACGGAAAGCCCGGACCTGTTCTGGGCCCTGCGCGGCGGCGGCGGGAATTTCGGTGTGGTTACAGCTTTCGAGTTTCGGCTGCACAAGGTCGGGCCAGAAGTCCTGGCGGGCCTAGTCGTCCATCCATTCTCAGATGCCGAGACAGTTCTTAAACAATACCGCGAAGCGCTCGGATCAGCGCCGGATGAGCTTACCTGCTGGGCGGTCATGCGACAGGCACCGCCACTGCCGTTCCTGCCGGCAGAGTGGCATGGCAAGGAGATCGTGGTACTCGCCATGTGCTATTGCGGCGACATCCAGGCGGGAGAGGCTGCCACGGCCCGCCTGCGCGCGATACGAAAGCCCATTGCCGACGTTGTCGGCCCTGCCCCCTTCACTGCCTGGCAGCAGGCATTCGATCCGCTGCTCACGCCTGGCGCCCGCAATTACTGGAAAAGCCATGATTTTACCGACCTCTCGGATGAGACGATCCAGATCCTGCTCGGGGCAGTGCGCAATTTGCCTGGACCCGAATGCGAGATATTCGTTGGCCATGTCGGCGGTGCGTCGGGCCGTGTCGCCGTCGATGCCACGGCATTTCCGCAGCGAAGCTCGCATTTCGTCATGAATGTTCATGCGCGGTGGCGCGAAGCTGCTTCGGACCAGGCCTGCATTGATTGGGCGCGTGGCCTCTACAAGGCGACAAAACCTTATGCTGCTGGCACCGCCTACATCAACTTCATGCCAGAGGACGAGACCGACCGCATCGAAGCTGCGTATGGAACGAACTATCAACGGCTCACAGAGGTAAAGCGCCGTTATGATCCACTCAATCTGTTCCGCATGAACCAGAATGTGAAGCCAAAGGCTGCATGAGCGCGGAGAAGACGTACCCCAATCATCAGGAACCGCGTCCTTTTTGGCGCGGTTCCTCCCCGTTTAGAGACAGCCAGGATGGAGGTGAATGACCATGGATGCCGACCGACTGCGCGCGATCCAGGCGCCGATCAAGGACCGATACAAAACCAGTCCACAGGACGCCTATGTCACCTTGAAGGCGCGCGGCACGCTCGACGATCAAAACATCGCCTGCAAAGTCGAAACCGGACGGCTACTCGCCGTCGCGGGCCTGCATCCTGCAACCGGAGGTACCGGCCTTGAATTGTGCTCCGGCGACATGCTGCTCGAAGCGCTCGTCGCCTGCGCGGGCGTCACCTTGAAGGCGGTAGCGACTGCGCTGGAGATTCCACTCAAATCCGGTGTCGTGTCAGCCGAAGGCGATCTCGATTTCCGCGGCACGCTCGGCGTCGCCAAAGATGCGCCGGTTGGCTTTGCACAGATCCGTCTTGTCTTCGACGTCGAGACCGACGCGCCGCAAGAGCGACTCGACCAGCTTTTGAAGCTCACCGAGCGCTACTGCGTGGTCTACCAGACCATTCGCAACGGTCCTCCGGTTGAGGTGACACTGCGGCGTTCGTGATGGTGGCGCCAGTTCCACCCTGCAGCCGATCAGACCAGCTGAGGCCGACTACTTGCGCGTCGCCAATGCCGCGGTAACCCCAAGGCCGATGAACGAGGTACCGGCGAACCAGCGCTGCAAGCGCAGGAATCGCCGGTTGCGGCGCAGGAAATTGCCGGCCGCCCCGGCTATCAGAGCAAACATGCCGTCGCTGATCATGCCAAGACCCATAAAGGTGAGGCCGAGGATCAGGATCTGCCAGTGTAGCGCCCCGCGTGCCGGATCGACGAATTGCGGCAGGAACGCGAGGAAGAAGATCGCCGTCTTCGGATTGAACAGGTTGACAACAAAGCCGTCGCGGAAGACGCGGCGGAGCGGCTCAGCCGGCACCACCGGCGCTTGAGGATCGGGGTCCTTGGCCATGAAGGTGCGAATGCCAATCCAGACAAGATAGGCGGCGCCGAGATATTTGACGACCGCGAAGGCAAGCACCGATGACATGATAAGAGCCGAGAGCCCCACCGCCGCGGCAATGATGTGAACGATGGTACCGAGATGGATACCGAGCACCGAGACCAGCCCGGCAGCCCGCCCCTGCTCGACCGAACGCGCGACGATATAAAGGACCGCCGGACCAGGGGTCAGCAGCAACACCACCGACGCCACGACGAACAATCCCCACAAAGTCAAATCAGGCATCGAATTCCTCCCTCACCAGGCTTTATCGACCAAACCATATCACGCTCGCCGAGGCAAGACGCGGGCCACCGCCTGCATTGGCAGGCGGTGTCGTGCGTTTGGAAAAGACCGGTATTGTGCCCTCACCTAATGGGCGCCGGCACCACCCGCACCTTTGGGTTTTTCCGCGAACAACAGAGCGACGGCTGCAATGGCAAGCAGGACGCCGATGACGGCAAACGTATCGCTGAAACCCATGATCAGCGCCTGTCGTTTTACCAACCTGCCAAGCGCAACGACGGCCTGTTGTGCGGCGACCGCGTGGTCGGACACACCGTGTGACATGAAATAACCCGTAAGCTGGTCGAGACGCTGGCGTACCTCATCCTTCGTCAGGGTGATCGATTGCCCAATGATATTCGAATGGAACTGCTCACGCTTGGTCAGTACGGTTCCCAAAGTTGCTGTTCCGACAGCACCCCCGAGATTGCGCAGCATGTTGGTGAGACCCGACGCAGCGGCGGCATCCGAGGCAGCGATACCAGCCGTGGTAATGGCCGTGATCGGCGTCAGGACCAGAGCCTGTCCGATTGCGCGCACGATATTGGGGATCCAGAACTGGTCACCTGCATTATCCGCCGACAGTGTGATGTTCATGAAGCAGCTGATTGCGAAGATGCTGATGCCGAGGAAACCGATATAACGGGCGTCGAAGCGTTTCATCATCATCGGAACAAGCGGGATCAGAAGCAACTGTGGCAGACCTGTCCAGGCGAGCACGTTGCCGATCTGCTCAGCATTGTAACGCTGCACTTGTCCGAGATATTGCGGCAGGATGTAAACCGTGCCGAAGAGGGCCACGCCGACCAATACGTTGACAGCGACACCGATGCCGAAGTTGCGCTGCTTCAACAAGCTCAGCTTCACCAGGGGTTTTTCGACGGTCAACTCTATCCAGATGAAGCTGGATAGGAAGACGACGGCAATCGCGCTCAGCTTCAGAATGAAGGACGACGAAAACCAGTCTTCCTTGTTGCCTTCTTCAAGAACGGTTTGAAGTGCCGACAGGCCGACCGCCATCGTGAAGATACCGGCCCAATCCCCTTCCCTCAACAAGTGAAGCTGCATCGGCGTCTTCTCGAGCGTCGCAGCCAAAGCAATGGCCATGATGGCGCTTGGAACGGCGTTGATGAAGAAGATCGTTTGCCATCCGTAATTCTCGGTCAGGTAGCCCCCGATCGTCGGACCAATGGCCGGAGCGAAGGTAACCGAGAGGGCGAAGATGGCAAGGCCGACGGGCTGCTGCGCCTTCGGCAGTTTGGTCAGCACCATGGTGAAGGCCATGGGGATTAACACGCCGCCGGCAAAGCCCTGCAGGCCGCGCATCAAGATCATCGACCCAAGGTCATGGGTGAAGGCACAGGCGATCGAGAACAGGGGGAAAAGGATCGAGTTCGCGAGGATGTAGCGGCGGAAGGAAAAGACGTTACTGAAATAGGCGGTCAGCGGAATGACCACGATCTCGCCGATCAGGTAGGATGTGGATATCCACGCCCCATTGTCTACACCGGTCCCGATGCCGCCCTCGATATCGAGGAGCGATGCGTTGGTGATCTGAATGTTGAGGATCGCCATGAACGCGCCGATCATGCCGGCGAGAACGGCGATCCATTCCTTTGTGCTGGCGCGCGGCTGTGTAACCTCCGCGCCGGTAAGCGTAATAGCAGACATGACACGATCCTCCTGATCCTGCCGATCAATGGCTCTGGCGCTGGACAGCGTCGGCCTTGGTATCGATGCTCGGTTGAACTGACATGCCAGGGCGCAAATCACCCGCCGCGGCACTGTCGGTATCGAGGACGATCTTTACGGGTATGCGCTGGACCACCTTTGTGAAGTTGCCGGTTGCGTTGTCCGGCGGCAGCAGCGCGAACTCCTGACCGCTTGCGGGAGCAAGGCTGTCGACATGGCCGTGATAGACGCGTCCCGGGAACATATCCACGTCGATATCGACCGGCTGGCCGGCCCGAACATCGGTAAGCTGCGTTTCCTTGTAATTGGCAATCACGTAAGCCGACGATGTCGGTACGACCGACATCAACTGTGTGCCGGCCTGGACAAACTGGCCGACGCGCAGCGTGCGGTTGCCAACGACGCCATCAACGGGAGCCATGATCGTGGCGTAGGACAGGTTGAGCTCGGCCTGGTGCTGAACTGCGACATCGTGCGCGAGCGCGGCCTTTGCCTGCGCGAGCTCGGCCTTTAGCAGATCTACCTGCTTCATCGCGGCGTCTAGCGTCGCGCTATCACGAACGACCGTGGCCTTGGCGGCGGCGATTTGCGAAGCGGCCTGCTGGGCATTCTGAATATTGCCATAGCCACTCGTGGCGAGCGTCGCGTAACGCTTGTTGTTCTGCTCAGCAAAGGTCTCGTTGGCCTGGTCAACATCGACTGTGGCCCGCGCTGCCGCGATAATGGATTCTTGGATCGTGAGGGAAGCTCGTTTCGCCTCTATCGTTGCCTCAGCCGCCGCAACATCGCCTTTCGCCTGCTCAAGCGCTGTTCGGAAATCACCATCGTCGATGCGGGCAAGCGGCTGGCCGGCCTTTACCGATTCATTGTCCTTGACCAGAACGTCAGCAATATAGCCCGAGATTTTTGGTGCTACGGAGCTGTTGTCGGCCTTCACATAGGCGTCGTCCGTCTCGATCTGGAAACGTCCCATGGTCCAGTAATTGTGACCGTGATAGGCACCTCCAATGATCAAAGCGACGGCGGCCGCCCCGATGAACAGCTTGCGAACACCGCGTTTGCGGGCTGGCTTCCCATCGGGAGCAGGCGCCTTTGGTACTTCTGTAACATGGACGGGCGAATTCGCTTCAAGCGAGGGGGCGACGACGACCTGCCGAATTTCGGATTCAGCTGGTTGGGCGACGTTGGTATTGAGTGCATGCAGCGTTGTCATTGTGGTCTCCGGACTGCCGGTCGCTGTCACAAAGGGCCGCGGCCTCTGATAGAATTGTTTATTAGGAAACTTGATGTTTTCCAAAATACGCTCTATAAAATGTAAGTCAACAATAATTTGGAAAACTTCCATGGTCGTAAATCACAAGATTGAGAAGCGCCCGCGTGGCCGGCCGCAGGTGCGGTGCGACGACGACACGAGAAGCGTCATCATCCAAGCAGCCAACGATCAGTTTCATGAAAATGGTTACGCGGCCGCGAGCATCAGCGCGATTGCGCAGAATGCAGGCGTTTCAACGAAGACAGTTTACAGGCTGTTCCCGACCAAGGCGGACTTGTTCACCAGCGTCATATCGGATCGTATCGGACGTTTTCTCCTAGCAGTAGACGTCGGTACTCTCGCAACAGCGAGCCTGAGAGAAGGGCTCGAGCGGATGCTGACCACTTATGGCATGCTCACACTCTCAGAAGACACAATCACCATCATGCGTCTGGTCATTGGCGAATCCGATCGCTTTCCGGAAATTGCAACATCGTTCTACGAACAGGCAATCGTCAAAACGAACACGTTGATGGAGGATTGGCTCCGAACGCAGGTCAATTTGGGGCTCATCGCACTTGACGACCCGCACGCCGCGTGCGGCATGTTGCGGGGAATGATGGTCATGGAGCCGCAGCGCGCCGCGATGCTGCGGCAGGCACCTGCGCCGCAAGGGCAAGAGATAGCCGATCGAGCAAAAATGTGTGCCGATCTGTTTCTGAAAGGATGCGCGCGCTGAATCCATCGTTTGGTTTCGGTTGCGCGACAACTGCACGGGCGCGCGATATGTGCTGGAATGCCCCCTACACCTGACGAGCAAAAGCGCGACGAATGTAAGGACCACCCCTTATTTGGCTGAACTGAATGCTTATATAGGGTCATCCAAGCACTCTTCACCGGAGGATATGATGACCCGCATCGAATACAGGCTGCATGCCTTTGACCTTGCCAGTAAGTTCGGCTTTGCCGACGGCAATATGTTCGGCGCCTTGCTGCGGGAGAAATTTGGCAAATTGGCTCCCGACAAGCACGAGGTTCTCATTGAGTGTGTGAAGCGGTACTTGCTTCCGGCACTTCCGCGCAAGTTGCGAACGGTTGTCGCGAAGTCCGGCCACAACCCGATTTTGATCAAGAGTGACGAAACCATCGACGACCTCGAAGACATTACCGTGGGCGTCGCCGAGGCCGACGTTCTGAAAGTGGCTTCAGAATTTCGGGCGCGCTCAATTCGGTAGGAGTGAGGTGCAATGCGATCAATCAACGCGCCGGTCGGTTCGACCGAGGAAAGCGCCGGGGTATGGCCAGTGCGCAGGCGCAAGGTCCTCGACTGGCTGATCATCGAGACGCGAAAAGAGCGGTTTATCGATAATATCCTGGTGGAAATGTGCACGAGGCTGCTTGAGGCAGGTGTGCCGGTCGCCCGGGCGACGCTCCATTTCAGAATTCAGCATCCTCAATGGTTCGGTGCACGTATCATGTGGAAGAAGGGCTTGTCGGAGGCAGAAATTACCACCTTCGAGTATGGTCTTGAAGATACGACATTATATCTCCAAAGCCCCGTTAACGAAATCAGAAGCGGCCAGCAACAGATCAGGCAATCGCTCGACGGTTCGCATACAGGTGACTTCAAATACACGCTCTACAATGAGTTGCGGGCTGAAGGCCTGACAGAGTATGTCGCTTGGCCGCTTGAGCACACACTGGACAAAAGGCATGTTGTCAGTTTCGCCAGTGACGCGCCGGGGGGTTTCAGCGCGGAGCATATTGAATTTCTGGCCGACCTGCTTCCGGCTTTGGCTCTCGTCAGCGAGATCAGACTGAAGAACCGGCTTGCGCGTACACTTCTCGAAACCTATGTCGGCCCACACGCGAGCGAACAGATTCTCGCAGGTGCCACCACGCGCGGCAGCGGCGTGACGGTTGGCGCCGCGATCCTTGTATGCGATCTGCGCGACTTCACGGCAATATCGGATGCATGGCCCCGGGATGATGTCATCGAGCTTTTGAACGGCTATTTCGACGCCATGTCCGAGCCGATCGAGAAGCACGGCGGCGAGATTCTCAAATTCATGGGCGATGGGCTTCTCGCGATTTTCCCGCTCAGCGATCCCGCTGCCTGTGCCAATCTTCTGCGGGCCATCAGCGAGGCGCAGACAGCAATGAACGTCTTGAATCAGGAGCACATTCGCGCCGGACGCAAACCGCTTGGTTACGGCGTTGGCGTACATGTGGGCGATGTCATGTATGGCAACATTGGTTCACGCAAGCGGCTGGATTTCACTGTTATTGGACCGGCCGTCAATGTTGCCTCCCGACTGGAAGGTCTGACCAAGGAGATAAAGCGTCCTGTACTTCTGTCAAAGGCTTTTGCCGAGATGGCCGGGTGCGAATCCCACCTTGAGAAGCTCGGCTCCTATCCGATCAGGGGGCTTGGCGAGCCCATCGAAGTTTTCGCTTACTCAGGCGTAGGCTTCACGCCGGACGTGGCCGCCTGAGCGCGCACTGATTGGTTGATCCGTGCCATGGGCGTCATAGGCGCACTGACAGCAAAGCCAACTCGCCAGAAGAACCGCTTACTTTCTAGTCCAGGCGGAAGCCGGCCTTGAGGACGACTTGGAAACGGGCCACCTTGCCGTCTTGAATGTGCCCCCTGATCTGGTCCACCTCGAACCAGTCGAGTTGTCTCACGCTTTGGGACGCACGCGCGATGGCATTCTTGATCGCTGAATCAACCGATTGGGTTGAACTGCCAACGAGTTCGATCTTCTTGTAAACATGATCTTCGCTCATCAGTTCCTCCTGTCGGGCTGTTCCTTCGCCGCTGCCGTTTCGACAGCCCGATATTCACCCGCGCCGACATTCTGGCCCCGGCTAGCGCAAATGTGAAGTTCCATGCAACGGGTTCCGAGGCATAGGCGCTTCTCGCAAGGGCTTCGCCACCACTTGAATGGGGATTCTTGACGACCATATTTCATCTACATGATCGCCGTATCAGCGCGATTGCGAGACACCCGATTGCGTCCACGCCACCTGTCTTGAACAAGGCCGGCGCATGTCCATACGCCATCCCGTCTCATTGAGTGCAAAGGGCCATCCAAAATGGGTTTCATCGATAGTCAAATCTCGCCGGCAGATGACGCCGAGTTCATTGATGGGTATTCAAAAACGATTGCTGACGCAGTTGACCGCGTCGGGCCGGCGGTCAGCCGGATTGAACGGGTTGGCGGACGCGGCGGGCACGGCTCGGGTTTTGCCATTTCACCCGACGGGCTTATCATAACCAACAACCATGTAGTCGAAGACGCGCGGACAGTGCGCATAAACACTCCTGACGGAACCGTCGGTGAAGGCCGTGTTGTCGGACGCGATGCAGATACCGATATCGCGGTCGTACGCGCCGAGACGAGCCTCGCCGCCTGGGCTGGCCTCGGAGATTCGAAACGCCTGAAGCGCGGTCATATCGCAATTGCGATCGGTAACCCGCTCGGATTCGATTGGACTGTTACAGCCGGCGTCATTTCCGCCCTCGGCCGATCCATGCGAGCCGCGAACGGACGATTGATTGACGACGTGATTCAGACCGACGCCGCCCTCAACCCCGGCAATTCAGGCGGTCCGCTGGTATCGGCGGCTGGCGAAGTCGTTGGCGTGAATACTGCCGTTATCCGGGGCGCGCAGGGCATTGCCTTTGCCGTGTCGTCCAATACGGCGAATTTCGTGGTTTCGGAAATTCTGCGCTTTGGCCGCGTGCGCCGCGCATTCATCGGAATTTCGGCCGACACCGTGGCATTGCCACGCCGGTTAGCGCTGCAGGCGGGTTTGCAGGGCGGCAACACCTCAGTACGGCTGCGCAGCGTTGAACCGGGCGGTCCAGCGGATCTCGGTGGTCTCCAGGCGGGAGATCTAATTCTCACCATCGATAACCGACCCGTTTCAGGAGTGGATGATTTGGTGCGGGTGCTGGACGCGAGCCGGATCGGGCGCGAAACCGAGCTTCTGGTTTTCTCGTCGCAGGGCAGCCTTGAAACGAAAAAAGTATCGCCCGCAGCACGGCCCGATTAGATGTGCGCGACCGACATTGTTGCGGATCAGCCGTCAGACCCGTTCGAGAGCGACTGAAATCCCCTGCCCCACTCCGATACACATGGTAGCGAGCGCCCACTTGGCCCCGCGCAGACTGAGTTCAAGCGCCGCCGTTCCGGCAATCCGCGCACCGGTCATGCCGAGCGGGTGACCCAGGGCGATCGCGCCGCCGTTGGGATTGACGAACTCGGCATCGTCGGGAATACCGAGCGCTCGCAACGTCGCCAGGCCCTGAGAGGCAAAAGCCTCGTTGAGCTCGATAATGTCGAAATCACGCGGGGTGAGCCCAAGCCGTGCACACAGTTTTTCCGTCGAGGCGATGGGACCAATTCCCATGATCCGCGGCGGAACGCCTGCGCAAGCGCCGCCAACGATGCGGGCGATCGGAGCGAGGTCATATTTCTTGATTGCCGCTTCAGACGCAACGATCATTGCTGCCGCGCCATCATTGACGCCAGAGGCATTGCCGGCGGTCACCGTACCGCCTTTGCGAAAAGGCGTCGGCAGCCTGGCCAACTGCTCGATGGTCGTTTGTGGACGGGGATGTTCATCGCTGTCGATAATAATGGGATCGCCCTTGCGCTGGAGGACCGGCACCGGCGCAATCTCCCGGGCAAGACGGCCGCTCTGCATGGCATTTCCGGCCTTTTGCTGCGAGCGCACTGCGAAAGCGTCCTGATCGGCCCTCGAGACCTTATATCCCTCGGCAACGTTCTCGCCGGTCTCCGGCATTGAATCGATACCATATTGTCGCTGCATCAGCGGATTGACGAAACGCCAGCCGATCGTCGTGTCGTGGATCTCAGCGTGGCGCGAAAATGCGCTTTCGGCTTTGGGCATGACGAAGGGTGCGCGCGACATCGACTCGACACCGCCGGCAATGGCGAGGTCTATTTCCCCAGTTTTGATTGCACGCGCTGCCGTGATGACGGCATCCATGCCCGAGCCACACAGCCGGTTCATCGTCGTGCCGGGAACGGTGACCGGCAATCCTGCAAGCAGCAGCGCCATGCGCGCGACATTGCGGTTATCCTCGCCCGCCTGGTTGGCGCAGCCGTACATGACTTCGTCGACCGCCTGCCAATCCACGCTCCTGTTGCGTTCGATCAGCGCCTTGAGCGGAATGGCCGCAAGATCATCGGTACGGATCGATGACAAAGCGCCGCCGAACCGACCGATCGGCGTGCGGATATAATCGCAGATATAGGCTTCGGACATCAGGCTGCCTCATGGACTTTTCGGGTTCGCTCGCCCTCCCCATGACAGAATAGGTGGCAAGGTCCAGATGAACGACCAAGCCGCCCTTGTCCAGCGCAATCGTAACGTAAATCTGGGAGCAATCGCAAAGAGCGGGATTTGGTTTGGGCAAGGCATCAAAAATCGCATCAATTTTTTCACCGAGCGCCGGCCATGTCGCCACGACATCCTTGCTCACACCACAATCGCATCATCGGCAAGCCACCATTCAACACGTTCCAGAAGGGGACTACTCTGCGGCTTCGATACCATTTGCATCAAGGACGATCCCCCCGATTTCTGCGCGGCACGAACCGCAATTGGTTCCGGCTTTCAATGATTGACCGATGGCTTCCACCGTATGGCAACCACTGCGGGCCGCCGCCGCTATCTCGTTTTTTCCAACGGAGAAGCACGCGCAAACGATCACGCCTTTGTCAGGCATGTCTTTGCCTGGCCTCCCCGCCAGAAGCTGGAAACGTTGATGTGCATTGCCGAATTTAGCTGCCAGTTGTTCGCTGGCCCAGCTGCGCGAAACGGTGACAGGTTCGCGTGCCACGTAGAGCGCTCCGACGAGGGCATCGTCTTCGAAGACCGCAACACGGTGCTGCCCCTTGCGTTGATCGTGATAGACGAGCGGGGGCACGTCCGCGCCCGTCCGAAACAAGGCTTGCGCAAGCATACCCCAGTCATCGGGTTCATCGCAGCCTGCCATCTCGAGCCGGAAGCCGCCCTTCGTGCGGGCGAGCGCCCAATAATCCCCGATAGCTATGGGCTTGTTGCGCAGAACCGCAAAGCCATACCAGCGAGCATTGAATGGCTTGATCGCAACCGGCGCCATTTTGAGCGCCGGCTGGCCAGAGAAAGGATCAACGTCAGCTGTTACAAGACTATCGACCCGCGCTTTGCTGGCAAATTGGTTCGTCCAGTGCATGGGCACGAAAATACTTCCCCGTGCTTGCCGGTCAGTCAACAACGCTCGGACGATGATTGTACCGTGATCGCTTTCGATTTTCACCAGACTGGCATCGCCAATCCCCTTTTCGACGGCGTCTAGCGGATGAATCTCGGCAAACGGCTCGGCGAAATGACCGGAAAGGCGCGCGCTCTTTCCGGTACGCGTCATCGTGTGCCAATGATCACGAATGCGGCCCGTGTTGAGCGTGAACGGAAATCGAGGATCGGTCGGCTCGACATCGGCCGGCTCGACAGCGACGAAGCGGGCGCGACGGTCCGGGGTATAGAAATCACCTTCGGAAAAAAAGCGCCTCTCTGTCGCAGGCATTCCCTGCGCTTGCGGCCACTGAAATGGCTTGAGCGCGTCATAGGCCCTGTCAGATGTGGTGGCGTGGGCGCTGATATCGAAATCACGCTCGCCGCGATTGCCGTGTCCTGAAAGGGCGGCGTGCTCAGCAAAGATCTGCGCCGGGCTGTCATAGGCAAAGCTTGGCCCATAGCCCATGCGCTTTGCCACTTGGCCGATGATCCACCAGTCTGGCTTTGCTTTACCGGGCAGGGGCAGAAAGGGGCGCTGCCGGCTGATTCTGCGCTCCGAATTGGTGACCGTGCCATCCTTTTCGCCCCAACCGGCGGCGGGAAGCAGCACATGCGCATGAGCTGTGGTGTCGGTGTGCGCATCGATGTCGGAAACCACAACGAAAGGACAGGTTTTGAGCGCCCGGACTACGAGATCGGCCTCCGGCATCGAAACCACCGGATTGGTCGCCATGATCCACAGTGCCTTGATTTTTCCTTCCCCGACTGCCTTGAACAGATCGACGGCCTTCAAGCCATGCCTTGATGGAATTGCTGGTGATCTCCAGAAGTCTTGAACCAGCTGGCGATGCGCTTCGTTCTCAAGGTTCATATGGGAGGCAAGCATATTGGCAAGCCCGCCAACTTCGCGCCCGCCCATGGCGTTGGGCTGACCGGTCACTGAGAACGGTCCCATTCCCGGGCGACCGATCCGGCCCGTTGCCAAATGACAGTTGATGATCGCGTTCACCTTGTCGGTCCCGCTGACGGACTGGTTCACTCCCTGACTGTAGATGGTCACACAGCGCTCGGTCCGGGCGAAGAGGGTGAAGAAGTAACGCAGTTCCTCGGGCGAGAGCCCCGTTCGTGCGGAGATGCTGCGCAGGTCATGGCCTTTGGTGACGGCAAGTGCTGCCTGAAATCCTGAAGTATACCGCTCCACATAGCCCTCATCGACCGTGCCCTCCGCGGCAAGGAAGCCGAGAAGACCGACGAACAGTGCCGTATCTCCATCAGGTCTGATTTTCAGGTGCATGTCGGCGATTTCCGCGGTCATGCTGACGCGCGGATCGATGACGACGATACGCATGTCCGGACGCCTGGCTTTGGCAGCCGCCATGCGCTGGTAAAGAATCGGGTGACACCAGGCAAGATTTGAGCCGGTAATGACGACAAGATCGGCAAGTTCCAGGTCCTCGTAACATCCCGGAACCGTATCGGAGCCGAAGGCGCGGCGATGCCCGGCCACGGAGGACGACATGCAAAGCCGCGAATTGGTGTCGATATTGGCCGAGCCGATGAAACCCTTCATCAGCTTGTTGGCGACATAATAGTCTTCAGTCAGAAGCTGGCCGGATACGTAGAAAGCAACACTGTCCGGCCCATGCTCCTCGATAGTTGCTGAAAAGCGCTGCGCCACCAGGTCAAGGGCGTCGTCCCAATTCGCGGGTTTGCCGCGGATCTGCGGCTCAAGCAATCGTCCATCCAGATCGACGGTCTCGCCAAGAGCGGAGCCTTTCGAGCAAAGACGCCCGAAATTGGCCGGGTGTTCGGGGTCACCCGCAATGCCAATAGCTCCGCCCTCCTCCCTGGTGGCGAGAACGCCGCAGCCCACGCCGCAATAGGGGCAGGTGGTGCGTACGATTTTGGGAGATGTGCCCTCCATCTATTCGGCGGCCATGGCGGCTTGTTCGATCCGGGCAAGGATGCGGTCACCGTCGAGTCTCACTTCGATGGTCTTGACGCTGCCCTCGTCGGCACCAAGCGCCTTGCCAGTCTCCAGCGAAATTACCCAGCTGTGCAGCGGACAAGTCACTGATGCCCCATGGACGATGCCCTGGCTCAATGGCCCGCCCTTGTGCGGACATTGGTCGTCAATGGCGAAGACCTGATCTTCCATGGTACGGAATACGGCAATCTTGCCTTGAGGGGTCATGACGCAGCGCGCGCCGCGCCGCGGAATATCGTTGATTGAGCCGATAAGGGTCCAGTCCTTCATTCGATTCACTCCGCCGCCTGCTGATAGCCGATGGTGGCCATGGGCTGAAATTCGTGTTTGTCGACGCCCGAGACCCGCTCCGACCACGGGTCGACCTGCGCGTATTTCTGACTGAACACGAACCGGTCGAAATAAGCCTTGCGCTTTTCGGCATCACCCATGATCTGACGGCGGATTTCATCAAGCCCGACGCGCTTTGCCCATTTATAGATGCGTTCCAGATAACGGGCCTGCTCGCGGTACATCTGCGTCAAGGCAACGACATGCTCCAGTGCCTCATCCTCGGTCTTGACCATGCCGAGAACCTCCGTGCCCTTGATATCGAGGCCGGCGGCGCCGGCGAAATGAATCTCGAATCCGGAATCGACGCAGATGATGCCGACATCCTTGCATGTGGCTTCGGCGCAATTACGCGGACAGCCGGACACCGCCATCTTCACTTTGGCCGGCGTCCACGAACCCCACATGAACTTCTCGATGCGGATCCCGAGCCCGGTGGAATCCTGCGTGCCGAAACGGCACCAATCGGTACCAACGCATGTCTTCACTGTGCGCAGGCCCTTCGCATAGGCCTGGCCCGATACGAACCCGGCCTTGCCGAGGTCGGCCCAGACGGCGGGCAGGTCTTCCTTCTTGATGCCGAGCATGTCGATGCGCTGACCACCCGTCACTTTCACAGCCGGGATGTCGAACTTGTCGACCACGTCGGCGATGGCGCGCAGCTCTTTCGAAGAGGTCATGCCGCCCCACATGCGCGGTACTACGGAATAGGTTCCGTCCTTCTGGATGTTAGCGTGCACCCGTTCATTGATGAAGCGCGACTGGTAATCATCGGCATATTCATCGGGCCAGTCGGCGACGAGATAATAGTTGAGCGCCGGTCTGCACTTGGCGCAGCCGCATGATGTCTTCCATTCCAGTTCCTGCATCACGGCGGGGATGGATTTTAGCCTCTTCGCCTTGATCAGGCGGCGTACGTCGTCGTGGCCGAGATCGGTGCAGGCGCACATGGGCGTCACTGCCGCGGGATTGTAGGCATCGCCCAGGGCAAGCGACAACAATTGTTCGACCAGGCCGGTGCAGGTGCCGCAGGAGGCGGACGCCTTGGTATGGGCGCGCACATCGTCGAGCGATGTCAGCCCCTTACCCGTAATTGCGCCAGTGATCTTACCCTTGCATACGCCGTTGCAGCCGCAGATTTCCGCATCATCTGACAAGGCTGCAACGGCCGCCATAGGGTCCAGCGGGGACCCTCCCTGGTAGGACTGGCCGAAGATCAGAGTGTCGCGCATTTCGGAGATATCGGTGCGCTTCTTGGTAAGGTCATGGAACCAGGCACCATCGGATGTCTCGCCATATAGGACTGTGCCGATGATACGGTCGTCCTTCAGAACGAGCCGCTTATAGACACCTGCGGCTGCATCGCGCAGCACAATCTCCTGCCGATCATCGCCCTCGCCAAGATCGCCCACCGAGAAAAGATTGATGCCGGTGACTTTGAGCTTCGTCGGCGTTTCGCTGTGAACGAAGGCGGCGCTTGCATCCCCCGCCAACTGGGCAGCCACGACACGCGCCATTTCATAGAGCGGCGCAACCAAGCCATAGCACTGGCCGCCGACTTCGGCGCATTCGCCGATGGCGAAGATATCGGTATCGGAGGTGTGCATCCCGGCGTCGGTGACGATGCCGCGATTGGTATCCAACCCGGCTTCCTTCGCGAGCGCGCCGTTCGGACGGATACCCGCCGCCATGACGACGAGGTCAGCCGGCAAGATCGTCCTATCGGCAAGCAACACGCCTTCGACCTTCTTTATGCCGATGACCTCCTTGGTACTGGCCTTGGTCATCACGCGGATACCGCGTTGCTCGACCGCCTTCTCCAGGAGGTATCCGGCCGCCGGATCAAGCTGGCGTTCCATCAACGTAGGCATGATGTGCAGGACGGTGACGTCCATGCCGCGCGATTTGAGGCCCGCTGCCGCTTCGAGGCCAAGCAATCCGCCACCAATGACGATGGCGCGGGCGCGCGACTGCGCTGCAAGCAGCATGGCGTTGACATCGTCGAGATCCCGATAGGTCAGCACGCCCGGAAGATTGTTGCCGGGCACCGGCAGTACGAACGGTACGGAGCCGGTAGCGATCAGCAGCTTGTCGTAGGGCTCGGTCGTGCCGGCATCGGAGGTGACCGTCTTCGCCTCACGGTCGATCCCGACGACCTTGTGACCCTTGTACAGCGTAATGCCGTGCTTGATGTACCAGCCATCGCCATGGATGATGATTTCCTCGAATTCCTTCTCTCCGGAAAGCACCGGCGATAGCATGATGCGATCGTAGTTGACACGTGGTTCGGCATTGAAAATCGTCACGTCGTAGGCATCGGGGGCCAGTTCGAACAGATGCTCGAGTGCGCGTCCGGGAGCCATGCCATTACCGATGACGACGAGCTTTTGCTTTTTCATGGTGTCATCCATTTCAAGCGGCCTCCACGAGACGATGGCGTTCATAGAGGAACTTCAGCACTGCCGAACGGCAGCGGATATAGGTGGCGTCGGACGCGAGCTCGATGCGGCGGCGCGGGCGCACTAGCCGTACATCCAGGATCTCGCCGATCTTTGCTGAAGGGCCGTTCGTCATCATGACGATGCGATCTGAAAGAAGCACCGCTTCATCCACGTCATGGGTGATCATCAGTACGGTATTGGCAAGTTCCGCGTGGATCTGCATCACCTGGTCCTGGAGGTGCGCGCGAGTCAGTGCGTCCAGTGCCCCGAAGGGCTCATCGAGCAGCAGAACCTTTGGTTCCATCGCCAGCGCCCGCGCAATGCCGACACGTTGCTTCATGCCACCGGAGACTTCCGATGGACGCTTGTCCTTGGCGTGGATCATCTGAACCAATTCGAGGTTGCGCATCGTCCACTCGTGCCGTTCGGCCTTGCTCTTCGTCACCGAAAACACCTTGTCGACCGCGAGCTTTACGTTTTCGTAGACCGTGAGCCAAGGCAGCAGCGAATGGTTCTGGAACACGACGGCACGATCCGGGCCGGGCGCATCAACGACATTTCCCTCCAGAAACACCACGCCGCGTGTCGCCTCCGTGAGCCCCGCCACGATATTGAGCAAGGTCGATTTTCCGCAGCCGGAATGGCCGATGATGGAGATAAACTCGCCCTTTTCCACAGTAAGAGAAACCTGGCTCAGGACTTGTGTACTGGTGCCGCCACGGCTGAACACCATGTCGATCTGTTCAAGCGAGAGGTAGGGTTTTGACATGATCATATCCTTAGGCGCTTGCTGTGTTGCGGGTGACGGTATTGGCGACGAAGGCGATGGTGCGATCGAGCAGGTAACCGACGACCCCGACATAGATGAGGGCCAGAATGATGTCGCTGATGCGCGAGGAGTTCCAAGCATCCCAGATGAAGAAGCCGATGCCGACGCCGCCGATCAGCATTTCGGCCGCAACGATGGCGAGCCACGACAGGCCGATGCCGATGCGCAGGCCCGTGAAGATATAGGGCGCGGCGGCGGGGACCATGATCTTGGTAAAATACTCGAACTGGTTGAGGCGCAGCACCCGCGCCACATTCTGGTAGTCCTGTGGAATATTGCGGATACCAACTGCAGTGTTGATGATGATCGGCCAAATGGCCGTAATGAATATGACGAAGATGGCCGAGGGGTTGCCGTCCTTGAAGGCAGCCAATGACAGGGGCAGCCAGGCGAGCGGCGGCACCGTTCGCAGTACCTGAAAGATCGGGTCAAGGCCGCGCATCGCCCATTCGCTCTGGCCGACCAGCGTACCAAGTGCGATACCGGCGATCGCCGCGAGACAATAGCCAAGCGCCACACGCTTGAGGCTGGCGAGAACGTGCCAGAACAGCCCCTGATCGACGCCCTGGCCCACATAGAATGGATGCGCAATCAACTCCCACGTTTCAGAGACGACGCGCGACGGTGGGGGAACGCTCGCTGTGGGCGACGAGCAGATGACTTCCCAAAGCACGAGCAGAAAAACGAGTGTCACCAGGGGCGGCACGATATGTCCCGCAACGGCGTAAAGCCATTGCAGGAAAGGCCGCGGTGCAACCGACATCTTAGGAGTGACCAAAGTTAGAACTTTCGCTTGGGTCTGGGACTGTGCTTTCGAATTGATCCGAACGGGGCTGGCCGTCATGGCAGTTTCCTTCAGGCAAAGCGTTTGATGTCGAGGCTGGCGAGGTAGGTCTGGGGGTTGTCCGGATCGAAGACCTTACCGTCGAAGAATGTCTCGGGACCGCGCGACGTCGAGGCCGGGATATCTGCTGCCGCCACGCCGAGCGCCTTTGCGGCATCGCGCCAGAGATCCTCGCGATTGACCTTGCCGACTAGCGCCTTGACGTCGGTATCGGGAGCGAACTTGCCCCAACGGATATTTTCGGTCAGGAACCACATCTCATGGCTCTGAAACGGGTAGGAGGCATGGTCCTTCCAGAATTTCATCAGATGCGGACTGGAGGTTTCGACGCGGCCGGAACCGTAGTCGTAATCGCCCTTCAGGCGTCCTGCGATATCGGCGGTCGGAACATTGAACCACGCACGCTTGCCGACGATCGCAGCCAGTTCTTCCTTGTTTGCCATGTCGTCGGCCCATTGCTGGGCTTCGAGCACCGCCATGAGCAGTGCTTGCGTCGCGATGGGGTTTTTCTCTACCCAATCGGCCCGCATGGCGAAGGATTTCTCAGGATGCTTTGCCCAGAGCTCGGCCGTATTGAGAGCTGTGTAGCCGATGCCCTGGTTGACCAGCTGCGCGTTCCACGGTTCGCCGACGCAGAAGCAGTCCATCGTGCCTACTTTCATGTTGGCCACCATTTGCGGGGGCGGCACGACAATGGTTTCGACATCCTTGTCGGGGTCGATGCCGCCGGCGGCAAGCCAGTAGCGGATCCACAGGTCGTGCGTGCCGCCAGGGAAGGTCATGGCTGCCTTGGCCGCCGCGCCTTCCGCCTTCTTCTTGGCAAACGCCTCCTTCAATATGCCGGCATTGGTTCCGACCTTTAGATCGGCGTAGGACGAGGCGACCGATATCCCCTGCGCATCGAGATTGAGCCGCGCCAGGATGACCATTGGCAAGGGCTGGTTGTTCTGTGTGACCTTGCCGGTGCTGATAAGGTAGGGCATGGGCGTGAGTATGTGGGCGCCGTCGATGCCGTTGCCGGCCGAGCCAAGCACCAGATTATCGCGCGTCGTTCCCCATGAAGCCTGTTTGACTACTTCGACGTCGGGCATCCCGTACTTGGCGAACAACCCCTTTTCCTTGGCGACGATCAATGGCGCAGAGTCGGTAAGGGCGATGAAACCCAGCGTTGCCTTCGTGGTCTCGGGACCCGCAGCCGCCGCATAGGCGCCCGCCGGCAAGGCGGATCTCGCGGCAGCAAGCAACGCCAGGGTCCCACCCATCTTCAAAAGCTTTCGTCTTTGCATGCCAGTCGACAGAATGTTCTTCATTGTCTTCCCCTGCGTCGCGCCGGCCTTCCGAGCCGTGCAGAAACAAAAAAAACGCCGCTGGATGAAGTGCATTTCCGGTAACCGGCAAATGAACTCACCCAAGCGACGTCGATGTCTTTGAAAGCACCCGATAACGGCGCTCGCGGTTCCTGTCTTCGTTGACGGAACGCATTTTGCGACGCAAGGGGCGTGCCAATCAGGAGATTATTTTATAAGCTATTGTTTTATATTGTTTATTTTAATAGACATCAGGGATGTTGGGAGCGCTGAGCTGGAGCGTGAGAGCGCGGGATTTGTGCAAATGCACATAATGAGTGCCGCAATATTGTGCACAGCACAAAATTTACGCTGATCCGAGTCCTCGCGAAGTCTGAATATCGAACCGTTGCAGATAGGCTGGAATATCCTGTGCATCGAATATGGCGCCATCGATAAAACCGTCATCCATCGCGCCTCCCTCAATGCGCATATCATCTTGCGGAATATCGGACCGCGAGCCTAAGGCGTTGCGGTAGAGGTCCGGACGGAAAGCCGATCCGGCGTGAGCTGCGATCGCGGGCGCGTACGTAGTCTGGCCCCATCGCACCATCTGACTGAATATCCATTGCGCCTGGCTGACCCAGGGAAAATTAGCGCTATCGCGGTGAAACGAGAAATACTCCGGAACCGTCCGCTCCGTTCCATCGGGATCCGTTGTGAATTTGCCGAGCAAAACGCGGTGCACGATCTCGACGGGTGCATCGATGTATCGTTGCTCGGCAAGTGCATGCGCCAATTCGCTTCGATTATCGGGAGTATCGCACCAAGCCGCGGCGCGATCGAGTGCAACGATCAAGCGCGACAAGGTTTCGGGATTCTGCTCCGCCCATTCCGGCCTCGTCCCGATGACTTTTTCCGGACTGGATGGCCAGATATCTTCCTTGACTGCAACAATCCGGCCTACGCCCCGTTCCACCGCTACCATGTTCCATGGCGCACCGACGCAGAACCCGTCGATCGCCCCTGCAGACAAGGCGTCGGACGTCATCGGCGGTGGCACGACAACAAGTTTTACATCGTGATCGGGATGAATGCCGGCTGCCGCGAGCCAATAGCGCAATTCGTAGTTGTGCGACGAAAACGGATAGGTCATGCCGAGGACGGGCAGGCTTTCGCCCTTTTCCCGCATGTCCTCGATCACCAGCTTGAGTGCCTTGGCGTTTAGCAGGGCACTTTCATGCCCGGTCAGACCTGCCTTGGCCCGCATGCGGCGATAAAGCTGCACAGAAAGGGTAATCGCGTTGCCGCCTCGGCCAAGAGAAAACGGCGCGATTACCGGCGAGGGATTGGAACCCAGCCCAAGCGCCGATGCAACCGGCATGGGTGCAAGCATATGCGCAACATCAAACTGCCTGAACGCAAGCCGGTCGCGAATATTTGCCCAGGAAACGTCCTTCACCAGGCTAAGCTCTATGCCTTCGCGGGCCGCGAAGCCGAATTCGGCCGCTACGATAAGCACGGAGGCGTCGACAAGCGGAATGAATCCTGCACGGACCAGCCTTGAGCCTTCGCGCCGTATCGCGGCGGGCAGGGCAAGTCCGCTTCCGCCGCTTCGATCAATCCCGGTTCGGATGAAACTCATAGCCGTCCTTCCTAACTTCCCAGAATTGCCGCTGCCATGACGATGCTCTGCGCAATATCGGCGAGCTTCTTCTTCTCATTCATGGCTGTCTGACGGAGCAGCGCATAAGCTTCGTCTTCAGACAGTTTGCGCGATTTCATCAAAATGCCCTTGGCACGCTCGATAATTTTCCGCTCCTCGAGTGCGCTCCGGGCATCCGCCAGTTCCTGCTGCAACCGGCTGAATGCCTTGAACCGGCTGACCGCCATATCGAGGATGGGTTTGACACGCTCTTTCTTCAGGCCGTCGACCACATAGGCCGAAACCCCGGCCTCCACCGCTGCCTCGATTGAGGAGGTGTCCGAACGATCGACGAACATGGCGATGGGCTTGCGCACCGATCGTGTCAGCTGAAACAAATGCTCCAGCATGTCGCGGTTCGGCGTTTCGATATCGATGACAATGACATCCGGGCTGGTCAGTTCGATCTGCCGCGCGAGCCCGACAATATCATGCAGAACGACGACCTGATCGTGGCCCGCTTCCCGCAGCCCCTCTTCGATGATGGAGGCGCGAATACGGTTTTCGTCGAAGATCATGATGGATAAGGCAGTCTTCATGCCTTATTCTTTGGCATGCATCGATATTGTGCAATGCTACATTAGGCCACAGTACGTTGACTGGAGGACTGGCCGGGCATGGGAGCCGCGGGCATTCATCCAGATGTCGATTTCTTGAGACGTAGCCAGGATTGCGGGCCTGCAAATGCATGGCTTAAAGTTGAGCCGAGATCCGGCTTAAGTCACGCACCAGTCATTTAAGTGTCACTATGATTTGCCTCAGATAGGCGTACGATCAAACCGACGCCAGCCATGTAATGGCTCGCTGTCGGCTGGGAGACGAGATACTCTTCCGCCGAACATTATCGGGAGGGCAACATGCTCCATCACAAGATTCCCACCGCTTATGTCAGCGCCGACTGGGCATTTATGGAACGTGCCCATGCTAGAGCCTCCCAGATACTCAACCGCGATCCGATGACTGATGAACACGCGGACCAACTCGCGCGCCGGGTTATGGGTCTATTTGATCACGGTATGCGCGACGAGGAAGTTATCGCCAGAATCGCTGCCGCGCAGGAAGCGGGTATAACGTCGGCTGCTTACGAGCGGTACACAAAATCAAAATCGAGTGACGCCGACGTCTGATCGTAGGAACTGGAACAACGAATTAGAAATGATATGAATGCCTTGCCAAAGAATTTCGGGCATATCGATGTGCTGGCCGTTGCTACACGTATGCTCTGCATACGGGTGAGGCACGTCGGGGAAGCGCCGCCGCCCACGACGATGAGCTAGGGAGGGATGGGACTCACTGCAACTGCGGCTTTCGGAGATAGCTGTTGCGATCGGCTGACTTCACCCGAAGCCATGCTTCGCGGCCGTTGCGCAAGATTCTCATAGGGATCTCTGCGCCCGCAAGGCCGCTCGTCCAGACCTTCCGGTAAAAATCAGCCAACCCGTCGACCTCATGCCCGCGGATCTCCGCGATGATGTCGCCTTGAAGCAAGCCCGCCTGAGCCGCCGGCCCGCCTTGAATAACGCTCATAACCACGACCTTACCGCTGCTCTCTGTGGAGAAAGCCCCGAGCCAGGGCCGCGGCGGCTTGTTGACCCGTCCACGCCGTAGAAGATCGTCAAGGATCGGCGGCAACAAATTGATCGGCACGACCATATTTACATCCGCTATCTCTCCATTTCTGCTCATTTGCAGGTGAAGCGAGCCAATGCCGAGGAGTTTGCCGCCCCGGCCAATCAGTGCGGCCCCTCCCCATGAAGGATGGGCGGGCGCGACGAAGATCGCTTCATCGAGTACGTACTCCCAATAGCCAGCAAATTCCTGCTTGGCGACAATGTTGGCGCGAACCGATTGACCAAATCCGTCGACCATCCAAACGGGATCTCCTACTGCGGCTTCGGTCGCGTTGCCGAAGTCCACCGCAGAAATGCCGAGAGGCACCAGCGCCTGCACGAGGCCAAATCCAGTTTCTTGATCGTAGGCGAGCGCATGAGCAGGAACGACTTGCCCGTCGTGGCGCGTCAACCAGACCTCCTCGGCTTCGGTGATGAGATAGCCGATCGTAAGCACTAGCCCGTCTTCGCGAATGACCACGCCGCTGCCCTCTCTTAGGGTCCCCAGCGTCGTAGCCGTGAAGGCGTCATCGGGAATTGAGGCGCGCACGGCTACAATTGACCGCAAAATCGTATCGATCCTCATCGTTTCAATCCTGGCTAAAGCGTTGCGAGCGAAGCGAGAACATACCGCCACGGCGTAGATATGAAGACGCGCGGCAAGGCGCAAGGCGGCCAAGGGTACAAACGTGCCTCCACTCAGTGCTCGCTGCTCGGATATAGCCGATCATAACCTGGTTAGGCGACGGCGGCCCTAAACGCAAAACTTTCCATAGGCAATGATCGCAAGATCCGGGTGCGGCTCGAAATGGCTGGTTCGCAGGGCCGATCCCGCTGCCAACATCACTTCTGACGCTTTCGCCCAAGAAACATTGCGGTTCACTACAGCTTGGGTGGTCTCAAGCACCAATGATATGCCGGTCCTTTAATGCGTCTTGGCCGATACGCGCGCGATCAGTTCATCCGCCTTCGACAGGAACAACTTCAGCTGGGCAGAAGTATTCACGCGGCTGTATCCCATCACGAGATCGATCGTCGGAGGCACTCCCTCGATCGCGCGACTGATTACAGACCACGGAAAGAAATTCTGAACGTAGGATGGCAACAGCGCGACGCCGCGCGTCGACGCAATCAGAGAGATGGCCATCGAAATATTGTCGGCTTCGTGATCTGTCTTTATGTCGATCCCGGATTGGGCTATGTAGTCATCGATCACAATCCGCAGAGCCGGAGCTGTGTTGGAGACGTTGATGAACGTCTCGCCTAAGAGGTCTCTTAAGCCAACGGCATCGCGTGCTGCGAGAGAGTGATCGCGCGGCAAAACGGCGACCAGCGGCTCCCGGGCGACAATCTTGTATTCCAGATCGGGGCGATTTGGTTCCGGCCGAAGGAAAGCCAGATCAAGCCTTCCCCTTGACAAGGCCTCAGCTAGGTCGGGAGAGAACTGGCTTGAAACGGTGATGTCGATATTCGGCAGTTCGTCGCGAAGAATATGCATCGCTTCGGGAAGCCAATCCATCTCCTGTCCCGTTAGGAACCCAAGAGCGAATGAAGGCTTGGTGGCTTTTGCGACCTTGCGCGCCGCTGCCACTGCCAAATCAACCTGTGCCAGTGCCAGCCGCGCGTGATCGAGGAAAGCCTGCCCTGCAAGGGTGAGCTCGATGCCTCGCACATTGCGTATCAATAGCTGCGCCCCGACTTCATATTCGAGATCGCGCATCTGCCGGCTCAATGACGGTTGCGCCGTATGAAGCCGGCGCTTCGCTGCCACGGTCAGGCTCCCCTCCTCCGCGACAGCGACCAAATAGCGAAGATGTCTCAGCTCCACGTTTCATCCCATGCTTTTGAGGTATGCATGCCAACCTACAAAGTCTTTTTCATCAGCGCAAGAAGCTCCTAGATGTTCGTCAACCGCAGCGATGCAGGAAGCTTTGGCTCAAAAATGAAAATTGCCAGCCAGGGTCTTCCCACCGCTGCAACGATGGACACCTATTAAGGAATATGGACATGGGTACACCAGTTGTATTGATCACCGGAGCATTGACGGGTATTGGCCGCGCGGCAGCTGTTGCCTTCGCAAAAGAGGGAAACCGCCTTGTCGTTTCCGGCCGTCACGAAGATGCCGGACAGGCATTGCTCAGCGAGCTTCGCGGGCTGGGTACAGAAGCAGAATTTATCCAGGCAGACGTCCGTCACGATGATGAGGTCCGCAACCTGGTTGATCGGGTCATCGACCGCTTCGGCCGCTTGGACGCGGCGGTCAACAACGCCGGCACCGAAGGCCAGCAAGGGGCTGTCACCGCACTGACCAAGGAGAGCTACGCGGCCACCTTTGACACCAATGTTCTCGGCACCGTTCTCAGCATGAAACATGAGTTACGGGTCATGCAGGCTCAAGGCCACGGCAGCATCGTCAACATTTCCTCGACCTATGGTCATGAAGGGGCCGCCGGGGCTTCTATCTATGCCGCCAGCAAACATGCGGTCGAGGGACTGACGAAATCCGCAGCTTTGGAGGTTGCCCGTTCGGGCGTGCGTGTCAACGCAGTAGCCCCCGGCCCCACGGAAACCGGAATGCTCAACCGTTTTACCGGCACCGCCGAGAACAAGGCTGCCCTCGTCTCAGGCGTACCGCTGGGCCGGATCGGGGAACCGGTCGAAATTGCGAACGCCATCGTTTTTCTGGCTTCCGACAAGGCCTCGTTTGTGACGGGCCAGATCTTCACCGCCGACGGCGGCAAGACGGCAGGTTAAAGCCCCCTGCAGCGGCGCGCGCAGCCTTGCGCGCCGCTGCAGGGTTTCCATATGCATACCACGAGGTCGATAGAATGTCGCCGCACAACTATCCTGACTCCAAACGCGGATCGCAGTATCTATATCTTGAATTATTGGTCCGACATGCCTCACAATTCCTGTCGGAACATGATTGCGACGTCTGAGTGCGGCGGTCCCTGGGCTTACTGGAAGGCAAGGTGAGTGACGTGATCGACGGCCGAAACTAACGAGGTGAAGACCTATGAACCAGCAAGATTTGACCCCAACAAGAACCATCAAGACTCCCGGCCCCGACCATCCGATTGCGATCAAGCACAACCCCAATCGGATCGTGATTTCGATCGCGGGCCATATCGTCGCTGACACACTGGGCGCCTTAACGCTCAGCGAGGCCAGCTATCCAGCGGTGCAATACATCCCGCGCAAGGATGTCGACATGGCGCTCCTCGAGCGGACGGCTCATTCCACCTACTGTCCTTACAAGGGGGATTGCGCCTATTTCAGCATTCCGCTTGGCGGAGAACGCTCCACTAACGCCGTATGGACCTACGAGAACCCACACGCAGCGGTCGTTGATATCAAAGACTATCTCGCTTTCTATAAGGACCGCGTCGATCTGATCGAAGAGGGCCCCGCCGGCTAGACGCAACCTTAAGGCCGTTATTGGCGAGTAAGTCCAAGAATGACGTGCAGGCCTATTAAAGACTTGTCTCGATCGCCTATCGAGAAACACGAGGGTGAACTTCATGTCAGCTTCCCTGACCGACAATTTGCCGGAGCCGCTTAAGACGATCCGAACACAACCTTTGTTTGTCATGCGCCTGGAAGTAAGGAAGTTGCAGATTATTGGGGTAACCCCCGTCGCGTTGCGCCGAATTGGAGTGGTTCCAGGAGGGCAGTTCGAAGGAGACAGGCTATCCGGCGAAGTGCTGGAAGGTGGCAGTGACTGGCAAATGGTGCGAAACGATGGCAGCACGACGTTGAATGTCCGCCTGGTTCTCAGGACGACAGACGGCGCACTGATCGGCATGACTTATCAAGGCATACGTCACGGCCCTGCCGATGTTGTGGAAAAAATCGAAAAAGGAGAAGAGGTCAATCCAGCGAGTTACTATTTCCGCATCAACCCGGTGTTTGAGACGGCGTCAACGAGATATGACTGGATCAATCGCATCCTTGCTATCGGGGCCGGGCACAGACAAGCCAATGGACCAATCTACAACATCTTCGAAGTGTTATAGTCCGCGCTGACCTTTTTATGGCACGGTTGGATGCGCCGGCGTTCAGTAGGCTCGGGCCGCCCGCCAAGCCTTTGATCCGGTTGCGGACCGCGCCAGTATCACTAAGCTTTCCCGGCACAATCTGCCCATCGCGCATTAGCGCTTTCCTGAAGGATTGCTTCACAGCCTGCAAATCACGATGTTCGCCAAGCCAATGGTCACAAGCTGAGGGAGCCGATTGCGCGGGTGTGGGAGAGGGCTTGAACAATGGCCAATTTAGCGATGGTATCATGAAGGCCAGAGCCGAGGCCGTTCCCAGAGGGGACGCCCATGAGCCATGAAATGATCCGTCAGCAGCGTTGGACTTTCAACTCAAGAAAGGAATCAAAGACATGCCTACGATCACAACCAACGACCACATCGAGATTTTTTACAAGGATTGGGGCGAAGGACAGCCCATCGTATTCAGTCATGGCTGGCCCCTCTCGGCGGACGATTGGGATACGCAGATGCTGTTCTTCCTGAGTCATGGTTATCGTGTCATCGCCCATGACCGACGCGGCCATGGCCGATCAACCCAGACTGGCGGCGGCCACGACATGGACCATTATGCCGATGACCTGGCGGCTTTGACGGCACATCTTGATCTGAAGGATGCCATCCATGTCGGCCATTCGACCGGCGGCGGCGAGGTGGCGCACTATCTGGCGCGGCACGGCGAAAGCCGGGTAGCGAAAGCTGTGCTGATCAACGCGGTGCCACCGCTGATGGTCAAGACTGAAGCCAACCCGGGCGGCTTGCCCAAAGACGTTTTCGACGGCCTGCAGGCGCAACTGGCCGCCAACCGGTCGCAGTTCTATTATGATCTGCCAGCGGGACCTTTTTACGGCTTCAACCGGCCCGGCGCGAAGGTTTCGCAGGCCGTGATCTGGAACTGGTGGCGGCAGGGCATGATGGGCGGCGCCAAGGCGCATTATGACGGCATCGTGGCCTTCTCGCAGACTGACTTCACTGAAGACTTGAAAAAGATCGCTGTGCCAGTGCTGGTGATGCACAGTGAAGATGATCAGATCGTACCTTACGGCGCTGCCGGGCCGCTATCCGCGAAGTTGCTGAAGCACGGCACCTTGAAGACTTACAAGGACTTTCCCCACGGCATGCCGACGACCGAGGCAGAGACGATCAATGCCGATCTCCTGGCCTTTTTGAAGAGCTAGTGAGCTCAAGGGGCCGAGTGCCGGGACTTGGGTCCCGGCAACGCGGCACTATCCCGTCGCTTGCTCTTATCTTCATCGTGCTCGGCACAATTTTCATGGGTCTTGCCAAGCCGGTGGAAGCCGGGGCTAAGGGCGTTGTCGGCGCATGGTCTCAATCTGAGAACGCACCCGGCAATGATCTTGGCAATCCGCCATCATTCGATCTGGGGCAACCGCCGTCGTTCAAATGAAGCTCTGCCAGCCGGTGTGTAGCTCGCGCCCTCCCGGGGCCGAGCCCGTCACACTCCGCATTCCGGGGTCGCGCCTACTCTCGCTCACTCGGCATTGGATGCCGACCGGCAAGATTCACAGCTTGCAGTGTGATCTGTAATATGTTACCGATCATATATTGTTGGACGCGGCAAAGACTCACGGGAGCGCCTATGAAAATTACTGCCATTGACGTGTATGGATACGAACTCACTTACGCGCATGGCGAGTATGTCATGTCGAAAGGTCGTGCTGCACAGAGCCAGGCATCGACGCTCGTTCGCATTCGCACGGATGAAGGGCATGAAGGCTGGGGAGAGAGCAGCACCCTAGGCGGCACATACCTCCCGGCTTTTGCAGAGGGAACCCGTGAAGGTATTCGCGTCCTGTCGCCCTTCCTTCTCGGCCTCGATCCGACGAACCTGTCCACGGTCCACAGAGCCATGGACGCGGTGCTGCTGGGCCAGAATAGCGCCAAAAGCGCCATAGATATCGCTTGCTGGGATATTTTGGGAAAAGTCGCCAATCTTCCCATCTCGTCCCTGCTGGGCGGGGTCACACAGGAAGACTTCCCGCTCTACGAGGCCGTGCCATTGGCATCGCCGGAACAAATGGCAGCCTTCGTGAAAATGCGTGGCGAAGCTGGCATAAACCGCTTTCAAGTCAAGGTGGGCAACGACCCCTATGACGATGCCAAACGCACGCGAAGCGTTGTGCAGGCCTGCCCGGACGACGCCGTCATCATTGCTGACTCGAATGGCGGCTGGAATGTTCAGGCCGGCATCATTGCGGTCCGCGAACTGGCAGGCCTTAACATATATGTTGAACAACCCTGCCGTGACACCGCAGACTGCGCCATCGTTCAAAAAATGAGTTCTCTGCCTCTCGTGATGGACGAGTCGGTTGTCAACTCCGCGGAACTTTACCGGGCCAAATATGAGGCTGGCGCCGGATCGGTAAACATCAAGCTCGCCCGCGTTGGAGGCATCACCGGCGCCGTTCGGATGAGAGGTCAGGCACAGGATCTCGGAATGACGATGTGCATCGAGGACGTTTGGGGCGGTGACGTCACCACGGCAGCCGTGGCCCACGTTGCCGCCAGCACGCAGCCGGAATCGCTCCTCCATGCCTCCTTCTTCAACGATTGGACGAAGGAGCACGTGGCTGGCTATGTGCCCCGCTCACGGCACGGTCGCGGCAGAGCTCCGAACGGTCCTGGTCTCGGTATTTCCGTCGACGCGAAAGCCCTTGGTCCCGCTCTTTTTGAGGTCGCATAACGATGAAGACTGCATACGCCCTCCCCGCCTTTGCAAACGATTGGTTGAGCAAGAGCGACCGCCAGATTGTCCTCGCAGTCGACTCCCATACTGGTGGAAATCCGACGCGTATCGTTCTGTCAGGCATTGATCTGCCAAGGGGCGTAACGACCGTTGACGCCACAAGGGCCTGGCTCCGCGATAACGCCGATCATTGGCGTCGTCGTCTGGTGCACGAACCACGCGGCGGTGGCCTGACATGCGCGGTGTTGCCGGTCGAAACCAAGGAGGACGGGTGCGACATCGGTGCGGTAATTTTGGAGCCGGGCTCCTACCCTCCGATGTGCGGGCACTGCATGATCGGTTTCGCCTCGGTCATCATCGAACTTGGCCTCTTGCCCGGCCTTTGGGTTGCCAACGACAGCGAAACGCGGTTCCGCATCCGCACGCCGGCCGGACCCGTCGGTGTCACTGCGCGTAAGGAAGGCGGGTCCTTTTCAACGATAACGCTCACGAATGTCGAATCGTTCGTTGTTACGGCCGGAAACGTTTCCGTCGATGGCCGCGAAATACCGGTGGAACTGCTTTATGGCGGCGACTACTACATCAGTGTCGACGCGGATCGTATCGGGCTCTCGCTTGACCGGGACAACGCCACGGAAATCGTGCGTTTGGCCAGACTTCTGAAGACACAGTATACGCAGAACGGGGTTATGGATCCGATCTCTGGCGAAGGCCTCGATGTGTATCAGGTACTTTTTTACCGTCGTGATGCCAACAAGCATCGCGTGAAAATCGTCGTGGTCGCGCCTCCTGGAGTTATCGATCGTTCACCCTGCGGAACGGGAACAAGCGCGCTTTTTTCGAAGCTGGTAACCGATGGTGAAATCCAACCTCATGAGACGCTCACCACAGAAAGCATTATTGGATCGACTTTCACGGTGACGGCTGAACAGGTCAGGGACACCCAGGGCCGCCGTTATGTCACGCCGCTCCTGACAGGGCGCGCCTACATCAATGGGTTCCTCACCATCGCCGCCGACAGCGAAGACGTTCTCGCGGACGGCTTTGCACCGCTCTAACTTTCGGATTCAACATAGGAGAATATAATGACCCTCAAGGGTGTACTTTCGGCAATTGTCACTCCATTCACATCAAACGGCGAACAGATCGATGAGTCAGCGCTTCGCGCGCTTGTCGACCAGAACATAGCGGACGGTGTGGATGGCTTTGTTCCAGCTGGCGGCACCGGAGAGTTTTCGGTGCTGTCCCACCAGGAGCGGTTGCGGCTGGTCGAAATCGTTGTCGAGCAGACAGCTGGCCGGGTTGCCGTGCTGGCGCATACTGGCGCGACGTCGTCGCGGGAGGCGATCGCTTTTTCCAGGCATGCAGAACGCGTCGGCGCAACCGCAATAATGCTTGCAACGCCTTACTACGAGCCGATCGGTTTCGAAGAAGCCTTCGCCTATTATGCGGCTGTGGCGGACGCGACTGAACTCCCTATCTGTGCCTACAACTTCCCCCCTGCAACCGGCCTGCATCTCGACGTCGATTTCCTGGTGCGGCTGGCCACTGAAATCCCTCAAGTGAAGTTCGTGAAGGATTCATCCGCCAATATCACGCAGATGAACACTTTGATCGCGGATCATGCCGACAGGATCACGTTCCTGAACGGTGAAGACGTCCTCATGCTGCCGGCACTCATGCTTCGAGCTCCTGGAATGGTTATGGGAGTTGCGAACTTCCTGGCGCCGGCCTTGGCAAAGCTGCAAACGGCCAGTGAGAAAGGTGATGACAGCACTGCGGTGTCGATCTGGCGCTCGATCAACCCTGTCATTCGCATCCTTGGAAATGGCCCTTATAACAGTGGCGTCAAGGCTGCCTGCGAGATATTGGGGCTGACAGTCGGTCAGGTGCGAGCCCCGATCCGTCCATATTCCGAGGTGCAGTTAAGCCAGCTTAAAGCGGCACTCTCCAAACTTGATCCCGCGCTTCTGACAGGCGCTAACGCGCGCTAGATAACAAGAAGGCATCGCGCGATGTGCGATGCCCTTCGTGCTGTAGTCCATCCTTGGAAGAAATCATCCCGCCCAGTCGCCGACCAGATGACTAAGATGCTCGGTCATCAGCCTTGTCGTCAGTTTCTTGTCACCCGCGACGATGGCGTCGAGTATCGGCTGATGCTCTTCAGCCGATTTCACCAGACTGCCAAGCTCGGACAACGCTTTCAATCCGTACTGACGTGTCTGATCCCGCAGGTTTGAAACGATGGAAGTCAACTGGTCGTTCTCGAGGATGTCCAACAAGCCGATGTGAAAATTCCGGTCAGCGTCGAGATATCCGACGATGTCGCCCTTCTTTGCGCTGGCCACCATATCGGAAGCGATCTTCGAGAATTCGCCTTGGCGTGCAGCCACTTTCTCGTTCATGGATGCAAGCCGGGCCATTGAAGGGATCTCAAGCAGGAGCCGAAGTTCGTAAACGTTCCGCCGCTCCTTTTCGCTCAGCGGAACGACCCTGAAACCCCGGTTGCGAACGGTCTCCATGAGACCCTGGTTGACAAGTGTCAGCATTGCTTCTCGGACCGGACTGTTCGAGACGCCGAGTTCGGCGGCCAAGGATGCCGCTGAATAAATCTGTCCGGGAGCCAGATCGCCGGAAACCAGTCGCAACTTGAGCACGGCGAGAGCCTGGTCTCGCAGATTGAGTTGTTGCAGGTGGGTGTCCATGGGATCTCGGCTTTCGTTGGATTATCGATAACATGCGATGTGCTACATGAATCTGCCACCGCTCAGGCCAAAATTCAACTGGCGCGGCTCAGCGCTCAACAAGAATGGGGAACCTCAGTCGGTGGACACCAGTTTTCGTCGTTCTTGTCGTCTATCGCGATTAGCCTGTTTTGTGTGGTTGACAGGTAGATCGCGTCCGTCGCCCGAGCCGCCAACAGCAAGAGCTCTGGGGGGTCGTTATCCGCCGATAGGGAGAGCAGTCTTGCAACGACATCCTCGAGCTGAACTCGTTGGCACTCCGTAGGATAATCTCGAGGGTCAACGGGATCGGCGAAACTGAATGCAGGAGGGATATCCTGCCGAATGTCGTCCTCGCTGGTCTGACGGAAGACAACCTGATCGTGTTCACCGTTGATTATGATGCTTCCCTTCGTCCCCGAGATCGTGAGGAGATGGCGCTGCCCAGGATAGGCAGCTGTCGATGATGAGAACGTACCAAGAGCGCCGTTCGCGAATTCGAATACTGCGGCAGCGACGTCCTCTGTTTCGATATCATGGAACGCTGTCCGTGTTTGCGCAAAAACCGAGGATATCGGCCCTACCAGATGCTGAGCCAGATCAATGAGATGCGTTGATTGCGTGATGACGCACCCCCCGCCTTCAACAGCTCTCGTCCCGCGCCATGCGTCACTCGAGTAATAGCTCGGAGGGCGGTACTGATTATCCACGATGTTCACGAGGACAATTTTTCCAAGCTTACCGGATGAAATGTCCAGCTTGGCCTGGCGCGCCGCCTTCGAATGGCGGCGCTGATAGATCACAAAGAGCCGTGTGCCTGCATCGCGGCAAGCTGCGATGATGCGTCGGCTGCGTTCCTCAGTGATCTCCAGCGGCTTTTCGACAACGACATGCTTGCCGGCTTTTGCCGCGGCAACAGAATAGTCAAGATGCACGCCGTTTGGCGTGGTGACTATCACAGCATCAATCGCAGGGTCAGCCAGAAACTCGGATATATCGCAATACGCCTTCGGCACGGAAAAGGCGGCGGCAAACGCGACCGCTTTTTTGTTGCTCCGCGCAAAAATCGCCTGCAGGGAAGCTCCGCTGACATGCCGTAGCTCACGCGCATGCGTTTCGGCAGCAACCCCAGCGCCGATTAGACCAAACCTTATGGTGCGCATTCTCTCAGCCAATTTTTGCTGCGGGAAGCCCGTTTTCACCATCGACAACAGCCTGGAGCGACGGGGACTTGCGAATGTTGTTCATCAGCCGCACCCGGGCGCGGCGGGCAGCTTCGTGCGCCGAGCCGGTTGCGATCTCCATGTTTCCAATCTCCGCAAAATAATCGCCTGCAAAATGGATATCGACATCCGTCCTTTCGCAATAGGTAAGCATTGGATCAAAATTGAAACCCGCGGGCCTGTAGGTGTTGCCCGGCACCCAGCGCTGGACGACCGTTTCCTTGATGTGTCCCTTCAACTCAGGGAACATCTTCAGGACGTCCGTCAAATATCTGTCCCGAATCTCGTCGTCGCTGAGTTTCAGCATTTCCTTTGCCGGTGACCCACCGGAATAGACCATCAGGCTGCCACCCGGTTTGCGAGGGCCTGTGCGCAGCGGATTTGCATGGTTGAAGAACATGTCAAACGAGGCATCCGGCGTCGTGATCGCATAAATTTCGTCATAGGGCATAGGGCCAGTTTCATCGGTGATAATGCCCATTGTCGGGAACGGTCCGTACTGCACTTTGTTCAAGGTGGCACGGACATCGTCGGGGATGTCGCGGACAATCTCAGCAGCCTGGTATGCCGGGATCGCGACTATCACCTGCGAGGCGCTCACTTTGTGCTCGGCGCCGTCGATCTCATAGACGACTGCAATTTTATCACCGGCTCTTTCGACCGAACGCACGGTTGCGTTGTAGCGGACCCGATCGCCAAGGAGTTCCATCATGACTTCGCCGAGGCGGCCCGATCCTCCATTGAGGTTCAGTGCCATGGAGTCACCCTTGCCGCTCCAGACGGCCCCAAACAGCGATACGCCGACACCCGCGTTCTGATCTTCCATCTCAGCTGCGGCCCGACGTGCCGCGGATTGGAAGAGGGCCTCAACACGTTTGGGTGGACGGCCTATGAAATCCCGGAAGGATATATCCGCCATGTACCGCGCAACCCGTGCACGTCTCGTTTGATTGTTCTCACCGTAGACCAGCTGCATTTCCTTCTGCCATCCGCGGACTGCCTTCAGAATTCGCAAGCCAATCGCTGCCATGGAAATTCTTTCACGGATGCTCATCGGCAGGGTGAGTGGAAGTGCTGAGACAGACTTCGGCGCGAATACCCTCCCTCCCCAGCAAATTGCGAATTTATTGCCCGGTATTCTGATGACGTCGAGACCGATCGAATGCAGGATGTTGCGCATGTGCGAACCTGCCGCGGGAAACAGGTGGCCGCCGAGGTTCAACCAGTAATCGCCGCGGCTCATGGAATAAAGCCGCCCGCCAAGACGATGCGTCTTCTCGAGGACCAGCATCTTCCGGTCCCGAAGCTCCCATGCCGCTGCCATGCCAGCGGGCCCACCTCCGATTACCACCACATCATAGTTTGATTCGCTCATCGCCGTTCTTACCTCGCCTTTGTTCATTCTACTCGATCGCAGGGTGCACGTCAGGAGGAAGGGCACTTGTCATTGCTGTCGATAAGCGATAATATATTACCCGTAAGCCATCATTGTCAACGCGCTGTGCGGGGTGCTGGCGAGCTCTAATGTGAGACAACAGAACCAGAGGGAAACCCATAATGAATTTCAATAGGCGAAATGCCCTTCGAACAATCATCGTCGCGGGTGCGAGCGCTATGGCGATGATGATGGCGCAAGCACAGGAATCCCCAAAGAAAGTGGATTCCGTGGCTGCTCTCCTTCCCAAATCAATTCAGGATGGTGGCGTGCTGCGCATCGCCGTGCCAGATGTCGGCAAGCCGCTCGCTTACAAAGAAGGCCCTGATCTGAGAGGTATGGATCCGCAGCTTGCAAACGCCGTGGCTGGCGTGCTTGGCCTGAAGCCGGAAGTTAGTCTTATCCCATTTGCTGCAGCGCTGACGGGACTGCAGGCAAACAAGTATGATATCTCCTACGGCGAGTTCTACGTTACGGCCGAGCGCCTCAAGGTGGCAGACTTTGTCACAAATTGGCAAGACTACAGCTCATTCCTCGTGGCCAAGGCCAAAGACTACAAGCCGACCACTCTCAAGGACATATGCGGCCGGACCGTAGGGGCGATGGCAGGTTCCGCCGAACTTGAAACCTTGAACAAGGCGTCCAAATCCTGTTCTGGCGCCGCCTCAACCGTCAGTGCCTTCCCCTCCGTCAGCAATGCCATCCTGGCACTTAACAGTGGTCGCGTCGACGGTGTTCTCATTAACCGCGGCGGTGCACAGGAGGCGATCCACCTCGACAACAGCTTGGATGCCAGCGGCGAAATCGGCGGAGGACCAACCGCAACCGCGGTCGCCCGCACGGAAAATTCCGACAAACTGCTTGCCGCAATCAAGGCCGCCTACGATCATCTGATAGAAAGCGGCGAATACGCAAAGATTCTTGAAAAGAACGACACTGCGTACGGCGCTGCAAAGACGGCAGTTATCTACAAGGAAGGATCAACGCCTCCCAAGTACGGCTTCTAAGAAGCCATCGGTCAATACGGTCCCGCCCCCTCGTCCGGGGGACGGGACTTTTGCGGGAACCTGGAGCCCGCAGTGCAACACGTCTATGGAACGGGCCGTAGTCCCCCGCCCCAAGTTGTCGCGGTCGCCGACAAGGACGCGGAATAGCGATTTATGCCGGCCCCGATGATCAACATATCGAAGAGCGAACTCCGGTGGTGCGAGAGACGATTTGCCATTCAACCGACTCTGGCACCTTACCCGAAGAGTTCCTTGAGATGCGGGTTCAGGAAGAGATTTTTAGGATCCATCTCTTTTCTGACAGACTGGAACCGCTGGAAATCAGGGTAAATCTCCTGAACGCGTCCCCGGTCAAGGAAATGGATCTTTCCCCAGTGCGGTCGCGCCGAAAACGGCCGCAAGACTTCATCCACGGCTTTCAGGAACGGAAGATAATCGCGGCCAATTTCCCCGGATACTGAAATTGAAGTGCTGTCGCGATGGCTTTGAGCCGACAGGAAGGCTTGGTCAGCCTTTTGCCATCGGACCTGCAACGGCGAAATCTCATCCGGAAACCTCTTCCACATGAGGTCTCGCATCATTTTGACAGCATCACGCGCGTCTTCAGCGCCCACCATATATTCGAGCTCGTGAAACTCGGCGATGGTCGTTCCGTCGGGATAGATCAGATGGGCCCGATCGGTGCGCCTGTTTATTTCACCGACCGGAACCTCCGGCGCATCGGCTGGGATTTCTCGGAGAAGCTTCACGAAACAATGGTCCGCGGGAACGTCGCCAAGCTTGTACATATGAGACGAGCGGTCCGTGGGCATCCACCAGAACGAAAAATGCCGATACTCGGAAAGCAGGAAGTCCCACTGCCGCAAAACTTCTGTCATCGGCAGGATGACGTTCTCTTCCCGGAGCCGGTACGCGGGAACAAGGTGCAATCCCACCCTCAACACCGGTCCGAGGAGCCCTAGGGAGACCTGTGCGGCGTGGAGATGCTCCGGGTTAGTCGCATCGATATCAATGACTTCTCCCCTTCCGCTGACGACTCTTAAACTGCGGACCATCGATGACATCGAGCCGTGGTTTGTGCCTGATCCTTTTGTGCCGGTCGCGATAGCCCCCGCTACTGACTGTACGTCGATATCGCCTTGGTTGGCGATGGACAGGCCCCACTCCCAAAGCGGCCCACCAAGGTCAGCGATCCTGGACCCGCCCCACACCTCGGCTTGCTGCGAAGCCGTATCGACTTTGATCACGCCACTCAAATTCGACAGGTCAAGCAGCACACCCTCAGTCTGAACAATTGGCGTGAAAGAGTGTCCGCCGCCTGCCACGCGAACGGATTGGCCGGCCGCAATCGCGGCTCTGATAGCCGCGATGGCCTCCGCTTCGTCCTTTGGCCGGACAAATGTAGCTGGCCGGAACGTCTGATTGCCACCCCAGTTCGTCCATCCAGGATTTTCCATCTACAACCTCCACTTAATTTTCGAACGGACCGAACTTGACACCTGAAGGCCGAGTCGTCAGTATGTAAACGGCTACCGGTTATCGATTACTCTAGTTTCAGACCGATTGCCAGAGGAAATAGATACGTTCAGGGGAACGCAAGTGACGCAAGTATTAAACTGGCCTGCCAGCCATGACGTGGAGAAGATGCCGGTCGTGCCCCTCAAGTACTACGGGCGCTGGATCGCCGCGGCAGTACTGCTGATTGTCATAGGCGGTCTTGTCACCTCAATGATTACCAACCCGCGGTTCAAGTGGGAGATCGTCGCACAATACCTTTTCAATGAGGAGATTTTGTCCGGCTTGCTTGCAACGATCTGGTTGACCCTCGCGGCAATGGCCATCGGCATTGTGCTTGGTACAGGGATTGCGCTAATGCGAATCTCGGAAAATCGGGTGCTTACGAGTATTGCATCGGGTTACCTCTGGTTGTTCCGCGGCACCCCACTGCTTGTCCAGCTCATCTTCTGGTACAATCTTTCTGCCCTTTATCCTCAGATCACTGTGGGCTTTCCCTTCGGCCCCAGCCTCGGCTCATTCGACGCAAACCGCTTTATCACCGTTTATGTTGCCGCTTTGCTTGGCCTGGGTCTCAATGAGGGCGCGTATATGTCGGAGATCGTCCGGTCCGGGCTAAATTCAGTCCCGGTCGGTCAACGTGAAGCTGCAGAAGCCCTTGGCATGTCGCGCTTCCGGGTAATGGCCCGCATTATCCTGCCTCAGGCTATGCGCGTCATCATCCCACCCACCGGCAATCAACTGATCGGCATGCTCAAGACGACATCACTGGTGAGTGTCATCGCCATGCAGGAGCTGCTTTATTCTGCCCAACTGATCTACACTGCCAACTTCCAGACAATTCCTTTGTTGATTGTGGCGTCGATTTGGTACCTCGCCCTGACAACAGTGCTGTCGATTGGACAGTATTTCGTGGAACGGCATTTCGGCAAAAGCGACCGCCGGTCGGACGCCACGCCCCAGGCCGAGGTCGAAGACCCGAACCATAGCGCGAGGAGTGCGTAACATGTTGTCATCGCAGTCCGGAGCCCCTGGGTCGCAGGAATTTGCAGTCATTGCACGCGGTGTCGAGAAGTCCTTCGGCGCGCTGAAAGTCCTCCAGGGCGTCGATCTCACGGTCGGATACGGCAAAGTCGCATGCATTCTCGGCCCGTCAGGCTCGGGCAAGAGCACGTTCTTGAGATGCATGAACCATCTCGAACGTATCGACAAAGGCTTCCTGCACGTTGGCGGCAAACTGGTCGGTTATCGCGAGCATGCGGGCAAACTCTACGAGATGCGACCAAACGAAGTCGCGCGGCAGCGTGCCGATATCGGCATGGTTTTCCAGAGCTTCAATCTGTTCCCCCACATGACCGTGCTGCAGAATATTATTGAAGCGCCGATTGGCGTGAAAAAACTGAGCAAAGCGGAAGCCATCGAGGACGCGCGGAGACTGCTAGCGAAAGTCGGACTGACCGACAAGGCTGATGCCTATCCGCGGACCTTGTCCGGCGGGCAGCAGCAACGTGTCGCCATTGCCCGGGCGCTCGCCATGCGGCCGAAGCTGATGCTTTTCGATGAACCTACGAGCGCCCTCGATCCGGAGCTCGTCGGTGAGGTCCTGACAGTCATGCGTGATCTCGCGGCCGAAGGTATGACGATGATCGTGGTCACGCATGAACTGGGCTTTGCCCGGGAGGTCGGTGATATGGTTGTCTTCATGGACGGAGGCGTTGTCGTCGAACAAGGGAGCCCCTCGGAACTCTTTACCAACACGAAGACCGGTCGCGCCAAAGCCTTCCTCAGCAAGGTTCTGTGACCGCCTTCAATTCCTGCACATAATACGGAGCATCAATGACTTCTCTTCCAACCACTGTACGGAGCCAGGCCTTCATCGACGGAAAATTCGTTGATGCAGAACTCGGTGCACTATTCGAAAACCTGGACCCTGCGACCGGCAAGGCGCTTATCAAGGTTGCCGCATGCTCTGAAAATGATGTCGATCGATCGGTCAAGGCCGCACGTCGCGCGTTCAAGGAGGGCTTATGGAGCAGGATCGAGCCGCGGGAACGCAAGAAGCTTCTCCTTCGATTTGCCGATCTCATTGAAAAGAACGGTGCTGAGATCGCCCTCCTCGACTCCATTGACGCCGGCAAGCCGATTTCCGACTGTGAAAACCTCGATGTCCCTGACGTTGTGAACAATATCCGCTGGTATGCGGAGGCCATCGACAAGGTTTTCGGAAAAATCTCCCCCACTGGTTCGAGCAATTTGGGCCTTATTGTCCGCGAGCCCGTTGGGGTGGTCGGTATGGTCCTTCCATGGAACTTCCCCGCCGGGACTCTTTCCTGGAAGATTGCCCCTGCCCTCGCGGCAGGTAACTCAATCGTTGTGAAACCCGCTGAGCTTGCTCCGCTCTCCACACTCAGGATCGCTGAACTCGCATTCGAGGCTGGCATTCCGGCGGGTGTATTCAATGTGGTGCCCGGGCTTGGGCACGTCACCGGCAAGGCGCTTGGTCTCCATCCGGATGTTGATGTCATCTCATTCACGGGCTCGACGGAGATCGGGCGTCAGTTTCTGCGTTACGCGGCCGACAGCAATCTGAAGAAGGTCATCTTGGAATGCGGCGGCAAGAGCCCCCAGATCGTTATGGCCGACGCAGCCGCGAACCTTGACGAAATTGCCGAGAACCTTGCTGGCGCGGCATTTTGGAATATGGGCCAGAATTGTACCTGCGGCTCCCGCATACTCGTTCAATCGAGTATCAAGGAAGAATTTGTTGAGCGGTTGGCGAAAGCTTCAAAAACCTGGGTTGTGGGTCAACCAACCGACCGCTCAACCAAGCTCGGTCCGCTCATCGAGGCAGCTGCGCTAAAACGTGTTCTCGGCGCTATCGAACAGGCCAAGAAAGATGGTGCAACCGTCGTCTCTGGCGGAGATCAGATCTTGAAGGAAACCGGCGGCTGGTTCGTCGAACCAACAGTAATCGACAACGTCGCGCCGGACATGGCATTGGCGCGTGAAGAAATATTTGGGCCGGTCGTGGCTATCCTTCCTTTTGAAACGGAGGAGGAAGCTGTGCAATTGGCGAACGCTTCGGCTTATGGACTGGCCGCTACGGTTTTTTCCAACGACATTAACGTCGCGATCCGTATGGCACGCGAAATTCAAGCTGGGACGGTTGCCGTCAACGGCTATGGCGAGGGCGATATCACCACACCGTTCGGCGGTTACAAGACCTCAGGTTTCGGTGGTTACGACAAAGGTATCGAAGCCTTCGATCAATACACGCAGCTGAAGACGATTTGGGTGACGCTCGCCTAACAAAGTCCCATATCAGGAGCGAAAAAGATGATTAAAAAGATCGGTTGGTCGGATGTCTACCCGGCATTGGTGACGCAGTTCAACCCGAACTTCGGTCACGACATCGATGCAACATGAAAAGCATATCGATGACCGAAACGGTCACCCTTCCATTGGATGAAGCCAGTGATATCAGCCTGCGTATTCTCTTGAATACCGGATTGAGCGCGGCTCAGGCCGAATCCGTTTCTGAGGTTATTGTTGCCGCTCAACGCGATGAATGCCATTCCCACGGATTGTACCGGCTCATTGGGTGCGCATACTCCGTGAACATCGGAAGCATCAACAAGACAGCGAGCCCCAAAGTCGTGGACCTTTCGCCCGTCATCGTTAAGGTTGATGCAGACTTCGGGTTTTCATCATATGCCTACGAGAAGGGCATTTCGCTGGCGGTCGAAAAAGCTCGTCGACAGGGGCTTGCGGCCCTTGCCATTAACAATTGCTACCACTTTTCCGCCCTGTGGGCAGAAATTGAGCCCTTGGCAGAGAACGGACTGGCGGCGTTTGCGCTAACTCCCAGCCACAGCTGGGTTGCGCCGGCGGGCGGCACCAAGCCACTGTTCGGCACCAATCCGATCGCATTTGCGTGGCCGCGCACGGATGACCATCCGTTTGTATTCGACTTTGCCACCAGCGCAACTGCTCGAGGAGAGATCGAATTGCACGGCCGGGCCGGTAAGAAGATCGCTCCAGGACTGGCCGTTGACCAACAGGGGCAGCCTACTGTCGACCCTGCTGAGGCCTTGCAGGGCGCAATGCTCACTTTTGGCGGCCACAAAGGCTCCGCGTTGTCCGCTATGGTCGAGCTCCTCGCGGGGCCTCTAATCGGGGACATGTTGAGCATGGAATCGAAGGCGTTCGATCAAGAGCGCGGCGCTGCTCCGTGCCACGGTGAACTTATTGTCATCTTTGACCCAAGCGTATTCTTGGGCGACAAGTTGGGGTTCAACCTGTCCCGTGCCGAGATGTTGTTCGAAAGCATTCTTGGCCAAGGCGCACGGCTGCCGTCACAGCGACGTTACGCGGCGAGGCTTACCAGCGTGACGAACGGTGTAACGATCCCAAAGCGCCTCTTTGATGACCTCTTACAGCTTCTTCCGAACGAGCACGGCTCGTTCGGGCGTGTGACGCAAACGATCTGATCCACCACAAGCCCCACTGACTGAGCGAACAGTCTACGGTCTCGGAACGAGTTGGAATAGAAATATGGCTTCAGCCCGTGCATTCTTCTTGGAGAACTCTGCGGCGGGTAGGACGCCTGTGCCTGATCTTGCGGGCCTCCGGTGAGGGTTCGTGCGTGGAGCGACGTGAATTGCGGCGCACCACAGTTCTCGAAGGCTGCCGTCCAGAATGACCGGAAACGGGCGCGTCCGATAACCGCGCGACCGGTCCTTAAATCACCTGATCCAGGGATGGGCAAGTGCGGTCAGACGCCTCCGTTAACAACACCCCTTTGCCTCTACGCCAGGCGCAATTGGCGTGTACCCTCGCTAATGTCTCGGATTTGGTCTAAAGATCGATCCCCGGGGAGTCGTAGGCAGATGGCGCGGATCAAGATCGTTCATGCGACCGAGTACACCTACAAGAATCCGGTTGGTCTTCTGCGTCACCGGCTGATGATCCGGCCTGACGACAGCCATGACCTCAAGTTGCATCGTGCAGAGCTTGAGGTTGAACCGAGGCCGTCTTCCGTGCAGTGGAAGCACGATGCGTTCGACAACTCCATTTGTTTTCTCGAATGGCGCGAGGGGCTGACAACCGAGCGGCTGAGCATCGTTTCCACCCTCGATCTTACGCATCATCCCGATGGCCAACCATTACCGCAGTATAGTATCGAGGCAGCGGCGGAGGCGTTCCCTTTCTCCTACGCGCATAACGAGATCCCTGACTTGGCCCGACTGGCCGAGCGGCAAATGCCGGATCCGGACCGCAAGGTTGATGCCTGGGCGCGGCGCGTCGTGGCCGGGGCCGGCAGTACGAAGACCTTGGAAGTGTTGGGGGCGATGACACATGCCATCCAGCGGGAGTTCCGCTATGGCGCGCGCCATGAAGAAGGGACGCAGACCGCCGCGCAAACTGTCGAACTCGGTACTGGCACCTGCCGCGACTTTGCTGTGCTGATGATGGAGGCGCTGCGCAGCTTCGGCCTGGCCACGCGCTTCGTCACCGGTTACCTCTATGATGACACCTCGGGGACGGCCCAAGGCGGCGGCAGTACGCACGCCTGGTGCGGTGTCTATCTGCCAGGCGCGGGCTGGGTTGAATACGACCCGACGAACGGGCTGGTCGCCGGCACCAACCTGATCCGGGTTGGGGTGACCCGTGAGGCTTCGCAAGCCCTTCCGATCTCGGGTGGCTTTGTCGGCAACTCGGACGATCCTATTGGTATGCATGTCGACGTATCGGTCACCGCCGTTCCGATAAGGTGAATGCGTCAGCCGTGGCGAACTGAGGAGCCAAGGAGCTATTGTGGACAATCAGGCAATTGTGCAGCGACAGATATGCCTCAGGGCGGCAGGCATCATCGTAAGATCTCATAGGCGAGCGTCTGCCCGCACTGATCGTCCTTCGCGTTGGCTCGCTGGTCATCGGCGCGCTATGATGAGACTGCTTTTTGACCGCCGCGTGCTCGGCACTCTTGGCGTCATCGCGCTGTTGCTTACCGCCGGCTTGTTCGCGCCACCCCATTCGTAGCGGTCTGTAAGTTGTGCTTCCACCGAAGAACGGCAGCACTCGCTCAATAATCTTTGCAAGCATCGATGCCACTGGTGTAGAGGGCCCATTGCACGCAGTCTGAATGTCGCATTGGCTCAAACAGATTTCGAACGTAACTATGATTTGAACGAAGCTGACGAAGACGCCGACTGCTTGCTTTTGGCCATACATGTTGTACTGCGCCAATCTTTTTTCATCGGTGGCCATTCGATAGGAATTGGGCGGCTCTTGCGCCAAATGCCTGCAGAACTGGCGGCAGGCCAGATGCGTGCCGGCAAGAGTAAGGGGATACGTTATGCAAGACTGGGATCCGGCTGTCGTCAAGTTGTTCAGCATTTTCATGCCGACCACTTTTGAGCGGCGATTAGCCATCAAAGACTATTCCCGCTTCGTTCACTATACGACCGCAGAAAATTTATTTCGTATTCTGGACAAAGAGGAGGTCTGGTTTCGAAACACGCGATGCATGAACGATCACCGCGATATTGAAAATGGTATCATGCAGGTGCAACAATGGAACAATAATCCGGAAAACAGTGCTCCTTTGGTGCGCGCACTCGAAGCGTGCATTCCCGGGGTGTGGGCAGAAGGCCTTCGAAAATATCACCATTGGCTTCCGAACCTGCAAACCCAGTCCTATGTTCTGTCCGTTGCAGAGCATCAGCCGGACGAGAATGAAACTGGCAGATTATCCCTATGGCGCGGCTATGACCAAGGTGTCGTAGGCGTTGCAGTCGTTGTAAATGTGGCTCCATTCATGCAGATGACGGATGCATTGAAGGCCTATCCCAGTCCAATTGCCTACTGGACCAGGCAACAGTTTGATGATGAGTTCAATGTCGTTGCCCACCGCATATTGACCCACAGGGATTTTCTGTCGAAATTGAACAGGGTTGCACTGACCGAGATGGTATTCCTGATGCTGCTGTTTGCAGCGACATGCTGGAAACACCCGGGGTTCCATGAGGAGCGCGAATGGCGCGTCTTGACCAATCCGCTGCTTTGGCCCTCGACCCGGTTCATGGAACACCAGTACATCATCAACGCCATCCCGCAGACAGTCTACGGACTGCCGTTGAGAAACAGTCCCGGCGAAAAATTGACCGGTATAGAACTGCCTGAATTGATCGACCGCGTGATCGTCGGACCCTCGACCACTGCTGGCCCGATCCGTGAAGCGATCATCGCAAAACTGGCAGAGAAAAACGTAGCTGATCCTGCCTCAAAAGTCATTGTGTCGGGCATACCGGTCCGTGTGCGGGGGATGGGCTGATGTGGTCTACAACGGCAGCCCAATTTCATTTTTCTGGGACCTAATTGCGAATGCGTATCCGACCATTCGGTATGCGCCATAATGCGATTTTCGAAGCAGAAACAGCGCCGAGGACTGCAGATCTTGATAAGCATACTTCGGAAGGGAGATCTGCTGGTGGGCACATCTCCAAGTTTCGGCTTCGCGAAGCCGGGGCGTTATCGACCCAAGCCCAGCCGAACATTCTCTTGGATCACCACGCACAGCCGAGAGGTCGAGAAATGCAATCTGTACTCGGCCAGAATGATCGTCTTGACGCCCTTAGGTTCAGAAACGGACGGCAAAGAACAGGGATGATGGGGGCGATCTTGGCGGCACTTATGACAAAGGCACCGGCCACATCCAGCCGATGAAGCTTGTCATCGGCACGCGTGACGGCGGCGAAATGCCTGATCGCGGTCAACGCCTATGGCGGCAATCTCGAGCCGGTGAGTGCGCGCATGTGATGCCAATACGGTCGCTCACCGGGGCAACGGTGCCGCTCGGTAGCGACAGTCCGGTTCTGCCGGCGCCGAGAGCGTCGATGATCACGCTTCGTTGCAAGCCGCACGCTAGCCTGTCCCATGGCATGACAGTCCGTCACGAGACGATCTACAGTTTGCCTATCGCATGCGTTTTTCATCACCGTTCGATTAAGATCTTCAGAACGTTGCGATGGCAATCCCAGTAGGGCAAGGCCTCTTCCGCACGCTCGAAGGAGAAGACTTTGGAGATCAGCGCTTCTGCCTGGTCGCCGATCTTCTCCAAATGCGTGATGACCGCTTGGAAGTTGGCGAGTGTAGCGTTACGAGAGCCCATTATGTCGAGCTCCTTTAGATTAAAGAACTGCGTCTGGTAAGTGACGGGAGCCTTCGAATAACCGACATAGACCACGCGCCCGCCGAAGCAGGCAAGATCGATGGCTTGGGTAAACGTAGCGGGAAGACCAACCGCCTCCATGGCTACGTCGACACCGTCGCCGTCGGTCAACTCGTTGATGCGGCCGACGACATCCTCAGTGCCGGCATCGATGACGTGCGCGGCACCGAATTGCGCTGCAAGTGCGCGTTTTTCCGCACTGAGATCGATGGCCAAAACCTTCGCACCGCGCGCGACGGCAGCTATGATGGCACCCATGCCGATCATGCCGCAACCTATGACAGCAACGCTGTCGCCCTTTTCGATTCGACCGCGCTCGACTGCATGGAAACCCACCGACAAAGGCTCGACAAGCGCCAGATAACGCGGCGCCAAAGTCTCATTCAGGATGAGTTTTTCCGCCGGAACTACGATTTCTTCTGCGAGACCGCCATCCTGCTGAACACCAAGCGTCTTGTTGTAGCGGCAGGCATTCAGCTTAGCCTTGCGACAGGATGAGCACTTTCCGCAACTGGTGTAAGGCATGACGATCACCCTGGCGCCGGGCCGGTATTGCGCGTCAACGCCAGGGCCGACCTCAAGGATTTGTCCGCCGATCTCGTGGCCGGGAATCCGCGGCAAATTAACCAACGGATTCAGGCCCTTGAACGTGTTCAGGTCACTGCCGCAAAGCCCAATGTGTCGGACCCCAACCCGGACCCGCCCCTCGCCGGGCGTAGTGCTCGCGACCTCATGAAACCGCGTCACATTTTCGCCTTCGATCATCAGTGCCTTCATCGTGTCTTTCTCCGTATTGGCGAAAGCGTTTGCCTCGGCCGGGTTGTCGCGCATTTTTTGGGAGGACGCAGCTGGATTGCCGCCAGCATCGTGGACTCACCACCGCAATCGATGCATTTCTCGTCACCCTACGTCGACCACGAAGTTCTTTCGGCCGCTCGGCATATCGGCATCGGCTTCCTCGTAGACCGATGAGCGGTAAATACCGCCCATCTGCACAAAGCCGAGACCAAAAACGCTTATGCTGAAACAGCCTTGCCGTTGCTGGTCGACTTTCATGCCAGTTCCCTGAAGTTGGGAGCGCACCTTGAGCCGCTGCGCTCCCTTGCAGGATTGTTAGTAGAGAACGTTCTTGGCTTCGGGCTTATCTATATTGTCCTTGGTTACAAGCACGACGCCAGTATCGACGAACTTATCGACCTTGCCCTTGTTGATGATTTTCAGGACGTTCTCAACACCGAGTTCGCCCATCTGGTAAGAGCCTTGCACAGCGATTGCGGCGAGTGTGCCGTCCTTGACAAACCCTTGCAGATCTTCGTTGCCATCGAAGCCGACCGCAACAACTTTGCCCGCCTTGCCGGTCTGCACCAACGCGCGACCCATACCGATTGCCGTCGGCTCATTAGCTCCGAAAATTCCCTTCAGGTCGGCATTGGCCGTCAGCACGTCAGTTGTCTGATTGAGCGCTGTTGCCATCTGCGATTGTGAGTAGAACGTACCAACGATTTCAAGCTTGGAGTTCGCCTTGATGTAATCGGTGAAGCCGCCGACCCGGCCGATTTCGGAGCCGGCACCTGCAACATAGGACATCACGGCAATCTTGCCGGTCTGACCGACCTTTTGGATCAGTTCCTTGGCAGCAAGTTCGCCGGCGTTTTTGTTGTCGGTGGCCAGGAACGACTGATAATACTGGTTCGAGCCCTTGGCGAGCTGGGAGTCGATCAGGATGACCGGAATGTGGGCTTCCCACGCCTTTTTGACGGCCGGTACCAGCGCGTCCGGATCGGATGGGGCAAGAACGATACCCGCGACCTTACGGTTGATGGCATTCTCGACCATGTTGACCTGGTCCGCGATGGCGGATTCAGAGGCCGGACCCTGGAATGTCATCGTGTCGCTGCCAGCAGCCTTTTTCATGGCGGCATCAGCGCCCTTCTGAACATTCTGCCAGAACGTGGAGTTGACAGTCTTGACGATTACGGCGATCTCGCCAGCCTGTGCCGAGGCGCTAAAAAGTGCCATCGTGGTTACGAATAGAGCAGTGACCGGTATACGCATTCCATTCCTCCAGTTAAATTGGCCTGACCAGGCCATTCCGAAAGGGAGATCTCCTCACCCCTTGCGGTGATCGCGGGATGGGGCCGCGCCCCCTTTCGTCATTGACGATTACGTAATTGGTCGATCCAAACGGTGATCAAAATGACCAGACCGATAATAATTTGCTGCGCGAACGCGGAAATGCCGTTCATATTAAGACCGTTGCGAAGAATACCTATAACGAACGCGCCAATGGCCGTCCCGGAAATGGTGCCAACGCCGCCAATGAGTGATACGCCGCCGATGACGGCGCTTGCAATTGCGTCTAGTTCATAGCCGACGCCTTCGTTGGGCTGTGCCGTTACCAGCCGCGACATCAGAACACAGCCGGTCAGGCCGGCAAGAGTTCCAGATAGGATATAGGTGAAGGTGGTGACTCTGGCGACGTTGACGCCTGACAGGCTGGCGGCTTCCGCATTCGAACCTACCGCATATATATACCGTCCAAGAATCGTGCGGTTGAGCATGAAGGCGACCGCGAAGGCGATAACCACCATCAAGACTACCGGGTATGGTATGCCGGGAAAGGACACGTTGGGAAATCCGTCATCGCCAACGGTCATTATCTTCATAATAGAACCGTTCCCGAGTTCGCCGAAGGCGTCGCCCAAGCCCGATACGGCGCGTGCGCCGGTGATCTGCAGAGCCACCCCCCGCGCGATCAACATCATGCCGAGAGTGGCAATGAAGGGGGGCAGTTTCAGTTTGGTGATGCATACGCCATTCACCCAGCCGCAAGCGGTACCGGTGAGAATGCCGAGCAACATCCCCAGAGGCACCGGTGCACCGTAATCCTTGACTGCGACAGCGGCTATCACGCCGGCCAAAGCGAGAACGGACCCCACCGACAGGTCTATGCCGCCGGTGATAATGACACACGTCGCTCCGATGCCAAGCAAGGCGATAGACGTTACCTGCAGCGCGATCGTCATGACATTGTTGACGGAGAAAAAGGCGCTGCTGGTCAGTGAAAAAATGAAAGCAAGCACCACAAGACTGCCGAGCGCAGCAAATTTTTGGAGAATGTCTTTTTGCCGGTCTGTCAGGGCGGACTTCTTTAGTTCGGTTGTGTTTGTCATTTCTGCCCCTCGCTACGCGTCCGGACGTACCCGGAGGCATACCGCATGATTTCTTCTTGGTTGGTGTTTCGGGTTTCCAGAACCCCGGTGATCCGGCCTTGATGGAACACGGCAACGCGGTCGGTCATCCCGAGAATTTCGGGCAATTCCGAACTGATCAGGATTACCCCAATTCCGCGTGATGCCAGTTCGTCCATGATCTGATAGATTGCAAACTTCGCTCCGACATCGATGCCGCGTGTCGGCTCGTCGAAGAAAAGCAGCCTAGATTCGCGAAACAGCCACTTGCCGATGATGATCTTCTGCTGATTGCCGCCGGATAACAGCTTCACAGTCTGGTTTTCGGAGGGTGTGCGAATACTCAGGAGCTTAATGAAATGGTTCGTCGCCTTGGTCTGCCGCGCAAAATCGATCATGCCGAGACGATTGGACAGCGCCCGCATATTGGTGAGCGTCATGTTTGCTGCAACCGACATCCGTATCGCAAGCCCTTGGCTCTTCCGATCTTCAGACAGGTAGGCCACACCGGCGTTGATAGCATCGCGTGGCGACCTGACGGTCAATGGCTTGCCCTCTAATGTAATTTCACCCGCATCGTAGGGGTCTGCTCCAAAAATTGCGCGAGCGACCTCCGTTCTCCCGGCTCCCATCAACCCCGCAAAGCCGAGAATCTCGCCTCGGCGGAGTTCGAAGCTGACATCGCTAAAAACACCGGCTCGCGTTAGGCCCTTGACTGCAAGTATGATCTCATCCGTGGGCTTGGATGTTCGTTCTGGAAATTTTTCTTCCAGGGATCGGCCGACCATGCGCGCAACGATTTCATCGGTGGTGGTTGCCGCCAAGTCGCCTGTCGCGACATATTTACCGTCGCGAAGAACTGTCACGCGATCAACGATCTGCGCCAATTCATCAAGCCGATGAGAGATGTAGATAATCCCGACCCCAGCCTTTTTGAGATCGCGGATTACCTTAAAGAGCAGGACAGTTTCCTGATCTGTCAGCGAGGAGGTTGGTTCGTCCATGATGAGAACCTCGGCATCGAGCGATAAAGCCTTGGCGATCTCGACCATCTGACACTGTGCGACCGACAAGCCACGCACGATAGTTGCCGGATCGAGATCGATCCCCAATCGATCGAGGCAACTCCTAGCGTCTGCATGCAGTTTCTTGCGGTTTACGAGGAACCCATGCCTCGGCTCACGGGCGAGATAAATGTTTTCCGCAATGCTCAAGTGCGGCACCAGGTTAAGTTCCTGATGGATAATCGCGATGCCAGCCCGCTCTGATTGCAGGGGCGAAGTGAAATTGCATTCGGCCCCCTTGTAGATTATGCGGCCCGCACTGGCCTGGTACACGCCGCTGATGATCTTCATTAGGGTCGACTTGCCGGCGCCGTTCTCGCCGCAGACCGCGTGGACCTCGCCTCGCCGCAAGTCGAAATGGACATCGGACAGGGCCACCACACCGGGGAACGCCTTTGTGATACCTTCGAGGCGCAGCAAAATCGCGCCGGTGTCCGTCATGGCACCGGCTCTGTCTTGTGCAACCTTCTCCGGTATCGATCCTGCCATGCGGTTCCCCTCCCAGAATGGAATTGCCATAGCCACGTCAGTGGAACCTCCTCGTCCCACTGTTCGCAATGGTTAAAAACAAAAATCCAATTGGTCAAGCCAATTTTCAAAATCAGCTAAATTCATACTTTCGAGCTGCTCAACCGAAATTTTACAATCCGTCATTCTCATATGCTAAACAATGACTTGCTGGCATCTTGCGTCAATATCACGACCGAGTTATGGTAAGGCCAAAATGGGGAGGATAGCTCAGTGTCAACGCTTTTGAAGGTCGGGGAACCGCGGCGGCTTTATCAGCAGATCGCGGATAGGATAAGGCAGCTCATCGTTGCCGAACGGTTTCCGGCCGGATCTCGTCTGCCGAGTGAACGCGATCTGGCGACACAGCTGGGTGTCTCCCGCCCTTCGCTCAGAGAGGCATTGATCGCTCTCGAAATCGACGGCAGCGTCGAGATACGCATGGGTTCGGGAGTCTATGTACTGGCCACATCCGGGCGTACGGATACACAGGGGTTTTCGATGGGGGAGAGCCCTTCAGAACTGATGCAGGCACGCGCTACGCTGGAAAGTTCAGTGGTTGTCCTTGCATGCGCACGCATCGAGCCTGATGGGCTGACAGTGCTGCGCAAATCGATCGAAGAGATGCATGCCGAGGTGGAGCGTGGCCGCAGGCCTCTTGATCAGGATCGCTCTTTCCATGTGACGATCGCAGCAAGTTCCGGGAATTCTGTTCTCACGCGGCTGGTTGCCGAGCTTTTCGATGAGCGACACAGCCCTATCTCAGAGAAAATGCAAGCCCGCTTCGAGAGTCCGGCGACATGGGCGGCGGCGGTCACCGAGCACAAAGCGATCCTTGCCGCTCTCGAACTGCGAGACCCCATGCTTGCGCAGGCCAGTATGCAGGTGCACTTGGAAGCATCCAAACGCCGGTGGTTAGCGGACAGCGAGTGACTGACATCCGGGAAGTTGTTGCGCATCGATTGCGCATAGGGAAGCTAAGATACTCGTGAGAATTATGTGGGCGGCCACCATGACAATAGCTGATTTTTGTCGATTCTGATTGTTGCCTGAAAGTACACAAGCGCAGCATCGGCGGCAAACGACGTTTTATTTCGTTAGAAATTCCCACGAAAGTTCGCCTTGCGATCAGAGCCAATGTGTCGCCAAAAGCTGCCTTCCGGCTACAACACCGACCGCACAAAACTTGCGGTCTCCTCCTTTACCGGATTGTCAAACAACTGGTGAGGTTTTCCGATTTCATGGATCTGCCCTTTGTAAAAGAAGGCTATCCGATCGGAGACTTCGCGAGCGAACCTCATCTCGTGGGTGACCACGATCATTGTCATCCCTTCTTTCGACAGCATACGAAGTGTGTCCAGGACTTCGCCGACCAGTTGCGGATCGAGTGCCGATGTCACCTCGTCAAACAGCATATAGTCCGGAGACATCGCCAGAGCTCTCGCGATCGCCATTCGTTGCTGCTGGCCGCCGGAAAGGCGAGATGGGAACACCGACAGCTTTTCCCTTAATCCAACGTGAGACAGCTGCTCGATGGCGATTGTCTCGGCCTCTTCCTTGGATTTACCGAGGACTTTTCTCGGGGCTAGCGTGACGTTTTCCAGAACCGTGAGGTGGGGAAAGGCATTCCATTGCTGAAAAACGATTCCGATACGACGGCGTAGCTTGTTGAGATCCGTATTCTTTGAATGCACCTCCACGCCGTCGACCGTTATACGACCCTGCTGAATCCCCTCCAGGCCATTGATGCACATCAGCATCGTTGACTTGCCGGATCCCGAGCCGCCGATCATCGACAGGACTTCACCCTTCTGGACCGTCAAATCCACGCCGTTCAGCACATGCAGCGCACCGAATTGCTTATGTACGTTCTCAATTCTGATCATTGCATGCCCCACTTTTTCTCAAGTTGATTTCCGAGCCTGGCGATTGGGAAGCTCATTAGGAAGTAGATCAGCCCGGTGATGAACAAGATCAGCAAGGGTTCTTGAACCCGGGATGTTACAATCTGCGAACTCCGCAGGAGCTCAACTATGCCAATCCATAGGACGAGCGCTGTGTCTTTCATCACGCCGAGGGTTAGCCCAATCCAGCTCGGGAAGACGACCCTGGTGGCAATGGGCAGCGTGATCGACGTAAGTTCCTGCAACCAGCTGAGGCCGAGCGATCTTGCCGCACGGCGCGTCGTCTGAGGCACTGCGCCAACGCCACTTCTGACGATCTCGGTACAGAATGCCGATGCATAAACGCCCAAACAGATGCAGCCGACAGCAAATGTTGGCCAATTCAACTTGAACATACTGTTGAATGAATTGAACAGCACGAGCTGAATGAGCAGCGGAACAGATCGGAATACGTCAAGGACAGCGCCGAGACTGTTACTGATCCACCAGGGAGAACCTGACCTGATGAGGCCAAACAATACGCCGAGACACGTCCCGATCAGGATGGAGACGAGGGTAATTGCGATCGTGGTTGCTGCTCCGTAAAGCAGGAACTCGAAGTCGCCCCAACTGAATGATCCACCAAAATACATCGTGGCCTCCTAGTACCGGAACAAGCGCCAAGCCACGATGCGCGCTGACAAAGTGAAGGTCTTGGAAATTATGTAGTAGAGGCAAGCCGCGACGAAGAAGTATTCGAAGGTTCTGTATGTGACGACATTGAGCTTCTGAGTGACGCCCGTGAGGTCGGTGGTCAAGCCAACGATGATCCCCAAAGAGCTCATGAGAATGGACCATACCATTTGGTTGGTCATGGCATGAAAAACCGCGCGCAACATCTGCGGGATCACAATGTGCCACATGGTCTGGGCAGCACCCATTCCGAGCGAACGCGCGGCTCTGGTCTGCGTTTCGGGAACCGCTGAAAACCCGCCGCGGAATGTTTCCGCGAGGTAGCCTGCATTGTTGAACGTGATCCCGAGCAACAGTGCAGCATAGGAGCTAAACTGCAGCCCGACAGAACCCAAACCGAAGTAGAGCATGTAGATTTGGAACAGGGCGGGCGTGTTTCTTGCCGTCTCGATCCACACGTCAGCCGGCCAAGCCAAGTATTTTTCCCCTGATCGTTTGCCAAGTGCGAGGAAAACCGCAAAGATTGTTCCAAGCAGCATGGCCAGTCCAGCGATCTCGATGGTGACGAGAGCGCCCCACAGCATGTCGGGAAGCGAGTGCAAGACCGGCCTCCACTGGAAATGATAATCCATTCGGTACCTCGTTCTCTAAAAGCCCCCCGGTCCCTACGCGCAAGAATACTAAGGAGCATATTGGAACCGGAGCAGGACTGCTCTGGAGCTGCCAGTCAATCGGTAATCACAAGAAGCGGCTACCTGGGTCTCGCTTGGTGAAGGAGGCCTTGAACTGCTCGATGGGCGTCCGACGGGATTTCATCGGGCGCCCCTTCTAGGCGGGACAGAAGCTGTTATCGATACACGCCGGGAACGGTCAGGTCTGGCGCATCGCCCGCCTCATCGCCAATCCACTTCTTGTAGAGTTCCGCGTACCGACCGGACCGAACTTGGCGGTTCAAGAACAGGTTGACATAGTTGAGCAAGCCCTGTTCCTGACGCTTGACGATCAGCGCGCAATAGTCGGCATCGACCGGAGCATCTCCAACCACTTTCAGGCCCGGATACTTGCCGGACTCAATAATTGCCGAAGCAATCGTCGACGTAGTATACGTTGCATCGATACGCTTTTGTCCAAGCGCGAGGAACGTGTCGGACTGGCTCTGGAATGTCAGCAGTTGCCAATTGGGATCATTCGCCTTTTTGACCTGTTCCGAGAGTGCAAGCGTTTCATAAGCGCCCGCCGGGCCTCCGACCGGGTGTCCCTTGATATCATCCCGCCCTTTGATGCCGGAGTCTTCTCGTGCCAGAACGATCGTCTTGAATACGAAATAGGGGATCGAGAAACCCACGGTTTTCGCGCGTTCCAGCGTGTCTGACGCGACTGCCACGGCCACATCAGCTCGTCCGGACAAGACAGAGGGGATGCGATCGTTTTCCGGTGTGTCAACGATCTCGACTTCGACGCCAAGGGCCTTGCCAAGGTCGTTGCAGTAATCCACGTCGAAACCGATCGGGTTGTTGTTCGCGTCACGCGAGCCGTTTGGCGGGAAGTCGAGTTCGACCGCGCAGCGAAGCTTTCCAGCTCCGATAATGTCGTCAAGCTGATCAGCATGGGCGCCTGTGGCGCAAAGCGCTGCGGCTGCGAGAGCCATGAGTGGTATAACCTGTTTCATATCCAGTTCCTCTCTTTGTTATAAAGCCGTTTACGTATATTACTTATCGTATACGAAGCGTTGCTCCTGAGTGAATTGTCTTGACGGATACCCTTTCTATTAAGGATATCGTATACGATCTACTACAGGAGTCAATGCCGATCTAGCTCGCCTTCCCTCCTGCAATCATCTCGCGCGCCACTCGGCAGGCCGCGAGGTCCCAGGCTGCGCAGCCGACGCTCTTGAAGAAAGCCGCCCCCGCAACATTTGCTGTACCCTTCAGCACGTCGCCGAGGGGGATGACGCCAGACCAATCGATGCCGGCCTGAATAAGATCGCCGGCCTCTTGGCGCGCGCCGGCAGGATCGTCGACGACTACGGCGCTTGCCAATACCGTCTCCTTGCCCACTTCGGCTGCGTCCGGGGTAAAAGCCCCTACTCCCACGATAAGCCGGCCCTGCACCGCCGTTTCCGCGTAGACAGGGGTTTTGCTCGTGGTCAGCGTAACGACAACGTCAATGCGTGACCAATCACGGTCAGCAAAAGGCTTGACGGACCAGACAGAATGCCTGGCGCAAAACTGCTCCTCTTCCTGTCGGGAAATTCCGGCGACGACAAGGTCGACACCGGGATAAAAGGATGAAAGAGCCTGCACATGCGTCGACGCCTGCTTGCCGGTGCCAATGATCGCGATAACCTTCGGCGGCGTTTTCCGAAGCCGGCTGATCGCCGACAAGGTTAGGGCCGCAGTTCGCCGACCCGTTACAGTCGGGCCGTCGAGGGCGAACAGCGAGACCCCTGTGACGGCGTCATAGGCAACGACTTCTCCATTGATCGTCGCAAGATTGCGGGAGAAATTCGAAGGACACACGTTGACCAATTTGTGGACGGCAATGTCGTGAGCGCTGGCGGGCATGGAGAGCATGACACCCCCAGCTGCCAGAGGAGTGACCAATCGCTCCGGACTGGTGATCTTTCCGGCGGCATATTCGCCAACGGCTCTCTCCAACTCCCCGACAAGTAGATTGAAGGGAAGCAGATTCTCTGTTGATTTCGTATCGAACCGTTGGATCATCACCAGTTCACCAGAAAACCAAACTTGAGCGGATCGGCTTCATCGATCACCCAGTTGGCGAAGCCGCAAATGTGTGCGCGACCTTCCACTTCCGGGACGACCGCATCAAATTCCCCGACCTTCGTTTTGGAAAGCACGCGTCCCTTGAAGATCGTGCCTATGATCGATTCATTGACGAGCGTGTCGGAGGCGGCCATCTCACCACGAAGGTAGAGCTGCGCAACCCGGCCAGCCGTACCAGACCCGGTGGGCGAGCGATCGACGGCGCGGTCGGCATAGACGCAGCAATTGGCCTGCGTGGACCCCTCGTGACGAGGATCGCCGTAGACCATCACACCGTAGACGTTGTTGAACTCTGGGATCTCCGGATGCACAAACGGCATCTTGGCGTTAACGGCGACTTTGATCTCGTATCCAAGCTGCATGACGCGCTGAGTGTCGGCCTCCCGAATCTCTACGCCGAGCTTCCTGCCATCAACGTAGAAATATGTGGCGCCGCCGTAGGCGACATCGCCAGTCACTTCGCCGAAGGTCGGCGTCTGAACAATCACGTCACGGCTGAAAATGAACGACGGCACGTTAACGAACCGAACTGAGCCGGCACGTTCCCCGTCCCATTGGACATAGGCTTCGATAAAGCCACAGGGCGCATCGATACCGACCTTCGTTTCCGGCAACTTCCGCTCGATCCAGCCCAGTTCCACGGCGGCGGTCGCCAAGGCGATGACGCCGTGACCGCAATGCGGGCTGTAGCCCATGTTGTTGAGGAAGATCACGCCGAAGTCTGCCTCTGGGCTGACCGGCTCGGTCAGATATCCGCCATAGAGATCCTTGTGACCGCGGGGCTCGAGCAGCACTGCGCGACGATAGTGATCGGCGTTCTGTTCGAGCCAAGCGATACGTTCGACAATCTTTTCGCCTGGAATTTTGGGCAGCCCCTGGGTGACTAGGCGGAAGGTTTCGCCGCAAGTGTGCAGCTCGACTGTAGACAAGAACCGATCAAATTTCATGTTTCTCCCTCTCACTAACAGCCGCCATGCCGCTTACCCATTTCGTATTTCAGATATCGTATACGATCTACTTCGCATGTCAAGCTTATTTTGGCGCACGCTCACCTGCTTGGTCTGCCCTCAGATTGCTTCAGGCTGAACGCGGATAGATCGGGAATCGAATTGCCAACAAACAACGCTGCGATGGTCTCTCCAATTCCCAAGGCATGCTTAAAACCATGCCCGGAACAAGCCGACACCAAAAACAACCCCGGAATATCCGGATGCCAATCGAGCAAAAATCCTTTATCAGGTGTGGAGGTGTAGGCGCATATTTCCGAATGCAGCAAATCTCTGGAAATGCCCCCGAAGTACGGTTGGATATGATGGTGATAAAATTGGTTGCCAGACATGCTGCCGCGCATGTCAGCCTCTGTATCTGCCACAAAAAACTTGACCCCATCCCCGGATCGTTCGAGCGGAAAGACCGTGGCGCACTCGCCGCCCACGCCCTCGCGGAACCACATCAATGCAGGAAACCTGTCGGGTAGATAGGCGAGAGTGTCGAGCGCCTTGAACGTGAACGTTCGTTGTTGGGTGACAGATAAGATGTCGGCAAACCGTCCGTTAAAAAGGTGGTCCGTCCATCTTCCTGCAGCGACAGCAACCTGTCCGGCGCGAAGTCTCAACCCATCAGCTTCGATCTGTACGCCGCCGGCGAACGATGTGATCCGCGTAACGGCGGTGTTTATCAAAATCTCGGCGCCGGCTTGCTTTGCAAGAGCGATTTGCAGGCTCAGCAATGGCTCAGGACGGATGGAGCCGGCTCTCGGCTCAAAATAGCCTGCTTCACCATCGGTCACCCCGGTGAGCTGCGGATAAAGTCTTTTCAAATCCTTAGAGGACAGAACCTGGTGCTCAATCTCATTGGCCTGAGCTAACTGAACGGTAGCATGCAGAAAACTGTCGGAACTGGTTGCGACCTCTGATCCGATGATCAGCGTCCCGATACGCTGCATCAACTCGACGTTGTATCTGCGCTCCAGCTCACACAGCAGCTCGTTGGAGCGCTGAACGAACCGAAGGTAAGCTGGACCTTCGGCGACAGCCTCTCTCGTCACTTTGTGGCCACCATGGCTTGCGCCATGGCGGTGTGGGGGATTGTATTTGTCGATGCCAACGACCTTCCCACCGGAACGTGCCAAACGATGAAGTATGGATGCGCCCATCGCCCCGAGGCCGATAACAGCGTAGTCGGCTTCAAGAATGGTTTGATGGGCATTCATACGGCGGCTCTAAGTCGCTGGCGGTTACAGGTCGCAGACAACTTCGTCTCAAGACGACTGACGCATAAAGAAAAGCCCGGGCAGATCTGACGTGAAACCCCATTTTTCATAGAAAGGCACCATGTCTGCAAGGCAATAGAGTTCCCGATGCTTGACATGCGCGAGGGCAGGGTCCGTCATAACGGTCTCCATCAACAGCCTTCCAAGCCCGGTGTTGCGCCACGAATCTTTGACGATGATGTCGAAAATCATCGCTTTGTAGACACCATCAGTCATGGCCCGCGCAAATGCGACGAGTTCCTCGTTCACAGGGTCAATGAAGGCAAAAATCGGTCCAGCTTTATCCATCAGCTTTTCCACGTCTGCTTTTTGCCTACCCTTGGTCCACCACTCCTGCTGAAATAGGTCAACCAGTTGCTGCACCTGTGCCGGCGTAAGGCCTCGCCGTAATTCAAGTCTGTTTTTATCAAGCGTCATGTCGCTACCTTCATCTCTGAGAAAAATGTTCACGAGCCTTCGCCAGCCAGCGTCCGGAGCCGCTGAAGGTCGTTCATTGTGATCGGTATGCCCGATAGCTCGGCAGCTGCACGGTTTGTAAGCCGTCGCGCGCCCGGCAACCGATCCTGACCAGCGTTCAACAACTGCGCGCAAAGAAACGCCAGACGGGATCCAAAATTCGTCGAACCGCCCCAATTGGGATCGACCACGATCAGGAGTTGCCCTGCCTTTGGGGTCTGCGCCCCAGGAAAGCTGGTAAAGTCATTTTCGAACGAGAATTGCCCGCCCGTGACTGCTCCAGCAAGAATCTCGACAAGCAAGGCGATCGACGATCCCTTGTATCCACCGAAGGTGTTCAATGCGCCGCCCGCCAAAATCGCATGCGGGTCCGTCGTCGGGTTGCCCTCACGGTCAACGCCCGTCCCGGCAGGGACCGGTTTGTTGGCCTGAGCGTGCAGGCGAACCTCGCCATTTGCCATGACGCTGGTGGCCTGATCGACGACCAGCGGCTGGGCATTGTGAACCGGCACGGCAAAGGCAATGGGATTGGTCCCGTAAACGGCCAGACGACCACCATGAGGAACCACGTTCGCAAGTCCGTTGACAGCAGTGATGGCCAGGTACCCCGCCACAGCAAAGGGCTCAACATCCGGCCACAAAGCACTGAAGTGGTGAGAATTGCGGATAGCGACAATGGCTATCCCCGTCTCACCAACGGTGCGTCGGATCAGTTGGTCGGCAGACGCCAGCGCCCTTTGGGCAAAGCCGTTGCGAGCATCGATCCGAATGAAAGATGGCCCAAAACGCGCGACATCAGGCACCGTCAGACCGTCCACCCATCCGGATTGCAGTGAATCGACATAGCCGGACATTCGGAAAATGCCATGGCTAAGCGCTCCGTCACGTTCGCAGCCGGCACAATTCTCGGCCAGGATATCGGCGGTTTCGGATGAGGTGCGGTTATTCATGTAGATCGTCTTCAGGAGTGACTTCAACTCCTGGAAGCCGACGCGGGCGTCTTGCGGATCGGCCTTGTCAGTCATTGGCCAAAAACTTCTTCAGGCAATTCTCGAGCAGCCGAGAGACATTGTTGTCATAGTTGTTGTGTGAAAGGCTCCCACAAAACGTGATTGAGCCAACTGCAAACAGGCCACCGCCCGTCTCAGACATGCCGTAGACGATGTTTGATCTTATACCGCCATACTCACGGGGTGTTCCGTCGAATACGCCCGGCAGCAGAAGTTCTTCGAATGTCGTGTGGAACGACGGCCCATGGCCTTCTGAAAAGGCAACAACGGTCGCGAAATCGGGCGTGCCCAAGTCAGCCGCTGCCTGATCGATCTCAAACCCAGCCGCCCCGCCCCCGGATAATCCGAAGTCGCCAATGCGTTCAGTGGACGACAAGCCTTCAAAAAGAAACGTGAGATCGTCCCGGTAGGAGGCAGGCGTCCTAATGTAGTAGGAGCCCTCGAACCCTCCCTCGGCAGTGAAGCCCACACCGGCTACCGTCTGCGGGGGAATTCCGTTACGGCGCCACAGGCCCCCATACTCTCCATCCAGCTGATGGTAATATTCGCCTGGCTGGCTTGCCCACACCCGCGTTCCGCCTTCGGCACGCCGAACCTCGATCAGATGCGGCAGGGCGCTATTGCGGCCGATCTTCCAATAGAAGCCGTTCCCGCCAAGATACATGAGGTTACCGCCGGCTTCCCTGTAGGCGATGAGGGCATCGATCGTGCGCCGGGTGTGATACTCGGGATGCGTCCCTGTGAGAACGACATCATAGGGTGATAGGGCAGCGAAACCGTCTCGATCGAGATCCTCATCCGTTATGACGTCGAATGCGAAGCCTTTTTCCTCAAGCCAATCCGTCAGATGCGAGTCCGCCGGAAAATGCCGCATGCCTGATCCTTTCGGATCGAAGTAGATGAGGTATTGCGGGCGCATCGTCAGGATGGGACGCAAACGTGAGGACAAGGTTATGCCGGATCCGTCGGGATGTCGGCTATAAGTGGAATACCCGTAGGCGCCGACCTCATCAGGATTGTGCGGAAATGCATTCCAGGCGGCCACTCTTTCCGCAAGCTCGCCAGCGAAGTTTCCTCGAGCGAAGTTCGCATAGGCCACATAAGTGAACGTCGGCGCCAAAAAGACGATCTTTTCCCGGTCCGTTCGGGCACCTGGAACGACATAAAATGGTATCGTGTCCTTGCTGACACCGTTGTCGATCTCAAGTCCGTAAACCCCTGAGCGCGTTCCCTCGGGCACTTCGATTGGGATCGTCGTCTGCCAGCCGCAATCGCTGAGATCGTCGGCATGAAAGGCGATGGCCGCGTATTCGAGCGGCGCCTGCTTCCAGTCCATATTGCGACCGGACCACGCCGATGACCTGATGGCGCGGGTCGGCATGTTGATCAATGACAGGCGCCGCCCACCATCCTTCTCATCGGCGACCCAAGTGTCACGGGCGTCTCCAGCGAAATTCCAGCTGGCAATGACCTCCCACGCGGGGTCCTGCTCCGGTCGGGTTGGTTCTACGCGTCTTGCGCTCAGCGACGGATTTTCAATCGAGCCGTTGAAGGTCCGTTCAGGGTGTCCCTGCCACAGTGCGGCGAAACAGATATGGTCGACCCCCGTCAGCGCGCGGCTCGTGACGTGAGAAGCGTCGGCAACATTCGTGGCATCGCCACTCTGTTCAGATACCGCTACCGAAACGCCCTTTGAATCAAACGTGACTTCCAGACGCGACCATCGACCCTTAGGCAAAGCGGCGCCGACTTCATATGAGTCTTCCTTCTCCAGCCGCCGGACGAAAAGCTTGCTGTCACGCGTGACGATCGCCACCCCAAAGGTCGAATCGGCGTTCTGCAATGAAAAAACAGTCTGATCAAAATCGGACTGCAGCGTCGGCATTACCATCAGACCGACCTTAACCCCGGCATAGCCGCTCAACGATGGGATGGTGCCGAACGCGCAGGAGCCGAGAAAAGCCCTTTGTTCCGAAGCAGAATATCGCTCGGCGAGACCGAAATCAGCTTCCTCGGTCTTTATGCCGGGTCCGCTCGGATTTGGATCGCAAGAGATCAGCCGAAGAGCACGTGCGGTGACAGGCCGATTGCCTTGCGAGGAGATCTTGAATTCCAAAGTACCGCCGGGTGCCGCGCTCAGAGGCGTAACATATCCAACTACTTCCGGTATTTTTTGCGCGTCCATCGCTCACAATCCATTTCTCACTGCTCCTTTATTGAATATCGTATACGATATTGTGTCAAGACATATGATTTAGGATCGTATATAAGCTACGTTATTCGTTCCGCCTCGGGCGTCCGGCGACTACCGGTAAAGGAGTACACATTGCCGCTAAAAGCTCACAATTTGCCATCGCTTGGCAATACACCGCCGACCTCGGATATTATCGCTAAGTATATCCGCGAGGCGATCGTGACCGGCGGTTTGGATGAAGACGAGCCTATCCGTCAGGATGATGTAGCCAAGCTATTTGACGTCAGTAAAATTCCTGTTCGGGAAGCGCTGAAGCGGCTGGAGGCCGAAGGTCTCGTAGAGTTTCAGCGCAATCGCGGCGCTGTCGTGACGAGCGTCACCGAACCTGAGATTGCGGAGATTTTTGAAGTCAGAAGCATGTTGGAAGCAAATGCTTTGCGACTGTCGATACCGCGCATGACCGACCGAACGTTTCAGCGGGCCGAGGAATATTGTGATGCATTCGCACGCGAGACGGATGTCGCGCGCTGGGCCGAACTGAACTGGCAATTCCATTCATGTCTCTACGAGGATGCCAACCGGCCCTTCTTGTTGAACCTCATCCGATCCGTGAACGATCGAATAGAACGTTATCTTCGCATTCAATTGACCCTGTCCGGTGGGACAGGTGTGGATGACCGGGAGCACCGCCAGATTCTTGCTGCCTGTCGAGCTCGAAATGTAGCTGAGGCATCGGCACTTCTGGCCAACCATATTACCAAGGCGTGCGAGTCTCTTCTGAGCAACCTGCCGAAAATAAGAGGGCCAGGTAATAGATCGAACTTCGGTTAAAGACCTTTTCTTACCCGAAGGCCGCCGCGCGTTCACGCGGCCGTCGCGCTGCAGCTTATTTGATAAACGATCAGCGTGGCCGACATTTCGGCGTTTGTTCAAGGCAGATGAATCATTCCGACGGACGGGCAAGGAGCCCCCTCAAGACCGTCTCCGTGATCGTCTTTGCAGCCAATTGTAGTCACACGCCTTTAGTTGGCTAACATGGCGCGCGTCGACTTTCTCGATCTTTCCCGGCCGAGGCCCCGAGGCGGCGAAGCTCCAAATGTCCACAAAAACGGACGGCGACGACAGACCGGACCCGGTCGGCGTTGATGCACTGGGCTTTCGCGCAGCGATGCGAGTTGTCGCCACGCTTGTTACTGTGATCGCCACCGGCAAAGCAGACTTGCGACACGGGATGACTGCCTCCGCTGTATGTTCGCTCAGCGATCGGCTGCCAATGGTCTTCGCTTGCGTCAATTCCAATAGCGCGTGCTGCCTCACACCCGCACCAATGGCTGCTTCTCTGCAGTCAGCGCTTGCTGGGCGGACAGAAATCCCCGGCTACCCAATGAGACAAGTCGTTTGAGATTACAATTTCGTAAGGGAAGGAAAATCCGCGTTCACGAACATAGCTTTGCCCAAATCTGAATGCGGATTTGAATGATCGTAAACTGGAGTTGCCGATGATGAGGTCCAATGTCTATTCGTCCTCTCAAAAAGCATTGCACTGGCTGCTGTTCGTTTTGGTCTTGGGCCTCTATGGGCTGACATTTGGCGATAGTCTCTTCCAGCGGGGCGATCCGTACCGGGATTTCGCGTGGTGGCTGCACATATCTTTCGGATTGCTACTTGCGGCGCTTGTCGTTTGGCGTGTTGTGCTGCGTCTTATCAACGGTGCTCCGGAGCTTCCCGCGTCAATGACGGGTATCGAGCGTATCTTGGCCAAAACCGGTCATGTTGCCCTCTATGCGCTGCTGATTGTTATCCCGATCCTCGGCATTCTCCTGACCTGGTTCAGAGGCGACGCGCTCAGTTTCTTTGGCTTGTTCACCATCCCTGCCCCGTTCCAGCCGGATCGCTCTACAGCAGGTCTCATCAAGGAATTGCACGGCCTTTGCGCCAATGGCATTTTGATCCTCGCTGGACTGCACGCAGGGGCTGGATTGTGGCATCACTTCGTTCGAAAGGATGACGTTTTGACACGGATGTTGCCTGCAAGCTCGACGCTGACGAGATAAAGCCCACACCCGCTCTTGTGGTTAGAATTTGATGCTGGCCGAACAGAGCTCATGACAGAACCGGTGTTATGCGGGGCACTTCCGACGGCATCCAAGCGATTGCCTTGCCAATGCCATCGCGCCGAGCATGCCCCGTGCAGCGTGAAGCCAGGCGCCCTCGAATTTCTGGCTTAGCGCTTCAAATTTAAATGCTTAGTCTGAAGCCACAAGCGTCCGGCCGCCGCCAGCGACCAAATGTTCCCTCGGGACGGCACTAACTTATCGAACTATCAGAGGTTGGACACTTCTAGGCTTCGTATTTGAAGGAGAGCGATACGCGCGTGCGAAATGCGGCGACTTTGCCCTCCTCCAACTTCATGTCCATTTTCGTCACTTCGGCAACGCGCAGGTCTCGCAGCGAGCTGCTTGCCGTTTCCACGGCATTTCGGCCCGCTTCCTCCCACGACGTCTCGCTGACACCGACAACCTCAACGATCTTATAGACGACTGCTTCTGACTTTTTTGCCATGTGAACCTCCACGGGTTTCCAGCTACGACGCCCGCAAGCGGGCACCTCGATCTTACCAGCACGCGCGAACCCGTTCCAATGTCTTCACTAAGCAAAATGCACTGGAGCGTGTCATGGTTCGCGACGATTACCTGGCTTTCTAATCTTGGAGTTGTCGGATGCAGTCGTGTGGATCGCCAGAGGCAGCGCTGCCAAGTTCACGTGCCAAGGGCCGCCACTACTCGTTCCGCCACAACCTTGTTGTCCAGATAGCCTGAAATCCCATGGCGGTTCTTTGTGCTGTTATCGACCTTTCCATAGTTTTCGATCGCAGGCTCGACTGGAAAGTTTGCCCCATCAAGCGGGTAGAGTGCGACCACATCGCGGTCATCATAGGCATTGAACCATTTCTTGACCGGTTCAGGATGGACCAGTGGCTGCAGCTGGCTGCGGACCGCGCGGATCCCGAGCGGACAGCCCACAGTAACAAACAGTGGGATATTCAAATGGCGAAGGTCTGATCGAAGGATGTTATAGGCGACAATCGAGCCTAGCGAATGTGCGATGACAACAGTGGGCTCTTCAGTGAGTTCGCTGCCAACAATCTTGTCGATTGCGCTGCGCACTCCCGCGCGCCTGGTGTAAAGGAATACGTCGCGCGTAAAGAGATCGAGCGTCTTCTGGCTCATCCCGCCACCATACTTGTCGATTGCACGCATGATTGCCTGAACCCATTCCCAATTGCTGGGGCCTTTTTCATGCGCCTTGTTCCCATATTCGTCGTTTACCTGGGCTTCAGTAATGCGTGCCTTCCTGCGCACCTCCTCTGCAAGCTCTGCTTGAAACTTCAGAAACTCGTCCTGCCCAGGGCCGCCTTTCGTATGGATGTCTGCCGTCAGCGGCACGTCAAATCCGGCGCTGAACTTGTCGAGTGTGGGGCCATAGTACGGGAAAGCGACCTCAAGACCGGACGGCAGGCTGTGTCCGGAATCTTCGGCCCCCTTCTTCAAAGCCTTCAGCCAAGCAGCTTTGATCACTTCAAAGTCCGGTTCAATCTGTGCTCGGCCATGAACAAGCAGCAGGCGCATTGGGGCCGCTAACGTGGGCCTTGAGAAAAACGATCCGACGAAAGCGCCCAACGAGGCGACAACCAATGCTTCTCTTCGATTGAACGGCATGGCGCTATTGAAGACTCCCGTTTCGCATCGCCTCCATGACGATATCCATCCCTTCGCGATCGAAGGTCGTCCAGAGCGACTGTTTCAGATGATCACGCGCGGTCTCGAGGGCCTGTGGCAGAGTAACATTTTTCACGCGCAACAATCCCCAGCCCTGCGTCAGCATCGGGCAGAACGGCACGGAGCGAACGTCACCATCGAGTTTACCAGCCAGCATGGCAACGTCAAAAAGGTTAACCTCTAGGTCTTCGTGCATGTACCCGAGGACCGATTGGACTTCGTCGGTGAACCCCGCTTCAGCGTAGGCATAGGCAGCGTAAATCCCTAGCGACGGATCTATTGCCTTCGGGACGCGTATCGTCCCTGCAAGACGCTTGGCTTGTTCTTGTGGATCACCTTTGGCGCTATCTATCCGAAACACCCCGTATCGCACTGATGCCGAGACCACAGCATGCAAGTTATCGATCCGTTCACGCTCCGATTGATAGTCGGGGTATCGCCAATTCTGTTCGGACGGGAAGTAGCTCAAGCTGGTGATTCCATTTGGCTCGACAACAAGGTTGCCAACGAATTCTTTGAGAGCAGCAACGACGGTGCCAGATCCATCTTCGAAGCGGATCGCAACGCTTCCAACGCCTGAGGCTGTGGTCTGGATGACCTGCTCGCTGATTATTCGGGCCTCCAAATTGGAGCTTCCCTGTACTTCGACAACCTTCTGACCGGTTATGGCGAATCCCGCGGCAATGCCGCCTGTAGCTGAGCTCATCCGTCGTGATGCATCCAGGATACTGTCCCTGACCCCGGCAAAACCCGTATCGTATGACTTCTTGCTAATGGCGAGCTTTGCCTCGTCTGTCACCGGCACTTCTGTGGACCACCCGTTGAACGTTCGATTTATCTCCGCTCGACCTACGTCGAGAATAGTGGCGTCAGTTCCGCGCGATGGAGGGTGTTCGGCGGTTACCACATCGGGCTTTACATGCCCAATGTACGTTTCAATGCGAGACAGCACCTGTGTGTCGGGGACTTGGTTGAGAGTGATATTGTATTCCTGCGCTTTCAGTGGAACTTCACGTGCAAGATAGTCTTCGAGTTTCTGGTTCGGCACCACTCGCCGCCCATCAGCCGCGATCGCCACCATGTCCTTGTCGGGCTTCCTGAAAGCTTCGAGAAAGCACTCCGTGTAAATACCGCGGTATGTTTTCGTGCTATCTGACACCGGCAGTTCTAGGGCGGCATCTCCCGGCAACGCGGCGTAAAATTTATCAACCTTAGCTCGTGGGCTGGCGCCGGAGCGGTTTGGAAAAATCAACTCTCCGCGAACTCGACTTGCGCGTAGACTGTCGGGGGTCGAGCGACACGCGTCGGAAATAAATACAACATTGGCGATGCCAGACTCCTGAGCATATATAGCGCTCTCTGTCATACTGATCGCTTCATTGGGATTGTTCGGCGCTTTCGACAGCATCCACCATTCGGACGTCGAATTAAGATACCCGTGGCCTGAAAAGTAAACCACAAGTTGCTCCAGGGTTCCGCGCTCGACCAAGGCTTCGACGACATCGTAGATCTGACTGGCTCTGACGGGCGCCTTATCGTCGAAGAAACGATGGACCTCGAATTTCTCACCTTCGAGCCATTTCGCAACCGACCGCGCGCCCGAAACCGCCGCTGTCAGAACCGGCAGGTCTGGGCAAGTGTTGATACCGATGACAACAGCAGCGCGCTTTACTGTAGATTGCGCAAAAGTGGGCTTTACGGCGAGGGACGCCGCCAAACTTGCACCTCCGACAAGAAGATCGCGTCGTCTCACGTTATCCCCCTGCAATTACAGAGACTTTTGCGCGTATGAGTCATACTATAGATGCAATCACTTGAACAGTAGATCAGCGTGCCAGATGCTGCGATCAATTCTGGAAAATCCCAACTGTTTCACAACCTCCGTAAGGACAGAAAGCTCGCCGGTATTGCTGACCGGCTGCGGATTCCATTTTTCCCGTCAGAGCGTCCGCCTTGGGTGCGTCGAGCCGCATCGTGTGCCTGCAGCTGATCGCCGTGACTTATAGCCTCCGAGTAGCGCCCTAATATTGTTGACCGATCTCCCAGGTGATCGATTCCATGGCAATACATGTGAATTGCAGGCGGCAACATTTGCCTGAATGATTTCGGAATTGGGTAGTAAACGCCACCACATTTTCGCTAAACCATTGAAGATATGTCGTTTTCTTTGAAAGTCATTATCTGACAGCGCACCGACGACACGAACGCTTGCCAGATTGCCGCTCGTGTTGGCGGCGTCGCCCGAGTATATCGGACGGGGCGGATCGCCGATTTGCGCAATCACACTTCCCACCCGAGTTGATGTCGTGATCATCATTGCCGTATTGGGGATGGTATGTTCGGAATCGGGCGATCCGGAGTGGACGGTATGGGGGATGGTATGTTCGGAAGCGTGGGCTCGGGAGTGGGCGGTATTGGCGATGGTATGTTCGGAAGCGTGGGGGCAGGAGTGGGCGGTATCGGGGACGGTATCGCAGGCCCTGTGCCAGGAATGCCGGACAATCCACCCCGTATCTGCGGCAAAGGCAGTCCTCGTTCCTGGAAGAATTTCACGAGCTCGTTGTTGCTGCCGAACTCAAGATCGCCGATCGTCAAAGCAAAGTTGGGCTCGTCCGGGCAGTTGACCTTGAGCTGTCCTTCGGTCGCTGCGGCAGCCAGTTTCTTTTCTTCAGCAGCCCGATCATAGCCTGCTGGCTCGGAGTCAAGGTATTTGGTGAGCAATTTGGCTGCTATCCAAAGTCCCGCATTGTCACCTTCGACTCGCTTCGGGACGAGTGCGTACTGTACCTCGGTCCATGCTGGTGTGAATAGGAAGTGGTCGTCCCCGTTTTTGACCTTGAGGGGTTTGCCATCCCGGCCACGGCCCTCCCTTTGAAAAGGCAAATCACTGAAGAGCAGGACATCGGGGGCAGTCTGCAGGCCAACCGGAAGGGTGATGTTAGCTCCCACTGACGGAACTGCTACCCAAGCTTCCTCAAACTTCGCTTTTCCGTCTGTCTTGAGCGCCAGCTTGACGTCACGGCAACCGACCTTGGGCTTTAGCATCACGACCGTATCGCCACCCACTTCTCTTATTTCGATGCCTGCATCAAGCCCGGACACTATGCCTGTATTCCCGAGCAGGCCAACCGTCGTGCCGACTCCACCTCCTACCAAGGGATTGACATGCAGATCTACGGACGCCTTGGCGTCGACCTGCGCATTGAGCGAAACCTTCAAGCGTTTCCCTTTGGTCCAAGACACGCCGACTGTATTCACCACAGCTGTTGCCGCAAGCGCCCCCGGGTTAGCAAGCTCAGCGAAAACCCCAACCTCGCCCAGAAAACCGTCTCTCCATTTTTGATCAGCAAGCCGGCCCGCGAATTGCACCGACTTGACGGTTGCGGTCCTGTTTGCAGCAGGCAGCTGGTTGAATTTGTCTTGAACCAGGCGAGCAACAGTCCCGTTTATCCACAGAGCAATATCGGCATCCTTCAACTTGGGCATCTGGATTTTCTCCAGATTTTTCCGCTTTCTGACGATGTCGTTCTGGATTTCGGAGGGAGGCTCACTGATACCGTTTGTCATGGGTTTCTCGCTGAAATCCGTTAGAAGCCAAATTCCGCCGTTGAGGACGACGGCGCTGGCGGTGTGAATTTTTTGCGACAGCTCATATGGCGGGACGGTGATCTGAATCTTGATCCAGTTTCCATCTTTCGGATCGCGGACCGGAAATGTCTTCGCGAGATCCTGCTTCAAATCGTAAGTGATGGTGTCTTTGAAGGGGAGCTTCATGTTGAAAGCTTCGGTGAACTTCAACATGAGACCCCTTTCGATGAGGTCGCTAGCATATCGTCTCAACTTAATATTGAACCAGCCCCATCCGAATTCGGGATCGAGTCTCAACAGAGAGATCGCGAAGACGGCTTGCGCGTTCCCGTTCTCCCCTTCTTCTATCCCTTTGAAAATGAGGGAGGCTTGCCCGTCAAACTTTACAGTCAGATTGCGATTCTTCGAAAAGGCGTCGAGGCGAAGGCTTGCCAAGGCCATACCCGGTTGAAAATAGACTGTAACGGCCCGCAGGGTTACGACGGTGTCCTCATCCGGCTTGAACTCTGGGTCATAGGCAATTTGTGCATCTTTCAGGCTTTCCAGTGCGATGTTCAATCCCCGTTCCGAAACAAACACGCCAGCAGACCATGCTTCTGGAACAGGCTTCTGCTGCAGGAGGTTTTCCGTCTCGGACAGGGATCGCCACTCCGATATGGTGCGGTCCCGCTCGAAATTTGAATGTTGAAGTGCCAGCCATCCGACACCAAGTGCCGAAAACAATGCAATTGCAATAATGACCCGTGCGCCCGTGCCCATGGCATGATCCCAACGCCAGATGAATGCAGTGTCAAATTGATGATAACACTTACTGTCGATGTGGGTAGTTTACTACTGATCCGGAAGCTAATTGCGCGGTCAGACCTGTTGGATTGACTGAGTCAGCCTTCTCTCCTGATTGAGTCAGACTCCTGCAAAGGAGTCAGACTTTTGCCAGTGCGTTGATGCCCCGGTGACCGCGTGTCGCCGATCTCGACGCAATCGAAGGGATCATAGCCGAGGGCGAGGAGATCATCTACGACTTCAAATGCCAGCCTGCGCTTGACGCTGGTTTGGCCTCTGCCGTGCAGGCTGTCGAACATTACGAAATGGCGCGCTATGGCACACTCGCCCGTTGGGCCGGCGCCCAGAAGTTGCCCGTTGCCACGTTGCGCGAAGAAAAAGCCACGGACAAAGCGCTGACTTCACTTGCGGAAATACGCTCAACCCACGGCAAAAGCGGCCTCATGATCTACCGCTGAATGGACGCACAGTCGCTGACGATTGGTTCTGAGCGATTAGCCGGCGCATTTGTGTGGCCACGTTTCAGATCGACAATAGACATTCCGCTAGTGTCCACTTTTCGCCAGAAGCGGCCGCTTCTGGCGAAAATATCCCGGCCGACGCGATGCTGCCTCAGCCGCGCCGAGCCGCTTCGATCACCCCGACGTCGATCTTCCTCATGGTCATCATCGCATCGAAAGCACGCTTTGCTTGATCACCGCCTATCGCCAGCGCCTCGGTCAGAACGCGCGGTGTGATCTGCCAGGACACGCCCCATTTGTCTTTGCACCAGCCACACTCACTTTCCTGGCCACCATTGCCGACAATGGCGTTCCAGTAGCGGTCGGTTTCTTCCTGATCGTCAGTTGCGATTTGAAATGAGAAGGCTTCGTTGTGTTTGAATATGGGACCGCCGTTGAGGCCGATACAGGGAATACCCGACACGGTAAATTCAACAACCAATACGTCTCCCTGCTTCCCGTCGGGATAGTCACCAGGTGCGCGAATGACGGCTCCCACCGCGCTATCGGGAAAAGTCTCGGCGTAGAAGCGGGCGGCAGCTTCGGCGTCTTTATCGTACCATATGCAGATCGTGTTTTTTGGCATTGCGTGGTCCTTTCGCTCTTCGAGTTGACGGAATATACAGCCCCAAGGACGAACGAGGCTTTGCCAATCCGACACCAGATTGAGCTGTTATTGAAGTAAAAATTACTCAGACCTCTCGCTGCAGGGTTTTGACCGGAATCAGGTGAGGACCGCTTCGCGCACTAGGCGACTTCCGCATCTAGCTACAGGTGAGCCGGGCGACGAGAGAATTCGCGAGTTCCTTGCCTGCGCCGGCAAGGAGAACCGAAGTGCGTCCCCACGTGCTGTATTCATCCTAGGCCCGCTACTGGCGACGCGCGCATCGAAGTCAGCGGCGCCACAGGGTCTAGCGTTCGCGCCGCCAGTTCGCTGGGCTTTGGCCATAGCGTTCATTGACTTCATGCGCAGTGGCGAGAATGTCTCAAGCTAGGCCGAGGTTTGGTAGAGTGATGTGGGCCACTTGCTGACATTCATTAATGTCCGCTCCGCGCCAATTCCAGCCATTGACAGCAGGTTCAACAAATGGCTGGCTGAGTTCGACCCAAAAGCGGACAGAAACAGTCACCCGGCCTTCATCCACGTGGTGATATGCTCAGAGCCAACTCGTCAACCGAACTGCTTTGGTTCGATACGACCACGGCCTCATCATTCTCGCCGGTTCCGGCCGTGCTCCACCACTCAGCTGCAAGCTCGATGAACGCCTTGACCAAGGGCGAAAGGTGTCGGCTGCTCGGGTATACGACATATAGGCCGCCGACCGGGGTCGTGTAAGCGTCGAGAACGCGGCGCAACCGCCTCTCCTTGATGGACGCCTCGGCGACCCGGTGGGGTAATTGGGCGATGCCATAGCCTGCAATCGCAGCGGCAATTACCGCCTGCATTTCGTTGGCGGCGAAGCGTCCAGACACCGTAACCGTTTCCTGGCCTTGCGAGCCTTCTAACACCCAGTGTGCATTGGCCGTCGACAGGCCCGCGATGACGCAGTTATGGCGAGCGAGGTCCGCCGGCACTACTGGCGCGCCATGACGCGCGAGATAGTTCGGGCTGGCGCACAGAATTCTATGCGTAGAGCCGAGCTTGCGGGCGATCAGCGTGGAGTCTGGAAGGATCCCGGTGCGGAATGAGAGGTCTATACCGTTCTCGACCAGATTGAGCTTGTCGTCGGTCAGGCGCAACTCCACTTTGGTTTTTGGATACGTCGCCAGAAAATCGAAAATCGCGCTGGACAGAAAGTGACCGCCAAAGCCGACTGGAGCCGATATCCGGATTGTGCCTGTAGGCTCTGCTCTCGCTTCCGCGAGCCGTAGATTCGCATCTTCAATTGCCCGCAGCGCCTGGCTGCTCTGCTCGTAGTAGCGACGTCCTGCGTCCGTCACGTTGAGGCTGCGTGTCGTACGCTGAAGCAGACGGACGCCGACCTCACGCTCAAGCGCGGCAATGCGGCGGCTGACTGTCGTCTTGGGCACGCCCAGCAGGCGCGCGGCGGCAGTGAAGCTACCGGCCTCGATGACGCGAGCGAACACGACAATATCGTTAAGATCGAGCATTGTATCCAACATTGGGACGATGTTTTCCAATTATAGATCATTATGGTTTAATGTGACAGGTCCTAACTTTGCTCCATTGGAAACAAAAGGAGCAGACCCATGACCACCAAACGAGCCGTTCTGGTTACCGGCGCTACTGGCCAGCAAGGCGGCGCGGTTGCGCACGCACTGCTATCGAGAGGACATCGCGTTAAGGCACTGACCCGCAAGCCGGACGGCGATGCCGCACGGCGATTGGCGTTGGCCGGCGCTGACGTCGTGGCCGGCGATCTCGCTGACGCGACGTCCGTTCTGAAGGCTGCAAATGACGTGGACACCATGTTTCTGATGGGCAACAGCTACGAGGCCGGTGTAGAGGAGGAAATCCGCCAGGGAATCATTGCCGCCGATGCTGCGAAGGCCGCTGATGTGGGGCATTTGATCTATTCCTCCGTCGCGGATGCAAATAAGAAGACCGGCATTCCGCATTTCGAAAGCAAGTATCTCGTCGAGAAACACGTCGCAGGGCTCGGCATCCCCTACACAGTCAGCGCGCCGGTCGCCTTCATGGAGAACATCGTCGCGCCGTGGTCGATCGGTGCCCTGCGCCAAGGCACGCATGCTTTCGCGATGCCTCCCAAACGCGTCCTTCAACTCGTAGCATTGGCGGACATCGGGGCTTTCGTTGCCGCCTTGGTTGAGCGGCGCGAGCACGTATTCGGCAAGCGTTTCGATTTCGCCGGGGATGAGATATCCGGCGAGGAGCAGGCGAAAATCCTCACTCAGGCCATCGGCCGCCCAATCAACTATCAGGAAATCCCGATCGCCGCGGCTCGCCAGCAAAGTGAGGATGTGGCACTCATGTTCGAATGGTTCGATAGCGTCGGCTACGACGTCGATGTCGCCGCTTTGCACAGGGATTTTCAGGAAGTCCGCTGGCACAGTTTTGCCGACTGGGCGCGCAAGTTTGACTGGAGTACTCTTGAAGGCACGTCTTCGAACGCCTGAGTTCCTGTAGGCACACGGGGGCGATCAAACCCAGGCGGAAGCGGATCAGCAACAACCGGCAAGCTGGGGTCCTCCCCCACATTGCTGCCGTTCGNNCGAACGGCAGCAATGCGCCAAAAGCGATCGTTGGACTTCCAGCTCCGGATGGATAGTCCCACCTTGTCCAGGGCCGCGTTGATTGCTCCAACGTCCAGTTAACGGCGGCGCCGGGATAGCGACTGCACGGCGTAGCGTCCCGGTGGGATATAGGGCCGTTGCGGTAACAAGTCGTCTGTCGGCATGGAAATTGACCCTGCCGTCACCCCGCGGAGGCCTTCGCAGACAGAAGGGTTTCGGGCCGTTCGTCGGATGGCCGCGTAGAGAAGGCTCGGACCCCGAAATCCCATGGCTCAACAAACGAGATAAGTTGTCGGAAGCCGCGCCGGTCGTTCGTCCTTGAAGTCAAAGCGTAAGAATGGATACTAACCATGAGAAAGATCGTCCCAACCATGCACATCACACTGACAACATTATGCAATCGCCCGGAGCTTTCCAATGACCCCCACCATCACAGCCTTTGAACGGTCGCCCGATGGCGGCAAGGGTCTGGCGCGGGACATGCGGGTTCGCTGGGCGCTTGAAGAAGTGGGCCAGCCTTACGATGTTCGTCTTGTTTCGTTCAGCGAGATGAAGGAACCCGCGCATCTCGCGCTTCATCCTTTCGGGCAGATTCCGACCTATGAAGAAGGCGATCTCGCCCTGTTCGAGTCGGGCGCGATCGTCCTCCATATCGCGGAGCGCCATGCGGGCCTGCTGCCCGACGATGCGAATGCCCGGGCGCGCGCGATCACATGGATGTTTGCCGCGCTCACCACGATGGAGCCGCCGATCGTTGATCGCGAAGTCGCCAAGCTCTTGGAGGGCGACGAGACTTGGTACGAGCAACGCCTGCCTGTCCTTGAGGAACGCGTCCGTGACCGGATGGGCCAACTTTCCCGTCGCCTTGGCGATGCCGACTGGCTGGACGGCGAGTTCAGCGCCGCTGACCTTTTGATGGTGTCGGTGCTGCTCAGGTTGAAGAGATCAGGTATGCTGGGCCAATATACGAACCTCTCGGCCTATGTCGCACGCGGCGAAGCGCGACCCGCATACAAGCGCGCTTTCGACGCTCAGTTGGCGGTTTTCACCGCCGCATTTACGGGCCGATAAGGGTCGCCCTGGGTTACTTGACCCCATCGGAGCGAATGCTCGCTTTTAGGTGGTAAACGTTCGTTGAGAATATCCGCAATGCGCCATTTCCGGACGTTGGCGGTCCTGCACCGGTCCATCAAGCCAGCATAATGGCAGAGCCAGGAACAATCGCCCCCAGAAGCGGCACTGCCTCGGAAAAAGCCAGTGCAAACACAATGCCATAGGCGAGATTAGGATGCGCCGTTACGAATGCGACGATCATTGATGCGTACGACATATTATATCCGACAACCAACTGCACGGCAAAATCACGTCATAAATCTCTCAATTGCACTTGGGAAACCGTCACGAGCTTCATTCTTGCGGCAGCTATCGCGAACCCAATCGAACCGGCAATTGTGATCAGCAGTCCGGTTAGATAAAGCCATGGAATTTGGAGATGCTCCGGCGGCGGGTCGAAAACACCCGTCAACATTTTCACCAGCATCCACGCAGTCGTCATACCGATGGCGACTCCAAAGACGATGCCGGCAAGGGTGATAAGGAGGCCTTCGCCCCAGAAGAATGCTGCAAGCTGGTTCGGAGTAGCTCCAACTGCTGCAAGGACCGCGAAATCTCGTCGGCGATCGACGAAACCGAGCGCCAGCATCAGTCCAGCCGCTGACGCAGACATCACGATCGCGAACAGCAGTTCTATGGCGCTAAGTCCGTCCAGGCTAATCGACGTCAGGCTTGAACCGATGAGATGGGCTGCGGAACTGATGTCGGTTACCTTGATGGAAGGAAACTCACCCAAACGTCGCACAGCCCGCATCGCAATAAGCGGGGGATCTTCGCTCGTACGCATCAAAACATATTCGGCGCTTGGCGAGCCCGTCACCTTGGCAATGTAATCCTGGTTGGCAATGAGAAAGGAGTCTCGCGGCGCTGTTGGAAACTCGCGGGCAATGCCAATGAATTTGAAGGGCACCGCACGGTATTGATGATCCTCGGCCATTTGCAGTCGAAGGTTGATCGTATCGCCGGGCCGAAGCTGGAAGTCGTTCACCGTCTCCTCGGAAACAAGTACACCGTCTGGATTCGATTTAAGAGTTGCTAAAATCTTCTCTGCGCTCCCCCCGGAAAAATATGCGTCGGACAGCGTCGTGGCTTCGCCTATATGTTCGGGGTCGATGCCGTAGAGATCCTGAAGATCCGTTCCGACATAGGCGAACCGATGCTGCATCGCTACGGCGGCCGCCACGCCCGGCACGGCAGCGAGGCTCGAAAGATGATCCCCCGCAGGTTGTAGACTTGTGCCCAGGGCCGAAACGTCGGCCCCATTTGTCAATTCGGCATCGACACGGGCCTGCGCATTGTATGTCCGGTTGAAAATCGCAGTCGACGTGCCGAAGGAGACAGCGAGAACAACCATTCCTATTGAGGCGGTAATGCGGCCTGCCTGACGTGACAAGGACGCCGACACAACTTTTGTCATTGATCCGCTCACCGGCCGGATCAAGTGTTCGAGCAACCCCCTGCTTCCGTGGATGAGTCCGTTACAAACGCGCATCGTCAATAGCGCCGCGCCGATCCAGAAACAGACGGGAGCCACGAACGCGGTGTAGTCGACCGCCGTGGCAGCCACGCCTTCGGGGGCGAGTACGATCTGATACCCGTTACCGGCCGTCCGCCACATGATGACGGCTGCAATTGCCAACAATATGAAATCGATAAAAAGGGTTTGCCCTAACGGAGCCTTCCAGCGGGTGGTCAGCCGGGCCAAATTAACAGTGTTTTGCCGACTGGCGCGCAAGGCTGGGATGGCGGTGGCAACAATCGACAAGATCAGTCCGGCGACCGCAATCGAAGCAAAAAGGACGAGATCGGATGGCTCGAAAGAGATCGGGCCGATAAAAACGGTGACCAGCAGTCCCGCGAGCGCCGCCCCGCCAAGTATTCCGATGAAGCCAACCAATAGCGCTTCTGCAATCGAAAGGCTGATAATTCGCATAGTGGAAGCACCCCGCATGCGCAACAATGCTTGTTCGGCGCGCCGCCGTTGCCCCCCTGCACTTGTAAGCGCCATCGTAATGGCCACAGCAAGAAAGACGCCCGGTACACCTAGAAACATAAACAGCACGCGTGCGTAGAGCGCATCTTCGCGAACCGCATCCAGCCGGGTGCCAAGATTGTTGGCGAGGACTGCAGTGCCCGCCACGCGCCCTTCGAGGTTGCGCCCCGCGCTGTTGGCGCGATTGGCCGCAGACACCGGATTGGAAGGAAGCATGTCATGATCCAGTCGCACATGAAATTGCGCCCGGACTGTATCGGGGCGCGCGGATGCCTGCGGACCAAAGGTGTGGTTCCATTCATTCAATCCCATCACCAACACATTGTCAGGCGGCGCTTGCGGAGCCGATAGCGGTGGCAAACCCACCGCCTGAAACAGTGCGTCGGCGTCGGGGAGGTCGATAACGCCAGCGATCCGCACTGTTGTCGGTGCAATTCCGACCCGGTTGATCGTGATCGTGTCGCCTGGCGCAGCGTGCAGATTGGCAGCTGTCTGCTGCGCGATAAGAACGCCGTCCGTCGTTCCCGCCAGGAGCCGGAGTTCCATGGGAAATGCCTGGGCATAGTCATTGTCGAAGGCGAGCACTTTACCAGCGCCAGTCGCCTGTAAAGTCCCGCCTGTGCTGGCTTCGAAACCGGTAACATCTGCGTAATGCACTTCATGAACTGCCATAATCGGCGCGGCCCCGGCGATTGCTCCCCTGATTGCAGCGAGGTCAGCCGTTGGAACTGCTTCAATTTGCCAATCTATTGGGACCTCGGCGATGGCCCGCCTTGTCATGGTTGCAGTACTCGACGAAAGGAACACGGCAAGACAGGCGAGAAGGCCGACGGCAGCCGCCACGCCCCCTGCATATCCGGCGAGTTGCCATGCGCGGCGCAGAAGGAGCCCTGATATCCAAAGGCGCGTCACGGGATGCGCCGTTTCGATTTGATGGCTGGAGCAAACGTCGAGAGTTGGCCGTGCGTGATCGCCCAGACCTTCTCCAATCGCTCCACGATCCTTTGATCATGGGTCGCCACAATCAACGCCGATCCCGTCTTCTCAACGGCTTCGATCAAGAAATCGATAACGCTCGCTGCCGTCTGCCCGTCCAGCTGCCCTGTTGGCTCGTCGGCCAGAATAAGTAGCGGCTTCGTGATGACCGCTCTCGCTATGGCGACACGCTGCGCCTGGCCACCAGAAATTTCTTCCGGCAGTTTTGTCGCTAGCCCGACTAGTTCGAGGGCCTCCAACAAAGCGGCGGCTCGCGCGATGCCTTGTTTCTCTTTCCCCGCCATCGCTAACGGCAAGGCAATGTTTTCGATAATCGTCAGCGCCGAAAATAGGCTTGGGGTCTGAAATACGAACGATATTTTTTCTGGCCGCAGCGTATCGCGAGCGCCCAAAGCGGGCCATGTGACCTTGCCTTTGGTTGGCTCGTCAAGGCCGCCGAGGATGTGCAGAAGCGTGGACTTGCCACTGCCGGATGGACCCGTCAATGCGATCCGGTCACCGAGCATGATACGACACGAGACGGATCGCAGCACTGAAACGTGGCTGGTGCTTCCATCGGGGAAAGACCGGTCAATATCAATGGCATCGACAAGGCAGTCAGTCATCTTCCACCTTCCCGTCCACCAGCCGTATGGTTCGATCAGCTATCGAGGCGAGCGCCGGGCTGTGTGTTGCAATAAGGGTGGATTTTCCCTTCGAACGGCGACCGACGAAATGATCGATGATGCCTTTCTCGGTTTCAGTGTCGACTTCGGCGGTGGGCTCGTCCGCGATGAGCAGGATGGGATCGGTGGCGATGGCGACGGCTAGCCCGGCGCGGGCGAGTTCACCACCCGAAAGCTCGTCAGGATAGCCGTGTGCACGATGGTCGAGGTCGATCGCTGCAAGGATCTCGTCGATATCCCCCGGGCTTTTGCGATGCCCGGCCATCCTTAGCTGCAACTCGACGTTCTGAAATATTGTAAGATGCTGGAAGAGATTGCCGGATTGCAGGAGAATCCCAAAGCGCCGCGCGCGTATTGCTGCCCTCAAGGCCTCCGACCTGCGTGTAAGTCGCTCGCCGGCGACGATAACGTAGCCACCATCGGGTTCGTCGAGACCGGACAGGCACGCCAACAAGGTGGATTTACCACTGCCAGATGGACCGGTCACCGCAACAATCTCACCCTCGTTCACAGCAAGGCTCACACCACGCAACGCGGCGGTCTCGTCATCGCCGATGTGAAAAAAACGATACAATTCGTAAGCTTCAATCAGAGGCATTCATTGCCACCTGAAGGATTGTGACATCAGGCGCCATTGATCCACATTGTCCGCGCCGAAGGGGGAGTACAGATCAAGTTCCGCGAGCTTTCCAGCTCTGAAATAGAGATAACGGTGATTTTCCAGCCGCACCTGCTTGTTGGTGACCGGATTGGGCTCGGAGTTTGAACTGTAGGAAATCAGGACCGCGTCTCCCGCAGGCAGCTTGACCATGCGAACGCTGCCCACCTTCACGGCGTGTCCACTCTTCTCCATCATCGGCACGTAGTCGCGCAGAACGGATTCGACGTTCGGCGCTTTGTTTGCGGATGATACCATCACAACGACCCCGTCAAGCTTATCAATAAAGCTGACGCCGTCAGGCCCGTCTTTTCGCGCCCAGCCTTCCGGTACTTTCAGGGTGAAGCCCAGGGGCGAATGATAATCGATAAACACTTGACTGTCCGGGATGTCCCCCGGAGGATTCTTCTCGGCCATGGCAGGCGTTTCGGCCGCGATCAGGACGGCGGTGTGCGCTCTTGGCACCGTCAGGAATGCCATGACAGCAGCCACCATGACGATGGCGACAATGCATAAGGTGGGATGTCTTGCGGGGTAGTCATTCATGTGTGTTCCTCAACAACACGGTTGCTGCGTCGGAGCAAGAATGGCTGGGCAACATTACCGTGCTCTCGCCCGCACTATACGGTTTCGTAAGGTGGCGCGGCTATCTATCGCGGCGAGCGCACGGACAATCGGCGGTCATCACTGTATCAAAACATGCTTGCCAGTGGCCTTGTCCTGGTGTCGGGGGTGGCGAGCGGCGCATTGCTGGCGAAGGACGCGTCCGACCGCGCGAGCGGCTTGACGCCACGAAGGGTGGTGGCGTCGACCGTTCAAACGCGTTCCCATCGTCAGGTCGCGCGCGCAGCCCGCCATACGGGTATGATTGTTACGAAGGCAAAGTTACTCCAGCAATGGGTATGGGCCCTTGCGCTCCGCGGAGTCGCGGCTTCTCATAGAAAATCCGGTTGCGTGGACGGCTGCGAGTGCTTTGACTCCGACTTTACCGCACGGATTACCAGCCCTGGGACCGGCGCGCCTGCCTCCATGCGCAATTCGGCTTCGATGATCTTCGACTGCAGGCCCGAGAATGCGAGCAACTGCTCGACGTAGACCAGAGCATGACTGTAACGGCCGTGCAGCTCGAGACGGTAGCCGGCATCGGCGCAGTCTCCGATAGCCTGTTCCAGCGTGAAGACAAAGATCCCATTCGGACGCAGCGCTCGCGCGAACGCCGCTATGATATCCTTGAGGTCGCCAACATAGACGAGCGTGTCGGCAGACACGATCATGTCGAATGTATCGCCGCTTTCGCGCAGATACTCGCTCAATTCCGCTTTCACCAGTGCGCTGTAGACGTTCTTATCCTTCGCGTGGGCCAGCATGCCGTCGGACAGGTCCACGCCAACAAGGCGGCGCGCAAACGGTGCGACCAGTGCGCCACAAAGGCCGGTTCCACACCCTGCATCGAGCACATGGAGGCACTGTGAAGGCTGGAGCCCGCAATCCTCCAGCATTGCCACAATAAGGGCCGGCGCACGATAGGACAGACTTGCGAGCTTCGCTTCGAAACTCGCCGCAAAACTGTCGAAGGTTGTCTCGATGAAACCATTTGATGCTCGTTTCGGCACATCTCGACCGGTACAAGCCGCCAACATATGTTGCGCAATAGGATTCTCTGGCTCTTCGTTCAACCATTCCCCAAGGATCTTCGTCGCCTCACCGACCTCGCCTAGCGTGCAGTGTGCCAGCGCCAGCAGCTTTCGCGCCTCAGGGTGCCTGGGTGTCAGCGTGATAACCTTGCAGTAACACGCCGCGGCTTCTTCTGTCCGCCTCAAACCGTTGAGCAGATTGCCCAGGTTGGTGTACGCGTCAATGTGTTCAGGGTTCAGCCGGATGGCTTCACGATATGCGGCTTCCGCTTCAATCGGCTGTCCTGTCGCTCGCAACAGCACTCCCAGATTGTTGTGCGCGTTCGCATGGCTCGGATCGATGGCGATCGCACGCCGATACGAGTCGACAGCGCGGTCAAGCCTTTGTTCCGATTGGAAGACGATGCCAAGGTTGCTGTACCAGTCCGCTTGATCCGGCATGAACGCGACGCTTCGTTGGATGAGCTCGAGGGCTTCCTTGTTCCGCCCCTGTTGGTGCGCGAGCACACCGGCGTAGTGCAGCCCACGGGGGTGATCCGGCGCCATCTCGAATACGTGGCGGTAAATCTTCTCGGCCTCGAGGAATTGTTTGTTTTTTTGCAGAAGGATTGCGACCGAAACCGCCTCGTCGAGCGTCAACTCACGCGTAGATGGTTCTGAAGGCTCCATAACTGTCCAGGCGGTCTTTCGCCCGCCTCCACTCGAACGCGCCTAGCCGGAAGTGTTGGTTTTGATGTTGAACTTGAAATGTATCCCCGCATCGAGGGTTCCATCGGGTCTTTGCGGCCTGTACTCGAAGTCGACCTTTGCAAAAGCGAGATTGACGTTCTCGGATCCCCCCGCGGTGCTCTCGCTAAGCGAGACGCTGGTGATGATGACGTCGTCCATCTTGATAATGAGGTACTCCTGCTGACCTTTGCCCGCCTTGCGATGTGTGATCGTGGCTTCCTTCAGATGCGAGCCTGTCGCGCACGCCCTCAGTAATCTCGGAGACGCCTTGTCGATGGCGTGTACAAAAGAAAGGTCGTGAAAGCTCGCCCTGCCGGCGCCAGAGCCGCCGGCACCAATGCTCGTGTTATTCGTGACACCCCAAGAGAGCGATAGCACCTCAATTTCGTCTGTATGTTTGGAGTCGAGGGATTCGCCTTTGATATCCCCGATCTTTGCAAAAATGTCTGATGCCATCTAGGTGCACCTGAACAAACGTCGTCCAATCGACGGCCGAGAGGCCCTGAAGTCAAGCAGAGAGCCAGACTGGTGTCAAGATTGAAGTCGGAGGCCACAAGCATGCGATACTGTTTGCAGTCCGGCCAGGATGGGAACATTGAAGTCAAATATCGATCGCTTATCTGCGGACATGACAAGTCAAGCCAGACCTGCGCAACAATGGCGAATAACGAACGGTCCAATGGTGGTTCGTGGAGTGCTAGCAGCCGCTTCAGATGAGGAAAAACTGCATCGAGGTTCGGCAAGCGCCATCGGAATCCAGTTATGATCTCCCGTCGTCTTATGACAGTTCCCTGATCAATTTCTTTCTAATTGCCGCGGAATAGCCGGCATAATTTTTGATTTTCATCACGAAAGCACTGTCGCCGGTGATGACCTTTTTAGTGAAATATTCGGGCAGGTTATCTCCATCGTCGGATATGACCATCGCGTTGATCGTTACGTGCGTTTGTTCGGCGCGGCGACGTGCGTGATACAACGAAACCAGAAACCCGCGCATTGGCATCTCCTATGGCAAACGAGAGGACACGGCACGCTCTAAAAGACCAAAGTTTATCTCAAATGCGTGATCTTGACCACGGCGTCGGGTACCCTGATGTTTTGTGGAATGTGCCGAAGAAGCCACGTGGCCGGGTTGACTATCGGCGCGTTCGCAATGGCATCTTCTGGGTCTGCGATCAGGGGCGCTGCGGCGTGGCCGCGGTGGAGCATTCCATTTGCCACGACCGCTTCTTCCCCAGGCGCCGGGCCGGCGTCTGGAACCGCACGCATGCACATCCGCAAGATCGGTAAGTATTCCATTTACTTGGACCGGATTTGCGCACAATATCACCGAATGGGAGGAAGCATTCGGACCCCTCTCTATAATTGCGCCCGAACGGCTTTCGACCCTTGGTTGTAAGGGAGGACCAACTATGAGGCGTATTTTTTTGCTCGCGACAACCGTCGCGGCGTTGTCGCTTGGTGTCTCGCACGCCTTCGCACAATCCGGCAGTGTAGAAAAAGCGGTCGGCGGCTACAATTTCGAGGAAGCCGCGAAGGAGGCCGCGGGGACAAAAGATTTCCATTCGGCCGACGGTCATTTGACATTTGCAATTGTGACCCACACCGCAGGCAATGGCTTCTTTGACCCTGTCTACGTCGGCGCTACCTTCGCCGGTAACCTGATCGGCGCCAAGATCCTGCTGCTCGGCTCGGAATCGCCGACTGACGATCCTGCGCGCGAGATCGAAATCCTCAATCAGATCGTGCAGGATCCGACGATCGATGGGTTGATCATGACGACACCGCAGGCCGGCGCCTATAATGACATCGTCAAAACAGCCGAGGCCAAAGGCATCCCGATTGCCACGACGAATTCATTCGATGGAACAATTCTCGACCGCAGCGCTATCAGCCATACTGGCCAGGACGCCTCCGCCGCCGCGATTGCCGGCGAGGCGCTCGTCAAGTGCTTAGCCGACAAAGGTATCGAAAAGGGATCGATCGTCCTGCCCTCTTCGACGGCCATGGGCAATATAGAGGTGAACAACCGCGTGACATCCGCCTTCAACGCTATCGTCAAGGGTCTCAAGGACGCCGGCAAGCTCGACAACTTCAAAGTCGATGCAGGCCCGGAGAACACCGGCATTGACACCAATCCGAATGATCCGGTGAATGGAATTGTCACGCTGTTCGAATCCCGCGGTGACGTGGTCGGCGCCTTCGCCGGCAACAACGTGTTTACACCGGCGCTCGCCAAGGCGGTCGCGCAAGCCGGCAAGACAGGCAAAATCTGCGCTTATGGCTTCGATCTCGGCCCGGCCCAACAGACGGCATTGAAGAGCGGCGACCTGACGGGCGCACTCGGACAGCAGCCTTTCCTGCAGGGTTTCTGGCCGGTTATGCAGCTCTACTTGCAGATCGATCGCGGCATCGCTGCGGCCAATCTCGACACGCGCGCCCAGCTCGTAACACAGGAGACAGTCGGAAACGTCGGCAAGCGCTTCGAGAACTGATGCAGCTCGGAACGTCTCAAATGGTTGCAGGAGGCTGCGCGCGCTCCCGCAGCAGGCCACAACCGGAACGCCGGATCGAAGACCTATGGCGCTTGACGCGATGACACGGCTTGGCCGCGCACCGCCCCAAGTCGCCGGCGGCTGGGAAGTGGGGCTTCTCGCCCTGCTCTTGGTGCTCTATCTTGGCGGCGCGGTTGTCAATCCCGCGTTCTTCGGTTCGACAGAGGCGTTCCATGCGGTGCTTCGCGACACGTCGCGCGTTGCAATAATCGCCGTGGGAATGACTTTCGTCATCATCAACAAGGATCTCGATCTCTCGGTCGGTTCGACCTATGGCCTGGTCGCCGTCGTTTTTGCCAGGCTGTTCGCGCCGAGCTTTCTCGATCTCGACGTCTTCACCTCCGTGATTATCTGTACGCTTCTCGGCACGGTGATCGGCCTCGTCAACGGCGTCCTCGTCACGATCCTGAAGGTCCCGGCGTTTATCGCCACGCTGACGATGCTGTTCATTGGCCGCGGTTTTGTTCTCGCGCTGACGCACGGCCAGTCGATCTATTATCCCGACAAGGCGAAAGCTTATCCGCTGTTCTTCCACCTCGGCGAGACCAACTACCTCGGCTTTAACAACCAGATCGTGATCTTCGCCGTTGTTGCCGTGATTGGCGCCCTCGTACTGGCGAAGACACGCTGGGGCTACGAGACTTTCGCCACCGGCGGCAACGAGCAGGCGGCGGCCTATGCCGGCATCCCGACGAACTGGGTGCGCATCAGGGCTTATCTGATCTCCTCGCTCTGTGCGACACTTGCTGGTTTGCTGTCGGCCACTCAGGACAAGGGCGTGACCCCCCTTTACGGCGTCAGTGGCGAGCTGACGGTGATCGCCGCCGTGATCATAGGCGGTGCTTCGATCCTCGGCGGCAGAGGCCGCGTCGCCGGGTCATGCCTTGGCGCAACACTTGTTGTCCTGCTGGACAAGGTGTTGCGCGAGGGGTGGCCGATCACGCGGGTCATCAAGATCGGCGACGACGAAGTGACGGTCAATGCGATCTTCTCCCTGCCGGTCGGGGCAGTGCCGGTCTTCCTCGGGCTGGTGCTCGTTATCGCCGTGCTGATAGAGCCTCACCTCATTCGGCGCCAGGTTGCAGCGCGTTTCTGGGCATGGCTCCTCGGCAGGCCACCGCCGCCCGCCTACGAGATCGGCAGCATTGCGCTCGAAGGCGTCCAGACCAAAGGCGCGAGGATGGCGGACATGGCGGTGTCGGAGACTCCCTTCGGCAAGTTCTTTGCCCGGCGCGATTCGCTCGCCATCATTCTGGCGGTGGTGCTGTGGATTGCCGGTGTGGCTCTCAGGCCAGATTATTGGTGGAACCTGTCAAACACCTTTGCCATTCTGCTCAATTATACCGAGTTGGCGTTGATCACGATCGGGCTCACCTATGTTATCGCGGCCGGCGATATCGACCTCTCCGTCGGAGCGGTCCTCGCGTTGGCCGGGAGCACCGCCGCCTACTTCCTCAAAGTTCTCGGTGCGGATCCCTTTACTGCGGTCGCAATGGGCCTGCTCGCTGGCATGGCCGCCGGTCTCTTCAATGCTCTGGTGACCGTCGGTTTCAGGTTGCCGGCCTTTATCGTCACGCTCGGCACGTTCTATATCGCCCGCGGCCTCGCCGCCTGGTTCGTCGCCGGTCAGCAGCTCACCGGCTGGCCAGAAGGCTACAATCTGCTCGGCCGCAAAGTGAATGACATCCTCCTGCACTTCCACCTTTCGCTGCCACCCGGAATCCTTCGTACGGTAGCCGAGGTGGTCAGTGTTCAGACGGTCTGGATGTTTTTCGTCGCCCTCATCGCCGGCATCGTCCTCGCTTATACGCCGTTCGGTCAGAAGGTCTACGCTACCGGCGGCAACATTCGCGCCGCTGCCTATGCCGGCATCAACATCAACCGGGTTCGCTTCATCTCGCTCATGCTGGCAGCGTTCTGCGCAACCATGGCAGGGATCATCAACGTAGCCTATTTTCGCAGCTTCAACCCGGTCGCCGGTCAGTACCGCGAGCTCGACGCCATTGCCTCCGTGATCATCGGCGGCGGGTCGATCTTCGGTGGCTACGGTACGATGATCGGCGCGCTTGCCGGTGCGGCCGTGATCACACTTGTACGGGCCCTCCTGCAGCTCAATGTCCAAGGCTTCAGCATGCCGCAGCATTGGATCAATGTTTTCATCGGCGTCATCCTCATCGTCGCTGTGCTCATTGATATCTGGGTGCGCCAGGCCAACATTTTCGGACACGTGCGAGCTCGTCTCGCAAGAAGTGCACCAAGACAGGAAACCGCTCATGACTGACGCAACAACAGGCGAGCCGATCGTGGAAATGCGAAGCATCGAAAAAGCTTTCGGAGCGGTGCAGGCGCTCCGCAAGGTCGATCTCGTGCTTTATCCGGGTGAGATCCTCGGCCTCGTCGGTGACAACTCCGCTGGCAAATCGACGCTTATGAAGATTCTGACCGGGGCCTATCAACGCGATGCAGGGGAAATCCTCGTTGCCGGGCGACCAGTGCACTTCAAGAGCCCGCACGAGAGCCGCGACGCCGGAATCGAGATGATCTATCAGGATTTCGCGCTTTGCGGCAACATGGACGTCGGCCAGAACATCTTCCTTGGCCGCTGGCCGCGTAAAGGCCTCTTCGTAAACCGGCGGAAAATGTACGCCGACGCTGACAAGGTGCTTAAACGGCTCAAGGTCGACGTCAACTCGGTCTATCAGAAGGTCGAAAGCCTGTCGGGCGGGCGCCAGCAATCGGTGGCGATAGCCCGCGCGATCTCATTCGAGCCGCGTGTCATCATCCTCGATGAACCGACTGCCAACCTTTCCGTCATGGCGACCGAGCGCCTGCTCGAAACCATGCTGGAGCTTAAGAAGCAAGGTGTTGCCCAGATCATCATCTCGCACCGCCTCGTCGACATTTTCGCCGTGGGCGACCGTGTCATGGTACTTAAGCGTGGCGAATGCGTCGGCGACCGATACGTCAAGAACACCGACGAGCATGAGGTTCTGGAGATCATCGTGTCGGGCACGCGAGAGCAGGCGCTTACGGCCGATCAAGCAAGGGAGATTTGACCTGTCATGGTTACTTGCCATGGTGGTCCCCGCTTGGCGTCGAACCCTCCGTGAGGCCGGCATTCGCCGCCTGCATGATGACGGCGGGACTGGCGGCGGCACTGGCCTGCGGAGGATCAGGGAACGATACCCCGGCAGGCCCAGGCGACGTTTGCAAAAGACCTCGCACCGTCGGGCCGGCCAGCCTCGTAGGCGTCACGAACGGCGGCGTCGGTGCGCGCCCGCTCGGTCCCGTGGAGTGTGGCCACATATTTGCCGAGCGGCCCTTCGCCCGCAGCAATCGGCGCCCAGAAGTCGTCGAAGCTCTGGTAGTCCATGCGGATCATCAGCTCGGTTCCCGTAACATCCACAAGGCCCTGCTCGATAAAAGTCCGTTGCATTTCGCCGGGCTGCATCATCGGTTGGAAGCAATAGCGGCCGCGCAGCTGGCGCCCGCCTTCGCCAAGTGCCGCCACCGTGTCGACCATCATGCGCATGCCGGGCATGCCGCCAAGATGATCCCACACCGCCGCCGCGACCACGCCGCCTGGCCGTACGACACGGCGCATCTCGGCGACTGCCTTGTCGGCCTCGGGCACGAAGTGGAGCACGAGAAGCGCCAAGGCGCGGTCGAACACGCCATCCTCGAAGGGCAAGGCGCAGGCATCCGCTTGCCGGATTTTTATGCGCGGGTCGGTATTGCGCCGGATCGCTTCCTCCACGAAGACGGGCGAATAGTCGATCGCGGCGATCTCGCGGAGGCCGGCGGTCCTGGCTAGCGCGAAGGTCAGGCTGCCAGTGCCGCAGCCGACGTCAAGAATCGTTTCGCCATCAGCAAGCCCGGCGAAGTCGATGAAGGGAGGCGCGAGTTTTTGGCTCCAGCGGCCCATGAGTTGCTCGTAGCCAGCCGCATCGTGGACGTTGAAGCTTGAAGTCATCGAAGTCTCCACATGCTGTGCGCATGCTAGACTTCAATGGGATGCTTGCCAAGGCGCGGGAGCAACGCCGTGGTTCGATGGCCAAGAAGCCGCCATTTGATTAATGACTGTTCCTTTGAGAATAGCCATTTTTGACCGGGGACAAGTATTCTACACCAGCGGCTGGAGCACAAAGGTTAGGGGCGGAATCTTCAGGTATCACGGACCAGGCGATGCACAAGACCTCGCCGACCGCGCTCCATGACAATTGCATGGTTCCAACGAAAAACCGGCTTTAGGATGAATGAAAGCTTGATCATCCAAGGCTTCGTCACCTTGACGATCCAGTCATAGCGCACATTGCATTTCAAACCTTCGGATTGCAACGTCCACCGGCCGACGCCCTCGAGTTCGCCGTAAGCTCTTCCCTCGATGATGGACAGCGGTTGTATCCTGATCGTTTCCATTTCGAAGGCCAAGTCATAAGGTAGTGCGGTGGTCCACTCCATCCGACGGACGGCACCAATGCCGGCCTCGTCGCCTTCGCGCAGAACAGTAACCCGCTTTACCGAGGGCCACCATTCCGGCCAGGTCTCGGGCGTGTTCAGCACCCGCCAAACATCCTCAACCGAGGCGTCGAGGGTCCAGGTCGTAACAAGATGAAACTCGGTCGATGACATCGCAAATCCCTTCCGGCACGCGAACGAGATGGCATGACACTCCTTTCTCTGCATCCTGACCTCATTAGCTCATTTGATCCAGCCTGATGGCTGATAAGCCTGGCTACATCCATGCAGGGACCTTCGACTGCGTCGGGGACAGGCAACCGCTTCCCCATTGATCTACGGTTTTCCATCCCGGCAGGGGCATCGGCGACGCCAGCCCGATCTGGTTGTGCCGCCTTGACGGGATCTGGACGTGGGACGCCACAATTGCTCGCGAACGACAGAATGCCTTTTGAAAATGCGCGTGCTCGCGCAGTCGATGCTTGAGTCGCCAAGCTTGAGCGCAAAATGTTTCGAGATCATCGATGTCGTCTGGTCTATGATCGCGCATTGTCACGACAGGACGAGTCTCATGAAAGCACGTATCAAATGGGTGGAAGATCGGACGTTCATTGGCGAGTCCGGGAGTGGCCACAAAGTGGTACTCGGGACGGCCTACAGGCCGGATGGACGAACACCGGGGCCCAGTCCCATGGAGCTGGTATTAATTGGTACAGGGGGTTGTTCGGCCTTCGACGTCGTCCACATCCTTGAAAAAGCCCGCGAGGCGATCGAGGACTGTATCGTCGAGATCGACGCAGAGCGTGCTGAGCAGGACCCGAAAGTCTTTACCCGCATTCATATGCACTTCGTGGTCAAAGGCCGTGGCCTGGCTGCGAACAAGGTCGAGCGCGCCATCTCGCTGTCGATCGAAAAATACTGCTCCGCGTCGGCGATCCTAGCTAAGACTGCCACGATTACCCATGACTTTGTGGTGGTCGACACCGCTCCGACGACTGAACCTTAGGCCACAAAGTTGGGCATTAAAACTGGCGATTTAGTCAAGGTTAGGTTTGGGCCTGGTGTTCAAGGTTGAATGATGGCACTCAAACAGCGTGGCACCACGCGCAGCTCCTGACGTGCCACCCTCATATCGAGAACATCCGCATTGCGCCGTGAAGTGGCTACTTTTCCGGTAGTGGAGAAGTTCGGAGGGGTCCGTGATGCGGCCGCCTAATGACGGGTCCGACTGACAACGGACCGTCCGAGGGGCCTCAAGATCAGAAGCCGAAGAGCGACAGCAACAGTGCGTGAGGAGCAGTTGCCTACGCGCAGACAGCCTCAACCTCGATTTCCACTTCGTAGTCCCCGACAAGATTGCCCGCTTGAAGCAAGGTATTTGCCGGAAGTATCCCGGAAAACACCCGGCCATGCGCGCGGGACACCGGTTCCCATTTGTCGACATCCCGAAGGTAGACGCGGGTTCGAACGACGTCATCAATCGAGCCGCCCAATGCCGTAATCGATGCAGCAATCTTGTCGAGGATATAGGTTGCCTGTGCCCCGGCGTTCCCCGGTGCAACACAACGGTCGGAGGCATGAGTTGCCGTTGTCCCGGAAACAAGGATCCTGTCGCCCACGCGCACGGCGCGGCTGTAGCCTGCAAGAGGCTCCCAGATACTGCCGGTGGATACACGCATTCGGCCGGGCCTGCCGGGAACAGGTTCAGCCTTGAATACCGAAGGGACTGCATCGAGGTGATGACTGAGATCACCTGACGCAGTCAGAAACGGCGGCTTTCTATACTCATCGCCGCAATCGCCGGGAATTGGCAATGTCGCGGCAAAGATAGCGTCGAGCGCAGCTTTGTCCTCATCATCAAGCGAGAACCGGAAAACATTGAGATTGTCGTCCCGATGTTCGGCTTCACCGATCCGAGCGCCAATAATGACCGCAGCAACAGCCTTGTGCTCAAGAACCCAGCGGCTCGCAATGTTGGACATCGAGACCTGATGTTTGTCCGCGATGGACGCAACGGCGGTCAGAATGCCCTGATAAGCACCCCACCCCCCGGCAGCGTCGATGAACCGCTTGTATTTGGAGCGGCTCCAGTCAGAAATTAACGCCGGTTCGGGCTGATCCAACCATTTTTCCGAAAGAAAGCCGCCGCACAAAGTACCGTAGGCCAGAAGCTTAACGCCAGTTTGGGTGCAAAGTTCAGAGAGGGCACCCGCTGCCCGGCGATCGATGAGCGAAAAGGAAACCTGATTAGTGGCGATCTTGATGCCGTCGGCCAAGGCTACTGCCAGATGCGCTGCATCAAAATTGGTAAGACCCAGAGCTTCGATCTTGCCTTCGTCGCGCATCCGCTCCATTTCGTGCAAGGCATCGAGCCACGCAGGATGTTCGAAGGTCCACCAATGGAATTGCAACAGATCGATCTTCTCGACACCGAGCCGTGAAAGTCGCTCCTCAACGCCTTTTCGCACCACCTGGCGGGTCATCGGACCCGGTTCGGGACACCATTTGGTGAAGGCCACGGGCCTTGGTTCGCCACCTTCATATGATGACAGCAGACGGCCCGCAATCACTTCGGCACTGCCATAATGATCGGCCATGTCAAAGGTATTGAAACCCGCCTCCGCGTAGGCGCGCAATGCGTCTGCCCCCTTGCCAGGGTCCATCAGCGTGCCATTTTTCTCAATATCCGCAATCTGCCAGAGGCCGCAGACCAGACGGCTGATTTCAAGCGTTCCCGTGAGGGCGATACGATGTGGAATGGTGGTCATTCTCAATCCTTCGACAGGAAGCGGGACGCCAACTCTGCGTCGTCGCTTTTCATTATTTTCCTGATGTGCCGCGACACGTTGCGCACTTCACCGAGAATGCCCCTTGGGCGAAGCAGCAAAATCAGGCAAAGCCCGACGCCGATCATGACGATCTGCAGCGAGGCTGCCCGCGCCTGTTGCTCTGGTGCAAAGAAGGTCGAAACGGCGGCCGCTGAAGAAGCCCAGATGCCCCAGACAAGCACGGCACCGAGTATGGCACCGCGATTGTTGCCAGATCCACCCACAATCAACATGGCCCAGACCTGAAACGTCAGGATTGGCATATAGTTGTCGGGAGCAATGAAGCCAATGAAATGCGCCTGCGCCGCACCTGCAAGCCCCATGATTGCACCACCGATGGTAAAGGCCTGCAAACGGAATCGCGTCGGATTCTTGCCCAGCGCCTGTGCCGCTGCTTCATCCTCACGAATGGCTCGAAGCACTCGCCCCCAAGGGCTGCGGACAAGGTGCTCAAGCGCCATGTAGAGAAGGGCTACCACAGCGATGAGAAGTCCGGCATTGGAAAGTCCAAATGCAAGCGGGTTGCCAGCCAGTTCGGCAAAGGGTCTGGGAATGAACCCGATGCCGAAAGCACCACCCGTCAGCGCCTCGAGATTGAGAACGCAGAGCTGGACTGCAACGGCAACGCCGAACGTCGCGATCGCGAGGTAGTCTGCCCGCAGCCGGATCGTCAGAGCACCGATCAGGTAGGCTACAACACCGGCCACCAATGCTCCTCCAAACCATCCGGCAGCAATGGGCAAACCAAATCCGCCAATGCGCCCTGCGGTTTCGGGCGTGGTCAGCAACGCGGAAGCGTAAGCGCCAATTGCGACAAAACCGGCAATACCGACATTGAAAAGTCCGGTTTGCCCCCACTGCACATTCAACCCAAGACACATAATGGCATAGGTTAGGGCCATGGTGAGAAAGAATGCACCGTAAGCAAGGAGATCAAGGATCATGCTTGCCTCCCGAACAGGCCGCGCGGACGTATCAACAGCACAGCGACAAGGATCACGAAAGAAATTGCCGCACGCCACTCTGCGCCAATAAGCTGGACAGCAGCCGCTTCGGACAGGCCAACGATCAGACCGGCCAGCATTGCGCCCGGCACACTGCCGATACCGCCAAGGATGGCAGCGGCAAACAGCGGCAACAAAAGGTCGTGACCAAGATAGGGCCTGATCTGAACCAGAAGGCCCGCCATCACACCGGCGATGCATGCCAGACCGGCACCGACGATCCAGACAGCCCGAATGACCATGCGGACATCGATACCGACAACTCCAGCAAGAGCGGGATTTTCGCTGACCGCCCGCATGGAGCGTCCGATCCCGGTCCGCGTCAACAAGAGATGGATGGCAAAGACGACAACTGCCGTCAAAGCCAGTGCCAGCATCTGGTCCGGAGTCACCCGCAGGCCGCCGCCGATATTTACCGCTATCTGCAGCGCTTTGGTGTAGTAGGCGGGCTTTGATGTAAAGATGAATTCGAGCACGCTTCGCAATGCCAGGGACGCACCAAAGCTCGCCATCACCATGATAATGACGGCACCCCGTTGTGCCCTCAATCTGCCGAACAGAATTGCATCGAGCAGAAGTGCAAGCATACCCGTCAGTAAAATCGCCAGAATTCCGGCAAGGGGAAGTGACCACCCAAAGGAAAAGGGACCCACCGGCGTCTTCAATGCACTAAACAGAAAGCCGAGCGCTCCACTCAGTGCGAGAGCAATGTACGCCCCCCAGGACAGGAACTCGCCATGGGCAAAATTGGCAAAGCGCAAAATGGAATAGGTCAGCGTAATTCCGATTGCTCCAAGGCCAATCATCGATCCGGCGATGAGTCCATCAACCAGAAACTGAGGGTTCACGACACACCTGCCTTTCTGGTGGCGGACGCCCCAAGATAGAGCTTTGCCACGATCGGGTCGTCAGCAAGTGTCGCAGCGGATCCTTCATGACGGAGCTTGCCCTCGACGAGGATGATCGCGCGGTCCGCAATAGCGAGCGCCGCGCGGACGTTTTGCTCGACCAGAATGATCGTCACGCCACTCTTGTTGATGTCTTGAAGCATGGTGAAGACTTCGGCGACGATCTTCGGCGACAGGCCTGCAGATGGTTCATCCAAGATGAGAATAGACGGATGCACAATCAGTGCCCGTGCCACCGCGAGCATTTGCCGCTGGCCACCGGAAAGCTGGCCAGCGAGACGGGACGGCCGACTTGCCAGATCGGGAAACCGCTCAAACAACGTTGAAATACGTCGTTCACGCTCGCTTTTTGGTGCCATCGCTGCAGCCAGAAGCAGGTTCTCATATATTGACATCGTCGCAAAGATATTCTCGGTCTGTGGAACGAAAGCGAGACCGCGCCGAATCTTGTTATGAACTGGTACGGCGGTGATGTCCTGGCCATCCAGATGCACGGTCCCGGAGTGGATCGGAACGAGGCCAGCGATTGCCTTGACGAAGGTGGATTTCCCGGCCCCGTTCGGGCCCAGCAAGACGACAAGTTCTCCCTTCAAAACCGACAGGTCGACACCGCGGACGATCGGCATGTCCGGCTCATATCCGGCAATGAGGGATCGCGTTTGCAGCGCCGGGACCAGGTTCGTGCCGCCCCCCAAAGTCATGCAGCACCTCCCAGGTAAGCTTCTATCACCGCAGGATTGGTCGCTACCTCGTCAGGTGTTCCCTCGGCAAGATGCCTGCCTGAGGCCATTGCCATAACCCGGCTGCAGAGCCGGGATATCATGTCCATGTTATGCTCGATCAGCAGAATGGATTTGCCTTGCGCGTGGAGTTCCAGCACACGCTCCATGATCGTTTCAAGAAGTGCAGGATTAACGCCCGCGGCGGGTTCGTCCAGCAGGATTGCGGCCGGGTCGGCCATCAGAATCCGGGCAAGTTCCAGAAGTTTGCGCTGCCCGCCTGACAGCACCCGTGCAGGCTCGTTCTCAAGTCCCGACAGCGTAACAAAGGAAAGCAGTGACCGTGCCTTGTCGATCGCGGCCCTCTCCTGCCCCGCAACTCGCCCAGGATTGAAAAAATTCGCGAAAAGGCGCTCGCCATCCTGTTCTTGAGCACCAGTCAGAACATTTTCAAGCACCGTCATTTCGGCGAATGGTCGGGGAATCTGGAATGTTCGCCCCACGCCTCGAGCGATCCTCAATTCTGGTCGTTCTTGCGAGACCTCCCGACCGGATATCCATATCTCGCCTGATGACGGTTTGAGGCTTCCGGCAATCAGATTGAAAAGTGTGGTTTTCCCAGCGCCATTTGGGCCGATCAACCCGATCATTTCACCCTGTTGCAGCACAAGCGAGATACCTGCCACGGCCGTAATCCCACCAAAGCGCTTGACCAATCGGCGCGCGTCAATAACCGGGCTGCGGTTTATCGAAGCCGTATCATGTTTTTCATCGGCGACACTCTGCATGAAATTCTTCTTGTACAAATTTTTGATACATGATGTTTGATCAAACTTTACCTTGTGCGAAAAAGCAACTACAAATTGTGCACGGGCAAAGTTTGCCCCGACGAACCGAAAGCGAGCGAAATGCTTGTCTACCGTGATTGCAGAGGGCAGTGAAGTGGATCGCCGCATAACCTTGGATGAAGGGTTATCCCCCGTCGGACGTGAAACGCTCCACGATCGGGTTTACGCCCAATTGCGCCGATCTCTGATAAACGGCATGTTTGACGCCGGTGATTTCCTGCGAATTGTCGATCTTGCTGATAAACTCCAGACAAGCACGATGCCAGTTCGGGAGGCATTACGGCGTCTCATCTCGGAACAGGCTTTGGAGGCGCTGCCAAACCGCACGGTGCGCGTTCCCCTGATCACGCGGGAACGTCTTGACGACCTGGCACATGCCAGAACCATGATCGAGGGCCAGATCGTAGCCTTGGCCATTCCCCACTTGGCGGCGAAGGATTTTCGTATCCTTCGTCAGATCAACAGTGACTGCGACAGGGCGTTCGAAGAACACGATGCCGACGTCGGCTATCAAACGTCCGAGCTCAATCAGCAGTTTCATTTTCACATCTATCACGCCGCTCGCTCGCAAGTGCTCATTCCGATTGTTGAAAGCCTTTGGTTACAATCAGGGCCCTATATCCGCGCTGCCGCCCATATCCATAACAGGCAAGGCGGTCGCGCGGCCACCAACTATCATTGGGCGCTGATCGACGCGCTGGAACGAAGAGATCAAGAGGCTGCTGTCCTTGCGCTCTCCAACGATATCAGTCGCTCATTTAACCTTATTCGCGGCACACTTGATGCCAATGGGGCGCAGACAGGAGAGGAGGCCCGATATGGCTGACACCACATCCCTCGACGATGTGTTCGAGCTATACGATCTCAAAGTGGAAGTGATCGTACCGGATGGCGGCGCCATCTATTGCGGAGCAAAGCCCGGCGACTATTTCGAGTTGCGTGGTGAAATGCTTCACCTTCCGCCAGGTCAGGGCTTTTCCATTTACTCACTTTCATCCGTTCTGCCGCTGCTTGCCGCCAAGCAGCGTCTGACCCACCGCAACGACTGGATGACGACCGATGCCGAGATTGCCTGTCCGGATCCCAACTGTTCGAGCAGACTCCGGATTACCCGGCTCGGCCTGCGCCGCTTCAGCCACGCCGAAACAACAGCTGTTCCCCTGGAAAATGAATAGGCAATGCCCATGCAGCGCATAGAACTTGCCGGAAACTACGAAATATCGCGGGTGATCCGCGGCGGCTGGCAATTGGCGGGGGGACATGGTGCGATCAGTGCGAACGATGCAATCGACGACATGGTTGCTTTTGCGGACGCAGGGATCACCACCTTCGACTGCGCAGACATCTACACCGGTGTCGAGGAATTGATCGGCCGGTTCCGTTTGCGTTACCGCGATCTTCGCGGGCAGGATGCGCTCGATCGGGTGCGCGTCCATACGAAATTCGTGCCTGACCTTGAGGTGCTACCGCGCATCAGCAAAGCTTATGTCGAACGCGCGATCGATATATCCCTGAAACGGCTCAATCTCGATTGCCTCGACCTTGTACAGTTTCATTGGTGGGATTACGACGCACCAAAATGGCTCGAGACCGCTCAGTGGTTGCTGGAGCTGCAAAACGCGGGCAAGATTTCACGTGTCAGCGGCACCAATTTCGATACGGACCACGTTCGGGCCATTATCCAGTCTGGCGTGCCCCTTACTTCGATACAGCTGCAATATTCTCTGCTCGACCGGCGGCCGGAAAAGCAGATGGTTGCCCTTGCGGCCGATCGCGATTTCTCGTTTCTCTGCTACGGCACCGTGGCGGGAGGTTTTCTCAGCGATCGCTGGCTTGGCGAGCCCGAACCGGACGACCCGCTGGAAAACCGCTCGCTGACCAAATACAAGTTGATCATCGATGATTTCGGCGGCTGGGACTTGTTCCAGCACCTGCTTGCCAACTTGCGCGCAATTGCAGATCGTCACCGGACGGACATTGCAACGGTCGCAAGCGCGGCCATGCTGACAAAACCGCGCGTAGCAGCAGTCATCGTCGGAGCGCGCAATCGGGATCATCTAAAAGCCAACCTGGCCATTTCTGACCTGAGACTGACGGTGCAAGATCAAGCGGACATCAACGCGGTTCTTGCGCAGGCGAATGACATTGACGGCGATGTGTACACGTTGGAGCGTGACCGCATCGGCCGCCATGGAATGATCATGAAATACAATCTCAACAAAGGGGAATAAAAATGCGGAAAACGCTGCTTCTAACAACATTGCTGGCCGGGATTGCCATATCGACTGCGCCTTCCTATGCAGCCGACTGTGACATTACGGTTGGCCTGGTCATGGAACTTACGGGGCCTGCTGGCGAGTATGGCCAAGCCGGAGCGAAGGCCGTCGAGATGGCCTTCAAGGACTTCAATGACGCCGGCGGCGCAAATGGATGCAAGATCATTGCTGACACGCGCGACAGCCAGAGCCAGGGCACCGTGGCCGTGGATCAGGCAACCCAACTGGTCAACATTAAGAAAGTGCAGGTGATCATCGGTGGCATTATCTCCTCCGTTTCCATCCCGATCCTAACATCCGTCACGGCGCCTGCCGGTATCGTTCAAGTCTCGCCTGCTTCCTCGTCGCCAACCCTGACGGAGCTCGGCAAGCAGGGCAAGACAAATGGCGTGTTCTTTCGCACGATCACATCCGATGCCCTTCAGGGAACCGCAGCTGCCAAATACGCATTGGATCAGGGCCTGAAGAAGATCGCGATCATTCACGTCAACAATGATTTTGGCGTCAACATGGTTCGCGAATTCTCCGCTGCCTACAAGGCGCTCGGAGGAACGATCACCTCAACGACTCCGTACAACGAGAAGCAGGCGAGCTATTCGTCTGAAGCCAGCGCCGCCATGGCCGGAGAACCGGATGCGCTCTACCTGGTCAGCTACCCAGTTGACGGGGCCACCATTGCCCGTGCCTGGATTTCCGGCGGCGGCAAGCAGACTTTCCTGTTGAATGACGGCATGAACTCCAAGGATTTCATCGAGAGCGTTGGCGCGCAATATCTGGAAAACGCCTACGGCACCTCCTCCGGCACCAGCCCGACAGCCTCAACTGAATATTTCAACGCGAATTTCGAGACCTTCTCGGGCGGCATTGCGCCAAGTGCACCCGCTGCCGACCGCTCCTATGATGCAGGTGCGATCGTGGCTCTTGCGATTGCCGCGGCTGGCAAGCCGGATGCAGCGGCAATCAAGGCGGCCATTCCGAAGATTGTTGCCGATCAAGGTGAGCCAATTTCGGCGGGCAAGGAACAGTTCCAAAAGGCCCTGAAACTGATCAAAGACGGAAAGCCGATCAAGTATCAAGGTGTGATAGGCCCAGTCAGCTTTGACCAGTATGGTGACATCACCGGACCGTTCCGGCTGTGGAGAATCAAGAGTGGAGAGGTTACGACCGTTGGTGAAATGAGCGCGGTCGAAGTCGGAAAAATCAAAAGCGACGCGGGAAAATAGCGCATTGCGCGAAGATCGCCGTTTGCCTTGAATGCAACCGGCGTTCACTCAGGGGGGTGCCGAAGGTTGTTTATGTTAGCGTTGACTTACACACTTCTGCACAATTAACCAGACGGAACCCCATTTAGGGCGCCGCACGACGCGCGTCCTGCCAATCCGCATTTTCGCGGATTTCCGACAACAGCATCCCAAGTCCTTTATGTCGTTGGCCTTAGCCAACGCATCATGCTGGCGCGAGAGTGCGGACACCAGCGACGACATATCTGTGATGTCATTGCGTGTGGTGCGCCGCCGTTGTACCCTGCAACCTGATAAGTGCGCAGCGTACAGCCGGAGCCAAAGTCCGGTTGCGTTTCAACCCGATGAATAAGTAGCCGCGGATCATGGAACTTATCGTCGCCCTTGGTCTCATCGCCTTCAAGGTCGCGTTTCTGATTGCGATGCTGCTGCTGCTGCCCTTGCCGCTAACCTGGTTGGAACGCAAGATCGCCGGGCACATGCAGCAGCGGATGGGACCGATGCGCGTGGGGTGGCATGGGCTACTGCAGCCGGTGGCGGACGGAATCAAGCTCTTAACCAAAGAGGACCACATACCGGCCGAGGCCGACCGCTTCCTGTTCAAACTGGCGCCAATCCTGGCGCTCGCCCCCCCCTTTGTGGTGTTCGTCGCGATCCCCTTCGGCGAAAGCGTCTCGGTCCTCGGCCACGAGATCACCCTCTACGTCTCCAACATGAATGTGGCCCTCCTTTTCGTCTTCGCGGTGATCGGGATCGAGGTCTATGGCGTCATCTTCGGCGGCTGGGCCGCTAACAGCAAATACGCTGTCCTGGGCAGCCTCAGGACCTGCGCGCAGATGATCAGCTACGAGATCCCGATGGGGTTCGCGGTCATCGGCGTGGTGATGTTGGCGCAATCCATGAGCCTGCTCGAGATCGTGCGGGCGCAAGCCGGTGTCTGGAACATCGTCTATCAACCGGTCGGCTTCTTCGTATTCTTCGTTGCCGGACTCGCCGAAGCGCAGCGCATTCCGTTCGACCTCGCGGAAGCGGAAGGCGATCTGGGGGCAGGGTTCCATACCGAATACAGCGGTATCCGCTTTGCGTTCTTCATGGTCAGCGAATATGCCATCGTGTTGCTGGTGTCGGTCCTGGTGGTGATCCTGTTCTTCGGCGGCTGGAACGGCGCGCTGGTCCCCTTGCCACCGCTCCTCTGGTTTCTGCTGAAGGTAGCGTTCTTCGTCTATTTGTTTATATGGTTCCGCTTCACTTTCCCCCGCTACCGCTACGACCAACTGATGGCGATCGGGTGGAAAGTCTTGCTTCCTCTATCTATTGCGAACATAATCATAACCGGTGTTATATTAGGGGCCGCAACGGCTCCGTAGCGGGGCGGCGATGTCGCGCGCACGGGACAGAGTTGGAACATGGATCGGCTGGGTGTTCTTCGCCGATTTTGCTACCGCTTTGACTCTGACCTTTGGCTACATGTTCTCCAGATCCGTGACCATGCAGTATCCGGATAAGGAGAAATGGTTGCCCTACGCGCGTTACCGCGGGCATCATTTCCTGAAGCGCGACGAAGAGGGCGAGATCAAATGCGTGGCCTGCGAACTCTGCGCGCGGATTTGTCCCTGCGACTGCATAGAAGTCGTCCCCTACGAGGACGACAAGGGCAACCGGCGTCCGGCGAAATTCGAGATCGACATGGCCCGATGCCTATTCTGCGGGCTGTGCGAGGACGCCTGCCCAGCGGATGCGATCGCACTTGGCCAGCAGTACGAATTCTCGAGTTTCTCCTCGCGTGATCTGGTGATTGGGCGTGACAATCTGCTCGGCAAGCCGGGCAAGGCGACGACCGGTGGCGGCGTGGTCGCCGCGCGCCTCAACACCGAACAAGACGTGCTCGTCGTGACGAGCGCGCCGCATGGATACAACTGGTGGCGGAATATCCGACGAACGTGAGCGCGCACCAACCGTGGAGGCGGAGCGTGCAGACAGGAGGTGCAGATGCTTATCTGTCATATCTTGAAAAACAAGACCCCCGGGATCGTCACGGTCACTCCGGGTCAGACCATGGTGGACGTCCTTCGGCTGTTTCGGGACAACAACATCGGCTTCGTGGTCGTCGGCCGTCGACCAGGGGAATACCTGGGCGCGTTGTCGGAACGGGACTGTTGCAATGCGGTGGCTGAATACGGGGCCGAGGCAGCCATGATGCGGGTCGCCGATATAATGAACCGCAGTGTGGCGACCTGTTCAACAGAGGACGGGCTACCCCTGGTGATGGCGATCATGACCACGCGGCGCACGCGCCACGTGGTAGTCATGGAGGGCGACACCGCTATCGGCGTGGTCAGTATCGGCGACGTGGTCAAGCACCGGCTCGATGAATCGCTGCACAACGAGCAGTGGCTGTCCGATTACATTGCCGGGACCGGCTATCACTGAGACCCCCCGACTCGGGCGAGGCGCGGAGCTAGTAGTTAGGGCAGGCTGCAGGATGAACCGGGCAATGTTTTGGCCCACACCCTCTCAGAGCCCGGGTCCGGCGGCGGTGGCGATCTCGAAGGTTGCCTGCGCCCTTTCGACTTCCACCGGACATGGGTATTCGCGCCGCCGCATCAGGCTGTTGAGACGCAGGGTTTTGTAGTTTTCGGGAACGAACACCAGGCCCCCGGGGAAATGCCTGTTGACCTTGAGCTTGGCCGTAAGTTCGCCTTGGGCAGATCGCACGACCACCTCATCGCCATCTGAAAGGCCAAGCTGGGTGGCGTCCCGTGCGCTCATCTCGACATAGGGGTCGTCCGCGACCGTATTCAGGATCTCCGAGCGTTCGGAAATATACCCGTTGTGGAACAGGCAGTTGCCAGTGATCAGCGTGAGCCCGTCGGCTGCTGTCGGGGTAGGCGGAGGACCGAAAAACTCGCCGGCTGGTGGCGGCGGTCCGGCCATGGTGAACGCTCCGTCAGGGCCAAGCTGGTCCTGCGAGAGCCCTTGATGGGACGGAATCAGCCGGGCAATCTCGTCGAAGATTTCGCCTTGCGTCGACGGGCGCAACACCTGGTCGCGGAGGGTCGCGACAAAGTCGAAGATCACCAGATTGCCCCGCGCCTCGAAGGCGGGTTCGCGGAACTTGCGGACATTCTGGGCCCGGCCCTCGTTGTTGGTGAGCGTGCCGGATTCCTCGCCATAACCCGCCGCGGGCAAAACAACATCGGCCAGGCCCGCCGTATCCGTGAGAAACGAGTCCTGCACGATCAGTAGCTCGGCAGCCCCAAGCGCCCGCTTCACAAATTCCCGGTCGGGATATGCCATCAGGGGGTCGCTTCCCACGATGTAGAGCGCGCCCACTTGCCCGCTGTCACACAACTCCAGCATGACCTCGAAATCCGCGCCCGGTTCAGACGGGATTTCCGCGCCCCAGGCCCGTTCGAGAGTTGTGCGCGCCGCCACATCGACCACCGGGCGCATGCCCGGCAGCACCGCCGGCAGAACTCCCATATCCCAGGCGCCCAATTGGTTGGCACGGTCGAAGAGGAACTGCATCGCCGGGCCCTTACCAAGCGCGCGCAAGAGCTGCAGCAGGTTGTTGAGTTGCTGCAGCGTCGCGCGTGCTTCGGGTGATCTCAGCAGGTCGGCGCTGACAAGCACCGTGACGCTCTTGCCTTCCATCAGGGCGACAGCCAGACGATGCGCCCCGCCATCCTCGGGAGTCACAGCCGGTCCGTCGGTCGCCGCGCCGAGGTCCGCAAAAACATCGGCCAGCGAAGCCTGACCAGCCGCAGCCACCAGTCCAGCCACGACGGCGGCAAGGCTTGCCGCCTCACTGCCCGGCCGAACGCGAAGAACGGCCCGGGCATCGGCATCCAGACGCGATGGCCGCGCCGAGAGCATGAGCAACCCGGTCTGCCGCCGCCGCGCGCCGTCCCGCAGCAGGTATTCGGTGACCGGGTTTTCGTCGGTCACGTTGCCGCCAACGACAAGCACGCAGTCGTTGCCGATCAACTCCTCCAGCGGCGCGCGGGTGTAGAAGCCCGCCACCAACGGACCGAGCGCATCGAAGGGCGTAGACCAGCGCGATGAGCAGTCGATGTTGTTGGTCCGGAACACCGTCCGCATCAGCTTCTGGAACTGATAGAGCATCTCGTTGGGCAGGCGTGGCGAGGCCAATCCGCCCATAGCCTTGCTCTCTACGCCCGACAGGCGCTCGCGCAGGTAGTTCCCCGCTTCGTCCCAAGAAACCGGAACCAGAGCGCCATTACGACGGATCATCGGCCGTTTGATCCGGTCCCGGCTCTCGACAAAGTCGAGGCCGAAGCGCCCCCGCACGCAGAGCGTTTCACGGTTGACGCCGTGCTCCCACTTTGAGTGGACCCGCATGAACTCACCCTTGCGCGCGCCGACGGTCAGCTGGCAGCCGGTGCCGCAATGCGGGCAGACCGTATCTGTCTCGGCCAGATCCCAGGGCCGCGCCTTGTAGCGATAAGGGAAGCTCATCAGCGCGCCGACAGGGCAGACTTCGACGCAATTGCCACACTGGTCGCAGCTCGCAAGACTGCCCTCGAAGCCGGTGACGGCTGTATCCATACCCTTTTCGACGGTGCCCAAAGCGACCGCGCCGACGACCTCCTCGCACATCCGGACACAGCGTTGGCACTGGATGCATCGGTTTACGTTCATGATGATGACGGGGCTGAGGCGGATGTCCTTGGAGTGGAATACACGCTTGGCATCACGGAAACGGCTTTCGCGGGGTCCGTATGCCATCACCATATCCTGAAGCTCGCACTCGCCCCCCTTGTCGCAGATCGGGCAGTCAAGGGGGTGGTTGGCAAGCAGCATGTCGAGCATTGAAGAGCGCGTCTCGTCGATCAGCGGAGTGTTTGTCCGCACAACCATGCCATCGATGATCGCGGTAGCGCAGGAAGGCTGCAGCCGCCGCTGCCCCTCGATCTCCACGAGGCACATGCGGCAGGAGGCCAATGCCGGCAGGCGCTTCAGATAGCAGAAGGTCGGAATCTCGATGCCCAAACGCTCGGCAGCCTGCAGCACCGTAGAGCCTGCCTCCACGTCCAGCCTTTGCCCATTGATCGTGACGCTAACCATAGCTTCCTAGCAATTCCCTTCCTGCGTGCTTCTCATTGAATGGGCACCTCTGCTCCTCGATATGGGCGACAAATTCATCCTCGAAATGCGCCAATGCCGCCCGCAGCCCCATTGCCGCGCCATCGCCCAGAGCACAAAACGTATTGCCGAAAATACCGTTGCAGAGGGCCTTCAGTTGTTCCAGGTCGCCCGGCGCACCCTGCCCGGTCTCGACCCGGCGCAATACCTTCACGACCCAGTTCAGCCCTTCGCGGCACGGCGTGCACTTGCCGCACGACTCGTGGTGAAAGAACTCGATGATTCGGGTGGCGACCTTGACGATGCAGGTCGAGTCATCGATCACGATTACCCCGGCTGAGCCGAGCATCGAACCGGCGGCGGCCAACGAGTCGAAGTCCATCCCAACGTCCAGCCCAAGCGCCGGGATCAGCGGCGCCGATACTCCACCGGGGATCACCGCCTTGATCTTGCGCCCCGGTGGTGGCCCGCCCGCGTGGTCCTCGACCAGTTCGCGCAGCGGTATGCCCATCGGCAGCTCGTAAAGACCTGGTTTCCGCACCTGCCCGCTGACGCAATACAGCTTCGGGCCGGGACTCTTGTCCGGGCCGATGCCGCGGAACCAGTTCGGCCCCCGCATAACGATGTGTGGCACGCAGGCCAGCGTCTCGACGTTGTTGATCACGGTCGGGCTGGCATAGAGCCCTTCGACCGCGGGAAACGGCGGTTTCAGGCGCGGCTGCGCACGCTTGCCTTCGAGCGAGTCGAGCATGGCTGTCTCCTCGCCGCAAATATAGGCGCCGGCGCCGCAATGTATGTGGACGACAAAACTGAAATCCGAGCCCAGAATCCGTTTTCCCAGATATCCCTCCGCCTCGGCCTCGGCAATTGCCCGCTCCAGCCGCCGGATTGCCAGCGTGTACTCGCCGCGGATGTAGACATAGGCGGTTTCCGCCCCGATCGCGTAGGCGCTGATCGCCATCCCCTCGACCAGCTGGTGCGGGTCACGCTCCATGATGATCCGGTCCTTGAAGGTACCCGGTTCGCCCTCGTCGGCGTTGCAGCAGAGATATTTTGGCTTGGCGGCCTTTTTCGGCACAAAGCTCCATTTCATCCCGGTCGGGAATCCGGCCCCGCCGCGACCGCGAAGGTTGGAGTTCTTGACAAGGTCGATGATTTCGTCGGGCGTGTGCTCGTGAAGCGCCTTCGCCAGTGCCTGGTAGCCGCCGCCGGCCCTGTAGGTCGCGAGCAGATGGCCATCCGGTACGCCCACGTTTCTCAGAAGGACAGGTTCGAACATGGCGCTACTCTCCGGGCGGTGTTGCGGCGGTGAGATCGGCGCCGGTTGTTTGCCCCGCCGCCGCCCTCAGCCTGTCCAGGAGCGCGTTGATCCGGGCAATGTCGAGGTCGCCGTGATAATCGTCGCCGACCTGCATCACCGGGGCTACCTCGCAAGCGCCGAGGCATTCGACGGTCGAAAGCGTGAACAGCCCATCCGGGGTCGAGCCGCCCTTCTTGATTCCCAGCACCGCCTCCAGATGCCTCAGCAGGTCCTCGGATCCACGCAGCATGCAGGATACATTGTCGCAGAGTTGCAGGTGGAACATCCCCACCGGCTCGGTATGGAAGAGAGTGTAGAAAGTCGCCAGCTCGTATACCCAGATCCGCTCGACATTGAGGATGTCGGCGACCTCTTCCAACACCGGGCCGGGCAGATGGCCATGTTCCTTCTGCGCGATCAGAAGTGCGGGCATGATCGCCGAGCGCTGGTCCGGATACCGCGCCGCCGCCGCTTCGATCTCTTCGCGCATGTTCATCGCGTCCAAATCCCCTGCTACTTGTCCACCTCGGCCATCACCGGGTCGAGGCTACCCAGCACGGCGATCATGTCGGCCAGAAAGTGGGCATTGCTTGTCCCGAACAATCCCTGAAGATTGACGAACGATGGCGCTCGCACCTTCATGCGGAACGGCTTTTCCGACCCGTCGCTGATAATGTAAAACCCGAGCTCGCCCTTTGGCGCCTCGATCGCCGAATAGACCTCGCCCTTCGGTACCTTGAAGCCATACGCCGACAGGTCGAAGTGCTGGATCAGCGCCTCCATCGAGCAATGCACCTTGTCCTTGTCCACCGGGAAAGCGATCGTCGGCATGTCAATCTGGAACGGCCCCTCGGGCATCTGGTCGAGGCATTGTTCGATGATCCGGACGCTCTCGCGCATCTCCTCTACCCGGCATCGCCAGCGCGCGTAGCAATCGCCCTCGTCGCGGGTGATGACGCTGAAGTCGAGCCGGTCGTAGATCTCATAGGGCTCGTCACGGCGGAGGTCCCAATCGACGCCCGAAGCCCGCAGGTTCGGGCCGCTCAGGCCGAGATCGATGCCGTCCTCGGCGGAGATCACGCCGATCCCCTGCGTGCGCTTCAGAAACACCCGGTTGTTCTCGACCAGCCGTTCATAGTCACGGATCCGGTTCGGGAAGATGTCGCAAAACTCCCTGATTTTGGGGAAAAAACCGTCGGGCAGGTCTTCGCGCACACCGCCGACCCGGCAGAAGGAGGTGTGCATCCGCGCGCCACTGATCATCTCAAACAGGTCCATGATCATTTCGCGCTCGCGCATGGCGTAAAGCAGCGCGGTCATTGCGCCCAGGTCCAGCGGCAGCGCGCCAGTGATCAGGAGATGACCGGAGATCCGCGCCAGTTCGGCCATCAGCACGCGGATATATTGCGCGCGGATCGGCGCCTTGATGCCAAGGAGCTTCTCCACTGCCAGTGCGAAGGCCAGGTTGTTCGACGGCGGGCAGAGGTAGTCTAGCCGATCGGTCAGCGGAAAAATCTGGGTGTAGGTGAAGCTCTCGGCCAGTTTTTCAGTGCCGCGGTGAAGGTAGCCGATATGCGGATCCACGCGCGCGACATATTCGCCCTCAAGTTCGAGGACGAGCCGCAGCACCCCATGCGTGCTGGGATGCTGCGGGCCGAGATTGAGAAGCACCTCCCTGGTGTCGGGCGCCTCGCCTTCCGGCCTGCTAAGTTCCGTGACTTCGGTCATCTCAAGTTCCCGGTGTGGAGCGGCCTCCCTTATGGAATGTTCTTGGTGGCGAGGTCAGGCTGCGTCGGCGGAGGGCCTTCGACACCCAGCGGGTTCAGCTTGTCCTTGTAGCCCCGGAGCGGAAAGTCCTTGCGCTGCGGGAAGCCCTCGAACCCCTCCCACATGTAGATCCGACGCAAGTCGGGGTGGCCCTCGAACCTTATCCCGTACATGTCCCAGGCTTCGCGCTCATGCCAGTTGGCGGTCCGCCAGACCCCCACCACCGACGGGATCCGCGGAGGATCGCCGAGGCGGCACTTGATGCGAACGCGCCATTTGTTCGGCAGCGAATAGAGGTGGTACACAGCCTCGAAGCGCGGCACATCGGGGTAATGATCGACCCCGCAGATGTCGGACAGGAAATTGAACCGCAGCGCCGGGTGTTCCTTCAGAAACCGGCAAAGCTCGACGATCATTTCAGGCGGCGCGGCGAAGGCATGAACACCATGCGCGAAGCCAAGATCGTCGATTGCCTCACCGAAACGCTCCATAATCGGGGCGCGGTTGAGGGGCGTCTCCACGCTCATGGCACCGCGACCCGGTCCAGAGGAGTCCCCGCAAGCGCTCGGGATTTTTTGATCTTCTCCTGAAGCAGAAGGAAGCCATGCATGAGCGCCTCGGGCCGCGGCGGGCAACCGGGCACATGCACGTCCACCGGCACGAAGGTCTCCGCCCCCTGCACCACGGCGTAGGTGTTGTAGACCCCGCCCGAGATAGCGCAGGTGCCCATCGCGATGACCCAGCGCGGCTCCGGCATCTGGTCATAGAGCCGGAGCACGACGGGAGCGAATTTCCGTGTCACGGTGCCGGCGATAATCATCACGTCGGACTGGCGCGGCGAAGGCCGGAACACCACGCCGAACCGGTCGAGATCGTAGCGCGCGCAACCCGCCGCGATCATCTCGATGGCGCAGCAGGCAATACCGAAGGTCTCCGGCCACAGCGCCGACTTTCGGCTCCAGTTAATAACGCTGTCGGCCGTGGTGAACAGCACGCTGTCGCGGATCGCATTGTTTACGTCTCCCATTCCAGCGCTCCCTTCAGCCAGGCGTAGGCGAAGCCCACAAGAAGCAGCGCCATGAAGACGACCATCTCGACATAACCGACCAGCCCGATGTCTTTCAGGACGACGGCCCAGGGAAAGAGGAACATCGTCTCGACATCAAAGACCACCAACAGGATCGCAAGGATGAAGAACTGCACTCTGAAGCGGCCTCCGGCGGCTTCGCCCGCCGGGTCCATCCCGCATTCATAGGGCATGTTCTTCGCGGGATAGGGATTGGACGGGCGCAGCAACGAGGAGACAAAAAGCGTCGCCCCCGCCACCAGAACAATTCCGGCGACCATGAAAAGAACCGGCAGGAATTCCATTGCAGTCATTTCAAATCGCCCTGGTCACCCACCGAGGGCTTTCCTAAGGCCGCGACCGACCCCATTATGGACCGGTAATGCGGTCGCCCGGGAAGCGACTTGGGCGATCCTTTCTTCAACTGCCAGTCTATTCCGTCGGGCGGATCATTGCAAATCCAATCGATTAGCCGCCAAACACCGAATGTTGAGCAAGCCTCAGAAACCACGCCGGAAATAGGCCGATGCCGATAGTGCCGGCGGCGGTGAAGGCGAGCGTGGCCCGGACCAAGGGCGTCAGCGCCGGGTCGAACGCCCTCTCCGGCTCGCGCATGTAAATTACCATGACGATGCGGATGTAAAAGTAGGCGGCGACGACGCTCAGCAGCACTGCGATCACCGCCAGCATGACGAAACCTCGCTCGACGAGCGCGACCAGCACATAGAACTTGGCGAAGAACCCGGCCGTCGGCGGAATGCCGGCCAGAGAGAACAGATAGAGCAGCATCAGAAGCGCCAGCCCGGGATGGAACTTGGCGAAACCCGCGTAATCTTCGATAACCTCGCCCGAGAAATCGCCGTTCCGCATCATGATGACCGTGGCGAATATGCCGAGATTCATGAAAGAGTAGATCAGCAGATAGAGCATCACGCTGGCAATCCCGTCTGCACCGCCGGCCACCACGCCGAAAAGGGCGAACCCGGCATGCGAAATGCTGGAATAGGCCAAGAGGCGCTTGAAATTATCCTGCACCAGCGCCACGAAACTGCCGAGCGCCATCGTCAGCACCGCGATGACCGCAACGACGATCCAAACGTCCGAGGCTGCGACCAGCGGGTTGAGGAACACCCGCAGGACCACCGCGAACCCCGCCGCCTTGGGGCCCACCGACATGAAGGCGGTGATCGTCGTCGGCGCGCCTTCATAGACGTCCGGCAGCCACATATGGAACGGCACCGCGCCGACCTTGAAGACCAGCCCCGCGACGATGAAGACCACCGCCAGCAGCAATCCGGGATCGAGCGGATTGCCTGCCACCGCCGCCGCCATCCCATCTAGTTGCGTCGTGCCGGTGAGCCCGTAGATCAGCGAAACGCCGTAAAGGAAAATTCCGGTCGAAACCGCGCCAAGTATCACGTATTTCAGCGCCGCTTCGTTCGAGCGCCGCTGCTGCCGCAGGAAGCCGGTCAGCACATAGGTGCAGAGCACCGTCAGTTCGAGGCCCACATAGATCGACAGGAGATCGGTCGCCGAAGCCATGATCATCATTCCAGAAAGCGTGAAGAGCAGCAGGACGTAGTATTCGCAGCTCCCGATCCCTTCGATATCGGCATATCTTTGCGAAAGGAGGAATGTCAGAACGGTGGCCAAGTAGAACACCAACTTGAAGAAGACCGCGAAGCGGTCGGCGATGAACATGCCCGTGTAGGCCGGCCTCACCTCGCTCGCCAGCGCGAGTGTCCCCAAGGCGGCAATCAGCACGACCGCGACGGAAGCCCAGACAAGGAGATGTTCCTGCCCCTTCCGCACGAACTGTCCCAGGATCAGCAGGATGCAGGCCCCGGTGACCACCACGATCTCGGGCAGGCTCGCTATGATCGACTGGAAAAGCTCGGCCGCGGTCATTGGCCGCTCCCCTTACCGTGCACCTGCGCCAGCAGGTGCTTCACCGAGGCGTCGATGATGTTGAGAAAGGGTTTCGGATAGAGCCCGACCCAAAGCACGAAGACGGCCAGCGGCAGGATCGCAGTGATCTCGCGGGCGTTCACGTCGCGTATCTTGAACCGGGCGCCGACGCTGGCCGGACCAAGCGCGACTTTCCTATACATGCCAAGCAGATAGGCCGCGCCCAGCAATGCGCCCAAAACGGCGGCCGCGCCGACGGCCAGGTTGGCCGCAAACCCGCCCGACAGCACTAGCAACTCGCCCACGAACGAATTCGTTCCCGGCAGCGCCATCGACGACAGGGTGAACAGGGCAAGAAACGTGGTGTAGACCGGCGCCGCCTTCATCAACCCACCATAATCCGCTATGCTGCGCGTATGTGTCCGCTCGTAGATCAGGCCGACGAACAGGAACAAGGCGCCTGTCGTTACGCCATGATTGAACATTTGCAGGATGCCGCCCTCGAGCCCACGGAGGTTCAGCGCAAAAATCCCTAGCGTCACGAAGCCCATGTGGCTGATGCTGGAATAGGCCACCAGCTTCTTCAGGTCGTCCTGCGCCAGCGCAAGCAACCCGCCATAGACGATCGCAAGCGCCGAAAGCGCCAGCATCAGCGTCGAATAATGCACCGACGCCTCCGGCAGCATCGGCAGCGAGAACCGCAGAAATCCGTAAGCGCCCATCTTAAGAAGCACTCCGGCGAGGATTATGCTGCCCGCCGTCGGTGCCTGCACATGAGCGTCCGGCAGCCAGGTATGAACCGGGACCATCGGCACCTTGACGGCGAACGCGATCAGGAAGGAGAAGAACAGAAAGGACTGGACGGGGAACGGCAAATCCTGCGCCATCAGGGCGCGGATGTCGAACGTCTCGCCGCCATGGAAATAGAGCACGATGACGCCGACCAGGAACAGGAGGCTGCCTGCCAGCGTGTAGAGGAAGAACTTGAACGCCGCGTAGATCCGGCCGTCGCCGCCCCAGACGCCGATGATCAGGTACATCGGGATCAGCATCGCCTCCCAACAGACGTAGAACAGGAACAGGTCGAGGGCGCAGAACACCCCCAGCATTAGTGCCTGCATTGCCAGCAAGCTGATCATGAACTCCTTCACCTTGCTGTCGATCGCGACCCACGAGGCGAGTACGCAGATACAGGCCAAGAGCGCCGTCAGGAACACGAAGAGCGCGCTGATCCCGTCGATGCCAAGCGCATAAGTGATCCCTAGCGCGGGCACCCAGGGGTGCGTCTCGGTGAACTGCATCTCGTGGGTAGTGGTGTCAAAGTTGGCCACCATAGCGATGCAGAGAGCGAGGTCGAGGACGGCAACACTCAATGCTGTCCACCGCACCGCATCGTCGCTGCGGAGAAACATCAGAACCGCTGCCCCGGCGGCGGGCATGAATATGATGAGGGTAAGTAGCGGGAATCCCATCGCCCCCCCTACCGCCACGCCACGGCAAAGACGATGGTTGCCGCGATCACACCGACGATCATCGCCAGCGCGTAATGGGTCACGACGCCGGTCTGGAGCCGCCGCAGCGCCCCGCCGCCTCGCAGGATCGAGCGGGCGACGCTGTTCACGACGCCGTCCACGCCGGTGAGATCGATCCACAGTCCCGCCCGTGCCGCCCCATGCAGAAGGGGTAGTGCCGCGGTCTCGGACACATCGCTCACCGCCTTCTCGTAGCGCGCCAGCGGCTTTTCGGCGAGCCACATGAAGTGTTTCGCGCCTTTGCGGTAGAACCAGTCCGTGTCGATGCTGATCGTGTTCTCGGGGTCGAGCGCCTTGAGGAACAGCAGGAACCCCAAGGCGGTGAACATCAGCACGCCAAGGCTCTCGGTGACATGGACGCCGGTGTAGGGTTCAAAATGGACTGGATAGGGCAGCAATGCGTAGAGCGGCTGGGGGAACACCCCGATCGTAATGCAGAGCACCGCCGCCATGCCCATCGCAACCAACATGTTGCGGGGAGGTTCCCGCGCCTCCAGCCCCTGGTCCGTGCCGAAGAACATGTAGTACGGGAGCTTGAGCCCGGTGTGCAGGAACGTCCCCGACGACGCCATCGTCAGCGCCAGCACCACCAGCGCGCGGTGATCCTGCTCGGCGGCGGCCACCACCATCGACTTGGTGACGAAGCCCGAGAAGAACGGAAATGCCGAGATCGCGAAAGCGCCAACCATGTAGAGCGCAACAGTCAGGGGCATGGTCCTGTAGAGCCCGCCAAGCTCGGTAAGCTTGCGCCGCCCGGTAACGTGGATCACCGCGCCCGCACCCATGAACAGGAGCGACTTGTAGAGGATATGCGCGAAGGCATGGCTGGCGGCTCCATTCACCGCCATCTCGGTCCCGATGCCGACGCCCGCCACCATGTAGCCCACCTGGCTGACGATGTGATAGGCCAGGAGCCGCCGGCAGTCGTTTTCCAGCACTGCGTAGATGACACCGTAGAGCGCCATCACGGTGCCGAGCCAAACCAGAAGCTCGGTCCCCGGAAACGCCCGCGCCAGTACATAGACGGCGGTCTTGGTGGTGAAGGCGCTCATGAACACCGCCCCGGTGACGGTCGCCTCTGGGTAGGCGTCTGTCAGCCAGGCGTTGAGCGGCGGCACTGCGGCATTGAGCATGAACCCGGCAAGGATCAGGTAGGACGCCACGCCCATTTCCCGTTCAATCGGACCGAAGAGCAGCGAACCGGTGGCGACCCCGTGGAGAATGATGCCGCCGAGCAGAACGACGCCACCGGTGATATGGACCATGAGATACCGGAATCCGGCGCGCATCGCCTGTTCGCCGGGCTGCGCGAAGACCAGACAGGCAGATGCAAACGCCATACCTTCCCAGAATAGGAACAGGGTCAGGTAATCGCCGGCAAATACCACGCCGAGCGCGCTGCCGACGTAGATGAATGCGGCCACATGCTGGCCGGCGCGCGTCAGGTGCAACGCGTAGACTATTCCGATCAGCGCCATAATGGTGAAAACGGTAGCGAAGACGATACTTAGCTTGTCGACCTTCGCGATCAGGATTTCCTGCCCGATGATCTGTGCCGCGCCGTAGGTGCCCGGCTGCATCGTGAGCACGGCGAGGATCGCCAGCGCCGGGATCAGCAGCAGATAAGCCTTGCGGATTGACCCTTTCAAGAAGGGGATCGGCAGGGCGCCGAGAATAAAAAGCAGGGCGGGATGGACGAAGTCAGTCATAATAGTCCTCGCGCCGCATGAGCCCACCCTGATGGCCGAGGAACTTGGAAACGAAAATCAGCAGCACACAGGAGCCGAAACCGTAGACGGCGGACCAGCCAGGCAGGCGGTCCCACAGGTATTCGGCGTGTCCGCGGGGGACCAGAAAGTCGGCGACGACGATCAGAACGAGCACCAGATAAAACAGCCGGTGGCGCTGATTCACGTATCTTCCGTCACCAAAGAAATCGACGACGCGTTTGATCATCTGACAACTCCTTCCGCCAGGGTAAGGAAATAATTGGGGAAGATGCCCATCAACACCGACAGGATGGCGGTTGCGACCAGTGGGATCGTCATCATCGGAATTTCCCGGACCGTCACCGGGCTCTCCTGCGCCTCCGTCCCGAAAAAAGCGACATAACTGACCGGCAGGAAATAGGCGGCGTTCAAGACCGAGCTCACCAAGAGCACGATCAGGAACGGAATTTCCCCCGCCTCCACCGAGCCCCGCGCCAGATACCACTTGCTGACGAAGCCCGCGGTCGGCGGCACCCCGATCATGCTAAGCGAGCCGACAAAGAACGCCCCCATCGTCCACGGCAGCCTGCGGCCGATCCCGGCCATGTCGCTGACATTGCGCTTGCCAGACGCGCAGTAGATCGACCCGGCGCAAAAAAAGAGCGTGATCTTGGAGAATGCATGGGCTGCAATGTGGATGATCCCGCCGACCATCGCGACCGGTGACAGCAGAACCGCGCCCAGCACGATGTAGGAGAGCTGGCTGACCGTCGAATAAGCGAGCCTCGCCTTCAGGTCGTCCCGCGTCAGGGCGTAGACGGACGCCATCAGGATCGTGAACGAGACCAGATAGGCCGTGGCGATGCCGAGCCCCAGCCCACCCACCAACCCCGCGCCAAAGATGTGAAACACGACCCGCAGCACGCAGAACACGCCCATCTTGACCACAGCAACCGCATGCAAGAGTGCGCTGACCGGCGTCGGCGCCACCATCGCGGCAGGCAGCCAGGCGTGCATCGGCATCACCGCGGCCTTGGCGAAGCCGAAGAGATAACAGAAATAGATGACCGTCAGCAGCGGCGCCGAGGCATCGACCCCGGCCAGCAATCCCCCCGCCACAAAGTCGAGGGATCCCGCAATATGGTAGGTCAACGCCAGCGCGGCGAGCAGCACGCTTTTCGACGCGCCCATCAAGTAGACGAGGTACTTGCGGCTGCCCGACCATCCCGCTTCGTCCTCGTGGTGATAGACAAGCGGATAGGTCACGAGACTGAGCACCTCGTAGAATATTACCAGCGTGAACAGGTTGGCGGCGAAGGCGCCCCCGACAGCCGCCGCGAGGCTGGTGGCGAAACAGGCGAAAAATCGGGTCTGCGCATGCTCGTTCAAGTGCCGCATGTAGCCGATGGAATAGATCGCCGCCACGATCCACAGCAGTGATGAGACGGTGGCAAACACCATGCCGAGCGCATCGACCCGGAAAGCGAAGTCGATCCCCGGCAGAATTTCGAACAGACGCAATTCGACTGTCCCGCCCGCCAGCACGGTGGGCGCCATCGAGGCGACAATTGCGAACATGGCGATCGCGGCCAAGGGCGAGACGACATCACGTAGTTTTTGGTGGTTGTTCAGAAGGAGAACTGCAAGGGCCGCCAGACCTGCGACGGCGACGGCAAGCAGCGGCCGGATCGATGTCACCGGGTCCAAGCCGCTATCCTTTCATCATGGTCACGTCGTCGACCTTGAGGGTGGATTTGTTCCTCACAAGGGCGACCAGGATTCCAAGTGCGACGGCAACCTCCGCCGCGGTGATTGCTATGACGAAGATGGCGAAGATCTGCCCGCGGAAGTCGCCGTAGGTGCGCCCGAAAGCGATGAAATTGATGTTGACCGAATTGAGCAACAGCTCCAGCGACATTAGCACGACCAGAATATTGCGCCTGAGCAGCACGCCCGCCGCTCCAATCACGAACAGGACCACTCCGAGCAAAATATACCACCAGAGTGGAACCATCACCCCGACTCCTTGCGCGCGAGCACGATGGCGCCGACCAGCGCCGCCAGCAGGATTACGGAGGCGGCTTCAAACGGCAGGAGGTAGTTGGCGAAAAGTGTCGTGCTAAGCTGCCTGATCTCATCGCCGCCGCGCGTAGTGACGGGCTCTGCGACTGAAAAGCGGTCGCTCGAGAGCACCAGCACAAGCATTTCGACTCCGAGTAGGCCGACCAGCACCAAAGCCGGCAGATTGCCGCCCGGCAAGAACCGCTGCAACACTGCTTCGCGCACATCGATCATCATGATCACAAACAGGAACAGGACCATGATCGCGCCGACATAGACGAAGATCTGAATGACTGCGAGGAACGGCGCCTCGAGCAAGACGAAGATTGCCGAGATCTGCAGGAAACACGCCATCAGCGCCAATGCGCTGTGAACTGGATTCCGCGCCAGGACCACGGTCAGTGCCGTGACCACGGACACCGTAGCGAACAGAAGAAAGAACCCCTGATCCATCGACGCCGAGCCTCCAACGCGAACTGTCACTCGGCGCGAGACGGGCGGATTTGAACAGCGCCGCACTTCAGATGCGTTCGCAAATTGTGCCCTAGTATCGGATTTTTCACAAGAATATTGTCATCGGCAGAGCAAAACCATGTCGGTCCGGGAGTAGACGATGACGCACTCTTGGAGGCCGGCCAACTCGAGATCGAGGCTATCACTCTGGTGGGAAATCTTACGAAATGTCGGGGCGACTTTTCGTAAGACGTGGAGAACCGACGGAAGCGAGTCGTTGACCGCCCTCGAGATGGAGTAGAATTGGTCTTAATGGCAACTGTAGCCGCATCGGCCGTCAGTTGAAGGTGTGCACCTAAAATCCAAAATGCCACCTGAACACGCGCGGACGGTCAGGTCACGCTTCTATGATTTGGCGAGAGGTATCGAGCCGCGCGGACACTGTTTCCAGAATGGACGATTGCACCCGATCTTACCAAGGTGATATCCATCTCGGCGAAAATCGCGCGGCATTTAAACACCTGCCAAGCTGTTCGAGAGGTGTCCATATGAGCAACGTGTTTCGTGAAATCTATCTTGTTAGGCACGGAGAAACAGAATGGAGTGCTTCCGGAAGGCATACGGGACGTACCGACATACCGCTCAGTTTCGCTGGCGAAGAGGCTGCTCGCCGGATCTCTGACCGACTGGCGGACTTAAATTTCTCAGCTGTGTGGTCGAGTCCTTCACAACGGGCCTTGCAAACTTGCACGCTTGCCGGATTCGGTTCACGAGCGGTTGCGAAGGCTGAATCGGCGGAATGGGATTACGGCGCATATGAGGGATTGACGACAAAGCAGATCCTGGCCGAACGGCCCGGATGGCATCTTTTTCGAGACGGTTGTCCGCAGGGCGAGCTGGCCGCAGATGTGGGCGCGCGGGCGGATCTGATCATCGACGGGCTCCATCAAACCGACGGCGCGGTTCTGGTATTCTCGAGCTCTCATTTCTTGAGGGTGCTTGCAGCACGCTGGATCGGCTTACCACCTGAAGCGGGCGCACATTTTATCCTGGATACGACAAGTATAAGTGTTCTTGGTTATGAACATGACCTGACCGAGCCCGTCATAAGAAGATGGAATCAAAGGTAGACTACGAGGAGAATTCTTGAGGACGCCGAGGAGCCACGAATTGAACCGTGGACCGAATCAATTTGCGAAAAGCAGTCAAATGCGCATCTGAACCTACCGCGCGACCATCAGTTCCGATTCCACTGCATTCCCGCTGACTACATCACACCGGCAAGATCGCTTACGCGCCAACAGCAATTGCTACACTTCAATCACCATCGACCGAAATTGTTAATCCTGTATCAAGCCCCCGACGCTACGGTAGACGAAGAAACGTCTTAATTGAAAGCCAATCCAACGATGCTCACTGTACTGGGGTGCGTAGCCTTTAAGCACAATATGTGGCTGGTGCTTGTTGCCGCAAGCGTCTGTGTGGCGGGTTCGTGGGCTATCATCCGCCTGTTTCAGCGGACGACCGGCACAATCGGTCTGCAACAAGCCGGATGGCATTTTCTGACCGCCGCCGCGGCCGGATCATCGATCTGGTGCACGCATTTCATAGCGGTGATCGCTTATGAACCCGGTGTCCCGGTTAGTTTCGATCCCGTCCTGACGATTGTGTCCCTGCTCGTTGCCATGGCGGGTGCAGCATTGGGGTTCATCGTAGCGGCCAGTGGCATTACACGACTGGCCCCGGTTGTCGGCGGTGGCATCGTGGGTTTGGCGATATCAGCCATGCACTATACCGGCATGTTGGCATACCGCGTGCAGGGCATCGTTGCGTGGGACATGTCCTATCTCGTGGCATCGGTCATATTGTCGGTCGCGTTCACCGCTCTGGCACTGCACTTCGCCCTTCGCCGCGCCTTCTGGGGCGACAAATTCATCGCGACGGGCGTCCTGGTGCTTGCGATCGTCTGCTTACATTTCACGGGGATGACTGCCTTCCAGGTTTCACCAATGCTGGTCGAAGGGGCTTTTTCCAACCCCGCTGCCTTGCACGCGCTGGCGCTTGCCGTCGCCGCAGTGGCGTTGATTGTCGTGGGTACGGGGCTTGCCAGCTATCTCATCGACGACAGTGTGCGGGCGGAGTCGTATCAGCAACTCCGCCATATGGCACTCAATGACAGCCTGACAGGCCTACCAAACAGGGCAAGCTTCAACGATCACCTTGGTCATGAGATCGCGATCGCGGAAGAGACAGGGAATAAGGTCGCTCTCATCGGCATCGATCTGGACCGCTTTAAGGAGGTCAACGATCTTCGCGGCCATGGTACCGGGGATGAAGTGCTGAGGATTCTCGCGCGCCGCATGGTCAGTCTTTTGCGCGATGGAGAGTTCGTCGGGCGGCTTGGCGGGGATGAATTCGCCGCGGTTCACCGCACACGGAGCCATGCCGACCTTCTGGATTTTCTGACCCGGCTCGAAACAGCGCTCTTCAAGCCCATCCACGTGGATGATTACGAGCTCACGACTGGAGCCAGCATGGGTGTTGCCGTCTATCCCGACAATGCCAACTCCATGGAAACACTTATCAGCAATGCCGATCTCGCGATGTACCGGGCCAAGGCGGATGTGAGCACAGCGATCTGCTTTTACGAACCGTCAATGGATGAAACGGTCAGAGCCCGCCGCGCGTTGGCAAGCGAACTCAGGGACGCCATGGATAATGGTCAGCTCGACGTCCACTATCAGGTGCAGACGTCCGTCTCCACGGGGGAGATTCGTGGGTATGAGGCGCTGCTCCGCTGGGAGCATCCAAAACTTGGCTTTATCCCGCCCTCCGAGTTCATCCCGCTGGCCGAAGAGAGCGGTCTCATCCTGCAACTGGGGGAGTGGGTGCTGAGAACTGCTTGTACCGAGGCAACCTCCTGGGAGCCGCCGTTCAAGGTCGCAATTAACCTCTCTCCGGTCCAGTTCGTTCATGCTGATCTGCCGACCCTGGTTCATGAGGTGCTGCTCCAAACGAAACTGCCTCCAACCCGGCTGGAACTGGAGTTGACGGAATCCACCATCATTGCGGATAAGGCTCGTTCGCTACACATTCTGCGACGGATCAAGGCGCTTGGAGTGACCATCGCCCTCGATGATTTCGGGACAGGCTATTCTTCGCTCGAAACATTGCGGGCTTTCCCGTTCGACAAGATCAAGCTGGATCGCTTCTTTATGAGCGAAGTCGAGACCAGTCCTCAAGCCAAGGCGATCATTCGGGCGGTGTTGGCGCTCGGCAAAAGTCTGGATATCCCTGTCCTGGCCGAAGGTATCGAAACCTCTGGCCAGCTTTCACTTCTGAACACGGAAGGCTGCGACGAAGCGCAAGGCTATTATCTCGGACGCCCTGCCCCGCTTGAGCAGATCGTTACCAGCGGTCAGATCACTCTGGCTCGTCCGCAGTATTTGAACCACGCTCTGGTGAGCAAATGTTCCCAAGACCAGGACCTAACCCCCGAATTGGCCGGAACGGTTTGTGTGGCCACATAGTAGTCACCCCCTTTGGAGATCGCCTCGGGCAGTATTACTGGCGCCAGAGACGGCAGGATACTTAACATCGAGACCTGCAAGCCCCTCACCTGGGATGCAAAAGTTAACCCGATATAGTGCGTTTGGGATTCGGATCATGTCTGATATGATCGCGTTTCATCAGCTAATAAATGGGAAAAACTATGCATCGCGGCCCGAGATGCGCAGTCATTTTAGCATCGATCAGTGTTTGTACTCTCGCGAGCTTGGTCGCAGCAGATAACAATGACGATATTGCTACGGGAGAGAGGCTAGCCGCCTTTTTGCGTGCTGGCCGGAGCGTAATATCCAACCATCAAGACCTGATCAACAACGCCTCGATTGGAAAGAAGGACCTCACGGGCCAACGGGTCGTGACGGAGGCCCTTCAAATCTACGCTGGGCGCCAGGGAAAATCGGCTTCAGAAGAACATCTCAGCGCCCAGGATCAGCAGCTCTTCGATGCCCAGATCGAAGCATTGCGGGAAGTTGTCGACGAGCACCAGCAGGAAATCGACGCCAAGGGAGTCGGGTTCAAGGGATTTATTCCAGCTACATTTGCCAGGCTAGTCAACGAACGATTTGAAGAGAAAGTCGGTGATCGGGCAAAGATGAAAGTGACGGCACCGGAAGACCTTGTGCGCAATCGTAAGGCCCGTCCGGATGCTTGGGAGCAGCGCATAATCGAGAGCAAATTCCTGTCTGGCGAATGGACAAAAGGTCGGTCCTTCGTTGAGGAAGTCCAGATGGACGGCCGCAATTCCTTTCGTATGCTAATTCCCGAATACTATTCGGCGTCCTGCTTGGCTTGTCATGGCAAGCCTAAAGGCGAGATCGACATTTCGGGTTATCCCAAGGAGGGGGGAGCCGAGGGCGATCTCGCTGGTGCAATTAGTATAACGCTTTTCAGATGAGCGCTTTCGCCGCCATCCGGACATGGGTCCTTCGTCTGGCGGATCGCAAAATTCCTCTCCGGCTTGTCTGTCTTTCGGCAGTGTTGCTTGGTGCTTTATCGGTAAGTGTCGCGTTCATGGCGCGAGATTTGCTTGAAAACCAGCGACGTGTCGAAGAGGCAAATGATCGCTTCCACATGTTTGACGAAGCTGCAAAAGCCCACAGGCATTTTGGCGAGGTGCGATATTGGCTCACGGATCTCTCCGTCAGCCTGCTGACATTGTCAGAGCGCCGCGCCGAAGCTGCCCGCGCCGCATTGGCAGAGGATTTGGCGCGCATCAAGGTCTTTGCGCCGGAAGCCGCCGATACCATCCAGCAGCGTTCCGAAGCCTACTACAAAAATGCCATGCAGGCTGTCGACGCTTATACGGCTGACAACCGCGTCGTGGGAAACACGCTGCTGGCTGCCGCCAGAAATTTTAGTGACGAAGTCGATGGCGCACTCAGGACGCTTGAAGATCGGCTTGAGATGGAAGCAGACCAGGCACGCGATGCCGCCGCGGCGACAGCCCGTAATACGTTTATCCGCGCCGTAATCGCGGTGGGCTGCATAACAATAGCCGGCGCAATGATGACGTGGCTGGTGCTTCGGTCGATCTTGGTTCCGCTCGGCCGCGTCGATAGGGCAATGATCCAATTGACACAAGGGCAGGCAGATGTTGAGCTTCCCCCTGAGGGTCGCGACGAATTCGGCCGGCTCTCCACCACCCTACGCTTGTTGCGCGACGGGCAAGCAGAGCGTCGAAGGCTCGAAGCGGCCGCCGAGCGCCAGCGAAATACTGTTCTGACGGCGATTGAGACCATACCAGACGGCTTCGCATTCTTTGACGCGTCGGATCGGCTGGTCATGGTCAACCAACGGTACCTTGAGATATTCCCCGAAATTGCCGACCTCATGAAACCGGGAACGCGATTTGAAGATATTATTCGCGCCCAGGCGAAGCGTGGCACAGCTGACCTTGGAAACGCCGATGTCGAGGCTTGGGTAAGCGAGGCTATCCGTCGTCACAGCGAGCCGCATGGGACGATCGAACGGCAGTTCGCCAACGGAATGTGGCTCCGCATTGCCAAGCGCAAAACGCCTGAGGGCGGTACAGTGGCGGTTTACACGGACATCACTGATTTGAAACATCGTCATGCGGAACTGGATGAGGCCAGGCGCGGAGCAGAGGTCGCGAGCGACGAGAAGAGTCGCTTCCTTGCTTCCATGAGCCATGAACTGCGCACTCCCTTGAACGCCATCATTGGCTATAGCGAAATGCTTGTTGAAGACGCAAGTGAGCTGGATAGACCCAGCTTTGTCGCGGATCTTGGGAAGATCATGGCATCGGGACGCCATCTGCTGGCATTGATCAACGATGTTCTCGATCTGTCGAAGATCGAAGCGGGCAAAATGGAGCTGTACATCGAGCCGGTCGGCGTAGCCCAACTCCTCAAGGATGTTGAGAGCACTGTCGCGCCATTGATTGCAAAAAACGGCAACCGGCTAACAGTCACCGCCTCGGTCGTGCCTGACGAAATCCATACCGACAAGACCAAGCTGCGTCAGAACCTGTTCAACCTCCTCTCGAACGCTGCCAAATTCACTGAGAACGATGAAATCCGATTGGCAGCCGATCGCTACCGTGACAGCGATGGGGATTGGATTGAATTTTCCGTCACCGATCACGGGATTGGAATGACCAAAGAGCAGCAGGCACAACTTTTCCAAGCATTCGTACAGGTCGATTCCTCTACCACACGAAATTACGGGGGCACGGGACTTGGCTTGGCCATCACCCAGCATTTCATCAAGATGATGGGCGGAACGATCTCCGTTGAAAGCGAGTTCGGCAAGGGATCGACATTTCATTTCAAGATTCCCGCGTACCACAAGGCGCAGGTCGCGCAGCTCATCCAGCAACAATCGGAGGTCCAGGAGGGAACGCCGTCCCGTGGGACCGTTCTCGTGATCGACGATGAAGCGCGGGCGCGTAAAGTCATATCGGATGCGAGCCGCAGCGCCGGCTTCACGGTAATCGAGGCCGCGGGTGGCGAGGAAGGTATCGCAAAAATGCGAAAATCCCGGCCGGATGCGATCATCTTGGATGTAATCATGCCGGGCCAGGATGGCTGGTCTGTGTTGCGTGAAATCAAGTCCGATGAAGCGCTTCGCGATATTCCGGTGATACTTGCCACGGTCGTGGCGGATCGTGAAATGGGCTTGGCGTTCGGCGCGGCGGCCCATTTGATCAAGCCAATCGATCCTCGCCAACTGATTGATACGTTGAACGCTGTCGCTGGTCCCGGCCGGCGCGACGTCCTGATCGTCGATGACGACCCAGCGACGCGTGAGCTCTTCCGAAGAGTGCTGGCGCGCGAGGGCTGGCATGTCCGGGAGGCTACCGATGGACGGCATGGTCTTGCCGAATTGGAAGCTGGACGGCCGACGGTGATGGTGCTCGACTTGATGATGCCCAACATGGATGGTTTCGCACTACTTCGGGCAATCCAGGAACGACAGGAACTCGCCGATATTCCGGTCGTTGTCGTTACGTCAAAAGATTTGACGCGCGAGGAATTGGATTGGCTGAAGGTGCGTGCGACCGAAATAGTCCGCAAGGGAACGAAAGGCCGTGCTGATCTCATCGCTGCCTTGAATCGGCATGTGCCCTTGAGCGAAAGTGCGTGAGGAGCCTGAAAAGATGGTCAAGATTCTTCTCGTCGAAGACAATGAGATGAACCGGGACATGCTTTCCCGCCGCCTTGAACGGCGTGGATATGAGGTGATTATAGCGACTGATGGACTAGCCGGCGTTGAGGCGGCACTCAGCGTGATGCCGGATCTCGTCTTGATGGACATGAGCTTGCCGGTGATTGACGGCTGGGAAGCGACCCGCCAGATCAAGGCCAATCCCGCTACTGCCGCCATCCCTGTCATCGCGCTTACTGCGCACGCAATGGCTGGTGACCGGGAAAAGGCGATCGATGCCGGGTGCGATGATTATGACACCAAGCCAATCGACTTATCGGCGCTGATCACCAAGATCGTCCGCCTGACTGGAGCGTGATCGTCTTGTCTCAACCTCCTGACATCGGTCATCGTGCGTATATCGCGAGAATCGTCCAGAAAATCGCCGAGCCAGCACAAGCCATCCTCGGATACCAGGAATTGGTAGTAGAAGAAGTTCGCGAGGCGGGCCCAACCGACGCGTTGCCCGATCTGGAACGCGTGCTTTGTGCCGCCCATCAATTGAATCTGCTGATCAAGCGAATTCTCGACATCGGGGTGGCAGATGTAAAAGGTTCTCCCATTCTCGACGTCAAATTGCGGCACGATCTGCGAACACCGATGAATGCGATTCTCGGATATTCCGAGATGGTTATAGAAGACTTCACTGATACCCTCTCTGAACGCGTCACAACTGACATTTTGAAAATAGTTCAGGAAAGCCGAATTCTGCTTGAACAGATCGACGGAAAACATGATCTCTTTTCCGCTGATGTCTACGAAACGCCCAAAGATGACGTCGATATCACGATCGCGGCAGAAGTCGCGCGGACGATCGCGGCACGTACCTCCACATTGCCCGAAGAAACAGGGCGCATTCTCGTCGTCGACGACACGGCATCCAACCGGGACCTTTTGGCAAGACGCCTTGGCCGCGAGGGTCATGCTGTCATTGTCGCGGCATCAGGCAAGGAGGCGCTTCGAATTCTCGAAACACAGGAATGCGATATCGTATTGGCCGATATTCTGATGCCAGACATGAATGGCATTGAACTCCTTGGCCGGCTCAAATCCGATGATCGTATGCGCGAGATCCGTGTGATCATGATTTCGGGACTTAACGAAGCCCATGCGGTCATCCGCTGCATCGAGGCCGGCGCGGAAGACTATCTGCAAAAGCCCATCGACCCTGTTTTGTTGCAAGCCCGTATTGCCGCCAGTCTTGAACGCAGCCGCTGGCGCGAACGTGAACGACACTACCTGGCTCAAATCGAAGTAGAGAAGCAGCGTGCCGACAAGCTGCTCCATGCCATCCTTCCCAGACAGGTGGTAAAACGGCTTGCCGAAGGGGAGGAAGTGATAGCTGATCGTATCGAAATGGCTACGATCATTTTCGCTGATATCGTAAATTTCACCGAGTTTGCAGCGCGAACTCCTGCTGTTGCCCTGGTGAATATGCTCGGAAACCTTTTCACGCGTTTTGACGAGTTGGCTGACCGATTTGGCGTTGAAAAGATCAAGACCATCGGCGATGCATACATGGCTGCTGCCGGCTTGCCCGATCCTCGGCCGGATCATGCCTTTGCAGCAATTGCCTTTGGCAGGGCATTGTTGGCGGAAACGGCCAGGGAAACTGATCCGGCATCGGCGCTCCGTCTACGAATTGGAATCCACACTGGACCAGTAATCGCCGGCCTGATCGGTCGAAAGCGGTTCGTCTACGATGTATGGGGGCATACGGTGAATGTCGCCAGCCGGATGGAGTCCTGCTGCATTCCCGGACATATTCAGATCTCGCAAAGCACGTTTGACGCTGTTGGTGGGAGCGTCGCAGATGCCCGTCAAGAAGTGATGGATATCAGGGGAATCGGGAAATTTACCACGTACTTGCTTTCACACTAGAGGACGCTGAAATGTATGCGATCCTAAGCCAACCCGCCGCAATTTACCTGATATTCTGGCAGGCGGATTGATTCCATGCAGGCACTTTAATCATCGCAAAGGAGTTGAAAGATGACTTTTAGTCGCCGTCATTTTATCGCAGCGTCGGGCTCAGCAATCTTGGGTACCGCGGTGTCGGGAATATCCTCATCTGCCGCTGCAGCTTTTTCCCAGCCGAAATTGCCGTACGACCTGGATGCGCTCTCACCCACGATATCCGCGCGAACAGTCGGGCTGCATTACGGAAAGCATCATGCCGGATACTTCAATAAATTGAATCAATTGGTTCAAAACACCCCCTATGCCGATATTACGCTTGAGGAAGTAATCTCAAAGTCAAATCTGGTCAAAGACCAATCCATTTTCAATCAGGCAGCCCAAGCCTGGAACCATAATTTCTATTGGGCGCAATTCAAAGGTGGACCACAGGCACCTACCGACAGCTTCAAAGTCGTCGTTGAGCGTGATTTTGGCGGAATGGATGATTTGAAGAAACAGATGATAGAGGCATCGGACAGGGTGTTCGGCACCGGCTGGGTGTGGCTGGTGAATGACAACAACAAATTGGAAATCCTGGCATTGCAGGATGCAGGTACCCCTCTAGCTCTAAGCAAGATTCCGGTAATTGGCATCGATGTGTGGGAGCACGCCTATTATCTCGACTACGAAAACCGTCGCACGGAACATGTGCGGGCCGTTCTCGATAAGCTGGTCAACTGGCGTTATGCGAGCGAGCAGTTCCAGATGTGAGGATAGACCCTTCCCGGAACATAAGCATTGTACCGGGCTCCGACAGAGGATGAGGTCATGGCAGGTGAAGTGGGGACTGACGGACATGACCGCCTTCCTGCCGCCTTACGGCACGAATCGAAGGGGGCTTCGGTGCCTGCGCAACCTCAGAAGATTGATGAATCGCGGCATAGCGGTGTTAACGTGCCGCTGACGGGACCTTACCAATAGGCCTGTTTCGGCTGAGAGGAAGTCTTGCCGTCGAATGTCGCCTTTTGGCGCGAAGCGGACATCCGGGGCGTGACAGTTCTTCATCTCCGCAATTTGCATGGCTCGGCGACTTGATTACGTTATGATACACGGATACGTCAAACTCTGCGGGGAACGATGAAATTAGGTTTTGTAGGAACGGGCGCCATAACCGAGGCCGTTGTCACTGGCTTGATGAAATCAAGATCGGATATCAGCTCTGTTGTCGTTTCTCCTCGGAGTGCTCACATTGCGGCCCGACTGACACAGATGTTTCCGATCGTGCGCGTGGGTGTTGATAATCAGGATGTCGTTGACAGCGCCGACGTCGTGTTTCTTGCGATCAGACCACAAATCGCCGAGGAAGTGGTAAGAGAACTCAGATTTCGAGAACACCAGCATGTGGTGAGTTTCGTTGCTACTGTCCAGATCGAGACGCTTGGCAGTTGGATTGACGTACCCCTAACGATTACCCAGGCGATTCCCCTTCCATTTGTCGCTGAGCTGCGGGGAGCGACTGCAATTTATCCACCCAATGATCAGCTAGCTGAGCTGTTTTCTTCCCTTGGCACCGCCGTTCAAGCAAACGACGTCAGGCAATACAATCTCTTTGGCGCAGCGAGTTCGTTGATGGCCACCTATTTCGGCTTGTTGGAGACATGTGCCCGTTGGCTCGAAGCGGAAGGAATGTCCTATGATCAGGCGAGCCTGTTTCTGAAACAACTGTTTGGCGGCCTGTCCCACGAAACCGACGCCTCAAAGGAACAATCGTTTGAGGCAATGGCTTCCGGGTTTTCGACAAAGGGCGGTCTAAATGAGCAGGTCTTCAAGGAGTTTACCGAGAACGGTGGAACAAAGGCTCTGACGCTTGCTCTCGAATCTGTACTCAAGCGTATTGAACAGACGTGACTTTGGGGGCACTGACACCCGGCGGACATCCATCGCACTCCCATGAACAGCGTTTGGCTCATTGCTGCCGTTGGCCCGCATCAGATCGAACGCCCCGTGCAACGATTTTTAGAAGCTACTGCCCAGCCTTCGTCCCTCAGTCCACAACGTCCACAAGCTCGAACACTTCGAGCGTCTCCTTCCGCCCCTTCACCGCACACGGGCCAAGTGGACGGAAGACGAAGCGACCGGCGCAGGCGTCGACGGTCTGCTGGCTTGTGAGTATATAAGTCCCAAATTGCTTGCTGAGCCCCTCAAGCCGCGATGCGACGTTCACGGTGTCGCCCATGCCCGTATACTGTAGCCGGTCCTCGGCTCCGACATTGCCGACAACGGCCGGCCCGGTATGGAGACCAAAGCGCGTGACGAATTCCGGTGCGCCTGTTTCCCGTTGGCTCGCGTTGAAGGCATCGAGATCGGCTTTCAGCCGCAGGGCACAGCGGCAGGCATCGGCGGCATGATCTTCATTGGCGACGGGTGCGTTCCACATGGCGTATACGGAATCGCCGAGGAACTGGACGATTGTACCGCGGCTCTCCCGCACGCCGCGGTTCATGAGATCGAAATAATCAGAGAGCAGCGCCACCACCGTTTCGGGCTCGTTGTGCTCTGAGAGCGTGGTGAAATCGCGTATGTCGGTGAACATGACCGTCACGACTTGACGCGCGGCACTGCGCTCCCCGCGCAAGCCCGACTGGACGATGCGGCGCACGAGTTCCTTGGGAACGTAGAGGCCGAATGTGCCTATCGCTGCGCGCGCCGAGGCGAGTGCGGCGGCGAGCGATCCGATTTCGGTGATGCGGGAGCGGACCGGCTCTACGGGTCCGAAATCCAAATCCCTCAGGCGCAGCGCCTGGCTTGTCAGTTTGGTCAGCGAGGCGCCAATCATCCGGGAGACGATGATGGCAATCGCGAGGCCAATGGCGAGCACGGCCAGCGCGGTTGCGAGCCCTTGGCGCATGAGCGAATTGGTCTCAGTCGTAAAATCCGACTGCGGTGCAGCGACAACGATGGTACTGCCCTTCAACACCGACGTGAAATCGACCGGCACAAAGAGCGTAACATATGTCTCGGCGCCACTGTGCAACGTGGTAGCGCCCTTGGCCATTCCACTCCCGATCAGCCGCATCACCATTGGAAGCAGTGGATCGCGGGACTCGAGATCCTTCGAATTCGTGCCTTTTTCCATGTTCGATAAAATGACGTTCATCATGCCGGCGTCAGAATGAATTATCAAACTGCCGTCGGTATCGAAGACATAAGCGGTCGAGCGCGGCGAAATGCGTTCACCGTCGAGAAACCGGGCAATGGTGTCGAGCCGGATGTTGGCGGCGACCACGACGCGCGGGTCGGATGCGTGGCGCCGCGCGAGCGTCTTGACCTTTGCGCCCATTAGCGGCATCGCATAGGCTTGGGTCACTACATTCCCATCCCCCGCGATCGCGGCTTTGTACCAGGGACGCAGGCGCGGGTCGTAGTCCTCCGGAACAGGGTCGCGGATCTCGACGATCCGGCGGTTATCGTCGAGAAAGCGCCAGGTGGACATCTGTCGGCCACCAGTGTCCGGTGCGATGATCTGGAGGGCGATTGTTGCCGCCGAGGGCGCATTCAGAAACCTCCGCGATTGGTCGTCGTTATGAAGACTGAAGGCTCGAAGAAATGAGCCGTCGGGATAGCCGACGAGGAGGCCATCCAGATCCGGCGCGAGAATGGCCGCTTCGGCGAGAAATTCAACCTTTTCGTCGAGTTGGTCCGGCGGTGGCTTTTGGAAGGAGTCCAGGACGCTCACGAGACCAACGAATGCGAGCTTGTCGGAGAACAGGACGCGATAGTGGTCGACGATACGCTCGGAGAGCGACGCCATCTGCTCGTCGATCGCGGTAAGTGCCGCCTGTCGCGCCCGGTCGAAACCGAGCCAGATGAGCGGTGCGGAGACGCCGATAAGCAGCAGTACGATGATCAGCCCGAGGTGGACTCTAAGCGGCCGTGTCCAGGGCGTATGAGAGGTCGATTTCATTGCGGGCAGGACCACGATCTTTGCGAGGTACCGCCATGATAAAAGCAACAAATGGCGTTCTGCAAGACAATACAAGACCTTAACAATCTCATGCGTCGATAAAGAACGTATACATAAAAAGGATTGCAACGGTGAACCACGCGTGAACAATGCTGTGCAACAACAAGAGCCCTCGATACGGCGAGTGCGATGCAACTCCACTGACTTTACCGCAGAAATGAACAAGCCCACGCATACCAATCCAACCTGGTTGCGGACTGTCGCGATAAGCAGATGCGCCGTCAAAACCGGAAACGCTGTCATTACAAAGTTCGACGGCGCGCGTAAGGACGAAGGCCTTCTTGAAGGTGGAGACGACGATGGTATTGCGCTTCAGTCGGCCGATCACTCAGGGTCGTTCACGACTGGAGGCGCCGCGAAATCGCGAAACCGCGGCCATAAGGCGAAGAATGCCGAACTCGCGCGCAAACAAGAGCGTAAACGTGCGGAGCGCGCCGCGGAATGATCGCCGCTCGAGGTATTTAGGCTGGCGATGCTCTTCGTAAGACAAAGCGCCGCTTTCTGCAGCTGCCCGTCTGCGTAACAACCTGATCTGCTCTTTAAACGCCGACACCAACTTCTCCTGTTGAATTTAGATCGGAAATCCACCCCAACCGCCAAGACAAGTTGAGGATAGCACCATGCAATGTACCGATACAGTCACGGTTGCGGGAACGCGCCAGCATGATGACCGATTTCTCATCGCTGGTGCGTGTATTGCTCGAACCGATATCCAGATTTTTGGGCAGGGAAGTCGGAAAGCACATTGCAGGTGCGCGTTTTTCATCAGGCTGGTGGAGATCCGAGGTGTTCAGCGCTGAACACCTCGGATCTCCAGTGACGACGATCATCCAGATGAACATCTCACCTCCGAGAACCGGAAAAATTATGCAGTCCGCCCGACTGGCGACGGCAACTGGCGACCGGCGAGCTTCCCCAAGCCGCGTTGGTTGCCTGTCCGACAAGACGATGCCAGGTCATAGGACGTTTTCCCTCACCATTTCGCACAGATCCCCTCCCCGACCATGCAAAACTGCGCGAGCTGAATAGAGCGCCATGCCAACTGCTGGTGCCGCAGCCATGAATGGCGGCATGACCAGCTGCAATGGACTGACGGGCACGTGCAGCAGTGCCGGCCCGGTTGGGCAAGCCAGTCTTTGACGCTCGATTCAAGTTCGTCCGCCTTGGAAACCGTTTGGCCCAGAGGCAATTGCTCCTCGACCACGGTCATCAGGTCATCGAAAAGCATCGCCGTCACCGGCCAGACAGATTGTAGGCAATGTCCTTTGATCCAACACATTTACCGGTCATTCTCTCCTCTCCATCCGGAGAAGATGCAGGTGAGCGATGGTTCGGTTAGAAGGCCCTAAATTCGATCCGCCGTCTGGTTACGCCGGGGACCTTCGATACAAACTTTTCTTCGCCGCTCTGATCTGTTCATTTCCTGCGTCTGCGCACAACGCCCCACTCGGATGGACATACGGTTTTGACTGCTGCAGCATGATCGATTGCTGGCAGGAAAAAGACGGGGCGATCAAAACAACCCCCAACGGCTATCGTGTGGTTCTGACTGGCGAAATAATCGCCTATCGAGACGTGCGCATCAAACAGTCCAAGGACCAATTCTTCCATCGCTGTACTGCGGGCGGTGACCCAAATCAAGGGCGCTCTATCTGTCTCTATGTTCCCCCCATGTCGGATTAATCCGCCCTGCGGGCCCCGAGCCTCCGTTGCATTCGCCGCGGATGCAACCTTGCAGGAAGACTGTCATTCGCGCGTACCACCACGAGCGGTGAAGGAACCCGACCCGCCAATTACGCAATACCGAAGCAGGCCGGGTTCGCTGACGTTGGCTGCCAGCGCCATAAGCGTGAACCCGTATGGTTAACAAACAATGAGGGCGCCTTTGGGAGCAGTGCCCGCGTCGCTCAAGACGGGTACGAGTGGATCATCCCGACCGCCGATGGGGTAGCGGCCGGGAGCTGACGATGGGGTTACGGGTGGGGCCGCCAGCGTGCTAAACGTTGCGCCCGCATGGTTAACAAATGATGAAGCCTGGTATTTAGGTATCGGGACAAAGGGCCGAACGACAACTGTGGATTGGATGGCAGCCGCGGTCCGGCCCCCGGCCAACGAACATCGTTGACGATATGATTAGGCGCGCTATCGGCCGCCAGATCAATTCGTCCATAGGGCGTACCGCCTCCACAATTGAGGTCTGGCGCGTATAAGGAATCTAGATCATGAGCGCGCGGTAAATCCAGTCGAAGCTCACCGCGACGGCAATTGAAGCGACCAAAAATACGAGTAGAACGAACTCCGCCCGGTCCAAGTGCGGGATGTGGTTGTGATGAAGACCTTGACTAAACTTTAGCATGAGTGCCTCCGTAAAAAGGGGCACGCATAATAGCATTTCGTTGAAGTCCAGGTATTCAACGTTTCGCGATCCTTCCGCCAGTGCTTGAGCGCAACGATCTCCGCCTTGCCTCCACCCTATGCCACTGCTCCAGCTTCCCCGTCGACACGGGCCGCTGCATTGTCTCGACAAAGATAACGGCCGCCGGTGGCACCACTTACTCATGTGAGTTGCGGGGAGTTACGCTTTCCGGACGATCTGCTCGTCGTCCATCCCGGGTATGCCGTCTGGCCTACCCTGCTCAACGAAGGACGTTTCAAGCTGGTACCACATTCCGAGCGGGGTCTTGCATGAACTGCAATGGATCACGGTGGAATTGGTCACACCGGTTGGAATGTTGAGGTACGTCACCCCGCACGTTGGGCAATCTGATTTGAAGTTGAGTCTTTGCGGCATGGCGCGCCCCTCCACGTAATGCGAACTCAATAGCCGTCCAAAGCATCAGTTTGCCTTGGCTCCTCCGGCGGTCGCCCATTCTATGCAAATCGTACGGAGAGTCGAGAATTAAACTGCGGCTGATGGGCCCCACTTAGAATGCTCAAACAGCCCGCAGGCTCTTCCATCAGAACAGGGTACGTTGGGTTTGGCGGCGCCTCGGACAGTGCGCGCTCCATTAATGCATTGTTTAGGTTAAGATTTTTTGCATCACAGTAGTTAACTTGTGGATAGCTTCTTCTTAACAGACCGACATTCAGAAAATTCACATGCAGATCTGCTAGGTGTTGCCGGCAATAAGGCGATAGATTTGCAGCGCGCAATCTCTGACCATCCTGACGCCTTTTTTGGTTGATCTTCGCGTGTTCTGTCGTTGTACGGCTCCGTCTGCTGGCACGCTACGGTCATCTGGTTCTGGTCATCGAGCAACTGGAAGACAAGGGCGCACGTCTCCGCTATCTGCACGATCCGATTGACAGGTCGACACCGCAGGGCATGTTTTCGCTGCTGGTACTGGGCGTGGTCGCGCAACTGAAGCTGGCGCTCATCTCCAAACGCCCAGGCGGGGATCCGGGCGGCCGGCCAGAGGCAGATTGCCAGGTAATCCCGAATTTCGGACCCGAGGCCCTGAAGCCATCGCCAAGGCATCGCACGTGCGTAGCCGCAACCATCTACCGATCTGACTGACGACCATCGCTTGGCTGCCAATCGTGCCGAGCATGCGGCCAGATCATCCCTGGAAAGCCGTGACGCGCAGCCGCGACCTAACTAGGCAGAATTGGAGCGTCGACCGCTTGCGCCGCCCGCTCAAGCGGCTTGTGCGTGAAGGGCTCTCAATCCTCTGCTGATTATCCCCTCCCCGCGCCGCTCGCCTGACGACCGATTGGTGATGCTGATCACCGGCATGGCCAACGCCACCCCCCAACTGAGTTTGCGCGATATAGCCCACCAGCTCAAAGCGATGCAGAACGCACGCCTCGCGGCTCTTCCGTTGGGTCGGCCTCGTCGGTTAAGAATCCGCTCAACCGAGCCAGAAAGCTTGGCTTGGCACCACAATGGCCGTTGCAGCGTTCGTGATAGGATAATTGTAGGGCCGTTGTGGAAAGTCGAATCCAGAATGAATTCCGCACTCCCTCGTGGTCAGTTAGCATGGACAAGCGTCAAGTAGGGGCCGAGATCAGCGCTAGCGATGGAAAATATGTTCGATATCGACCAACGTCGCGAGTGAGCAGGGTCAGTTGGCTTACGGCTGCCTGCGCGTTAATGAAGAAATCGGGCAGAACGCCGATGCGCGATCGCGCCCTGATTTGTCGCTTCATCGTGCAAATAGCACTGGCCTTGCCTGACTGGGCCCGTCCGCGGATGGACAGCGAGAAGTTCTCAGCTGAGAACTCTTGCATTGCGCCCCGACTCTGCGATTAGAAGTTCTCAGCTGAGAACATTGTGGCACGGGCGGACCATTGTCATAGATCAAACTGGCGCGATGTGAAAAGTTCTCAACTGAGAACTTTACGATCATTGGTTAGATCGAACCGAGACGCCGGGACTTGGGAGAGAGTTTTCGAAACATGAAAGGCTGCATGACCGGGGGAGGGACGCTCTTCAATGAGGCAGTCCGCACGAAATTCCAACAAGGCGTTGACGCCCTGCGATCGTCATGACATCGTTGGCAAATCACCAGGCGCCGTAGTAGCCCGGTGTTCCCGGGCTACTAGGCCTCCAGACTCCGTTCCCCTTCAGAGCCTGCCGAACGGAAGTGAGCTCCAGTTTCGCTTCCGTTTATGATTATAGTTAACGCATTATCAACGCCGTACTCTCGCGCTCCCTACGTTACATCCACCCAACTTGGCCCAGGCGTAGAGACCGCGAGAAGCCCCAATTTTTCCACCCTGTTGCATCCCAAAAATGAACGAAAAAGCTGTTCATAAAGTAAGCAGTAACGCCGAAATGCCACCGGTATGCCCCTTCACGTTCCGGCATCCGTATTACCCCGACCGAATGCTACGCCAAAGTTCCCGCCAGCAATACTGCCCTAATGGTGCAACCCTACCAATGCGAGGATACCCATTTTGGCCAAGCGTTCGGCCATAATACCGAATTAAGCTGGGCGGCGGGATCGGATGCATCCACACTTGCATTCAACAGGTGTAAAGGTCATGCTGGCGGTGCAATGCCACCGATCGTTGACACTGGTTCCCGACCTTTCAAATCATGCGTCATTCACCCGCAAAATTCCTGAACTTGAAACATATTCAGCCACAATCAGAGCGCAATTTTCAAGCGATGGCTTCGAATGGATGGCGTGACCTGCGCATTTCATTCAAAGGGACGGCTGCCATCGTGGCATTGTTAAACCGGAACGCATGGTGCGCTCCCGGGGGAAACGCGAACCCTATCGCAAGGAACACACAACGATGAACCAGTTTCGTTTCAACACACTCGCCGCGACGGTGATTGCCGGCGTGGGCATGGTCTTTCTTACGCTCCCGGCATCTGCTGCAACGGCGGCGCAATCCGTAACAAAGCAATGCAGCACCCAGTATAATGCGGCCAAGGAGGCAGGCACACTCAATGGCCAGAAATGGCCGCAGTTTCTTTCAGAATGCAGTGCCAAGCTGAAAGATACAGGCGCCGCGGCGCCGGCAGCCGCAGCGCCCGCAGCAACCGCGCCAGCGAAAAAGCAGGCAAAGGATACACCAACCAAGCCGGCAAAGACCGAGACTGCAGCCGCGGCACCCAGCAGTGGCATGTCAGCCAAGGCAGTGACCAAGGAATGCAGCACGCAGTATCAGGCCGCGAAAGAAGCCGGTACGCTCAATGGCCAGAAGTGGCCGCAGTTCCTCTCGGCTTGCAGCGACAGTCTGAAGTCCGACAAATCGGACGCAGTAACTCCGCCCGAGCCAACCCCGGCCGCAACGAAGACCACGGCAAGCAAGACCACAACCAAGGCAGCTGCAGCCACAACGGCCGACGGCAAGCCGCTATCGCCAGGCGAGATCGCATTCCGCCAGCGCATCAGCGAGTGCGGCGACCAGTGGCAGAAGGCCAAGGCCACCAACAAGACAGGTGGCAAGACATGGCCGCAATATTGGAGCGCCTGCAATACGCGCCTGAAGGCTGAATAAAACGGCACCTGAAAAAACATCCCCTATACGCCCGGATCGAGCTTATTGATTCGGGCGTAACTTTCTGAAGGCTCTGCTGTTCCCGTCATCCGGCCATCATACTAGCCATCTAAAGCTGGCGTAAGTGCCACGCCATGAGGAGCCATCATGCCAATACAGGATCTTGTCGATACGATCGCCACCCAAGCCAACCTCGATCCGCAGGTAGCGGAGAAAGCTGCCGGTACGGTCCTCTCGCTACTCCAGCATGAAGCGCCGGAGCAGGCAGCGATGCTGTTCGGCAAGATTCCCGGCGCAACGGAACTCGCGCAAAGCTTTGACGTCATGGCGAGTGGCGCCCAGTCCGGCGGCTTCCTGTCAAGTGTTTCCAATATGCTTGGCGGCGCTGCCGGCGAAAAGGTGGGGGCACTGATTAATGGCGTCAACGCGCTTCGGGAAAGCGGCCTGACCGTGGATCAGATCAGGGAGGCGGGCGCTGCTGTTCTTGCGCATGCGAAGGAATCAGCGGATCCGAAACTTGTCGATCAAATCCTGGATTCGGTTCCGGGATTGAGGGGCCATTTCGGCCTTTGAAGCAACTGCCAATTTTGGCGGGCTGACATTCACGCTTGAAAACGATAAACCGTTCGCATCGCCACGGGAACGAGCAGGATGAACGGTACAAAGCGAACATTCTATTTCGTGCTGGGATGGGTGATGGTAGCGCTCGGCTTCATCGGAGCGCTCTTGCCAGTCATGCCGACCACCATCTTCCTGATCATCGCTGCCTGGTGTTTCAGCCGCTCTTCGCCGCGATTCGAACAATGGCTTTTGGAACATCGCGTCTTTGGGCCGACGCTCGTTCAGTGGCGCAAGCACGGGGCGGTGCCAAAACGCGTCAAATGGATAGCGTGCAGCGGCATGGCGTTCGGATTTGCCATGTTTTGTTATTTTGCCAGACCGTCGCCAGTTCTCGGCGTCGGAGTAGCACTTTTCTTCATTGCCTGTGGCGCCTACGTCGTGACCCGTCCGAGTCTTGCCGCGTGAGATGGCCGCTGGCGCCTGCTAAATTCGCTTGCCTGTCGCCTTATCGAAGATATGCAGTGCGGTTGCATCAAAACTGAAGTGTTGAGTACTACCCACCGCTACCTGCGACCTGGGCGGCAGGCTAGCAGTCAGGCGCTGACCGCCAATCATTGACGTAACGACCAGCTCAGGGCCGGTCAGTTCCACCACCTCGACCTTGGCTTCGATTGTAAGACCGGAATCGCCCGCCGCGGCAAGCGCAAGACTTTCGGGACGAATGCCAACAATGATCTCGCGGACCCGCCCGGCACTATCTTGCAAGGGGGAGGGGAGGGGAACGCCGCTCAACGAACCGGCAATATGGGCCGTGCCATCGCCGACGGTAGCATCGAGCATGTTCATCGGCGGCGAACCGACAAATGACGCCACATAGCGCGTTGCCGGACGGTTGTAGATCTCGTCCGGTGTCGCCAGCTGTTCGATTTGCCCGTCGCGCATGACGGCGATTCGGGTGGCAAGCGTCATCGCCTCGATCTGGTCGTGGGTGACATAGACAATCGTGGTGCCAAGCATCTGGTGCAGGCGCTTCAACTCGGTCCGCGTCTCCATGCGCAGTTTCGCATCGAGATTGGACAAGGGCTCGTCAAACAGGAAGATTTGCGGATCGCGCACCAGGGCGCGGCCGATCGCGACGCGCTGGCGTTGACCGCCCGAAAGCTCGGAGGGCTTGCGGGCAAGCAGATTCTCGATCTGCAGCATCTTCGCGGTCTTCTCGACCGCCTGCGTGCGCTCCGCCGCTGGCACATGGCGCATCTCGAGGCCAAACCCGATGTTGCGGGCGACCGACATGTTCGGATAAAGCGCATACGACTGGAACACCATGGCGATATCACGATTTTTGGGATGAACACCCGTCACCGAGCGGTCGCCAATGCGCACGTCGCCCTCCGTCGCCTCCGCAAGACCCGCAATGATGTTGAGAAGAGTCGACTTGCCGCAGCCGGAAGAACCGAGCAGAACCAGAAACTCGCCGCTGGCGAGCGACAGATCGATGCCCTTCAGCGTTTCGACATTGCCGTAGCGTTTGCGGATATTGACAAGCTCAAGGGCGCTCATGGCGTCTCCTGCGGTGCTGATTGAAGGTCTTCGGCATCATAGCGGCGCGGAACGGTGGATATGGCCATTGAGGCAACGCGCACGCCGGCTCCCAGGCTCGCTATCAGCGTCTGCCCCTTGGCCATCGCGGCGAGGAAAGCTGCGTTGAACACATCTCCAGCGCCAATCGTGTCGGCAACCGGGACGAGGGGAGCCTTCACAGAGAACAACCGATCGTCCGGCCCCACCGCCAAAGCGCCCTCTGGGCCGCGTTTGACAACGACGATGGCCCCGGCCGGCATCAGCGCTTTCAGACGCTGCGCCGCTTCGTGGGGGTCAGTACTGTCCGCCAGGCGCGTGGTTTCCACCTCGTTGAACAAGGCAAGATGACAACGCGACAGCCATTTGCGGGCCTTCTCGCGGTTGGCCTCGGTCCAGCCATCAATCGGCCAGCCGGTATCAAGAGCGATCTGAATATCATTGGCATCGGCCCAATCAAACAATTCGTCGTAATGCAGGACAAGGGCATCGGTGAGGAAGGACCCGCACAGTATCGCGACGCCGCCCTTCAACCGCTCGACATCAAGCATGGCAGTGACCTCGGGCCAGTCCAATGCTCCAATATGACCGCGCGTCGTAAAGAACGTCCGCTCGCCGTTCGGATGGGTAATGCCGACAGAGAGCGTTGTGCCCATGGGAGCAACGGGCCAGCTTTGTGCGTATGCACTGAAGCCTTGCCGCAGCCATTCACCGAACTGGTCGTTGCCGATATTGGCGGCGATCTGGAAATCCACGCCGAGCGCTTGCCAGGTGAGCGCGGCATTGCCGGCCGATCCGCCGACACGCAGCTCGTCGTAATCGACCATGATCTCGGTGCCGGGCGTTGGCCACGGGTCGGCAGGGCCGAGGATCAGGTCGACATTGACATTTCCGATGACGGCAAGCGGACGCATCACTCGCTCCGCGTGATCTTGGTCGTGCGCACAGGTGTTCCAACATCTGCGACACGAGCACCGGCAAATCCGAGCATGAAGCGTTGGCCTGCTGGCAGGAGCCCGAAGACCGCAGCAATTCCACTTGCCTTGCCGACACCGATCGTTAAAACGCCTTCTATCGGTGTCTCACCGGAAGCATCGAAGACGACGACCGGCGACCCTGCTTCGCAGGCCGAGACGGCCATGCGGGCGACGAGTTCCGAGGTGGCATCGTTGGCGCGGAAAAGAACGACGCCGACCTTCGGTCCGAGCATTTCCATGGGCCCGTGACGCAATTGCCCGCCTTCGAGCGAAAAACAGGGTATGCGAGAGAGTTCGGTTAGGCCAAGGGCGATGGCCTCGGCGACGCCCTGCATGCGCCTGCCGGAGGTCACCACGGCCGATACGCCGGCGAGGGCCGCGACCGCCGCATCCACATCTGGCTTGCGTTCGGAATGAAGCAGAGTGAGAGCTTCGGCGGGCTCACCACCAAGCGCACTCAGCACGGCAAGGTGCAGGGCAAAACTCAATGTCAGGCTGCGGGTTGCGGCGAAGGCTTTTTCGGTCCCGCCAGCACCGACCAGCGACGGCACCGTGCGGGCGAGGGTCGATCCGCTCTCCAGCGTCAGGCCATAGGTATCGGCGGGCATGCCCACCTCCGAGAACCAGCGCAGCACTTCAGCGCTCTCGCCCGATTGTGAGGTGAGGAGAATAGTCTTGCCGACTAAAGGGAGTGGCTGGCCAAGCTGTTCAGACAGCGGCAAGGCGATCGCATCGATGCCGAGTTCGCGATAGAGTGGCTCTACAGCGCGACCGACCGCATGAGATCCGCCCATGCCTAGAAGCAGCAGGCGTCCGGTCTTGCGCAGCGACTGCGCGATTGTCACAGCGAGCGGTGCTGCGGCCTCGAACGACGCGATTGCATCGGCATTCTGCCTAGCCATTTCCTTCTCGATTGCGACAAGACCGGCAGGTCGGGTGGTATTCATAATCGTGCTCATCCTTTGACGCCGCCACTCGTCAGGCCCGAAATAAGGGCGCGCTGCATGAAAAGACCGATGACCAGCGGGGGCAGGGCGGCCAGAACACCCGCCGTCGCAATCAGTCCGTAATCCGAGACGCGGCCGCCAGCGAGATCGGCGATCGCCACGGTCAGGGTTTTGGCCCGCTGATCGGAGGTGAAGAGCAGGGCATAGAAGAATTCATCCCAGGCGAGGAGGAATGCAAAGAGTGCAGCTGTCGCCATCACTGGCGCGGCCAGCGGCAGGGTGATGAGGCGCAAGACCTGATCAAGTCGCGCTCCATCCATCGTCGCCGCGCTCTCGATTTCCCGCGGAATCGAGTCAAAACCGGACTTCATGAGCCAGGTGGTGAAAGGCGCCAGGATTGTCAGGTAGACGAGGGCAAGACCAAAGACATTGTTGAGAAGGCCGATCCACGATAGCGCCATGTAGAGTGGTACGGCCAGTGCCACCGGCGGCAGCATGTAGGTCGCGATCACTGCATAGAGCGACCAGCCGACGGCGGGCGTGCGCGAAACCGCCCAGGCCGAGGGTATGGCGACGATGAGCGCCGCTACGGTCGCCATGCCAGCGACTTTCAGGCTGTTGAACAGCGAGGCGACGAAGGCCTGACCGGCGCTGTTGACGGCCGAAGAAAGGAGGACGCCATAGCGCGACAGATCAACGGTCTCAGGCCACCAATGCAGCGGCTTGGCGATAAGGTCGGGCGTCGAGGAAATGCTCATGACGAAGAGCCAGACCACCGGCGCCAGAATAACCACCAGCAGCAGCAATGCTGCGAGATGAACCAATATTGCTGCGGTGAGGCTACGCCGTTCCATCACGACGCTCCCGCGCTTTTGCGAATAAGGGCGGCATAGGCCACGGCAAGCACCGTGACGAGTAACGTCACAATCAACGCCAGCGACGCACCCGATCCGGCCCGCTGGAAGGAGAATGCTTCCTGATATACGAGGATCGAAAGGGTCCGCGTGCTGTTGGCCGGCCCGCCCCGAGTCATCACCCAGATAATGTCGAAAACCTTGAAAGCTTCGATGGTACGCAGGACCAGGGCCACCATCAGCGGCCCGGCGAGATAGGGCATGATGACGAAGCGAAAACGGGACCAGGCGCCGGCGCCGTCCACCATCGATGCAGCCGTAATATCACGTGGCACCGCCTGCAACGCGGCCAGTGCAATCAGCGCCACAAGCGGGAAATTCTTCCAGCAGTCAGCAACGATCAGCGATGCGAGCGCGGTACCTGGTTCACCCAGCCAGGAACGATAAGCGTCAATGAGACCCATCTGCATCAGCGCAGCGTTGAGCGCTCCGTATTCGGGATTGTAGATCAACCGCCACAGGGTGGCATTCACCACGGTGGGCAGCGCCCAAGGCAGGATCATCAAGGCGCGCAGCACCGACCGGCCATAGAACTGCTGGTTGAGAAGGAGCGCTGCCAGAACGCCGATGACCATTTCTGCCGCTACCGAAAGCACAGCGAACCAGAAGGTAGTTATGAGCGTGCGCTGGAAATTCGAGCCGGACAAAATCTTCGCGTAATTGTCGAGACCGACGAAGCTGCCTTCAGTTCCCACCAGCTTGGCGTCGGTGAAGGAGAGGCGTACCGTGTCCACGAGCGGCCAGCCGATGACCGCGATCATGACGATCAGCAGCGGCAGCATCAAAAACCAGGCGCGGGTTGTGATCCAGTTGCTCGTCATGAAAAGGTGCCTGCCACGCTATCGATCCAATATCAATCATTGAGAAATATGCAGGCGAAAGGCCGGGCCTCGCGCCTGCATGATCGCATCAGAGGCCGCTGTTTTCGGCTGCCGTCTTGAGAGCCTCCTCAGGCTTTTCTTGCCCGAGCAACGATTCCTGAACCGCCTGCTGCAAGGCTGTCGACAGTTCCTGGTATTTCGGCGTCGTCGGGCGCGGATACATTGCTGCAAGACCAATCTTGGCCGCAGCGATCAGTTCTTCCTGACCCTTCGAAACAGCGGGATCGTCGTAGGAGGACGTCCAGATCGGCAGGCTGAGCTTGGCATACTGGTTCTGCGTCGCTTGCGAGGTCATGAAGGTGATGTATTTCCACGCTTCATCCGGATGCTTGCTGGTCGATGTGATGCCAAGCCCCATCGAACCGTTGACGGCCGATACGGTGCTCTTGCCTTCAACACCTGGGGCCGGCACAACGCCGACCTTGCCGGCAACCTTGCTGTCCTTGGGGTCGTTGGCCATGTTGTACATATAGGTCCAGTTGAGGGCGAATGCAGCTTCGCCATTCTGGAACACGCGGCGTACATCCTCTTCGAGGAATTCCTTGGAGTTCGGATTGGTCAAACCGGACTTGTAGCTGTCGACCATGTAGTTCAGCGCATCGAGACCACCGCCGGTCTGGAAGGCCGGCTTGCCGTCCTTGATGAAGCTGCCGCCATAGGCGCTGACCAGCGTCGTGTAATCGCAAATCGCAGCTTCCGCTTGCGACCAGCTCCAGGCGATGGGCGTTGCGAGCAAGCCCTTGTCCTTGATGATCTTCGCCTGTTCGCTGAGCTCGGCCCAGGTCTTCGGCGGCGCCTTGATGCCGGCCTTTTCCAGGATTTCCTTGTTGTAGAAGAGGTATTTTGTGTCGAGGATCCAGGGCATGCCATAGCGCTTACCGTCATATTCGACGGTGGTCCATGCGCCTGGAAGAACACCAGACTTCATGTCGCCGGTGATCTTGTCGGTTACATCCGTAAGGACCTTATTGGTTGCATATTCGGCCGGCCAGATCACGTCGAACAGGACGACGTCATAGCCGCCGCCGGAGCCCTGGGCGAGAACCGTCTTGTCGTGCAAACCTTCATAGGGAACGAATTCCAGATTGACCGACACATCCGGATTGGCCTTGGTGAAAGCATCCGTCATTGCCCGGACATCGGCCTCGCTATAGGCGGCCTGCGCCATGAACAGCGCGTTAATCTTTGTCTCTGCATGGGCTGGCGAAAAAAGCGCCGCTCCCAAAAGTGTCGCGCCGAGGAGCGCTGTCTGCACGGTTTTCAACATTATTACCTCCTATTTGGCCTTGGCAGTTTACGGAGCCGTCCATCATCGGCAGACACCGGTTCATTGTTACAGTCCGAGAGCTTCAACCAAGATCTGTCCAAGACGCTTTTCACGTCCGGCCAGTGCTCATATTCCCCGAAGACTCTTGCGGTCTTTTTTATTAAATCAATTGTCTTGACTTATTTGTTGTTGAATATTCTTCTAGAGTCAAGTGGGGTTGTGGATGGATAGCAAAAGATCGATACGGGCCAAGAGCGGAACCAATCTCGGAGGTGCGAGCGCGCACAATCGCCGCATCATGATCGATGCGTTGCGCGTGAACGGTGCATTGTCTCGAGCGGACCTTGCCCGTGCCACGGGCCTCACCCCGCAAACTGTGTCCAACATCATCGAGGAACTGGCAAATGACGGACTGGTGCGCTCGCAGGCGAGCGTACGCAAAGGGCGCGGCCAGCCCGCGACGCCCTACCAATTGGTGCCCGAGGGCGCTTTCGCCATTGGCCTCCAGATCGACCGCCACGTCACGCGCACTGTCATCGTCAATCTGGTTGGCGACGTGCTTGTACAATTGGAAGCGAAGCTTCCGCCCGGAGGACCAAGCGAAGGCGTCGTGGTTATCCTCGATCTCATAGGGAAAGCCCGCACCATATTGGCGGACCGTATCCCCGAAGCAGCTAACAGGCTGGTGGGTCTCGGTGTCGCAATGCCCGGGCCTTTCGGCATCAATACGCTCTATGACGATCCGTGGATGATGACGGCGTGGCAGAACTTCCCGCTCATCGACAGGATCGCCGAAGGTACGGGGCTTGAAGTCGCGCTACAGAATGACGCCGCGGCTGCAGCGACTGCCGAACGCCTGCTTGGCGCGGCCCATGGGCTCGACCACGCGATCTGCATCTACTTCGGCTATGGCCTCGGAGCGGGTCTAATCCTCAATGGCGAGCTTTACGGCGGGGCACATTCCAACGCCGGCGAAATCGGCATGATCCTTGCGCTGGCGCCGGGCGACAACGCGGACGTCGAACCGCTGGAGCACTACGCCTCGATGGCGTCCCTGTGCAAACTGCTTGACTTTGATCCCTCGGAGCCCGAACTTTTTGCGATGGTCAGCGAGGCTCTGGCGCTGGGCGGTCCAAGGGTCGACCAGTGGATTGCGGACGTCGCACGGCGACTGCGCCGGACGGTTCAAACGCTCGAATCAATCTTCGATCCCCAGACGATCATACTTTGCGGCGGCGCCCCCCGCGCGCTCATCGATCGCCTCGTCGCGGAAATCCAGCCATTGCTACCTTCCATTGCCGACCGTGCTAGCCGCTATCCCGACGCACGGCTCCAGGCTGGCCTTGCTGATCCCTGGTCCGTCGCCCTTGGGGCGGCCGCCGAACCGATCGCGCGGACTTTTGATCCGCGCTTTTCGGCCATTCTCAAGACGGCTTAGGCCGCCCGCTTGATCGCATCGCCGAGCATGGAGACCATCGTATCGATCTGTTCCTTCTCGACGATCAAGGGGGGTGAGAGGGCAATCGTATCGCCCGTGACCCGGACCAGGAGACCCTTGTTGAAGCAGTCGACGAAGATGTCGTAGCCGCGCGTGCCGGCAGCATCGGCACGCGAAGACAGCTCGATGCCGGCAACGAGGCCGATAGTCCGAATGTCGACGACGTTGGACAGCCCCTTCAGGCTGTGCATGGCATCCTGCCAGTGATCCGCAAGCTCGGCGGCGCGGGTCAAGAGCCCTTCCTCCTGGTAGATCTCCAGTGTCGCGAGGCCGGCGGCACAGGCGGCCGGATGGCCCGAATAGGTATAGCCGTGGAAGAGTTCGATCTGACTTTCGGGGCCGTGCATCAGAGCATCGTAGATGGCTTCGCTGGCAAAGACCGCGCCCATCGGCAGGGCGCCATTGGTCAAGCCCTTGGCCGTCGTGACGAGATCAGGGACAACGCCGAAATAATCGACGGCAAAGGGCGTTCCGAGCCGGCCAAAGCCGGTGATGACTTCGTCGAATATCAGTAGGATGCCATGTTTCTTGCTGATGGCGCGCAATTTCTCGAGATAGCCCTTCGGCGGGAGCAGCACGCCGGTGGAACCGGCCACGGGCTCGACGATCACGGCCGCGATCGTTTCAGCGCCATGCAGTCCAACGAGACGCTCCAGATCGTCGGCAAGATCGGCGCCATGCTCCGGCAATCCCTTGACGAAGGCATTCTTCACCGGGTCATGGGTATGGCGCAGGTGATCGACACCCGGAAGCATAGGGAATACGCGGCGATTGTTGACGAGACCGCCAACGGAGATGCCGCCGAAGCCGACACCATGATAGCCGCGCTCGCGGCCGATTACGCGGGTGCGTGTGCCCTGACCGATGGAGCGCTGATAGGCGATGGCGATCTTCAGCGCGGTATCGACCGATTCGGAACCCGAGCCGGTGAAGAACACCTTGGTAAGGCCCGCATCCTTGCCGCCGGGCGCACGCGCCGCCAGCTTCTCGGCGAAATCGAACACGAGGGGATGGCCCATCTGGAACGACGGCGCATAGTCCATCGTCATTAGCTGCCGTGCCACGGCATCGGCGATCTTTTCGCGGCCATGGCCGGCATTGACACACCAAAGGCCGGCTGTGCCATCAAGCACCTGTCCGCCATCGACATCGGTGTAGTACATGCCCTTGGCGGCGGCGAGAAGGCGCGGCGCTGCCTTGAACTGCCTGTTGGCCGTGAACGGCATCCAGTAATTTTCGAGCGATGGGGTATTGGACATCAACATTCGGGAGGCTCCTCTTCTTGAATCACAGAGCCATGCTTTGCATTGGCCAACAAGTCCTTTTCTGGTTTCTGTCAAACTATTGATATTGCTACATGCAAGTTTGATATTTACGGTATACAGAACAGTTACAACAGACGTGAGACGGACCATGAGCATCGATCTCGGCGGGCGATTGCGCTTCCTGCGTGAACGGCAGGGCCTTTCGCAGCGCGAACTGGCGAAGCGCGCCGGCGTGACCAATTCCACCATCTCCTTGATCGAATCGAACCAGACGAACCCGTCGGTTGGCGCACTCAAACGCATCCTCGACGGCATTCCGATAGGCCTTGCCGAGTTTTTCGCGCTTGAACCGGATCGACGCCAAAAGATGTTCTACGAAGCAGAGGAGCTTGTTGAAATCGGCAAAGGCAATATTTCCTACCGGCAAATCGGCGAAAACCTGTTTGGGCGTTCCCTGCAAATACTGAAGGAGCGCTATGAACCGGGCGGTGACACAGGCAAAATCCCGCTCGTGCACGATGGAGAGGAGGGGGGTGTCGTGATCAGCGGGCGTATTGAGGTGACGGTCGATGACGAGCGGCGCATTCTGGGTCCGGGCGACGCCTATTATTTCGAAAGCCGCAGGCCGCATCGCTTTCGCTGCATTGGCCCAAACCCGTGCGAGGTTGTGAGCGCCTGTACACCCCCGACGTTCTGATAATACTCACCGCAAAGAGGCAAACCAGGCGATCAGTTCGGCGCTGTTGTGCAGGCCGTATGCCCGCATCAGCCTGGCGCGATGTGCTTCTATCGTTCGCTTCGAGAGGCCGATCTCCTGGGCAATCTGCGCGTTTGTCTTGCCTTGGGAGACAAGCGTCAGCACCTGCTTTTGCCTGTCGGATATAAGGCTCGCATTGCCGGTCACGGCCCTGTTCATTGGCTCGAAGCAATAGAGCGCCTCGGCAAAGGGATCGGCCTGATTGCGGCTGCGCCCCCGCACCCGGCACCAGAAGCTCGTGCCATCGCGCCGGCGCATCAGGCGCTCGTCGTAATAGACCTTGCCTCCTGCAAAGTTTGTTCGCCACATCTCGCCGGTGCGCACGAAATCCCTGATCTTGGGATAAAGCTTCGAAAAGCTCTGATCGATCAATTCATAGCGCTCATAGCCGAATTCGCCCGCGAATTCGGTATTGCAATCGCGTATGATACGGTGCGTGGCATAGACCATGGGTACCGGCAGGTCGGCCAGCCAGAAGCGCTTTGCGCTTTCAGGATTTGCGATGTCGGAACTGGATAATGCTGCTGCTGCCATGCAGTATTTATACGACTACCTCTACCGCCTCGACAAGCCATACCGTTGAATGCAGAGGATGGAGAAATGGGAGATTGTTCTTGAAAAAAGTTCATTCGAATGTGAGCGCTGCACTCGATGGTCTGCTGTTCGACGGCATGACCATCATGGCTGGCGGCTTTGGACTATGCGGCATTCCCGAAGCGCTGATCTATGCGATCCGCGATTCAGGTGTGAAGGATCTGACCGTCATCTCCAACAATGCGGGCGTCGACGGCATCGGTCTCGGCGTCTTGCTGGAGACGCGGCAGATCCGCAAGATGGTCTCGTCCTATGTCGGCGAGAACAAGCTGTTTGCCCAGCAATATCTGTCGGGCGAACTGGAACTTGAATTCAATCCGCAGGGCACGCTTGCCGAGCGCATCCGCGCCGGAGGCGCCGGCATCCCGGCCTTCTATACCAAGACCGGGGTCGGCACGATCATTGCAGACGGCAAGGATGTGCGCGAGTTCGATGGCGAATCCTATGTGATGGAGCGTGGCCTGTTTGCGGACTTGTCGATCGTCCACGCTTTCAAGGGCGATACGGAAGGCAATCTCGTCTATCGCAAGACGGCGCGCAACTTTAATCCGATCATGGCGACGGCAGCCAAGGTCACCGTTGCCGAGGTCGAGCATCTGGTGGATGCAGGCAAGATCGATCCCGATCAGGTCCACACGCCCGGCATTTTCGTCAAGCGTATCGTGCATGTGCCCAATCCCGCCAAACATATCGAACAACGGACGACCCGCCCGCGTATCATTGCAAGTGAGGTGAACTAAGATGGCCTGGACACGTGATCAAATGGCCGAGCGGGCCGCGAAGGAATTGCGCGATGGTTTCTATGTCAATCTTGGCATTGGTATCCCGACGCTGGTCGCCAACTACATTCCCACGGGCATGAGCGTTCAGTTGCAGAGCGAGAACGGTATGCTTGGCATGGGACCTTTCCCCTATGAGGGAGAGGAAGATGCCGATCTTATCAATGCCGGCAAGCAGACGATCACCGAATTGCCGACGACGAGCTATTTCTCCGGCGCCGATAGCTTCGGCATGATCCGCGGCGGCCACATCGACCTTTCGATCCTCGGTGCAATGCAGGTGGCGCGGAATGGCGATCTCGCCAACTGGATGGTGCCTGGCAAGATGGTCAAGGGCATGGGCGGCGCCATGGACCTTGTTGCGGGGGTCAAGCGGGTGGTGGTCGTCATGGAGCACGAAGCCAAGGGCGAGGCCAAGCTTCTGGAGCAGTGTACGCTGCCGCTGACTGGCCAGCGCGTCACCGACCTTGTCATCACCGATCTTGGCGTTTTCACCATCGAGCGGCGCGGCGAGCCGAAAATGACCCTGATCGAAATCGCGCCCGGCGTTTCCCTCGACGAGATCAAGTCAAAGACGCAAGCATCATTCGACGTGGCAGTGGCCTAGAGCCAAGCAAGGCCGGCGGGCTGAAGTCCCGCCTGCCTTCTACTGGGTCTTCTCGACAACGCAGACGGGACTCTTGCCGGGGTAATGAGGATCACGGTCCACACAGGCGGCTTCATAGCGAAAGGTGCCATAATAGACGCGCGCGCAACCGGACAGAATCGGAGCAAATGTTACAATCACCAGAAAAGTGGCTGTGAAATATTTCCTGCTGTGACGATGCATTTTCTCGGTCTCATTCCTACATAGCCCGTTGAGAGTGACACAGCGGCGTAACAATCCACTGATATTCTTCAGCAATTGACCGAATCAACCGTCGGCGGCTTTGATACTTTTAACGAAATCTTGCGCTACAATAAGGCAGATACCCGTTTGGGTTGCGTTCACGTTTTCTGTGATGCGCCATAAAAGGCTTGATCGAGCGCGATGGACGTATAAGTTCAGCCTTCCGATTTGTTAACCAAACCTTTCACGTTAGGAGCAAAGCGATGAACAATAGCGACTATACGTTGCCAGAAGCAATTTCCACGGCGCTAGCCAATGGTACAAATATTGTCAGGGCATTTCGCGAACAATTCGGATATTCCGTCGAGGATCTGGCCGTTGCATGCGGTCTGACCACCCTGGAAATCGAAACCATCGAAAGTGGTCAGAATTCTGACCCAAGCAAGCTGGAACGTATTGCCCACGCGTTGGGCTTACCAAACAATGCAATGATACTCGAAGAGACTAAGCGCCTAAGCGCCTGAAATCTTTAACTTAATAAATCGGAATCCAAAAAGCTGCCAGGGTGATATCCCAACTCTGGCAGCTTTTTGTTTGTTTAGAGCCCTCTACTACAGACACAGCAGATTGCGCGTCAGCGGATGTTCGGGCTCCATCAATCCTTCGATGATATCGGCGTGATGCTTGTGCGGCTCTTCGACGACATCGACGCGGCAATCAAATCCCGACCATATATTGGCGAGCAGGGCGCTCTGACGTACGAATTCGGGCCGTTCTGCCGAACCCACCCACGCGGTTACGTCAATGCCCTCCTGCGGCTCAAGCAGAGCCGGACTCTCTAGCCGGGCTTCTACAGGGTCGAGACGCAGGGTTTCATTCATTTGCGTCTTCATCAGCGGACGCAGGTCGGCAAGCGCGGATATCGGCACGGCCTTCCGGATGCGTTGGCGGATCTCGTGCGTCAGCGGTGAGGTGGATGTTGCCATTCGGGCGACGAGATGGCCCCCGGCTGAATGGCCGGTCAGATGGATGGGACCTGCGATTTCACTTGCTGCCCGGCTGATGGCGAGGCCGACCTGAACCGTGATGTCGCTGACGCGAACATCCGGACAAAGCGCATAGGAAGGTATGGCGACTGCAAACCCATGCGCGAGGGCGCCCTTTGCCAGATGCGACCAGACCGACTTGTCAAAATCCTCCATCCAGTAGCCGCCGTGGACGAAGACCGCGAGCCCGTTCAAATCGCCCCAAGGCATGAACAGATCAAGCCGGTTGCGGTCGTGATCGCCATAAGTGAGATCTGCCTTGAACAGACCTTTCTCGCTCATTTCCTCGCGGAATTGCGCAGCGAGGGCCACCCATTTCGCCGGATACTTATAACCCTCGGGAATATAGGCAAAGTTCGAGTAGGCGTCGTCCCAGTCAATGGGTTCTATCGTGCTCATGCGGCCTCCCAGTGTATCCTACTCCCTGACCTTCTCGCGAATCTGCACACCGCCGCCGGCACTGCGCAAATTGGGCAAGGCGAGCATGAGCAACACGAAAGCACCGGTGGCGAACTTCAGATCGGCGGGCGCAAGGCCAAGCGTCAGGCAGAATGAAATCAGCTGATAATAGACGAGCGAACCGACAACCGGGGCCAGAACCTGCCTCAGAATGGTCTGGCGGCCGGTGATCGCCTCGCCGATGATCAGTGCGGCCAGCCCGTTGATCAGAATGCCGAAACCCATATTGACGTCGGCGAAACCTTGCGTCTGCACCATGATGCTGCCGCCGGTCGCCGAGAGGGCGCTGGCTGCGCCGACGCCGAGGATTGTGGCCGTGCCGACATTGATGCCCTGCGCTTCGGCCATGTCTGGGCTGGCGCCCACCGCGCGCATCGACGTGCCTTTCTCGGACATGAAGAAATAGAGCATTGCCGCAACCACCAGCAGAATGAGAAAGCCGACAATGATGATCTTGACGGATGCCTGGTTAGCCGCGCTTCCGGCGAGGAGGGTAAAGATCGTATCGTAGGTGAAGAGCGGGATATTGGTGCGACCCATGATGCGCAGATTGATGCTGTAGAGCATCGTCATGACCAGGATACCTGCGAGCAGGGTGTTGATCTTGAAGCGCAGATGGATGAACGCCGTCGTACAGCCGGCGGCAAACCCGCAGACGAGCGCGACGAGGCAGGCAAGGAACGGATTGACACCTGCTGCGATCAATGTGCCGCACACACAGCCGCCGAGCGGAAACGCGCCCTCGGACGTCAGATCCGGAAAATTGAGGATACGGAACGGCAGCATGACACCAAGGACAACAAAGGAAACGATGAGGCTCTGCGCTATGGTGACAGGGATGAGGCCGTAAAAGCTATTGAAGACGTCCATCATGCGCTCAGCTCCCCTGCAATGCGATAGCGTCGGATTTGGTGTGGAAGCGGTCGATGAGGTCCGAAACGGTAATGCCGCGCTTCTCCTCCTGGCCAATCTCAACGAGTACCTTTCCGGCATCCATCATGACGATCTTGTTGCCGTACTTGATCGCATGTTCCATGTTGTGCGTAACCATCAACGTCGTCAGCTGCAATGCTTCCACCGCCCGCACTGTCGTATCCATGACAAGCTTTGCGGTGCGCGGGTCGAGCGCCGCCGTGTGCTCGTCCAGCAGCAGAAGTTTCGGCCGCGTCGATACGGCCATCACCAGCGACAGTGATTGCCGCTGGCCGCCGGAAAGAAGCCCGACCGGCATGTCCAGCCGCTTTTCAAGCCCGAGGTTCAGTTCAGCCAATTGATCGCTGTATTTGGCGCGCCGTGCTGCGGTGAGACCGTATCTGAAGCCCCGCGGCTGGCCGCGCAATTCGGCGAGCAGCATGTTCTCGCCGATCGTCATGGTTGGCGCCGTGCCGATCATCGGGTCTTGGAACACCCGGGCGATGAATTGGGCGCGGCGGTGGGCATTGAGTTTGGTGACGTCCTGGCCATCAATGGAAATACGGCCGGAATCAAGCGGCAGTTTTCCGGACACCGCATTGAGAAAGCTCGACTTGCCCGCTCCGTTACTGCCGATGACAATGCAGAAATCGGCTGGTTTCAAAGCGATATTGAGCCCATCAAGCGCCCGGCGCTCGTCCTGCGTGCCGCGATAGAAGATTTTGGTGCCGCCCGCTACGGAAAGCATATCTTTCGTCATTGTGAGCCCTCGAATCGAGCGATGCGCAACCGCCCTATGGCAATAGTTCCTGCGTCATGGATGACGCAGGAACTATATGTTTGGAGACTAAACGAGAAGGCCTATTTGACGAAGCACTCGCAATCTTTGAGGCTGTCCGGGACTTTCTGACCGGTTTTCGCCAGCACCGCCTCATTGATCAAAGCCGTATGGTCCTCATAAGTCGGCTTGATCGGGGCAAGGCTCGCCGGTGACTTGCCTGCAATGATCTCGGATGCGAGCTTGGCCGCATTCTGGCCAACCTTGGTATAGGATACCTCGAACGCAGCGGCGACAAGACCGTCGCGTACGGCCTGCGCCGACGCATTGACGATCGGAATATTGACGTTGAGCGCGGCTGCGGCAACGGCGGGGACAGCTGGCTGCACCAAATTCGAACCCGGCACGTAGATCACATCTGCCTTGCCGGCGAGGGAACTGACGCGGATCGGGATATCGTTGGTATTGTCGATGCCGACTTCGACCAGTTCCATGCCCTCGGCTGCGGCCGCTGCCTTGATCAACTTGAGGACGGCAACGTCGTTGTCTTCGCCGGGATTATAGAGATAGGCAAGGCGCTTGGCGTCCGGCAGCAGCTTCCTGATGAACTTGACGACGGAGCTCACGTCCTGCAGATCGGATGCGCCGGTCATCCCGGTATCGCCAGCTTCCCACGATGGCGTCAGCTTGGCAGCGACGGGATCGGTGACGGCTGCGAACACCACAGGCGTTCCGGAGTTGCCGACGATCTGCCGCGCTCCCTGTGCGACTGGTGTCGTCACAGCAAGAATGAGCTTCGGGCTACCGGAAACGAGCTTGGTGACCATTTGCGGGATAAGCGTCGCATCGAAATTGACCTGCAACTCGTCATAGACGGCGTCTGCCACGCCAAGCTTGGCCAATTCGGCCTTGAACGCCGTTACGGTTTCATCCAGCTGTGGATGCTTGCCGAACTGGGCAATCCCGATCTTGGTTTCCGCAGAGGCCGCTCCGAGCCCAAGGCCCAAACCAAGCATCGCCGCTAGTGCTGTCCGCACCACATATTTTGCGCCGATCATCAACTGTTCTCCCTTTTTTGTGTGTTCCGCTGACTGAGACTTGAAAATAATATAACAAACGTGAAATGATATACAATACAAAATGGGACAAACCCACAGAGGGAAAAATGGCGGAGAACGTCAAATCGGACAGCCTCTATGCGGCGCTACGATCCCGCATCCTCAATGGCGGCCTACGGCCCGGCCAATCGCTGCGCTTGCGCGCGCTGGCGCAGGAGCTTGGCAGTAGCGCGACGCCGGTCCGCGAAGCCTTGAACCGTCTCCACGCCGAAAATTTCGTCACTACCGAAGCCAACAAGGGATTTCGCGTCGCAACCGTTACCCTGGAAGAACTCGAAGATCTCGAATCGGCACGATCCGCGATAGAAACGCAACTTCTGCTGCGCTCGATTGAAAAGGGCGACCGCGAATGGGAAGCAAAGCTCGTCAGCGCCCATTACCGCCTGTCAAAATGCCAGGTCCCCAACTCGTTTTCGCAATCAGAAGCAATTGACTTGTGGGACGCAGCCCATACTGGGTTCCATTTTGCGCTGATTGCGGGCGCCTCCTCGATATGGCTGATGAACTTCGCCGGCCAGGTCAATGCACAATTGCAGCGATATCGACGTCATATCATCCTGCGCATTGATCATCTCAATCGCGCGGCCGAAGAAAATGGCAATGGCGCGCTGGGTGTTCTTTCGCGGGAAGCACTCGGCATAGACGCACACACCGCGTTGATGGAGGCCGCTCTCGATCGGGACATGGCCAGAGCGGAGGCTCTGATGCTCGACCACGTGCGGCTCGCCAAAGAAGCATTTTTGAAACTCGCCAAGGCCAGCGGAATCGCGGGCATGGATGCGGCCGCCTGATAGAAGGAAAGACATGGACAGCTCGCCAAAAAAGATCGACGCAAAACAGGCCGACCTCAACGATCCTCTGCGCAGCTTCCGCGAGCGATTCGCGTTGCCGGATGGCGTGATTTATCTCGACGGCAATTCGCTTGGTGCATTGCCGAAATCGGTGCGGCAACGCGTGGCAACGACGATCGACGAGGAGTGGGGCGTACAACTCATTCGCAGCTGGAACACGGCCGACTGGGTACATCTACCGCAACGCGTCGGTGCGAAGATTGGCCGGATCATCGGCGCTGCAGAAGGCACCGTCGTTGCGGCGGACAGCACGTCGATCAACCTGTTCAAGGTCCTGTCAGCTGCGCTCGACCTCAATCCCGGCCGCAGCAAGATCATCTCCGAGCTGGATAATTTTCCGACCGACCTCTATATAGCCGAAGGCGTCGCCAAACAGATCAACAAGGGTCATCGGCTGGTTCTTGCGGATGCGCCCGCGGATATCCCGGCCATGCTCGATGATGATGTTGCAGTGCTGATGCTGACCCATGTCAATTACCGCAATGGCTATCGCCACGATATGGCGGCGCTTACCAAGGCCGCACACGAGAAGGGTGTCCTCGTCATTTGGGATCTGGCACATACGGCAGGTGCAATGCCCGTTGATCTGACGGGCGCGAACGCGGATTTTGCCATTGGCTGCGGCTATAAATACCTGAACGGCGGCCCGGGCGCCCCCGCATTCCTTTATGTCAGCCCCCGCCATCAAGGCGGGTTCCGCCAGCCGCTTTCGGGCTGGTTCGGTCATCGCGCCCCATTTGATTTCACGCCGTCCTATTCGCCATCGAACAGGATAGAGCAGTATCTATGTGGCACCCCACCTGTGCTTGCGATGGTGGCCATGGACGAGGCGATGTCGCTCTGGGATGAGGTCGACATGGCAGCACTGCGCGCCAAGTCCATCGCACTTTGTGATTTCTTCATTCAGGAGGTGGGTACGTTCGCTGACGAGTTTGGCTTGAAACTTGTGACGCCGCGAAATCCCGACTTGCGCGGCAGCCAGGTCTCCTATTCCTGTGAAAATGGCTATGCCATCATGCAGGCGCTGATTGCGCGCGGCGTCATTGGCGATTTTCGCGCGCCGGATATTATCCGCTTCGGCATGACACCGCTTTACCTGAGCTTTACCGAGGTGGGGCAGGCAGCAGGGGTCCTCAGGGACATCCTTGCGACACGCGCCTGGGATGCCCCCGAATACCATGTCAGGGGAGCCGTCACGTGACCCGTACGCCCTATAATCCAGAAAACGAAGGCGCGCAGATGTCGTTCGACGGGCGCATGTCCTATGGCGATTATCTGCGTCTCGACAAGATACTCACGGCTCAGACGCCGATTTCCGATGCGCATGACGAGATGCTGTTCATCGTCCAGCATCAGGCGTCGGAAATCTGGATGCGACTGGTCATTCATGAACTGACATCGGTCTGCGAGCATATTGCGAGGGATGATCTGGCCCCTTCCTTCAAGATGCTGGCGCGGGTCTCGCGCATTCTCGACCAGCTGAATTCGGCATGGGACGTGCTGAGAACAATGACGCCGAGTGAATATACGACATTCCGCGAAGCGCTCGGCATGTCCTCCGGCTTTCAATCTTTCCAGTACAGGGCGATCGAATTCCTCGCTGGCAACAAGAATGCCGCCATGATGCGTCCGCACGAGCACAAGCCGGACATACACACCTGGCTAAAGCAAATCCTGCATGCACCAAGCATCTACGATCAGTCCATTCGGCTGCTGGCGCGCAAGGGCTTTGCCATCGACAAGTCTGTATTAGAACGCGACTGTTCGCTTCACTATGAGGCAAACGACAGCGTGCGCGAGGCCTGGCTTCAGATCTATCGCGATCCGGAAGCCCATTGGCCGCTTTACGAACTGGCGGAAAAGCTGGTGGATTTCGAGGACTATTTCCGGCGCTGGCGTTTCAACCATGTCACCACGGTTGAGCGCATAATCGGCTTCAAGACCGGCACCGGGGGTACGTCCGGCGTCAACTATCTGCGGAAGATGCTCGAAGTGGTGCTGTTTCCGGAATTATGGAACGTAAGGACGGACCTTTAGAGCAAATTTTGTATATATCGAGTCGTTCTGCCGGAGGGAATTTGGTTCAAGGTCAAGGGGTTTGGCGAGGCCGATGTCTTTCCATCGGACCAAGCCGAAGCCCGATGGATTTGGGCCAAATTCACCCGGCCTGTAAGGTTTCCGGCTGGCGGCCACCCACGTTGTCAGGCGGCGTCGTCCAATGGGCAAACATCGGCCTCGCCACCTTCCTCGTGGACTGTCGCGCCATCCGAGAAACAGAACTGGCTCGATACAAACAAAATTTGCTCTAGGCCGCGCGATTGTCAATCGCCACGCAATCCATCGCTGATTTCGCATGGATATGGTTGCTATGGGCAAAGCCATGCTTGGCGATGGCCGCCAAATCATCGTCGGCCTTGATGGGCCGTGACCACCAATTGTCATTGAGTGTCCAGCCTTGGGCCGTTGCACTTTCGACATCGGCACTGTCCGGACGCAGCACGCAGGATTCATGAACGATACGCGCATTCGGAGACCGTTTCGCCATCGTCTGTCGCCCCTGTTTGAGCGCGCTCGCCTCGTCATCGGCGATCACAAGCTGGTGGAACAGATGACGTGTCTGTTTATATTTGGTCAGATAAGCGAACTTGACTTGATATGCTGGCAAGACCTGCTCCTCAATCAAAGACTCAACGCGTTAACCAATCGTTAATATTGTTGGCGAAGCAGTCTTTTTCAAGGAGCGGTCGGTTTTACACAGAATAATTTGCGTGCCAATGCCTCGATCAACGCTTTGCTAAGCATCTGTTTTAACATTGGAATCTATGTTTGTTTCGAACACGAAACAAACGGGGAGGAGATCATAGGCCAGCCACTTAGGCGGTTGGGCCCGCCACTCAACCGCCGTAGACGAGCCTGTCCTGGCGGGCGCGCAGTTCGACGATCCTGGAGCCGGGGGCAGGCGCGGCATTGGCGCTGGTGATGAGTTCGCCCTTTTTGATCGGCGCGGTGACGCTGCCGCCCTGCAACAGGCCGCAGGGAATGGCGCCGGCGCTGCGCGCTTCGCCCGCCGTCATGATCCAGGCGCGGTAGCAATATTCGCCGATCGCATCGAGCCGGTCGCCCGGCTGCAGGTCCTTCTTGGCGACGGCACAGACCTCGGCCACGGGCCTTGCCAGCGGCACCATGTCGGCCTTGCCGTAAAGCACGACGCGGGCGCAGGTCAGCGGCACCTCGAGCGAGGTCAAATGATAGGGGCGGTGGAAGGTGAAATACGGACCCTTGCCCATCTTCAAGTCTTCCATGCGCTCGGAAATGCGCGGATGCGACATGTCGGCGACGACGAAGACGCCGGGCGCCACGCCCTTGCCGATCGAATAGTCGACGACGCCGACCCTGGACAGCACCCCGCCATCCTTTTCCGGCACCAGCACCTTCGACAGTTGATCCAGCGTTGCCGCCGGGCCATGCATGCCCGGCCTGTCCGGCACGAGGCCGGTGGCATTGGCGATCGCCGCCATCTCGACCATGGTCTTCGAGCCATCGACGAACTCGACCAGCATGCGCACGTTCATGTGGCGGCGGGCGGCCTCGTCCTCATAGTCGTCGGGAATGGCATCGATGTTGAGCGGGTTGTTCTTGCCCTTGCCGGCGGCAACGATCGGATGGCCCATGGCCGAGACGAATTCGATCAGCTCCATGCACGACGACGGCTCGTCGCCGGCGCCGAGCGAATAGGTGACGCCGAGCCGGTCGGCCTCGCTCTTCAGGTAGGCGCCGATGGTCACATCCGCCTCGACATTCATCATGACCAGGTGCTTGCCGTGCTCCATGGCCCGGAGGCCGATCTCGGCCCCGACCGCCGGCACGCCGGTTGCATCGATGACGACGTCGACCAGGCCGTTTTCGAGAATGAGATCGGCATCGTCGGTGACGGCGATCTTGCCGGCCTCCATCGCCGCGCTCAACGCGCCGGCATTCGCAACCTCCCGGGCATGGCCCGGCTCCTGATAGGCGATATCCACCGCCTTCACCGCATTCGGCAGCTTCAGTTCGGAAATGGCGCCGATCTCGATGCCGGGCATATGCGCCACCCGCGTCACGATGTCGGTGCCCATCTCGCCCGAACCGATCAGCCCGATGCGGATCGGACGGCCCGTATCCGCCCGCGCCTGGCAGTCCCGCGCCAGTCCCGTCAATGCAACATTGCTCGCCATAGTGCC
>UCKM01000007.1 GCA_900473175.1 Hyphomicrobiales bacterium | reverse complement strand
GGCATAGCACCCCCCTCTGGGCTGCCGCCCATCTCCCCCGCAAGGGGGGAGATCAGCCGTCATGGGCGTTGTTGCTTATCACCAGCGCCGAAGGCACGCACCGGTCCTCAATGCAATCTGATCTCCCCCCTGCGGGGGAGATGTCCGGCAGGACAGAGGGGGGTGCTATGCCGGTTGCAATAGATGCCGGTCGGGCAATGCCAGTTGCAGGAAGGGTTGGCTCCTGCAATCCAAACCGCTTCCCTCATGGTGAGTTTGTCGAACCACGCACAGGAAAATCGGCAAAAAAGTAGGAAGTCCCCAGAACGCATTGCGCCACCCGCGGTTTTAAACACGGATGGCGCAAAGATTAGCGTCCGACCAGATCAAACGTCGGATTCGACTGCTGCCCGGCGCTTCTTTACCTCGGCGACAATGCCTGCCGGCGAAAGGTCGTTGGCGGCATCCGGTGCACTTGGCGTCGCACCGCTCTCGTCAGCAACGCGCGGCTCACGCGGGCGCGCCGGACGGCGGCCACGGGGGGCGCGACGTGCAGGTTTTGCCTCGGCAGTCTCCGCAGATGCCGGAGCATCGCTCTCAACAATCTGAACCTGAGGTTGCGCCTGTTGCGGCTGTCGCTGGCTGACCGTGTCGTCGTCATAGGCGACTTCGGCGGGTGTACCCTGGATAACCGGCTGCGGACCGCTGCCGTTGATCGGCTGATGGACAATGCGCTCGGACTCGTTATTGCCCTCGTCGTCATAGCCCATATCCTCGTCCTGATCATCGCGATCGTCGCGCTGATACTGAACCGGGGCCTGCGCCTGTGCGGCGAGAATGATTCGGTTGTAGTGCTCGGCGTGCTGAAGATAGTTCTCGGCTATCACGCGGTCGCCGCTGCTCTGTGCATCACGTGCAAGAGTGGTATATTTTTCGGCGATGTGCTGAGCGTTCCCCCGGATTTTAACGTCGGGGCCGTTGCTCTCGTAGTTGCGGGAAAGTGGGTTGGGACCTTTTCGGTTGTTGTTACCGCGTCCGCGCATGCGCCTATTCTGCTGTACTGGCCTCATACTTATCTCTTTTCAGAAAATCAGGGGCGCTATTTTGCTCACCATTTGAGTCAAAAAGCTTCGCTTCTCAAGTGCCGACCTGAAGCGCGCCCCGCGCTTCAATCGCATCCAAAGTTCATAAAACTTTTGTGCTGCCGCTCAAACCTTTCTCCAAAGCTATTTCCGAAGAATAATCAAACACCCGGAAATTTCCGTACCAATTTCTTGATAGGCAGAACCAGAGTTGTTTGGTTTGGAGCGGTAACCGGAAACTAGCCGTCTTCGCGACAAATTCCAAGCGTTTTTTCAATATTTTTATGCCGGCTTGAACAATAATGCCCTTTCAAGGCCGCCAATATCCTTCTGAACCCCATTCAAGACGAAATTTGCTTTGGCGAAAATCGCCTCTATGTCACCGCGTTGGTCATAACCGATCTCCAACGCAACAGCGCCGCCCTTTCTGAGGTGCCGTCTGCTGTGCCTCGCAATGATTCGGTAAGGGTCCAGCCCGTCGGGCCCGCCATCCAGAGCTCTGACCGGGTCATGCAGCGCAACTTCCGGTTGTAGGCCTACTATCTCGATCGACGGAATATAGGGCGGATTGGAAATTACCAGATCATATGAGCCACTTACCGCAGAAAACCAATCGGTCTGTAGGCCGGCGAAACGATCGGATACTCCAGCCAGATGGGCATTGCAGCGTGCCGTATCAAGGGCGCCGGTCGAGATGTCGGCGCCCACCGCGCGCAATTGCGGCATCTGGTCGAGCAGAGCGATTGCGATCGCGCCGGTTCCCGTACCAAGGTCTATGAGGTCGGCAATGCCTTGTTCCGCGATACGTTCGCGCAAGAACGGGAGCACCAGTTCAACCAGCGCTTCAGTATCGGGACGCGGTTCCAAGGTGTCGGGTGACAGCACCAGTTCCACACCGAAGAAGGCACGCTTGCCAATAATCCGGTGCACCGATTCGCCATTGATTCGCCGGGTAAGCACTGAGTCCAGGAGCGCAACAGTCGGCTCATCAATGAGGCGATTCGGATTCCGGATTGCTTCCAGTTGATCGGTACCGGTCATCCACTCAACCAGAAGACGAGCGTCAAGTGCGGCCGTTTCGATACCGGCCCTAGTCAGGAAAACGCGCGCCTTCCTGTGAACATCGGCAAGACTTGAGCCTGTCATAGCCCCTCATTCATCTGGGCGAGCAAGGCCGTCTGATGATCCGAGATCAGGGCGCCGATGAGCTCGTCCATGTCGCCCTCCATGATGCGGTCGAGCTTGTACAGCGTCAGATTGATGCGGTGATCGGTCACACGGCCCTGCGGGAAATTATAGGTGCGGATGCGCTCGGAACGGTCGCCAGAACCGACCTGGCTGCGCCGCGCCTCGGACCGTTCGCTGTCGGCCTTCTGCCGCTGCATGTCGAAGAGGCGCGAACGCAGCACCTGCATGGCGCGGGCCCGGTTCTGGTGTTGCGATTTCTCCGCCTGGACGACGACGATTCCAGAGGGAATATGGGTCATGCGCACGGCCGAATCGGTGGTGTTGACGTGCTGGCCGCCGGAACCGGAGGCGCGCATGGTATCGATGCGGATATCCTCAGGGCGAATGTCGATGTCGATTTCCTCGGCCTCGGGCAGAACGGCGACGGTGGCGGCGGATGTGTGGATGCGGCCGCTGGCTTCGGTATCGGGGACGCGCTGGACCCGGTGGACGCCGGATTCGAATTTCAGCTTGGCGAAGACGCCCTTGCCGGAGACCATGGCAATGACTTCCTTGTAGCCGCCGGCCTCGCCATCGCTCGCCGAAATCAGTTCAACCCTCCAGCCATTGGCGGCGGCATAGCGCTCATACATGCGAAAGAGATCACCGGCGAAAAGCGCCGCTTCCGACCCGCCGGTGCCGGCACGGATCTCGAGGATGGCATTGCGCTCGTCGGCGACGTCCTTGGGCAGGAGCAGAAGCTGGATATCCTTTTCCAGCTCCTCGATGCGCCCGTTGATTTCCGGCAGCTCGGCTTCCGCCAGTTCGCGCATGTCCTTGTCGGTCGATGCATCGTTGAGCATCGCTTCGAGACCGTCGGCTTCGCTGCGTGCGGCGAGAACATCGCGGATCTTGGCGACAACTGGCTCCAGCTCGGAATATTCCGAGGCAAGCCTCACATACGTGTCGGAATCGGGATTGCTCGCCATCTGCGTCTCCATCATGGAGAAACGCTTCAGCAGCTGATCCATACGATCCTGCGGAATGGACATTTTTAGAAACCTCTAGAGTGGAACGCCGGCGTGCTCGGCAAACTTGGTAAGGACATGCCGCAACGAACCGGTCTCGCCGTGATTATCGATCGCATCTTTCAGTTGCGCACTGAGTTCGCCGACGTCGAGCGTACCGAGCATGGCCTTGACCGGACCGATCGAGGCCGGCGACATGGAGATGGAGCGGAAGCCGAGCCCGATCAAGGCCATGGCGGACAGCGGTTTGCCCGCCATCTCCCCGCACAGCGTCACATCCGTATTGTTGCGCACGCCAGCCTCGGCGATCTGGCGCAGCACGCGCAGGAACGGCACGGACAGATTGTCGAAACGATTGGTGATGATCGAATTGCCGCGGTCGACCGCCATCACGAACTGGAACAGATCGTTCGAACCCACCGAGACGAAATCGACCACCGACATGAGCTCGTCGAGCTGCCAGAGCAATGACGGCACCTCCACCATTGCGCCGATCTTGACCCGCGTCGGCAGGTCATAGGCAAAGCGCGACAGGTGCTGGACCTCGCGGTTGATGAGTTCGCTCGCCTTGCGTACTTCCGCCACTTCGGTGACCATGGGGATCATCAGCCGCAATTCGCGCCCGCCCGCCGCTTTCAGCAAGGCGCGGACCTGAGTGCGGAGCAATCCCGGACGGTCGAGCGTCAGGCGGATCGCTCGCCAGCCCATCGCCGGATTTTCCTCGTTCACGTTGCTGCGGAAATAGGGCAGGACCTTGTCGCCGCCTATATCCAGCGTGCGGAACGTGACCTGTTTGTCACCAGCCGCATCGAGCACCGAGCGATAGAGGCGCTCCTGCTGTTCGGCGCGCGGGAAGGTCGATGCGACCATGAACTGCAATTCGGTGCGGAAGAGGCCGATTCCGGCCGCACCCGCTTCCATGAGTTGCGGCAGGTCGACCAGCAGACCGGCATTCATCAACAGCGAGATATGGACACCGTCCTTGGTCACCGAAGGCCGGTCACGCAATTCCCGGTAAAGTGCCTGCCGCTTGGCGCGGAACTTGACCTTCTCCGAATAGGCGGCTTCCACATCGGCCTGCGGGCGCAGATGCACGCGGCCATCGTCGCCATCGACGATAACGGCATCGTTGTTTTCCGCCATGGATACGACGCCCTTGACCTGGCCGGCAACGGGAATACCCATGGCTCTCGCAACGATCACCACATGGCTCGTCGCGGCGCCGTCTTCGAGCACCAGGCCGCGCAAGCGTTCGCGCGGATAGTCGAGAAGTTCGGCCGCGCCCATGGAGCGCGCGATGATGATGGCATCCTTGGCGAGCGACCCCGCCATCGTCTTGACGTCACGGCCCATCAACTGGCGCAGAAGGCGATTGGCGAGATCGTCGAAATCGCTGAGGCGTTCGCGCATATAGGGATCGGTCAGATGCATCATCCGCGCGCGGGTATCGCTCTGCACCTTCTCAACCGCAGCCTCGGCGGTAAGCCCGTTGCGAATGGCCTCTTCCAGGCGCCGCACCCAGCCCGTGTCATGAGCGAACATGCGATAGGCTTCGAGCACCTCGCGATGCTCGCCCTCGAACGCCACATCGCGCCGCGACAGCATGTCGTCGATGGAGATGCGCAGGGAACCGAGCGAGCTTTCCAGCCGGTCGATTTCCGTATTGATGTCCTCGTTGAAAAGGTTGGTGACGACAATACGCGGCTCGTGCAGCACCACATGGCCAAGACCGACGCCGTCATTGAACGCCGTGCCGCTGAAGCTCATCGGCTTGCCGAGATCGAGCTCGACGCCTGGCCGGGCGAGCCGCGGTATCTCGCCGGCTGCGACCATTTCGGCGAGTACCATCGCGGTCGTTTCGAGCGCTTCAACCTCGTCTTCGCGATAGACGCGCTTGGTCTTGTTCTGGACGACGAGAACGCCAAGCGTGCGCCCTGCCCGCAGGATCGGCACGCCGAGGAACGAATTGTAGATCTCTTCGCCCGTTTCCGGCAGATAGGCGAAGGCCGGGTGGGTCTGGGCGTCGGTCAGGTTGAGCGGCCGCGCGCTCGCAGCGATCGTACCGACAAGGCCTTGCCCCAGGCGCAATTGCGCCAAGTGCACGGCGGAGGGATTCAGACCTTCGGTCGCGTATAGCTCAAGAACGCCATCCGAGCGCAGCACATAGAACGAGCACACTTCCGCGACCATGTTCTGCGCGATTTCGCGAACAATGCGGTCAAGCCTCTCCTGCGGCTCAAGGGCCTCCGCCATCAATTCGCGGAGGCGCTTCAGCATGACACGGGGGCCGCTTATTTGCTCGCGCGTGGGCACTTGGAGCCTTTCTCCATATAATATCGGCAAGGCCGCAACGGCCTCGCCAAATCAGCCGATCCATCATGTCAGCCGGCGAAGATGCCGACAAACAGAATCTCGTTCTTCAGAGCGAGTTTCTAATGCTTATCGAGACCGTAGACAGAATGCAAAGTGCGCACTGCAAGTTCTGCATAGGGACCGTCAATCAGGATGGAGATCTTGATTTCCGAGGTTGTGATGGCACGGATATTGATGCCCTTGTCCGCGAGTGCGCGGAAGGCGGTCGCGGCTACGCCGGCGTGACTGCGCATGCCGATGCCGATGACTGAGACTTTCACCATCCCGGCTTCCGACTGGATCACGTCGAAACCAATGTCCTGCTTGACCTTCTCGAGCACAACGAGCGCCTTGTCGAGATCGCCGGACGGCACGGTGAAGGTCATGTCAGTCTTCGACCCGTCCTCGGAGATATTCTGGACGATCATGTCGACATTGATATGGGCTTCAGCCAAAGGGCCGAAAATGCCGGCAGAAATTCCGGGACGATCAGCGACACGCCGCAACGAAATCTGGGCTTCGTCCTTGGCGTAGGCAATTCCTGTGACAACCTGCTGTTCCACGATTTCTTCCTCGTCGCAAATGAGTGTTCCGGGTGGATTGATGAGATCACCCATGCCCGGCGCATCGGGGTCTTCGAAACTGGACCTGACAAATGTGCGCACTTTGTGCACCATGGCAAGCTCGACGGATCGCACCTGCAAGACCTTGGCGCCAAGCGAGGCCATTTCGAGCATTTCTTCAAATGAAATCCGCGACAGACGGCGCGCTTTCGGCTCGACGCGCGGATCGGTGGTGTAGACGCCGTCCACATCCGTGTAGATATCGCAGCGATCGGCCTTCACCGCGGCTGCGATCGCGACAGCGCTCGTATCGGAACCGCCGCGTCCAAGGGTGGCAATGCGGTTGTCCGGGCCGATACCCTGGAAGCCGGCGATGACCGCAACCTGGCCCTCCTGGAAACGTTCGATCAGGAACGAGCCGTCAATATCGAGAATCCGCGCTGCACCATGGGCATTGTCGGTCTTGATCGGTATCTGCCAGCCTTGCCACGAACGGGCGTGTACGCCCATTGCCTGCAGGGCGATGGCGAGCAAGCCCGACGTAACCTGCTCGCCCGAGGCGACAATGGCGTCATATTCGCGCGCGTCGTGCATCGGCGATGTCTGCCGGGTCCAGGCAACAAGTTCGTTGGTCTTTCCTGCCATTGCCGAGACCACCACGGCAACCTCGTGCCCGGCGTCGACTTCCCGTTTGACGTGCCTGGCCACATTGCGGATGCGGTCAATATCGGCCACCGAAGTGCCGCCGAATTTCATCACGATGCGTGCCATAGGAATTTACCGTTCTGGAAAGGCCTGAAAATGGATCGGAAAAGAGTCATCTGAAAATGAAATGGCTCTTTGCCAAATGAATGCGGCCTCCCATAACGAAATTATGGGCTCACTGCAAGAACGGGGGATGAATTGCGCCTTGACATTTTTTGCCAAGCGGGGCCTCTCGAAGACGACCAAAGAGGACGAGGCCATGGCGACAACCGAGCGCAGTACAATCGATGCCGCAGAAGTCGAGCGCTTCTCGCGCATGGCGGCAGAGTGGTGGAACCCGCAAGGCAAGTTCCGGCCCCTGCACAAGTTCAATCCGACACGGCTCGCCTATATCAAGGAAAAGGTCTGTGCCCATTACGGCATCGATCCTAACCTTCCAAAGCCCTTCGCCGGGTTGCGCATTCTCGATATCGGATGCGGCGGTGGCCTGCTCAGCGAACCAATGGCGCGGCTCGGGGCAACCGTTGTCGGCGCCGATGCCGGCGAGACCAATATTGAAGTCGCAAAAATCCACGCCGCCCAGAGCGGTCTCGTCATCGACTACCGCGCGACGACAGCGGAGGCACTTGCGGATGCGGGTGAACAGTTCGACATCGTTCTCAACATGGAAGTGGTCGAGCATGTGGCCGACGTCGACCTCTACATGTCCGCCTGTTCGAAGATGGTGAAGCCCGGCGGCTTGACCTTTGTCGCAACGATCAACAGGACATTGAAGGCGCTCGGCCTTGCCATATTCGGCGCGGAATATGTGCTGCGCTGGCTGCCACGCGGCACGCATCAATATGAGAAATTGGTGCGCCCCGAAGAGCTGGAAACGGCCCTGACAAGTGCCGGGCTGGAGATCGTTGAAAAGGTCGGCGTCACCTATAACCCGCTCGCCGACAGCTGGAACCGCTCGCACGACACGAGCGTCAATTATATGGTTCTCGCGACCCGACCCTAACTGGAGATTGCCTGCGCGGGCGGCCTATGGAATCGCCAACAACAGCAAAAAAGCAATGAATACAATGAGGTGAACGAGGCCGGTCAGCAAGGTCGTCCGTCCGGTGCTGAAGCTCTGGGTGCTTATAAACAGAATCAGGACAAGAAGCACCACGTCCGCCGCGGGCAGGCCAAGTAAAATTTCCCGCCCGGTCACAACGCTCGCAACACCAATCACCGGAATTGTGAGACCGATGGTCGCCAAGGCCGAGCCGAAGGCTATGTTGAGGCTGCGCTGCAACTGATTGTGGAGCGCAGCGCGTATGGCAGCTAGGGCTTCGGGCAAGAGCACGAGCATTGCAATGAATGCACCGATGATTGCATCGGAATTCGTCACACTAAGCGCGTGGAGCCAGGTTTCGACGCCGATAGCGGCCTCGTCGGCGAGAAGCACGATCCCGGTCAGCCCGACCAGGAGCAGCGCGGACCGCATTGCGAAACCGTTTCTGGATAAGGGGTGGCGCCTCTGCATCGCATGATCGGCAAATTCTCCGTCGAGGAAGTGATTGCGATGCCTGACCGTCTGGGTAAAGACAAAGCTGGCGTAAAGGAGGAGCGCGCTAAGACTGACGAAGATAAGCTGGGCTGAGGAAAACGATTGTGCTGGCGAAGCCAGCGTATAGTTTGGCAGGATCAAAGTGAGTATCGTCAACGCTGTCAATGCTCCGAGAAATGCGTTGGTTCCCTGCCGCTTGAGGTCCTGCTGATTGTGCAGCAGTCCCCCCATTGTGAGACATATGCCGACAATACCTGCGCAGGCGATCATGACCGTGGCGAATACGGTCTCCCGGGCGAGGGTCGGATTGTTCTCGCCAATGAGCATCATGGAAATGATAACGGCAACTTCGACAGTCGTAACAGCAACCGTCAACAACACCGTGCCGTAAGGCTCACCCAAATGTGCCGCCAGCGATTCGGCGTGCTCAAGAACTGCAACAACCGTTGCAAGCAATACCGTGATGGCAAGAACCGAAGCTGCTACCCCCAACCATGTGGCACTATTGCCGACCGGAATGTCGAAAAGGCTTATGCTCGCAGCCAGCGCCAGCGAGAGCAGGGGCAACAACGCGTTGAACGGACTGATCTTGGGACTGGCTATGGTCGTTCCGTAAGAAATTTATCTGAAATATGCGGTGGCGGCAGAGCCGCAATTATCAAAGGTATTTTTCGCATGAATGGGCGGCGGCGCACAGAGCTACTTTAGACTGACGTCAACTGACTTTTGCTTTGGTGGTCATCAACACCCCGAGGGTGATGATGATGGCGCCGCCCCAGGTGGCAAACTGATATACCTCCCCGAGAAACAGCGTTCCGGCAAGCAGAGCGATCGCTGCGCCCACATAGCCTATCTGGCTGAGATAGACGGGTCCGCCAACGGCCTGCAGCCGGAAATAGAGCGCGAACATGCAGGCGGAGGCCAGCACCTGGGCAAATACAAGCCATGGTACCGCGCCAAGCGGCGCAACCGGAAAGCTGCCGGTCGCATAGAAAATGATTGGGACGAGGATGAGCGCCGTCATCAAGTGGCTGCCCGCTGCAAGTTCGGTCGGGTCAGCGCCCTTCGGCCAATCGAGTGTGCGATAGACATTGCCGAGAGCCAGAAGGACGGGGATGAGCAGGCCGATCCCCACCCACAGCGGATCGGCGGGCTGGCCAACCTGGCCGCGGGTAAAACCGACGATGACAGCTCCGGCGAACCCGACGAAGATGCCGAGAAGTCCGAGCAGATTGGGGCTGCGCATCTTGAACAGCACCGAGAGCAGCAGCGTGAACACCGGCGAGAGCGTGTACATGATGCCGGTATAGCCCGATCCCAGATGCGGAATTGCCGACAGTGTCATCAGGTTGGGAATTGCGTAGGAAATCAGCGCAGTGATCACGTAATAGCGCAGCATCCGCACATTGAGGCGGGGCCGTTTACCCATGATGAGAAAGGCCGCAAGGAGCACTGTCCCTGCCCCGATCGAGATGACGAATGCCCATAGCGACGGCGCGATGCCGGCAGCGAAGGCCAGCTTGCCGAATGGCAGCGTCAAGCCGAGAAAAGCGCCCGTCAGGACGAGCAGGACGGCGGCAGAGTTCAGAAGCTGCATGGGAGAATCATCCGGTGGTGTTCAGCAGGAGACGAGCACCATAGAGATTGGCCCTAATCGGGCAAGATCAATTGTGATCCTCGGGAAAGACCGGAAGCGGCATGACATCGACGCCATCCTCAAGCAGGGATTTGACCTCTTCACCCGACGCTTCGCCGTAAATGCCGCGCTTTTCCGCCTCGCCGAAATGTATCCTGCGGGCTTCCTCGGCAAAGTCGCCGCCCACATAATCGGCGTTCTCGCGGACCTTGCGGGTCATTTCCTTGAGCTCGCTCACCATTTTGCTCATGGCGACGGCGATCTTTTCCTTCTGACGTCCGGTCGTCACAGAAGGCGCCATGAGCGCTTTTTCGACCTTGTGCGAGCCGCATACCGGGCAGGCCACAAAAAGCTTCTCAACCTGTGAATCGAAATCATCATTGCTGCGAAACCACCCTTCGAAATCGTGGTCGTGGTCGCAATGAAGGGAGAAACGAATCATGATGCCACGACGCGCCTTGTCCTCTGGCCATCATTTTCGACAACCAGGCCAAATGGGCGCGCATTCTTGAGGTTGGGTACCTTGGCGCGCGCTGCAGCGCTCAATGCCGGATCGATATCGGCAACAATGACGGCGGGCTCCGCGTGATTGGCCTCGGCCAGAATTTCTCCCCATGGCGCGACGATCAGCGAATGACCATAAGTCTCGCGCCCGTCCTCGTGAACGCCGCCCTGCGCGGCCGATATCATGAAGGCACCATTCTCGATGGCACGGGCGCGCTGCAGCACGTGCCAATGCGCTTCGCCGGTCTGGCGGGTAAAAGCGGCTGGAGCCGTGATCACCGATGCCCCGGCCAACGCCTGGGCACGGAACAATTGCGGGAAGCGTACATCATAGCAGATGGCGAAACCCAGCCGGGCAAGGGGAAGATCGATCACGACCGAGTCGGCGCCTGGCGCATAGACGGCCGATTCGCGCCAGCTCTCGCCATTGTCGAGATCAACATCGAACATGTGGATCTTGTCATAGCGGGTCAGGATGCTCCCATCCGGACCAAAGAGGAATGCGCGGTTGGCGATCTTTCCATCTTCGCGGGCGATCGGGGTGGAACCAATATGAAGGTGAATTCCGTGCCTGGAGGCGAGTTCTGCGCCAGTGCGGACGATAACGTCGTCACTTTCAGCCTTCAATACGCTCGCCAGCGCCTTGCGGTCCCGCTGCAGCGCTCCGGTCATTTCCGGTGTCTGGACATAGACCGCGCCTTTTTCGGCGGCTTCCGCAACGTAATCGACAAGATCGGCCGCATTGCGCTGCGGATCCACGCCCGAGCGCATCTGGATGGCGGCTGCACGAAATGAACTCATTGCATCATCCTCAAGCAAGTTCGCCAGTCTTCAACAAACTGTCGAGACGGCCCTGGTTTTCGAGTGCGTAGAGGTCGTCACAGCCGCCGACATGCGTCTTGCCGACGAATATCTGCGGAAAGGTCGTGCGGCCATTGGCGCGCGCCAGCATGTCCTGCCGCGCAACTGGCTCGAGCGTGGCATTGTGTTCCACGAAAGCAACGCCCTTCTCAGCGAGAAGGCCCTTGGCAGCTGTACAATAGCCACAACCGTTGCGCGTATAGATTGTCACATCAACCATTCTTGTACTCCACTTTCCTTCTTATATAGGCACGAAATATTGACGCGGAAAGACCGTTCTTTGCGTGAAGATGGGGTCAAACGGAGAGTTCTTTCGATAGAACCCGGCCAAAGGTGAGAATATCGACGCTCGCGGCGCCACTCCTGAGCAAAGCGCGAGACGCTGCCTTTACAGTCGCACCGGTTGTGTAGACATCGTCGATGAGGAGGACATTGCGTCCGCGTACCTTTATGTCCTCTCTATCAGGCACCTTGAACGCGCCGCGCACATTGGTCACGCGCTCATTCAGACCCAGCCCGACCTGTTGCCTGGTTGGTTTCACGCGCTTCAGCGCGTCGGGGTCGAAGGGCTTGCCGCTCAATCGCGACAGGTGGCGGGCGAGTTCGGCGGACTGGTTGAACCTTCGAAACCAGAAGCGCCGCGCGTGCAAAGGAACCGGCACGATGATATCGCAATCTGCGATCAATTCGCTGCCTGCGCGCATCATCCAGCGCGCCATCCACGGCCCAAGGTCGGTGCTGTCATTGTATTTGAGCCGGTGAACCATATCGCGGATGACGTCCTCATGAACCGCCACCGCGCGGGCGCGCCGGAACGGCGGCGGATCGGCAATGGCCTCGGCGGAGAGGATTTCAGCGCCGAGATCATGGCTGAAGGGCGTTCCGAGCACCGGGCAATAGGGCCTCTCGATGAAACGCACCTTCGCCCAGCAAGAGCCGCATAGACTGCCAGGCTCGGCAACCTGCCTGTCGCAGCCGCAGCAGACCGGGGGAAACAACAGGCCGAACAGCTGGTTTGTCGCAGCACGGGCAAGCCCACGCGCAACATGTCCAACGGTTTCGCCACCGGTTTTCATTGCAATTCGATCCAACCCGACGCATCTACCCGAATGGAATATACAGAGATCAGAGAAATTCGGAATGGATCGGCACCAGGTCTTCGACCGTAAATTATTGCTGGCACGGCGCTTGCGCGCGCTTCACCAGCACGGCACATCGGCAGATTTTCTGCTTGCGCGCGCGGCGGATGACCTCGAGCAGCGCCTTTCCGCGGTGGAGCGGAGCTTCGACGTTGCGGTAGACCTCGCAAGTCACACCGGCCATGCCGCGCAGGCCATTCAGCGCTCGGGCAAGGCCGCAACGATCATTCGTGTCGAACAGGATGCGCGATTCCTCCACGGCGCATTTCCGGCAATCGTCGCCGACGAGGAGGCCCTGCCGCTCCGACCGGCAAGCATCGACGTGGTTGTCTCGCTGCTTTCCCTGCATCTGACCAACGATACACCGGGAACGCTGGTGCAGATCCGCCGGGCATTGAAACCCGATGGCCTGTTTCTCGGGGCAATGGCTGGTGAGAATACACTTGCCGAACTGCGCGAATGCCTGCTTGTCGCGGAAAGCGAGATTTATGGCGGCGCTTCTCCGCGCGTTGCGCCCTTTGCCGATGTGCGCGATGCAGGCGGCCTGTTGCAAAGAGCGGGCTTTACCCTGCCCGTCACCGACATCGAGACCTATACGGTGCGCTACGATTCCGCGTTTGCCCTGATGCGCGACCTGCGGGCGATGGGCATGCAGAATGCGCTGGTCGGGCGGTCCCGCAAGCCATTGTCGCGGAATTTTTTCATGCGCCTGGCGGAGATTTATGCCGAACGCTACAGCGATCCGGACGGAAGGATCAGGGCGACATTCTCGTTCATCTGGATGTCCGGCTGGGCCGCGCATGAGTCGCAGCAAAAGCCGCTGAAGCCAGGCTCGGCAAAGGCCTCGCTTGCGGACTTCCTTACGGACGTAGAGAAGAAATAGCGCTCAGCAATCGCCACTCGTTGACCCGTCGCTCTTGATAACGCAGACGGCATTGGGTGAGCGCTGCAGCACACTGCGCCGGACCGTGTAGGTCGAGGGGGTGGAGGGCTCGGCTTTCTTGATCGAGCCCGTCGCGATCTCGTCAATCGAACGGCCGGTTGAATAGTCAACCACGGCCTGCGAGCCGCGATCTGCAAGCGGAGCGATGATCAAGGCCAGCGCAACGGCTGCAGAGCCGAACAAAAGCGTAATCCGCAACAGGCCCACACCTGCATTCGAGAGTGTTCCCGACAGCCGCAGATCATCCTCGCGATAGTCGTCCTTGCGCGCCATACCCCACCTGAACTTCAAATGCCCCAATTCGTCTAAAACTCGCTCAATCAGGTGAAGGAGTCATTAACGATTGCGTTAACCTGTTTCAGAATTGCAGGCGGTGGTTGCAAAAAGATCAGAGGAGGTCGATCAGGAACGGAATGAGCGGAATATCTGCTGGCGGCATGGGATAGTCGCGCATGTCCTTGGGCCGTACCCATTTCAAGGTCTGCCCCTCCATCGGCCGCGGGATGCCTTCAAATCGCCGGCACACAAACAGCGGCATCAAAAGATGAAATGTTTCATAGGTGTGGCTGGCGAATGTCAGCGGCGCGAGGCAAGCCGGCTTGACGGTGATCCCGAGCTCTTCGTGCAATTCGCGGATCAGGCTTTCCTCGGGCGTTTCACCCGGATCGACCTTGCCGCCCGGAAACTCCCAAAGTCCCGCGAGCGACTTGCCTTCAGGCCGCTGGGTCAGCAGCACCCTTCCATCGGCATCGACCAGGGCGCAGGCAGTCACCAACAGGATGGGATGGGACGTCTTTTCGCTCATTGCTCGGGAGCCTGCCTGTATGCATAGCGATAGGCTTCCTGGAAGCCCAACTGTTCATACAGGGTAATCGCCGCCGTATTGGCGACCTCCACCTGTAGCCACGACTTTCTGGCGCCATGCTGCTGAGCCCACTTCAAGGCTGACTTGATGATCGTGCGGCCAAGTCCCGTACGGCGCCGATCCGTCGCCGTACCGATATTGAACAATCCGGCAAGCGCTCCGTCATGCACACAGATCGCCGTCGAGACCGGAACGGTCCCTTCTTCGATGACAAACAGACCTTTCGAAGGCCGGATCGCGCTGATGACCTCGAAGAGCCCAGGCTTGAGAGCGGCACTCTCGTCTTGCACTTTGAGCGCGGCGTCGATGAAGCGGCCGATATCCTTGAGCGGTATCTGATCGAGGGCATCGGACAAATCGACACGCGCGAGATCCGCTGTCATGACCATCGATTCGTCGATGCGCGACCAGCCAATATCAGCCAGATATTGATCGAGTTCTTGCGGCGCGAGCGGCGACTGCCGGAATATCGGCGGTCTGCCATAGGCGCGAAACCGCTGGGCGGCGCGCTCGACCCGCTGTTCCATGTTGGCGGTATCCCCGGGGTCGAGCGGATTGACGGAATTGAGACGTTTGGAGGGGTGGCTCGCCGTCATGCGGATGGCCCAGCTCCCGTCGTAGTGGACCGAGGAAGCGGGCCAGGCCCGGAATCCAACCGCCTCAATCTGTCTGATCTGCGCGAGTTGCATCCGTGATCCTATGTATGAGAACTACGCCTAACTACGGTAATCGCCGTTGATCGCAACATATTCCTTCGTCAGGTCGCAGGTCCAGACAGTTGCCTTGCCCTTGCCGAGGCCGATATCGACCCGGATCTTGATATCCTCGTTCTTCATATAGGCGGACGTGGCAGCTTCCGAATAGTCCGGATCACGCTCGCCCTCACGCGCAACGCGGATGTCGCCGAACCAGATCGCCAGGCGATCACGATCCGCCGGCTCGCCAGCCTTGCCGACGGCCATGACGACACGCCCCCAATTGGCATCTTCGCCGGCTGCCGCCGTCTTGACCAGCGGCGAATTGGCGATGGAAAGCGCAATGCGCTTGGCGGACCGGTCGGACTGGGCGCCGGTCACCGTGATTTCCAGCATCTTGCGGGCGCCCTCGCCGTCGCGCACCACTTGCAGGGCAAGGGTCTTCAAGACCCGGTCGAGCGCCTTGCTGAATTCCTTCAGCCGCTTGTCCTTGACCTTTGTCACCCGTTGAGCGCCGCGCTCGGCAGCCGCGCCGGTTGCAAAGAGCAGCAGTGTGTCGGAGGTGGACGTATCGCTGTCGACGGTCACGGAATTGAAGCTTTTGCCGACGGATTTTGACAGAAGCTTCTGCAGAACGTCCGACTCGATCGGAGCGTCGGTTGCAACGAACGACAGCATGGTCGCCATGTCCGGCGCGATCATGCCGGCGCCTTTGGCAATACCGTTGATCGTTACCGGAACGGCCCCGAGCAGCACGGTTTCCGTTGCGACCTTCGGGAACGTATCCGTCGTCATGATGGCGCCAGCGGCGTCCTGCCAGCGGCCGGGGACGGCGTTCTTCGTCATGTCGCCCAAGAGGTGGCTGAATTTTCCAGCGTCAAGCGGCTCGCCGATAACGCCGGTCGAAGCGAGGAACACTTCGCTGGGCTTGCAACCGGCGGCTTTCGCTGCGGCCGCCGCGGTCAACTTGGTCGACTCACGCCCCTTCGTGCCCGTAAAGGCATTGGCATTGCCTGAATTGACGACGACTGCGCGCGCCTTGCCACCAACAAGACTGTCACGGCAGAAATCAACCGCCGCCGACGGGCATTTCGATTTGGTGAAAACACCCGCGACTGCGGCTGGCTTGTCGAACACCATCATCAGAACGTCGGTCCGGCCCTTGTACTTGATGCCGGCCTCTGCGGTGGCAATCCTCACGCCGTAGATTTCCGGCATGGCGGGATAATGTTTCGGTGCCAGCGGCGAGACAGACGTAGACATCGGTTACCTCAAGAAGGGCAGTTGACAAGGTTGACCAAGACAAGGGGGCCCGGCGCGAAGCCGGGCCCTGCCGGATTACTGCTGTTGTGCTTCCATGGCGGCCTTCATTGCCTTTTCAATTTCGGGATCGCCGTACTCGACCTTGAGGTCACCGCGATCCTTCTTGACGAGCTCCAGATAGCGTTCGCGAATGAGGATCGACTTGACCTGGTCCTTGACCTGATCGAACGCCGGCGGCTGCTGCACGCGCTTGTCTTCGAGCTTGATGACGTGGAAGCCGAACTGCGTCTGGACTGGCACCTTGGTGTACTTGCCAATCTCAAGCTCGTTGGCGGCTTTCTCGAATTCAGGCACCATCTGTCCCGGACCGAAATAACCAAGATCGCCACCCTGTGCGGCGGAGCCGTCGGTCGACTTCGCCTTGGCAACATCCTCGAACGAGGCGCCGCCATCAAGGTCCTTGATGATCGCTTCTGCCTCTTCCTTGGTCTTTACGAGAATGTGGCGCGCGCGCACTTCGTTCTGCGGCGGCATGGCCGCGATTTCCTTGTCATAGCGGGCGCGAATGTCGGCGTCGGTGATCTTGTCGACAACCTGGCTCTTGAAGTAATCATTGTGCAGGGCACGTTCCTTGAGGAACTCCAGACGCGCCTTGAAATCAGGGGTCTGGTCCATTTTTTCTGCTTCGGCCTTGGTTGCCAGTGACTTGATATCCATGATCGCGGCAAGAGCGGCCAAACGGCGCTGGTCGTCCGGCAGGCGTGCGAACTGCGGATCAAGATCGGCAGCAATCTGGTCGACATCCTTCACGGTGATCTTGGAACCGTTGATCGTTGCAAGTACCTTGTCCGGGTCGACCTTGACCGGTGCGGCCTGGGCAGCATCGGCCTTGGGGGCTTCTGTCGAGCCGGCATCCTGAGCCAAAGCCAGAGATGATACACCGGTCAAAAGTACAGCAGCAGTCATCAATGAAAGCGTTTTACGTAAATGCGTCATGGGTCTATTTCTCCTTGGGAGACCGGTACGGGCTACGATTACGGCAGAATTTTGCCATGACGAAGCTATCAATCGCGTGACGCTTGAACATTGACATAATTCGAGCCCCCTCTTATCTGTCCATCGGCTTTGCGTCCAGATAGCTTGGCAACACATACGCTTATACATTTGGCTTGGTGTCCGTATTGTATCAGGCATTCAAAAATGCCGGGCGGCGGACGCCCTAAATGCCGGGGCTCTCCTGGCGAAACGAATAAAGAGAGGACCAGGGATGGTCAGTTTCGGCGGCCTCGCCCGCAAGATTTTCGGCTCTTCCAACGAGCGCCGTGTCAGGAGCTTCAGGCCACGCGTTGACGAGATCAATGCGCTTGAGGCAGAAATTTCATCGCTTACCGACGAACAGCTGAAGGCAAAGACCGCGGAATTCCGCGCAAGCCTTGCCAATGGCACCAAGCTCGACGACCTCTTGGTTCCGGCTTTCGCGGTGGTGCGCGAGGCCGCCAAGCGCGTTCTTGGCATGCGACCCTTCGACGTGCAGCTGATCGGCGGCATGGTCCTGCACTATGGCGGGATTTCGGAAATGCGCACCGGTGAAGGCAAAACCCTCGTCGCGACACTCCCCGTGTACCTTAATGCGCTTGAGGGCAAGGGCGTGCACGTCGTCACGGTGAACGACTACCTTGCGAGCCGCGACGCCCACTGGATGGGCCAGGTCTACAATTTCCTCGGCCTTACTTATGGCATCATTGTACATGGCCTCGATGACGAGGAGCGCGCAACCGCCTACAACGCCGACATCACCTACGCCACCAATAACGAACTCGGCTTCGACTATCTGCGCGACAACATGAAGTATGAACGCGCGCAGATGGTACAGCGTCCGCATAACTACGCGATCGTCGACGAGGTCGACTCGATCCTGGTTGACGAAGCCCGCACGCCGCTGATCATCTCCGGCCCTCTCGACGATCGCTCGGACTTCTACAATCTCATCGATACGTTCATCCTGCCGCTGAAGCCGGAAGACTATGAAATCGACGAGAAGCAGAAGACCGCCATCTTCACCGAAGAAGGCACCGAGAAGCTCGAAAACCTGTTGCGCGATGCCGGTCACCTCAAGGGTGAAGGCCTCTACGACATCGAGAACGTCGCGGTCGTGCACCACGTCAACAATGCGTTGCGGGCGCACAAGCTGTTTCAGAAGGACAAGGACTACATCGTCCGCGGCGACGAAATCGTCATCATCGACGAGTTCACCGGCCGCATGATGCCGGGCCGGCGTTTCTCCGAAGGGCTGCACCAGGCGCTCGAAGCCAAGGAACATGTGACGATCCAGCCGGAAAACCAGACGCTGGCGTCGATCACCTTCCAGAACTACTTCCGCATGTACAAGAAGCTCGCCGGCATGACCGGTACCGCTTCGACAGAAGCCGAAGAATTCGGCAATATTTACGGCCTCGAAGTCACGGAAATTCCAACCAACCTGCCGGTTCAGCGCCGGGACGAGGATGACGAGGTCTACCGGACGGTCGAGGAAAAATACAAGGCCATCGTGCGCGATATCCGCGAAGCGACCGCCAAGGGCCAGCCGGTGCTTGTCGGCACCACATCCATCGAAAAGTCGGAACAGCTGGCCGAACGTCTGCGCCAGGAAGGTTTCAAGGATTTCCAGGTGCTCAATGCCCGCTATCACGAGCAGGAGGCGTTTATCGTCGCGCAGGCCGGTGTTCCCGGCGCGCTGACGATCGCAACCAACATGGCCGGTCGTGGCACCGACATCCAGCTCGGCGGCAATCTCGATATGCGCATCAAGGCTGAACTTGATGACATGCCGGATGGCGACGACCGCAAAGCGAAAGAAGCCGCGATCCGCGAGGACATCGCCCGCCTCAAGGAAAAGGCGCTCGCCGCCGGCGGACTTTACGTCCTTGCCACCGAGCGTCATGAGAGCCGCCGCATCGACAACCAGCTGCGCGGCCGTTCCGGACGCCAGGGCGATCCGGGCCGCTCGAAGTTCTTCCTGTCGCTGCAGGACGACCTGATGCGCATCTTCGGCTCCGAACGCATGGACGGCATGCTGCAGAAGCTCGGTCTCAAGGAAGACGAAGCTATCGTCCATCCCTGGATCAACAAGGCGCTGGAAAAGGCGCAGAAGAAGGTCGAGGCGCGCAACTTCGACATCCGCAAGAACCTTCTGAAATATGATGACGTCATGAACGATCAGCGCAAAGTGATCTTCGAACAGCGCATCGAGTTGATGGATGGAAGCGACCTCAGCGAAACCACCAAGGAAATGCGCGAGGATGTGGTCGATGACCTGATTTCACGCCATACCCCGCAAGGTGCCTATGCCGAGCAATGGAACATCAAGCAGCTTGACGAGGACGTCCGCAACATTCTCAACCTCAATCTGCCGATCACCGAATGGGCGCTCGAGGACGGGATCACCCCGGATGATTTCCGCGAACGTCTTTCGCAAGCGGTCGAGACGGCCGCTGCCGACCGTGCCGAGCGGTTCGGGCCCGAGATCCTGGCCTATGTCGAAAAATCGGTCATCCTCCAGACCCTCGACGCACTTTGGCGTGAGCATCTGGTCAATCTCGATCATTTGCGCTCTGTCGTCGGCTTCCGCGGCTATGCGCAGCGCGACCCGCTGAACGAGTACAAGACCGAAGGTTTCGAGCTCTTCCAGACCATGCTGGTCAATCTGCGCCAGAACGTGACGTCGCAGCTGATGCGCGTCGAACTCGTGCGCGAAGCGGCGAGCGCTCCCGAACCTGCCCTGCCCGTGATGGAAGGCCACCACATCGACGGTTTCACTGGCGAGGACGATTTTGGCGAGGGCAGCATTCTTGCGGTGCAGGAAGATCTGCGCGTCGTCGACCCGGCCGACCGCGATCCGAAAAACCCCAGGACCTGGGGCAAGATCGGCCGCAACGAGGCATGTCCTTGCGGTTCCGGCAAGAAGTACAAGCATTGCCACGGCGCGTTCGTCTGACGTCCAGCACCGAATCGACCAAAGGGCCGCGTTCACATCGCGGCCTTTTGCATTTAAGGGGTGGATTGGCTTCCCCAACTGTTTCTAAAGCTTTACGCATTAGCTAGTTGAAAGCTTTCATCACCCTGTCGTTGCAAACGAGTGGAGCGGCCATTGCGAATTTCTGCGGTCAGAACTGCAGACCGGTACTTGCCGGAAAGACTGTCACAGCTGCTTCATCCATGGCTTCTGCGCATGGATCAACTGTTCGACGGTTCGACCCAACATGCGGTTGCACAGCGCGTGTCGCTGATCGCATTTTCCGTGCGCATCGTCAGTGCGGCGATCGCCCTTGTCTCGCAGGTCATTTTCGCGCGCTGGATGGGGCAATTTGAATACGGCATCTTTGTCCTGGTATGGGTTACGGTCGTCATTCTCGGGAATCTCTCGTGTCTGGGTTTCCAGACCACGGTAATCCGCTTTGTCCCCGAATATCTCGAACGCGAGCAGCTTGACCGCCTGCGCGGAATCCTCTTCACGAGCAAGGCTTTTGCCCTTGGTTTGACCACTATCATTGCCCTCATTGGGGCGGCCGGGGTCTATTTTTTCCGCGCGAGCATCGAGTCTTATTACGTCGCGCCCTTCATCATCGGCTTCATCTGCCTGCCGATGATCGCCCTTGGCGACACGCTCGATGGAACGGCACGATCACGCTCCTGGGCCCTCGTCGCGCTCACGCCGACCTATATCATCCGCCCGATTCTGACCCTGGTGGTCATGAGCATTGCGCATGTTACCGGCTTCGCTCCCACCGCCATGACTGCCGTCATCTCGGCTATCATCGCAACCTATATCACCTCGCTGGTTCAGCTCATCGTCGTCAACCACAGATTCCAAAGGGTTGTCGCACGCGGGCCGAAGTCGGTTCGTTTCGGTGAATGGTTTGCCGTATCGCTGCCGATCTTTCTGGTCGAGGGGTTCTTTTTCCTCCTCACCAATGCCGATGTGCTGATGGTCGGGCGTTTCATGGAGCCCGACAAGGTCGCGACCTATTACGCTACGGTCAAACTGCTGGCGCTCGTCCACTTCGTTTATTTTTCCGTGAAGGCCGGGGCGGCGCAGCGTTACTCCGAGCTGATGCAGACGAACGACCGGGCGGAGCTTGCGCATTTTGCCCGTGACACGGCGCGCTGGACGTTCTGGCCGTCGCTCGCAATGGCGATCATCCTGCTCATCCTCGGCGAGCCGCTGCTCTACCTCTTCGGGGCGCAATTCACCGATGGCTATCCGCTATTGTTCATCATGGTGATTGGCGTTGTCGCCCGTGCTTCGGTGGGTCCGGCGGAGAGTCTCCTCAATATGGCGGGCAAGCAAAAAATCTGCGCGATGGTCTATGCCGTCACACTGATTGTTAATATCTGCCTCAGCATGGTGCTGATCCCGATCTATGGCCTGCCCGGTGCCGCCTGCGCCACGGCTTTCTCCATGGTATTCGAAGCGGTAACGCTTGCACTGACCGTATATAATCGCCTGAACATCACGATGTTCGTTTTTGCCGGTAGGTCGCATGGACGACATGCCAAGGAAGAAATCTGATGGCAGCCACACCGCTTCTCGAAGAACTGGCCGCTGGCCCTTCCGCGCAGATCATTGCGCAGCTTACCGGATTCGACCACGCCAGTGACGCCGCAAGACAGATCGAAGAGACGCTGGGCAATCGCGCCGTACCGCGCAAGCTCTCGGTCTATTCTGCCTCGGCGGGTTTCGATCTGCTCGACGAATTCGACTACCTGACTTACCGGACGATCGAGCCGAACATCTTCTTCAACCCGCGTTTCCTTGCTCCGGCCATGCCGCGGCTCGACGACCGGCAAGTGCGTATCATGGTGGTTCGCGACGAGAACGAGGCGAAGAGCCGCCTGCGATTCGTCATGCCCTATACGATCGAGCGGCCGGGGTTTGCCATTTCGGGGCCGATCATCCGGTCCTGGGCTACGCCGTTCGGACCACAGGGAACACCGCTCATCGATCGGGACGATCCCGTCGGCGTGCTCAACGACCTGTTCGACATGCTGGCGCGCAAACATCTGAAATTGCCGGAGATTCTGGTTCTGCCCGACATGCGGCTCAATCGGCCGGTGGCGCAGCTCCTGCGCGGCGTCGCCATGGATCGCAATCTTCCGCTCGTAACCGTCAACCACGTGCAGCGCCCGTTGATTGAAAGCGAGATGGAAGGCGAGGATTATCTGCGTGAAGCGATCGGTACCCGGCACGCCAAGGAATATCGCCGACTGTGGCGGCGCCTGTCCGACCAAGGCAAGTTGACCTACACGGTCAGCCGCAGCGAGGAAGATATCCGCCTGAAGCTTGAGGAATTTCTTGCGCTCGAGGCCAGCGGCTGGAAGGGCCAGCGCGGCTCGGCGATGGCAGTCGACCGGTTCCGCGCCGCATTTGCCCGCGAGGCGGTCAATAATCTCGCGGCCCGCGACCTCGCCCGCATTCACGCGCTCGAACTCGACGGCAAGACCATCGCCATTCTCGTCGTCTTCGTTGAAGCCGGCGAAGCCTGGACCTGGAAGACCGCCTATGACGAGAGCCTCAGCGCCTATTCGCCGGGCGTCCTGCTAATGATCGAAATGCTCAAAAACCATCTCGACGATCCGAACATCGACCGGACGGATTCCTGCGCCGTTCCGGACCACCCGGTCGCATCAAGGCTGTTTCAACAGCGCGAACAGGTCGGGACGCTCGTCATTGGTTTGACGCCCGCCGCCGATCGGGCGGCGCGGCAGGCGGCATCGCAGTTGCATCTCTACCGCCGCACCCAGAACTTGGCCCGTCTCATTCGTGAACGGCTGCGGGATCTCACCCGGCGCAAGTGACGAAAAGGGCGCCCGCTATACGTTTTCGCCGTTGAAGCGTACAATTCAACAGTGATTCGTGTGACATTGTGGGATGTGCTCACTGGATGAAGCGTGTGCTGTGGTTTGGGGAGTGGGGCAATGACAGCCGTTTCGATCAAATATTTACTTTCTCTCACAGCGGTATTGGGGATGACGGTTACAAGCGCGCAAGCGCAGGAATCCGCTGCCGACCTTGCCAAGAAACTGTCAAATCCGATTGCCTCGCTCATCAGCGTGCCGTTCCAGGCAAATTATGACAGCGGCTACGGTCCCAATGACGGCGACAAATACACGATCAATATCCAGCCGGTCATCCCGTTTACGCTGAACGAGGATTGGAACGTCATCTCGCGCACCATCCTGCCCGTCGTGTGGCAGAATGACATTGCGGGCCCTTCCGGCCACCAGTTCGGTCTCGGCGACACCACGCAAAGCTTTTTCTTCTCCCCCAAGAAGCCCACGGCAGGCGGCATCATCTGGGGCGTAGGGCCGGCCTTCCTTCTTCCAACCGCGACCGATGATCTGCTCGGCGGCGAGAAATGGGGCGCGGGGCCTACCGGCGTCATCCTGAAGCAGTCCGGGCCTTGGACCTATGGCGCGCTCGCCAACCACATCTGGTCGTTTGCCGGCGATGACGACCGCAGCGATATCAATGCGACATTCCTCCAGCCCTTCGTGTCGTATACGACCAAAGATGCCTGGACCTTCACGCTCAACACCGAGTCGACCTATGATTGGGAGAGCAAGGAGTGGTCGGTACCGATAAACTTCAATATTTCCAAGCTCGTGAAGGTCGGCAAGCAGCCGATTAGCCTCGGTGCCGGCGTGCGCTATTGGGCGGAAAGCCCGGATAATGGACCTGACGGCTGGGGCGCGCGGCTCGTCGTCACGTTCCTGTTTCCAAAGTAAGGCGACGTCAGGACCTTCACTCGACCCCAAGACCGCATAGGAGCGACAGGTTGCCGAACTGATCGGCTGAATGAAAGGGCAAACCCATGGCACGCATGACAATGCTCGCAGCGCTGGCCTTACTTGTGATGTCCGGTTGCACCTCCAGCGGCAAGGTGAGCCCGCTGGTCTTTTGCGATCGCCCGACCGATCTCAATGGCAGGGTATTTACCAACTGTACGCCAAGGGTCGATGACCGGGTCTGATATGACTTATAATCGGCGCCGGCCGGAATCTGGCGCTGATTCTGCTTTCGGGATTTCCGTAGCTGTTACGTACTTGTAACTAACCCGCCCATATCCTCGCCCGCCAAGCTGGAAAATCCATATTGCGTGAGGAGTATTTCATATGAATGGCTCGGGGCGCGAGCGATCTGGGCTTTCGCCCGGCTTGTGGTGCCCCCTGCCGGTCCATGTCGCCCAAAATCAAACCCCAAGCTGACCGACAAATCCTTCAATCCCATCAATATCTTGCAGCAAACTCACCCAATAGGGCTCACAATCCTCACAGTACCTCATGTGATCGGAAATTAGTACCCCGTTTCAGATGGCCGAGTCAGAGAGCGACGCGTGATCAGACCGGCGACGTGCGGTCTACTTGCATTCTCTAGTGCCGTTGAAGTTCAGTACTCGTGCATTGACGACCGCATCACTCATTGCGGCGGCATCAATGATTGCGCCTAGCTCCCGTGCGCAGGACAATTCAATACCTCCGTTGATGGAGCAGATCAACAAAGGGAACTGGCTACCGCATCAAGAGGCCGAAACCCTTCGCGATGAGTTCTATTACCAGAACGCCGTCCAGGCGTATGTCCTGACCATTCCCGTTCTAAACACCATCGGTATGCGTGACGGCTCGGAAGCGGTCTTTGGTGGCGGCTATAATGTGTTGCCGATCTGGAAAGACCGTATGGACAGCCGGACCTGGGTGCCGACGCCGAATGCTGACGTCATCTATTCGATGAGCTATCTCGACCTCAAGAAGGATGGGCCCCTTGTCGTTGCCGCGCCGCCGAACGTCATCGGGATGTTCACCGACTTTTATCAGCGAACCATAACGGACGTAGGTGCAATCGGTCCGGATAGGGCGCGGGGCGGGCTCTACCTGCTCTTGCCTCCGGACTACGATGGTGAGGTACCAAAGGGTTACTTCGCCTTTAAATCCCCCACCTATAACGTTTTCCTGTTCTTCCGGACGATCATGGCAAAGGGTGAGAACGGGCCCGACCCGGCCCCCGCCGTGACCAATGCTGAGCGCACACGCGTCTATCCGCTTTGGGCACCAGAGAAGGACGTCAAGCCGATGGAGTTTCCAAACGGTAGCGGCAAGCCTGTCAACATGATGTACCCGACCGGCAACTTATACTGGACCAAACTCAAGGAGTTTGTCGACTACGAACCCGTTGCCTCCATCGATCCTGTGACGCGGGGTGTGCTTGCTTCCATCGGCATCATCAAGGGACAGCCATTCGAGCCCACTGACAAGCAAAGCTCGGCTTTGCAGAAGGCGGTCGAGACTGCTCCCAAAATGATCTTGGCCGGTCGTCAGCTCGGGCGTACCGACAAGCGCGATCTCTATTACAAGGATCGTCAGTATCTAAACACCTGGGCGGGTGCCACCGCCGAATGGATGCAGGACAGCTATCTCGATGTCATTCAGAGAGCATCCTATTTCCAGATCGCCTATTCGTCCGCTCCGGCCATGGTCATGCGCACACTCGACGCTGGTTCGAAGTACCCCTTCGCGACCCGCGATGCCGACGGCGATTTCCTCGAAGGCTCCAAGTCCTACAAGCTGCTGCATCTGCCGCCGCACCCACCCGCAGCGCTGTTCTGGGCGGTCACGGCCTACAATATCACGGACGGCACCATGACGGCGGCGGCACAGCTCATGCCGTCGATCAACGGTTTCAACAAGGTCAAGACGAACGCGGACGGATCAGTCGACCTGTTCTTCGGTCCAAGCAAACCCGCCGAGGCGCCTGATACCAATTGGATACAGACGGTCGAGGGGCGCAATTTCCTTGCTGCGCTGCGTCTCTACGGGACGGGTGTTGAGTTCTTCGATCAGACTTGGAAGCCAGACGATCTGGTGAAATTGAAGTGAACCTGAGATTGCAGCTGAGCTGATTTCGAACCTCTCGAAGGGATACCAAAATGAACAAACCATCGCACAAGGATGAGCAATTCTCCCGGCGTGACGCAATGAAGGCGTCGTTTGGAGCGGCAACGTTTGCTGCTCTTGGGGCGAGAACAGTCGCGCCCGTGGTGGTGTCAGCGGCGCCGCTGATCGCAGCAGGTGGAGTAGTACAGGCGCAAACCACAGCGTCCGCACCGGACATCACGATGCCAGCCACAGGTATTCTAATGCAGCCCGGCTATGCCAAGACGATTGCGCAGATGGCATATGTTTGGGGCTGGCCCATCGTCAACATGCTGAACCGAAACGCCAAGATTACACAGGCTCCATACCCCGGGCTGCTTGGTGGCATCTTGCCGGTAGCGCCGCGCGGTCAGGTTGGCATGCTTCATGACTACATCGAACCCTCGGAGACTTTCGTGACCTGCCCTAATCAGGACGTAGTCTATGGCCTCGGGTTCTTCTCCCTCGACGATGAACCGGTGGTCGCGCAGGTGCCCGACTTTGGTGACCGCTTCTGGGTTTACGCCCTGTACGATGCCCGCACCGATCAATTCGGACATGTCGGCAAACCCTATGGCACCAAACCCGGTTTCTATCTGTTGGTCGGCCCAAGGTGGCAGGGCTTGAAACCAGATGGGATCACCGATGTGATCCACTGCCCGACTTCACTGGCCAACGCGATCCCGCGTATCTTTCAGGATGATACGCCCGAAGACAAGAAGGCCATCCAGTCGGCGCTCAATCAGATCGTCTTCTATCCGCTCAAGGAGTTCACCGGAGAGATGAAGACGATTGAGTGGGCAACGGTCAAGGACCTCCCTGTTCCGCAATCGACTGATCCCGATGGCGGCAGTGGTGAAACGAAGTGGGTGATCCCGGAAAAGTTCTTTGACCAATTCGCCGATGCAATTGCTGCTGCCGATCCCTTGCCCGGCGAGGAAGCAATGTACGGCCAGTTTCGCCTGTTGCTCGACGCGGCAGCAAAGGACCCGGACCTGAAAAAGCTTCTGGTAGAGACTGCCGTCGAGACCGAGAAGAACGTCATCGCCCCGTTCTTCGAATGGAAGCACAACGATCGCCCTGCGGGCAATGGATGGAACCGCTCGACCAACAATGCGCAGTTCGGTGTCGACTATTTCAATCGGACAGGAACGTCGAAATCGAACATGTTCGACAACCGACCAACAGAAACCCAGTACTTCTACACCGACTATGATGAGACGGGTAAGGAGCTGGCGGGTAGCAGTAGCTATGAGGTCACGTTCGCTGCGGGCCAGGAACCGCCGGTCAACGGCTTCTGGTCGCTGACACTATACAACGACAAGCATCTCTTTCACGCGAATGATCTCAAGCGATACTCGCTCGGTACGAAGAACAAGAACCTCAAGCGCAACAGTGACGGCTCATTGACGCTCTATGCCGGTGCGAAATCCCCGGGAGGAGACAAGGAAATGAACTGGCTCCCGGCTCCAGACGGACGCTTCTCGCTCTACATCCGCGCCTACTGGGGTGGGGAGGGCATCCTCGACGGCTCGTGGCAGCCACCGAAGATTGTAGTGGTCCAAAAGTAGCTGGTGACAAGGGATCGGGTATTATTTTTGCGGAATGCGGGCGATAAGTAACTCAACGCCGCAGGACCTGCCTACGTGATCTAGGATAGACTGAAGCTCCTTCGGTCCTCCTGCTGCATTCGGCCATCGCTTGTGTGTCCCCGATGCCTTCTTATGCACTTGTTTCGCCCATTGGACCCGCTTGTATTCCGATTTTCCGGCAGGTTGTGGGTCCGCGCGGACAGTGAATTCCACCGCTATGCAGGTCTCAACGACGCGTCTGGGGTCAACCTTGGCCTTCCGTAATCGAGCCCAGTCCGCCTTTGATGCTTCCGATGATCAACGATCTCGGCTCGAAGAAATTCGACAACCATTTTCCGGTTGGCTGGACCCTGGCCATGGACACCCTGTTCCGGTGGACCAAGCAGGTCGCGTCGCATTTTGGCGGCACACGCAATCCGATGATCATTTCGTGGCCCGCCAAGATCACGGACAAAGGCGGGCTGAGGTCGCTTCCACGCACGATAGACAAAGTCTCCGTCGACCTGCGGCAGCGAGTGCATGAATGGCTCGGGGCGCGAGCGAGCGATCTGGGCTTTCGCCCGGCTTGTGGTGCCCCTGCCGACACATTACTGAACGCCTAGTGCGTTGATTTTATTCCACAATCCATCTGTATATTTTCGCCAATACCATCAAAAATACCAACGCGCGAATTTGTCTGGAGATAAAAGGCCGACAGTTCTGTTCTGCTAAATGCTAGATGCGCCCCCATCCTCACTGCCTATGCTCGCGCCCAGCTCAAATTGCGCGTCGACAATCGAGGCCAATTGAGCCGCGATCAACGGCACAGTGAAATAGAATTTATCTGTCGGCGTCGAAGCAGTCAGGCCGCCGCTACGACTGGATGAGGAAGACGAGCGTCTCGGGCAAAACCCCGTCATATTCCATAGCATCCGCCGCCGGTTTAGTCTGCATAAAGGCCATCAATCGATCCATATCCTCAACATCCATTACCAAGCCGACCCGATTTGACTTCTCGGGGTCAACAAAGGTTCGGATGTTCGTGACGCCAACTCCTGCCAATGCTTCTTCGCGCTTTGGTGAGGCAAGCCAGTGTTTCGTGTCTTTGACATCGTGATGGACCATAACTGTCGGCATCGAGCTCTCCCATTGTCATTAAGCCAGGCTCCCCACCCAGTGGTCTCAGTCACCCAAGTTGATGGCCCGGCTGAGGAAAGGTAATCGCCGAGCCTCGGTCGCTCTCAATGAAGCAACTTGCCGGCAACCGTGGGCTACAAGCGGAAACGTGTCAAATCACACAATGGAACTAGCTGAGGAGAGAGGTGAGACCCTGGGCTGGCCACTCGCAAGTGCCGGGCCTCACAGCCGAAATTGTTATCCCGACGCTGCGAAACTGCGTTAGACAGCCAGGCATGAATTTTCAATGCGTTAAGCGGGAATTAGGCTGCGGTTTTGTGGTGCCCCAACAACAAAATGTAGCTTAACATCAGTTTCAGCACCTTCGTGAACAGCATCGAGATGACCGCGCCAGCGTCTGGATGGGTCTCTGGTGCCCCCTGCCGGAATCGAACCAGCACTCCTTTCGGAACCTGATTTTGAGTCAGGCGCGTCTACCAATTCCGCCAAGGGGGCCGCAAAAAGCGTCGGATGCGGTGAGCCGCAACCCGTGAAAAGCCAAATACATGCAGAGGCCACCTCCGGTCAACAGCAATAAGCGTTTTCTCAACGATAACGTACTCGTGTGTTGCGGCGATGATCCAAGGCCATTAGACGCGGCAAGATCGCATCGGCTCAAGGCGCAAAAATTCGGTGAAATGATTCCATTTGGACGAAGTTTGCTCTAAGGATCACCAGCCTTCCAAACAGACTTTCCCACCAGGAACCGCTCATGCTGCATAGATTATATGATTGGACGATGTCACTTGCCGCGCGCAAATCGGCGGAAGTCTGGCTCGCCATCATCGCCTTCGTCGAAAGCTCGGTGTTCCTCGTTCCGGCCGACGTACTCTACCTGCCGATGGCACTAGCACGCCCCGAGCGCGCCTATCGCTACGCGCTTGTGGCGACGGTGGCGTCGGTGCTTGGCGGCATAGCCGGCTGGCTTCTCGGCTATTACGCCTATGAGACCCTGGCGAAACCCATTCTCGAAATGTACGGCAAACTCGACGCGTTCGAAGCATTGCGCAGCTCGACCAGCGCCGACGCGATTCTGCTGCTGCTCGTTACGTCAGGGCTCGCCCATCTTCCTCCGATCAAGGTTGTGACCATCCTCTCGGGTGCTGCCGCGATCAATATCTGGCTGTTCATCGGTTCCGCGATCCTGGCGCGTGGCGCGCGATTCTTCTTCCTTGCATGGCTGCTCCGTCGCTATGGCCATCCCATCCGTCACTTCATCGAAAAGCGGCTCGGCTTGATCGTCGGCGCTGCCGCGGCGGTCCTGATTTTGCTTTACGCCGTGTTCCACTACTATCTTTAGAAATAGATCGAGGACGTTAAGCGCATCATGGCAATGACCAATACCTCGCATTTCAGGACAGCACTTTTTCTCCTCGTCGCCATGGTCGCGACGGTGGGTTCGGCGCTCGCCTTTCAATATATTGGCGGCTATCTGCCCTGCAAACTGTGCCTTGAGCAGCGCTTTCCCTATTATGCCGGGATCCCGCTGATGGCGCTCGCCGTCGCCTCATCGGTATTGCGATGGCCCGCGCGCTTCACGCGCCTTCTTATTGCGCTTGGCGGTATCCTGATGCTCGTCGGCCTCGGGCTCGCCATTTTCCACGCGGGTGTCGAATGGAAATTCTGGGCCGGCCCGACGGATTGCACGGCCGTGGCCATGTCGATCACCACCGATGCCGGCAATCTTCTGAAGGATCTCAACGCTGTCCACCCGCCCGCATGCGACACTGCAGCGCTGCGCGTACTCGGCCTTTCCTTTGCCGGTTGGAACGCCATCGCCAGCCTTATCCTGCTTGTTATCGCATTTCGTGGAGCGCTCAAGGCTGCATGAGGCCTGTCCTGGCCGACCAAATGTCCAGAGCCTAAGGCTCCAGTTCGACATCCCAGTAGAGATAATCCATCCAGCTTTCATGCAGATGGTTTGGCGGGAACAGGCGGCCATTATTGTGCAGGTCATGCACCGTCGGCTGGTAAGGCTTTTGCCGGGGCCACATCTTTGCACGATCCGGCATCAGGCCGCCCTTGCGAAGGTTGCAGGGCGAACAGGCCGCAACGACGTTTTCCCAGATGGTTTCGCCGCCGGCGCAGCGCGGCACGACGTGGTCGAATGTCAGATCATCTTCGGAGCCGCAATATTGGCATTCGAACCGGTCGCGCAGAAACACATTGAACCGGGTAAAGGCGGGATGGCGCGACGGTTTTATATAGGTCTTGAGCGAGACCACGCTTGGCAGACGCATGGCGAAGGATGGGGAAGAAACCTCGTGCTCATATTCGGCGACGATGTTCACACGGTCGAGAAAAACCGCCTTGATCGCGTCCTGCCAGGACCATAGCGACAAGGGATAATAACTGAGCGGACGATAATCCGCATTGAGCACCAGTGCCGGTAATCCGTCCGGCGAGACGGCTATTGTCAAGGAATCAACTCCCGTTCCAACCATCAGGCCCTATTATTGTAAGCTGGACGTGACAGGAATGTGAAGCAAATTGCTATGTTGTGCAGCGAAAAACACCGCTATTTCAACTTCATGCGATTGGTGTGCCATCGCGGCCACGGGTCGCGGCGTAGTAGGCCCAGAAAAGTCGGGCCGCAACACCGCGCCAAGGAGACCATCGTTCGGCAAGGCGCTGCAACGCTTTCGAGTCGGGCCTGACTGATTCGCGATAGGCATGCGCATAGGCATGCTGGAGCGCAACATCGCCCGATGGAAACACATCCGCATGCCCGGCTGAAAACAGGAGATAGACTTCCGCCGTCCAAGGTCCGATCCCTTTCACGCGGGTCATCAGTTCCATGGCCTGGTCGATCGGTCGTTCGCAAAGGTCAAATAGGTCGAGGTCGCCGGCGATGATCGCCTCGCTGATCCGCGCAAGGGTCGCCTGCTTGGCGCGGGAAAGGCCCGCGCCACGCCACGCATCCTCGCCCGCCGCCAGATAATTTTCCGGGGTCAGGGGATCGACAAGACCGGTAAGGCGGCCCCAGATCGAAGCGGCGCTTGCCTTGGAGACCTGCTGCGATACGATCACGGAAGCCAGGCTCTCAAACCCCGGTTCGGAACGGCGCAGCGGCAAGGGCCCCGCCCGCTCGGCGACGGTGGCAAGTTCCGGATGGGCCCGCAGAAGGGCGGTAAGCCCCTCGTCAACGTCCTCGAGCGTATCTATCCTGCGCATCACACTCATCACTTTGAATCGTTTCGAAAACACCGTATCAACCAGGGATATAGTCACGCAAGAACGCCAGTTCATCACTCATGACAGTTCCGGTATTCCGCTTTGCTCCCAGCCCCAATGGTCACCTGCATCTCGGCCATGCCTACTCGGCATTGCTGAACCAGAAGATGGCGCGGAACATGGACGCCAGACAGCTCCTGCGCATGGAAGATAACGATCGCGAACGCTGCACGCCTGCCCTCGAACGGACCATGATCGAGGATCTGCATTGGATCGGCTTCACCTGGGAGCAACCTGTGCGGCGCCAATCGGAGCATTTTCCTGTCTACCGGCGAGCACTGGACAAGCTCATCGGCATGAATCTCGCTTATCCTGCTTTTCTGAGCCGGGGTGGGATCAAAGTTGAAATTGAACGTACTACAAAAGGCGACGACGGCTGGCCGCGTGATCCCGATGGGGCATTGCTCTATCCGAGTGTGGACCGCGAGCTTTCGAAACGCGAGCGCGCGAAGCGGATAAGCGAAGGGCAGCCCTTTTCCTGGCGCCTCGATATGGAGCGGGCACTTGAATATGTGGGCGAACCGCTGTCCTGGTGCGAGACGGTCCCCGACACCCATATCGTGGGTGCCCGGCCGCAGGATTGGGGGGACGTCATCATTGCGCGCAAGGACATGCCCACCAGCTATCACCTCTCCGTCGTCATCGACGATGCCTTGCAGGGCATCACCCACGTGGTTCGCGGCAAGGATCTCTTCCACGCAACAAGCGTCCACCGGCTGCTGCAACGCCTGCTGGACATCGACCCGCCCACCTATCATCACCACGCGCTGGTCCTCGATCACGACGGCGAGAAACTGTCGAAGAGCCGCAAGGATACCTCGCTCCGCTCCTTGCGCGAGCAGGGTGCCAGCGCTGATGACATACGCGTGATGGTCGGGCTTTGATTGGAGATGCTGCGTGCTCGAACGATCAGCATCTGGTTGCCGGGCGTTTGATGGTATAGACATCCCCCGCAATTCACATCACACCGGTCCCCCATCATGCCCGTCCGCCTCTTCCCCGCCCTGTTCGTCGTGCTCTGGGCCACCGGTTTCATTGGCGCCCGCTATGCCATGCCCTATATGGAGCCGTTCCTGTTTCTCACAGCCCGCTTCCTTATCGCCGGAGCAATACTCTGCGTTTGGGTCATGCTTGCCGGCAATCATTGGCCAAGCAAGCGCGGCGCGATGCATGCGATCATTGCGGGCTGCCTCATCCACGGCGTCTATCTTGGTGCGGTTTTCTGGGCCATTCATAACGGTCTGCCGGCGGGCATGTCGGCCCTCGTCGTCGGGCTGCAACCGCTGATCACCGCATTGATTGCTGGTCTGGCGCTCGGTGAGAGAATTCAGCCGCGCCACTGGGCAGGTCTTGTTGTCGGCTTTGTCGGCGTCGCCATGGTACTATGGCCAAAGCTGTCGATCTCGGCTGGCGGCGTTACGCCGGCAACGGTGTCGGCGTCGATCCTCTCCGTTGTCGCGATCAGCGCCGGTACGGTCTGGCAGAAGCGCTTCGTCGGCTGGATCGACCTGAAAGCGGGAACGGCGTTGCAATATCTCGGCGCGGCCGTCCTCACGGGGGTCCTTTCGCTGCTGTTCGAGACCCATAATGTCATCTGGTCGGTGCCGCTGGTCTTTGCCATGTTCTGGCTGGTGTTCGTCCTGTCGCTCGGCGCTGTCCTGCTTTTGATGATTTTGATCAACCAGGGTGCCGTATCGAAGGTTGCATCGCTGTTTTACCTGGTACCGGGTGTCACCGCCCTGATGGCCTATGCCTTGTTTGGCGAAACGCTGACTACCTTCCAGCTCGCCGGCATGTGCATCGCCACATTGGGCGTCGCATTGTCGACCGGTCAGAGACGTTCGGCTGCCTTGCCTTCACGGTAACGGATGATCGATGCATTGATTTCGGCGCCGACGATGAAAATCGCGGCGATGATATAGAGAAACACGATCGCGACCATGATCGATGCGAGGCCCGCATAGGTCGACACGTAGGTTGCGAAGGTTTCAAGGTAACTGGCGAATATCGATGCGCCGACAGTCCAGGCAAGCAGCGTCAGGAAAATGCCGGGCAGGATATCGAGGAAGCGGCGTCGCCCCGCAGGCAGCCAGAGATGCACCGCCAGCAATCCGATGACAAGGACGCTCGTTGCAATGAAATATCGCCAGAAGCTGATCGTTCCGGACACAAGGATAAGTTCGGGGATCCAGCGTGTGGCGATCCGCAGGGCCAAGGGGGCGAGGACCAGCAGGAAGCTGATGGCCATGATGCCGACGGTGGCAATGATGACAAAGCCAAGACTTTGCAGGCGGCAATAGATGATCGAGCGCGTGTCGAAGACCCGGTAGGCGCGGTTGAGAGCAACCCTTAAGGCCTCGATACCGTTGGAAGCGAAATAGGCCGCTGCGATCACGCTCACCGTCAAAAGGCCGCCACGCTGGACATTGAGGACGTTGCGCACCTCGCGGGCGATCGGTTCCGCGATCAGCCTTGGCCAGGTATCGAAAATCACGTGCACGGCGGTATCGGTGAAAGCACTGGCGCCCAGGAAACTGGCAAGCGATGTGGCGAAGATCAGGAACGGGAAGAGAGCCAGGATGCCGGACAGGGCCACATGGCTGGCAAGCGCCCAACCATCATCCGACAGGAAATGGCCCACTGCGTCGGCGAGTACACGCCGGAGAAACCTGTAAACTTTACCCATCAACGATGAACTGCCCCGTTTGAACCCCGAGATTGCAAGGCGCAGGGGAATATGTGAAGTCTTTTCTTCTCAATCGAGCGATTTGAAAACCTTCGACAAGATGGCCAGTTCCAGAACGATATTGATCACGGGATGTTCCAGCGGCATCGGCGCTTACTGCGCCCGAGCCCTGAAGGCTGACGGCTGGACGGTGTTTGCCACGGCCCGGCAGGCGTCGGACATCGAAGCGTTGCGGGCAGACGGGCTGATAGCCCACTATCTCGACTATCGCGAGCCGCAATCCATCGCTGAAGTGGTGCGATCCGTATTGAACGCGACCGGCGGCACGCTTGACGCGCTTTACAACAACGGCGCCTATTCCTTGCCGGGTGCGGTGGAGGACTTGCAGATCGCCGGGCTACGGGAGCAGTTCGACACGAATTTCTTCGGCTGGCACGAACTGACGCAGCACATTGTTCCCGTGATGCGCAAGCAAGGGCACGGCCGGATCGTCCATTGCTCGTCGATCCTCGGCCTCGTGCCGATGAAGTGGCGCGGCGCCTATGTGTCATCCAAATTCGCGCTGGAGGGCCTGATGCTGGTGCAGCGCATGGAACTTGAAGGCTCTGGCATTCATGTGTCGTTGATCGAGCCCGGCCCCATTGCGACGCGGTTCACCCACAACGCACTTAAACAGCTCGAAAAGCACATCGATGTCGAACATTCGGTGCACCGGAACGAATACCGCAAGCTGATCGCGCGGTTGTCAGCCGGCGGCACCAAGTCGAGATTCAAACTCGGCCCCGATGCGGTCTGTGCGGTGCTCAAGGACGCATTGGAAAATCCTCGCCCGAAACCCCATTATCTTGTAACGCGCCCGGCAAAAATTATGAATTTCGCACGCAGATTTCTTTCGGGTCGTGCGCTATACCGCATGCTCGCGAGCCAATCATGAAAAGATCAGTCCGGGGCCTGGCCTGATCTTGAAAGGAAGTACATCATGGACGTCATCTTCAAGTTTCTGGCAGTCGTCGCCATCGCGGCTGTCACCATTGTCCTTCTCGTCGGGCTGCGTAACATGATGAAAGGCGGCGACGCCAACTTCTCCAACAAGATGATGCAACTGCGTATCTTCCTGCAGCTGATCGCCATCATCCTGATCGTCGGCGCCATCTATTTTCACCGCGCAGCAGGCTAGAGCTCCCCATGGTCAAGCTGAACAAGATCTATACGCGCACTGGCGATGATGGCACGACCGGTCTTGGCAGCGGCGAGCGCCGCCTGAAACATGATCTGCGGGTGGAAGCCTACGGCACCGTCGATGAAGCCAATTCCTGCATCGGTCTTGCGCGGCTTCACACAGAAGGTGTTTTTCCCGAGCTCGACGCCATGCTCGGGCGTGTCCAGAACGATCTCTTTGACCTCGGGGCGGATCTTTCCACACCCGATACCGGGCAGACGCTTGCCTATGAACCGCTGCGCATCATCGACAGCCAGGTTCTGCGGGTCGAAGCCGACATTGACCGGTTGAATGCGAGCCTTGCCCCCTTGCGTTCCTTCGTCCTGCCCGGAGGCTCGCCTGCCTCCGCGGCCCTGCACCTCGCCCGCACGGTGGCACGCCGCGCCGAGCGGCATATGGTGGAACTTGCGCAAGAGCCCGGCGAGACCGTGACGCCAGCCGCATTGAAATACATTAACCGCGTCTCGGATCTACTCTTCGTCGCGGCCCGCGTGGTCAATGACAATGGCGCCAGGGACGTGTTATGGGTGCCCGGGCATAATCGCTGAACGCGAAGAGGGGTCCCGGCGCCGATGTTCATTCCATTGCATGACGCCAACAGCCTCAAATACATCAAGCGCCAATACGTCACCCTGGGCCTGATCGGCGTCAACGTGCTTGTATTTGCCCTATTGAGCGTTGCCGGTGACGCTTCGCAGGCTGCGGCGATCGGCCTTGGCTATACACCCGCCATCATCCATCACCTGGCGGTTTTGCCCGCTGGTTATGCGTTCGTGCCGCCAGATTTCACCTATGTCACCTATGCATTTCTTCATGCCGACCTCTTCCATCTAGGCGGCAACATGCTTTTCCTCTGGGTCTTCGGCGACAACGTCGAAGATGCGCTGGGACATATCCGCTTCTTGATTTTCTATATCCTCTGCGCTGCTGCCGGCGCATTTCTGCACGGCGTCATCCTTCCGGATTCCGAGGCGCCGCTCATCGGCGCCTCGGGCGCGATCGCCGGCATCGTTGCCGCCTATCTGCTGCTGCACCCGCGTGTGCGGGTATGGGTGCTGGCGTTCGGGCGCATCCCGCTGCGAATTCCCGCCATTTATCCGCTCGCCCTTTGGGTTGCGACACAGTTCCTGATGCTGGCCCGGGGCGGCGAAGAACAGGTATCTTGGCCCGCTCACGTCGGCGGCATCATTGCGGGAGCCGTGCTCGTTGTCATTCTGAAGCGCCGAAGCGTACCCTTGTTCGACCGCGCGATTGTCTCACCACGGGCTGTGATCGTCGACCAAGCCTCGGAATCGGGTGGGTCCGAAGCGCCGCCAGTCAAGTGGGGGCGGTAGGTTGCTCATTCAATCGGTTGAAGTCTGAAATGCCACAACTCCAAGATTGACCTTTACATCACCGATAATTACGGTCCCGCGCAATTCCGGCACGGCGCGTGTCGTTTTTTTCCCCCCGATGTCGGCATCCGGCAAGCGGGTGCCATAATGAGGCAGTTAAATCGGCCTTTCGTTTCTAATAAGGGAGTGCACATGAAAGTCCTCGTACCGGTAAAGCGGGTAGTCGATTACAACGTGAAGATCAGGGTAAAGGGCGACGGCTCGGGCGTTGAACTTGCCAACGTCAAGATGTCGATGAACCCGTTCGACGAAATTGCCGTGGAGGAAGCGCTCCGCCTGAAAGAAGCTGGCAAGGTCGAGGAAGTGGTCGTCGTCTCGATCGGACCGGCGCAGTCGCAGGAAACCATCCGCACGGCCCTCGCCATGGGCGCCGACCGCGGCATTCTCGTCAAGGTCGATGATATCGTCGAGCCGCTGGCCGTCGCCAAGATTCTCAAGGGCGTCGTCGAGGCCGAACAGCCGCAGCTCGTCATCCTCGGCAAGCAGGCGATCGATGACGACGCCAACCAGACCGGCCAGATGCTTTCGGCCCTCCTCGGCTGGAGCCAGGGCACCTTCGCCTCCAAGGTCGAGCTCGGCGGCGACACCGCCAAGGTCACGCGCGAAGTCGATGGCGGCCTGCAGACGATCGAGATCAAGCTGCCGGCGATCGTCACCACTGACCTTCGCCTGAACCAGCCGCGCTATGCTTCGCTGCCGAACATCATGAAGGCGAAGAAGAAGCCGCTCGATGAGAAGTCGGCCGCCGATTACGGCGTTGACACCAAGCCGCACCTCAAGGTCCTGAAGACCGAAGAGCCGGGCGGCCGCAAGGCGGGCGTCAAGGTCAAGGACGTCGCTGAACTCATCAGCAAGCTGAAGAACGAAGCCGGCGTTCTCTAAGGAAAAGGATAAGGAATTCACAATGGCTATTCTTCTTTTTGCCGAACATGACAACGAGACCCTTTCCGACCAGACCGCCAAGGCGTTGACGGCTGCGCTTGCCATCGGTTCCGATGTGCATGTGCTTGTAGCAGGCAAAGGCGCCAAGGGCGTCGCCGATCAGGCCGCAAAGCTTGCAGGGGTCAAGAAAGTCCTGCTCGCAGATTCAGATGATCTGGCAAACCGGTTGGCCGAGGCCAGCGCTGCGCTGATCGTTTCGCTCGCAGGCAACTACGACACCATCATTGCCGCAGCCACCACCAACGGCAAGAACATCCTGCCGCGCGTTGCAGCACTCCTCGACGTGATGCAGGTCTCGGACATCATCGAGGTTGTTTCGTCCGACACGTTCAAGCGCCCGATCTATGCCGGCAACGCCATCCAGACCGTGCAGGCAACCGACCCCAAGAAGGTCATCACCGTACGCACCGCAACCTTCGCGGCTGCCGGCGAAGGGGGCTCGGCTCCGGTCGAGACGGTTTCGGCTGCCGCCAATCCCGGCCTGTCGACCTTCATCGAAGCCAAGCTTTCTGGCGGTGACCGTCCGGAATTGACCTCTGCCAAGATCATCATTTCCGGTGGCCGCGCCCTCGGCTCGAACGAGAAGTTCAAGGAAGTGATCCTGCCGGTTGCCGACAAGCTCGGCGCCGCCGTCGGCGCCTCGCGTGCCGCCGTCGACGCCGGCTACGCGCCCAACGACTGGCAGGTCGGCCAGACGGGCAAGGTTGTTGCTCCGGATCTTTACATCGCCGTCGGTATTTCCGGTGCCATCCAGCACCTCGCCGGCATGAAGGATTCAAAGGTTATCGTCGCGATCAACAAGGATGAGGAAGCGCCGATCTTCCAGGTGGCAGACTATGGCCTCGTCGGTGACCTCTTCGTAATCCTGCCGGAGCTTGAAAAGGCCCTTTGACCGCGGGTAGTTCAAAATTTGAAATGAAATTGTTTGGCCGGGGTAGACGAACGCTACTCCGGCCATTTAGTTTGTGTGATATATAAAAGCAATCGGATGGAAACATGGCTGGCACGATCAAGACTGTAGGCATTATTGGCGCAGGGCAAATGGGCTCGGGCATTGCCCATGTTTGCGCGGTGGCCGGATACAATGTTTTGATCCACGATCAGTCCGCCGAGCAGATCGAAAAAGGCATCGCGACGGTCAATGGCAATATGGCCCGGCAGGTCTCCCACGGCAAACTTGATGAAGCCGCGCGCGTCAAGGCGATGTCGCATATTCGCCCTGCCCTGAGAATCGAAGACCTTTCCGGTGTCGATCTTGCCATCGAGGCCGCGACAGAAGACGAGACGGTCAAGCGCAAGATCTTCGCGCAGCTTTGTCCCAACCTCAATCCCGAAGCAATCCTTGCCACCAACACCTCGTCCATATCGATCACCCGGCTTGCCACCACGACAGACCGGCCCGAACGCTTCATCGGCATTCATTTCATGAATCCGGTTCCAGTGATGAAACTCGTCGAACTGATCCGCGGCATTGCTACGGAGAATGTAACATTCGAGACAGCGCGCGAATTTGTTGCCAGCCTCGACAAGACCATCACCGTTGCCGAAGATTTTCCTGCCTTCATCGTCAATCGCATCCTCTTGCCCATGATCAACGAAGCGATCTATGTGCTTTATGAGGGCGTGGGTTCGGTCGAGGCCATCGATACGGCGATGAAACTTGGCGCCAACCACCCGATGGGGCCGCTGCAGCTTGCGGATTTCATCGGGCTCGATACCTGCCTTTCCATCATGCAGGTGCTCTATGATGGCCTCGCGGATTCGAAATACCGGCCATGCCCGCTGCTGGTCAAATATGTCGAAGCCGGTTGGCTGGGTCGCAAAGCCGGGCGCGGTTTCTACGATTATCGCGGCGAACACCCGGTTCCTACGCGCTAGCGCAAGGTCGAGTGGCTGGCTCTCTCCATTTCAAATTTTTATTTCCAATCAAACCCTTGCATTGGTGTCTGCCTCTCCCCAACTGAGGCAGAATTGCAGCCCCGGGCCCCTCTGGCGGGAGTTACCGGCTCTCTCGTGATGTCGGAGCTGTAATCTTACACCGATGCCGGCGGATGTTTTTCAACATGGAGCTTCTATTTATTGACGCCATGGGCAAGCCCCTGTGGATGTGGCTTGGCTTTCTTGCCCTCGTACTCGTTCTTCTCGTCCTCGATTTGGGCGTTCTCAATCGCAAAAATCATGACATAGGCATGCGCCAGAGCCTGTTGCTCTCGGCGTTCTACATCAGTCTTGGTATTGCCTTTGGCGGTTTCATCTGGTGGGAACTCGGCCCCGAGGCCGGGATGCAATACCTCACCGGGTTCGTCGTCGAAAAGAGCCTTGCGATGGATAATATCTTCGTCATCGCGATGATCTTCGGCTATTTCGCCATTCCCAAACAATTCCAGCACCGCGTGCTGGTCTACGGCATTCTCGGCGTCGTCATCCTGCGCGGCATCATGATCGCCGCAGGCGCAGCCATCGTCCAGGAATATGAGTGGGTTCTCTATCTCTTCGCCGCTTTTCTGGTTTTCACCGGCATTCGCATGCTCATGGCGGGAGACGAGGAGTACGACGTTTCGGCCAATCCCGTCTTCAAGTTCATGAGCAAGCGGTTCCGCGTTACGCCCGAACTGCATGGCGAGAAGTTCATCGTCCGCCGGACCGATCCCCTGACGATGAAGCGCCAGACCTGGATCACGCCGCTCTTGCTTGCGCTGATCATGGTGGAGCTTGCCGACGTGATCTTTGCGGTCGATTCGATTCCGGCGATCTTCGCCATCACCACCGACCCATACCTCGTCTTCACGTCGAATATCTTCGCCATTTTGGGCTTGCGGGCGCTCTATTTCGCGCTGGCTAGCCTCATCCATCGTTTCATCTATCTGAAATATGCACTCTCTCTGGTGCTCGTATTCATTGGCGGAAAGATTTTCGTCGCTGACGCTTTGGGACTGGCAAAGATTCCGCCGATGTGGTCACTGTCGATTACGCTTGGCATCCTGCTCGCCGGTATTTTCAGTTCGCTCTGGAAGACGCGGCACGAACACAGGCAGGCCGCATCGATGAAGGATGGAAAGCTTTCCCGACCTGGCGCCATCAGTGAGACGGCGGGAAAGGTCTAGCCATTAACGGAGGACGACATGAATGCTGATGGAACACCGTCTGATTGGGATCCCTTGGGCTCTCAAGATGCACGGCGGCTCTCCAGCGTTCTTGTCCATCTCGGCGACACCCAAGCGGACAGGATCTCGTTCAACGATATCCTGTCCGCGCTTTCGGAGCGAAGTTTCGGCGCGCTGATGATTCTGTTCTCGGCGCTCAATCTCCTGCCACTGCCTCCGGGGTCATCGACAATCTTCGGCATTCCGCTGGTGCTATTATCGATCCAGTTGCTGATCGGGCTGAAGAATCCTTGGTTTCCCGCGTTCATCCGGGAAAAGTCGATGCGGACACAAACCTATCGTGCGTTCATTTCCAGACTTGAGCCGCTCCTTCTGCGTTTCGAGAAGCTGGCGCGTCCACGCTATTGGTTCGTTCCGAAAATCATTGTCGAGCGTGTCGTCAGCATCGTTGCGCTGCTGATGTCGCTCATCGTCATACTACCGGTGCCGCTGATCAATCAGATGCCGGCGCTCAGTATCATCCTTCTATCAATTGGGCTCGGCGAACACGACGGCGTCTGGCTTGGAACCGGTCTTCTGGTCGCAGCCCTTGCTGCGGGCATAGCAATTGGTCTGGGCGCCTCGGTGGGCCTGGCAGCCCTTCACATATTCGGCTGACAATGAACGATCCGAAGAAAATCACCCTTTATGTCGACGCCGATGCCTGCCCGGTTAAAGCGGAGATCTATCGCGTTGCCGAACGTTACGGCGTGAAGGTCTATGTCGTCTCAAATTCGTTCATGGCAATTCCGCGCGATCCGATGATCGAGCGCGTGATCGTCAGCGACGGGTTCGATGCCGCCGACGACTGGATCGCAACGCGCGTTTCGCGTGGCGATGTCGTGATAACGGCGGACATTCCACTTGCCAGCCGCTGCGTCAAGGCCGGAGCCGACGCCATTTCGCCGACGGGACGAGCCTTTACGGAAAGCTCCATCGGCAACACGCTGGCAACCCGCAACCTGATGGATGAACTGCGCTCAGCAGGTCAGATCACCGGCGGCCCACGACCATTTTCGGCAAAAGACCGTTCTGCCTTTCTTTCGGCGCTCGATCTCGCTATTGTGCGTCTCAAACGTGCGGGATTTGTAGCGTAATACCGGTAGGAATGGCTGCCATGCGTTCCCCGACATTGACGAAACCGCCCGCGCACTCTAGGAGAGCGCAACAAAGCTATTTGCGTGCCGCTCGCGCTGATGGAATGCCGAGCATTGAAGCACCTTTAAAACACCAGTCCTGAAAGTTCATGAATGACTATTTTCGATTCTATCGCTCCGGCGTTGTCCGGTGCATTGGCAGCCCGTGGCTATGAGAGCCTGACGCCGGTTCAAACCGCCGTTCTCGCCCCCGAGGCCGAGGGCGCTGACCTTCTCGTCTCCGCGCAGACAGGTTCCGGCAAGACCGTTGCGTTTGGCATTGCCATTGCGCCAACACTTCTTGACGGTGCCGAGCGCTTCAATTCGATTGGCGCGCCTTACGCGCTGGTCATCGCGCCGACCCGTGAACTTGCCTTGCAGGTCCGCCGTGAGCTGGAATGGCTCTATGAGCAGACGGGGGCACGCATTGCCTCCTGCGTCGGCGGCATGGACATGACCAAGGAGCGCCGCGCACTGCAGCAGGGCGCACATATCGTCGTCGGCACCCCCGGCCGCCTGCGCGATCATATCACCCGCGGTTCGCTCGACATGAAGGAACTGCGCGCCGTGGTACTCGATGAGGCTGACGAGATGCTCGACCTCGGCTTCCGCGAGGATCTCGAATTCATCCTCGGCGAAGCGCCGAAGGACCGCCGCACGCTGATGTTCTCGGCGACGGTGCCGAAACCCATCGCCCAACTCGCCAAGCAATTCCAGAACAATGCGCTGCGCATTTCCGCCACGAGCGACAAGGAACAGCACAGCGATATCGAATATCATATCATGCCGGTGGCGCCGCGCGAGCGCGAGAACGCCATCATCAACGCGCTGCTTTTCTACGATGCACAGAATACGATCATTTTCGGCTCGACCCGCGAAGCCGTAAAGCATTTGACCAGCCGGCTGTCCAACCGGGGCTTCAACGTCGTCTCGCTCTCGGGCGAGTTGAGCCAGGCCGAGCGTACCAACGCCTTGCAGGCGATGCGCGATGGCCGGGCGCGCGTTTGCGTGGCGACCGACGTTGCGGCCCGCGGCATCGACCTTCCCAATCTCGACCTCGTCATTCACGCTGACCTGCCCAACAATTCCGAGACGCTCCTGCACCGCAGCGGGCGGACCGGACGGGCGGGCCGCAAGGGTATCTGCGTCCTGATCGTACCGCCGTCACGCCGCCGCACGGCTGAGCGCCTTCTCCAGGGCGCGAAGCTTGCAACGACAATGGTTTCACCGCCGGACGCGGATGCGATCAACAAGCGCAATCACGATCGTATCCTCAACGATCCATCGCTGATGGAAACCGTGAGTGAGGATGAGGTGGACTATGTAAACGAACTGCTCGCCAAGCATTCGCCGGAACAGATTGCTGCCGCCTATCTGCGCCAGCAAATGGCCGCACGTCCTGCACCGGAAGAATTGTCCTCGACGCCGTCGCATGTGCTTGAACCCATGCGCAAGGGTCGTTTCGACGAGCGCCCGGAACGCGGTGAGCGTGCACCCCGTTCGGAGCGATTCGAGCAATTCGAGAGCGGCGCCTGGTTTTCCTTGAGCGTCGGCCGCAAACAGAGGGCTGAGCCGAGATGGCTCCTGCCCCTGATCTGCAAGGCGGGTGATATCACCAAGACGGATGTCGGCTCGATCAAGATTCTCGAAACGGAAACCCGCTTTGAGATCACCGCCAGCAAGGCCGATGACTTCATGGCCCGGATCAAGCAATATGGCACCGGCGAAAAGGGCGTGAACATCACGCGCAGCGAAGGCCCCGGTTCATCCGGCCCCCGCCGCGAAGCCGGCGACTTCAAGGGCAAGAAGCCTTTTGGCGAGAAACGCGACTGGGACGACCGCAAGCCTCGTTCGCGCGACGACAAACCGAAATCCGATTGGGCAGCCAAGCCCGCTAAGGCGAAACCTGAAGGCTGGACCACAGAAAAGCCTGAAAAGGCGAAGAAAACTCCAAAGGAACGCAAACCAGGCGAACTGCATGGCTTTGATAAATACAAAGCCAAGAAGGCACGAAAAGCCGCCGCAGGAGGAGCTGAGTAATTCAGCGCGTTCGGCAACCAATCTGAAAAAGCCTCACACTTCAGTGAGGCTTTTTTCATTTGGTCACTGCACCGCCATTGCCGCGTCGATCAAGCTCGCGGCGTCATTGCTGGACCAGTCCGCAGGTCCGTTCATGGCCGCGATCTGGCAGCCTTCCTTGTCGACCAGCATCGTCACCGGCAAGCCGAAAGCAAGGTTCTTGCGCTTCAATTCATTGAACACGCCCATCGACGGATCGCGATAGAGCTGCAACGATTTGACGCCGATTTCGCTCAGGAAGGCCTTGGGCTTCGAATCGTCACCCGTATCGATATTGATTGTCACGACCTGAAAATTATCGCCACCCTTCCTGGTCTCAAGCGCGTCGAGCGCCGGCATTTCCTCCCTGCATGGCAGACACCACGTAGCCCACAAATTGACCAGCAGTGTCTTGCCTTTGAAATCGGCGAGCCGCGCTGGTTTTCCGTCTGGCGCCGTGAAGGCCAGTGACGACATCGACTGGGGTGCATCGGCGCCGCGCATGGCGGCAACCGCCCCCGTCGCGGCCGCATCGAGCCTCTTGGCTGCGCCCGCTTTGCTGGCGCATTGGTCGGCCGGGTTTGTGCTGGCGACAATATTGCCAGAGGGCCGTTCCATCACGTATACCGCAACCGCACCGGCAACAATGCCTGCGAGCGCGGCGAGGAAAATGATCTTCCTGTTGCCGTTTCGGGGAGTTTTCTGTGTTTCGTCGCTGCCTGCCATTTTTTACTCTTTTCGCTACTCACCAAGGCGCATCATGTCCGACAAGAAGAACAGCAATGAAATGTGGGGAGGCCGTTTTGCCTCGGGTCCCGCCGCGATCATGGAAGAAATCAATGCTTCCATCGGCTTTGACCAGAAACTCTATGCCCAGGACATTCAGGGTTCGCTTGCCCATGCAGCCATGCTTGCGAAAACCGGCATAATAGCGGCAGAGGACCACGACAAGATCGCAAGTGGTCTGAACACGATATTGTCAGAGATCGAGAGCGGAAAGTTCACCTTTTCACGCAAACTTGAAGACATCCATATGAATGTGGAATCTCGGCTTGCCGAACTCATCGGTGCACCTGCCGGCCGCCTGCATACTGCCCGCTCACGCAATGACCAGGTCGCGGTCGATTTTCGTCTTTGGGTAAAGGCCGAGTTCCAAAAGGTGGCCATAGCGCTAAAGCGGCTCATCGAAGCATTCTTGAAGCGTGCCGACGAACATGCCGCGACATTGATGCCGGGCTTCACGCATCTCCAGACCGCGCAGCCCGTGACCTTCGGCCATCACTGCATGGCCTATGTCGAAATGTTCGGACGTGATTTGAGCCGCGTCAAGGACGCAATCGACCGCATGGACGAATCGCCGCTCGGCGCCGCCGCACTTGCCGGCACCGGCTTTCCCATTGACCGGCACATGACCGCCAAGGCGCTTGGCTTCCGCGAACCGACCCGTAATTCGCTCGACAGCGTCTCGGACCGCGATTACGCGCTCGAATTCCTTTCCGTCGCCGCGATTGCCGCAACACATCTGTCGCGCCTTGCAGAAGAAATCGTTATCTGGTCGACGCCCCAATTTGGCTTCGTGCGTCTGTCCGATTCCTTTTCGACCGGCTCCTCTATCATGCCGCAAAAGAAAAATCCCGATGCCGCCGAGCTGGTGCGCGCGAAGACCGGGCGCATTACGGGGGCACTGGTCGGCCTGCTTACCGTCATGAAGGGCCTGCCACTCACCTATTCGAAGGACATGCAGGAGGACAAGGAAGCGGTTTTTGATGCAGCGGAAACCCTTGAACTTGCCCTCGCAGCCATGACTGGAATGGTTGGCGACATGACCGTGAACACGGCGGCGATGAAGAAGGCAGCGGGCTCCGGCTATTCCACGGCGACCGATCTCGCCGACTGGCTGGTCCGGGAGCTCGGTCTGCCCTTTCGCGAGGCGCATCACGTGACCGGACGCGCCGTCGCGCTCGCTGAGCAAAAGAAATGCGACCTTGGCAAATTGTCGCTCGATGAACTCAAGCAGATTCACGCCGGCATCACCGATGCCGTTTTCGGATATCTCACCGTCGACAAATCCGTCCGCAGCCGCAAATCCTTTGGCGGCACGGCCCCGGAGCAGGTTCGGCGGCAGATCAAGTTCTGGCAAAAGCGCATCGCAAAGCTTTAAAGCGATTATTGAACGGCGCGGGGGATGCAAACGGCATCCCCTTGCGCTAGAGAATGATGAACGCCCTTTGGACGACAGGATCAAAATTCATGACGAGCCGTTCTTATCTGACGACTATTCTGATGTCAGTTGCGATTGTGAGCGCTGTTTCGGCCTGCGGCCGGAAGGGCCCGCTCGAACCGCCGCCTGCCTCCGTCACCTCGATGCCGGGCGAACCGAAACCGGCCACGCCTCCGGTCCAGGACAGGCGTTTCATCCTCGACCCGCTGATTTAGGCTTAGTGTAAGTGAACCACTTCGATTACAAGGATGGCGTCCTGCACGCGGAAGGCGTCAGCATTCCCGATATCGCCAAGGCAGTCGGAACACCCTTCTATTGCTATTCGACGGCCACGATCGAGCGCCACTTCAAGGTATTCTCCGCCGCCTTTGCCGAGATGGACGCGCTTGTCTGCTACGCGCTGAAAGCCAATTCCAATCAGGGTGTCCTGAAAACGCTGGCGCACCTCGGCTCCGGCGCCGATGTGGTGTCTGAGGGAGAACTGCGACGCGCGCTGGCCGCGGGGATTCCGGCGGGCAAGATCGTATTCTCCGGCGTCGGCAAGAAGCCGGCCGAAATGGACTATGCTCTCGCCGCCGGCATTCTTTGCTTCAATGTCGAATCAGAGCCGGAGCTGGAGCTCCTCTCAAGCCGCGCGGTGGCTGCCGGCAAGATTGCGCCGGTTTCCCTGCGCATCAATCCTGACGTTGACGCCAAAACGCACAAGAAGATCTCGACCGGAAAATCCGAGAACAAGTTTGGCATTCCCCTGGCAAAGGCCAGCACTGTCTATGCGCATGCGGCCAAGCTGCCCGGCCTCAAGGTCACCGGCGTCGATATGCATATCGGCAGCCAGATCACCGATCTCGAACCTTTTGACGATGCCTTCCGGCTTCTCGCAGAATTGGTTGCCCAGTTGAAAGCGGATGGCCACGACATCAGGCATGTCGACCTCGGCGGCGGCCTGGGCATTCCCTATCATTTCGACAACAATCCGCCGCCCTTGCCGGATGCCTATGCCCAGATCGTCACCAAGCATATCAGGCCGCTCGGCCTCAAGACGATCTTCGAACCCGGCCGGTTGATCGTCGGCAATGCCGGGATCCTCGTCAGCGAGGTCATTTATCTCAAGGAAGGCGATGCACGGAATTTTATCATCGTCGATGCGGCGATGAACGATCTCATCCGGCCAACGCTCTATGACGCCTTCCATACGATCCGCCCGGTCAACGAGCCAGTGGCCACCCATCCCCGCATTCGCGCCGATATTGTGGGACCCGTTTGCGAGACCGGCGATTATCTTGGCCTTGATCGCGACCTGCCGCGCCCGGCCCCCGGCGATCTCCTCGCCATAGGAACCGCCGGCGCCTATGGCGCCGTTCAGGCCGGAACCTACAATACGCGCCTGCTTGTCCCGGAAGTCCTTGTCAGCGGCGATCGCTTCCACGTGGTCCGCCGGCGCACGAGCTACGACGAACTGATCGGGCTGGATTCCATTCCCGAGTGGCTATAAAGCAGGAGGAAAGACCCCTCCCTGCTGCTGCGCAGCTTCCCTCCCCACAAGGGGGAGGGAGAGCGGCGCGCTTTTGCATCTCGGAGAGGCTTCCTCTCAAGGCCTTCCCGTTGCTTTACACGAAACTATGATCGGTTTTTTCGGCCAAGGCCTCGCCTTTGCCATGATGAATGCTATTGTTCTCGTAAGGTCAACACCGTCGATGTTGACGAAGTGGAGTGAGAATGACCGGTCAACACCCCGACCAACGGGACGCTGAAAGGGTCAGGTTCGATATTTTTACGAGTATCGATCGCCTCCGTTTGTCGACGTGGCTGGCAATGGTATTCGAGCGCCTTTGGCCGCTCATATTGCCGCCTATGCTTGTCATGGCGACCTTCCTGTGCCTGGCGTGGTTCGGTGTTTTCCGCATTTTGCCGGACTGGTTGCGCCTTGGCATGCTCGGGCTTTTCGTCCTTTCGCTTCCAGCCTGTCTTTACCTCCTTTTGAGGTTCCGCTTGCCCGGAAACGCGGAAATCAGCAGGCGGCTGGAGAACGTCAATACGCTCGACCATCAGCCGATCACCGTCCAATCGGACGAACTTGCGACCAACACCGATGATCCATTCGCGCGGGCCCTGTGGGACGAACACCGCAAGCGCATGGCAGAACGCATCCGCAATCTAAGGAGCGACCTGCCACGAACCCGGATACCCGAGCTTGACCCCTGGGGCGTGCGCGCGGTGATCGGGCTTCTGCTCGTCGTCGCCTTTGCGTTTTCCGGAGGTCCGCTTGGCGGCCATATCAGCGATGCATTCCGCGGCCATGGCAGCAGCAATGTCGCGCCGCCGCGCATCGACGCATGGGTGACACCACCCCGATATACTGGCCGCGCGCCGCTGTTTCTGACCTCGGCAGCCAATGCTGATGAGACGAAATTCACCATACCGCAGGATAGCACGCTGATCATTCGCATCATCGGCGGCAATGGTTCCGAAAAAGTCACGCAGACGTCGATCGATGGGCGGGCGACGGAGGTCGAGGCCAAGACGGAAGACGCTGCTGCACCCAAGAGTACACCGCGCAACTTTGAAATGGCCATTGCCACTGACCGTACGGTGTCCCTGTTCGTCGATGGACGGGCGAGCTCGGAGTGGACATTCTCCATCATCCCGGATCAGCCGCCCTCGATACGCTTCACCAAGGATCCCTCCAGCGCTGCCAACGGAACAATGGAAGTTTCCTATGAATTGAAGGACGATTACGGCGCAGTGAGCGCTTCAGCACAGATCGAACAGGCAACGGCAGCCGAAAAGGACGCGCGTCCCCTCTACGACGCCCCAGATCTACCGCTGGCCCTGCCCCGGCGCGGCGAACAGCCGAAAGAGACCAAGACCACAAAGGACCTCACCGAACATCCATGGGCGGGGTCCGAGATCCGCATGACCCTGATCGCCGTTGACGACGCCAAGCAGGAAGCCCGCAGCGAAACCAAGGCGCTGGTCTTGCCTGAGCGCCCATTCGCCAACCCGCTGGCGCGGGCCCTCGTCGAACAGCGCCGCGTTCTGGCGCTCAATGCCAATGCCAAGCCGGACGTGCTCAATGCGCTCGATGCCATTACCATGTGGCCGGAAGAGACGATCAAGAACGCGTCGCACTATCTTGCCCTGCGCAGCGTCCGTTCCCGTCTCAATCTTGCGCGCAGCGATGACCGGCTGCGCGATGTGGTCGCCTATATGTGGCAGGTCGCGCGCGGCATCGAGGATGGTTCGCTCTCCGACGCCGAGCGTCGCTTGCGCCAAGCCCAGGAGGCGCTGAAACAAGCGCTCGAACGCGGTGCAAGCCAGGAGGAGATCGAAAAGCGCATGGCCGAACTGCGACAGGCCATGAACCAATATCTTCGCGAGTTTGCCGAGAAGGCGCAGAAGAATCCGAATATGGCGCAGGCGCCCAATCCCAATATGCAGGAACTGCGCCAGGAGGACATCGACCGCATGCTGGACCAGATCGAGGATCTGGCCAAACAGGGTTCGAGGGACCAGGCACAGCAATTGCTGTCCGAACTCGAGAACATGATGAACAACCTGCAGATGGGCCAGAACCAGCGCGGACAGAACGGCCAGCAGGGGCAGATGCGCCAGCAGATGGACAAGCTCGGCGAGTTGATGCGCCGTCAGCAGGACATGATGAACCAGACCCACCGGCTTGAACAGCAGCGCCAGAACGGCATGCAGCAGGATTACGGCCAGAATGGGCAGGAAGGCCAGCAAGGCAATCAAGGTCAGATGTCGGAAGAGGAGATCGGCAAGGCATTGCGCGGTCTTCAACAAGGTCAGGACAAGCTCCAGTCGGATCTTGAGCAGATGATGGAAGATTTGAAGGGACTTGGAATCAATCCCGGCAAGGATTTCGGCGATGCCGGAAAATCCATGGGCGAGGCCGGCAAATCGCTGGGGGAAGCCGATGGCGCGGAGGCACTCGACCAGCAGAGCAATGCCCTCGATGCCCTGCGCCGTGGCGGGCAGGACATGATGAAGCAGATGCAGCAGGCCATGAGCCAGGACGGACAGACCGGCCCTGGCGGGCAGCAAACTGGCCGCCGTGATCCGTTGGGGCGCGAGACACGCACTGGCGGCGTCGACGATGGCACCAAGACCAAGGTTCCGGGCGAGATCGATATCCAGCGGGCGCGCGAAATTCTCGAAGAAATCCGCCGCCGCCTCGGCAATGCGCTAAGCCCGCAGATGGAAAAAGACTATCTGGAACGCCTGCTCAAATTCGATTGAGTCTTACTCGGTAACCACCCCGACATAGGGCAGTTGCCGGAACGAATGCCCGACATCCATGCCGTAGCCCACGACAAAATAATCGGGGCATTCAAAGCCCTTGAAATCGGCTTCGATGTCGGTCTTGCGCTTGACGCTCTTGTCGAGCAGCACGGCAATCGAAATGCTGCGGGCGCCATGCTCCAGCATCAACTCGCGGGTGAATTTGAGCGTCCTGCCCGATTCCAGGATATCGTCGATCAACAGCACGTCACGCCCGTGCACATCGCTGTCAATATCGCGCAGCAAGCGCACTTCGCCGCTCTCGGTGCCCTTGCCATAGCTTGAAACGGTAATGAATTCCACATCGGGTTCGGCACCGGCATCGTGCATGGCGCGGATCAAATCAGCCGCAAAAATGAACGATCCTTTCAGGATCGAGATTACCAGAAGATTCTCGAAGTTCCGCGCAACGATTGCCTTTGCAAGCTCGAGATTGCGATCAGCAATGGTCTGCGCACTAAAGAGAACGTCGATATTTTTTCCGCTGACCTTGGGCATGCGCGTCTTCCTGGTTCGTCGCTGGGGATGTCACGGAGGCTGCTATAACCCGATCTACATGCAAAAAGCAAAACCCAGTGTCCGCCCTCGCCCTAGCGCGACGTCAAGAAGAGTGCATGGCCGCCGGTAATCCAGAAAACGGAAACAGCGACCAAGGCAACGAAAAGCCAGTAACCGAAACCTGGACGTTTGCTCTGCGCGCTCGAACCACCCTGGAAGATGGTCATGTTCTCGTCGTCAAGCGATGGACGGTGGAGCTGAGCCGACGCTGTGCCCTGTGCACCCGGAACAATGGTTTCGAAACAGGCGTCTTCAACCGCTAACTTGTCGGGCGGCAAAGCGAAGACAAATGCATCATTTGTGGCCGCCAGCGGTGCGGATTGTGTCATCACACGCTTTTCCGATCATCCTGCCATGTTGCAGTCATGTTTCTCCGAATCATGGCAGGAAGCCTAGCGCGCAAAAATTAATGTTTTCGGCTGCTGTTCAGGTACGTTTGGTGGGTGGTCAAATCGATCTGCGCAAAATAAAACGTGCGTGGCCACGAGATTGGAAAATTACGCTTGATTCGTTTTGAGAATGTCGGTTTGCGATACGGGATGGGCCCGGAGGTTCTGCGCGACGTCAGCCTCCATATTTCGCCCCGGTCGTTCCAGTTCCTGACCGGCCCCTCGGGCGCCGGAAAGACATCCCTGCTGCGTCTGCTTTTCATGACCCTGAAACCGACGCGTGGTCTGATCACCGTCTTCGGCAAGGACATTTCCACCATCTCGTCAAAGGAAATGCCGTTGCTACGCCGCCGCATCGGTGTGGTGTTCCAGGATTTCCGCCTGCTCGACCATATGACTACCTATCAGAACGTCGCGCTGCCCCTGCGTGTGCGGGGCAAGGAAGAAGCCACTTACCGGGCCGAAGTCGAGGAACTCCTGCACTGGGTCGGCCTTGGCGAGCGCATGCATGTGCTGCCGCCGGTCCTGTCCGGCGGAGAGAAGCAGCGCGCCGCCATTGCCCGCGCCTTGATCGACCAGCCGGAGATCCTTCTGGCCGACGAACCGACCGGCAATGTCGATCCGCCGCTCGCACGCCGGTTGCTGCGGCTTTTCGGCGAATTGAATAGATCAGGCACTGCAGTTGTGATCGCGACCCACGACCTGACGCTGATGGACCAGATCAACGCGCGGCGCATGATCCTCGACCAGGGAAGGCTCGATGTCTATGATTGACGCCGCCAAACTCAAGGATCAGGCGTGGCCCCTTATCGAGAAGTTCACGAAGCTCGTGCGCCGCAAGAATGGCCAGGCGCCCATCGTACCGGCCGGCAACGTCGTCGGCCACGCCTTGATGATCGTCATCGCCATCATGACATTCCTTGCCTGCCTCACCATCGGCGCCGTCAGCCTCGTCCAATCGACTGCGGCAACCTGGCAGAGCCAGATCTCGACCGAAGCGACAATCCAGATCCGGCCCGTCGAAGGGCAGGACATGGAAGCGTTGCTCGCACAAGCGAGCTCGATCGCGCAAGGCTTTTCCGGCGTGAAATCCACGCGCGTCATCGATCGCGCTGCCACTGCGCGGCTTCTGGAGCCTTGGCTTGGCACTGGGCTTGATATTGACGAACTGCCTGTCCCGCGTCTGGTCATCGTCACGCTCGATGAAGCCTCCCCGCCGGATTTCGCCGCCATCCGCGCCGCGCTCGTCAAGGACGTGCCCGGCGCCAGCTTTGACGATCATCGCAATTGGGTTGACCGGTTGGTATCGATGGCGCGATCGACCGTGCTCATCGGCATGGCGGTTCTCGGCCTCGTCATCGCGGCGACGGTCCTTACCGTCATCTTCGCCACGCGGGGAGCCATGGCCGGCAACGGGCATATTATCGAAGTCCTCCATTTCATCGGGGCGGAACAGAAGTTCGTGGCGCGCCAGTTCGAGCGGCATTTCTTCTGGACGGCACTCAAAGGCGCGCTTTGCGGCGGTGCCCTTGCCATGGCGATTTTCCTGATGATTGCCTGGTGGTCTTCGCACAATCTCGCGACTCCGGAGGCCGACCAGGCAACCGCGCTTTTCGGTAATTTTTCCATCGGTTCAGGCGGTTATTCCGGTGTCGTCCTCATAATCCTCGCAGTCAGTGTTTTGACCATGATAACAACAAGAATGACAGTCATCGCCCATTTGCGGCAGGTGGACGGACGCACAGGCGACAGTCATGAAGGCTAGAGCCAGAACCTGTTGCGATGAAATGGCGGCCCTAAGTTTGTTAATTTAGTTCCAGTAGCATGGATTTCACAAAGGCTCCGGCACGCCTGCTGCCGACCCTCTAAAAAAGTATCTGAGATAAGGCAATTTGCGGCGCAAAATGGACGGCGTGAACGACAGCAACGGTAAGCCAGGCACCGGCGATATCAACGGCGATGGTCGATTGATCACGTTCATCCGCAGACGGATCGTTCTGCCGCTGTTCGTGCTTTGCATTCTCGGCCTTGGCCTGTTCATCGGCGGCTTCATCATATTCAGTGATCGGGTGACCACCATGGAGGCACCGGATTTGATCGAGCCCGCCGATGGGATTGTCGTCCTCACCGGTGGCTATTCTCGCATCGAGGGCGCGCTCGATCTCCTCAAGAACAAGCGCGGCGAACGCTTGTTCATCAGCGGCGTGCATTCCGCCATCAACCGCAGCGAATTGCAGCGCGTGACCGGCGGCGACGCCACCCTGTTCGAATGTTGCGTCGACATAGACCGCTCGGCGCTGGATACGATCGGCAATGCCGCCGAGAGCGTCAAGTGGGCCAATGCGAACCACTACAAACGGATCATCGTCGTCACCAACAATTATCACATTCCCCGCACAATGGTTGAACTGCGCCACGCCTCGCAGGACATCGAGTTCATTCCCTACCCGATCATCAACAGCAATCTGCGGGACGGAGACTGGATTGCACGCGGCCTCGTCGTTCGCGTGCTCCTCGTTGAATATGTCAAATACCTTGGAGCCGTCATGCGCTCGGAGTTGCCTGACAGCCTGTCGGAAGCTTCCGCCGCGTTGCTCCATCGCATCAAGGACTGAAGCCCTGCCGTTCCCGGCCAGTTCCATTTTGATCGTATTAGGGTCCTGACCCTAGTGTACGGCAGGTCCCGTCTAGTATAACCAAGGCCGCAAACCCACCGGCGCCACCAGAGACCCTCATGACGATCATCCGATCACTTGCTTTCAACGCCGCCTTCTATCTCAATATGATCATCCAGATGATCATATTCACGCCCTATTACTTTCTAAGCCCGCGCAAGCAGGCCTGGAGTGTTCCCAAGAATTGGGCCCGATCCAACCTCTGGCTGCAGAAGATCATCGTCGGCGCGGACCATCATATTGAAGGCCTGGAGAACATTCCCGACGGCCCCTATATCTGCGCGCCGAAGCATCAATCCTTCTGGGATACCTATGCCTTTCTTCCCCACATCGCCGACCCGGTCTATATCCTCAAGCGCGAATTGACCTGGATCCCGCTCTTCGGCTGGTACATCGCCAAGATGAAGATGGTGCCGATTGATCGCGGCAAACGCTCTGCCGCCATGAAGGCTGCTGTCAAGGGCGCCCGTGCGGCCGTTGCCGATGGCCGACAGCTGATGATCTATCCCGAAGGGACACGCACGGCGCCCGGAGCACCGCCCCACTACAAATACGGTGTCGCCCATATCTATGGCGAGCTTGGCGTTCCCGTGGTTCCGATCGCCCACAATGCCGGGCTGTTCTGGCCACGCCGCAAGTTCATGCGCTATCCGGGCGTGATCCGCTGCCGCATCCTGCCGCCGATCGAGCCTGGCCTCGACAATGACGCTTTCCTAAAAAAGCTGGAAGAGGTCACGGAAGCTGCATGCGACGACCTTTTGATCGCCACCGCGAAATCCGGCAATCCTCCGCCCATGCCACCAACGGCGATCGCGCGGCTCAAGGAACTGGGCGTAGACGCTTAAGCCGGGCTGGCGCATCCGGGTTACCACACTGACGGATTCGCCTTAAACGCCCCCATCGACCGCCGCGACCACCGCTTCCATCCAGTGGTCTCTGATGTTCATCTTGCGGAGGTGCTCCAGCGTATTGTGCACATAATCCTCATTGCGGCCAGACTGGCCGACGGAGCCGCGTACGGCACGGGCCGCCTCGCTGACAGAAAGGGACCCGGCATATTGCACGTGGCCACGGTCGACGATGTAGGTCAGCGCCTCGACTTTGCGGCCGTCGGCGAGACGCACGCCGAGCCGCCTTTCGAGATAGACGTGGGTGACAAGTTCGCGCGCGCGCAGATAGGCAACCACCTCGTCCTCAAGGTCGCCCGGCACGCGAAAGGCCATGCCAAGACAGGAACCGCCCCGGTCGAGACCGAGCACCAGACCGGGTCGCTCTGGCGTCCCGCGATGCACGTAGGAGCGCACGCATAGGGCTCTTCGATAGCCATGAAGACGGGCATGTACCGTTTCCTCATGTGCAAAGCCCGGCTTCCACATCAAAGAACCATAGCCAAAGACCCAAAAATCGCCCATATCCGTCCTGATAGCTTTTGTTCCCCAAGAAGCACTTCCCCCTGATCGATAGCGAGAGCCGGACCATGCCGTCAAGCACCCCAGAGAGCAGCAAGAAGACCGGACGCCTTTGGAAATATGGCGTGGGCACAATCGTTGTGCTTGGGCTCCTCTATACGGCTGGCTGGTACTATCTCGCGCATGAGCTGGAATCGCGCCTTGCGACCAACCTCGCTGCCTTCAGGGAAAAGGGCATCGACGCCACTTGCGAAGATGCGCGGGCCAGCGGTTTCCCCTTAAGGGTCGGTCTTGATTGCACCAAGGTAGGTTGGGCCGACAAAGCCAAGGGCCTTTCCATCGCGGCGGGCACCTTCCGCTCGGCAGCGCGACTTTACGACCCGCTTCAGATAGTCAACACGATCGATGGTCCGGCGGCAATCGATCTACCCGGCTTGATGCCGCTTGACGCAAAATGGGACAAACTCACATCGAGCATCCATCTTGACAGGCCGCTTCCCCGCCAGATGGAATTTCAGGGCAGCAATGTCGTGGTCAACAAGCGGGATGCCGCAGCGAGTGACGCATCTATAGCCGTGCTCGGCGACGGCAAGCTGAAATTCATCGCGAATGACCCGCAAATGGATGTCGCGCTGTCATTCGACAAGCTCAAAATTGCAGACAATGTCATTCCCAACCGTTCCCTGCCCGAGCTTGCCGGCGCGGCGGATGTACAACTCGCCAATGGCTTTGCGCTTCTCGGCAAGGCGGAACGCGACCTGACGGTGCTGCGCGGCCAGACGGGCACCTTGCGCAAGATCGATCTTTCCTTCGGCGACGGCAGCGGTGTCGGAGTGACGGGGCCATTCTCAATTGCTGAAGACGGACGGATCAGCGGCGAATTCCAGGTGACGATGCGCAATCCGGAGGGTTTCGCCGCCGCGCTCCACGGCATCTTCCCGGAGGCCGGAAACACCATTTCCACCGTGCTCCAGGCTCTGGCATTCGCTCCGAGAGACGCGAGCGGTGTACCGACCCTGCCGATCACGGTCAAGAACGGCAAGATGTCGGTGGGCTTTATCAATATTGGCCGCCTGCCGTCACTGTGACGGCGTGGCCTGCGTTGCTTTCTGCCGCCCGAAATCGGGCGCGTCTACTTCCTGACCGGCGTCGATGATGCCTCGCCGGACTGCACGGGTCCGGGTGAACAGGCTGAAGAGCGCGTCGCCGTCGCCCCAGCGGATCGATCGCTGCAACGATGCAAGGTCCTCGGAAAACCGCGCGAGCATTTCGAGGATGGCTTCCTTGTTGTGCAGACAGACGTCGCGCCACATCGTCGGATCCGACGCTGCAAGGCGGGTGAAGTCGCGAAATCCGGAAGCCGAATATTTGATGACTTCGGAGTTCGTCACTTCCTCAAGATCGCTTGCCGTGCCTACGATATTGTAGGCGATGATGTGCGGCAGGTGCGAAACGATGGCGAGAACCCTGTCGTGATGCACCGGATCCATCGTGTCGAGTCTCGAACCGCAGGCCTCCCAGAATTTCGTCAGCCGGTCGAGAGCATCGGTATCCGTTCCGTCGAGTGGCGTCAGGATGCACCAGCGATTGGAAAAGAGCTCGGCAAAGCCGGCATCGGGACCCGAATATTCCGTGCCTGCCAGCGGGTGGCCGGGGATGAAATGCACATTGGATGGAAGCTCGGGCTGCATCTGCGCGATGACCGAGCCCTTGGTCGAGCCGACATCGGTGACGATTGCGCCCGGCTTCAGCGAACCCGCAATATGCCGCGCGACTTCGCCCGATGAGCCGACCGGTACGGAAATGACGACGAGATCGGCGTCTTTCACCGCCTCGGCGCTGTCAAGCGTGTAGCTGTCGCCGAGGCCAAGCGCCTTGGCCCGTTCCAGTGTCTTTTCGCTGCGGGTGGAGATGACGATTTGACCGGCGAGGCCCTCACGCTTGATGACGCGTGCCAGCGACGAACCGATGAGGCCGATGCCGATCAGTGCGATTTTATCAAAGTGGATTTTGGACATCTTCTACTTCAAGAATTCGGAGAGTGCGGCGACTACGCCGCGATTGGCTTCCTCGGATCCGATGGTAAGGCGCAACGCATTGGGGAATCCGTATCCCGCAACACGGCGCAAAATATACCCCTTGCTCGTAAGGTAAGCGTCCGCCTTCTCGGCCGACTTCGCTACGTTGTCCGGAAAATGCACCAGCAGGAAGTTGCCGACCGATGGCGTGACCCGCAGGCCAAGCGCCGTCAGTTGTTCCGTCAGCCAGGGTAGCCACTTCTCGTTGAAAGCCACGGCCTCTTGCACATGCGCACGGTCGCGGATGGCCGCGGCTCCAGCGACAATGGCCGCCGAGTTGAGATTGAACGGCCCGCGGATGCGGTTGACCGCATCGATGACGTGAGCCGGCGCGAACATCCAGCCGATCCGCAGCGCTGCAAGGCCATGGATTTTCGAGAAGGTGCGGGTCATGACGACATTTTCGAATGACGAAACCAATTCAACGCCGGCTTCGTAGTCGTTGCGGCGTACATATTCCGCATAGGCGGCGTCGAGCACCAGCAGCACATTCTTCGGCAGCCCCGCATGCAGTCGGCGCACCTCTTCGAATGGAAGATATGTGCCGGTCGGATTGTTCGGATTGGCAAGGAACACGATCCTGGTGCGCGGCGTGACGGCGCTCAGGATGGAGTCGACTTCCGCCTGCTCGTTCTTTTCCTTCGCGACCACCGGTGTGGCGCCAGCCGCCATGATGTAGATCTTGTACACCATGAAGCCGTGCTCAGTGTAAATCGCTTCATCACCCGGCGCGAGATAGGTTTGGCAAAGAAGGCCGAGCAGCTCGTCGGAGCCATTGCCGCAGAGGATATTGTCAGCGTTCAAACCATGTACATCGGCGATGGCCTTCTTCAGCGCGGTCGCTTGGCCGTCCGGATAGATTTCCAGCCGTTCCGCCGCTTCGCGATAGGCCTCGATCGCGTGCCTGCTTGCACCAAGCGGCGTTTCATTGGACGAGAGCTTGTAGACCTTCGCGACGCCGGGCGCATGTTCCTTGCCCGGCACATAGGCTGCGATGTCCAGCAAACCGGCTTTCGGGGTTGGGCGCGTGTCTTGTCGTGTCGTGGTCATGATCGAGGACATCCGTGCATCGTTCGGGTCGATGGTCGTTGCGGGCAAGAGCAACCGTGCGGACATAGCTGCCAAAGAGCCTGATGTCGAGAACAAGTTACTGCGCAAGGGCCCACCCAGCCACTCATACGAAAGAAACCATTGACTTTGGCACGGTCGCAACCATACCTACCCGGCACCTTGCTCCAATCCGCGCAATCATGACAAAAGCCAGCCGACCAGCCGCCACGAACGATCAGAGACTGCAGGAAGCCACAAATCCCCACAGCCCCGTGGTGGATTTTGGTGCTGACAAGCCCTTGCATCTCGATAGCGGGGTTGCGCTGTCGCCCTTTCGCATCGCTTACCAGTCCTACGGCGAACTCAATGCGGACAAGTCCAACGCGATCCTGATTTGCCATGCCCTGACCGGCGACCAGCACGTTGCCAATGTCCATCCCGTCACGGGCAAGTCCGGCTGGTGGGAAACGCTGGTCGGCCCCGGCAAGCCCATCGATACGGACCGCTATTTCGTGCTGTGCTCCAATGTCCTTGGCGGATGCCTTGGTTCCACCGGTCCCGCTTCGATCAACGCGCGAACAGGCAAGACCTATGCGCTCGATCTGCCCATCATCACGATTGCCGACATGGTCCGCGCACAGGCCATGCTCATCGATCATTTCGGCATCAAGCAGCTCTTTGCGGTGATCGGCGGGTCGATGGGCGGCATGCAGGTGCTTGAGTGGGCGTCGAGCCATTCCGACAGGGTGTTTGCCGCCGTCGCAATCGCAACCGGCGCACGCCACTCATCGCAGAACATTGCCTTCCATGAGGTAGGTCGTCAGGCGGTCATGGCCGATCCTGAGTGGAAGGACGGACGCTATCTCGAAGCAGGGACTGTGCCGCGCAAAGGCCTCTCAGTCGCCCGGATGGCGGCGCATATTACCTATCTGTCCGAGCCAGCACTGCACCGCAAGTTCGGCCGCAACTTGCAGGACCGGCAGAATGTGACATTCGGCTTTGACGCGGATTTCCAGATCGAAAGCTACCTGCGCCATCAGGGCATGACCTTCGTCGATCGCTTTGACGCCAATTCCTATCTCTACATGACCCGCGCCATGGATTATTTCGATTTGGCCGCCGAGCATGAAGGCCGGCTTGCCGATGCCTTTGCCGGATCGAAAACCCGCTTCTGTATAGTGTCCTTCACCAGCGACTGGCTGTTCCCGACAAGCGAAAGCCGCACCGTCGCCCATGCGTTGAACGCGGCGGGCGCTTCGGTTTCCTTTGTCGAGATCGAATCCGATCGCGGCCACGACGCATTCCTGCTGGATGAGCCGGAGATGTTTTCGGCGATCAATGGCTTCATCCGTTCGGCTGCCCGGGCGAAGGGGCTTCTTCCAGCATGAGCGTCAATACCCATCCCCGTGTCGATTTCGATGTGATCGCCTCACTGGTGAAGCCGGGTTCGCGCGTTCTCGACGTCGGCTGCGGCGACGGCGAACTGCTGGAACTGTTGCAAGCAGCCAGGGGCGTCGACGGACGCGGTGTGGAATTGTCGCAAAAAGGCGTCAACGAATCGGTTGCGCGCGGCCTTTCGGTGATCCAGGGCGACGCCGACAGCGACCTGAAATATTATCCGGATTCCGGCTTTGACTACGTGATCCTGTCACAGACCTTGCAGGCCACACGCAATCCGAAGAATGTCCTGACCGAACTTTTGCGCATTGGTGAGCGCGCCATCGTCTCCTTCCCGAATTTCGGCCACTGGCGGGTGCGCGCTTCGCTCGCCCTCAACGGCCGTATGCCGGTAACGAAGGACCTGCCCTACAGCTGGTACGATACGCCGAATATTCATTTCTGCACCATCAGTGACTTTGTCGACATGACCAGGGAAGTCGGCGCGCAAGTGGAATCGGCAGTAGCGCTCAATGCCTTGGGACAAAGGCTCGGCTTCAACATGCCTTGGGGTTTCTGGAATCTGTTCGGCCAGCAGGCGGTATTCCTGCTCAAACGCTAGACTACCAGGCTAGTCGGAAGATTTCACCCGTCGCGCGCTCGCCGTGCCTTGCGGCGACAGGACCGGTACGAAAACGCGCCGCGATGATCGCTGCGCCACCGGCAGCCCCTGATAAATGCGCTTCTGCGCCTCCACGATCAGGACGCCCGAGAACATCGGCCAGAAGCGCCGGCCCAGCCGCTCGAAAATTGCCGATGGGCGCATGATCCAGCGCCGCGACGATGGCGGAAAAAACAGCGCCTCGGCCCAAGGTCCGGGCGTGAAATTTGCCTCACGCAACAGGCGCGTCAGTTGCCCTCCGCTATAGGGGCGACCGCTGCCAAACGGGGTATGTTCGAAACGTGCCCAGAGCCCGCGCCGGTTAGGGACGACAATGACCAGCCGGCCATTCGGGGCGAGCACCCGCCACATTTCCTTCAAGGTTTCGCGCGGGTCTTCCGCATGCTCCAACGCGTGCACCATCAGTATCCTGTCCACCGCCGAATCCGGCAGCGGCAACTCCTCTTCGAATATCAATGCTGTCGAGGATGGTGCGGCGGGCGGCCAACTCACCGCGCCCTGCCCGGCGGGCATGAAGGCGAAGGTTCGCTCCGTGTCGCCGCGAAAGCGATCCAGAAAGGGGACGACATAGCCAAGTCCGACCAAACGTTCGCCCGGCAGCTTCGGCCAGATGGAGGCCAATGCCATGGTAATGGAACGCTCAGCCAGATGGCCGAGCGTTGAAGCGTAGAATGCGCGCAGGTCAATAATGTCGAGATGCATGGCCGCAACCTAACACGGCAGTCTGGAACATCAAGGATCACAGAAACATGGGTTGCGCCCCGGCTCGCTCCGGCTATCCTGTGTGGACCCCCTTCCGGAAGAGAAACCAACATGTCCAATCTCCAAATAGAACAGTTCAGCGCGCGCAGCGACAATTTCGGCGTGCTGATCCACGATCCTGAAGCCAGCGTTACGGCATCGATCGATGCCCCGGACGAAAATGCGATCCTTGAAGCGCTGAAGCGCCGCGGCTGGAAACTCACCCACATATTCACCACGCACCATCATGGCGATCATGTCGAAGCCAATTTCGCCCTCAAGAAACGATTCGGTGCCGAAATTATTGGACCGCGCGACGAGGAGACGAAGATCCCAGGCATCGACCGCGCGCTCAGTCACGGCGAGCGCTTTGCGTTCGGCACATTCGAAGTGGAGGCGATTTCCACCCCGGGACATACGGCGGGCGAGATCTCGTTCCATATTCCGGCGGCGAAGGTCGTCTTCACAGGCGATACGCTTTTTTCCCTTGGATGTGGACGCCTCTTCGAAGGAACCCCGGCGACCATGTTCAAGTCGCTGCAGCGTCTGACGGCGCTACCGGGTGACACGGAAGTCTATTGCGGTCACGAATATACGGAGAGCAATGCAAGGTTCGCACTGACGGTCGACCCGGAGAATTCGGCGCTGAAAGAGCGCGCCAAGGAGGTCACCGCCTTGCGCGAAGCCGGACATCCGACGCTGCCGACAACGATCCTGCGCGAGATGGCGACCAATCCGTTCCTGCGCTGGCACGATCCGTCGATCCGCCGCAATCTCAAGATGGAGGATGCGAGCGACGAGGCCGTATTCGCGGAGATACGCAAGCGCAAGGATAATTTCTGATGCCTTTGACGCCGGAGGAGATTCGCCAGCACCTCGGTCTGGAGCCACATCCAGAAGGCGGCGCCTACGTACAGACGTTTCGCGATAACGAGAATGGCTGGCCGGTCGGCGGGCGCGGCCATTCGACGGCGATCTACTTTCTTCTCGAAAAGGATGAAGTCTCGGCATGGCATCGCGTCAAGGATGCGGCGGAGGTCTGGCACTGGTATGGCGGCGCGCCCCTGCTGCTAACCATCGCTGCGGAAGGTGGGGCGCACGAAACCCACCGGCTTGGCCTCGACCTTGCCAATGGCGAACGGCCGCAGGCAATCGTTCCCGCCGGGCTGTGGCAGACGGCCAGAAGTACGGGAGACTGGACGCTCGTTGGCTGTACCGTGGCCCCTGGATTCGAATTCGCCCAGTTCGAACTGGCCGAACCCGGCTGGGAGCCTTAGACAAAGGCTCTAGCGTCGCTTGAGCAGCATTTCCTTGGCCGCCAGAACAGCGCCAAGCGTAATTAGCAGGCAAGCCAGTAGCACGCGTGCGGTCGGCTCGGTAACACCTGCGATGATCAGAACCAGCGTCGACAGGAGCGGCGCGGCATAGCTCGACGCGCCAAGAACCTGGATATTGCCGTGCTTGACGCCGTAGTCCCAGACGTAGAAAGCGGCACCCACGGGAAAGAGGCCAAGTCCCAACACCGCGAGCCATTGGACGACGCCTTCCGGCCAGACCGTCTGTTCCAATAGAAGATGTGAAATGAGCGATAGCACCGAGGTTGCTGCGCAAAATCCGGTGACCGCATCTGTCGGAACATTGGCAAAGCGCCGCGATAGCAACGAATAGGCCGCCCAGGTCACTGCGCACAGACCCGCCATCGCGTAGCCGAAACCATAGCGTGCGTCGAATCCCAGGTGACCGCCCTTGGTGATGATAAGCACGGTTCCCGAGAGTCCCAGCAATGTGCCGGCGATATGGAACCAGCGCAGCCGTTCGCCCGGCATGAGTGCCGACCCGACCACGATGAAAAGCGGCCACAAATAGGCGATCAGGCTCGCATCGACGGCGGGCGCATTACGCAGCGCGGTGAAATAGAGGAAGTGGTAGCCGAACAGTCCGACGACGCCGAGCAGCCACACCCGCCCCGGCTGGCGCAGGTGCCGGGCCGCGCCCGGTCGCCACAGCCACGAAATGAACCCGAGGCTCGCGCCGATTGCAAAGGTCATGGCCGTCAGCTGAAATGGCGGCACCTTTCCCGAAACGTCGGTGAAAAGCGCCAGCATCGCCCACATGATGATCGCAAGAAACCCAACGAACGTAGCCAAGTACCGCCCCCAAAGCGGCCACCCATCGGCCGCGTCTATTGTGTCTTTTCGAACCGGGTCGCATAAATGGTAACCGTACCGACCTGCGTGCCGATCTTCGCCTGCACCGGCGAATAGATAGCGGACTTGCCAAGCGATGCAAAGGTGAGACTGATCTTGCTGCTGTTTTTCAGATATTCGATGGCTTTGCGCCCGGACTGATAGCCGGCGATGGGAACAAATTTGGCCGAACAGGTGATCGCGTCGCCCTTGAACCCTTTGGTTGCAAAGGGCTGGGCTCCACCGGATGGCGAGAGCTTGAGATCGACACGCGTCTGTCCATCATAAATATGCAGCGTTTGGGTGCAGACCTGCGTGGGCGTGCTTGCCGCGACCATCACGCCGGATATGGGGTCGGCGACAGATTGAAGGTCGGCAGGCGTAAGTTCCACCCAGTTTTTTTTCTTGTTGATTGGCGGAACGTTCGTCGTATTGGTCACATTGCCGTTGGCAAAGGCTATCGAGGTGATCTTGTCGCGGTTCCCGTGCTTGTATTTGACTTCGTATGAGCTTGGCACGGGACCATTCTTGGAAATTTGACCCGTAACGTCGAGCTTGCCGTTTGTATCGTCGAAGAGGCTCGCGAGCCCCGAGCTCGAAAGATTGCCGGTAACCTTGTAGGTGCCGTTATCTGACACATTCGTCGAGAAACTTGCCTTGGCAATCGACAATCCGAACAGCGAAACGCGGTAATCGGTCTGAAAGGATTGAGCGGAATGAGCCGGCGCAGCCGCAATCAGCACCGCCGCCGCGAGCGGTACAGACAAAATTGTTCCAATGGCAAAATGCCGCTTCGATTTCATTCACTACCAATCCCGTCAAAAGCAGTCCCTGCCCCATGCATCGACTGTATAAAGCAGGCAAAGTTGTGATAACCTTGCTGCACCGGCCTATAACACGCAAAAGCCGTGCCAAAGTTCACAGAAGCACACTTGACGCGCGCGGCTCATATCACTATAGAAACGCGACTTCCCAATAGGCCGCCTGTCCGATAAGCGCGCCGCTGCACGGCGACGTGCGATGGTAACAAGAAACATTCGGGCTATAGGTAATGAAATTTGAAGGTGAGACCCAATGTCCCGCACATGTGAATTGACCGCTAAATCGGTACAGTACGGTAACAATGTGAGCCACGCGAACAACCGCACGCGCCGCCGCTTTTTGCCGAACCTCTGCCACGTAACACTGATCTCCGAAGCTCTCGGTCAGAGCTTCCGCCTGCGCGTTTCGGCTCATGCCCTGCGCAGCGTCGAGCATCGTGGTGGCCTGGACGCGTTTCTGGTCAAGGCTGACGAGAAGGAGCTGTCGCAGCGCGCCCGTCTTCTGAAGCGTCAGATCGCCAAGAAGCTTCTCGAAGCTCCGATTGCTGCCTGATCAGCAAGCGCATATTTCTGTAGCCATTAAGGCCAGCTTCGGCTGGCCTTATTACTGTGGCCATCGCCGTTGCTGGTTCCATTACCCAGGATAAAAAAATGCCGCTCAAGAGCGCCTATTCCCTGTCGGACTTCATCCTTCCCGTCTTCGCCATGTGCGCGGTCGTGGCTGCTTCCAATATATTGGTTCAGTATCCATTCAACCATTTCGGCTTGGGCGAAATACTCACCTATGGCGCGTTCACCTATCCGATCGCGTTCCTGGTCAACGATCTCGCCAATCGCAGCTATGGCCCGGCCTTCGCGCGCAGGGTCGTCTATGTGGGCTTTGCGATTGCGGTTGTCTTGTCGATCTGGCTGGCAACGCCGCGCATTGCCATCGCCTCCGGCACCGCCTTCCTCACCGCCCAGCTTCTTGACATTACCATGTTCAACAAGCTGCGTCAGTTGACGTGGTGGAAAGCGCCGTTTGCCTCAGCCATTTTCGGCTCGCTTCTCGATACGCTGCTATTCTTTTCGATCGCCTTTGCCGCCCGCTTTGCCTGGATCGACGCGATGACCGGCCAGGCCGACTCATCCCTTGCAATGCCCGTGCCGTTCTTCAGCCAGGAAATCCCGTTGTGGATGTCGCTTGGATTCGGCGATCTGACGGTCAAGCTCGTCATGGCGATCGTGATGCTGGTGCCCTACGGAGCAATCCTGGCGATCTTTGCGCCGGCCATCTACTCGGCCAACCGGAACTCCAGGTAGAGGTTTCGCTGCACGATCGAATGATTGTCATCGGAGACGAGTGACACGCGCGTGCTGCCATCCTTGGCCTGCCAGACATCCAGGCCTTCCATATTGTCGATCTGGTAGCGCATATCGGCATCGAGTATCAGGGCGCCATCCACCGTTGCGCCTGGCTTGATGGCGTCCGCGGCAATACGCCGGATGCGCAGGGTCACGCCGCTCGAAATGCTGAACCTTCGCTCCAGCAGAAGCAGGTCGCCGCCCGGCAGGAAATCTCCATCGCTGATATCGAAATCATCCGAGCGCTGGATGTAGAAGATTCCTTTTCGTGGTCCTTCGATCACGGCGGCAAAGATGTCGCCCGCCTTGTTGAGACTTTTCTCCGTCACGGCCACCCGTGCACCCTGCAGCGGGCTCGAAAGCGGCGCATGGGCGATTGTTTCGATGCCGCGATTATTGCGCAATTCGTTCTTCGGGATCGGCAAGGGCAGATATTTCGGCTTCGAGGCGAACCCATTCAGATCAAGATCGAACACGGCAATACGGTGTATGCGCTCGAACGACACGGTGACAGTCGCCCCGGAAACATCCATGCCTTCGGCATCCGAGTTCCACTTGCCCTCAACCGGTGCGCCCAATTCGCTCTGGATCGGCGCAAGGCGAAAATTATCGACCGATGCCGGCCTGCCCCTCCCATCCCGTTCCATCCTGCCCGCATACCAGAACCCGGTGTCCGTAATGCCGAGAAATTCGCCGCCGTCGTCGAGATAGCGGAAGGCGGAAAGCCCGCCAAAGTCCCGGTTGGTGGAACGCATCTCCAGCCCGCCGACAAATTCCAGCGAACCAAACCGCGTTTCGGGCGAACCGATGCGAAAATTGGTGATAGGCCGCGCAGCGATTATCGCAGGCGAAACGCCGCTCTCCTGCGCTTGCGAGGCATTCGCCAATAGAAAGGGAAGACCAATCAAAAGCGATACGCGCCTTGAACCAAGCGCGATTGACCTCATGCTATCGCATCCGCGCGAATTTGGCGGTTTTGCGCTCCGGCTCTTCGAAGAGCGACGCCAGCTGCTCCGTCATCGCTCCGGCGAGTTCTTCGGCATCGACGATGGTTACTGCGCGGCGATAGTAGCGGGTCACGTCATGGCCGATACCGATAGCAATCAATTCGACGGGCGAACGGGTTTCGATTTCCTCGATCACCGCGCGCAAATGGCGCTCCAGGTAATTGCCGGGATTGACCGACAATGTAGAGTCGTCGACCGGTGCGCCGTCGGAAATCATCATCAGGATCCGGCGCTGCTCGGGACGCCCGAGCAACCGCTGATGCGCCCAGATCAGGGCCTCACCATCGATGTTCTCCTTCAGGAGACCCTCGCGCATCATCAGCCCGAGATTGCGTCTGGAACGGCGCCAGGGCGCGTCGGCGCGCTTGTAGACGATATGGCGCAGATCGTTGAGGCGACCGGGATTGGCCGGCTTGCCGCGCTCTAGCCACGCCTCGCGCGCCTGTCCACCCTTCCACGCCTTCGTGGTAAAACCGAGAATTTCCACCTTCACGCCGCAGCGTTCGAGGGTGCGCGCGAGAATGTCGGCGCAGGTGGCGGCAACGGTGATTGGACGGCCGCGCATCGATCCGGAATTATCGATGAGGAGCGACACAACCGTATCGCGGAAATCCGTATCGCGTTCCTGCTTGTAGGAAAGCGGCTGCGTCGGGTCGATGACGATGCGAACGAGCCGGGCTGAATCGAGATAGCCTTCCTCAAGATCGAAATCCCAGGAGCGGTTCTGCTGCGCCATCAGGCGGCGTTGCAGCCTGTTTGCCAGCCTGCCGACAACGCCCGAGAGATTGGCGAGCTGCTTGTCGAGGAACGCGCGCAGCCGTTCCAATTCGGCCTCGTCGCAGAGTTCCTCGGCATCCGTGGTCTCGTCGAACTCCTGGGTGAAGATCTTGTAACCGCTTTCGCTGCCGAGATTGGAGAATGGCGGGTTGGGGCGGCGCGCCTCACCCGGGATTTCGGCGTCGGCGTCCGAATCCTCGTCCATGTCATCGGAAGACGCGTCGGTGGCTTCGGTCTCACCGGCCTGGCTGTCGTCGCTCGATGTGTCTGACTCGTCATTCTCGGAGGAATCGCTGCCCTGGTCCTCCTCGGAACCACCCTCATTGTTTTCTTCGGGCTCGGGCGCGTCTTCGTTGTTGTCCTGACTGTCGTCCTGCTCGCTCTCCTGCGAAAGCTCTTCGGCCATCTCCATTGAAGCCAGCATTTCGCGCACGACGCGGGCGAAAGCGTTCTGGTCGTTGATCTTGCCAGCAAGATGATCGAGGTCGGTCGCGGCCTTTTCCTCGATCCAGTCACGCCAAAGATCGAGCACGTTACCGGCAGATTCAGGCGCTTTGCGCCCTGTCAGCTTCTCACGCACCAGAAGCGCCACGGCTTCCTCGAGAGGTGCCTCCGCCTTGTCCGTGATCGCCGGGAAATTGGCGCGGGCATATTTGTCGGAAAGCATCGAGGTCAGGTTTTCGGCAACACCATCCATGCGCAATGCGCCGATTGCTTCGACGCGCGCCTGTTCGACCGCATCGAAGATCGCCCGCGCCTGCTTGCCTTCCGGCGCAAGCGTCGCGTGGATACGATCATTGTGGCATGCCTTGCGTAGCGCCATGGAATCGCCGAGGCCGCGCGTGACCGCAATATCATTGGCAGACGGCCGCTTGGGCAGGTCAGGCAGCCGGGCGCGGTGTCCGGTCAGGGCTGGCTTGTCGTTGCCGAAGCCGACTTCCATCTCGTGGTCGCCGGCGATAGCACGCATGCAGGCCGTAACGGCGCGCTTGAAAGGCTCGGAATCAACCGGGCCTTTCGGATTTGCACGTAGATTATCTCCGGGACCTGCCATGTCTAAGGTCGCTCAGCTTATAACGACATTGGCCGTTGATTCAGGCAGTTCCTTGCCGAAGGCACGCTGGTAGAACTCCGCAACGATCGGACGCTCCAGCTCATCGCACTTGTTGAGGAACGTGAGCCGGAAGGCAAACCCGACATCCTTGAAGATATCGGCATTCTCGGCCCAGGTGATAACCGTGCGCGGGCTCATGACCGTCGACAGATCGCCATTGATGAAGGCCGAACGGGTCATGTCGGCGACCCGAACCATCTTGGAAATGATCTCCTTGCCTTCCTTGTTCTGGTAGTGCTTGGCCTTGGCTGCAACGATCGCCGCCTCATTGTCGTGCGGAAGATAGTTCAGGGTCGTCACGATGGACCAGCGATCCATCTGCGCCTGGTTGATCTGCTGCGTCCCGTGGTAAAGGCCGGTGGTATCGCCGAGACCGACGGTGTTTGCCGTTGCAAACAGGCGGAAGGCCGGGTGCGGACGGATGACGCGGCTCTGGTCGAGCAGCGTCAGGCGGCCGGATGATTCGAGCACGCGCTGGATTACGAACATCACGTCCGGACGGCCAGCGTCATATTCGTCAAAAACCAGAGCGACATTGTGCTGGTAAGCCCAAGGCAGGATGCCATCGCGGAATTCCGTGATCTGCATGCCTTCCTTGACGACGATCGCGTCCTTCCCCACGAGATCGATACGGCTCACATGGCTGTCGAGATTGACGCGCACGCAGGGCCAGTTCAGCCGCGCCGCGACCTGTTCGATGTGGGTTGATTTGCCGGTTCCGTGATAGCCGGAAACCATGACGCGGCGGTTGTAGGCAAAGCCCGCGAGGATAGCGAGGGTGGTTTGCTTGTCGAACAGATAATCGGTATCGATCTCCGGTACATAGGCATCGCCTGCCTTGTAGGCAGGAACCATCATGTCCGACTCGAATCCGAAGAGCTTTGCGACAGAAACCATTGTGTCTGGCAAATTCGCTATATCGCGATCAACCTTGTTCATCATGCCTCCAGCGCGACTGCACGCGCAGACGCAAAAAGATAGTCACACTTTGAAGCCTCGTGGCGAGGCTCGGAAATCAGCCAAGCAGGGTTTCTAGCAAAAACCCGCCTGCTTAAGCAATTGATAGGCCTGGATTACGTCACGGAAACGATCCTCGGAAGCCCGGTCACCGCCGTTTGCATCGGGGTGGTGGCGCTTCACGAGTTCTTTATAGCGCGACTTGATATCTTCGCCACTGGCTTTTGCGCCAAGCCCGAGCGTATCCAGCGCTTTTGCTTCCAAAGGCTTGGGTTTGCGGATGTGCACCCTCGCCTCGTTGAACACACTATTGGGATCGCGAAAACGATTCTGATAGGCCGCGCGACCGGAACGCAGCTTGGAAAAATCCGGCGAGGTCCGCGTACCGCCAGCTGTCGCGGCCTGCGCGCTCGCGCCTGCGCCGCTTCCCGGCAGCCCGGCGATGGTCCAGGTAGGACGGTCGCCGGTCAGCGCCTCTTTCTGGTAGCGCGCCACCTCGGCGTCCGACAGGCCGGAGAAATAGTTGTAGCCCTTGTTGTACTCACGAACATGGTCGATGCAGAAGTGAAAGAACTCACCTTCCTTCATACGGCCCACGGGGGCGCGATGCGGGCCGGGCTTTTCGCAGCCATCCCACTGGCAGACGGGCGTGCGCGATTTCTCCTCTTCCGCCTTTTTCGGGCGGATGCGGATGCTGTCAAAATATTTCGAATTCGAGGTCATCTCGTCAGGTTATCTTACATAAGCATGAATTGACATTTGCCCATGGATCGACCTAACGCCTGAAATGGCGGTAAATTTGTGATCATGTGCGGATTTGCCAAGTGAAACTACCATATGGGCGCAGGAGAACGAAATGTCCACTCAGTCCACTATCGAAAACAAACTGACGCAGGCTTTTCATCCGGTTTCTTTGGCAGTCATCAATGAAAGCCACCTTCATGCCGGCCACCATCATTCTGACAGCGACCATCATGGCACATTTGACGGGTCAGGCGAAACGCATTTTCGGGTGCGTATTGTCGCGGAAGCCTTTGCAGGCATGTCACGCGTGGCGCGTCACCGGGCCATCAATGATGTGCTGCAGGACGAACTGAAGGGCAGTGTCCACGCCTTGGCGCTGGAACCGGCCGCGCCCGGAGAAGCGACGCGCCGCTAAGCGCCGCGCACTAACTCAGCTTCGCCTTGTCCTCATCCTCCAAGGGGCGGATGCGCAGCCGCGTAATGCGATTTTTTTCGCGCCGAAGGATGGTAAACCGCTTGCCGTGGAAGGTGAAAGCCTGCTTTTCCTTGGGGATACTCTGTGTCTCGTGGATCACCAGTCCGGCAATCGTCGTCGCTTCCGCGTCCGGCAGATTCCAGTCCAGCGCCCGGTTGAGATCGCGGATGGGAACAGAACCATCCACCAGCACGGAGCCGTCCGGCTGCGGCCGGCACCCTTGCACATCGATGTCGTGCTCATCGGCAATGTCGCCGACGATTTCTTCCAGAATGTCCTCCAACGTGATCAGCCCCTGCACATCGCCATATTCGTCAACGACGATGGCGATATGCGCCTTGCGGCGCAGGAAGGCGTTGAGCTGATCCTGGAGCGTCGTGGTGTCGGGCACGAACCACGGCTTGGTCGCTACCTTCATGATGTTGATCTTGGAGAAATCCCGGTCGGCGTCGCGGATCGCCCGGACGAGATCCTTGGCATGGACGACCCCGACAATGTTGTCGTTCGCGTCTTTCCACACAGGTATGCGGGTATGGTGGCTGGCCAGTATCTCGCTGATGACGGTTTCGATCGGATCATCGGCGTTCACCGAATCCATGTTGGTCCGATGGATCATGACATCATAGACTTCGAGTTCGCGCAGGTCGAGCAAGCCGCCGATCTGGTCGCGGTCACCCTTCATCACCGAGCCTTCCTTGTGGAGCAGGTCGACCGCCCCGCGAAGCTCTTCCTGCGCCGACAGCATGGATGTGCCGGCAGCGAGATTGATGCCAAACGCCCCAAGAATTTTTCGAACGATCCAGTTGACCAGATCGGAAAGCGGGCCAAAAACGAAAACGGCCGCCTGCGCAAAGCGAACCAGCGCCAATGCATGCCGATCCGGGCTGGCAACCGCCCAGGATTTCGGCAGCACCTCGGCAAATACCACCAGCAGCACGGTCATGATTGCGGTCGCATAGGCGACACCTGCCTGACCGAAGAGATCGAGCAACATGCTCGTCGTCAGGGATGAAGCCAGAATGTTGATCAGATTGTTGCCGATCAGCATGACCCCGATCAGCCGGTCACGTTTTTGAATGAGCAAATCGACAATTTTGGCGCGCTGATCACCACGCTTGGCGAGGCGATGCATGCGGGCACGCGAGGCGGCGGTCAACGCCGTTTCAGATCCGGCAAAAAGCCCAGACATCAGGATCAAACCGAAGATTACTCCGCAAAAGATCCAGAGCTCGAGGTTCATTTTGGATGTTTCTCCTGCAAGAAGCTCAGCACTGCCGATGGCGGCACGTCTTTCGCAATGAACGATTGGCCGATGCCGCGTGTCAGAATGAAGGTCAGTGCGCCGCGCGCAACCTTCTTGTCCTGCGCAATATAGTCCATCAGCTTGTCGGCCGGCGGCATTTCACCGGGAATATCGCCAATCGAAACCGGCAGACCTACGGTGCGCAGATGGGCCTCGACCCGGGCCGCATCGTCTGGGCTTGCAAGGTTCATCTTGGCCGAAAACTGATGTGCCAGAACCATGCCGATGGAAACGGCTTCGCCGTGGACGAGCCGGGTGGAATCATAATTCGTTGCCGTCTCGAACGCGTGGCCGAAGGTATGGCCAAGATTGAGTAGCGCACGGTCTCCAGTCTCGCGCTCATCCCTCGCCACCACCTCGGCCTTCGACCGGCATGAGACGGCGATCGCCTCAGTCCGCTCCCGACCGCCGGCGAATATCCCGCGCCAGTTCTTTTCAAGCCATGCAAAAAAATCGGGCCTGTCGATCAGGCCATATTTGGCAATCTCCGCATAGCCCGCGCGAAACTCGCGCGGCGAAAGCGTGTCGAGAACATCAGTATCGGCCAGAACCAATTGGGGTTGATAGAAAACGCCGACGAGATTCTTTCCATGGGCCGTATTGATGCCGGTCTTGCCGCCGACGGAGGAATCGACCTGCGCCAGCAGCGACGTCGGCATCTGGACGAAGCCCATGCCACGGCGGGCGATCCCGGCGGCAAAGCCAGCCAGATCGCCAATGACGCCGCCGCCAAAGGCGATGACGATATCGCCGCGCTCGAGCCGCGCCGCAAGAATCGCATTGGTCACGGTTTCGAGTGTCGCAAAGCCCTTGGACTTCTCACCCGGTGCCACCAGAACCGGAGTGGAGTGAATCCCGGCGGCGTCAAGGCCCTTGGTCAGCCGGTCAAGATGCAGACCCGCAACGGTTTCATCGCTGACAACCGCGACACGCACGGCCTTGGCGCGTCTGGAGATTTCCTGTCCGGCCTGATCGATGAGTCCCGCACCGATGAGAATATCGTAGGATCGGTCGCCAAGCTTGACCGGAACTGTGGTAATTGGGCGGGTCGTCATTTCGGTCATGAGCCGGGTTCCTGGTTCCCATCAAGGTGCTGGGCAATCGCCTGCATCGCTTCGAACGCGATGACTTCCTTCTTTTCTTCGCGAGAGTTGATCGTCAGATCAGCGAGCGCATAGACCGGGTAACGCTCGGTCATCAGGCGCTCCATCACGCCACGCGGATTTTCGTTCTTCAGGAGCGGTCGGTTTTGCTTGCGCGCAACACGCTGCATCAACACGTCGAGTTCTGCCTTTAACCAAAGTGAGACACCCTCGGTCGAAATTGCCCTGCGCGTCTGGTCATTCATGTAAGCGCCGCCGCCGGTTGCAAGCACGATCGGGCCGTCTTCGAGCATGCGTGAAATGACCCGGCGCTCAAGATCGCGGAACTCCGCCTCGCCATAGGTTTCGAAGAGTTCGGGGATGGTCATGGTCGAGACCCTTTCGATCTCGTGATCCGCATCGAAGAATGGCAGTTCAACCAGTGTCGCCAGCTTCTTGCCGACCGTTGATTTGCCTGCGCCCATCAAACCAACAAGCACGATCGACCTGCGTCCAAGGCGCGCGCGAATGGATTTTGCCATCTCCGGTACGTTGGCCAGGCCAAGGATGTCTTCAGTCGTGTTCATAATCGCGTTTCGACAGGAAAACGACGCTGTCGTCAAGCAAACTATAGCGTTCCAAACTCTGTTGCCAGCTTCATGAAATCATAAGAGTTTTGGTAGCAAGGTTATGGAACCCATTCCGCGGGTCGCAACTCCGATTGAACAGTATATGCCAACGCTCACACGATTGATCATCATTCTCGCAATCCTTGCCGGGCTCGTCTATGCGGGCATGATTGCGCTGGTGACCTTCGTGCATCCCACCCAAACGGAAATGACCATTCGAATTCCACCCGAAAGGCTCAATCAGAAACCCGATCAGCCGAAGTGACCCGATGCGCGCCGCAGCAGCCATAGAGACCTTCCTTGAAATGATGAGCGCCGAACGGGGCGCCGCGCAGAACACACTCGAGTCTTACCGGCGTGACCTCGACGATGCGGCGGCATTCAGCGCTGCAACCGGCGTGCAGCTGACCCTGGCGGAACCTTCGATCATTCGCTCCTACCTGGATGACATCGCGGGCCGGGGTTTTGCCGCGACCTCGCAGGCGCGCCGCCTCTCCGCACTGCGCCAGTTCTTTCGTTTCCTGTACACGGAGAACATCCGCGCTGACGACCCGACCAGCACGCTGGATACGCCCAAGAAGGATCGTCCGCTGCCCAAGATACTGAGTGAATCAGATGTCGAGAAACTGCTGTCGCGCGCCGAAGAGGAGACACGGGACGGCAAAGCGTCTCACCTCGCGCATTTCCACGCCCTGCGGCTGCATGCACTGCTCGAAATCCTTTATGCGACTGGCTTGCGCGTTTCCGAGCTTGTCGGCCTTCCCGTTACCGTCGCCCGCGCCGACCACCGGTTCCTGATGGTGCGCGGCAAGGGCTCGAAAGATCGGATGGTCCCACTTTCTACCAAAGCGCGAGAGGTAATGAACAAATATCTGGCCGAGCGCGACCTGCAGCCCAACCTTCCCGATAATCCGTGGCTGTTCCCGGCCATGTCGGAAAGCGGCTTTCTGGCGCGGCAGGTTTTTGCCCGTGAGTTGAAAGGGCTGACCGCGCGCGCCGGCTTGAAGGCATCGGCGATCTCACCGCATGTGTTGCGCCATGCCTTTGCCAGCCATCTCTTGCAGAACGGCGCCGATTTGCGCGCGGTGCAGCAGCTGCTCGGCCATTCCGACATTTCGACGACCCAGATCTATACCCACGTCATGGAAGAGCGGCTGCACAGGCTTGTCACGGAGCACCATCCTCTGGCAGACTAGGGTCAGGACCATGCAGCTTCCAGACGACCCTGACCAATGAACCGGCGGAATGTCCATGTGGCAGTTGTTGAAAAGGATACTTTCCGGACCTGAGCCGCCTCCCGTTGAAACCGACGGCGAAGTGATGCACTTCGATGATAACGGATTTACCCGTTCAAGCCATCTGACACGTTCGATGGGCTGGCGCCAGAGTTGGCGCTGGGAAGAAATTACCGCATTCGGCTTTGCATTCTCGCCTTCCATGTTTCCGGATCCCTGGTTCGGCGACTATATGGAAAGCCAATGGTTCTTCGCGGTGAATAATGAAAACCGGCCGGAGACCATCTATTTCGACGTCGCCTGGCTCGATCTCGATCATCTGCCGCCCGGCCTGCTTGCCCAGACGCCGGGGCTCGATATTGAGGAATTGAGATGCGGTTTGAGGGCGGCAGCTGGCTTTCACAACCACGAAGGCGAAGGCAGATGGATCGGCTGGCAACGAACCGGCGCGGCGAAACAGGTGAAGAGCCCGAAGCGATTGAAGGCTTCAATTCCTCCCAAACCGCCAAAGCTCGTCAAACGCAACAGTAGGGTACGGTAGCCACCACACCTTCGCCGGAATTCACCCTATAAGTTGCCCTGCTTCCAGGCCATCTCGGCTTGTTTCCTTGACATGCGCCTCGGCAACAGCCAGTTAGTTCCACGAAATCAACCGTTCTGCAGGCAGACCCCTCGTCCATGTATAACTACCTAGACTTCGAAAAACCGGTTGCCGATCTCGATGGCAAGATTCTCGAACTGAAAAAGCTTGGCGAAGAGGGCGACGCCCTAGACACCAATGACGAGATCGCACGACTGGAGAAGAGGTCGGCCGAGGCCTTGCGCGATCTTTATCGCAAGCTGACCCCCTGGCAGAAGGCCCAGATCGCCCGCCATCCGGACCGTCCGCATTGCGTCGATTACATCGCGAAACTCTTCACCGACTTCACGCCCCTTGCCGGCGACCGCAATTTTTCCGACGACGATGCGGTGCAGGCAGGGCTTGCCCGTTTCAACGGCCAGGCCGTTGCCGTCATCGGCCAGGAGAAGGGTAGCGATACCAAAACGCGCCTCAAGCACAATTTCGGCATGGCCATGCCCGAAGGCTATCGCAAGGCGGTGCGCGTCATGGAACTCGCCGACCGTTTCAAGCTGCCGGTATTGACCCTCGTCGATACGGCCGGCGCCTTTCCTGGTATCGCCGCCGAGGAACGTGGCCAGGCCGAGGCGATTGCACGCTCCACTGCCGCCTGCCTCAACCTGAAAGTGCCGATCGTCTCAGTCATTATCGGCGAAGGCGGCTCTGGCGGCGCCATCGCCATTGCCACGGCCAATCGCGTCTACATGCTCGAACACTCGATCTATTCGGTGATCTCGCCGGAAGGCGCCGCTTCCATCCTTTGGCATGATTCCACCAGGGCAAAGGATGCGGCCACGTCGATGCGCATCACGGCGCAGGATCTTTACGAGCTGAAGATCATCGACGGCATCATTCCAGAGCCGATGGGCGGCGCGCATCGCGGCAAGGATGCGGCTATCGAGGCCACGGGCAACATCATCAACGTTGCGCTCAAATCCATGGGCAACATGGATGGCGATGCATTGCGACAGGACCGGCGCGAAAAATATCTTGGTATCGGCCGTAATCTTTAGATCTGAAGGTCAGTGAAAAGCCCGGTCATGACCGGGCTTTTTCTTGGAGCTTTCTGTGCTGTGCCGTGGCGTAGGCCGCATGCATTGATAAGCCGCCGAAGAATCCACTGCCGATTGCCGGCGTGAAAATAGTTTCGGTTTTTTTGCCGAAGCAGCTTGCAATTCAGTTCTCAACCCATTACGAACCGCGCTGCGCAGACGAACGCGCATAAGTGGCACGCGCCCGTAGCTCAGCTGGATAGAGCACCAGACTACGAATCTGGGGGTCAGAGGTTCGAATCCTTTCGGGCGCGCCATTTTCCTTTTCTTTCAATGATGGCTCGCGCTCTCAACCGCAGTTTGCGGGCGGGTTTTGGACCCTTTTTTCTGATTTGCGACGCGTCTTCGAAGTCGCCAAGCGCAGGTCGCGCTTCCAGCCTTGAAGCTGACATGCGCCAGCTGTCCTGCTATCCCGAGGCCAGCCCTAAAAGGCCGTAAGCTGGAGAATGGAGATTCCGTAGAAGATATAGGCCCCGATTGCCGTTGCGATCGCAATCACTACCAGCATGGCCCCATCGGTTACCTCGAACATTTCAGCCCCCTTTTCTTATTGTTTTGGGAACATCTTAGCAGAATCATTGCGGCCTGAATGCATATCATAGTGGGTTAACCAGCTTGGGTTAGCCGGCCTATGCGCGGCCTACACCGCATCATCTACTCCTTATGACACGACGAGACCTGACCCGGTGGACAAGGCGCGACAGATTCGGCCGTTAATCTGACAATGAGGGCGGAACTATTTCAGCCCGATCGTTGTTACCGATCGCTGGCCCAAAGCGGGCGCACGGGAGGTCGGAGAAATGTTCGGCAAATTGTTCACACGCATCGCCAATAGCGTCGCAATGGCGGCGGGCAAACCGATCACCTTCATACTGTGCTGCCTGACCATCATCGTTTGGGCCGTCAGCGGGCCGATCTTCGGTTTCTCCGACACGTGGCAGCTCATCATCAATACCGGTACCACCATCATCACCTTCCTGATGGTCTTCCTTATCCAGAATACGCAGAATCGCGACGGTGTCGCCATACAGGCCAAACTCGATGAACTTGTGCGGGTATCCGAAGCCAAGAACGCCTTTATTGGTATCGAACATCTGACCGAGGAAGAGGTGGAGAAATTCCGCCGGCAATGCGAGGCAGCTGCGAAAAAGGCTGACAAGGAGCTCGCAGAACTCGAAGCTCAAAAACGCGCTCGAAAAAAGGCTCCAGCGAAAGCATCCCCCGCGAAAGCGGGGGGATTGATTTTGCGTTAGGGCCAGCACCCTTTATGCGAGCTTTCACACATGTGTGTTGCAGTGCAGCATCTCTTCTTGGATTGCAATGCTGCTATGCAAAAACGTCACTGCAAGTTTCCAAAGGCGTTCACTATATCCAGCTCACCGATCGAGAATGATCCAACAAACAAGAAATTAACAAGGTGAGTGAAATGAACCTGATCCGCTCTTACAACAACTGGCGCCGCTATCGTGACACTGTCACCGAACTGAGCCGCCTGTCTGCACGTGAACTGAACGACCTCGGCATCTCCCGTGGCGATATCGCCTTCGTTGCCAAGAAGGCCGCTTCGGCTCACTAATCGAATACAGCTTCGTCCGGAGCACTCCTCCTCCCAAGCTCTGGACGACTAAAGACCGGCACTCCTCCTCCCAGCCGGTCTTTACAAATAGCACCCACCGCATCTCCTCCCGCGGTGGGTGTTGTTTTTTGTACTGCCCACCGTTGCTGGCCCATCTCTAAAATTGAATAAATGGCTGTTGGAACCATCGGCGCTTTGCGTTCGTAGGGCTGAGGATCTGCGTCCTTGCCTTTACCGAAATGAATCCTGACCAGTTCATTCCGCCAATTATTACTCGCTGGAAGCGATGAAGCGGGTCAGGACGAGCTGCAAGCCGGAAGCGCTGGATATGATCCACAATAGGTCTAATCTGCAGTTCGAAGCAGACAGGAGAGATTCATGGCCGGCGGCATCCATCACATCACATTGATCACGCGCAAGGTGCAGGCCAATGTCGACTTCTATGTCGGCTTCCTCGGACTGCGGCTCGTCAAACGGACGGGTGGGTATGAGGATGCAACCCAGCTGCACCTTCTCTATGGCGACAGATCGGGCACACCGGGTTCGCTCATCACTTTTCTCGTTTGGGAAGACGGCTCGCCCGGTCGCGCCGGCTATGGGCAACCCAGTGAAATCGCATTGGCGATCGCGCCGGAAAGCATCGGGTTCTGGCTGACACGGGCGCTGCAATTCAACATCGCCGTGTCGGGACCCGCACAGGAGTTCGGCGAAACGGTCCTGCGCCTTCACGATCCCGACGGAGTCATCGTCAAACTTGTCGGAACCCAGGCTGTCGAAGTTGCAGATCCTTGGGCTGCCGAGGGTATTCCGCAGCCCGATGCGGTACGACGGATCAGGGGTGCGACGATCCTTACCGAAATGCCGCAGCAGACCCGCGCATTTCTCGAGGATTATTTCGGCTATCGGATGGCCAGCCAGAGCGAGACAATCACACGCATGATCTCGGCGTCCGGTGATTGCATCGATGTGCGTGACGCGACAGGTTTTTGGAGTTCGGCTCCGGGGACCGGAACGATAGATCATATCGCCTTCCGCGCCGCCGATGTAGCTGCCGTCACCGCCACTTATGATCGCCTGACGGCGAGCGGAGCAAATGCAACGGCAATGCACGACCGCAAATATTTCCATTCGATCTATGTGCGCGAGCCGGGCGGCAGCCTGTTTGAAATGGCGACCGACGGACCAGGCATGCTGATCGACGAGAACGATGCCGGGTTGGGTTCCAGCCTGTTCATCCCGCCGCATTTCGCCACGGAGGCGGAAAATCTGAAGGTGATGCTGCCGCAATTCGGGATGCCGAAGGAAGAGCGTTTCATCTATCGCGAGCTTCCCTTCGTCCACCGGGTTTACACACCGGACCCTGCAGGCGGGCAAACGCTCATTCTCTTGCATGGTACTGGCGGCAACGAAGCCAGTCTGATGCCACTTGCCGCAAAAGCCGCGCCAGACGCAACCTTGATCGGAGTGCGCGGCCGCAGTAATGAGGAAGGTCAGGGGCGTTGGTTCCGCCGCTTCGGCCCCCTCAGCTTCGACCAGAAGGATATCCGCTCGGAAGCCGAAGCTTTCGCGGCCTTCGTCGAGGGCGCCACCGAGGCGTACGGACTTGATCTGCAGGCAACAATTTTTCTCGGCTATTCCAACGGCGCTAACCTGCTCGCAGCCATGATGCAATTGTATCCGGGCCTCGTCCGAAATGCGGTCCTCCTGCGCGCAACCAAAGTGCTCGAAGACACCCCCGAGGCGGACCTGTCTGGCACGGGTATCTTGTTCGTCACTGGCGACCACGATCTGTTTGGAGCCCACGCACCGGCGCTTGAAGCGGAGCTGCGACAGTCAGGCGCACAAGTCACTGCGACGAGCGTACCTGCTGGCCATGAAACCGGGCCGCAGGACATCGAGGTCGTCCGGCAATGGCTGGAGGAAAGGAAGGCAGGGCGGAACTGATCCGCCCTGCTTTCGTGGTGTTAAACGAGCGGCTTCAATCCCGCTTCAATGGATGCGCGCTTGCCTTCAAGGAATGGCGGCAATGACAGGCCTTCACCCAGCGTTTCCATGGGCTCGTCGACCGTAAAGCCAGGCGTATCCGTGGCAATCTCGAACAGAATGCCATTCGGTTCGCGGAAATACAGCGAACGGAAATAGTAGCGCTCGACCTCGCCGCTCGATGGCATGCGAAAGCCCTTCAAACGTTCGGTCCATTCATGCAAGTGCGGCACGTCCGGCACGCGGAATGCAACGTGATGCACTGCGCCGGCACCCTGCCGCGCAACCGGAAGGTCAGGCTGAACCGCAACGTGGAGTTCCGCAGCCGGCCCGCCCTCGCCCATGGCAAACACCTGCACGTGGCCGACGCCGTCGGGAGACGGATACGTGTTTGCTTTGCGCATGTTCATGACATGTAGGAGGATTGCCTCCGTATTGGTGATGTCAGGCACGCTGATCGTGATCGGGCCGAGCCCGCGGATCTGATGCTCGGCCGGAACCGGGCTCCTGTCCCAGGGATGTGAGGGCGCCGCGCCGCCATCATTGATCAGGCGGAACCGCTGGCCTTCGCCATCTTCGAAGTCAAGAGAATCGTAGCCTCCGACTTCGGAAACCTCGCCCGATTTCACGCCGAGTTCGGCAAAGCGGGCTTTCCACCAGTCGAGGCTGGCCTTGCTCCCAACACGCAAGCCGGTGCGCGATATGCTGTGCGTGCCACGGTGCTCCGGCCCGACTGGCCAGTCAAAGAATGTCAGGTCCGAGCCAGGCGTTGCTTCACCATCCGCATAGAACAAATGGTACGCGCTGGTATCATCCTGGTTGACCGTCTTCTTTACCAGTCGCAGACCGAGGGTCTGGGTATAGAAACGCAGGTTCTCCGGCGCATTTGCAGTTATGGCAGTCAGGTGATGAATGCCTGTCAGTTGTAAGGTCATTGAAGCCTCCTGAATGGGTTCGTTGCGGCGCTGTTGCCGTTGCGGTGAATATCTGGGCTATGGCTTCCTCGATAAAGAGCGTTTCTTTGCAACTTATGTTCGATCAAATCGAACGAAGTGCTGGCATAAATCTTCCAAACAGCGCCCGCGTCCACTATAACAAAACCATGAAATGGCGCTTTGATGATCTTCTCACTTTTCTCGATGTGATGGAAACCGGCAGCGTCACAGCGACTGCGGCGCGCCTCAACCTGTCGAAGTCGGTCGTCAGCAAACGCATCACGGACCTCGAGGCCGCGCTCGGCATCGAGCTGTTTCAACGCTCGCCCCGCAAACTGGTTGCTTCGGACAATGCGTTGGACTTTGTCGAGCGCATCAGGCCCTTGGTACGAGAAATCATTGAAGCCGCCGACAGGGTTGGTGAACGGCACAGTGCCATTCGCGGTAGTCTGCGCATCGCCGCACCCATGACATTCGGAACACTTTATCTCGGTCGCATGATTGCCGATTTCGCCCGGCAATATCCGGATCTCGAAATCGCCGTGGAATTCGAGGATCGCATGGTTGACCTCGTGCGCGGCGGCTATGATGTCGGCATTCGCATCGGCATTCTGAAGGATTCAAGCCTGATCGCCCGAAAGCTCTGTACCGACGCTCGTGTGATCTGTTGCAGCCCGGATTTTGCCGCCACCAATGGCATACCGAAAAATCTTGACGAACTGAGTACCTTCGCCTGCATCGATTATTCGAACGTCAATACCAGCCAGTTATGGCAGTTCGAAAATCCCGCTGGTTCCGCCGAACCCATTTCAGTGGCCATGCATGGCCGCATCGTCGCCAATAATGGCGAGGCGATGCGCGACATGGCGATTTCTGGGCTCGGTTTGGTGCTGCTTCCCATGTTCATCGCCGCCGATGCCCTGCGTGCTGGCACGCTTATGCCCGTGCTGCCCGAAGCCAGACCCCTTCCCTACAGGATTTTTGCCGTCTATCCCCCGACCCGGCATGTTTCGGCAAAGGTGCGCGCCTTTGTCGATCATCTCGTGCGCCACATTGGCGACCCGCCCATCTGGCAGATGACCGACCTTCTGCAGGCCGAACCCGCCTGATTCCCGTGCGCCGTGACCCGAATCACTTTTCCGCTTTTGTATGGTCCGTCACAGCCCAATCCTGGCTTTCATAGCCGGTTTCGCAAAAAAGCCTGTAAACACTGGGTATAAACCAGCATTTTGGCCGCTATTGCTGATGACAGAGCCGGAATCGCGTGCCATACAGACGCCTCCGATCAACGAATATACTGAGGAAACCGCCAAAATGAATACGTCCGATCTTATCGAGAAGCTCGTTGCTGATCAGGGTCTCACAAAAGTTCAGTCAAAGGCGATTGTTGACAGCGTTCTTAAAGGTATCACCGATTCCGTCGTAGCCGGCGATGAAGTCTCCCTGCCGGGCTTCGGCAAGTTCAAGGTACAGTCGCGCGCCGCTCGCGAAGGCCGTAACCCTGCAACTGGCGCAACGATCAAAATCGCAGCTTCGAAGAAAGTTGCGTTCCAGCCTGCCAAGGCTCTGAAGGACGCTCTGAACGGATAATTCTGTTCTTCGCAGTCCCCAAAAGGGCGGTGCTGGTGCGCCGCCTTTTTCATTGGGGGCTTGCCATTCACCGGCATACGCGGTTACCTTTCATTCACCATAGATACAGCGCGTTTCAGGGCAGCTGACGTCCCGCCATAAATCCGCCCTGTCTTCGTTGCAGGTGACGTTTGCATCATTGAGCAATTTGCATAGTTGCGGTAAGGGTTTGTCAACCATAACAAATGCATTGATGATGCAACGGGCCAGCGTGAGTCCGGGCAATGAGACTGGCAAGCGAACCGAAAACAGCTGCAGCGATGAAACTACCGACACATATTCTTGCACCCTTGCTCCTAACCGTCTTCCTCGCGGCATGCCAGGGATCGTCCGTCGAGGATATCGTCCCGAACGGCGCGTCGACGCAGCTGCCTCCGAAAATAGTCGAGAGCATGAAGGCGAAAGGCATGAGCCTGACGTCTCCGGTCATGTTCCGCATCTTCAAGGAGGAGAACGTCCTTGAGGTGTGGAAGCGCAAGGACAATGGTCGCTATGACATGATCACGAGCTACCAGATCTGCAAATGGTCGGGCAAGCTCGGGCCGAAGTTCATCGAAGGCGATCGCCAGGCACCTGAAGGGTTCTACGCAGTACGCCCGGCGCAGATGAACCCGAAATCGAGCTATTACCTCTCGTTCAATACCGGCTTCCCCAATGGCCTGGACCGGGCCCTTGGCCGCACCGGCGCCAACCTGATGGTGCACGGCGCCTGTTCTTCGTCGGGCTGCTACTCCATGAGTGATGCGCAGGTTGCGCAGATTTATGCTTTTGCGCGTGACGCCTTCAAGGGCGGCCAGGACTCGATCCAACTCGAAGCGTTCCCCTTCCGCATGACCGCGGCCAACATGGCCCGCTACAAGGATGATCCGAACTATCCTTTCTGGAAGAACCTCAAGGAAGGTTATGATCATTTCGAGATCACCAAGGTGCCGCCGAAAGTGGATGTGTGCGAGAAGAAATATGTCTTCAATCACACCTCCGATCCGAACGCGCCGATCGCTGCGACAAGCACCTGTCCGCCGACAGATCAGCCAGATTCGCTGAAGACGGCCTATCAGTCCTATCAGAGCAACTATGAGACGGCTTTTTCGTCCATGGTTGGCAAGGGCAAGATTCAACCGCCCGCCCGCTCGATCCAGGGCATCACCGAAGCCAAGATCATTGCTGACTGGAGCGCCCGCCGGGCCCGTGGCGAACGTGTGACCATGGAACCGCCGTCCCTGTCGCCGCAGGACAAGGACGCTGCATCGAAGCCTCAGATCATGGTTCGCCTTGCCTCTGCGGTTGCCGCAGACAAGGCCAAGGCAGAGCGTGAAGCGGCCAAGCGCACCCGTATGTCAAAAGTGATGGTATCGGCCACGCCGATGTCGGTCGCACCGGCAGCTCCAGCGCCCGCCGCTGCGGCGCCGGCGCAGTCACCGGCAAGTCCTGAGACCACCGCAGCCCTGACCGCGGCAGCGCCGGCGGAACAGCCTGCACCCGCCAAGAAGGCGTGGTGGAAAATCCTCGGGAACTAGAGCCCACTGTTCCACTTAAACAAGAAAGGCTCTAGCTGTGGATGCCGAGACATATGACCTGCGCGGGCTGAACTGTCCGTTGCCAGTGCTCAAGACCCGCAGAAAACTCATGGATATGGAGCTCGGCAGCCGGCTATGGGTCGAAACCAGCGATCCGCTCGCCGTTATCGACATGCCAAACTTCTGCCTGAGCGAGGGCCACCGGCTGATTGAGACCCTCAGCATCGCGGGCGGCCACCGCTTTCATATCGAACGCGGATAAAGCGTTTTTGACCCTACCTCAGCTTGACCCCGGCTATCGCCAAGGGATTATCGAACAGCGCGGCACGATCGGGCGTATCGACTTGAGGCTGGTTCAGGAACGCGTTGAAAAGCTGGGTGACGTAGCTTTCGGGTAAATCCTTCACGATCATGACGAGGCGCGTCTCGCGGGTCCCGTCCGGCCACGCAGCCAGCCGTACTGGCGGGTGGAATATTTGCTGTACGCCGTGAATGACGAGAGGGCGATCCGGATCATCGGCCAGTTGCACGATGCCTTTCACGCGCAGGAGTTTCTCGCCATGCGCCGAGCGGAGCAAATCGAGGAACATGTCAAAGCTCGACAGCGGAACCGGCTTGTCATGCGTCAACGAGAATGACCGGATCGATGCATCATGCCGATTGACATCGTGGTGATGATGATCGCCATGGTCGTGGTGATGGTGGTGGCCATCGATATCGCTGCGTTCATGTTCCCGGTTGCGATAGGCTTCCGCCTTCAGCCAGCGCTGAACGTCAACCGTCTTCGTTTCGGGATTATAGACGCCGCACTCGAACAACGCCGCATAACCCGTACGTTGATCACCAACGTCGATCAGGTCGGCGCCAGGATTGAGCGCAGCAAGGCGAGCCCGCAGCGCCTGAAGGCTCGCGGCAGCCTCGGGCAGATCTGTCTTGGTGATGACGATACGGTCGGCGACCGCCGCTTGCTTTACAGCCTCTTCATGGGCGTCAAGCGTCGCCATGCCGTTGACGGCGTCGACGGTGGTGATGACGCCGTCGACTCGAAAGGCCTGGAACAGGACCGGGTGCCCCATGATCGCATGCAGGACCGGGGCCGGATCGGCGAGGCCGGTGGTCTCGATGATCACCCGCTTGAGCCTCGGCAACTTGCCGGTCTGCAACCGGTCGATCAGATCGGCGAGCGTGTCGACGAGTTCGCCGCGCACCGTGCAGCACAGACAGCCGTCGGAGAGTTCGATAATACCCTCGCTCGCCTTCTCGACGAGCAGATGATCTATGCCGACATCGCCAAACTCGTTGATGACAACCGCCGTATCGGCGAGCGCCGGATCTTTTAGCAGCCGGTTGAGCAAAGTCGTCTTGCCGGAGCCGAGAAAGCCGGTCAGCACCGAAACCGGAATGGGAGCGTCGGCCACTAGTTTACTGCCTCAACGCACCGCTGGCATCGGTCATCGACGGCCGGTCGGGGCGCGGCGAAGGTACGGGAATGCGGCTCAGTTCCATGCCTTCCGAGTTGACTTTGGGCGGCAGCAAGGCGACCTGTTCCGACTTGGGCTCATGATCCAGGCGTGTGAGATAGGCAGAGCCCTGGACGAGGTGCCCTTCGGAATCCTTGCCATCCCAATTGTCGGAGGCGGCGGCCTGTTTCGAGCAGACCGTCGGGCGCATGTTTACGGCGACATCCCTTGTCGGTGACCCATAAGGCTGCAGCGTATCGAGCGTTTGGCCGGCCCCCTTCGTTTCAAACGCCTTGCCCAAAAGGTCCGCCGCCTTGGTCACCCGCGATGTGATTGTCATTTCCCCGAGGACGACGGTGACGATCGTCCGGCCATTGCGTGTTGCCGAGCCGATGAGGTTGTAACCCGAGGGGCAAACGAACCCGGTCTTCATGCCGTCAGCTCCCTGGAAGCGGCCAATCAGGGCATTGTAATTGGCCTGCGACTTCTTGTTTCCATAGTCGATGGCTTCGATATCGAAATAGTGCGCATATTGCGGATATTCCCGGCGCAGATGCAGCGTCAGGATCGCGAGGTCCCGGGCAGTGGTATAGTGGTCATCCGAATATAGTCCATTGGGATTGACGAAATGGGTGCCGTACATGCCGAGCCGCTGCGCTTCGTCATTCATGAGCGCGGCAAACTTGTCCTCGGAACCGCCGAGCGTTTCGCCGATCGCCATGGCGACATCGTTTGTCGACCGGACAAGCATGATCTTGAGGGCATTATCCAGGGTGAGTTCGGAGCCAACCTTGTAGCCGGATCGGCTCGGCGGCTCCTTGACGGAGCGCGCCGTCATGCGGATTGGCGTATCCAGCGTGATCTGACCGGACTCGATCATGCGAAAAGCGACATAGGTCGTCATCAGCTTGGTCAGCGACGCCGGATACCAGCGCTGGAAAGCATCGTCCTGCGACAGGATCTCGCCCGTTCCGGCATCGACAGTGATGCTCGCGCCGGCAAGCGCTGGCGACGTGCATGCAATCGCCGGGACGACGCAACCCCAAAGGAAAAGTGCTACAGTTTTCCGCATTCCTGAAATCCGACCTGTTATAAAGAACCGGGAAAGGCATTAAGCCGCGCTTCACGCCGGGCGGCAATGGCCTTATCTATCTTATGTGGCAGGCAAAAGGCAAAGCTCCTTTATACTGTGCGCGAAAATGTCAGATGTAATACTTGGAGTTGGTTCGCAATGCCCTTGCTCAATCGCGCCATCGAAATGCAGAACGAGGTTTCGAAGTGGCGCCGCCACCTGCACGCAAACCCGGAATTGATGTTCGACGTGCATGAGACCGCAAGCTTCGTTGCGGAAAAGCTGCGGGATTTTGGCTGCGACCAAGTCGAGACCGGCATCGGCCGTACCGGCGTCGTCGGGATCATCAAGGGTCGCCATGGCGAAGGGCCGACGGTGGGTCTGCGCTCCGACATGGACGCCCTTCCCCTCAATGAGGTCACCGGAACACCCTGGGCGTCGCGAACGGAGGGCAAGATGCATGCCTGTGGCCACGATGGCCATACGGCAATGCTTCTCGGCGCAGCGCAATATCTGGCGGAGACCCGCAATTTCAGGGGTTCGGTCGCCGTGATCTTCCAACCGGCGGAGGAAGGCGGCGGCGGTGGCCGCGAAATGGTCAAGGATGGCCTGATGGAGCGGTTCTCCATTTCCGAAGTCTATGGCATGCACAACGTTCCCGGGCTCCCGGTCGGTCAATTCGCCATCCGCAAGGGCCCGATCATGGCTGCGACAGATGAGTTCACCATTACCATCGAAGGACGCGGCGGCCATGCCGCCCAACCGCACCGGACGATCGATCCCGTCGTCATCGGCGCACAGCTCGTCAATGCGCTGCAGACGATTGTTTCGCGCGGCACGGACCCGCTGGATTCGGTCGTCCTCTCGGTCACCAAATTTCATGCGGGCGACGCCCACAATATCATTCCGCAAAAGGCGGAACTGGCCGGCACCGTCCGCACGTTGCGCGCGGAAATGCGCGACTTTGCCGAACGGCGCCTCACCGAAGTGGCACAGGGCGTTGCCGGCGCGCTGGGCGCGAGCGTGAACGTCCACTATGTGCGCAACTACCCGGTAACGTTCAATCATGCGCGTGAAACCGATTTTGCCACCCGAACGGCCCGCAGCGTTGCAGGAAACGGTGCCGTCAATGAAGAGATCGCCCCGATGATGGCGGGCGAGGACTTTTCATACATGCTGGAAGCCCGCCCCGGCGCTTTCATTTTCATTGGCAATGGCGATAGCGCTTCGCTGCACAATCCTGCCTATGACTTCAACGATGAAGCCATTCCGCATGGCATCAGCTACTGGGTAAAGCTGGCGGAAAGCGCGCTTCCGGCCGCCTCCTGACCGTCATCGGAGCGTCAAAATTTCTGCGCATCTTCATACTTGGCGTGAACGCTGAAAAACAGTATGTCTCAGGCATGGTCCCGTAGCTCAGTAGGATAGAGCGACAGATTCCTAATCTGTAGGCCACTGGTTCGAATCCAGTCGGGATCACCACCCTCCAAGGCGAGCAATATGATGCGAGCGTGCTGGGCGCCACGGGGTCGCCGCGCAAACCGAAATCGGATAGACCGGGGATAGGATATCCCATGGATGCCTCCGAAGAACCAGCAGCTTAGACCACTCGCCAGACCTGGAGCATTGAACCTCACGTGGCTTCGAAGACGACACTGAACGCAAGAAACCTCGAAGCGCTCGGCACCCAAAAGCTGGCTGCACTGCTGATCGAGATCAGCACGGGAAGCGCCGCCCATAAACGACGTTTGCGCATTGAGCTTGCCGGGATGCAGGGCGGCGGCGACGTCGGCAGAGAGGTGACCAAGCGCTTGTCCTCTATTGATCGCTCAAGATCGAAGATCGGCTGGCGGCGGATCAAGGCGCTGAAGAGCGATCTCGACACCCAGAGGCGGATTATCACCGAAACGATCGCCGGGATCGACGCCGATGAAGCTCTGGACGTGATGTGGCGATTTATGAGCCTGGCTCACTCGGTGTTCGCGCGTTGCGCCGACAGCAACGGTACGATCATGGCCGTTTTCCGCCAGGCCTGTGCCAATTTGGGCACGATCGCCAAAGCGGCGCAACCGGATCCGCATCTGTTGGCGGACCGCGCTTTCAGCGCCCTGCAGCACAATGATTATGGGCAATATGACACGCTTATAGCCGCGTTGGCGCCTGCCCTCGGCATGGAAGGACTTGACCAGCTGAAGGCCCTTCTTGTGGAATGGTCGAAAGGTTCGGACCTGGACCGCCGGTCAGGCAGCAGCGATGCAAGGTTAACCTACGAGAATATCCTCGACCGGCGACAACGCGATCGAGCCATACGAACGGCCCTGGAACAGATCGCCGACGCACAAGGCGATGTCGACGCATTCATCGCGCAGAAGGACGAGCAAGCAAGGTCCGAGCCGGGAGTGTCCGCCGAGATCGCCCGCAGGCTGCTGGCTGCAGGACGACCCGAAGAAGCGCTGGACGCCATTCGAGCGGCCGATCGCGCCGACAGCCATCCAGCCCCTTTTGAATGGGAAGCGGCCTATACGGAGGTGTTGGACGCCTTGGGACGCAAGGATGAGGCCCAGGCATTTCGATGGCAGTCTTTCGAAAGAACCCTGAATGCCGATCACTTGCGCGCGTTTCTGAAACGCCTGCCGGATTTCGATGACATGGAAGCAGAAGACAAGGCCTTCGCCTTGTTGGATCGCTATCCGGATGTCCATGATGCTTTGGCGTTCCTGTTGTCATGGCCGGCGCCCGGTCGTGCGGCAAAGCTTGTCATTTCGCGCGCGGGGGAACTTGACGGCGACCGCTATGAGCTGCTGACATCTGCTGCCGAAGCACTGCGTGATCAACAACCGCTTGCTGCTATCATCCTGCTGCGGGCCATGATTGACTTCACGCTCGAACGCGCACGATCTGCCCGTTATAAGCACGCAGCCCGCCACCTGGCTGACGCCGGGCGGCTATCGGCGGCGACCACCGAACATGGTTCCATCAGTTCCCATGACGACTTTGTGGCGAAGCTGAGAACCCTGCACAGGACCAAGACCGGGTTCTGGAAGCATGCTGCACTGAACAGCTGACGCGGAACAATTAGCCCCTCGAATGGAGAGGCCAATTGTAGCACCCGGCAATGTGCCCGACCGTTACTTGGTCTTGCCGGCTTCGATATCCAGCGCCGCCTGCTCGAGTATCTTGCGGATTCGTTCGACTTCCTCGGTGGGCCAGCCGTGACCGTGCAGATGAAGCGCAGTCCTTAGCGTATTCATCGCATGGATGATCGCCTCCGGCGGCTTTTGTCCAGCCATCGACCGGGCGACCATACCCATCCGCGTACGCACCGCATCCACAAGGTCCTTGTTTTCCGCCAGGTAGGCAAGGCCTTCCTCAGTGATGGTATAGAGCTTTTTCGCTCCGTCGCTCGCTGCGGCAGTCACCTGTCCGATTTCTTCGAGAAAGGTCAGCGACGGGTAGACCGAGCCAGGGCTTGGCGCATAAGCACCCCCGAACAGTTCTTCGATATCCTTGATCAGCTCATAGCCATGCCGCGGTCGCTCAGCAACCAAGGCCAGCAGCACCAGGCGCAGATCGCCAGAAGCAAAGACCCTGCCTCCCCCGCCCCTGCGGCCGAAACGCCCGCCGAAACCGCCGCCACCCGGGCCCTCCGGGCCACCACCATGGCGACCGCGCGCCATCGCATACATCATTGATCGTTCGTGATTACAGTCTCTAAACATTGCTTCAAATCTCCTTTGTTCGTATGCTTAACGATATATCTTTTGAGTCTATCTGTAAATAGCAACGTTTATCATATTCGAAAGGTATGTGCCGGAACGGCTGACGTGACGGCCGATGTCAAATTGCATGCGGGCGAGGCAGCTTAATTTCTGTATGAATGTCAGACTGGCTAGTTGGGAGAGGAGGATCGCCCGCTCGGTATCGACGCGGCAATTAGAGTTGCGCCAAACGCATAGGAGATATGGGCAATCCTTCATTGTGCATTGCACCATGCATTTCTACGTTTAGTGCAACAGAAGGAGATATATCGTGAAGAACTATTTCAGCCGCATTCGAGATTTCATAAATCACGACCACGCCAAGGCGCGCGAAGATGCGTATCTCAACGACGCCAGTTCAAACGTCGACCTTGAATACCGCCAGCGGCAGATCGACCGCGGCCTTTTCCGCCAGCGAAACTACTGACCGGCTTTCCCCTGGCTCAGGCGGTTTCGCGCTCCATTCGGACTTCGGCCTCGAGACTTTCCAGATCCCGGTAAATGGAGGCTGTGGCGAGGACCCGTCCGCCGCTTTTGTAATGCAGCGTACAGTCCTTCGCGTTGATATCGCCGTCGATGACAATCTCATCCCATTTTTCAGCGTGGCCGACATAGTTGATCGGGACATCATAATGCTGGCTCCAGAAAAAAGGCACGGCCTCGAACTTTTTCTGTTGGCCAAGCATGTTGAGCGCAGCGACCTGCCCCTGGCGTAGCGCGACCACCCAATGCTCGACACGAATATTTCGACCGGAATGCGGATCTGGCCAGCGCGCAATGTCGCCCGCGGCATAAATTCCGGGCGTGCTTGTTTCAAGATACGCATCGACTGCGACGCCATTGTCGAGATCAAGGCCAGCCTGCTCGGCCAAGGCAAGTCGGGGCCGCACCCCGATGCCGGCAACAACAAGGTCGGCCTCACATTCGCTTCCACTCTTGAGCCGAACTTTTGAGCCTTCGATTGCCACCGCAGTGTCTTCGAGATGGAAAAAGACACCATGCTCTTCATGCAGTGCACGGATGAAATCCCCCATCTCCGCCCCCAATACCCGCTCCATCGGCCGCTTGTCCGGAGCGACGACGTGAACTTCGATATCGCGTGCGCGTAGCGCAGCGGCGACTTCGAGCCCGATAAAGCTGGCCCCTACCACGACAGCGCGGCGGGCGCCGGCGGCGGCAGCAATCATGGCGCGGCTGTCATCGAGGCTACGCAGCGTATGGACATGCGGCTGATCGGCGCCGGGTATGGTTAGGCGCACGGGTTCCGCGCCTGTTGCCAGGAGCAGCCGGTCATAGCCGATCTTGTCTCCGCCCGCAGTGATGGCTTCTCGCGAGATACTGTCGATGGACGTGACCTCCGTGCGCAGCCGAAGGTCGATATTCATCTTGCCATAATACTTGTCCGACCGTAGCGGCACCCACGCTTCCGGCGCACTGCCAGCCAGATAATCTTTTGAAAGGTTCGGTCGGTCGACCGGTGCTGCGGTATCAGCGCTCAGCATGACAATGCTGCCCTGGAACTGACGTCGGCGAAGCATCTCTGCTGCAGCAAACCCCGCCGCGCCACCCCCAATGATGACGATTCGTGCAGGTTGCTGCCCGCCCGCTGGCTGCGCCTGTTTTTGATCCTCGCGCTTGTTCTGAACGAAAATATGCCCGTCGCGCCTTTCCACTTGCCAGAATGACAATGGGCTCAGGGCCGGCGCACGCATCGCTTCGCCGCTGCGAAGGTCGAAGCAAGCGTGGTGCCAGGGGCAGCGTACGGTCTCTCCTTGCACCAACCCCTCTATAAGTGGCCCGTGATAATGGCTGCAATGGGCATCGATCGCGAAGATCTCGTCCGCCACTTTCAACAGGAGCACCTCCCGCTCGCCGACATGACCGAGGAGCTTTCCTCCATCAAGAGCGGCGACCGGAACGCCATGGGTCAGATCAGGACCGTTGGAGGACTGTTTGTCAGCCATGATTGCCTCCTTCGACAGCAAACAAAAGGCAGCATTGAAGCGGAGCGTAGGGTCTAATGACATCGGCATGATACGACCCGTTACCCGGGTAGAGAAGGGGCAATAATCGTCGATCGACTTGCCGGAGCGCGATTGGCGGAGGCGTTCTACGCCCCGTTCACCAGAGCGAGGACGAGCTGGTGGATATTACCACCCTCGCTGAGTTCGCTCCGGTCGAAATCGCGGCTTTGCTGCCGCTGCGTCAGAGAGAGTTCGGAAAGCCGTTTCGTCAACTCGCTTCGGATTTTCTGGCAGTTGGGGTCGCTCGGCACAGACATGCCAACACTTACAGCCTCAATCGCTTTTACCATCTCCTTGATCGTATCGCCGTGTACCAATTCGTGGCTATGGACACCGGCAATGAAGGTCTCCCAATTCTTGCGGACCGGGGGCGGCAGCGGCTCGGCGGGCTTGGGCAGCGTGTAGGTGATGGTGAGCTTTGGCCGCGCGGAAACCAGCGTGCAGGCATTGCCTTGCCTTTCGTATTTCCTTGTCCATGTCAGCGTGAAATTGGTATGCGCGATGGCGCGTATCCTGCCGCCCACCTCGGGTCCCCTCTCACCAATCGAGGCGTAGAGTTCAGCACCGGATTTGCCTGAAATGGCGTAGGTCTGCACCTTCTCGACAGCCTGCCAATCGGCATGCGCCACCATGGGTGACAGAACAAAAGAGGCCGCCAGCAAGCAAAGTCGGATTGCAATTTTCACACAAAACCCCTGCTGAAAAGCCACCAATTGTCTGGAAGGAACGAGCTATTGCACGTCGGGACGATTTCACCGTCCCCTGACGATGCGCCGCCAGGATAGTACCCCTTCCGCCGGAGCGGAAGGGGTAAGCATCGACGTTCGTCAGTTCGCCGAGGCGAGTGTCATCGACGTGCCGCTTGCGGCGACGTTAAGGCCGATCTGGCCCGTCACACTGATGGCCTGAAGATGAACCGAGCCAGCGGTGCCGCCAAAAAGCACATTGGTGCCAACGCCTGCGCCGATCGTCGCCTCAGCGGTTGCGCCACTGTAGACGCCGGCAAGCGATCCGTGGTGGTAGCCGGCAGTTGGGGCGAATACCGCCCAAAGGAGCCGACTGCGCGTCGTAAAGCCAAGGTCGACGCCAAGCTTCCTGATAGCGCCGACGTAGTGATCAGAACGCTCGCCCGACAATGACGAACGGAAGACGCAGTCGATTTCCTTGGCCGAGCCGAGAAGGTAGCCGACCCCGCCGCCGATCGCGCAATCGAGATAGCCGATTTTCACGCCATCGCGGACGTCCTGGTTCTGATAGCGCCGGACGTCGGCAGCATTGGCGCCAGTCGCGCCGGCGAGAACCAGTGAACCTGCGGTGAGCGCCATCGCAAATGTCTTCATCATTCTCTCCTTCTCAGATTGAGACCGGTGCAGCGCAGCCGGTCCTTTTGCCAACAAACTCCGCAAACGAATTGCCGATGTTATCGCAGTGCGATCCCAATCGGGCATGATGTCAAGGCGTGTTTGAAAGCATCAGCGGCAGTGATCCCGAGAGTTAAACCCCATTGGGACAATTTGAAGGCGTCACGCCGAAGGCTGACCCCGTTTTTTTACACGGCGCAGCGATGAAAAAGCGTCGTGGCAGGCACCGAAAATTCCCTCTCACGCCCATGGGAAGAGCCTTGGTTTCGTTGGTTCAATCCTTCTCGCCCAGATATCTGAACAATGTCTGTTTCCACTGCGGATCGCGGATTGTCTCAAGAATGGCGACATCGAGCGCCTTGCGATAGGGACTGCCTGTGGGCATGGCGATGCCATAGCTCTGCGGATCGAACACGACATCTAGCACTTCGACCCTGCCGGAATATTGCTGTGTCGCAATCCAGCCGAGCAACGGCTTGTCATAGACAAAGGCGTCGATCGAGCCTGCCTCGAGCGCGTTGAGGCCGTCCTGTACCTTATCGAAATCACGATGCTTGATGCGGGTACCGTCAAGAAAGCCGATCGTTGCCGACCCGGCCACGGCGCCAACGCGGACCCTTGGCAGGTCCTCGACGCCGTTGACGATGCTGCGGATCTGCCGTGTCGTCAGGGCCGATGTAACGCTGGCGGTGAAGACTGCAATCGTGATGATCGAGACCACCATCCAGATGATCGCAAGCACGCGCCCAGCCAGGGTCTTGGGGCCGCGATGTCCGGTGCTCGCCTGCGTCATTGCCTCGGCAGACCACCAGATGCTGGCGCCAAGACCAGTAGCGGCGCTGCCGCCGAAATCTTCATTGTGCCGGCGTTCAAACAACCAGATCAGGGCGCCCACCAGAAGCGAGATGGCAATGAGCGCGCCAACCGCCTGAAGGAAGCCGAAGGAGGTCATTGTCCGGATGATCTCGCGCCAGACAGAAACGTTCTTGAGCGAAACGGCGATGCCAAGCCCGGTATTGTAGAAAGGTTGGGAGAAGTCGACGCTACGCTCTCGCTCAGCAGTGATGGTGATCGCCGCGACTGACAGATCGTAGGTTCGCTTTGACGTTGCCTCGAGCAGGCTTTGCACCGTGGGTTCCTCGACCAGATGGAATTTGACGCCCAGCTTCTGTGCGATCTGCTGCCAGAGATCGATGGAGATGCCAGTCCAGGTCCCATCGGACGCCTTCATTGCAAAAGGAGGCGCCTCCTTTGTACCGACGATAAGTTCACGACCCGGAAATTCCTTGGGATCGGTTTCATCGGCTCTTTCAGGCGTTGTCGCTTGCGCGACGACCATATTGTCCTGCGGAGCGGCGGGCGCCGGCATCACGACGAACAAAACGACAAGCAGTATCGTCAGGAGAGAAAGAGTGCACATTCCCCTGCGCCGCCAGTTCGGGACAATCCGCTCTGTCATCAGCAATCTTCTCAGTCGGCTAGATATCCACAAGATACAGGCGAAACTACAGGTTGCAAATTCTGATTGGGCAAGGCATTTCGATCTCCTTTTTTACGCGCTTCATTTGTCCATAAAAGCTGCTATGACCCTGTGATCGCGCCAATTCGGTTGCCAAACCCGTTAGAAGGAATTCGGTATGCTCCCCATCAATTTAGCCATCGTGGGTGTTGGTAAAATTGCCCGTGACCAGCATCTGCCTTCGATTGCCGGCAATCAGAACTTCAAGCTTGTTGCGGCGGCGAGCCGCAATGGCGCGGTCGAGGACATTGCCAATTTTACAACCATCGAGGCAATGTTTGACGCTGTCCCGTCCATCGACGCGGTATCGCTCTGCATGCCTCCGCAGTTTCGCTATGATGCTGCATACAAGGCGATCAGCGCAGGCAAGCATGTCTTTCTCGAAAAGCCGCCAGGCGCAACGCTCAGCGAGGTCAGTGACCTGGAGGCTCTTGCCAAGCACAAAGGTGTCTCGCTGTTCGCCAGCTGGCATTCCCGCTATGCGGGTGCCGTCGAAGCGGCGAAGTCGTTTCTTGCATCGGTAAAGATCAGCAGCGTCCACATTGTCTGGAAAGAGGACGTCCGCCATTGGCATCCCAATCAGGAGTGGATATGGGAGGCCGGGGGCCTCGGCGTCTTTGATCCCGGTATCAATGCGCTCTCGATTGTCACGCATATCTTGCCGACTGACATTTTTCTCAGGAGCGCCACGCTGGAATTTCCCGAGAACAAGCATGCGCCGATCGCTGCGGACCTTCATTTCACGAACGCCGAGAACGTGCCCGTCCACGGGGAATTTGACTGGCGACAGGTCGGCGAACAGACCTGGAACATCATAGCCGAGACCTCGGGCGGGCAAATGGTTTTGTCACATGGCGGCGCAACGCTCACGATCAACGGTGCGGCTGTTCCCGCAGCACCGGAGACGGAGTACTCAGCGCTTTACCGGCGGTTTGCCGATATAATCAGCAATGGAACCTCTGACGTCGATCTCGCGCCACTTCGGCATGTGGCCGACTCGTTCATGCTGGGCAAGCGCGTGGTTGTGGCTCCATTTCATGATTCGCCCGAAGCCGGCTGAACAAACAGGCATTTATTGAAGGAATTCCCGACGCATCAACGATGCGCCGGGAGGTTTTTCCGTTTCGTCAGGCGATGTTCTCGCGGACGGGGAGCTTCCAGTCTGGACGGATGAAGTGGCATGTATAACCATTCGGGATGCGTTCCAGATAATCCTGATGCTCGGGTTCAGCTTCCCAGAAATCGCCAGCCGGGGTGACTTCGGTCACGACCTTGCCGGGCCATAGTCCCGATGCATCGACATCTGCGATCGTGTCGAGGGCAACCCGCTTCTGTTCTTCGCTGGTGTAGAAAATCGCCGAGCGATAGCTTGCTCCGACGTCGTTGCCCTGACGATTGCGCGTGCTTGGATCGTGGATCTGAAAGAAGAATTCGAGGATCTTGCGATAGCTGATCTTGGATGAATCGAAGATGATCTCGATGGCTTCCGCGTGGTTGCCGTGATTGCGATAGGTGGCATTTGGCACATCGCCGCCCGCATAGCCGACGCGCGTTGAAATCACCCCGTCGTAGCGGCGAATAAGGTCCTGCATGCCCCAGAAGCAACCACCGGCAAGGACTGCACGTTCTTCGGTCATTGGATGTCCTCCACTTGATTGAGATGGGCACTGGCTGCAGTTCCCATTCTTGTATGAGTTAAAACCAGTTCTCCTGATCCGTCAGGAAAGCCGGCGGATGCCGCTGCCATCTGCAACGTGTCCGGAACAGCCGCGCTCGCGATCATAGCGGCAACCGGCGGTTCGCGGGGATCTGTATCATAGGCACATGGCGATACTAGCACCGCGATGCCGACAAGGCACGTGATGACAATCTGCATGTCGAGTTCCTTTCATTTGTGATGGCGTCTGGCGCGAGGGACTTCAAAGAGCCCCGCGCCAAACAAGCTTTGCTTCAGCCATTGTTCCGCAGCGCTGGCGCAGCGGGATGGTTTTCTGCCTGTTCGCTTTTGGCTTCGGCCAGCAGATCCTGAATGACTTTCTCCGACTCTTCATAGTCGCCTTCGCCGAAATGATGGTACCTGATCTGACCCTTGGCATCGATGAAGTAATGGGCCGGCCAATAGCTGTTGTCGAAGGCCTGCCAGATTTTGAAGTTGTTATCGATGGCGACCGGGTAGCCGATCTTGAAGTCGCTGATCGCCTTCTTGACGTTGTCGATCTTCTTTTCAAAGGCGTATTCCGGTGCGTGCACGCCGATCACCACAAGGCCCTGATCCTTGTATTTTTCGTACCAGGCGCGAACATGCGGGACGGTGTGAATGCAATTGATGCACGAGAAGGTCCAGAAATCGACCAGCACAACCTTGCCGCGCAACTGTTCAGTGGTCAGCGGCGGTGAATTCAGCCATTCGACCGCACCATCCAGCGAGGGAAACTGCCCCTCGACCGGCAGGTCGCTGCGATAGTTCTGGCGAACTTCCGTCGCGAGCACCACTTTGTCGGCCGGCATTGTCGCAACCTGCGGCTTGTTCGAATGAACGGCATCAAGCAGGGCCTGTTCGAACTTGCCGGTGTTGAAGCTCGGAAGACGTGCGAGATACCCGGTATCAGCGCCAAGCCCGATGACAACGACACCGCCGATCACAGCAATACCCAGGCCGCGGCGCAGCCATTCGCCTGCACCGAGTGTCTGCTTCATGGCGGCAAAGATTCGCCCGCCGATCAGGACGGCAACGGCAAGCGATGTCGCAGCACCAGCCGAATAGGCGATGAAAAGCAGGGTCGTCTGAACATTTGCGCCCTGAAGAGCGGCCCCGGTCAAGACGAGGCCGAGGATCGGTCCGGCACAGGGCGCCCACAGCAGACCGGTTGCAATACCAAGTATCAACGAGCTTGCGGCCGTCGGCGTCGAACGCGGGCCGCCGGCCGAATTCAACAGCTTGTTTGCCAATGCAACGACAGGGCGCGCCAGGACGGCGGCAAGCTGCGGCGAGACAAGCGTCACGCCGAAGACTGCCAGCAGCGCAAGCGCGAGGTAGCGCCCGTACTCGTTGGCATGGACGGCCCAGCTACCCCCGACAGCGGCAAGCGTGGCGACAAGGGCGAAGGTCATTGCCATACCCGCGAGCATCGGCAATGTGCTTTTCACGAAAGGCTGTCCCGCACGTGCGAAGACAAAGGGCAGAACCGGCAGGATGCATGGGCTGAGGATCGTCAACACACCCCCGAGATAGGCAATAACAAGAAGGGACATCATCGTTTCCTTGACGTGTTGGTCGGCGCCAGAAGCGCAACGGCTGAGGAGCAGCCATTGCGTGCATAGGGCGCGGGCGACGTATCCGGCATGTGTCCCGATCGGACAGAATTGTATCGAAGTGTTGGCAGATGGCGGGGCGCTACAGTGAAATACAAAAGCCACTCCGGCCAGGTTCGTCGGCGTTTCAATGGATCAATAGTTCCGCCGAGAGCCCCCCGCCATCGCGATTGCGCAGTTTCAAGGAGCCGCCTATTGCCAGGCCCAGCTGTTGGGCGATGGCCAATCCCAGTCCCGTTCCGCCGGTTCCGCGGTTGCGCGACTGTTCAAGTCGGAAGAACGGTTGCAGGACAGCGTCAAGCTGATCTTCGGGGATTCCAGGGCCGCGATCGAGCACCTTTATACTGACCGCGCCATCGGCGTCCTTCTGCACGGATACCTCGGCAGTTCCACCGAACTTCAGGGCGTTATCGATGAGATTGGTCAGGATGCGGCGCAGAGCATGTGGCCGCGTCACGATTGCGCCCGAGATCCTGTCGGTTAACGTCACGGCTTTGCCCGTGTCCTGATAATCGTAAACGAGGCTCTCGATGAAAGAGCCGATATCCACGCGGGAGGATTTCTCGGTATTGCCATGGGCGCTGCGGGCATAGGCCACTCCTTCATGGACAAGACGCTCGATTTCGGCCAGATCCTGGACAAGTTTCTCCTTTTCAACGGAGTCTTCCGCCATCTCGGCGCGGAGCTTCATGCGTGTGATCGGCGTTTGCAGGTCATGTGAGATCGCCGCGAGGATCTGCGCTCTCTCCTCGAGATAATGCGCAATGCGATCGCGCATCGCGTTGAAGGCGAGCGCCGCGTGTGCGACTTCACGTGGACCAGTCTCGCTCAAGCGCGGCGTCTTCTTGTTCGGGTCCAGCGCATCGGCGGCATTGGCAAGATCCGCGAGCGGACGAATCGCAAGCCGTACGGCAAACCAGCTGCACAGCGTGAGAAGAACGAGCTGGGCGACAAGCACATAGGGCAGCCATTCAGCCACCGGCATGGGCGCCGGGTTCACGTCGATTGTGAGCGGATTGCCATCGCTCAAGGTCAGATGGGCCTGAAGGCGCTTGCCGTCGCCGGGAATGGATTCGACCTTGATGGGAAAGCGCCGCCCGCCCGCATCCTGTATTTTGGCGGCGATCTCAGCGCCGCGCACACTCATGTCGGGAACACCAGCGAGCCCCGGGCCCAGCACAAACCGATAGGTTCCCCGATCGAGCCGTGTCAGCCAATCAGCGCGTTCGTTCGCCGGGAGGCGGTCCAGTATGGCGATCGACGTCGCCACATCACTCTCGAGGGTGTTCAGCATCACGGTCTTGGTGGTGATGTAGCGTTCAAGAAACAGCAGGCTGAAGGAAAGACCATGAGCGATCGTCAAACCCAACAAAAGGATCAGGAACAGCCTCCAACCCAAAGTGCGCGGCCATGGCCGAAATCTACTGAATGCGAAGGCGCTCACCGGCGAAGCTCTGAGATTTCGACGGGCATGGAGAAGACGTACCCCTCGCTGCGCACCGTCTTGATATAGGCCGGTTCCCGCGCATCGTCGCAGAGGCGTTGGCGCAGTCGGCTGACCAGAAGGTCGATAGACCGGTCGAACAGGTCGGCTTCGCGCCCTTGCGTGAGGTTCAACAGCTGGTCCCGGTTGAGCACCCGCTGCGGATGATCGATAAACACACGAAGCAAGCGATACTCGGCGCCGCTAAGTGCGATGGTCGTGCCATCGCGATCGAGCAGATGCCGACCGGTGGTGTCCAGTCGCCAATCGCCAAAGCTCAGCAATTGGCCGACCTCGGTAATCTGAAGATTGGGCGGCAGCATTCGGGTCCGGCGCAGCACAGCCTTGATACGGGCGAGGAGCTCGCGCGCAGCAAACGGTTTGGCCAGATAGTCATCGGCTCCCATCTCCAGACCGACAATGCGATCGGTCTCGTCGTTGCGGGCCGTCAGCATCAGGATCGGCGTCGCCTTGTGTTTGCCGGCGCGCAGTTCCCGGCACAAAACGAGACCGTCATCGCCAGGCATCATGACGTCGAGAACGATAAGATCGACCGAGTCCGTTTCCAGAAAAGCCCGCATGTGCCGCCCGTCTGCCGCCACAGTGACGCGCAAGCCGTTCTTTTTCAGATAGCTCGAAACCAATTCGCGGATTTCGCGATCGTCGTCGACAATCAGAATATGGTCGATATGATCCATCAGACACCTTCAACTTATGTAGCGATATAGACGGCGATCAGTATCCATCGACGTCGACAACCGCCTGGGCAAAGGCTTGCGGGGCTTCATGCGGCAGATTGTGGCCGATGCCGCCCTCGACAGTCCGATGCGTGTACTTCCCGGAAAACTTCTTGGCGTAGGCTGCGGGATCGGGATGCGGTGCGCCATTGGCATCGCTTTCAAGTGTAATTGTTGGCACCGAAATCGCCGGAGCCAATGCAAGCTTTTGTTCGAGCGCATCGTATTGCGGTTCGCCCTGCTCCTGACCGAGCCGCCAGCGGTAGTTATGGATCACGATAGCGACGTGATCCGGATTATTGAAGGCCTCAGCGGATCGCTCGAACGTTGCATCGTCAAAGTTCCATTTTGGCGAGGCGGTCTGCCAGATGAGTTTCGCAAAATCGTGCCGGTTGCTTTCATAGCCGAGCCGGCCGCGTTCCGTCGCAAAGTAGAACTGGTACCACCAGGCGAGTTCGGCCTTTGGCGGCAGGGGCTTCTTGTTGGCTTCCTGGCTGCCGATCAGATAGCCGCTCACGGAGACCATGGCCTTGCACCGCTCGGGCCAAAGCGCGGCCATAATATTGGCGGTCCGCGCTCCCCAGTCATAACCCGCGACGATCGCCTTTTCGATTTTGAGAGCATCCATCAAAGCGATGATGTCGACGGCAATTACCGACTGCTGGCCATTCCGTACTGTTTCGCCCGAAAGAAAGCGCGTCGTTCCGTAACCGCGCAGATAAGGGACGATAACCCTGTAACCCTGGAACGCGAGCAGGGGGGCGACATCGACGAAGCCGTGAATGTCATAGGGCCAGCCGTGCGGAAGCATCACCGCCGGACCCTCGGCCGGGCCTGCTTCGGCATATCCGACATTGAGTACGCCCGCGTCGATCTGCTTCAATGCGGCGAAGGACGTGTTCGTCCCCGGCTTGATGGCGGGCAGGGCGACCGCCTTGGTCCCGCTCGACTGTGCCTCTGCAGAACCGATCATAGCGAGCGGCGCGGTGGCAACCGCCATTGCCACGGCGCCAAGAAGACCGCGGCGACGATAGTCGATTTCTTCGGGCATTGCATCTCTCCAGTTGAATTCAGCACAGCTTGAACAAGACAGTTCCGATGTATCCGCGATACGTCACGATCCATCGGATTTGAATGCAAATGTAGCTTGCGGGCATCCAGATACATCTGCTTACAATTGCGCGCCCCCTGAATGAACATCAAGCAGAACCCTGATTCATCCCTCGCCGTGGTTCATCCGATCTCTGGCGGATTGAGATAGATCGCCGCCGCGGTGGCGAGGCTTCGCTTTACCTCCCTGGTGAAATCATCCACCAGAACCTCCTCCTGGCCGGCTTCAATGCCAAGCAGGGCGGCTTCGGCAACCTGTTGGGGACTGGTCTTCTTGATCTCCAGTCCTTTGGTCATGTCCGTATCCATGAAGCTGACATGCAGCCCGAGCACCGTGGTCTTCTGGCCGCGCAGTTCAATGCGCAACGCGTTGGTGAAGCTCCACACAGCGGATTTCGAGGCAGAATAAGCTGCAAGCATCGGGCGTGCAAACCAGACGGCATCGGAGAGCATATTGATGATGGCGCCGCCGCCATTCCTCGCAAGCACCGGAGCAAAGGCCTGACTGACGCGCATCGTTCCATAGACATTCGTCTCGAAGATATCCCGCATGTCGTCGATCATTGCGGGCTCAAGCGTACTGTTGGTCAAGCGAGCGATACCGGCATTGTTCACCAGCAAGGTGGTATCGCCGCATTGCTTCGCGGCTTCAGCGACGGAGGCAGGATCGGTGACATCGAGTCTGACCTGCACGACTCCTGGCGGGCTTATATCAGTAGGATTGCGCACGCCGGCATAGACTTTCCTCGCACCGCGCTTGACGGCTTCTTCGGCAAAGGCGGGGCCCAGGCCGCGATTTGCGCCCGTGATGAACACCACGGAATTTTGGATCTTCATTTTCGTGTTCTCCGCTCAGGCGGTTCAGATGGACGTGCGATAGCGCGCGGCGGGCTCTTGTTTCGAAAGGTTCGGCATCAGCTTTTGGCGGGCTGCCTCATATTCTTGCCAATCGGCAATGTCCGGCAGCGACGGGATCGTAACAAGTTCCCCCTGATCGAAACCAACGAGCGCCGCATCCACCAGGTCTTCGGATCGCATGATGATCTCGCCGGGCAGATGTGCCAATGGCGTGCCGGCAATCTCCCAGAAATCGGTTGCTGTAGCGCCGGGAAGAACGGCCTGGATGCGGATGTTCTTTTCCGACAGTTCTTGCTTCAGGGATTGGCTGAACGCCAGCACAAAGGCCTTCGTGCCGCCATAGACCCCATTGAGCCTTTCGGGCGCGATGCCGACGATTGATGCGATATTGATGATGGAACCACCGCCGCGTGTGGCGAAACCGGGAACAGCCGCATAGGTCAGCCGCGTAAGTGCGACCACGTTCAGATTGATCATGTCGGCCATTTTGTTGACGTCGGAGGCGAGCAGCGGGGCGGTTGCGCCGACGCCCGCATTGTTGACGAGCAAGGTGATACTTGCATCAGTACGGAGCACCTCTTCGATCCGCGCCAAATCGGACGCGTCGTTCAAGTCTGCAGCAATGACTTCAACTGTCCGCCCCGTCTCGTCAGCGAGACGTACTGCAATTCGGTCAAGGCGGTCACGATTGCGCGCAACGAGGATGAGATCGTAGCCACGATGGGCAAGGCGGTCGGCATAGATCGCTCCGATGCCGGAGGATGCGCCTGTTATGAGGGCTGTGCCATTTTGAATATTCGAAACCATGGGTTTCTCCTTCCTTTCAATATCAGCGCGGTCAAAAGCGCCTTGAAACGGAAGTTACTCTCCCTATCATTTGTCTCAAAGGTCATATATGCGGCATTTTAGGACATAGCCGTTTGGCCACTGGAGAAGTCATGCAAGCGATTGGTTTCGTCGTCTTCCCGAATTTTCAGGTGTTGGGCTTTGCCGCCATTACCGTCTTCGAGATCGCCAATCTGGTGGCCAAGGAAGCCATCTACGATGTTCGCCTGCTCTCGGAGCATGGTGGCATGGTCCGCTCCTCGGCCGGTTTTGGCGTGGAGACGGAAGCCTTTGGCCAATCGACCTTCGACACGGTCATCTTCGGCGCCGGCAATCAGCTGGAACCGACAACGCCGGGACTCCTGGACTTCGTACGCAGTTCAGTTCAAACCGCAAGGCGCGTGGCGGCCCCATGTATCGGCGCATTCACCCTGGCCGAGGCTGGCGTTCTCGATGGCCGACGGGCGACGACGCATTGGGCATTTGCCCGCGAGCTCCAGATTTCGTTTTCCCCGTTTGAAGGTGGAGGAAGACCGCATATTCATTATCGACGGATCTATCTGGACTTCGGCCGGCATGACGGCGGGCATTGATCTCGCGCTGGCCTTGGTCGAGAAAGACCTCGGACCCGAGGTCGCACGTTCGGTGGCCCGCAAGCTCGTCATGTACCATCGCCGCGCGGGCGGCCAATCGCAGTTCTCCGCTCTTCTTGAGCTCGAACCAAAATCGGATCGCATCCAGAAGGCCGTGGATTTTGCAAAGCAGAACCTGCGAACGGCGCTTTCAGTCGAAGACCTGGCTGAGGCTGCAAATTTGAGTCCGCGTCAGTTCAGCCGGGCATTCCGGGCAGAAACCGGTCAGTCGCCGGCGAAGGCTGTCGAGAACCTGCGGGTGGAGACTGCGCGCATACTCATGGAGCAGGGCAGGCTCTCAATGGATATGATCGCCAATGAGACGGGCTTTGCTGACCGCGAGCGGATGCGCCGGGCCTTCCTGCGCGCCTTCGGCCAACCGCCACAGACCGTGCGGCGGATATCCAGGATGACGGCCTGATCCTGAAGCAAGTTTGTCTATACGGAGCCAGTTCCATTTCGCGGATGTCCGTCAGGGAGAACCGCGAAGGGCCAGATGAGTTCGGAAGAATACCGCACCACTCTAATTCAAGCTTTGGCGTTGAGTGTGCTGCGCACGCTCTTGTTCAAATCGACTTTCGCCAGCGCGAAGTCATTGACGGTCGTCCAATAGCGCAGTGTGACGGTGATGCTACTATCGCCGAGCTCGGCCACAAACGCTGACGGAGCCGGATCCTTCTTCACGCGTGCATCCCGTTCGGCAAGACCCACCAGGGATTTCTGCAGCCGGTCGATATCATCGGTATTCGGAATGGTGATGGTGATGTCGTTGCGTCGCACACCATTGCGCGTGTAGTTTTTCACGGGAAGCGTCCACAGCGTGGAATTGGGCGCAAGAATATAGACCCCGTCTGCAGCGCGGAGCCGTGTTGCGAAGAGCCCGATTTCCTCCACAGTCCCGGAGATGCTGCCCACCTCGACATATTCGCCAATACGAAGGGGACGCAGCGCAAGCAGCATTATTCCCGCAGCGATGTTCTGCAGCGTCCCTTGGAGGGCCAATCCGATCGCGAGGCCGACGGCGCCGATCGCGGCGATCACCGATGCGGTCTGAATGCCGAACTGGCCAAGCACCATGACCACGACCAATCCAAGCACCATATAGCGGGCGATCTTCGAGAAGAAACGCCGTAATGTCAGATCAAAACCGCTTACCTGTCCGAGGCCGGCAAAGAGCCAGCGCTCGATGAGACCTGCCACCAGGAATCCGATGATCAAAAGGAGAAAAGCTCCAACCACCGAAAACGCATAGGTGACGACGAGCGCGCTGGCCTGACGAATACCCGTCTGAATTGCCGATAGGGCGTTTTGCGGATCAAGTTCCATGGGACAATTCTCCGTTTCGGCGGGAAAAATTCAACGGCAGGACGACCGGACCTGCCAGTGTTTCCGCGCCGGGCCGCTTCACGCCTCCTGCGCTTCGCCGTTGCGTCGGCGATACCGGATGGATGAGAAGAAAGCGAAAAAGATCACGGCCGCGCCAATCACGCCGGTAATGACTTCAGGGATGTGGAACAGGGTCTGACAATACATGATCACCGCGAGCACAAGGATCGCGTAGAATGCACCATGTTCGAGATAGCGGTACTGGCCGAGCGTTTCCTTGTCGACCATCATGATGGTCAGGGCTCGCACATAAAACGCGCCGATGCCAAGACCAATGGCGATCACAAAGAGGTTTGTCGAGAGCGCGAAGGCGCCGATGACACCATCGAACGAGAAGCTCGCATCGAGCATCTCGAGGTAAAGGAAGGCGCCAAGGCCACCCTTGTGGACCGTATCCATCTGTTCCTGGGTTGCGTCGAGGATCGCACCGAGGCCCTCGACGATGAGGAACGTAAGCAGACCGTAGATCGCCGAGGTCAGAAATGTGACGGATTCCTCGCCCTCCAACTGCTTGGAGAAAAAGATGATCAGGATAAGCGCAACGGCGACTTCGATACCCTGGATCGAGGCAAAGCGTGAGGCGCGGCTTTCGATCACCTTGATCCAGTGGACGTCTTTTTCATGATCGAAGAAGAATTTGAGGCCAACCATCAAAAGGAACGTGCCGCCGAAAGCGGCGATTCCCACATCGGCATCCTGCATGATGCGCGCATATTCTTCCGGATTGGAAATAGCGAGTTTTAACGCGGAGATTGGATCGATCCAGGCGGCGATGGCGACGATTGCCAGCGGAAAGATGATGCGCATGCCGAAGACGGCAATGATGATGCCCCAGGTCAGGAACCGTTTCTGCCAGACCGGCGTCATGTCGCGCAATATTTTGGCATTGACGATTGCATTGTCGAACGACAGCGAGATTTCGAGAATGCCGAGGACGGCGCAGATAAACAGGACCGAAAGTGCGCCCTGCACTGTTCCGGTATAGATGAAGCCTATCCATGTACCGATTGCGAGCCCGACAATTGTGAATACAAACGGCCACGTGAAATATTTATAGCTTGCCATGCGCAATTCCTGCTTGAAACTCCCTGACTGCAATTAGAGATGGGAACTCAGGACGGCCATAACCACCGCAAGGGCGAGTTTATGGGCCGTTTGAACATGAGTTCCCAGCAAATTGCAATCTCCCGCCTCCTTTAAACGGCACAAACCTGTCTCGATCCTGTCGCGCAGCGCATTTAGCCAAATCACTCAAGATGGCTTGTGGACGGTGTAGACGGTCACCGGCAGGGCAGCTCGCCATGTATCGAAATTTCCAAGTGGCTGACCCTGCGAAACATTCAGTTTGGTCAATTCTCCGCCATGGGTGTTGCGCCACTCGAACAGCACCATTTCACCCTGGATCGTCACCGCATTTGCGACCAGCCGTCCACCGGGCTTCAGATTCTCCCAGCAGGTTTGCAACACATTTGCATCGGTAATCCCTCCACCGATAAAGACTGCATCAGGTGTCGCGAGGCCCGATAGCGCCCCGGGGGCTTCGCCTCGGACGAGTTGAAGATCCGGTACTCCGAGCGCGCTGCTGTTTCGCCGGATCAATCCTTGGCGCTTCTCATTTGCTTCGATTGCCAAGGCCCGGCACGTCGGATGGCTGCGCATCCATTCGATGCCAATCGATCCACAACCTGCCCCGACGTCCCACAACAACTCGCCCGGCAGCGGCGCAAGATGCGCCAGGGTAACCGCCCGAACGTCGCGCTTGGTCAGCTGCCCGTCATGTTCAAAGGCTTCGTCGGGCAGCCCAGCCAGCAATGGATAAATGCGGGCCGCCGGTCCCGGCACCCCGCAATCCACGGCCAGCACGTTGAGATCGGCGCTGCGCGGGTGATTCCACGCATGGGCAATTCCATCGATGCGCCGCTCCTCATCTCCGCCCATATGTTCAAGCACGGTCAATTGCGCGTGCCCGAACCCGCATGCGTTCAACATTCCCGCCACCCGCGCCGGCGTTTCCCCATCATTGCTGAGGATGAGCAGGCGGGCTCCCGGCGTGAACGCCTTGAACAATGTCTCGACCGGCCGACCATGGACGCTCAGCATTTGGAGATCCTGGATCGGCCAGCCCATCGCCGCTGCCGCCAGCGAGAACGACGAGGGCGCCGGAAGGATCAGCATTTCATCGCGCGCAACATAGCGCGTCAGCGTTGCGCCCATGCCGAAATGCATCGGATCGCCACTGGCAAGCACGGCAACAGGCTGACCGCGCAACGCCAGCAGCATGACATAAGCATCGGAGAAGGGCGTCGGCCAGGCAATGCGCTTTGCGGCAACGGTGTCCGGCAGAAGCTCAAGGTGCCGCTTGCCGCCAAAGACTGTTTCGGCACGGGCCAGCGCATCGCGGGCAATCTCGCCAAGGCCACCATAGCCATCTTCGCCAATCCCGATAATTGTCAGCCACTGCGCCATCATGCATTCCATAAATCCGTTGCGGCTATGCATGCCCGAAAGCGGTTGGCGGGTCAACGAAACGGCCGCATATGAGAATAGTTGGCACGCTGGCGGCCATCCTGTAAAACCCTCAAACGATGATCCAGCAAGCACAGATTCCGTCGCCCCCGACGATCGAAGACCGGCGTTCCGCCTGTCCGGGATTGTTTCGCATGGCAAGGGCGCTCGATGGCTCGATCTGCAGGGTCAAGCTGACCTTCGGCGATCTCAGTGCCGAGCAGGCGCGGCAAGTGGCCGAGGCGGCAAAGCGCTTCGGAAATGGCGTAATCGAAATTACCAATCGCGCCAATCTGCAGATACGCGGCGTGCAACCAGAAGCCGAAGCATCGCTGATCCGGGCGCTACTGGATGCCGGACTCGGGCCCTTGACCGACAAGGGCGACGATGTGCGCAACGTGATGATCAGCCCGGTTGCGGGCCTCGACACGAATACGGTCGATATTCGGCCTCTCGCATTGCGGCTTTTGCAGATCCTGCAGACCAATGCATCCTACCAGACACTGTCCCCCAAATTCTCGGTGCTGATTGATGGCGGGGAAAGCGTGGCCATGGTCGATCATCCGCATGATATTTGGGTCAGCCCAATCAATCCGGCCGGCACTACGCCGCAGTTTGCTTTCGGCGTCGCGGGCGTGCCACCGACAAAACACGGCGACCAAACCACCCTCGGCTCTGTCGGTGGCGAACATGTCTTCGATCTCATCACGAAAATTCTCGACCTCTTCATCGATTGGAGCCGGGACCATCCGGCGGCATCACGCCTGCGGCACATGATTGCCGAAACCGGCACCGCCTGTCTGGCAGAAAAGCTGGAAAGCCATCCCGGTTTTGGGCTCGCAAAGGCAATGAGTGATTGGTACAGGGCGCCGCCGCGGCCGAATGCGCACCTCGGCGTCTTGCCGGTGCGTGACGGCTTGACCTGTCTTGTCGGTGCCATACCGCCACTGGGGCGCCTCGACCCAGGACTGCTGTGGGCGCTTGCCGACCTTGCGGGCAAGCGTGGCAACGGCACACTGCGCATGACACCCTGGCAGAGCGTCATTCTTGCAGGTGTTGCGACAAGCGAGGCAGAAAGCGTCCTCGCCGATCTCGAATCGCTTGGCCTGCGCTTCGATGTGCGTCAACCGCTTGCGACGATGATCAGTTGCTCCGGGTCCGCCGGGTGCGGATCGGCGCTGGCCGCTACCCAGGCCGACGGACTGCGACTAGCGGCCCTGCTGGGCGCTGGAACGGCTATTCCACAAATTCACATGAGTGGTTGCCGCAAGTCCTGCGCATCGCCTTCGGCCCAGCCGGTCACGCTGGTGGCAACGGCGCCCGGCCATTATGATATCTTTCTGCGCGCGACCAATGGACCGTCGCGATTTGGCAAGCTATTGGCTGCCAATGTCACTATCGAGGAAGCAGCTGATTTGATCGGCGAGAATTTCGGGGCCATCTAATGCTTGATTACATTCGCGACGGTCAGGCGATCTATGATCGCTCGTTCGCCATCATCCGTGCCGAGGCCGATCTAAGCCGCGTCCCGGCCGATCTCGAAAAGCTGGCGGTGCGTGTCGCCCATGCTTGCGGCATGGTGGATGTGATCGAGGACCTTGCCTTTTCCGCAAAAGCCGGAACCGCGGGACGCCAAGCCTTGCTCGCCGGTGCACCGATCCTTTGCGACGCACGCATGGTCGCAGAAGGCGTCACGCGTGCCCGCCTTCCAGCTAACAATGAGGTGATCTGCACGCTCAACGACCCGTCGGTTGCGGCGCTGGCACAAAATATGGGCAATACGCGCTCGGCCGCGGCGCTAGAACTCTGGCGTCCGCACTTGCGGGGGGCTGTCGTCGCCTTTGGCAATGCGCCGACTGCGCTTTTCCGCCTTCTCGAGATGATCGACGATGGGGCGCCGAAACCCGCTTTGATCCTTGGCTTTCCCGTCGGCTTTGTCGGGGCGATGGAATCGAAGGCAGCACTTGCCGAAAACAGCCGCGGCATTCCCTATGTCGTCGTGCATGGCCGCCGCGGTGGCAGCGCCATGGCCGCTGCTGCTATCAACGCGCTCGCCTCGGAGAAAGAATAATGCCGCAAAAGGGACGGCTCTTCGGGCTGGGCGTCGGCCCCGGCGACCCCGAACTCATCACCTTGAAAGCGTTGCGCCTGCTGCAATCCGCGCCCGTCGTCGCCTATCATGCCGCGAAGGGCAAGAAGGGCAATGCGCTTACCATCGTCGAACGATATCTCGACGATAATCAGCTTCTCGTGCCGCTCATCTATCCGGTAACCACCGAAGTGCTGCCGGCGCACATGAATTATGAAGCCATCGTCAGCGATTTCTACGGCGAGATCACCGGCCTCCTGCGCTCTCATCTAGATGCGGGCAAGGACGTGGCGGTTATCGCCGAAGGCGACCCGTTCTTTTATGGCTCATTCATGTACATTCACGACCGACTCGCTGGAGACTACGACACCGAGGTCGTCCCCGGCGTCTGTTCCATCCTTGGCGGTGCGGCCGTTCTCGGTGCACCCTTGGTCTATCGCAACCAGACGCTCACGGTATTGTCGGGTGTTTTGCCTGCAGGCGATCTGAAAGCGCGTCTTGCCGCTACTGAGGCCGCCGCCATCATGAAACTCGGGAAGAACCTCGCCAAGGTCCGCGGCATAATCGCCGAGCTTGGCCTGATGGACCGTGCACTTTACGTCGAGCGCGCAACGATGGATGCACAGCGCATCATCCCGCTTGCCGACGTTGACCCGGATTCCTCCCCGTACTTTTCGCTCATCCTCGTGCCGGGCGAAAAATGGCAAGGCGGCAGCGAATGACAGCGCCACTCGCCATCCTGGTTCTTTCCATGCGCGGCCTCGAAACCGCCCGCCGCATCAAGGCGAGCATTGCCGATTCCACCATTCTTGGTCTTGAAAGCCGCATCGAGGGCGCCGACGAGAACTTCAGCGATTTCGGCGGCACGATCCGCGAGCACTATCGCAGCGGACACGCGATTGCAGCGCTTTGCTCGGCCGGCATCACTATCCGCTCGCTGGCGCCGATACTTGGCAACAAGGGCGCCGAACCGCCCGTGCTCGCCATCGCCGATGATGGCAGCACTGTTGTGCCCCTGTTGGGCGGTACCACAGGCGTGAACGTCCTCGCACGCCAGATCGCACAGATCCTCGGCGTTACGCCAGCCATAACCACCTCCGGCGAGTTGCGCTTCGGCACCTGCCTACTCAATCCGCCACCGGAATTTATTCTGAAAAATCCTGAGGACGCCAAGACCTTCATCGCGGATCTGCTTGCCGGCAAGACCGTGCGGATCGAGGGAGACGCCCCGTGGCTCCGGGAAGCCCAACTACCCTTGGACGACGATGGTGAACTCGTCATCCGGGTCACGTCGGCCGAAACGACGCCGCAAAAGGGCGAACTGATTTTCCAGCCAAGTCCCGCGACGCCAGACCCGGTCGGGCAGAGGCGCGGCCGGCTTGCCGTCATCGGCCTTGGACCCGGCGATCCAGACTATATGGTTCCGGCCGTCAAACGGGCGTTGCAAAGCGCCGAGGACGTGCTCGGCTATGAGACCTATATCCACATGGCAGGACCCTTCCGGTCCGATCAGACCGTGCACATGACGGACAATCGCGAGGAGATGCAGCGTGCGCGCCATGCTTTCGAGCTCGCGGCAACGGGACGGTCCGTCGTAATGGTCTCCTCCGGCGATCCCGGCGTCTTCGCCATGGCCGCAGCCGTCATTGAAGCATTGCACGAATCGGACAATCCGGCATGGCATGGCGTCGAACTCGAGATTCTTCCGGGCGTTTCGGCCGCCATGGCCGCTGCCAGTCGCAGCGGTGCGCCGCTCGGCCATGACTTCTGCATCCTGTCGCTCTCGGATAATCTCAAATCCTGGGAGGTGATCGAAAAGCGCATTGCGCTGGCTGCCGAAGCCGATCTCGCCATGGCCTTTTACAATCCGATCTCGAAGCCGCGCCCCTGGCAATTGCCGCGCGCCATCGAAATTCTTCGGCAGCATCGCGCTCCCGAAACGCCGATCGTTCTTGGCCGCGATATAGGGCGGCCGGGCGAAACGCTGCGTACGATCACGCTCGCAGAGCTGGACCCCGAACAGGTGGACATGCGCACGGTCGTCATCATCGGCTCGTCGCATACAAGGCGCTTTGGCCGTGCGGGCGGCGGGGATTGGGTTTATACACCGCGCTGGTACGGAACCAAGCCGGCATCATGAGCTGAAAACTCATCGTCCGGTGAAGAAAGATCATTTGACCATAGCGGGAGATGCCGGAAAAAGGACTGAGCGCTTCGCTTTTGTATCGCCGCGCCTCAACACCGCTCACTATGATCCGCCGAGATAAGATTGCCTGTTTTCCGGAGTTCCCATGCCAGACAAGAATTACGTGCTTACCCTTTCCTGCGAAGACCGCCCCGGCATCGTCGCCTCGGTGACGACGGAGCTTGCCGGCATGGACGCCAACATTGCCGAGAGCAACCAGTTCTGGGACCGGCAGACCAACCGCTTCTTCATGCGCATCGCCTTTACCGCCGCGGAAGGCACCACCAAGGATGATGTCGAGCGGGCACTGAAGCCGGCCATCGACCGCTTCGACATGAAGACCAACATCGTCGACCAGGCCAGGAAGCCGAAGATCGTCATCATGGTGTCGAAGTTCGACCATGCGCTGCAGCACCTGATCTATCAGATCCGCGTCGGCTGGCTCGATGCCGAGGTCGTCGCCATCGTCTCCAACCATGAGGACAGCCGCCGGTTCGCCGAGCACGAGGGCCTGCCCTATCACGTGCTGCCGGTGTCCAAGGATACCAAGAAGGAGCAGGAAGAGGCACTCTTGCAGATCGTCAAGGACACCGGCGCCGACCTGGTCGTCCTCGCCCGCTACATGCAGGTTCTGTCTGACAATCTGTCGAAGCGGCTGTTCGGCAAGGTGATCAACATCCACCACTCGTTCCTGCCAAGCTTCAAGGGGGCCAAGCCCTACCATCAGGCGCATGAGCGCGGCGTCAAACTGATCGGCGCCACCGCCCATTATGTAACCCCCGATCTCGACGAGGGTCCGATCATCGAGCAGGAGACCGAACGGGTCAGCCATGCGATGAGCGCCGAGGATTTTGTCGCCACCGGCCGCGACATCGAGAGCCGGGTGCTGGCACGGGCGGTGAAGAAGCACCTTGAATCCCGCGTCATGCTTAACGGCCACAAGACCGTGGTCTTCGGCTAAACTCTCGGCTCCAAGTCGGCTCTGCAGCAAAAAAAACCGCTAAGGAATCCCCCACCCCGCCGCTTCNNCTTCGCGTCGACCCTCCCCTCGTTGGGGGAGGGTAAGATGCGGGGCCGCGCTCAATTCGCCGCGAAGTAATTCTCGAGGTTGGAAACAACCCGGTCCGCCATGGCCTTGCGGGTCTCGACCGTGGCACTGCCCATGTGCGGCTGCAAGACGACATTATCCAGTGCGAAGAGCGCCTCGGGAACGTTCGGTTCGTCCACGAAGACATCGAGCCCAGCGCGGCCAAGCTCGCCTGACTGGAGCAGTTCCACCAAGGCCGTCTCATCTGCAACGCTGCCGCGGGCAATGTTAATGAAGGTACCTTTTGGTCCGAGCGCTTCCAGCACCTCGCGCGATATGATGCCCTGGGTTGCATCTCCACCTGGAAGAATGGCGATCAGGACCGCACAGTCGCGCGCCATCGCGACCAGATCGGGGTAATAGGTGTAGGGTACATCCGGCTTCTTGTTGCGCGTGTGGTAGACGACGTCGCAGCCGAAAGCGACGAGCTTCTCCGCGATAACGCTGCCAATCCGGCCGAGCCCAACCAGCCCTACCTTCTTGCCTTCAATGCCCAGTGCGAGCGGAGCCGTTTCGCCCCGTGCCCACCTGCCCTCACGCACGAAGCGGTCATTGGCAACCAGATCTCGGGTCGTCGCCAGAAGCAGCGCGATCGCCATATTTCCGGTGTCCTCATTAAGAACATCCGGCGTATTCGCCACTTTGATCCCCTTCTTCTCAGCATAGGCCACATCCAGCGAATCGGTGCCCACACCGAATGATGAGACAATCTCAACGGCAGGCAAAAGGTCGATCATGTCTGCCGTGAGGCCGGTGAACGTACTCGTCACCGCCGCGCGGAAACGCTTGGCGTTCTGCTGCAGATAGCCCAGCGCATCCTTCTCTTCGTAGAGTTTCTCCACCGCGTATCGCTTCTCGAGTTCTTCGATCAGATAGGGCATGAGCGGGCCAAGTACGAGAAGCGGTTGCTTTTGCATGAAATCACATCCTGTTAGCGCTGCATTCAAAGTCAGCCTCGACCATAGCGAAACTCCAGGTGGGAAGACAAACACTTGCTAAAGAATTTATCTGTGAAGTATATGCTCGTATATGATGATTTGTTGGTTCGCAGGAATTTCGCGCTGGTGCTTGCGTTGCGGCCTCCGCTACTATGAAGAACAACAGACCAAGGGCCTCGGGACGGAAACATGACAAAGACAGTTGAAATCGATGATCTGAAAAAAATTGCCAAGCGCCGCGTGCCGAAGATGTTCTTTGATTATGCGGATTCGGGTGCTTGGACGGAGAGCACCTACCGCGCCAATGAAGAGGATTTTCGCAAGATTCAACTGCGTCAGCGCGTCGCCGTCGACATGACCGACCGCACGCTCGAAAGCACGATGATCGGCCAGAAAGTCTCGATGCCCGTAGCGCTCGCCCCCACCGGTCTCACTGGCATGCAGCATGCGGATGGCGAAATGCTGGCGGCGCAGGCAGCCGAAGAATTCGGCGTACCCTTCACGCTTTCGACCATGAGCATCTGCTCGATTGAGGACGTCGCCTCCGCAACGACGAAGCCATTCTGGTTCCAGCTCTATGTGATGCGCGACCGCGATTTCATTTACAATCTGATCGATCGCGCCAAGGCCGCCAAATGTTCGGCGCTGGTTCTGACGCTCGATCTGCAAATTCTCGGCCAGCGCCACAAGGACATCCGCAATGGCCTTTCCGCCCCGCCGAGGTTCACGCCGAAACATATCTGGCAGATGGCGACCCGTCCGCAATGGTGCCTCGGCATGCTAAGGACGCAGCGCCGTACGTTCCGCAATATTGTCGGCCATGCCAAGGGCGTAGGCGACCTGTCTTCGCTTTCCACTTGGACTGCCGAACAGTTCGATCCGCGCCTGTCGTGGAACGACGTCGCCTGGATCAAGGAACGCTGGGGCGGAAAGCTGATCATCAAGGGCATTCTTGACGTCGAGGATGCGAAGTTGGCGGTTTCGACCGGGGCCGATGCGATCATCGTCTCCAACCATGGCGGACGCCAACTGGACGGCGCGCCGTCATCGATTTCGGTACTTGCCGAGATCGTTGATGCGGTTGGTGACAAGATCGAAGTGCTTTTCGACGGCGGCATCCGCTCCGGACAGGATGTGTTGAAGGCGCTCGCCATCGGCGCCAAGGGTACCTTTATTGGCCGCGCTTTCCTTTATGGCCTTGGTGCCGGCGGCAAGAGGGGTGTGACGCAAGCACTCGAAATCATCCGCAAGGAACTGGATATTACGATGGCGCTTTGCGGCGAGCGGGACGTGAAGAATCTCGATCGCAACAACCTCTACAAAAGCGGCCTTGAGACCAAACCGCGCATGGCGGAGGTCAAGAAAAAGCGCGGGGCATCAGCTTCGTAAAAAGAGCCCCAGGTTCGTATAACAGAACCCCGAAAGCAGGACATCCACTTTCGGGGTTTTTGCATCTCCAGGCATGGACCGCTTTCAAGCAGCCTGTTGTCAGATGATCTTCCAGCTTGGATCGACCGCGTCCGCCGCTGCGCGCCACTCATCGGCGTAATCGACGTTCTGCCAATCCTTGAACCAAGGTCCGCCATTGGTGAAGTGGACGGCGTTCGGATAACCGCTGGCAGGCTTCTCGTTCCAGCCTTCCAGCCAGTTCCATTCCACCGGAACTTCGCCGATCTCGTCGTCCTGCGCCCACTGCATGCGGTGCAGATAGGCGCCGGACTCGCGGTTGATCAATTCGGGCGTAAGCTTGCGCGTCGATGGATGTTCGCAGTTGAACAACATGAACGAGGACCAGTTCTTGCGTGGATAGCTCGTCTGGACCTTGCCGTCCATCTTCGTGCCTGCCTTGGGCGTATAGTCGTGCTTGACGCAGATGACGGCTTTGGAATCGTCGCGATATTCCAGCAATTTTGCAACGTCGGAGAAGAACAGGAAATCGCAATCGCAGAACAGCGCCCATCCCTTGAACCCTGCGAGCCAGGGCGCAAAGAAGCGGGAATAGGTGAATTCGGTCGATGCCAGCGGATCGATATCGCGGGTATAAGCGCCCTTTTCGACCAGTTCGTCGAGTTTGATCGGGATCACCCGGACGGGGATGCTCGCGTGTTTGAGCACGGTGCTTTTAGCCACCTCATAGGCGATCGGCTCGCGTGAATCCCAGCCGACATAGATATCAAGATCACGGTTCATAAGACCTCGCTTCCAGCTTCATACAATAACGTTGAGAATTTTTTGATCGACCTTGTCCATGACCCACTTGCGCTCGTCGCCCCAGGAATGGCGCCGCCAGCCCTCCCAACTGAAACCGCAAAGGACGATCTTCCATTCTGCCGGGTCAAAATGTTGGAGTATATAGGTCAGGCCGAAATAGCCAGTGCTGGGAAAGACTTCCCTGCGCGCTTCTTCGGGTATGCCGAGAACGGCACAACCATCCGTGTAGAACCGCGGCGGAAGGATCAGCACAGACTTGCCGACAGCACCAAAGGCGTCAATAGCCTGCAATGTCCAGTCACCACGCCGGCCCTTCAGCCGTGACAGCAGATGGGGCTGACGGAAATACGCAGCGATGATCCGCGGGTGATAGGCGAATATGACCTGCGATGCGCCTTGGACAATCGGTGAATTGAGATAGCCTGGATCGGAAAGACGCCTCTGCATCGGCTTACCCGAGTTGCACACAAAAAGGATATCGGTCTTGGCCCCCGACATGCCCTTGGACGATTTGGGCTCATTGAAACGGAGGACGAGATCCGATTGATCGACCACCTCGGAGAGGTTGTCCTTGATCGGTCCGTTTCCGACAATGAAAATGGTCTTGCGTTGGTCTGGCTGTGAATTGGAAGGCATTTATCGTTTCGAACTGTTCATTGCGGCACACCAGACAACAAGCCCGGGGACGTGGGAAAGTCGGCGTTTGATTGAACACCCATGGGTTATAGCGAGTAATGTACGTTCAATCCGTGCGAGTCAACACGGGCCGATTGAATGTTGGCGCCGAGGATAATACTGCTCTCGGACACCCGGTGAGCCAATGAATTCGAATGTCGAGCAAACAACATGAATAAACAAAGGGTCGTGATCATCGGGGGCGGACCTGCCGGACTGATGGCCGCCGAAGTGCTGTCAACATCCGGCCATTCGGTAACGGTCTACGACAGTATGCCGACATTCGGGCGCAAGTTCCTGCTTGCGGGAAAAACCGGGCTCAACATCACCCATGCCGAGGCGTATTCGCAGTTTGTGGCGCGTTTCGGCGCAGCAGCGGATAAACTGCGACCTGCGCTCGACGAATTCACGCCGAACGACGTGCGGCAGTGGGCGGCGGGGCTCAGCACCGAGACCTTCGTCGGCTCATCAGGGCGGGTGTTTCCGAAGGTCATGAAGGCTTCGCCATTGTTGCGCGCCTGGCTTGCGCGGCTGACAGCGCAAGGCGTCGAACTCAAGACGCGCCATCGCTGGATGGGCTTTGCCGAAGACGGCTATCTGTTCGACACGCCGGACGGAAGGCGGATCGTGCACAGCGACGCCGCATTGCTAGCACTCGGCGGCGCGAGCTGGCCTCGCCTTGGATCCGAAGGCAACTGGGTGCCCTGGCTGCGTGAAAAGGGCGTACCGATCACTGACCTGCGCCCGGCCAATTGTGGCTTCGATGTCGACTGGGATGAAACGTTCCGCGAGCGCTTCGCCGGCGTGCCGGTGAAATCGGTGACGGCTACGTCCGACGCAGGCACGCTGCCCGGAGAGTTCGTCGTCACTGTGAACGGCATCGAGGGCAGCCTTGTCTACGCCCATGCTGTCAGCCTGCGCGACCGTCTTGAACGCAATGGAGAGGCTTCCCTCCTCCTCGACCTCATGCCGGGCCGGACTACGGAGCGGCTTGCGCGCGATCTTGCGCGGCAGGACACAAAGGCCAGCCTCTCCAACCGTCTGCGCAAGGGCGCCGGCTTCGAGGGCGTAAAAACTGCGCTCGTGCGCATGGTCGCGAGTCCTGGCGATATCATCGATCCGCAGCGCCTCGCTGAGCTCATCAAGGCGCTGCCGCTAGCTGTCGTCAGACCACGCCCCATCGCAGAGGTCATTTCATCAGCAGGCGGCGTTGCATGGAGCGGCATAGACAACGCATATATGTTGAAAGCGCTTCCCGGGCTCTTCGTTGCCGGAGAAATGCTCGACTGGGAAGCCCCGACCGGCGGCTATCTCCTGACGGCCTGCTTTGCCACGGGCCGAGCCGCGGCACGAGGCATAGAGGCATTCCTCGACCGTTGAAGCGAGCCGGACGGCACCACATTCTTCAGCAAACTCCGGCAGTTTCGTATAGTCTGTTCAGGCGGGCGGAGGGTATCGGTTGGGAGGCTGATATGGACGAAGTTCTGCAACAGGAGCCTGGCAGCGAGGCGCGGTGGCCCACACCACCGCTTCCGGCTACGTCGGCGGAATACATCACCGCATTGGCACACTATCATCGGGCCGAGATGGGGCGCATGGCCGGCTGGCGCGATCGGATCGATCGGACCACCAACTGGGCGATTACCGGCGTCGCCGCGATGCTGTCCCTGTCCTTGTCGACGCCAACGGCGCACCACGGCGTGCTGCTGTTTGCCATCGTACTGGTGCAGTTGCTGTTGCTTATCGAAGCCCGCCGCTACCGCTTCTTTGACGTCTACCGCAGCCGCGTGCGCCGGATGGAAAAGAACTATTTTGCTCAAATCCTTGCGCCCCTGCCCGATCAGGATAGCAATTGGGCCCGCCTGCTCGGCCAGGATTTGCGCAAACCGAAATTCATCATCTCCACCCGGGCGGCAATGTCACGGCGGCTGAAGCGCAATTATATCTGGATGTTCCTCATTCTGCTTCTGGCATGGGTGCTGAAGATTTCGACACCCAGATTGCAGGATGGAGCGGCGGTGCACGATGTAGCGGAGTCTCTGCACGAGATCGTCCTGAATGCCGAATTCGGGCCCCTTCCAGGCTGGCTCGTCATGATCGCCGTTTTCGCGTTCTACTGCTGGCTCGCCTATCTCGCTCTGTTCACCAGAGACCCATACGATGCAGATCGTGACGAGGTCCGCGTGTGATACGAATTGTCAGGAAGGAAGGAGATACTGGTACGCCCAAGGGGAATCGAACCCCTGTTTGCGCCGTGAGAGGGCTTGAAATCTGTTCGTTGACGTTCGTCAGAGCTCGCGATATTCCTTGACATACAAGGGTTTTTGTCCGCTATCGTTCACCACCGTACGCGGACATATATTTGACGGATATTTGACGATGGCAAAAACGGTCGCTGAGACAGCAATGACAACGAAGAACGCACGTGCCGAACTGGCGCAAGGTATCCACTGGCGTTCACTCGATACTGATGTCCACATGGGCTATCGCAAAGCCAAGCGCGGCGGAACGTGGGTTGTCCGCTGGTACAAGGGTGACGGCAAATATCAGCAAGAACCGATCGGGGCAGCTGACGACTTCCAGACACCCGACGGTGATACAGTCCTGACATTCGACCAAGCGAAGAAGCGCGCCAGGGCGGTCGTTGACCAACGGCGTGCGGAAGCAAAAGCATCGATTGACGGTGCCCCTGTGACCATCAAGAGCGCCGTGGAAAATTACATCATCGATCGTGACGACCGGGAGAAGGCACGGAAAGGGCGCACGGTCCGGTCCGATGCGAACCGACGGCTGACTCGGTACGTGTTGAGCAACGAAACGCTTGCGACCACCCCATTGCACACCGTCACAGCTAAGCAACTGACCGATTGGACGAAGAGGCTTTCCGGCTTGAAAGGGACGACCGTAAAACGGCTGATCAACGACTTTCGTGCTGCACTGAACAAGGCCGCTGAAGACCATCACGACCGTATGCCCGCGTCACTGACGGCGGATATCAAGCGCGGTTTCAAGGTGAAGTCTGAACAGCATGACGACGAAGCGGACATTCCACGCACCAACCAAATCATGACTGACGCAGACGTGCGCCGGATCATCGAAACGGCCTACGAGATAGGCGAAGATTTCGGGCGGATCATTGTCGTGATGGCCGCGACCGGTGCGAGATTTTCACAGGTCGTGCGCCTTCGCGTCAGTGACGTTCAGGTGAGTGAAAAGCGAGTGATGGTTCCAGCAAGCCGCAAGGGCAGGCGCGATAGCGGAAAAACTCGTCACATTGCCTTCCCAGTAGGTCAGGACGTGATTGACGCCCTTCGCCCCGCCTTGGCCGGTCGTCACAGCGCTGAACCGTTGTTAGAGCGTTGGCGGCACGTTCAGAAACCGGGAAGCATCGAATGGCACCGGGACACACGCGGCGCGTGGCAATCGTCCAGTGAAATCACGCGCCCATGGCGCGACCTAGTAACTCGAGTGGGCTTGCCGGGGGATATCGTGCCGTACTCCCTGCGTCACACGTCGATCGTCCGTGGCCTTCGTTCGTCGCTACCTGTGCGCTTGGTTGCCGGTCTGCACGACACCAGTTCAACCATGATTGAACGGCACTATGCGGCGTATATTGTGGACGCAATGAACGAACTTGCAGCCAATGCCGCCGTCCCGCTTGTAACGACGTCAAAGGTCGTTAGCATCGCTTCTTAGGTTCCTTGGAGACCCCAATTTGACCGAATTTTCTGAAGACCCTTTTAGACATGGGATTACCAACGACCTGGTAAACCGTATTAGCCCGTCCGTCGGATTAATGACTGTGAGTTGGGGCTTTATCGAACAATCCATGGCAGCGATCATTGAATTCACCAGCAATGAAGTCGCAAAAAAGGAAATCAATGTTGAGCGACCAAAATTTTACGATCCAAAGCGCAAGTATCTAATCAAGATATTTAAAACTGTTGAGGCCCTCTCCTCCTATAAGAACCACGTAAACGGCCTTTTCGAAGATATGGACAAGCTATCGAAAGTGCGCCACCTGCTAACCCATGGAACTCTCAATCAGTTTAATCCTGATACCGATACGGTGATAATTAGTAAAGTGAACCCAGAAAAGGATGAACCACAGTACGTGATAGAGTCTCAGGAGATTCTAGTCCCCGTAATCTTAGAAGCCGGTGCAAGGGCGGAAAAGCTTGCGACAGTGTGGGGTGAACTGGCTTCCAAAATATCTGACCAGTTTCCAAATGATTAGCATGTCCACAGTGTGGGGAGCGGACACAATGAATTGGCGCCAGGGATTCTTTCGCGCGTGGGTTGTGCTTTCCGCCCTATGAATAATCTGGATTGCGATCAATTATCCAGTCAATAAATCCCCCGCACCCTATCTAGGCAGGTATCGGTATCTAACCGATTCCGGCGGGATGGAGGTTCTCACAATTTCCTCCCCTCGATGCGGTGCCGCTGTGACCCTCGCGTGAAAATGGCCGATTGGTGGAGAGAGGAAGTGGAAAAAATGCGTCAAGGCAAAAAATAATTCTCAACCTCCGTCTAACCGCATTGAACCCCAAGTTGCTCGACGTAAGTACATGTTTTTGCAACTTTAAACTAAACCGTTATTAATTTTCAAGTATAACTTCGTCTCATGTACAGTACAAAAACTGTCTCATGTGCAAGACACTAGATAAATCAAGACTTTAGCCCACTTGAAATACGATTTTTCGAACAGATATTATCGACGTATCCGCCGTCGTATTCCATTATTCTTGGAGATGTCTATGCTTTCCCACACCGACCCCGTCGCCTATGAAGTTAAAGAGTTCCTCCCTCGGTTCAAAATTAGTCGGACCGCGTTTTACGAAGAGGTAAAGGCTGGCCGCCTGCCTATCCTCAAACGGGGGCGCAAGACGCTTATTGACGTCGAAGATGCGCAGGTCTGGTTCAAAAACCACCGTTCGCGCGAGGTTGCAGCATGAACACGCTTCTTGTCCCGGCACGCAATCCCGAATTCGAACGTTTGATCAACGCAACGGAATATACCGTAGAAGACGTCGACCGTGTTTTTCGGGCGCCACTTGGTGCCACCCGCCGCTGGATGATCGACAACGGGCAAGACCCCGATGCAAAAATCCGGCGTGAAGATTTCCATCGCCAATTTTTGGCACCAGCATTCCTCGCTCGGGTCGAGGAGGACGCAGCGCGTTCGATCGACGATCCGGAAGAAACTATTTTTGAGCGGATCGCTTCACTTTCAACGGAGTATTTGACTGACTTCAGTTCTCAAATCGGGTTCGAGCGGCTGGAATGCGGCTGGATTTGGCTGACAGCAACGGACCATTATTCTGGCGAAAAGAATTTTGTCGGTGTGCCGACTGAAACCACAGAAGAGGCCGCCCGGTTTCTCGAATGCGTCGTTTTTGATTACGTTTACACACCCTACGGCACGACAACCCCACCGAGCATCAGCTGGCGGCACAAGCTTGTTATTGCAAAGCTCTTGCGTGTAGCGGCCATTCTCGAAAACAGGCAAATCCGCGGCACAAAAGACAAAACCGGTCGCTGGTTTCACGACGGAATGATTGGTGGAAAACTCTGGAAGGACTTCATCCCTCGCAGCCCGGACGTTTACCGCGGGTATTGGTCTCACGGCGACATTAACCGGGTCGCCCGCCGCGACTACGCGTTGGCCGAGGCCGAGGGCCGCGATCCTTTCGATCATTTCAAGGGCCGCAAAAAAACTGACCGATGAAGAATTCGAATACTACCGTGCGCTGATGGCGGAATACATTCGGCGGAGGCGTGTCGCCAAGGGCCAGATGCACTACGCCCGCGACTAAACCTACCCAAAGCTAACGACCGCACCTTTTTGTCATCTCCCGCCCCGACGCATTACCGGGGATTGGGCTCCTTTTCTCTAAATTCTGGAACTTGAACCATGTCTGCCACTGACAAGACCGCTGAGAAACTGACAATCCTGACAGAACGCTATGGGCGTCGGCAGGCCAAGCGGCATGTTCGTACCCCGTCACGGGGATGGGTGACCGAAAGCTATCCTACCAATCCTTTTCACTTCTCTGTCGAAACGGTCCCGGTGCGCTCGCTGGACGATCTTCACAAGGCTCTGCGGGGAGTCGCAGCTAGCCCGGAAAAGATTGTTATTCGCGGCGAAATGAACGACAACGCCCGCGCCGCGCTTGCCGAAAAAGGCTTCACCCGGCGGAATAAAGATAGTTTTGACGCGACCCCTCGCCGCTGGATTTGTATCGACGTGGATAACGTAATCCTCCCCGGATATGATATCACCCGCGAACCGGAGGCCGCTGTCGTGCAGCTTGTCAGCACCCATTTTCCTCCGGAATTCCAGAACACGCGTATTATTTGGCAGCTCTCAAGCTCGGCCGGCTTGAAAGACCCGGAGCTGATCAAGTGTCATTTGTGGTGCTGGCTGTCACGCCCTCTCGGCTTTCAGGAATTGAAGGCTTGGCGCGTACTGAAGAATTTCCCGGCGGACGAAGCGTTGTTCCGTGACGTGCAAATCCATTATGTCGCTGATCCGGCTTTTCATGGTGCTCCTGATCCCTGCGCCCGCCGGTGGGGCATCCTGGACGGTGAGCACGACGAAATCAAAGTCCCACACATCGATGTCGAGCAAGCGAACGGCATCGCCCGCGGGCGTGGCGAAAGCTTCTCCGGTATGGTAACGGGTCAGGATGTCGCTGACATCCTGACAAAGATGGGCGACGGTGACGGCGGGAAAGGTTTCCACGCTGTCATCATCTCGGCGCAGATGCGCTGGGCTCGCACAACCCATCCGGCGCGCTATGCCAAAGAACGCGAAACGCTCAAGGCTCAAATCCGCGAGGCGGCCCGCAACGCATACCGTGCTCCGGGGCGTTCAATTGCAGATGTCGAAGCTTATCTGACTGACAGTGCGCTCGACAAAGGCATTGACGGCGCGATCAAGCGCGCCGCTGTGCGGATGGAACAGGCTCGCGAATTCCCGATCATGGTCTCTCTCGAACAAGCGCAACAGTCCTGCGCCAGTTTCTTCGAGGATTTCGGGAGGTTCGTCTAATGGCTGTCCTTGAAGCGCGGGCTATCGGCAGGGCGGCGCGCCCGAAGATGGTCTACAGCTCCAACTCCCCTGAACAGCGTGCGCTGATAGTCACCCCCGGTGTCGGAAAGACCGAAACCGCGCTTGGCTTTCTGGCGAACAATTGGGACGCAAAGTTTGCCGACAAGCGCGTATATTTCTTCGTGCCGGATCATACGGTGGCGGCGGAAATCCGTGAACGTGCAAAAAGCAAATTCCCGGCACATGTCGCCGTGCGTGTCCGGCGCGGAATGCGTGACACGCGGCACGGCGATAGCCTGTGTCATCCTGACATGCACAGCATGGTGGATTACGTGCACGAATTGGGAGGACAAGCCTCAGAGCTGGTCTGCCTGTCTTGCCCGTTTTATGAGACTTGCGGCTGGCAGGCGCAGCAGCGGAACACACAGCCTGGGCTGATCATCCTCCCGCACGCCTATCTCCCGTTGCCGTTGGGACAATTCGACATCGCGATCATTGACGAAGAATTCGTGCTTGCGCTTGAACGCTCTGTCAGCGTTCGCGTCGAACGCTTCAACCCCAATATTGTGACCGTTCTCCCGCACAACAGGAACCGCGGCTGGTTTTATGGCGGCGAGAAATACCGCGAGGCGAGCGATACGCTTGACGAGGCGTATCGGAGGCTTTGGGACGCAAGCGAACACGGCACAGCGGTGCCGACGCTGCCCGCGTTGCGTCGTTCGGAACTGACGCCCGACCTCTGCAAGCGGGCAGCATCGGTCGAATACGGGCGGGCGGAAGCGCTCAACGAAAAGCTCAAAAACGAAATCGAGCGCGGCGGCAATGCAGCGGAAATCGAAGAGCGGATGAGGTTTGTCAGGGCGACGGATGGCGATGCTTGGCGGAAGGCGAAAATCTGGCAGTCGCTCGAAAAGCAATTGGCGCTGCCAGAGGGTACGCGCGACACATTGAACGGCTGGGCTATCGCAGAAAAGCTCAATGCGGACGGCGGCGGTGATCTCGTTTTTGTTGTCGACTATCGGGCGAAATCCAAAATCGAAGATAAGCCCACGATCGCAATGGACGCGTCGGGAAGTCTGCGCCTGATAGCGACGGCGCTGCCGCATCTGAAAGAGGCCCGGATTGTACACGCGGACGCGCCGCACACCCGTGTCATTCAGATCACTGACAAGAAGAACAGCATGACCGCGCTGATTGACAAGGAAACGGATGACGCCGGGACGCGGCAGGAAAAGGCAAACCGGCGGCGGCGCATCGCGGAGTTTGCGGAAGTAGTTTCGGGGGGCAAGGAGACAGCGTTGATCTCCTACCTGGGGATTGAGGAGAGTCCCGAATTTGCCGCTCTGCCCGATCATATCTTGCGCGGGCATTACGGGCTGACGCGTGGGCAAAACCGTTGGGAGAATGTCAGGACTTTGATTGTCGCCGGTCGTATCCGTCCGAACGAAAAAGCTTGCGTCAGGACGGCGGGGGCTTTGTTCTATGATCAGCCGGAAGCAGTGACATTGCGGGCAGCGGGCATCGGCAACGCGTCGGGCTCGTATGCTATGCGCGGGGCCAACGGTGTCGAGTTTCATGACGGATGGGTTGAGGCGCACCCCGACCCGCTGGCAAATCTGATCTTGCAACAAATCATGATTGCGGAGCTTGAGCAGGCAATCGGGCGTGGACGCGGCGTGCGCCGGACGGCAGACGACCCGTTGACGATCTACGTTCTCGGCAACACTCCGATACCGAACATTCTGGTTGATGACCTGGTCGAGTTTGAGGACCTGAAAGCGAGCAAGCTGGAAGTGAACTTCGCCCGGACCGGCTGGGATTTGGACACTCCGGCACATACCTTCAGGATGTTTCCGGGCGTGTTCGAAAACCTCGAAGCGGCGCGGAAGGCGTACCAGCGGGCGAGGAGTGGGACATCTCCCTATAGGGGGAAATACTCTATAAGGGGAATGTCCCACTGCTCCGAAATCGAATATAGGCTCGCAGGTGCAGGTCAAAAGCTCGCCACAGGCCGGTATGACCCCCGGCGCGTTCGCGAGCCCCGCGCAGACTTGGAACGGGCGCTTGGTCCGCTCTCATACTTCAAAATAAAAAACCCATCCGACACAAAAAGCACCTAAACCCTCGGGCTTATCTTATAAAACATGACTTATTTGGTAGACTTTAAGAGGAATGATATGCAAGACACGACAAAACCGAAACGCGATGCACGGGGGCGCTTGCTCCCTGGCTCACCTCCGAACAACCCCAAAGGACGCCCTCCAGCGCTCCCGGCAGAAGTCCGCCAAAGGCTCGACAATCTTGCGGAGGAAGCCGTGGAGGTAGTGCGGCGGACCTTGCGCTCCGAAGACGAAAAACTCGCCTTCGCCGCTGCGCAAGAAATCCTCAACCGCGCTTATGGCAGGCCGGTAATGCAGGCGAAGCTCGACGTGACCGCAAACGGTCCTGCTTCCCACCTTGCCGCCATGATCGCTATGACCCAGAAGGCAACGCCAGTGATCGGACTCCTGGCCGAACAAGACGAGCCAAAAGTGATTGACGTGACGCCGGTCGAGAAGGCGCCCTAAAACACTCCCAGAAACGGGTAGGCAGGCTCACCCAGCGTGTTTCTCGATAAATCCGACCGGCGACCCCCCCAAAAACACAAGACGCGCTTTCACTGCGCGTTTCTTGTCTAGAAATCCAGCAGACAGAGCCGCGCAATCTCCGTCGCACCCTTCACCCGAAAGCATGGTCCGCATTTCCAATGGATCGTGTACTTCAGACTTTGCCCAAAGCTTCTGTGAGATTTCTCACAGAGACGCGCTTAGTCAATTCGAGCTCTTTGACTAGCTCTCTGGTCTGCCCCTTCGCCTGCACTTCCTGTAGATAGTCGAACAGCTGCTGCCCAAAGCCGCCGGCTGCACTGTGAGTGGCTAGAGGACGCTGGTTGAAGGTGTCCGCCAAAAACATGTCGAATTCCTTGGGATTGGGGAATGCTTTCTCGATGGATTCTCTGAGCATTTTTAGTTGCTTCCCCGACAAATCGTCCCAATCGGGTTCCACTACGACCACCTCTGCTCTTGGCGTTGGCCTGTAATCAGTCCACCAGCCTTTGCGAGGCTCTTGGTAGCTTGAAACTGAGAAATCAGGTTCGCCCGTTGTAGCCCGTTCAAAGGGTTCAATGAATCCATCCTTCCTCTTCAAAATTTCAATTAGCTGACCAAGGCTTGATCCTTCGAGACTTTTTAAGAAATTGCTTAAGTTTTTCTCGTACGAAACTCGCCTGCGGCAGAGCCTGAAAGTGCCGCCAAAAAATAAAGAGTGCTTAACGAGAAACGAGTCGAGACTCGCCTCATCAGGAAAACAGTTTTGGATGCTCGTTAAAAGAAGCTCCATCTGTTCCTCAGACCGATTGTCCCAATCCATGACGCCCCCCAACAAGGCAACACTACACTGCTATTCTAGCCGCTGCAGGCATTCTTTGAAACTAAGCTTTCGGGGTGAAAGGTAGCTGCTCCCAGGGACGATGAACCATGATATTGATCGAGTTCCAGTAAGGTACGGCGCGCAGCGGAGTACTTATAAACATTGTCATGCGCGACTGTGCCATCCATGACGCGCTTTCCATCGTCTAAAACCCAGCAGATCAGGCGATGTCGGCAAGCACGCGGTAGACGCTCGCACGGCCGATATTCAGAGCCCGCGCAATCTCCGTCGCGCCCTTCCCGGCATCGCGCAGAGCCCGGACGCGCTCAACATCAATCGACGCTTTGCGCCCCTGGTACACGCCAGAAGCTTTCGCCTTCTTAATGCCTTCCATCTGGCGCTCGCGCCGTAGATTGGTTTCGAACTCTGCGAATACGCCGAGCATGTCGAGAAACATTTTCCCCTCAGCCGTGCCTGTGTTAACCGACTGTTCTGTTGTGCGCAGTGTCGCGCCTTTCGCTTTCAGCTCACGTACAATCAATTGCAAATCGCCGACGCTGCGCGCAAGCCGGTCAACTCGGGTTACAACCAATTCATCGCCTTCACGGACGCCATCCAGCAACCAGCGCAGTTCGCTCCGCTTCTCGGTCGAGGTGCCGCTTTGCTTTTCGGCGCGAATGAACGTACAGCCTGCACGATTCAACGCCTCCATCTGGATTGAAAGGTCTTGGTCCGTCGTCGAAACGCGGGCATATCCGTATGAAGCCATCTGTGGTACTCCAAAGTGTCTCATTAGGCTCTAGATGTCTCTTTCATACTGTCTTATAATGGAAAAATCAATCCTAATAAGACACTTTTTCCGTCTCGCGCCGATGTCTCACCGGGGTATACCCAAAAAAGATGACGGGGACTGACGCTCCCCATCAAGATTGATTTGCCGGAGATGTTATATACCCCCCGGTAGGGGTGTTCGGGGGTGGCATAGCTCTAGATTGGAGGGTATTTCGCTACCCTCCAAAACAATAAAAATAAAAAAATCGAAAATTGTGTTTCAGAAACAATCACTTGCGTGGAATACGCATCGTTGCGGCGACGATGAAGGTCGCTCCGACAATTGCGGCGAGGCCATAGCCGCCATCGTGCGACGGTTTGCAGCGTACATTTGCGACCCCCTATGGCAAAAGGCCGCTGTCTTGATTTGCCACCATCACGATGGCTGCCGGGCAGTTATGCGTAACCTAATTGGCATCTCAACACAAAAGTTTGGCAGACAGACGCACGCACGAATTTATTCGAATTGCTAGGAAGTCGCCGTAGACGAAGAGGAGCTGCAAAGCAGCTGAGTAAAAAGCCGAAATGGCCGGTCGTCTACCTGATGAGGCAGATCACTCAGTCTGAAAGGGTAGACCAATGAAAAATGTATTTATCCGCATCGCTACCTCCGTCATCACTGCCGGCCTGTTCACGGGCACTGCTCATGCTGGTTTCGGTTCTTGGACCACAGACGTTGATGCGGACCCCTTCAGCGGCGGTAACAATGTCACCGTATCCTACATGTCCAGCTTGCGTAGCGGTGCGACACTATTGTGCGATAGCGCAACGAAAGCGCTGACGGTACGAGTGATCCCAGGCTTCGTGTACGATATCAGAATGGAAGGGTTCCAGCCGGAAATGAAGTTCGCGATCGATTCAAAGAAACTGGAAATCGATGCGGTTGGCGAAACAGGTAGCGTTGGTGACAATCTTGCAATAGCTCAGACAGTTCTAACCGGTGATGATGCCAAAGCCTTTGTTGATGCATTCGCAAGCGCGAAGAAGCAGGTTGCAGTGAAGGACGGTATCTCCAGCAAGCCGTTCATTGGCAAAGCAACTGGTTCGACTGCCGCTGGCAAAGCCCTACTGGACTGCTTGAAGTAAAATCCCTCCTCAACTGCCCCTCGCCGAGTGCGAGGGGACACGGCGCGGATTGGCGTCCTAACCCAGAAGATTGGCAGCTAATCGCAAGCACGAATTAGTTTGAACTGGTATTAGAACGCCCGCATGGTTGGAATTCGGCAGGCCATTGAGCCTTCGCCTGGCGCTCGTTTGTGGAATTGGGCCGAATGTGCCCACACCCCAAACGAAAATTATCCAGATGTAAGAAGCTGCTAAGCAAGCTGCCTCACAGATAGGAAGACACCCTCCGGGCGTCGTCCCAACCTTCGTAACTGATAGCTGCATCTTCCCCCTCGCCCTGCGAGTGGGAGTGTGGAGCAATCACGCTCCTTTCCTAAAGGGATATCGAAGTGAAGAAGTTCATCGTCGCATTGGCAACCTTTACAGGGCTGGACGGCGCAAAAAGCAAAAAACTTCTAGCCGTCGCCGCGGCGTGTCTGTTGTCGACCGCAGCTCACTCCGCAGAATTCTATAAGTTAGATGAGCATCCCACCACCCTTCTTGTAGAAGGTAGGATTGAGATGGGCGATGACCAACGTTTGATGAACGTTCTGATGGCTCGTACCGAAAGAGGTGCGAGAACTGAATACATTGAGTTCAATAGCCCGGGTGGCTTTGTAGCACCGGCCTACTCCATGGCCCGCTTCATTCGCAATATGAACATAGACACAATAATTGGTAGCGCCGAGGAATGCTCCTCAGCCTGCATGATTGCCTTTGCGGGTGGCAGATACCGTTATGCTTGGGAGGGCGCCAAACTTGGGGTGCACAGCTCCAGTATAGAGGGCGTTGAGTCTGGTGACGGTACCGTAGATATCGCAAGGTTTATGACCGCGCTTGGTGCTCCAGCAACTGTCATTGCAGCGATTGTTACAACGTCGTCCGACGACATAACATGGCTGAGTCCTGCACATACAGGCAACTGGGTTACGTTCTGGAAAACACCCGGCGCCGTTACTCCGCCTGCCCCGCCAACGCCAACAGTACCAAACATACCTAACTCCGCTCCAGAAACTCAGGCTACGGATAGCTATTCCATGACCTGCCAAAGCACCGCAACAAAGACTATTACGAGGTTAGATGGTATGGGGATAAAACCATTCAGGTAGGCAAGCGAGTATTCGAAATCACGAATATTCGTAAGGGTAACGATGACCCAAGCCAAACTGTGGTAACCGGTAGAACCGCCGTCAAAAGTGGCCACTTCGCCGCGGTTATGGGCGGTACATATCCAAAAATGTTTTTCTGGACTAACAAAGAGAAGGCGCAGGACAGGTGCTGGAACTAATCCAGCACCAGATTGCTAAAAGGAACTTTTTCTCTTCATAGGATAATATGCTGCATTGCAGTTACCGGCGATTCGCGGAATCCTTTCCCATGAAGATTACATGGCGACGCACGGTCATTGGCCGCGAGCCGCTACACCACGACTTCTGCGCTTACGTTGATGGCAACGTCAGCATTGGCCGTGTCTTGCTCGAATATGAGTCAGATCGTAAACGGGTGTGGTCATACAACATGGCAATCGACTGCAAGTCACGTGGGGTGAAACGCAACTTGATCACCTCATCGCGATGCATCCCGATGCTGACCCGCAAGAGTGGGTTCAAGATCAACGCTCCGTGCAGTTGCGCAATCTCAAGCAAAGCGATTCAAGCGCCTATGCTGAGATGGTCGCAGCCTTGAGGTCCGGAGCGCTCGACCGCATTCAGCGCAAGGAATGACGCCAGACCTCCATTCCATTGGCTTTTAGGATATCGGAAGCCTTGGCCGTTGCGCAGCAAATTCCGCGTAAAGGCGTTGATATTGATTGGCGTCAACGCACATAAGATTGGCAGCCAAACGCAAGCGTGAATTTTTTCGAGCTGCTATTGAAACGCCCACATGGTTGGAATTTGGCAGGCCATTGAGCCTCGCCGGCGCTCGTTTTGGAACTGGGCGCAAACGTGCTCACACCAATCGAAAGAGTACTAATGAAGAAGTTGGTTCTGGCGCTCGTCGCCATAGTAGCAGCGCGTCGAGTTCTTTCTGTCGCCGACTGTCGTGTTGGCCTGCAATCGAGGAATACCTTCCAATGATGCAATGGGGCCGCGACGCCAAACTTCCCACAAAGACACCTCTTGTTGAACGAGTTGCGCCCGGTGTTTCTCGTTATTCTATGGTTGAGGGTAATTGGATGAGAGTGGCTGTGAAAGTAGATGCAGATTGCCAGCTTGTTTATGAAGCTGACAGGGCGGTATTGCAGCGCCAGTACGTCTTAATGACCATCATCGGCATCAAAGACATGGTCAAGTGTGAGGATGTCACGCGGGGCCAGTCAGATACAGCGTGGGGCAAGCTGTCTCATATCCGCAATCGTTCTACGCCGCAGGAGATTCGCCAGGCTGAGTTTATAAAGCAGCAGGGCGGAGCATTCATCACGGTCCGATTTTGATCCAACCATACTTTTTGCCAAACAATCGAGGGAAAAACCTGATTGTGGCGAGCCTCTCGCCGCATTGCTTTTATGATGGGCGGTGCGACAATCCTGCTTGGTTGGTCGTGCATCCGGATGCGCTTGCTGGCGGGTAACGATGTCGCTGGCATCGTAGCGCATGAAATTGGCAGCTGAACACAAGATTTCCCCCGAGCGTAATGCTAATTGACGCAGTATCGAGCAGCCTCGCCCTGGGCGGGCGGGGCGCTGCTGCTATGAGATCGTCAGGAAGAGGTCGTCATGCTGAGGCGTATTATCGCTGGAGTTGTGATTGGTGTCATGCTAGCGGGTTCGGCGGCTGCTGGACCGCTCGAGGACGGCTACGCGGCAGATAAGAGTGGCGATTACGCTAAGGCAGTGGAGTTGTATCGCCTCGCTGCCGACCAGGGCGAGGCCAAAGCCCAGGTCAACCTTGCCATCATGTACGCCAAGGGCGAAGGCGTCCCGCAAGACTACTCAAAGGCTCTGAAATGGTATCGCCTCGCTGCAGATCAAGGCGATGCCAAAGCCCAGTGCAACCTCGGCCGCATGTACGCCGAGGGCCTCGGCGTCTCGCGGGACCACGCCGAGGCTATGAAATGGTATCGCCTTGCTGCCGACCAGGGCAACGCGAGGGCACAGGTCAACCTCGGCTTCATGTACGAAAAAGGCCAAGGCGTCGCGCGGAACTACTCAAAGGCTGTGAACTGGTATCGCCTCGCTGCCGACCAGGGTTATGCAACGGCCCAGAAAAACCTCGGCGTTATGTACGAGAAGGGCCGCGGCGTGCCGCAGGATCACGCCAAGGCGGTGAAGTGGTTTCACCTTGCTGCCGATCAAGGCGAGGTAAAGGCCCGGTCTTTCCTTGCCGTCATGTACGCCAAAGGCCTAGGCGTCCCGCAGGATTACGTGCTTGCGCACATGTGGTTCAACCTTTCCGCCTCGCAGGGCGAAGAGACGGCTGTTAAAGCTCGGGATAGCCTAGCCGGTCAGATGACTCCTGACCAACTCGCCGAGGCACAGCGCCTGGCGCGCGAATGGAAGCCGTCGCCGAACTGACGCAAGAAATAATAAAAACGATTGATTCGAAATCTCGCGATCATTGCCTACATTGCCGGGATGTATGAGGATTACAAGACATTCAAGATGATGCAGGTTTTCGGACGGAAGCGAGGGCAGTTCGTAGCGATCACGTCCGTTTACGACGCCGCAAAATTTATGCTGGAAGACTGGCCGATTGAACAAGGCGCGAAGCTTTCGATGGTTAAGGCAATCCTCTTGAAGTGCCTTGGGGGCGAATGCTCAGCGGCTGTTGCCCGCGTTGCGTTTGTTGAGGCGGCGCGAGAGGCGAATATCTTTGTTGAAACGCAGACGCGGCCAGCACCAACCGGCAAGCCACAACAACGCTGGCAAAAGACGGCGTTACGCCGACGCTGACCTTGGAATCTTTGAGCCTAAGCCAAAGCCGTGCCGGTTCGGGCGAGTCCGTCCGCCTGGGGTCGCCTTAGTAGCCGCCGCCCATGCCGCCGCTACCGCCAGGGCTACTGCTGCCGCCGTTTGTCGTGGTCTGTGGCTGGGAATGCTGCGCTCCATGGCTGGTCATGCACCCGGCAACACCGGTTAGGATCATGAGCAAGACTGCGATTGTGATGTGACTGCGCATAAGGTTGTCTCCCTTCCATGGGTTCCTATGCATCGCGGTCAACAACATTGCGCTCGGTTTTATTCCTTCACGATTAGGTGACGGATTCAGCCACAATCGCAAATGTCTGGCGCAGCGGACCGAAGCCTTGCAAATCCTCAACAGCAAGAAGGTGATCGATGGAAGAGCGTCCCTGACAGGACAGATTCTCCCCGCCAGAGATTTGCGGTATTGTGTAGTCGGTAGATCACCCGATCTGCGGATGTGGCAGGCCAAGTCACCAAGGGTCAGAAAACTGCTGACCAAGTCGCCGCAATCATGGGTCGTGGCCGTTCATTATTACCCAGACGTCAATCCTGGTTTTCTGGATTGGGTTGAATGGCACTGCGTAGAGGCCACCAGAGATGCGGACATATTTATTGAAACACGGCCCCGGCCACTAAGTACGGGAAAATTGGACAGGTGGGAAAAGCGCCGGTTGAACCCATGGCGCAGGGGCGAGTGCAAACGCCGATCCTTACGGTTGCACGTAATTGCACTTTTGCCGCCACCCGATTGAAGCATAGCTTCACCGGGCGAGCCGTCTGAACCCTGTTCGCGTGCAATCACTTCTTGAACGGCTATGTCTTGAACTTTGAAGTTCGGAACCGTGCCTTTCTACCACTTAGTTTCTTTTCGGATCGTTCGTTTCCGTTTGACAGTTCGCCGCATAAGGTTCAGTGTTTGTTCTGTGGCGTTCTGTGACAGAGAACATCCGCAACTCGCGGACAGCCAGATGAACTAGTGGCAGGTGGCCTGCAGCGAATAGCCCAGTGCCCCAATGGCCCAAGAAACGTTCCACGGCTTCGAGCCGACGAGTTTAGTAAGGCATGGCCCTTTTTCAGTGGGTGGTGCTGTAAATAAGGGCGGTTAGTCTTCAGGACTGGCCGCCTTTGTATGTCGTCGAATACACCTCATCAAGTTGCGCCTGCCCACCGTGTGGCAAGGCGGTGGCATTTGGGTATTGAATTGCAACCATCCGGCATCGTCAACTCCGCCCCAATACCGCACACGGAACTCAAAGAGTTCTAGGCCAGCGGACGTTCGAGTGAAGCAATTTTTGGTGACTGCAGGCACTTGGCAAACGCGCCGAACAATAGCGCGCCTTCTTCGACCGACCACTTTGGACCAAAGACGGAGATTAACTGTCGCCGCATTGCGCCACAAGCCGTCATACAGGACGACTGTTCGCAGAATATTCTTACTTGCTGAGCCATTCGTTGTTGAAGGTAAGATTGGCCACGGAAATGGGTTCACCGTTTTCAGAGCGCACCGTGACCGTTATCACGGCTCGATCTACCACTGAGATTTCGTCGCGTGCCAGATCCAGAAGAATTCTTGACGCTTCCTTCGAAACTTGATTGCGGGATGGCAAATCGATACCGATCTCGTCACGCGTGGGGCCTTCACCATTGTGGAGATCAAAATAGTATCGGCTCATTGCCTGCTCCACATTGCTTAGAATGAATGGGACAGTAATAGATGGTACGGAAATAGGTTCCACTAACCGCTAGTGAAGAATGAAAACCACGCCGCCCAGACGCACCACAGGGATCGCCGAAAATCCCGCAATTTCATGGAGGCATGCTTTATATGTGGTTACCGGGAGAAAACCTCCTCTGCCCGGTTGAATGGCATGTAGCTAAGGAAAATTGCGAATATAGGGAATCCTCACGCCGCCCTGCGCATTGCGTCTGGCGTTGTTCAGGAGTGCCTCTCTATCGGCTCGGGATTGGCCTTTAATCATTGCAAGCGCTGTTCTGGATATCCTGAACCGACCGCACCCAGAACACTCAAATTCAACGAACTCATTCTCTGTAAATGAAATCACCACTGGTTCATCCGAAACAGGGCAGAGCGTCAATTTTTCCATGCCATTTTTTCCTCCCAGGATTGTGGAGGATGTAACGCCTCCCGCGTGTAAGTCGTCATTTGCATGATGCGATAGGTAAAAGCTCGGCGGCGCGACAACAGTGCACCGTAGCTGGTTTTTGCTAGCCGCCCCGTTTGAAATCGGCTGGTGTCAGCACATACGTATTCTTGTGACCGTATGAATAGACCTGCCGTGCCACCTCGATGATCGTCCCGCGCTCAGCATCGAATGCGGCAAGACAATCCTCTTCTGTCGTATGCGATGTGGCACTCGGGAAGGCAGCAGCCTCGACGAAAAACGGAACTTCAAACAATCCATCGTGGCCAAGGAACCGGACGCGCTGGTGTGCCTCGTCATAGCTGCGGCTTCGGTTGGGGAAAGTTAGCGCCATATCATCATCCTCAAGGCAAGTCTGTTGGTGGGCTGTCAACCAATAGCCGATCGATCCGCGCTGCCCGACGCCGCTCCACGTTGTGCGCATTCAACGATAACATCATCCGGGTGGCCGTAGTCTCATTCAGTCCGGTGGTGGCGCGCTTGCCCAATTCAGCGGCAAGTCCGGTGTAGACGTGGTAAACCGTCCACGATCCGTTTCGTTCAATACGCCGGCCATAATGGTGATGCATGCTGAAGCGATGAAGGGCTCCGCCTTCATTTTCCCAAACACCGATATCGAAGATGTTCTGATCGTCGTCGAATTCATGGATAGTCAAATTAACCTCTTATGGTCTGCGCACATCGGTTTCGTAGAATGGTGGGTCCTGGAATAACCTGGCCGCGTGAAGTGGGACCGCCGCACGTCCTTCGCTCTCAATTCTACCAAGTGATTCCAAAGAGTATTGAATAGACAAGGAACACAATAGCAGCTGAAAATGTGACTTTGTACAAGATAACCTTATGGTCGTAGAAATAATACGAGAATTGATTGCGTTTTTTCATGGCGGCCTCCTTGATATATATAAGAACCTGCCGAAAAAATATAATACCACAGATTGGAAAAACACTGAGTTTTATTTGTTATATAAAGTTGTCGAGTTGATTTTTATTGCCAGACGTCGCGACATTCGGTCGTAATAAAAGCGCAATTCAAGCGCATTGTTTTGTGATCGTCTTTTGGCCAAACCTTGGCTCTTCGCGGCGTCAAAAATCCTCGACCCGCCAATCACGTTCCAAATTGCCGATACCGATGTGCGTCGTTGTTTGCGGCGCAGTGGTGGCTCCAAGTCGAGCGTCGTTCCGCAGAGGAATTTGCATGACCGCACGCACCAAACGTTCAACCGCGCATTTCGGCGCACCCTTTGCCTTGCGCGGTTTGGACGGGATTCAACCGGCGGGCGACTATGACATCGATGAGGACGAGGACGTGATCGCGGGCCTTTCCTGGCTCGCCTATCACCGCGTTGCGACTTTCATCCACGTTCCGGCAAAAGGTTTCAATGCAGCCCGAAGACAGCTTGTTGCGATCGACCACACCGAACTCGAGATGGCACTTAAAAAAGATCAGGAGACAATCAAATGAAAATCTACCGGCGATACGAGGTACGCGAAACGCCACTCCATCGTTTTGCTATCGGTCAACAGGTCAGATTAAGAAGCGGCGGCGGTGCGATGATGAAACCCACTGCGATATTCGAAATTCTAGCAACCCTTCCACCCTTGGGCCACTCCTTCCAGTACCGTATCCGCGATGCGGAAGAGAAACACGAACGGATGACCACCGAAGATAATCTTGAAGCCATCGATATCTGGAGCAGCGGAGACCGCAACAGTTTTAGGGTGCCGGCTAACGCGTGACGTCAAATATCGACTAGGGGCGAAAACAGCCACCGGGGGCGATTCCACCGCCCCGAGGATCGCGATCTTCGCCTGATCTCAATTGCTGAGAAGTTCCCCGAGTGAGTGCGTGCAGGCCATACTGATGAGCTGCACGCTGCACTTTGTTTGCTCTGCGACGCTGGGCGATACGACCACCTTCAATCAGGATGATCGGCGTGACAGCGACGGTATCTTCAGTATCCAGTGCTTCTTGGATCACTCATGCCGCGCTCAATCGGTGAGATGTCAGCGATCATGACTTCCGCGGTAATCAGGAGCCCGGCGATCGAGCCGGCATCCTGCAGGGCCGTTCGGACAACCTTGGCCGGATCGACGATGCCTGCCTCGATCATATCGACATAGAGTTCGGTCTGCGCATTGAATCCCTGGTTGAGCTTCGTGCTTTGCAGCAGTATACCAACCACGATCGAGCCTTCGGCCCCGGAATTCTCGGCGATTTGCCTCACCGGTGCTTCAAGTGCTTTCATCACAATCGAAATACCTGCCGTCATGTCGGCATTCGACCCAGCGAGTGCCAATAGGGCCGCCTTGGCGCGCAAAAGTGCCACCCCGCCGCCGGCGACGATTCCCTCTTCCACCGCAGCGCGCGTTGCATTCAACGCGTCATCGATGCGGTCCTTTTTTTCCTTTACCTCGATTTCGGTTGCGCCACCGACCCGAATGACGGCAACCCCGCCGGATAGTTTCGCCAAGCGTTCCTGCAGCTTTTCCTTGTCATAATCCGAGGTAGTCTCCTCGATCTGCGCCCGGATTTGCTGGACGCGCGCTGCAATACCGGCTTTATCGCCAAAACCGTCAACGACGGTGGTGTTTTCCTTGTCAATGAGTACGCGCTTTGCCCGTCCGAGCATTTCGAGCGTGACGCTTTCGAGCTTGATGCCAAGCTCCTCGGAAATCAGTTGGCCGCCGGTGAGCACCGCAATGTCTTCCAGCATGGCCTTACGGCGATCGCCAAAGCCAGGAGCCTTGACGGCTGCTACCTTGAGGCCGCCGCGCAACTTGTTGACAACAAGCGTTGCCAATGCTTCGCCTTCGACGTCCTCGGAGATGATCAATAGTGGCTTTCCGTTCTGGACCACGGTTTCGAGGATGGGCAGCAGGGCCTGAAGGTTGCCGAGTTTCTTCTCGTGGAGAAGGATGTAGGCATCCTCGAGTTCCACACGCATCTTGTCGACATTGGTAACAAAATAGGGCGAGAGATAGCCGCGGTCGAACTGCATGCCCTCGACGACTTCGAGTTCTGTTTCCGCCGTTTTCGCTTCCTCGACGGTGATCACACCTTCATTGCCGACCTTTTTCATCGCCTGGGCTATCATCTTGCCCACCGACGCATCGCCATTCGCGGCAATCGTGCCGACCTGAGCGATCTCTTCCGAAGACTCGACTTTCTTGGCCCGGGCCCGGATGTCCTTGACGACGGCAGCAATGGCAAGGTCGATACCGCGCTTCAAATCCATTGGGTTCATTCCGGCGGCAACGAGTTTTGCTCCCTCACGCAGAATAGAAGCCGCGAGCACCGTTGCAGTGGTGGTGCCATCGCCGGCAAGGTCATTGGTCTTTGAGGCCACCTCGCGCACCATTTGCGCGCCCATGTTCTCGAATTTGTCGGAAAGCTCGATTTCCTTGGCAACGGTCACCCCATCCTTGGTAATGCGTGGCGCGCCGAACGAACGATCAATAATGACATTGCGGCCTTTGGGACCGAGGGTCACCTTTACCGCATCGTTCAGAATTTCAACGCCGCGCAGGATTCTGTCGCGAGCGTCGATCGAAAACTTAATTTCTTTGGCAGACATGATGATTGGGTCCAGTTCATTCTTGAAATACGTTGGACGGTCTTGGCCCACATGGGCCGCTGTTCCTGCAGTCAATTCGCCTCAACGATACCCATGACATCGGTCTCCTTCATGATCAGGAGGTCCTCGCCGTCAATTTTGACTTCAGTGCCGGACCATTTGCCGAAGAGAACAATCTCGCCGGCTTTGACATCGAGTGCGATCAGTTTACCGCTTTCATCGCGCAAACCTGGGCCCACAGCGATAACTGTGCCTTCCTGCGGTTTTTCCTTGGCATTGTCGGGAATAATAATCCCGCCCTTTGATTTCATATCGCCTTCAACGCGCCGAATGACGACGCGGTCGTGAAGTGGCCGGAATTTCATGTGGAAACTCTTTCTGTGGCCAACACAATGTGGTCCACACAGCCTTTGTACGCTCATTGGCACTCGAATGATAGGAGTGCCAATCGTTGGCGAACGCGCGCGACTTAACCATTCATTCCCCGGAACACGCTTACGAACCAATGGCAAAATATGCCAGTAATACCGCGCTAACAGGAGTGGCTGCTTTGGGCCAACAGCGGACGCCCCGAAGCCCTAGGATTTGTATCCGTTCGCGCTTAAACGCTTTAGCGTTCCGGTCAGAAGATTTTTTCTACGCAGGCAACTCATTGCTATGCCATTTGAACGTGCTCGTTCGCGGTCGTTCGCAACAGTGTTATTCGACGAATATTTGACGAGTTTGGGATGAATTGCAATAAGTGCTTGAAATTGCTGGTACGCCCAAGGGGAATCGAACCCCTGTTTGCGCCGTGAGAGGGCGCCGTCCTGACCGCTAGACGATGGGCGCGTCGCAGATGACAATGAGGCGGGTATAATCAAGCAAATGCCAAAGTGCAATGGTGATTTGTTGGCGCACTGCAAATGCAGGGTGCAATCCGCTAATTGCCGGCAGCCTCCGATATGCGAGCCACCACCCGTTTCATCGCAACGTCGTAGACGAGAATTTGCCGCGTACCATTGGCCAGCCTCGTTTCGAGCGAGAGCGTATTGCCTGCAAGATTGTGCGAGAGGATGCGTGTGCCGGGATCGAGCGTGATCGCCTCACCTTCGAGCGCCGCGCCAAGCGGCTGACCCGATGCCTCCGCGCGGACAGGCGCCGCTGTCTCCCGAACCGGCTGGTTAATCTTGTAGACAATGGCCGCAAGCACCGCCATAAGACCAATCACCATGATGCCGATGGAAACAGCGAGCAGCCGGATCATTTTGCGGCGAACCCGCTCCATCGCCGGATCGAGGGGCTGTTCTTCCCCATCCACGTCCTGGTTGATATTGGCCATTAAGGCATCTCCGAGGTTTCGAAACCAAGCCTCTGTAACGAAGGGACGCGGTCTTTGAAAGAGCTAATTACCGACATCGAAGCTGCGGGCAAGCGGCTCGACGCCTGGCTTTCAGCGCAATTGGCACCGGATTTGTCACGCAATCGCATACAGTCGCTGATCGGCGAGGGTCAGGTCAGCGTGGATGGCAAGGTCGTCCGCGAGACGAAGCACAAGTTGCGCGAGGGCTTGAGCGTCACTATCGCCATCCCCGAACCCGAGGATGCGACGCCGAAAGGTGAAGTAATCGCACTCGATATCCTTTACGAGGACGCGGATCTCATCGTCATCAACAAGCCCGCCGGCCTTGTCGTGCATCCGGGCAATGGCAACTGGACCGGCACGCTGGTCAACGCGCTGATCCACCACTGCGGCGATACATTGTCGGGGATAGGCGGGGTCAAGCGGCCCGGCATCGTGCATCGTCTCGACAAGGAGACGAGCGGCGTCATCGTCGTCGCCAAGAACGACCTCGCCCACCGCCATTTGAGCGCGCAGTTCGCCGACCATGGTCGCACGGGTGATCTCGAACGCGCCTACCTTGCAATCGTCTGGGGGACACCCGACCGCAAGACCGGAACGATCGATGCGCCGCTTGGCCGGTCGCATCGTGACCGGACCAAGCAGGCGGTGGTCCACGAAGCGCGCGAGGACGCCCGTCACGCCGTCACCCATTTCGAAATACAGGAAAAATTTGGTGCGAGGGACGATTCGACCGCACTTGCCGCACTGATCGAATGTCAGCTTGAAACAGGCAGAACCCATCAGATCCGCGTCCACATGGCCCATATCGGCCATCCGCTGGTTGGTGACCTCGACTATGGCAGTGCCTACAAAACCAAGGCCAACAAGCTGGAGCAACCGCTCCAGGATATCGTCAAGGGATTCGCGCGCCAGGCGCTGCACGCAAGGCTGCTCACCTTTGAACACCCCTCGACCGGTGAGGTGCTGCGCTTCGAGGCGCCGTTGCCCGATGATATGGCGCAGCTGCTCGACGCTTTCCGCAACGCTTCATATGTGGAATAATCCGCACCGACCGGAACTATTTCCGCTCTGGACCATTCAAGGGTCATGAATTGCCAAGCGTAAATCATGACTCCATTGTTCACGTTTATGTGACACAATGTTTCGACACATAATACATCGTGTTTTTGACAAAATGGTACCTATATATTGATGGCACTAATCCGTGGGCGCCAAACTCTTGGGCGGACGGATATTGCGGGGCCTGCCGATAATGGAGGTCCATTTCAAATCAGGAGGGGTGCTCTGTGGCCCAAAATCTTCCTAGTATTCTCGGCGGTGACGGTGGACTGACCCGCTATCTCGAAGAAATCCGGCGCTTTCCGATGCTCGAGCCGCAAGAAGAGTATATGCTCGCCAAACGGTATCTCGAACATTCAGATCCAAAGGCGGCACACAAACTCGTCACAAGCCATCTGCGGCTCGTGGCCAAGATCGCGATGGGCTATCGTGGCTATGGCTTGCCCATTGGCGAAGTTATCTCTGAAGGCAATGTCGGTCTTATGCAGGCCGTCAAACGGTTTGAGCCGGAACGCGGCTTCCGCCTCGCTACTTATGCCATGTGGTGGATCAAGGCATCGATCCAGGAATATGTCCTGCGCTCATGGAGCCTGGTCAAGATGGGTACGACTGCCAACCAAAAGCGCTTGTTCTTCAACCTGCGCAAGGTGAAGAGCAAGATTCAGGCGCTAGACGACGGTGATCTCAACCCTGAACAGGTGAAGGAAATCGCAACGCGCCTCAGCGTGTCTGAAGACGAAGTGATCTCGATGAATCGCCGGCTCTCTGGTGATGCGTCGTTGAACGCACCGATCCGTTCGTCTGACGGCGAAGCCGGCGGCGACTGGCAGGATTGGCTGGTCGATGACCACGATAGCGCCGAGCAGATGCTGATCGAGCAGGACGAACTGGAAAATCGCCGGGATATGCTGACTGGTGCCATGTCGTCGCTGAATGATCGCGAGCGCCGCATTTTCCAAGCGCGCCGCCTTGCCGACGATCCTGTGACGCTGGAAGACCTTTCGGTCGAGTTCGGCATCAGCCGCGAACGCGTTCGCCAGATCGAAGTCCGGGCATTTGAAAAAGTGCAAGACGCTGTCAAGGCAGCTGCGCTCAAGCAGCAAAAGGCGCTTGTCTCGACCGGTTCCGACGCGCGCTGACCAACCGCACCAATGCACAAAAAAGGCCGCATGAGCGGCCTTTTTCTTGGGTACGCTACGAGCTCTATCCGCCCGCCTTGTCGGCCCAGGATTTGAGCACTTCATCGAATGCCTTCTCGCCCGGCAAGCCCTTTTCAAGCGTAAGCAGGGCGCGTCTGCCGGTCTTGTAAGCAATCGGTATGTCGATCCATTGCTGACGGCGCATCAATGACATGTTGGTATCGACGGCCGTCTTCGCATCATTCATGGCCACGATGAAGAAATTGTCGGCTATCTTCGCCGGAATGGCGACGAGCGGACTGCCGGGTGCCTGTTCCGTGTCTTTGAAGGTCATGCGCGACACATTGTCGATCGAACCGCCGGGGAACCCTTCTGGAACAGTGAAGATCATTTCGACCAGATGGCTGGCGGGCAGTGTCTTGTCGCCATTGCGGCGGATGATCATCCGCAGATTGATGCCCCGTCCTGGGATCGTGACTTCGGCCTTGATCGCAGGCTCCGGTGGCAGGTCATTGCCAGGGGATTCCTGCACAACGGACCAGACAACACCGCCCGCATCGGCCGTACCTGCATCCTGACCGGAACGCTCCTCGTAGAAGAAAGCCTTCTGGCCGATCGGCAATGCGGCCGGTTGCTGAGCCTGGCCTGCCGCCTGCTGCTGGCCCTGCGGCGCAGCCGGCTTTGCCGCCTGATCCGGCGTGGACGCGGCAACCGAAGTCCCCTCGCCCAAAGCTGGCGTATCATTGGCCGGTCCTGGATTGACCTCCTGACCATCCGGCATAAGCCGTTGCGTCAGCTTCGGCTCAGCCTTTGGTTCGCCTGGAGCCGGCGTCGCCGCTGGCGCGGGTGTCGGCGCGGGCGCCTGGGTCGATTCGGCCGGCTTGGCGTTGGTGGCCGTTGCAGACGGCTTAACCGGCTCCGGTTTGGTCGTCAGAGTGGCCAGCCAGGTTTTGGCCGCCGCGGCCTTTGCCGAAATCTTGTCCTTGTAGACCCACCCGGCATAGCCGCCGCCAGCGATGACAAGAAGCAGTGCAAGAATGCCTACGAGCGGCACCAGCGAGCGTTTCGGCGCAGGCCGCTTCAGCGGACCGCGCGTATAAACGCCGTAATCCCCTGTTTCACGGTCTTCGGTTCCAAAGCTGGGCTCATCCTCTTCTTCAGGTCCGCGTCCCGCCGTGTCGGTTTCCGGAAAGAAACCCGTACCCGATTTTGACGTCGGCGAATCGGCTCGAAAACTGTCCTGTTCGGGCTCCGCCTGCTTCTCGCTGCTTGGACCGTGCTTCGTCAGAAAATCTTCAAGCGCATCGGGCTGCGAACCGATCTTGGTGAAGGTTGGCGTAACAGTGGCCGCTGGCTTGGGCGGCGTTGGTGCTGCCGGAGCGGGGGATGCCGGAGTTGGAGTTGGGGTCGGTGCCGGCGCGGATTTCACGATCGGTGGCGGCGCCACTGGCACTGGAACAGCAGCCTCAAGAGCCGGAGTGAACTCGGATTCGACCTCGATTATCGCGTCTTCCAACGCTTGTTTCTGACGCGTGGCCGCGGCTTGCGGCGCATTCAGTGCCGCAAGCTTCTGCTCAATCGTTGCGCGAGCTTTTGCATATACACGTTGACGAAGTTCGGGCGTCGGGTCCGGGAGCCCGTCAATTGTCTTCCTCAATACTGCAACGAAATCTGCCATTCACCCAAACCTATGGTTTTGCTGTGAGATTAACCACGACGCCTGTTCGCGAGTCTAATCATGAAACGGATCGGTAACAAGTATCGTATCATCACGTTCCGGGCTGGTGGAAAGCAATGCGATCGGGGCGCCGATCAGTTCTTCAATGTAGCGCACATATTTGATTGCCTGGGCCGGAAGCTCGCTCCAGCTGCGCGCCCCGGCGGTCGTGCCCTTCCAGCCTTCGAGGGTCTCGTAGACGGGTTTGACGCGCGCCTGCTGCCCCTGGCCGGCAGGAAGATAGTCGATGACCTCACCGTCGAGTTCGTATCCGGTGCAGACCTTGATCTCGTCAAGACCATCCAGCACGTCGAGCTTGGTCAGCGCTATGCCGCTGATGCCGTTGTTGGCGACGGCCTGACGCACAAGAACCGCATCAAACCAGCCACAGCGGCGCTTCCGCCCGGTCACGGTGCCGAATTCATGGCCGCGTTCGCCAAGGAACTGGCCAACTTCGTTCTGTTGTTCCGTCGGGAAAGGTCCTTCGCCAACGCGCGTCGTATAAGCCTTCGTGATGCCGAGCACATAATGCAGCGAACCGGGACCGATGCCCGAACCCGCCGAGGCCTGCCCGGCAACGGTGTTCGACGAAGTGACGAACGGATAGGTGCCATGGTCGATGTCGAGCAGCGTGCCCTGGGCCCCCTCGAAAAGTATACGCTCGCCCGCCCGCTTCTTCTGATCAAGCACGTACCAGACGCGGTCCATGAAGGGCAGGATGTGCGGTGCAGCTTCCTTGAGTTCGGCCAGGAGCTTTTCACCGTCCACTTCGTCGATGCCGAGACCACGGCGCAGCGGATTGTGGTGTGCGAGCAGCCGCTCGATCTTGGCTGGAAGCGTATCGGGATCGGCAAGGTCGAGCACATGAATGGCGCGGCGGCCGACCTTATCCTCATAGGCAGGGCCAATGCCGCGGCCGGTCGTGCCGATCTTTGTACCTGAATTGGAGGCTTCGCGATTGCGATCAAGTTCGCCATGGATCGAAAGGATAAGCGTGGTGTTTTCGGCAATCTTGAGCGTGTCCGGGGTAATAACCACGCCCTGCGCTTCGAGTTTCTTCTTTTCGGCGATGAACGCATGCGGATCGAATACGACGCCGTTGCCAATGATGGAGAGCTTGCCTGGACGCACCACGCCGGATGGCAGCAGCGACAACTTGTAGGTCACTCCATCGACGACGAGTGTATGGCCTGCATTGTGACCGCCCTGAAAGCGAACGATGATATCTGCCCGTTCGGAAAGCCAATCGACAATCTTTCCCTTGCCCTCATCACCCCACTGGGAACCGATCACAACAACATTTGCCATTCAAAACTCCTGGAGTCTTAGCCTCGTCGCGCATTTTTCCTCAAATGCGGTGCTTCTATACAGGCTGGTTCACAAAAGCGCGACAATTCTTTCGACGATTGAGGGACCAATTTGCCTTTATTTGCCGAATAAACCTATTGTCCGGCACATCACCGAAGTTGTTTTGGCATCAGTTGGAAAGACTGCAGCTTATGAGCCGGACTGCCTATATCTTTCTGCTGACCACCGCGCTCCTTTGGGGCGGCAATGCTGTGGCGGGCAAATTCGCGGTCGGGCATATCTCGCCGATGCTGCTTACACTTCTGCGATGGTTGCTTGCTTTCTTGCTCGTCGCAGCGATAAGCACGAAGCAGGTGCGGCGCGACTGGAAGGTACTACGCAAGCATCTCTGGCCGCTGGCTGCCCTGGGTGCGTTCGGCTTCACTTTGTTCAATATGGCGCTATACAGTGCTCTCAATTACACGTCCGCGATCAATGTAACCATTGAGCAGGCAGGCATGCCAATGGTCATCTTTGTCGCCAATCTCCTGCTTTTCGGCATGCCCGTGCGTGCGGGCCAGATATTCGGCTTCGGTCTTTCCCTTGTCGGCGTGGCCCTGACTGCCGGCCATGGCAGCTTCATGCGGCTTGCCAGCCTGCAGGTTAATTTCGGCGATGGCCTGATGCTCCTCGCCGTGTTGCTTTACAGCGGCTACACCGTTGCATTGCGCTTCCGGCCGGCCATCAACTGGCAAAGCCTGATGACAGTGATGACCTTCTTTGCCTTCGTGACGGCTATCCCCTTCACCATCTGGGAGTGGCATAGCGGGGCCATGACGCCGCCCGACATGACAGGAGCGATCGTCGTACTCTATACTGCGATCCTGCCTTCGCTCGCCGCGCAGGTTCTGTTCATGAAAGGGGTCGAATATATCGGTGCCAATCGCGCAGGCCTGTTTATCAATGCCGTGCCGATCTTCGGTACGCTGCTTGCAGTTGCCCTGCTTGGAGAAGAGTTCCGCCTCTACCACGCCGTTGCGCTGGTGCTTGTGCTTGGCGGTATCTGGATTGCCGAAATGAGCGGGCGCAAGCACGCCGCGCTCAGCGAAGCGCGCGCACCATAAACCGGGCATCGTCCGAATAACTCTTCAATTTCGCTTCAAGCTCCGGCAGGTCCCTGATTTCGAAGCCCTGCCGTTGCCAGAAGCCAACGGAATTATTGACCGAGACGAGCGACATGGTCGCAAAGCCTTCGCGCCTTGCCAGATCAGCAAGGATGGAGACGATCTTCGTGGCAGCACCGCTACCCCGCGCTTGCGGCATCAATGCGATGTCATGGAGGTAGTAAGTTGTCGGATTGTCCGGCAACTGCCCGAGCAGGCTATTGAGCGTGGGTATGGTATGGAGCCGCCATGGATGCGTGATCGCGTAGCCGCTAAGTTCGCCGCCTGCGGTCTCAAGAACGAGGCAGCCGTCGCCATAGAGACTGGAGCGCTCCTTCAGAACGGCGTCATCCTCTGGAAAGTTCGGATGGACGGCGTCGGCTATGGAACTGATGGAAGCGAGGTCACCCGCTTCCATCTTGCGCCAGATCATTGTGCCCGTATCGGAGGTCATCCGGCATCCGTACAATCAAGCAATATCGAATTCCAGCGGCTTGGCCGAAACAATTGCCTTATTGTCACGCAGTTCCTTCAGGACATGGTCCGGAATACGCTCATCGAGATAGAGCATCGCAATCGCGTTGCCGCCAGGCGCGTCGCGCCCGAGGGCAAAGTTCGCGATATTGACACTGTTGTTACCGCAAATCGTCCCCAGCAGGCCGATCATGCCCGGCGTGTCGTTGTTGGTCGTGTACAGCATGTGCTGACCAACCTCGGCGTCAAGATTGATACCCTTTATCTGGATGAAGCGCGGCTTGCCATCGGAGAAGCAGGTCCCGGCGATCGCCCGCGTCAGCGAGGCGGATTTGACCGTGAGCTTGATATAGCCGTCGAAAACACCGGACTTGTCACGCCGGATCTCCGAAACGATGATGCCCCGCTCTTTCACCATGATCGGAGCGGAGACCATGTTGACATCGGCGACTTGGGGGCGGATCAGGCCGGCCAGGGCAGCACTTAAGAGGGCGCGGGTATTCATGGAGGCNNCTTCGGCGAGCTTGACGAACGGCTTCAGGCGCGGCGCTTCTTCGGCCGTGATCGACGGCATGTTGATCGCGTTCGACACCGCGCCCTTGATCAGATAGTCCGACATCTGTTCGGCTACCTGCAAGGCAACATTTTCCTGTGCTTCGCTCGTCGACGCGCCCAAATGCGGCGTGCAGACGACATTTGGAAGGTGGAAGAGTTCGTTCTCGGTGGCAGGTTCCACCTC
>UCKM01000006.1 GCA_900473175.1 Hyphomicrobiales bacterium | reverse complement strand
AGAAGGATATCGACGCCGGTAAGGCCGAGAACAGCGCCACGGCCAGCGGCACACCACCGTCGGGCCCTCCCATAACCAGTCCGCCATCCACTGTGACGACGAATGTTGAACTGCATCCTTCCCTCACGATCGAAAAAACCGCGGGCACAGTCACCAGCGAAGCGGTGGGCGGCACCATCCCCTATGCATTCAAGGTCACGAATAATGGCACTGTGACCCTGACGAACGTCACGGTTACCGATCTTTTGCCGGGCATCGAAGTGAAGGGCGGACCGATCGATTTGCTGCCGCCCGGCAAAACCGACAGCACGACATTTTCCGCACTCTATACGCTGACGCAGAAGGACATCGACGCCGGCAAGGTCGAGAACACCGCCACGGCCAGCGGCATCCCGCCATCAGGCCCTCCCATAACCAGTCCGCCATCCAACGTGGTGGTGACGTCGCTCACCCCGTCCGCATCACTTCACCTCGATAAGTCAGTAAGCAGACCGGATTTCGACCGTGTCGGCGGCGTGGTTTCCTATGGCTTCGCGATCACCAATACCAGCGACGTAACGCTCCACGACATAACCGTTTCCGATACGCTCCCGGGGGTCAAGCTGAAGGGCGGTCCGATCAAGAGCCTGGCGCCGGGCGAGACGGATTCCACCACAATCACCGCAACCTATGTGCTCACGCAAAGGGATGTTGAGGCGCACGAGGTCCGCAACACGGCGACAGCCAGTGGCAAAACGGCCTCCCCTGACGTACGAGCCGTTGTCGCAAAGGATGTTGCCGCCAGAGACGTTGTCAGTAACGAATCCGAGGCGCTGCTGCCGCTCGAAGGAGCGCCTCGGCTCGAAATGACCAAGACCGGTCATTTCAACGATAAGAACGGCAATGGTTATGCGGATATTGGCGAGACGATCCTTTACCGGTTGACGGTGCGTAACACCGGCGCGCTGACGATCAACGCGGCGTCGCCGATTGATCCGGGTCCGGTGTTCAACGGCCATGGTGCGGGTGCGAAGCTTTCCGAGATGACGCCAGCGCCGCAGGGCCTCGCCCCCGGGGCGGAGCGGACCTATACGGCGAGCTATACGCTGACCAAGGCGGATATCGAGGCTGCGGCCAACATCAAGGGCGGTGTCGTCAACAAGGCGACGGCACGCGGCTATTATGATGGCGATCAGGCGAGCGGCAAGCCGGTCGATGCCAGGGAGGTGCAGGCGGTCGTCGATCTTCCGGCGGCTTTTGGCGACCGGCATGTGACGATCACCAAGCAGGCGGGGGTCAAGCAGATCCGGCGCGGCGAAAAGGCACCGTTCACCATCAAGGTGGCCAATGCCGACAATGCGAGCGCCGGCAGCATCAGCGTCACCGACGTGTTGCCGTCCGGCTTCCGCTATGTCGATGGCTCGGCAACGGTCAACGGCGTTGCCGCGACCCCGGTGGTCAATGGCCGCAATGTCCGCTTCGATGGCATCGAACTTGGGCCGAAGGGCGAGGTGGCGATCCGCCTGCAGATGCTGGCGCTGAGCACGGCGGCGCCTGGCCGCAACGTCAACAGGGCGCAGGTCACCGATCCTGAGGGCAGGAAGCTGGCCCCCGACGCCAGCGCCGCGGTCGAGATCATGATCGATCCGGTGTTCGATTGCGGCGACGTGATCGGCAAGGTCTTCGACGATCTGAACAGCAATGGCTATCAGGACGAGGGCGAGCCCGGCCTGCCCGGGGTGCGCCTTGCCACGGTCAAGGGCCTTCTGGTGACGACGGACCGCTACGGGCGCTTCCATGTCGCCTGCGCCGAGCTTCCCGACAAGCGCATCGGTTCGAACTTCATCATGAAGCTCGACACCCGCACCCTGCCGACCGGCTACAGCCTGACGACGGAGAACCCGCAGGTGATCCGCCTGACGGCCGGCAAATTGGTGAAGCTCAACTTCGGCGCCTCGATCGGCCATGTGGTCACGCTCAACCTGACCGACGCCGCCTTCACGGCCGACAAGGACGCCCTGACCGACGTATGGAGCAAGGGCCTGGACGATCTGGTGAGCGTGCTCAGGCAGCAACCGTCGACCCTGCACATCAGCTATCTGGCCAGCAGCGAAAGGCAATTGGTGAAACAGCGCACCGACGCCCTCGAGGCCGACATTCGCGCCAGGTGGAAAGCAGCCGGAGCCGACGACGAGCTCAATATCGAAACACGCGTGGAGGCCGCCCAATGACCGGACCCCTCATGGTACATATGGCCCTTCCCGCTCGTGCATTCGGGATTGCCCGCCGCCAGCGCCGGCTGCTTTTGGCCGGCAGCGTTATCTTTGCCAGCCTTTGTGCCGCGGCACAGGGCCAGGAACGCAGCAAGGACGGCGCGGCTGAAACCATTCCGTTCTCGATCAGCGTCGATGGCGAACCGGTTGTAAAGAGCGATGCGCTGCAAAAGGGGCCGACGCGCGCCGCGGCGCAACGCCTGCAGACGCCGGCGGACCGGGCGCGCCAGACCGATGTCGGATTGAGCGCGGTCGATATCCAGGTCAAATTTGACGGGCTCGACGTAAAGACGATGCTGAACGTGTCGACGACGCCGGTTCGCCGCGCCTATCAGCCGGGCGAGAAGGTCAGCTTCCTTGCGACCGCCAATTATCCGGCCTTCATCACCCGCTCGGAGATACGCATTCTCGATGCGAAGGACGGGCCGAACGGCAAGCCGGTCGCCATTGTTCCGGTCAAGATCAATGAGGGCGCCAGCTGGGTGATGCCGCATACCGAGGATGAAACCAGGCGCTTTCAATATGTGCTGCGGGTCTATGACGGCGAAGGCCGCTATGACGAAACGATGCCGCACAGCCTGGCGCGCACCGAAAAGGAACTGCCGGCCGAGACCAATACCGGCCACGTCGCTTCGAGCGAAGGCGAGGCGACAGCGCCGGGCATGGGAGAGGACAATTCCGCCCGGCGCAATATTCCCGTCCAGGGCGGTGCGGTGACGGTCTATGGCCGCAACGTGCCGGAAGGCTACCAAGTGAAAGCGCTCGGCGACATGATCCCGACGGATTCGGATCATTCATTCGTCATGCAGCGTATTCTGCCGCCCGGCGATCATGATGTGGATGTGGCGGTGCTCGGCTCGCTCAAGGGCAGCGCCCTCGATTTTAGCCGCCGCATCGACATTCCGAAGAATGACTGGTTCTACGTGGCGCTGGCGGACCTTACCATCGGCAAGCGTTTTGGCGACCACGACATCGAAGCGGTTCGTCCTGGCGAATATGGCGATATCTACAGCAATGGCCGGCTTGCCTTCTATGTGAAGGGCAAGATCAAGGGCAAATATCTCCTGACGGCGGCGGCCGATACCAGCGAAACGGACCTTGGCCATATGTTCACCGGGTTCGACGGCAAGGACCCGCGGCAATTGCTGAAGCGTCTCGACCCGAATGACTATTATCCGGTCTATGGCGACGATTCGGCGGCGATCGACGACGCGCCAACCAATGGCAAATTCTACGTGCGGCTTGATCGCGGCGACAGCCATGTGATGTGGGGCAATTACAAGGCGCATATCGAAGGCACCGAGTTCATGCGTTCGGAGCGGGCGCTCTATGGAGCAAGCGGCGTCTACCGGTCGGAAAAGACCACCGCCTCGGGCGAACGGCAAACGGAAGCGATGGTCTATGCCGCCCAGCCCGATACGCTGCCGCAACATGACGAGTTCCTCGGCACCGGCGGCTCGGCCTACTTCCTGAAGCGCCAGGACATCACGATCGGCTCGGAAACGGTGACGATCGAAGTGCGCGACGATGTCACCGGCCAGGTGCTGGAGCGGCGGACATTGCGTTATGGCGATGATTATACCGTCGATTATCTGCAGGGCATGCTGATCCTGAAGCGGCCGCTAGCCTCTTCCACCGGAACCAACGCGCCCGTGCGCGATGGCGCGCTTGGCGGCAACAAGACCTATCTGGTAGCTCAATATGAGTTCACGCCGCTTGCCGGCACGCTTGACGGATATGTCTATGGCGCAAGGGCCCAGCAATGGTTCGCCGACAAGGTTCGCGTCGGCGTCACCGGCATGGACGAGAACACGGGCCTTGCCAACCAGCAGGCTTACGGCGCCGACATCCAGCTGCGCCATTCGGACACGACTTTCATCGAGGCCGAGATTGCCCAGTCGAAGGGCCCGGGCTTCGGCACGACGACCTCGACCGATGGCGGCCTGACCATGAGCAGCCTTGCCACCACCGGCACGCGCGGCCGAGTGGCGACGTCCTGGCGCACCAAGGCCCAGCTTGACCTGGAAGATGTCAGCAAGGGCAGCATGAAGGGCAAGGTCGGCGGCTATTATCAGGAAAAGGGCGCGGGCTTCTCGACCCTTGCCGATCAGGTCGATGCCGATGAGCGCATATGGGGGGCCTTTGCCAATATCGAATTGACCAAGGCGGTTGAACTCGACCTGACCTATGACGACTATGACGAGGCCGATGGCGAAGATGCATTTGATGGGCGTCAGACCGGCGGCCAGTCGAAACGCAAGGGCGCTTCCTCGATCGCCTGGCAGATCGACGAGTACTGGAAGGCGTCCTTCGGCGTGACCTATAGCGAGTTGCATTCGCCAAGCGCCATCGCGTCGGGCAAGTCGGGCTATAATGGCTCGCGCCTCGACAGCGGCGTCAGGCTCGAATATGCGCCGGATGACGATCATACCTATTACGGCTTCGGCCAGGGCACGCTGTCGCGTTCCGGTGATATCGGGCGCAACGACCGTCTTGGCGTCGGCACCGAATACCAGCTGACTGAAAAGATCGGATTGCAGGGCGAGATCTCCTATGGCAGCCAGGGGTTCGGCGGGCTGGCGGCGGTCAACTACAATCCGACCGCCGAGGACACCTATTATATCGGCTACCGGCTCGATCCGGACCGGGCCTTCGACCTCGATCGCAGCTACGATCTTACCGGCACGGATGGCGGCACGCTCGTCCTTGGCGCAAGGCGCAAGTTCGACGATACGATCTCAGCCTTTGCCGAGCGCAATTACGACCTGTTCGGCACGCGCAGTTCGCTGACCCAGACCTATGGCGTCGTCTATACGCCCGACAAATTGTGGACGGTGGATGGCGGCTTTGAGGCCGGAACCATCAATGACGATTCCATCGATCCGGGTACCGGGCTCGAACGCGCCGACTTTGATCGCACCGCGGTGTCTCTGGCCGTCGGCTACAAGGACGAGGACAGGATCGCCGCCCGCATCCGCGGCGAGGCGCGCTTTGAAGACAGCGACGACGGCAGCCGCGATGCCAATACCTATCTGATTGCCGCCGGGCTGAGCTGGAAGACCTCGGAGGACTGGCGCCTGCTTGCCAATATCGACACGGTGCTGTCCGATGCGCCGAGCGACAGCGCCCAATCGTTCCAGGACGCCAATTATGTCGAACTGTCAGCCGGGCTTGCCTACCGCCCGATAGACAACGACAGGCTCAACGCTCTGTTCAAATATGCCTGGCTGCGCGACACGCCCGGCGTCGATCAGGTCAGCGCCATCACCGGCGACGAATTCGGCCCGGCCCAGCGCAGCCACATCCTTTCCGCCGACGTCAGCTACGACCTGTTTCCATGGCTGACCATTGGCGGAAAATACGGCTTCCGCTTCGGCGAGGTGCGCCAGCGGCTCGACGACGATCGCGACCTTTTCTCCGATTGGGAAAGGGACATCGCCCATCTCGGCATCATCCGCGCCGACATCAACGTCGTCAAGAACTGGGATGCGCTCCTTGAAGCACGGGTGCTGGCCATGCCCGACGCCAACACCACCGATTACGGAACGCTCGTCGCGCTCTATCGCCATGTCGGCAACAACTTCAAGGTCGGCGCCGGCTATAACTTCGGCAGCTTCTCCGACGACCTGCGCGATCTCACCCTGAACGATCAGGGCGTCTTCATGAACGTCGTCGGAAAATTTTGACCAGCCATAGCCTTCCTCCGGCTAGGTCAGGTCAAGCGACTGATTGCGCGAGCGACGCGACACGTTCATCGCCGCACGCTCCTTCGCCATGTCGCTGACGGCCAGCCGCAGGGCGGGGTGGCGCGCCATGAAGACATTGAAGTCGCGCCGCTCAAGCACCAGGAAATGGCAGAAATCGACGGCGATGACATCCGCCGTGCGCCGCCCACCGCTGAGCAGCGCCATCTCGCCGAAAAACGAGCCAGCCTCAAGCCGCACCGGCTCGCTCTCCAGTTGCACTTCAACCGCACCGGACGCGATGAAATACATGCCATCGCCGCGATCCCCCACCCGAACCACCCGCTCGCCGGGTGATGCGGATTTCGGCCGGAACAACAGTAGCAGTTCTTCCTGCGAATTCTCGTCAACCTGTGAGAACATGGGGAAAGTATCGCACAATTGCTGCATCTCCAGCTGATGCTGCCTGTCTCTTTCCTCGTTCTTGGCGCGAATCTTGTTGATCTCGCGCGAGAGTTTGTCGTGCTTGTGCTTGCCGTAATGCGCCGTGAAAGCCGGCCAGAGCGAATGGATACGTTTCTGCAGACCGTCGCCTGCCAGAAGGACGAGAGGATTGAGCGTTATCGACAGGATGGCACCGGCGAGGATCAGATCCTGTCCCTCGCGCGGCAGCAGGCCCAGCGAAACGCCAAGGCCAGCGAGGATGAATGAGAATTCGCCGATCTGGGCAAGGCCGGTGGCAATTCTTAACCCCATCTCCACGGGATAGCGCAGGAGCAGGACAATGGTGAGGGCGATGATCGACTTGCCGATGATGATGAGGGCGAGAACGCCGATCACCGCCAGCGGCTCGCGAATGAGGATGGATGGATCGAACAACATGCCAACCGAAACGAAGAACAGAACGGCAAATGCATTCTGAAGCGGGAGCGAGTCGGCAGCGGCGCGCCGGCTCAAATGCGACTCGCTCATGACCACGCCGGCGAAGAAGGCGCCAAGGGCAAAGGATACGCCGAAAATCGCTGCCGAACCGAAGGCGATGCCAAGGGCGACGGCAAGAACTGACAGCGTGAACAGTTCGGGTGAGCCGGTTCGGGCGACGAGCGTCAGTACCCACGGTACGACCTTCGGCCCGATGAAGATCGCCATGCCGGTGAACGCGGCAACCTTGAGCAGTGTCATGGCAATGGTGTAGCCGATCGCCAATCCACCGGCGTTTTGAACGGCCTCGACCCCGCCTTGCTCCCCCAACACGCCCGCAAATGCGGGCAGGAGGACGAGCGCGAGCACCATGGCGAGATCCTCGACGATGAGCCAGCCGACGGCGACGCGGCCATCGACAGTGTCAAGCTGGTTATGCTCCTCAAGCGCCTTGAGCAGAACAACGGTACTGGCGACGGAGACGCTGAGGCCAAACACGATGCCTGCGCCAAGGCCCCATCCCCACCATGTGCTGAGGCCGACGCCGAGAAGCGTTGCAAGCAGGATGCGGCCAAGCGCACCGGGAACGGCAACACCGCGAACCGCCAGCAGATCCGAGGCGGAAAAATGCAGCCCGACGCCGAACATCAGGAGAATGACGCCCATCTCGGCAAGCTGACCCGCGAGCGCGCTATCGGCAATGAAGCCGGGCGTGTAGGAGCCCATCAGGATGCCTGCCACAAGATAGCCCACCAGCGGCGGCAGGCGCAGCCGGTCCGCGAGATACCCGAAAATGGCAGCGAACACGAAGCCGACAGAAACGGTTGCGATCAATGCGACTTCCTGGTGCACTTTCGTCCTTCGATCGGTTTGGTGTTTGTTCTCGGGGGAGGCACGCCACGGTTGAATAACCGACGGTAACCGCCTCAGGTCACCAACCTATCCTTGAAGACCGAATGCTGCCATTAAAATTTTCAAACTTCGCACGGTCGACAGAATCGCAACGGCCGGTAAATTGAAAGTGAGCCTTGTTCTTGCAATTGCCAGGGCTGTGCCTCCATTTGAACAATTGCTGGCCTAGACTAGGTGCGAGAATTCCACCGCCGTTCTGATGGAGCAGTGGTCCTGAGTTCACTCATGTTGGATGAGGATAGTCAGATGCATGATCTTACCCTCCTTCTGGCGCTGTTTGCCGCGGCCCTGCTTGCTTATCAGGGCGAGGCCGATGATCGCCCGCCCGTGCAGGATGACGATTGGTTGGACGCTGACCCTTCTAACGTGCCAGCTGCCGACGAACAGGTAACGGAAGCCGACCGTTTCCCGCATGCCATGACGACCAGAATTGAAAGAGGCCGCTAGCGCGGCCCCGATCCATTCGTGAAATCTCGAAACGCATCGCAAATTGCTGCTCAATCGCGCGAGTGCGTGCCTGACGAGCTCGCCACAGATGGTTTCCGGTTGCACCTCCGACTGGATCTGCCTCATCGACCAGATTACTTGCCGGCAAAAGTGCCGGCAATTATCCCATAGTCTAAGGGCCCATTGGACCTCGCCTCACATCCACAACATTCTGGTTGTGCCATTCCTCAACCTCATGCAATCATTGGTTGCGATGAGCCATTCACCTCTGGTCTTCATAACCGGCGCTACCGGCTTCGTTGGTCGCGAGACAGTCAAACGGTTTCTGGCCGAAGGCTGGTACGTGCGCGCCGCGGTTCGGTCAAAGACGGACAGCACCCTTGAGCCGGGCGAGCGTCTTTCGATTGTTGCCGCCGGAGATATTGTCGCTGTGTCTGACTGGAAGACGCTCCTGGCCGGCACGAATGTCGTCGCACACCTTGCCGCCCGCGCGCACCAGACTGGCGAAAGCCCGCACGCATCCGCCGATTTGTTTCGCAGCGTCAATGTCGATGCAACTGTCCGGCTGGCACGCCAAGCCGCGGTCGCGGGGGTAAAACGGTTCGTCTTTGTCAGCTCCGCCGGGGTCATCGGCGATTTTTCCGGACGGCCATTCACCGAGGCCGACCAGCCCGATCCGGCGAGCGAATATGCGAAAAGCAAATGGCAGGCAGAACAGGCCCTTGCCGGTATAGCGCTCGAGACCGGTATGGAGTTGGTCATCCTGCGCCCGGTACTGGTTTACGGACCCGGCAATCCGGGCAATCTCGAACGGCTGATGCGGCTCATCCGCACCGGAGTGCCGCTGCCGTTTGCCGCAATACATAATCGCCGCAGTTTGCTGAATGTCGGTCATCTCGCGGCGATCATCTGCAGCGCGGCGCGACTGCCCGAAGCCGCTGGCAAAACTGTGCTTCTGGCCGACGGCAACGACCTTTCCACGCCAGAGCTCGTGCGCGCCTTTGCCGAAGGCATGGGCACCTCGGCACGGCTGTTTGCCGTTCCACCGGCCTTGTTGCTGTTAGCAGCGCGCATGGTTGGGCGTACGCGCGATGCGGAACGGCTGATCGGTTCGCTGCAGATCGACGTCACATTGAAGACCAGACTTTTCGGCGCCTTTCCGCGCGAGGAGACAATCAGTGGCCTGATCGAAGCGGCAAGAAAGCTTTAGCCCGAATCAACCCCGGATGCTGTTGTGTGAGCGCATGACCCACCGAAGCGCCGTAAGAACAGCTAATCCCAGGAGCGGCCATATGGCCCAGAAGGTTCCCTCCCAGGACAAAAGGTTGATCCCGACAATGCCCAGCCCGATCACGGCAAGGGTGGCGACTTTCCGGTTCAACCGGCTGGTCCCGCGCACCCAAAAAAGTGCTGCGAGTATGGCGAGGCCGAGCAATGGCCACTGCGCCCAGAATACGCCGCTCCAGGAAAGAAGGTTTACGCTAACCAGGCCGGCCGCAATGATTGCAAGCGCGCCCAGCCACCGGAGATTTGATCTTGACGGCTCCATGCTCGTCTGAGCGACACGATGCGGTTCCGTGTCTGTCGGCACAGTTTGCCGGCTTCGGGCACCGGCATGGATTGCCGCCGATACACCGTCGTCCGGAATCCCGATCCGGACCGCGTAGCTCGCAACGCCTCCATCGATGTTCTTGACTGCAAGCTCGCCAAGAAATTCGAAGCCGACGGCCACCTTGTTGCGGACCTGATCGTAAACCGTATTCGAGATGACGATCCCGCCCGCTGCGGCAGAGGCCTGAAGACGTGCTGCGATGTTGACCCCGTCGCCATAGATGTCATCGCCTTCGGCGATTACATCGCCAAGATTGATGCCGATCCGAAACAACATGCGCGTGTCGCTTGGACGTGTGGCATTATAGCCGGCCAACTCGTTCTGAACGTCGACCGCTGTGCGCACTGCCTCGACGACACTTGGAAATTCGGCGATGAGCCCATCGCCCCAGGTGTTGACAACGCGCCCGTCATGCGCCCGGATGAGGCGTGCCATGGCATCGCGATAGTGCTTCAACGTGGCAAGCGTCCCTTCTTCATCGGTCCGCATCAGGCGCGTGTAGTCCTGAACGTCGGCAGAGAAGATGGTTGTCAGCTTTCGGCGCGTTTCGGACATCGCATTTCATCCTCGCTTCTAGCTACGGTGCAGTCAATGCGGCGATACTATCCGTGACACTCGCGTTCGACTACTGAGCATCAGCCAGGAGGCAATAAGGAAAAGCTCAGGCGATGGTATCGACCACGCCCCCGTCCACTCTGAGCGCTGCGCCGGTCGTCGCCGAGGACAGGGGTGACGCGACATAGACCACCATATTTGCCACCTCCTCCACTGTCGCAGCACGTCGTATGATCGAACTGGAACGGTTCGCGGCGACAAAATCGGCCGCGACGTCTTCCATTGGTTTGCCGGTTCTTTCCTGATCCGCGCGAAGCATTTCGCGAACACCCTCTGAAAGAGTGGGGCCAGGCAGGACCGCATTCACCGTCACGTTCGTGCCTGCCATGCGCTTGGCCAGACCGCGCGACAATGCCAGATCAGCCGTCTTGGTGACACCGTAATGGATCATGTCCGCGGGGATGTTCAAGCCTGATTCAGACGACAGGAAGATCACACGGCCCCAACCTCTTTCGACCATGGCAGGCATGTAGGCCCGTGAGAGGCGAACCCCCGACATGACATTCACGGCAAAGAAGCGTTCCCACTCCTCGTCGGGCGTCTCGAAGAAATCCTGTGGTCCGAAAATGCCGACATTGTTGACAAGAATGTCGGCCGATGGTTCAGCGGCAAGAAGTGCAGCGCAGCCCTCAGCCCTACCGACATCGGCTGCAACGCCGCGCAGTTTTGCCTCGGGGACCTCCTCGCCGAGTTGCACCATCGCCTTGTCAACACTGGCCTGGGTGCGGCCATTCAAGACAGTTTCGGCGCCGGCGCGTGCCAGTCCTTTGGCTATCGCCAAGCCTATGCCGCCGGTTGAACCGGTCACGATGGCAGTTTTACCAGTCAGATCGATGTTCATAATGGCCTCCGTCTTAACTGCTGTTGCAGGACATGCGAATTAGCGGAACGCTGTGAATGCTGCCTCAGATGGAGTTGGCAGGAAAGGCCCTAAATGTGTCTCCGAAAGTAGATCGAGACACAAAAGCCGCCTGTCACCGTGGCCAACGCGATATGTCCGCCATGGGCGGTCAGAAGCTCGAGGCAGACCAAAGCAACAAAAAAGCCCGGAAAACCGGGCTTTTTGTCTATTTTCAATACCGTTCTGGACGGTGTAAAACGGGAATATGGTGCCAGAAGAGGCGTCAAATGTACAGCCTAGTGGATTGATATAATTGATTAAATGTAATTTAAATTCGGGCGATACCAACAAAAATACCAACGCGCTAGATTTCGCTGGATTAGTGGCAAAAATCGTTGGGCGATCAATTTTTGAACTCTTCTAAGGGGTTATCTTTGTAGCACATCGATATGGGTCAGCCGCGTCGTCGCCGACCCCACTCCGGATAAGTGATAGACCCCGATCCGCACCAATATGGGGTCAGCGCAGCGTCACGACCGCGATGCCAGAACTTAGTAGTCCTCACCTAGAATATGGTCCGCAATTTGCGTATGCGGGTTGAAGTTTGGCTCGATGGTTGCCACTCCACGGAGCATCAGAGTTATTTTGGTTTCTTTATCGCGTCCGACCAGATTTGTCGTCCAATAGCCTTCTTGAGCAAGCATTGGCCCAATGCTGTCATGCTCCAGATCATCGCCGACGATAATGGTATCGCCGTTCGTTAGCGTAACAGTGAAATACGGCATGTGTCTTCTCCTAAATAGCAGCAGGCAGGAGGCTGAGCTCGCTCTGGCATCGGGTTTTGCCGCGCACGAAGGCCCGTTATAGCACGTCGATATTGGTCAGCGCCAAAGTACCCGCATCCCCGGTTTATCCGGGAAAAGTCCAAATCTTGCGACATCGTTCATCGGCCTTTGGTATGATCGCGTCACCGAAACGGGAGATCGATCCTCATGTCGGACGTGCCTTACTACTTCGCTATCGTGCAAGGAGTGATCACTGCGATAATTGCAATTGGCTTGGGGGTAATAGCCTACTTCCAGTGGCGCACGGCTCACAATAAGTTCGTGCTCGATCTATTTGATCGACGGTTTCAATTGTTCATGGACGTCAGAGAGGTCGCCAGTAAAGGCGGTTCCCGAAATGAGCTATCTGACCCCGGATTGCCAAATGAATTAATAGCGAGAGGCCGGTTTCTGTTTGGTCCTGATATTCTCACCGACCTTGAGGAAGTTCACACCTTATGCGTCAAAATAGAGACGGGCGACCCACATGCACACACTCAACTCCATAAAAAATTTACAGCTATGCTCCCAAAGTTCGAGAGCCATATGAGGATGGGTCAGAAGATCAGATAGGGAGGAACGCCAGATGCCCAATCGTGAGGAAACTGTCGCGTTTTAGCTTTCGAAAAAGGAGGAGAGACGAGGCAGGGCTTGGGGAAGCTTCTGCCTTTTTGTGCGCCGCTCCTCCAGATGGCCGAGCCGGAAGGCAGGGCGTAGGAGTAGCCTTCGCGGTCAGCCGGAACAGGGTACACCCGGACGTCCTCCAAAAGGGATTTTGTTTATTTTTATTTTGCTGCGAGGCGCATTCGCTTGCCTCCAAAAAGAGGAGGAGAGAAACGCTAACAGGGTGGGGGACCTTGCTGCCTCTTGCTCCTCCCAAGGCTGACCGCCGGTTATTGGGGGCAAGTGTGGCGGTCAGGATGATCAGAATACAGCTACCTGAGTGATGGAAGGGTGACACCACCGATCGTGTGGCGTGGTCCGATCATCCCCCGCTTATTAACCAAAATCCGATACACAGAGGTTCGCCGTATAAGAAATGATCGGATCAATGCATGAGGATGATATTCAGCGTTGTTTGTTTGCTGCTACTGGCCGCATGCAACGACAGTAGCCTGCAAGGCCAACAAGCAAAATGGGAAAAGTTCGTTCAGGCCAACAGGTACGGGACGAGCGCTGACATTTGGCTCGTGAAGCACAATGCGTTTGGCGACCTTGAAAGGGTTAGCGTGATATTTGGTTTCCTAGATGACTATAAATTCTGCGATGAAGTGGCCGCGATGTATACGCAGCGATATCCGGCGGATCGATACTCATGCATTATCGCCAATTGATGAGCTTTCATTATACAACTGGCGGTTCGCTTTTGGCGAGAGGGAGGCCGTAGATGTTCGACACCTTAAGGCTGCCGGTTCCCACGCTGAGCGAAATCTTTGCCGGCCCACTGGCAAAACGGGGCGAATGGGTAGTTGCCTGCGTACTTACAGACTGGGGTTGGCCCGCAAAAGTCGAGGAAATCGTCTTTCGTGAACGATCCATATTCATGCTTCCGATGGCAAGGACTGAGGGCGACAACCCCACAAACTCATATCCGGCGGTTGCTATCGAACTTTCAGAAGGAGAAGCCTTTGAGGCTGGTCAGGTTATAATTTCTCATTTTCTTAGCTCTTTGACGTGGGTTGGGGGTCGCGCGATCCGCGTAAACGATTGGTCAGGCGGCAATATTCCTCGGCCTACCGTGGGCTTTACGGGCCCGAGGTCCGTAGTACGAGATTTCTACTGCCCATACCTGCCAGACCCACAAGGTCGAAACGAGCGTTTGGCGTTGGCTTTCTACAGAGAAGGGCTTGGACTAAATGAAGTCGCGTATCAGTGTCTAAGTTTCTTTAAGGTGCTTAATATCTTCCTGCGAACCGGAAAAGCTCAGGAAGCGTGGATTAGCGCTGCTATTCCACTAATCAAAGGGTATGGAACTGAGCCGCGTATTCAACAACTCAGGAATGCTGGCGAGGACATTGGCCGGTATCTATACGGCTCAAATCGCTGCGCGGTAGCGCACGCTGGTGGCGATCCTACGGCCGATCCAGAGGACCCCAAAGACCTGCGTCGTCTCCGCGATGATCTCCCTGTTGTGAAGGCCTTGGCGGAATTCGCGATCGAGCATCACTTCGGGATAAAATCTAGCATGACCGTCTATCGCGAGCATTTGTATGAGCTCGCCGGTTTCAAGCCTATTTTCGGTAACGATCGATTGGCGAAGCTTATCGACGTGGGATTGACCGCTGAGGAGTGGCCGGCCATCCCGCGTCTCAGCATTAGACTTGCCTACCATGAACCAACTCCGGCATTACAAGCGATGAATGCGCGCGTGGTACAGTCCGGAGCTGGACACGCTTGGGTGCTTTGTTCAAGTCAGGATGGCTATACTGAGATACCGATCCGGTTAAATTTTGGGGAAGAACGACTACAGCTCGATCTGAATTTCAGGATGCGCGACGACGGTACGGAAGCCTTCGCAAGGCACGTTGCGACGCTCCAGCAATTCAACCTCGACTACACAATGAATGGAATATTGGAGGTTTGGGACGCGGACGCTAGTCAGCTTCTCGGCCGATGCGATGCTAATCTGCCACTTAACATCGATCCTGGCGCAACGCATGACAACTTCGAGAAAATGATTGCGGATACCCTGGCAGAAGCTGATCGACGGGCTTCAGAAAAGCGTGACGGAGCGCCGCAACTTTGAAGCACGTCGAGAGAAGTAAAGTAGAAAAGATACTGAGAAAAATTGAGGACGGAGAGTTCGACGAGAATGACGTCGACGGGCTCTTTATGAAGTTGCGACCATATACGAAAAAGCTTCTCCTTTTTCAGGAAATTGCTGACTTCGTCGCCCACAATGATCTACGTGACCGTGGCATCGCAAACACTGCGATGGAAACGATGTTTCTTCGTATGAAGTTTTTTGCGGTTTACCAGATGCCGGGCATTACACAGTTCGATATTGCCGCACCGTTTCCGTCTTGGGTGAAACGGCTTTTCTTTCTGCTGGCAAAGCGAGCCAAGTTAGACGATCTGCGGCAATTTGACGTTAGCCCGGAACGCCTTGCCGCAAGGATTGAAAACAGCTTCAAAGTGCAAGGCCAAGTCGCGAGGCTGATACCAGGGAAACTGTCACACCAGACGTTGAATGCGATCGTCCATACGATGAGCGTAATTTCAGGGACGCCGATATTTGATCAAAAGGAAGTCCTAGACAGAATGTGCCTAGCCTTGGACACGAATGGCTTTAGCTATAATCGCGAAGCAATTGCGTTACGGAGTAACAAAATAACGCTTTGCATACTGCTTCTTATGCACATGGCGGAGTTCAGCTACAAAGCGTTGAAGAATGGCGTTTGCCAAATTCGTTCGGCTGAGGAGACTGTGCTGGTTAATCAAAGGGCGGTTGATACCAATGGAACCGAAGTCGAACTAAATCAGTCTTTCGGAAAGCTCTCGCTTGTTGCAACCGTCCACATCCATGAGCTCGAAAAGCCTCTCAGCGTTTCCCATACGATAATGAGCACCGATTTAGATGCGGAAGATTGGTGCGATGAAGGCCTATTTGTGGTCGAGCCAATTACGCCGGAACATTCCCACGTGCTTTGGCGCCGATTAGTGCTTGGTGATGAACTCAGGATATCCAGTGATTTTCGTCTGCAATCAATATCGTGAACCGAATTTTGCAACGGCTCTGCCGAAAATAAGGAACGCACTTTCTCATGGAAATTCAAGAACTGTTGGTTCGGAAAGAGGCGGCTCTAAGAGACGCTGTAGCAAATGGTGTACAGGAAAGCCTTACCTTAGATTTTAAGTTGGCGTCAGAGGGTGAGGTAGTCTTCAAAGAAGATGGAACCCTGACGGCGGACGGCCGAAAAGTGATCGCCAAAATCCTTTCAGCTTTCAGCAACTCGGCCGGTGGATTGGTCATTTTCGGCGTGGAATGCAAACCCGTCGAAACTGTGGACTGCGCAAGTCGACTAGTCCCGGTCAATAATTATCAGCGAGCTCATTCCTCTCTCAACTCTGCCGTAGGGGACCTGTTGCAGCCTAAGAACAGCGGCATTGCGGTGCACGCATTTGCATCCGACGATGATCCGTTAAAAGGATACCTAGTCATCGACGTCCCGCGTTCAGATCGCCGACCCCATAGGAGTGAAGCCGCCAAGCAGAAGGGTTATTTCAAGCGTAGCGGATCAAATTCGTACGAAATGGAGCACTATGACATTGAGGATGCGTTTCGACGGCAAGCCAGTCCCGATCTTGAATTGGAAATACGGCTCCACCGCGTTGCGATGTCAGGCGTTCAGCACACCATCGAAATGAGCTTCTGGGTCAGGAACGTGGGTGATGTGGCTGCCGATCAAACGATGCTGGAAATTCCTGATCCACAGGGCCGAACTTATGAATGGCCGCGGGAGAACGGTGAAACGCGATTAGAGACAAGTGGTAGCCGAATTAAATATTACACTGACGTAAATTTCGTTTTGCATCCCGGCGACGATAGGAAGGTTGCAAGGGCGCGATTTATTGTCCTTGTTGACGGCCAAAGTGAGCGCGTTTTGTCGGTTGGGCCCGGTCGAGAAGTCCCCTTCGAAAAGCCATTGGAATTTGAGCTCAAAGCTAAGGGAATGCGAAACATCAGAGGGGTCTTCGATTTCAAGGGCGTCGACCTTATAGGGCGCCCATGGTTAACAGGTATGATCATAAAGCAATCTAGACGGTTTTAACTTTCGCCGATTCGCCAGATCGTTCTCTACGGATAACTACAATTCGAGCAATCTTATGCAGCCCGTTTTCACGAATATCTGGTCCAATACGCCGACGGGGCGCCATGTGGACAGACAAGAATTATCATCATGAGGTGATTGCTTTTCGTGCGGTGCGGCGGCGACGCAACATAGCCCATTACCTCTCGCGACTTCGGCTCGCATGGTATCGATACCGGTCAGGCCTTTTCCTGATAACGGGCCTGTCGATTTTCATCGCGCCTATGGTGGTCGGCATAATCACCAGCCCATGGCCAATCGGCGTCACGCTCCGCCACTATGCCGCACGCCCGAATTGCGCCGCAGCGCGAACCGTAGGGCTTGCTCCCGCTTATCGTGGGCAACCGGGATATTGGGTTCACCTGGACGCTGACCTTGATGGCAAATCTTGCGAGCCCTACCACGGCCGGCGAAATTATCGCTATTGAGGGTGCATATCGGGATCGACAGTGGGTGCGCCCGATTGGCCTGGGGGACTGCGGCCGAACGGTCATGCGCCGCCGTTGATGACCGACACAAAAAGCCGGCGGGTGCGCAGTAGCGGGGTGTTGGGGATCAAGTTGGGGTAGTTTTTTCAATGTTCGGTTGTTCTGCCCAAATCACGTAACCGATGTTCTTGAGCAAAGGCCTATTTGTGCGTTGCAATGCCTCTATTAGTTCACGTGTCCAACCTTCAGCCTGCACGTGACGCAAGTATTCAAACAACTGGTCGTCATATCCACCAGGCTCCACTTTTAATGCGACAGGGCCTCGATTTAACTCATCTGATAGAAAAATATCGAAGCCCGCGACTTTAGGAAAAGAGCGACGTATAGCATCCCTCAATACGCGGGCTTGCTTACCTGACAAAAAATTCCAGTCTGTCCTGTCGACTTCAGCTAGTTTCTTTGCAGATCGGGTGTCAATTGCTTCCAGCGTAAGGCTCACGATGGACCAATCGAGTGGGATAAACCGTGCTAGCAAAATGGGCAAACTAGGCCACAACTGCACTAATTTGTCGACTATCCAACGCAAAACCACAAGACCGTCTGACGGACGATCAAGCTTTGGTTGATGCTCTACGGTATCCTCAGGAGCATCATTCTTTAACAACTTTGGTCCCTCGTCCAAATTGATTATCTGAAACTCGAACGGAGTAATCATATCACAAAAAGTGAGGAACGCGATGTTACGACCCGTACACTCACGCCGCCATGGCAGGTCGCCTTCTAACGATCACCCCCACCTGTTGCCGCTTCAACGGTCTCATCCGAGCCTCGGCTTTCTTTTCTGACGGCTGGCATTGGACAATCTAAAAAAGTGATCGCGGCGCGCCTATGTCGGCATGCGCGCAAAGTTTCAAACTCGTGCGCCGCCCTTTTACTGGTCGTAGGGAATTGGTGCTGTCTGCGCTGCTGATCGCGCTGCAGCTTGACGTAAACCGGGTGGCGCGCCACGGGCAATCGCTTCTTGAATGAGTTCAACCGATCGGGGATCCACGAACATATCAGCGAGCGTGCTCAGATTGTTCCGGAGCTTCACCCGCGATACTGCATCGCTGGTATTGGTCAACAGACTTGCTACGGCATTCTTGGGGAGGCCTAGAACACGCGACACAACTCCAGGCGTTCCGAGCTCCGCATTGAGCGAACGATTAAACTCGGTCGCACTGCCGATCGGCTTGCGCCGGCCGGTCGCCTGCAACACGTCAAGCAGCTCTGGCATTGACCGCGCTGCTTTCGGAACGCCGAGTGCGCCTAAAACCGCCTGCAAGGTCGCGTCACGCTGCTGATTGCCTGCCACGTCCTTGTGGAACTTGGCGCCGGCAAACTCTTGAGCGCCTTCCTGCGTCTCGGTTGTGGCCTTACTATACCGGTCGCCAAGGTTCTGGCGGACCAAGCCACGCGTCGTGTCTGCGTCCTGCATGATCAGACGCGTGATCGCGTCGGCCGTTTCGCCTTCGGACCCTACAAGCGGATTGGGAGGCAGCAAAGCGTTGCCCGCCCCGGTAGTCGTGCCAGCCGCGGCGACCTCGCCAAGCGGACCATTTTGGATGGGATCAAGGACGTCCCGCCGCAATTGCGTTTGCTGCGTTAGCGCGTCGTCATATTCTGGAACCTCGTTACGTGCGATCGTGCGGGCATTCTGCGCGCCTGCTGAGTTACGAGCCGCGAGCTCCGGCCCGTAAAGCGGATTTGCAGAATTGGCCAGTGCTTCGCCGCGAGCTGCCATGTCCTTTGTAACAGCGTCGACAACGGCGACCGAGTTATCCGGCATTCCGGCGTAATCCGGCGCCAAGTCCGGGTTACCGCGCAACCGCTCAAGGGCCGATCGAAACCGCGGATCGGATTGGATAGGACCGAACTGCGCATCTGGGATAAGCTGCGGTTCGGCGGCTTGGTAAAGTGGTCGTGTTTGGTCGTTTATGTCGCGACGGACGGTGTCGATCGCGTTCTCGGCTGCTTGCGATGCGCGAGGCCCAAGGGATGAGGGTGTGGGGCTCTGCGGCGCGATCTGATCGAGCACGTTGCCAACCGCCGTATCGACCTGTGCCGGCCGCGCGGCGAAGAATGGTGCGGTTACTGCCCGGCCGTCGACGGAGCCTTCCACCACGCGCTGCAGGTTCGGTAGCGAGCTCGCGCCATTCTGCGCCTGGGTGATGGCTTCCGGGCCGGTCAAGCGAATGCCTGTCGGATTGCTTTGCAGACCGACTGCACGCGCCCAATCAATTTCGTTCGGGTTGCCGGCGGCGCGCCGCAAGACTGCTTCAGGAGTGTTTGATGCCCGGTAGGCCGCTGTGCCAGCATTGCCTGCCAAAGCCCCCAGAACGCGCGCTGGCGTCTCGTAAGCTGTTCCTTCGGTCAATTGCCCCGCTGCCTCCGAAGCAACGCCAGGCACAAGCGCATTGCGAGCAAGATCAGCCCCGTACTCGATAGCCTTGCGGCCGATTGTCGGAGCGGCGCGAACGGCCCGCGAAGGTGTTCCGCCAGGCGCTACGAACTCGCCCACCGTTTCAGCGTATTTTCCGGCTGTCGTTTTCGGCGCGTAACATCGTTTTTGCCTTGTTCATACGAGATGCAAATGCTTACGATCGCGGGGCTGCTGATCAGGTGCGTTGCGCTCGCCTTGAGTGGACGACACCACGCGAAGATGAGCATGCTTGCGGCTTCCCGGCCTCCGATTATCCGTCGCGACCGTGCGACTTCCTTCGGCCACGAGCACAGCCTCTAGACTTTCCACCGTCACGAACATCGAACGACTACCTGCAAACCGCCTGACGTCGAACCGGCCGACTGCAGCTCTGTCCCACGCCCATGAATATGAGCGATTGGCCATCCTGGCGGCCTCCGTAAGTGTTACAAAGCCTGTCCGTGCGTTCGGAAGAGTTCTAACCATCGGGTTCTCCTGTATGATTGAACCATCAATGATGCGGGCTCTGCTTGTTCAAAGCGATGCGATTTCGCGTGCCATTCTTTTGCACAAGCTTCGCGTCGGTGCCGTCGACCTCGCGAATTAACCGACGACCGGCTTCGATAAGGCCTCTCATAGCAGCCGCTGTTTCTTCATTGGTGCTCATGAGCCCGCGCGATACCCTTTGCACGATGCGTCGAACCGAATGCCGGTCGATATCGAGACGCTCGGCCACGCGCACGTAGTTGGCATTTTTCGACAAGGTTGGTTCGGAAAGTTCGATGAAGAACGCAGTGACAACTATAATGACGATGGCTTCAGAATTCGGTACCGGAGGCTTGCGCTCGCTCGGCTTCGCCACCCGCTTCGCTCGATCGCAGTAGAGCTCAGTGTAGTCGTCGAGCAATCGTGGCGTGTGCAACCTGACAGCTGCTGCCGCGACCTCTCCTTCGTTGTCGGCGATCATTGGCAGGATGAGGTGATCGCGGACGATCTCCCGTGGCCATTTCCAAATGCGGTGTTCCTCTTTCCCGAGAAGTACGACGCCCAGCGCCTTCATTTCTCTGTCTTCCGACTGCCAGAGCGGGGGCCCCTCGGCCGCAGAACCAACGAGATGGTTGACATAACGGGCGAGCTCTGAGCCCTTTGGCTGCTCTTTCAATATCGATCGGCCCATCGCCTCATCCCGCCTTTCCAAGCTGTTCGGCCATCCATGCCCGAACAGCTACGAGCGACCAACGCGAGGCACTGCCCAACTTTATCGGGCGCGGGAAATCGCCGTGTTTTGCCATCTCGTAGATTTGGGATCGGGAGAGAGCTACCAGGCGCTCAACTTCATCGCGGCGTATGAAACGATCTTCAGTCATTTCGATCGCTCCGAAGCTAGCGAGCGACTGGAACGTTTTGCCAGCATTGGAGCGGTGCGTGCGGCCGGCTTCCAATCTTCTGCGGTATCGAGGAAAGCGGCGAGGCTGTTGGTATCTACCATCGTTCGGCCCGATAGTGACTTAAGCGTCAGCCTCTCCGCCTTTGCCTGCCGATATACGGTCACGATCGAAACGCCAGCAATCGCAGACGCCTCCTTTATTGTTAGCAATGGTCGGTCCCGCCAATGGACCTTTTGAGCATCAGACATAGACGTGCCTCCACGGCCCGTAGGGCCGGTCAAAAATTGAGAGTGAAGAGGGGGCGCTGCTGAAGCTTGAAGACTTGAAAGATTGAAAGAGTGCAGCCGAATAACGTCAATATGCTAGGTGTATCTAAACCTGTCAACACTTGCGCTCAAATAAACGCTATAATTTCAATTACTTAAGTGACATACAAGTAACATGCAATTCGGTGGTGTCCATTGAAAATGCTGGCATTTTCGTATGGGCTGAGTGGGACGAAAAAATTTCGATATCTACGAAAAGATATCGGGATCGGGCCGCATGATCATATCTATCTCGTCAGCCCACCATGCAGCCATCTTAAGCCGCTCGTCCCAATACTGTGCGCGGTGATACGCCCGGCGAACCTCGTCCGCCCCGACATGGGCGAGCTCGGCCTCGATCGCATCGGCCGACCATTTACCGCTTTCGTTCAGAAGCGTGGATGCGGTCGCGCGAAAGCCGTGAGCCGTAACCTCGTCGGCAGTAAAGCCCAAACGACGCAGCGCGCCATTGAGCGTATTTTCGCTGATCGGCCGGAGCCGCGACTTGATTGAGGGGAAGACAAGCCGCCCATCGCCAGTAAGCTTGTGGAGATGCCGAAGGATCGCAACAGCTTGCGAGGGAAGGGGCTTGCGGTGTTCCCTACGCATTTTCGTTCGTATAGCGGGTATGATCCAAAGACCCTTATCGAGATCAAACTCAATCCATTCCGCGTGGCGGAGCTCGCCAGGACGAGGATACAACAGCGCCATCAGTTGAAGGGCCGCTTTGGTCTCCGGCGTGCCCTCGTACGCCCATACCGCCCTTAGGAGGCCGCCGAAAGGCTTGCGCTTCGTTATCGCCGGCCGATGCGTAACCTTCGGTGCTGTCAAGGCGCCCTTTAGTCCTCCCGTAGGATCATTGACCGCCCGGGAGGTGGCGATCGCGAAGCGAAATACCTGACCGATGGTCGAACGCATCCGCCGCGCCGTCTCGTAGTTTCCGACAGCTTCGATCTTACGAAGCGGCTCCAGAATGTCTGCGGCCGTGATTTCAGAGATCGGGCGTTTCCCGAGATCGGGCCTTGCAAGGCTTAGCACCCAACGCTTCTTGATCATGGTTGCGTCGGCCTTACCCTCGCGCTCGACCTTCTCAAGGAACTCGTCAGCAACGATATTGAAGGTCATCGAATTCGATAGGGCTTGTGCTCTCTTTTCAAGCTTGATCTCTCGGCTCGGATCGTTGCCGGCGGCCAAGTGCTTCTTTGCCTCGTCGCGCTTCTTCCTGGCGTCACTCAGTGACACGGCAGGGTATGCCCCGAACGCAAGCAGTTTCTGCTTACTGTCGTGCCGATATTGCATACGCCAGAGTTTGGACCCGGTGGGGCTGACGAGAAGATGCAAACCCCCGCCGTCGCTATATTTTTTCGGCGCGGCTTGGGGCTTCAATGTTTTGATTTGGGTGTCCGTAAGGGGCATTTGTTGGTATCGCCATTGGCCCAATCCGGGCGTTTTCGGGAAGTACCAACAATCGTACCACCAAAATTCGTGGCTGCAAGTGGACCACGGTGGACGGTCATGGAAACCAAAGCAACAAAAAAGCCCGGAAAACCGGGCTTTTTTGTAGTTTCCAGCGGGTCATGGACCTCTATGGAAAGAGAACTGGTGCCCAGAAGAGGACTCGAACCTCCACGCCTTGCGGCACACGGACCTGAACCGTGCGCGTCTACCAATTCCGCCATCTGGGCAGCGGGGTTTCATGTAAGGGGCGGTTCCGAGTCTGTCAATCCATTTGTCGGGGAATTGTCAGTCATTACTGCACCCGCCCGTCAGCCCTCCAGCACTTCCTTTGAAGCCACTGTGGAATCGGCGTTCAGCTTGTAGATGATCGGCACGCCGGTTGCGAGTTCCCGGGCAACGATCTCTTCGCCGGTCAGCCCATCGAGCGCCATGATGAGGGCGCGCAGCGAATTGCCATGGGCCGCAACGAGCACAGTCTCGCCGCGTAGCACGTGCGGTTGCACGTCGTGCAGGTAATAGGGCCATACGCGTGCACCCGTGTCGCGCAGGCTCTCGCCGCCGGGCGGCGACACGTCGTAGGAGCGACGCCAGATATGCACCTGTTCCTCGCCCCATTTGGCGCGGGCGTCATCCTTGTTCAGGCCCGACAGATCGCCATAGTCGCGTTCGTTCAGTGCCTGGTTGCGGATCGTTTCAAGCCCGGTCTGGCCGACCTCTTCGAGGATGTGATCGAGCGTTGCTTGGGCACGCGAAAGCACCGACGTGTAGGCGATATCGAATGTGAGCCCCTTCGCCTTCAGCCGCTTACCCGCGTCGATGGCTTCCTTATGGCCGAGTTCCGTGAGGCCCGGGTCGCGCCAGCCGGTGAAAAGATTCTTTAGATTCCATTCGCTCTGGCCATGGCGGACGAGGACGAGGGTTCCGGACATTGGTGTACTCCTGTGGGATCGCGGTTATTGGTTGAGGCCGAGCACGTCGAGCATCGAATAGAAGCCGGGTTTGCGGCCCTTGCCCCAGAGCGCCGCCTTGACGGCCCCTCGGGCGAATATGCTGCGGTCTTCCGCCTGGTGAGAGAGCGTAATGCGCTCGCCCTGGCCGGCGAGGATGACGGAATGATCGCCAACGACGGAGCCGCCGCGCAGGGCAGCAAAGCCTATCGTGCCGATCTCGCGTGGTCCCGTATGGCCGTCACGAACCCGCACGCTGTGCTGGCCAAGGCCAATATCGCGGCCATCCGCCGCTGCCTGGCCGAGCAGCAATGCCGTGCCCGAGGGCGCATCGACCTTGTGCTTGTGATGCATTTCGAGAATTTCGATGTCGAAAGCATCAGCGCCAAGCGCCTTTGCTGCCTGCTTGACGAGAACGCCGAGCAAGTTGACGCCGAGGCTCATATTGCCGGATTTGATCACCACCGCATGACGGGCAGCGGCACTGATTTTCGTGTCATCTTCCGGCGAACAGCCGGTGGTGCCGATGACGTGGACAATACGGGCCTGTGCGGCGAGTTCCGCAAATTCCACCGTCGCTGCAGGAGCTGTGAAATCAAGCACGCCCTCGACGCCGACGAAGACCGAAAGCGCATCATCGGTGACGGGAACGCCAAGATGGCCGACACCCGCGAGTTCGCCAGCATCCCTGCCGATATGTGGTGAGCCCGAGCGTTCGATAGCCCCAGCAAGGACGGCTCCAGGTGTCTCCTGGATAACGCGAATCAGAGTCTGGCCCATGCGTCCGGCGGCGCCTACAACGGCAAGCTTCATCGATGTTCTGGCCTCATCGCCACTCATGCTGCTGGTCCTGTAACTGTTGTTGGCTGCAATTCGTTGTCATCGATGATGGGCGACTCTTCCTTGCCTTGCAACTGATAGAAACGCGCATAGGTGCCGTTTGGAACGGCAAGGAGGTCTTCATGCACGCCTTCTTCCACCACGCGACCGGCCTCCATGACGACGATGCGGTCGGCATTGACGATGGTCGACAGGCGATGCGCGATGACGATCGTGGTGCGCCCCTGCATCACGTGGTCAAGCGCCTGCTGTACGCGCTTTTCCGATTCGTTGTCGAGTGCTGACGTCGCTTCATCGAGCAAGAGGATCGAAGCGTTGCGCACGATGGCACGGGCAATGGAGAGGCGCTGGCGCTGCCCGCCGGAAAGGTTCGCGCCGTTTTCGCCAATCTCGGTGCTATAGCCTTGCGGCTGTCTGTAGACGAACTCGTCGGCATTGGCGAGCTTTGCGGCTGCGATGACCTCTTCGTCCGTAGCATCGGGACGTCCGTAACGGATATTGTCAGCGATCGTGCCTTCGAAAAGATAGGGCTGCTGCGAGACATAGGCAATCGATTGGCGCAGCGATCGCTTGCTGACATAGGCGATGTCCTGACCGTCGATGAGGATGCGGCCGCCGTCGATGTCGTAAAATCGCTCGACGAGGTTGAACAGCGTCGATTTGCCGGCGCCGGAAGCACCGACGATCGCCGTCGTCTTGCCCGCTTCCGCAATAAAGCTGATGCCGTGCAGGACGGGCACATCGCCATAGCTGAAACGGACATTATCGAACTGGACCTCACCGGCGGGTACGGTAATCGGCACAGCGCCGATACTGTCGGCCTGGCGCGGCTCGATATCGAGGATCTCATAGATCATGCGGGCATTGACCAAGGAACGCTCAAGGCCGACCTGCACACGGGCCAGACGGCGTACTGGGTCATAGGCAAGCAGCACCGCCGTCATGAAGCCGAACATGGCGCCGGGCGGTTCGGCATCGAAGACGGCGCGGTAGCCGGTATAGGCGATCATCGACGCAATGGCGAGACCGGCGATTAGATCGGTTACAGGCGTTAAACGCTCCTCGACGCGTGCGATCTTGTTCGAGCGTTCTTCGGCGCGGTTAATCAACTGGGTAACCTTTACGCGCAACTGGTCTTCCATCGTAAACGCCTTGACGATGGTGATGCCCTGCGTTGCTTCCTGCACGGCGCCGAGGAGATGCGAGTTCAACGTAACGGATTCGCGGTGGATACTGCGCAGGCGCTTGGTCAGATAGCGCACTGTGAAGAGGACGGGTGGCCCGACGAGCAAGGCAAAGAGCGACAGGACCGGGTCGAGGTAGATCATGCTGCCAACCATCGACACGAGCGTTGGAATATCCTTGCCAACAGTGGTCACGACGATCTGCAGAAGATCACGCACGCCTGAAATATTCTGGTTGATGCGCGCGGCAAGCTGGGCCGACCGGTTGTCATGGTAAAAGTCGAGCCCGAGCCGCATAAGCTGGTCGAAGATCCGGCGCTGATAGCGGGCAATGATATTATTGCCGATCTTCGCCATGTATACCGAGTAGATATAGGTGGCGACGCCCCGAATGGCGAAGGCGGCGAGAACGCCAAGACTGATCGGCAAGATCAAGTCAGCACGTTGCTCGTAGTAGATCTTGTTGATGACGTCCCTGAAGATGATCGCAATGAATGCCATCGCGCCTGCGGTGGCCAACATTGCCGGAACGGCCACGGCGTAGGATGAGCGCTGTTCACGCAGGTTTTCGCGCAGAACCCTGCCGATAACGCGCCTGGCCTCCGACATATCGAGTTTTTTCTTCTTGGTCTGACCATCCATGGCAGGCGGCAACTCGCTGGTACGACACTGTGTTGGCAAAGAGGGAGCCTTGCCGCTTGGCTGTCCCTATAACCTTATTGATCCGGCTTGCCTATTGGTTTTGGCACCAGTCCATGACGCGGGCTGCCGAGTGTTGCCAATGTGTTGCGGCGTAAGCCGCCGCAGTTTCTCGTTGCGGAGCGCCTAGTCCTTCCGCCAGCGCCGCCCTTCAGTGGAAACGCCGAAACGAGTGGGTGTGCGCGAGAAAGCGGAAAGGCCGCTCAATGCCGCCAGCGGATGGGTAATGATATAGACCGGCGTCTCGCGCAGGATCTCCCCATGTGGCGCCTTGTCTTCAAATGCCCTGCGGAAAGCCGGGTCTTTCAACGGTGCCACGATCTTCTGGACGATGCCGCCGGCGAGATAGACACCGCCGCGCGCCATGAAGGTCAAGGCGAAATCACCAGCCAGTCGGCCGAGATAGATGACGAAAAGCGCCAGTGTCTCCTTGGCTTCGGCGGACTCGCCGGAAAGTCCGGCCGCCGTGATGTCGGCCGGAGTCTGCAGGCTGGCCTCAGTCCCGTTCACCTTGCAGATGGCACGATAGATGTTTTGCAAGCCGCGCCCGCAAAGCAGCTGCTCGCCGGAGATGCGCCCCTCGATATGTTCAAGGTGCGGGAAGATTTCGAGATCACGGGCGGTGCGCGGACCCATATCGACATGGCCGCCTTCACCCGGGACTGGAACCCAACTGTTGCGGGAACGGACCATGCCGGCAACGCCAAGGCCGGTACCGGGTCCGAGCACCGCACGGCTGCCGTGCGGATCACCGGCGCCGCCGCCGAGCTTTTCAAGGTGTTTTGGCTCGAGCGAGACGACGGCAAGCGCCTGCGCCTCGAAATCATTGAGCACAGTGATGTCCCTGAGACCGAGCGTTTCCATCATCTGCAGCGGCTTGACCACCCAGGCGCAGTTGGTGAGGTCGATCTCGTCACCCTCGACCGGTCCGGCAATGGCCAGTACCGCCGAGCGAGGCTGGATCGAGGTATGATCGAGGATGGCGTTCTGAATCGCCTCATCGATGGTCGGATAATCCGCCGTCTGGATGATCGGGAATTCCTTGGGCTCGGCGTAGGCATCGACCAGAATGGCGAAGCGCGCATTCGTGCCGCCGATGTCGCCGACCAGGATCGGAAATTTCATGATGTGGTCGGTATCTGCCTGTGTCACCATAGTCGCTTCCCCGGCTCATGACCCTAAAATCACAATGATTTCAGGGAGATCATGCGCAATTAATCGTGTTTCTGCGCCCCTGCCGCGTCCTAACGAACGCGCGGCGCAGTCAGTGTATTCTCCGCTGCGTCATCGCGCAGCAACCCTCGCTTTTGCACCAGAACTTCGGCAGTTGCCCGGTTCAGTGCCATGGGAATGTCGTAGACGCTTCCAAGCCGCATCAAAGCCTTGACGTCGACATCATGCGGCATTGGCGACATCGGATCGACAAAAAAGATCAAGCCGTCGATCTTGCCTTCCGCGATCAGCGCGCCGATCTGCTGGTCGCCGCCAAGGGGGCCGCTTTTGACGCACCGGATATTCAGCGAAGGGCAGGCTTCCTGGATCAATCCGCCGGTCGTACCTGTCGCCACAATATCGCAGGGGGCGAGTAAAGTCTCATAGCTGAGCGCAAACGCCACCATGTCGGCCTTTTTCTGGTCATGGGCGATCAGCGCGAGGCGAAAAGGCTGTGTCATAAAATCTCTGTCTCGGGTTTTGTCCCTAAATCGATTGAAACCCTATACTCAATTCATGACAGCATGAAAAGACCCGCAGACCAAAAGACGCCGGGCGCTATGGTATCAGGGTTTTTGTCCGGGAACGGGTACATCCTCAGGCAGCGTATCATCATCGTCCGGAGCAAAGGCGGCTGGAGCAGCCACCTTTGCCGGCGCAGCGACGGCTCCGCCGGATCCATAAGTCACTTCGGCAGCCGAACTTGGCCCTGGAGCGTTCAAAACCTGGGCGCAAACCTTGGGCAGGTCCGAAAGCATCATCACATGCGGTTTCACCGGCTTGGCCGGTTCTGGCTTCTTTTTCCACGGTTCGTCCGTGAACCACCATGCCAGCGGCTTGCCGCAACCGTCGTCGCTGCCGGTCGGCTCCTGTGGCTTGCAATTCGGCGAACCGGGTTGGCATTTGATGCGAATGTGGAAATGGTAGTAATGGCCCCAGTAGGGACGTACCTTCGCCATCCAGCTGCGATCACCTTGCACCGTGTCGCACAGTTCCTTCTTGATGCCGGGGTGAACGAATATGCGCTCAACTTCCGGGTAGCTGGCGGCGGTCTTCAGGAGTGCAGTGCGCGACGGCGTCCATTTCTGCGGATCGACAAACAGCGTGTCGCCCTTCAGCATCGAGGTTGCCTCGACCTTTTCACGCTCATCGGCGGTGAAGCGGCGCTTGGGCATCGGTGTCAACCAGATATCGGCGTCGAGCCCGACCTGATGCGAGGCGTGGCCAGTGATCATGGGGCCTCCGCGCGGCTGCGATATGTCGCCAACGAGCAGCCCGTTCCAGCCAGCCTTGGCGGCGGCATCATGCGATAGTTTCTCGATCAGCCCGACCATGCGGGGATGGCCCCAGCGCCGGTTACGCGACAGCCGCATCACCTGCCAGGTCGGTCCATCCTCTGGGAGCGCAACACCCCCGGCAAGGCAGCCCTTGGCGTAGAAGCCGTCCGATCGCGGCGCACCGAGCGTGGGCAAAGTCTGGGCCCCGAACAATTGCTTGGCGGGGCCGTCTTCGGCAACGGCGCCAATGACGCTGGTGAGCGAAATGAGTGCGCCGAGCGCCACACGCAAAAGGGTTTTCGATTTCATGATCGCTGTCCCACAAGTGATCTTCGGGAATGTGCGCCGAGGATCGGGGCTTTATAATGGCCAGATTCGCCGATAAGTCACAATATGTGATCGAAGCCATACCCGATTCGAAGGAACCATCACCATGAAAGCTGTCCTTTTCGAGCATTTCGGTGAGCCGCCGCGCGTTCAGACCGTCGTTGATCCCGAACCCGCCGCAACCGGTGTCATAATCAAGGTTGAAGCGACGGGCCTATGCCGTAGCGACTGGCACGGCTGGATGGGACACGATCCCGATATCGTCCTGCCGCATGTGCCGGGTCACGAGCTTGCAGGTACCGTCGAGGCCGTAGGCAGGCATGTCACCCAGTGGAGGGTTGGCCAGCGTGTCACCGTACCCTTTGTCGGCGGCTGCGGCCATTGCTTCGAATGCAATTCCGGCAATCATCAGGTCTGCGAGTATCAATTCCAGCCGGGTTTCACCGCGTGGGGTTCGTTTGCCGAATATGTCGCCGTCGATTATGCCGATACCAACCTTGTCGAATTACCGGATACGCTGGATTTTGCCACTGCGGCAAGCCTCGGCTGCCGCTTCGTTACCTCGTTCCGCGCGATCGTCGATCAGGCGAAAGTCAAGCCTGGCGAGTGGGTGGCGGTGCATGGCTGCGGCGGGGTGGGCCTTTCAGCAATCATGATCGCCACCGCCATGGGCGCAAATGTAGTAGCGATCGACCTGACGGAGGAAAAGCTTGGCTTCGCCCGCTCCCTTGGGGCCGTGGCAACCGTCAACGGCAGTGAAACGAGGAATATCGTCGGCGCGGTGCGCGACATCACCAAAGGCGGCGCGCATGTGTCGATCGACGCGCTCGGCCATCCCTCGACCTGTTTCAACTCCGTCGCCAATCTGCGTCGCCGCGGCCGCCACGTGCAGGTGGGATTGATGCTCGGTGATCACGCCCATGCGCCGATCCCGATGGACAAGGTCATCGCCCATGAACTCGAGATCTATGGCAGCCACGGCATGCAGGCGTTCCGCTACAAAGCACTGATGGACATGCTTCAGACCGGCAAGCTGCAACCGCAGCTGCTTGTTGGCAAGGAGATCACGTTGGAAGAGGCGCCGGGGGCATTGATGGCGATGGACCGTTTCGAGGGAATCGGCATCAATGTGATTACAAGATTTTAGGCTCCTAGCGCCAGGTCCCGTCGCGCCACATGGCGGAAAAGGCGGTTCCATAGTCGGGATAGCGGAAGGAATAGCCAAGCGCTTTGATTCGCGCGTTGGAAACGCGTTTGTTCTCGCCATAGAAGGAGCGCGCCATCGGCGTGAGCGGAGCTGTCTCGAAATCGGACTCTTCCGGCGGTTCCGCACCCATCAGTTCGGCTGCGTAGGCGACCACGTCCTGCGGCGCCGCTGGTTCGTCGTCAGTAATATTGAAAATGCCCGCCTCATTGCGGGTGGCGAGAAAGCGCAATGCACCGGCTATATCGTCGACATGGATGCGGTTGAACACCTGCCCTGTCTTGTTGAGACGGCGCGCCGTGCCATTTGCGAGGTTGACGAAGGCATTGCGCCCGGGCCCATAGATGCCGGAAAGCCGCAGGATGGCGAGCGGCACCTCGCGGCGGTCGGCAAGCTCCTGCCATCCGCGCTCGGCGTCGACGCGCTCCACCGAGCGGGCGGAAACGGGATGACACGGCGTGGTTTCATCAACCCACGCTCCACCATGATTGCCATACACGCCGACTGTTGAGAGATAGCCGATCCATTGCAGCTTGGGCATGCCTCGGCGGATTGTGTCGCTGAACTGCGCCAACACCGGATCACCGCTCTGCCCCGGGGACGTCGAGATGACGAGATGGGTCACGCTCGCGAGGACGTCGGTAATCTCCTGCGAGGCATGGGTGCCGTGAAAAAGGAACGGCGTTATACCATCCTGCTTCAGCGTCGAAAGTTTCGCAGTGTCGCGTGTCGTCCCGCCGATGAAGTCCGCTTGACCGGCAATGGCTCTGGCGAAGGCACGTGCCGAATATCCGGCACCGAAGAGAAAAACTTGCATTATTGATTTTTCACAGCATTGCGCCATTCGGTCAAGACGTCGGCGTCATACTCCTGCGCGGCATGCGTTATCCGGAGCGCCGCAAACCGCTCCTTGTCCATGAGTTCACTCAAGGCCCAAACCGCGGCGCCGCGCACCAACGGCGACGGGTCAGAGAGGTGAGTTATCACCGTTTCGATCAAAACGGGCTCGCCGGAATTGCCGCAGGCGATAAGGACATTGCGCATGAAGCGGTCGCGACCGATGCGTTTGATTGGCGAGCCGGAAAACAGCGTGCGAAAAGCCGCGTCGTCCAGTAAAAGCAGCGAGGCAAGCGCTGGCGATCTGAGGTCGTCGCGTGCCTTGAGTTTGGCTTCGTGGGCGGTCTCGGCAAACTTGTTCCAGGGACAGACCGCGAGGCAGTCGTCGCAGCCATAGATGCGGTTGCCCATGGCCTTGCGGAATTCGAGCGCGATCGGTTCCTTGTGCTCGATGGTCAGGTATGAGATGCAGCGCCGCGCATCCAGCTGATAGGGCGCGGGGAACGCATTGGTCGGACAGATATCGAGGCAGGCCCGACAAGAGCCGCAATGATCGGTCTCAGGTTCGTCCGCGGGCAATTCCGCCGTGGTGAAGATCATGCCGAGAAACAGCCACGAGCCGTGGCTGCGGCTGACGAGATTGGTGTGTTTGCCCTGCCAACCAAGACCGGCAGCTTCCGCAAGCGGCTTTTCCATGACCGGCGCGGTATCGACAAACACCTTCAGGTTCTCACCCGCCGCGCGGGATGCAAAGCGGCTGGCGATCCCCTTGAGCTTGCCCTTGATGATGTCGTGATAGTCGCGGTTCTGCGCGTAGACGGAAATCGCAGCGCTGTCCCTCTGAGCCAGGACCGCCAATGGATCACTGTCCGGTCCGTAATTCATGGCAAGCACGATGATCGAGCGCACATCTGGCCACAGTACTTGCGGGCTGGCGCGCCTCTGCTCGGTCTCCCGCATCCAATCCATGCTGGCGTGGCGTCCCAGCGCGAGATATTCCCGCAGGCGTTCGCCCGCCAACGCGGTGGCGTCAGGTCGTGTGATGGCAACAAGATCGAAGCCAGCGGCCCGCGCTTCGTCGATGATGAACTGCTTCAGTTGCTGTTGCTGGTCTGGCCGCATCCTGCAAATGCCTTATGCCTGGTCCGTGAACCACATACTACAATGATGCAGCTTGCAACTCTTCCGGTCAGAAATCGAGATCGCCGTAATGCGAGGATGGCGGCAGGCCTCGGACGCGGTCTGCAAGGAGCGGGCGGAACGAGGGCCGCGATTTCATGCGCGTGTACCAGTCGCGCGCTGCCTTGTATTCGGCCCATTTGATCTCGCCGAGATAGTCGAGGATCGAGATCGAGGCGGCCGCGGCCATATCGGCATAGCTCGGCGTTGGTCCGGCGAGCCAGTTGCGCGTCGCGGACAGCCAGTCGATATATTTCATGTGCTGGGTAATATTGGAGCGGGCGGCCCGGATGGCCGTGGAATCCGGCGCGCCGCCGCCCTGCTCGGCCGTCATATGCAGCTTGAAAATGCGCTCGCGCGCCATGTGGCGCGTCACCTCGTTTTCAAGCTTTGAGAGGAACCAGTCGATCAATCGCCGCACTTCGGCGCGGTTGAGGGAATCTTCCGGAAAAAGCCTGCGGCTGCGCTTGAGAGCGCCACGCGTCTCGTCGATATATTCAGCGATCACCGAGGCCCCGGAAATCGGCACGTCACCTTCCGCCAAAAGCACAGGCAGCGTTCCCGCCGGATTGAGGGCCAGAAACTCCCTGCGGCGCGCCCAGCTGTTCTCTTCGATCAGCTCCACCTCAATGTCATATTCGTTGAGGATCAGCCGGGCATAACGCGAGCCGGTGGACATGGGATGATGGAAGAGTGTCAACATGGCAGATATGTAATTCTTTCAAACTGGCATTTTATCCGGCGCCGTCGTATTGCTCGGCAGCCGCCTTGAGTCTGCGCCAAAAACCTATAGGCGCAACCTTTGCATGAGACAAGTAAACAGGAATTCACCAATAGCCGGTTACCGCCCGGGGCTGGCAATGTCACGAAAGCGATAACATGGAATCACAGACGATTGTCGAAGCCCTTTTCCTTGGATTGCTGGAAGGGTTAACAGAGTTTATACCGGTCTCGTCCACTGGCCATCTATTGCTCGCCGGACATTTTCTCGGCTTCGAATCCAACGGCAAGACATTCGAGGTCTTGATCCAGCTCGGGGCAATCCTTGCGATCCTGACGGTCTATTTCAGCCGGCTCGTCAAGATTGCGCGCGACCTGCCCACTGATCCGCGAACCCGGCGTTTCGTTGCAGGCGTCCTCATCGCCTTCCTGCCGGCTGTCGTCATAGGCGTGCTCGCGCATGACGTCATCAAGACCGTGCTGTTCGAATCGCCCATGCTTATCTGCATCATGCTCATTCTTGGCGGCCTGATCCTGCTCTGGGTTGACCGGCTAGACCTGAAACCGCGCTATACCAACGTCATGGACTATCCGCTGTCGCTGTGCCTGAAGATCGGTCTGATCCAGTGCTTCGCCATGATCCCGGGTACATCGCGCTCGGGCGCGACCATCGTCGGAGCGCTGCTTCTCGGCACCGACAAGCGGTCAGCTGCCGAGTTCTCATTCTTCCTCGCCATGCCGACAATGGCCGGGGCATTTGCATACGACCTTTTCAAGAACCGCCACATTCTGACGTTCGATGACGCATCACTGATTGTCATTGGCTTCATCGCGGCATTTGTATCGGGTGTCTTCGTCGTGCGTTACCTGCTCGACTACGTCTCACGTCACGGTTTCGGTCTGTTCGCCTGGTGGCGTCTGATCGTCGGAACGGTGGGTCTTGTGGCGCTGATATTGATGCGGTGAGGGTTCTTCGCCTATCTCGTTTGTCATCCTCGGGTCAGCCCGAGGATGCAGGAGCGCGTGTTGAAGTTCCCTCAAGCCGGCGTCTGGCTTGAATATTGTCCGTGTACGCGGAAGCGCCAGAGATAGGACGGCAGGATCGTTTCGATGGTCTGCGGCTGGATGCCAAGCCCTTCAAGCGTGCGGTTCTCCGCCTTGGCAGCGTGCGATACGATGTTGTCCTTCTGCAGGAGAACAACCTGGTCGCGCGTCAGGGGGGGCTTCGGCAGGTAACCGAGGAGTCGCCCCTGCAGTCTTGCCACCCAGAACGGCAGTGACACGAACCAACGCTTGCGCCCGGTCACACGCAACACGGCCTCCAGGCATTGCTTGAAGGTCAACACTTCGCCGCCGCCGAGCTCATAAACTTCGCCCGGCTTCAACACGCCATCGACAGAGCGCGCGATGACCTCGGCCACGTCGCCGACATAGACCGGCTGGAATTTCGTGTGGCCGCCGCCGATGAGCGGGAGGACGGGCGAAATGCGCGCCATGTTGCCGAATTTGTTGAAGAAATTGTCTTCCGGCCCGAATACGATCGACGGGCGGATGATAATCGCCTCCGGCAGGACATTGCGCACGGCTGCCTCGGCGCGCCCCTTTGTACTTGCATAAAGCGAATGAGAATGAGGATCGGCGCCGAGCGCGGACATGTGGGTCAGCGGCACACCCGCGGCGCGGGCCGATTCCGCTACCGCGCGCGCACCGAAATCATGTACCGCGCTGAATTTCTGCTTGCCGCTCTCGAAGAGCAGCCCAACGAGGTTGATCACGTGGTCGGAACCGGCAACCGCACGATCCACCGACCAGCGGTAGCGCAGATTGGCCTGGACGGCCTGGATCTGGCCAACGCCGCCGAGCGGCTGCAGGTGGAAGGCCAGTTCCGGATGGCGGACAGCAACGCGGACGCGATATCCGCGCTTGGTCAGAGCCCGCACGACATGACGACCAATAAAGCCGGAACCACCGAATATGGTGACGAGTTTTGGCTTGGTGATAGTCATCGAACTCTCCTGTGGCATAGAGACAGCGGCCGCATCTTTCCCATGCTGTTTAATGCCTTTTGCGCTCGAGTCAAAGGGCTGTCAAAGCCCAAATTTCGCGGCGCGTTGCCGCGCCGACTGCTGCCGTCAGGCGGACATGCGCAACTTGATTTCCGCATTGAGAAGAATGCGCGAACCCGCAGGGAGTTCGGTTTTGGAATCCTGATTTTCCCCAAGCTTGTTGAAGAGCAGCTCGATCGCAAGCCGGCCGATCTCGTTGTAGTTTTGGGCCACTGTCGTCAGTGGCGGACACATATAGCGCGACAGGGGCTGGTCGTCGTGACCTGCGACGCGCAGCTGACAATCCTCGCCGCGCCCGACTTTCACGCCTGACTGATAGGCTGCCGACACCACGCCAAAGGCAATACGGTCATTGGCGCAAAGTATGGTCTTCCTCGGGAATGCGCCTTCTTTCAGAATACGCGTCGTCTTGTCGAAGGCGTATTTCTCGAAATCCCAGGTGGGGCGGTCTTCGATCGGCACAAAGCGCGGCTCCAAATTCAAGTTCGTCATCGCCTCATTATAGGCGGCGCGCCGTTCCAGCGCATTGCTGTTCACGATGGGCATGCCGAAGTAGCAGGGCTCCTCGCCCGAGCGCGTCAGGTAGTCCACGATCAACTTGAAGCTTTGGCGATTATTCGTACCGACGAAAGGCGAGGTCGCATCGAGCGGCGAATCGACATAGACGAGCGGGATCGACTCGCCGAGTTTTGTCAGTTTTTCCTGATGCGACTGCACGCCGAGCGGCCCGATAATTGCGCCGGCAACATTCATCGATTTGAACGTCTCGATGGCCCGCTCCTCGAGTTCAGGCTTGCCATCAGAACTTAGCACAAATGCGAGATAGCCGGCCTGTTCGGCGATACCTTCAATGCGGCGAGTGAGCGCCATGTAGAAAGGGTCGGTCGAGTTCGGCACGATGATGCCGAGAATATTGGTGCGGCGGCGGTTGAGATTGACGGCGAAAATGTTCGGACGGAAGCCGGATTGCTTGACCGCAGCTTCGATGATTTCGCGGGTCGTCTTGCGCACGGAATTGGGATCATTGAAATATTTCGATACTGTCGGGCGAGACAGTCCAACGAAAGCCGAGAAGTCTTCCATTGTCTTGATCGGTTTTTTCACCGTGTGGATTCCCTGTTCGCTATCGCCCTGAATTTTCACAAGAAAGCCGGTGCGGGCGCGGAAAAAATCGCAGAGCGTCTTTTATAATCTTTGCTGAAAAATGTGGCTGCGCAATACATCTCCTGATTGATGCGTGCGAGGTTGGTCGGGGAAAAATTTGCAGAGTGACTCGCGCGCGTCAAGATCTTAATTAGTCCGGATAAATTATGACAGCTGATCGCCCTGAGCTTAGACCTTGTGGGGAAAGTGTAGATAATCCCTTTTGGCTAACTGAAGTCACAGCTTGCGGCAGTGAAATTTGGGGAATTGATTGACAACCTGGATTTCCGCGTTCGCATTATTCCATGAAAGGGCTTGGAGGGCAGACTTCCGGATTCTGCATCAACTTTGATCCAACTTTACGTGCGTAAAATGTGCCGCACTGAGACTGGTAATTGCATCGTCTGGATTGTCCAGTAGCATGAGCGCCTGATGCGGGCCACGGAGGAGCGAAAAGTGGACGGAGGTATTCCCAATCCGGAAGTCTTCACCCATGTAAGGGTGATCATCGGCATTATTCTGGGTTTGAGTGTCTCTCGGCTGCTGACCGGCATTGCTCGTATCATCCAGCACCCGCAACGCAAGAATGTTTACCTGGTCCACCTCGGCTGGGTGATGTTCACGTTTCTGACAGTTGTACATTTCTGGTGGTTCGAGTTCTACCTGCACCAGCTGGTACTCTGGAAGTTTGAGGCCTATCTCTTCGTCATTTTCTTTGCCAGCCTGCATTTTCTGGCGTGCGCATTGCTGTTTCCCGACAGCATGGAGGGCTATTCCGGCTACGAGGACTATTTCATGTCGCGACGGGCCTGGTATTTCGGGCTTTTGATAGCAATCTTCATCGCCGATCTTGTCGACACGGCGATGAAGGGCATGGATCATTTCCGTTCGCTTGGCCCCGAATATCCATTCCGCAATCTGTTCATGATGGCGCTTTTCGGGCTCGGCATCTATTTCCGCCGGGCGAAAGTGCAAATCACGCTGGTGGGTCTCGCCCTCCTATGCCAGATCGCCTTCATCCTGATCCAGTTCGACACGATCTAGAGCAAGAAAAAACCCGCCGGGTTGCACCGGCGGGTTTCGTTTGGCTTGGCGTTGGAAAGGAACTTAGTTCTTTTCCTGCTTCTTCAAGGCGGCACCGAGGATGTCACCAAGCGAAGCGCCGGAGTCAGTCGAACCGTACTGTGCGACAGCTTCCTTCTCTTCGGCGATTTCCAGCGCCTTGATCGAGACCTGCAGCTTACGGGTCTTCTTGTCGAAGGCGATGACGCGGGCGTCAACCTTCTGACCGACCGTGAAGCGTTCCGGACGCTGTTCGTCGCGATCACGGGACAGGTCAGCGCGGCGGATGAAGGTGTCGAGGTCGTGATCGACCAGGCGCACTTCCAGACCGCCATCGGTGATGGCCGTGACTTCCACGGTAACAACGGCGTTCTTGCGCAGTTCGCCCGAGGTTGCCGCTTCGCCGACCTTGTCGCCGGTCAGCTGCTTGATGCCGAGCGAGATACGCTCCTTCTCGACGTCGACATCGAGAACCTGCGCCTTGACGACGTCACCCTTGTTGTACTCTTCGATGACCTGTTCGCCCGGACGGTTCCAGTCGAGATCGGAGAGGTGAACCATGCCGTCCACGTCGCCGTCGAGGCCAATGAACAGGCCGAATTCGGTCTTGTTCTTGACTTCGCCTTCAACGATGGTGCCGACCGGGAACTTGTCAGCGAAGGTCGTCCATGGGTTGTCGAGCGTCTGCTTGAGGCCGAGGGAGATACGGCGCTTGACCGGATCCACTTCGAGAACGACGACTTCGACTTCCTGGGTGGTCGAGAGCAGCTTGCCGGGATGCACGTTCTTCTTTGTCCAGGACATTTCGGAAACGTGGATCAGGCCTTCGATGCCCGGCTCGATTTCGACGAATGCACCGTAATCGGTGATGTTCGTGACTGTACCGGTGATCTTCTTGCCAATCGGATACTTCGCACCGATACCATCCCACGGATCGCTTTCGAGCTGCTTCATGCCGAGCGAAATACGATGCGTTTCCTGGTTGATGCGGATGATCTGAACCTTGACCGTCTGGCCAATGGACAGGATTTCCGACGGATGGTTGACACGGCGCCATGCCATGTCGGTCACATGCAGAAGACCGTCGATGCCGCCGAGGTCGACGAACGCACCGTAATCGGTGATGTTCTTGACGACGCCTTCAACGACCTGACCTTCTTCAAGGTTCTGGACGATTTCAGAGCGCTGTTCAGCACGGCTCTCTTCAAGAACGGTACGGCGCGAAACAACGATGTTGCCGCGGCGCTTGTCCATCTTGAGAATTTCGAAAGGCTGCGGGTTGTGCATCAGCGGGGTTACGTCGCGGATCGGACGGATGTCGACCTGCGAGCGCGGCAGGAAGGCTACGGCGCCGTCGAGATCGACGGTGAACCCACCCTTGACCTGATTGAAGATCACACCATCGACGCGTTCGCCGCGGTTGAACTTCTCTTCAAGACGGACCCAGCTCGCTTCACGGCGTGCTTTTTCACGCGAAAGAACAGCTTCGCCGAGGGCGTTTTCGATACGCTCGACATAAACTTCAACGAGATCGCCCGGCTTGAGCGAACCGTCCTTGGCTTTCGCGCCGAATTCCTTCAGCGGAACGCGGCCTTCAACCTTGAGACCGGCGTCGATGATCGCCATGTCTTTTTCGATGGCGACGATACGGCCCTTAACGACATAACCTTCAGCAAGGTCATTGGTGGCAAAGGACTCGGCGAGAAGAGCTTCGAAATCTTCGCGCGTTGGATTGGCTTCAGACATAAATACTCCTGGAGTGTCCGGATAGGGCATCGGACACAGCACCGGTGGTTTGTGTTTCGGATCATTTGCATGCCAACCCGCCCTTTGACGGGCAATCCGGTGCATGGGCTGACGGCAAATGTTACTGCTTGCTATTCGAACGCGTGTTTCTGGCCAAAGCCTGATCGATCAGGGTTTTGGCATTAAGAAACGCGGTCTCTATATCCATTTCCGTCGTATCAAGCAAGTGCGCGTCGGATGCAGGCTTCAGCGGGGAATCCGTGCGGCCCATATCGCGGGCGTCGCGCCGCATGAGATCCTCCAGTATCTCTTCATACTTGGCACCGCCGCCATTCGCCTGGATTTCGTCAAAGCGCCGCTTGGCGCGCGCCTCGGGGGAGGCGGTTATGTAGAGCTTTACCGGCGCGTCGGGACAGACGACCGTGCCGATGTCACGCCCGTCAAGCACTGCACCGGGCGGGCGCGTGGCAAAGCCCTGCTGCGCAGCGACAAGGGCGCGGCGGACGGCCGGCATGACCGCAACCTTGGACGCGCCTTCGCCGATATCGTGAGCCGAAAGCACGGCGCGGTCGAGCTTGGAAAGATCGACATTGCGTGCCGCTTTCTCGGCCAGGAACTCGTCATCGAGCGGCATGTTCTGGTCCATCAATGCCTTGGCGACGGCCCGGTACGTCAAGCCGGTATCGAGATGGTGATAGCCATAGGCATCGGCGATACGTCGGGCTAGCGTGCCCTTGCCGGAGGCCGCCGGACCGTCAATGGCAATCGTAAACGGGGTTTGCCGGGTTGGACGATCCTTTTCGTCCTTGTCGAACAACCATTGCCCGAGTGCGAAGAGCAGGTAGGCGGCGGCAAGGACGAGTGTGATGATAGGCGTGATTCCGATCGTGACGAAAGCAAATCCGCCGATGGTCGTCAGCATGGATTCAAGCCATCCAGGCATGGAATCCGCGAAGTTCTGCAACAGGGCATCAATGGTGAAAATGAGCACGAACTGAAATGCGAACAGCCAAAACAACAGGGCGAACAGGCCGAAGCGAACCCGCAGGCCATATCGTTCGATGGCATAGGGAATGGCGACAATGACAAGCGACATCAGCAGGAAAAACATCATATGACCCTTCTCTTGCCCATGAAGAAACCTATGCCATAGCCGGCGATCGATCCGAACGCACATGGCAGCAAAAGGAACTGATAGGGCATCCATTCGCTGGTGCCTACCACCTCCGTGTTTGCTGCCGCAAATTTTGCGCTATCCGACACATTCCACGCATAAAGGAAGATCAGCAGCAAAGGAAGGAGGACCCACAGGATCGTTCTGGCCATGCCCGGCCAAGGTCGGGGCTCCGTACTTGCGACAGTACCGGAATAGGCGCTCCGCCCGGCCCAGACGATAAAGGGCACGCCGGGCATGACATAGAGGCCATAGACCGTGAGAGCCGAGAGAAGTGCAGGGACAGGTTCTGGCATGGCGCTGTCAGCAATAATCTACGCTGGCACGCTGTCTTCGGAAATCTCCGCACCCATCCCGGTCATCATGGCCATGAATTCGGGAAAGCTGGTTGCAATCATGGTCGAATCATCGACCGTGACAGGTCTTTCGGCAGCGAGGCCCATGACGAGGAAGCTCATGGCGATCCGATGATCAAGATGTGTCTCGACTGTTCCACCGCCAATGCCCTTGCCATCCGGACGGCCACGAACGCTCAACGTTTCGGTTCCCTCGGTGCAGTCGACACCATTGGCCTTCAAGCCATTGGCAACAGCAGACAGGCGGTCGGATTCCTTGACGCGCAGTTCCTCAAGACCGTTCATCACCGTCTCGCCGCGGGCAAAGCTCGCTGCGACCGCCAGAACCGGGTATTCGTCGATCATCGAGGGAGCGCGGGCAGCGGGTACATTGACGCCAGTGAGTTCCGACGCGCGCACGCGCAGATCAGCGACATCCTCACCTCCGGCAAGGCGTGGCTCGAGGATCTCGATATTCGCGCCCATTTCCTGCAGCGTCAGGATCAACCCTGTACGCGTCGGGTTCATCAGCACATTGCGGATGGTGACATCCGAGCCCGGCACCAAAAGCGCTGCGACCAGCGGAAAGGCCGTGGAAGACGGATCGCCCGGTACATCGATGGTCTGGCCGGTGAGCTTGCCGCGGCCCTCGATGCGGATGTGGCGGACATTGTCCTTGTCAGTTTCGACGGAAAGATTGGCGCCGAAACCCTGCAGCATCTTTTCCGTATGATCGCGCGTCATGACCGGCTCGATCACGGTGGTAATACCAGGTGTATTGAGGCCGGCAAGCAATACGGCGGACTTGACCTGTGCCGAGGCCATGGGCACCCGGTAGATGATAGGCGCGGCAACTTTCGGGCCGCGCAGTGTCAGCGGCAAACGGTCGCCCTCGCTCGCGTCGACCTGGACACCCATTTCGCGCAAGGGATTGAGCACACGACCCATCGGCCGCTTCGATAACGAGGCATCGCCAATGAATGTCGTCCGCATGGCATAGGCGCCGACGAGACCCATGGTGAGCCGCGCGCCAGTCCCCGCATTGCCGAAATCGAGTGGTGCTTCGGGCTGCAGCAGGCAGCCATTGCCGGTTCCCTGGATGACCCAGACATCACCATCCTTGGCGATCTTTGCCCCCATGGCCTGCATGGCGCGGCCGGTATTGATGACGTCTTCGCCCTCGAGCAGCCCGGTAATACGGGTTTCGCCGGAGGCAAGGCCACCAAACATGAAGGAGCGGTGGGAGATCGATTTATCGCCGGGAATGCGGATATCGCCGGAAAGCGCCTTCGAGCGGCGGGCGGTGGCGGGTTTTGGCAAAGCTGAGTGGGACATGGGCACGTCATTCGCAATAAAAAGGTGTGGCGGGAATGCGGGAACCCTCCTAACACAGCTTGCCGGTGCGGTCATCTCGCAAATGCAATCATTGACTTAGGCTTTTTCGCTTTGACAAATGCGCTGAATTGCGTTTATGGGACCAGAAATCCATATTGACGAGTGCTGGCATAAACGGTTGGGTCGTTTGAGACCTCGATCTCAACCGGATGCAGGCGCAGCCAGAACGTGAGGCAAAACGTGGCAAATCCAAAACTTGGCACCAAGCGAGTTGACCCGGAGACCGGGCAGAAATTCTACGATCTTAACCGTGATCCGATCGTCTCGCCCTACACGGGCAAGAGCTATCCGCTCAGCTACTTCGATTCAACCGCCACTTCTCCCCGCGAGGAAGAGGAAGAGGTCGAGACGGAAGAGCTGGACGTTGCGCTGGAGAAGCCTGAATTCGTTTCGCTCGAAGATGCAGATGCCGACACCGCCGACGATGTGCCGGATCTTGGCGACGATGTCGACGTCGAGGTTGACGACACTGACGACGACGATACCTTCCTCGCCGAAGACGAAGAAGACGAAGATGATGACGTCACCGACATTCTCGGCGGCGGCATTGGCGACGACGACGAGAATTGATTTGAAATAGTCCTGTTCGCCGAAAATAAGCGGCGAACAGGGCTTGATCTTCCCGGTGGCGGGAGATAATAACCCGCCCGTGCAAGAATCCAGACCTTGCCGAACAGTTTGCCGGTTTACCCGGCGCGGTCCTTGCGACCGCTTGGAATGGGGCCATAGCTCAGCTGGGAGAGCGCTTGCATGGCATGCAAGAGGTCAGCGGTTCGATCCCGCTTGGCTCCACCAAATTTCCCTCACGATCCGTGAGGTCGACCTGTTCCTCGGGAAGTGAACGGCCGCCATTGGTCACTGAAACCCGATTGCGTCCAGCATCGGAACATGCGAATTGGCCTCGGTACCTCAGTTTAGGCGATCAAGAATGACGGTCTATGCTATCTGGCCCGCGGTTGTCGCAGTCGCGTTCGCATTGCTTCTCACCTATTTGCCGATTTTTCATCGCGTGGGATTCAATTCAGGCAGCGGCCTGCGCGTAAACGCCATCGACGGGCTGCGCGGTTTTCTCGCTCTTGCGGTAGCACTTCATCACTCCGTCATCTACTATCAGTACATTCGAAGTGGCACGTGGACTGTCCCTCCGTCGAGGTTTTACACACTGATCGGCCAAATCGGCGTTGCCTACTTTTTCATGGTCACCGGTTACTTGTTCTGGGGCAAGATTGTCCGGGCCAAAGGTGCGCTCGATTTTCCCAACTTGATGGTGGGTCGCTTGTTTCGTTTGGGCCCGGTCTATGTGTTCACCATATCGATCGCGATTGCGATCTTATATTTGAAATCGGGTGCGACATTGCATGTTCCCGCTTCCCGATATGTCATGGAAGTTGCTCAAAACCTGGCGCTTGGCGTTCTTCCCCTTGTTGAAATGAATGGCACCACTGGAATTATCGGCGTAACGGCCGGTGTCACCTGGACACTGCAATATGAATGGCTCTTCTATGTGATGCTCCCTGTGCTTGCGATTTTCGCCAGAGCGCAATCTTGGCATCTTCCTGCTGCAGTTTTTGCGTTGGCGCTTGCTGTCTCATTGGCTTTCATCGATTTCAACGCACGCTTTGCGATCTATTCGTTCTTTGGTTGCGGGATGGTGTGTGCTTCGCTCCAAGAAAGACGACTGGTATTGAAGCTCTCTCCAGTCGCAGCATCGCTCGCTATCATCGGCATTCTTGTTATTGTTGGAATGAGTTACGAGACGGCCTATCGCCCGGAAGTCTCGATTCTGCTCGGCACTTCGTTTTATTTCATGCTCGGTGGTGGAACGATTTTTGGATTGTTGGTTGCGAAGCCATCCATAAAGCTCGGAGAACTGAGTTACGGCATCTATCTGATGCAGGGAGTCGCGCTTTTTGCTGTTTTCTCCATTGCGCCGCTGAAGGCTTTCGCCCTTGAATCCGATGCGAATTACTGGCTCGCCATCTTTGGGGCTTTGTCGGGTTTGGTGTTTGCCTCGCTGGCCGTGCACATTCTCATTGAGCGTCCGGGCATCGAACTTGGACGCAAGATACGGCGCGCCAAAGCTTTTATTCCAATTACACTCAACGAGACGCAGTGAGGTTGTTAGCGCAGCAAAGATCGTACCGTTGGCAACAGGCGTGCGGTCGTTGGTGGTGCACTAAGATTGTCCGTTAGCCATTGTTGAACGACTATCCATTCCGGAGCGCTCGCAAGGGCGCTGTTGTGGGCTGAGCATGCGGCCGCATCCTCAAATCGCGAAAATACCACCAGCACATTCTCCCCGACCCGGACGGGCAGGCGGGTGAAGGTGTTTTCTCCGTGCTCCGAGGCAAACGCAGCGACTGGTTTATCACCCGAGGCACGAAGAATCGGTGCAATCCTCTCATCGTAAAACGCAAGGAAACCGTCTTCGGCTGGAGATCTGAGTGGGTAGGTCAAGGCCTGGATGATTGCCGGGGAGTGATCAGTCGAGTCAGGAACGGGCCGCACATTGGGAAGCGTGAAGCCGCCGGAATCACCAACCGGATGCAGCAACAATACATCATCGGAATCAATCATGGTGGCGTTGGCAGCATCGCGGTGAGCGGCCCAGACCGGACCGTCATAAAAGTCCGTCAAGGCCTTGTGACGAGGCTCCATGCTATCGAAACCGCGCAGCCACACGAACGCATCGGGTTCCTCGATATCACGAAACTGGCCGATGATCTTCATTCCGCACGCTTCCTGGCTTTCGACAAAATGCGCGTCGAACAGGGTGATCAGGTCATCCCGGCGGCCGGGGTGGAGGGTGTAGCGTCGCAGCTCGACGATCGGGCTGTGACGGAAGCTCTGGTCCACAGATGCAGGCGGGGAAGTGTGGGGAACCATGCCAGCCATAAAACTCGCTCCCATCGAGAAAACAAACCGGTTATCCTGTTTTAGATAAAACCGGTTGTCCTGTTTTGTCAATCTGGTATTTTGTGAGAAAGGCGGGATAACAATGACAACGGAAAATTTGGAACGGCCGAGGCGCATCAACAATCCGCAAGCCATGCGTGCGCGGATTCTCGATGTTGCCGCCGACCTGTTTCAACGCCACGGATATAACGCGACCAGCGTGCATGATGTTGTCCGCGCAGCAGGGGCGACCGGCGGCGCACTCCATCATCATTTCGCGACGAAGAAGGCACTGGGTCTCGCGGTGATCGCCGAACGCGTGGGCCCGGAAGTCGATGAGACCGCCATACAGCCGGTTGCGACGGCATCGTCGGCAGCGGCAGGCATTCGCGCCGTATTCGACGGCGTTGCCGACACGCTGGAGCGCAATCGGGCCGTGACCGGTTGTCCGCTCAACAATCTGGCGCTGGAATTGTCGCTGGCCGACCCTGATTTCCGCGAAGCCGTCAATGAGGTATTCGATCGCTGGCGCGCGGCGCTTTCATTCAGGTTGCACGCCGACCGACCGGAGATGGATGCCTCACGCGCCCATGATCTCGCGACTCTCGTCGTTGCAAGCTATTCCGGCGCCATGGCAATGGCCAAAGCCAGCCAGAGCGCCGAGCCGCTGCGCGCCTGCGCTTTGCAGCTCGAAACGCTCTTGCGCTAGGCTCTATCTTTCGGAGCCGCTGCCTTGGTGGCTGAACTGGTTTACATCCCGCTCGTCGGGTGGAACCTGGCAATCTGCATGAATGTGACCGCCTTACCCGTAAACTTGTTGGCATTGGCCACGGGCAGGGAGGGCTGGAAACCAGCGGTGTAGACAGTTGTCGGTGCCTTTCGCATCGAGCTGTTGCGCAGCACGGCTGGCACCACTTCAGGTGCAGTATTGGCCACCTGGTCGGTGGACAGCGCCCGGTCAGGCAAGTCGGACGAAACGAGAATCGCCTTGGCCGTCGCGTTCTGCCCGGCCTGACGGTGCGGTTTGGCTTTCTTCGTGGTCGTCTTCACACCGCTGTCAAGCATGGCGACAGGATCGCCCTTGGCTTCGAGCATGGAACGGCGCAAGGATGGTTGCGGCCCGGCCGATGCCATTTGTACATTTTGCTGGGGCTGGAGGCGCCCGCCGGTTGTCCCGGTTGTCGTCGGCATCGGCGCCGCAGGTTCTGCGCCAGGATCCTCCTGCTCGGCATCGGCCTGCGCGATGATTGCCTCTGGCGTCATGCTGTCGTCAGGAACGCTGATGACGTCGTTGCTGGCGGCAATCGGCGGTTCAGCGGGCATGGCGGGACGCTGGCTCGGTACAACCGACGCAACCATCATGTCGTTGTGCTTAGGCTTGTCGAAGGGGACGGGAACAAGCGCATTGGCCAATTGAGGTTGTGACTGGTCAGCCGCGGGTGCAGGCTCGTCGACATTCGCTGCAATCAGGTCGCGGATCGCACCGGCGCTATCCTCGGGCCGCACCACAGGCACGGGAACCGAGACTTCGTTCTGGGCAAGGGCGTTGAGCGATGACGCCTCGTCTGGCGCAGGTGTCGGCGCGTAGTCAGGACGGCGAAGCGGCACAGGTATGGCGAAAGCGAGCGCTGCATTGTCTTCGGGGGTCAACGCTGCAGGTGCCTCAGGACGTGGCGCTGCCACAGGCTGCGGGACGTCGGCCGCGGGAAGATCGGGAGCGATCGTCTGTGGTTGTACGCGGACAGCGGCCGCCGCCGGTGGGACAGGCGGTTGCGGCTGCACGGCAATTGCCGGAGCTGCGCCCTCATCGGATTCTTCGCCCGCTGGCGCCGGCCTTGCCGCAACGGCACGGGACGGTTTCGCCGCCGAGGCGACTGCCACCGAGCCTTCGCTCGTATCTTCTTCTTCGTCCGCCCCGCCGCCAAACAGCATGCCGAACAGAGTCTTGCCCTTTCTCGCCGAACCCGACGAGCTTGCGATCTGGATCGAGCCGCCGCTGCGCTTGCGTGCCTCATAGGCGGCAACGGCCTGTTCGTAACCTGGCAGCGGCCTGCCGTCGGATGGAACGTGAATCGTCTTGCCATCGGGGAAGACAGCGAGCAGTTCCCTGCGGCTCATGCGCGGCCAGTGGCGAACATTGCCGACATCCGTGTGGATGAATGGCGAACCCGAACGAGGATAATAGCCAACGCCGCCGGCTTCGAAGCGCAGGGCCGTGGCGCGAAGCGTCGCCAGTTTTACGCCCGGCAGATACCAGTCCATGGCCTTGCCGAGCATATGCTGGCTCTTGCGCGCGACACCGCGCGAGCGTGAGCGCAGCATCGAATTGGTGGCCGGGGAACGATAGGCGGAGACGACATGGATATAGTCGCTGCCGCCAACCTTGTCATAGATTTGCCAGACGAGGTCGAACAGGCGGGGATCCATTTTGGTCGGCTCGTTGCGGCGCCAGTCGCGCAGGAACCGGTTGAGCTTGTTCAGGCCATCCTGTTGAAAGCGGCCATTTCTCTTGAAGGTGATTTCAGCGCGCTCGTTCGTATGGACAAAATAGAGCTTGAGCGTGCGGGTTTCTGCAAAGGCGTCGGCACAGGAAAACAACATTGAAGCGAAAATCATGAGGGGGCCGAACCAGCGGGCGCTCAGGAGCGAAATGACCTTCGATGCGCCTTTCTGTACCAGACTCACGTTTGACAAATTCGTTCCAATCCTGACCGTTTTCCAATCCCCGAATAGCCGGACTATCCGATTTATTGGTTAATGACCACTTTATTGATGCACGAAAGCATCTGGCTTGAATGTCAAAGAAGACGTCCCCAACGATGTCAAACTACGAAAAAGGACAACTTCGCGTCGAGATTATGGCTGAAATTGCAGATAGATGCGTTGAGTGTGCTGTTTTTGCGCCGCATGTGACTGCTCTGCACGCTTTTCGACTGGATTGGCGGCGAGAAATAGATCAAAGCATCCAAAAATCGGCTACCTCAGGAATAGCGCCTCATGTCCGCGGCCCCGCAAACCCTTACCGGCACATCCGTACCCTCGGCAGCGCGCACCGGCGTCTTGCTGATGCTGCTGGGCATGCTGATGTTTTCCCTGAACGACGTCATGGGCAAGTGGCTGGTATCGACCTATTCAGTCGGGCAGGTGGTGTTCATTCGCAGCATTGCCGCTTTGATCGTGCTTGTGCCCTTTCTCTGGTTGAACGGACCGAAGAAAATCATGGAGGTGGATCGTCCACGTTTGCAGCTTGCGCGCGTCATCCTTTCGACCACCGAAGTCTTCGCCTTCTATTTCGCGGTGGTTTACCTGCCGCTCGCCGATGTCATGACCTACTGGCTGGCAGCACCTATCTATGTGGCGGCGGTCTCGCCTCTCGTACTGAAGGAGCCGGTCGGGTGGCGGCGCTGGAGCGCCATCATCGTCGGCTTCATTGGTGTCGTGATCGCCCTTGAACCGTCGTCGCAGGCGCTTACCCCACAGGCGGTGATTTCCATTCTTGGCAGCATGGCTTTTGCCTTCATGCTGCTGCTTGGCCGCTCACTGCGTGGCACGCCGGACACGACATTGGTGTTCTGGCAGATCGTCGGTGCCGGCCTTGCCGGTTTCGTTTCCGTCACCATCGAATGGACGCCTGTGAGCCTGCGCGACCTCGTCCTGCTTGGCTTGCTCGGCGTGGTCGCCATGCTTGCCCATGTTCTTGTCAATCGGGCGCTGAAGCTGGCCGATGCCGCCACGGTGGCACCCTTGCAATATACGTTGCTGTTCTGGGCGATCCTGTTCGGTTGGCTGGTGTTCGGCGATGTCCCACGCATGTCGATGCTGATCGGCTCAGGCTTCGTCGTCGCCTCGGGCCTGTTCATCTTCTTCCGTGAACAGCAATTGAAAAGGCAGGGGCGGCTCAAGGCCCCTGCCGAAACTGTCGTGACCGGATCGGGCGAAGCGCCCTGACACAGCCGTCAAGCGTTGGCGCCAACGGCTTCCAGAGCTCTTCCCAAGGCGTCCAGCAACTCCTCGGTACCTTGCCTGCGCAGCGACGGGTCGTCGAAATCGTCGAGATAGGCGCCCTGCTCGGTAAAAATCAACCGCGTGCCTGTGCCTTCCGGCCTCAATTCCATCGTCGCAAGCGAAACCGAGATGCGCTTATCGTCGAGATGCATGTCGTAGGTGTAGACGATGCGGTTGTCCGGCACGATATCCTGGTAGATTGCGTCGAACCTGTGCTGGGGTCCGCCCTTCGGCCCGCCGGTGCTGGTCTCGCGCCCGCCGACCCGGAAATCCATTGCGTGCCTGTCGGGGCCCCATTCTTCCGGACCCCGGAACCACTTCGCTTTCGCCTGAGGGTCGCTCAAGGCAAAGAAGACACGGGCAGGGGAGGCCGAATAGCTGCGTTCGATGACGAAGGTGTCGTGCTTTACGGATCGCTTGGTCATTGATCTATCCTTTTTCCTGTTCGGCGAGGAAGTCGCCCAGCCTGTCCAGGCGTCGCTCCCAAGTTTTTCGCCGGTCCAACATCCAATCCTCGGCGGTCTGCAAGGCTGCCCAATCGATTTGACAGGTGCGAACGCGGCCAACCTTCGCAGAACGAACCAGTCCGCTCGCCTCCAAAACCTGCAAATGCTGCACAACAGCTGGCAGCGACATGGCGAGTGGCTTGGCAAGTTCGCTGACCGAGGCAGGTCCCCTGCTCAGCCTTTCAACCATGCTGCGCCGTGACGGATCAGCCAGGGCTTGGAACATGAGATCAAGCGGTGTCGATTGGTTAAGCATGTACTTAAGTATATTCCTGCGGCAAAACTGTCAACTGCTGACTTAGCTCGATCGGGTTTTTTCGACTTACACGCTGACGTGGGTCATCTGCTCGAGCGCCGCCTCAAAGTGGTTGATGGCTTTTTCGAACTTGTCGCGGCAGCCGGGATTGCAGAAACCGACAACAGCGCCCTTGTAGAGCGTAAGACTGTCCTCCTTGATGGGGTCGCCCGACCAGGGGCAGGTCGTGTTGATCGCATCGCTTGGCTTGAGCTCCGGCATCGTGTGCCTCCCTATCCGATGATGTTACGCCGGCTCGACCGCGACATGGGTGAGAACGGAATTGGCGATGAAGCACTGCTCATGCGCTTCATGATGCATATGGGCCTCCGCCTTGTGATCGGGCGTGGTGCCTGCATAGGTCACGTGGGGCCTTAGCGTCACGCGGCTCACATAGAGCCTGCCCTTGTCGTTCTTGGCAAGTTCGCCTTCGGCAGCATCCCGGTATTCGCCGATGACGAAGCCGGCCTTGGCCGCAATCGACAGGAAGAACAACATGTGGCAACTCGAAAGCGAAGCGACGAAGGCTTCTTCGGGATCGACATTTTCCGCCGTCGAAAACGGCAAGCGGACGATATGCGGAGAAGACGAGGCCGGAACTTGCGCTCCGCCATCGAACTGCCAGACATGGGCGCGGCTGTATTTGTTGTCTGTAAATGCCTCGCCATCCTGTTTTGTCCAGAGCACCGTCGCGCCAAATGTGGTCATCGAATGCGTTTCCCGAATCTGTTGTGATGTTGATTTGATCAACCAGAGCTTGTCAAAGCTGCACCGAATTGTCGATAACAAATGCCCACGGAAGAATCGGCGAGGACATCATGGATCTGGGTATCAAGGGTAAGCGCGCCATCGTCTGCGCAAGTTCGAAGGGGCTGGGTCGCGGTGTCGCCGAAAAGCTGGCGGAAGCCGGTGTCGATCTGACCCTGAATGCGCGCACGGAAGCGACGCTGCGAGCGACGGCAGATGAAATTGCCGGAAAGTATGGCGTGAAGGTCCAGATCGTTGCGGAGGATGTGACGACCGAAGCCGGGCGGCAGGCGCTTTTGAAAGCCGAGCCGCAACCCGATATCCTCGTCAACAATGCCGGTGGTCCGCCTCCGGGCATCTGGTCAGATTGGGGCGAAGAGGAATGGCTGAAAGCAATCAACAATAACATGCTAACCCCCATCCTTCTGATGAAGGCGATCCTGCCGGGGATGATCGCCCGCAAGTGGGGACGCGTCGTCAACATCACGTCTGGTTCGGTCAAGTCCCCCATCGCGCAGCTCGGGCTCTCCAATGCTGCCCGCAGCGGTCTCACCGGTTTTGTCGCCGGAACAGCGCGTCAAGTCGCGCGGCATGGCGTCATCATCAACAACCTCCTGCCCGGATCGCACGATACCGACCGTACCAAGGTCTTCATCGAACGCACGGCGAAGGAGAAGGGGATATCGATCGAGGAAGCGCGGTCCGAGGCTTATGCGGCAAACCCGACCGGGCGCTACGGCACGGCAGAAGAATTCGGCGCGGCTGCGGCATTCCTGTGTAGCCAATATTCGGGCTTCATCGTAGGGCAGAACCTGCTCCTCGATGGCGGCGCCTTCAACTCTACGCTCGGCTGACGCTCTAAGTTGGTCTACTCACCGGCAAAGCGGTAGCCGACGCCCGGCTCGGTGCGGATGAACTGCGGATTGTTCGCGTCGTCCTCGATCTTTGCACGGAGTTGGCCGACGAAGACGCGCAAATATTGGAGGTCTTCAACGTGCGCCGCGCCCCAGACCGAGGCGAGCAGCTGGCGATGCGTGACCACCATTCCCGCATGGAGAACGAGGTGCACCAGCAATTGGTATTCCTTGCGGGTGAGGTGTAGTTCCTCGCCGCCCCGCGTCACAATCCGTTTGCTCATATCGACCAACAGCCCGTTGAGCTCAAAACGTGAGGGGACGCTGGCGCCCGCCACCTGCCGGCGCAGGCTCGTCCTTATGCGCGCCAGCAACTCGCCGATGCCGAACGGCTTTTCGACGTAGTCATTGGCGCCAAGGTCGAGCGCTGCAATCTTTTCGGCTTCGCGGTCGCGCGCCGACAGGACGATGATCGGCACTTCTGAAAATGCCCGCACCGTCTCGATGACATCCTTGCCGTCCTTGTCCGGAAGGCCAAGATCAAGAATGACAAGATCGGGAGCGATCGTGGCGATCAGCCGCTCGGCTTCGGCGCCCGTCGAAGCCTGGATGACCTCGTAACCGGAGGCAGTCAGCGCCGGATTGAGAAAACGCTGGATCTGCGGCTCATCGTCGACGACAAGGATACGATGCCGGCTCATGCTGTCGCCTCACGGGGATTCGCGAGGGGCAGCCGGACAATGAACCGGGTTCCGCGCTTGCGAACGGCGGGACTCTCGGCTTTTATTGTGCCGCCCATGGATTCGACAAAGCCCCGGGCAATTGACAGCCCAAGGCCAGTTCCTGCTGCCCTGCCATCGCCTTTGGCGCGCCGGTAGAACTTGTCGAAAATCTTGTCGAGGTCCTTCGGCGGTATGCCCTTGCCCTGGTCGGTAACACTGATGGCGACGTCCCCATCGTCCCGTCTTGCATAGACGGCGATCGGACCGTCGCCGGCGTATTTGGCGGCATTGTCGAGCAGATTGAACAGAACCTGGCCAAGCATTGCGGGATCGCCGCCTGCCGCGGGAAGATCGGGTGCAATGCTGATCTCGACGGTGATTTCCGGCTTTAGCTTCTTTATGCGCTCGATCGACGACGCAATGACCTCGGCCGCATCGACCGGCACATTCTTGACCTTGAGCGTGCCGGCCTCGATGCGTGTCATATCGAAGAGATTGGCGACAAAACGTGTTAGCCGTCCGGCCTCTTCCTCGATGGAGAGGAGGAGGTCATCGCGGCTGTCCTGGTTCATGCGATCGCCTAGGTGCCGCAGGGTGGTCACCGCGCCGGTGATCGACGCTAGTGGCGTCTTAAGGTCATGCGAGAGTGAAGAGAACAGCGCGGTGTGAAGTTTTTCACTCTCCTGCAGGGCTGTCGTCTTGGCATTTTCCTTGACGAGGAGAGCCCGGTCGATGGCGATCGCCGTTTGATCGAGGATCGCAGTCAACATGCGGTCCTCATTCTCCGACAGTGGCTCGTGGTCTTGCATGAGCAATCCGAGCACGCCGGCAACCCCATGCGACGTGAGAATTGGGAGAAACTGCCAGCCGATCTGCGGCAATGTCGCGGTGTCGTGGCCGGCCCGTTCATTCTTCTCGAACGCCCAGCGAACAGCGGTCATATCTGTGCCGTCGAGCGTCAGGTCAGGCGGCCATGCCGCCCGCAGCGTCAGCTCATCCTCATCCGGTAGCAGTATGGAGACGCCGGTGCCGAAGGTCGAATGCAAATGGGCTGCAGTCGCGATCAGCACATCATCAAGCCGTGCCGTTCCGGAAAGCTTGCGTGAGAATTCGTACAGTGCCTGCGTATTCTTTGCCTGGTTGCGCGAGCGGGCCACCTGGTCGCGCAAGCGCCCTGTCAAATCGCCGATCATAAGGGCAACGGCCAGGAATATGATCAGGGAAAACAACTGGTGCGGCTTGGCGATACTGAGGTCGTGCAGCGGCTCGAGAAAGAAGAAGTTGTAAAAGACGAAGGAGAGGCCGGCGGCGATGAGGGCGGCAAGGCGTCCACTGATCATGCCGCTAAGAATGACTGCGACCAAGAACACCATTGATAGATTTTGGAGATGGACAAGGTTGCTGGCGCCGAGGCCGAGCAACGTGGTCGCCCCTGTCGTGATCACCGGAACCGCAATGGCAATTGCCAGTTCAAACCGGGTGCGCTTGCGCAGGGTTGGCGGCGTATAGGATACCCCCTGCTCTTCGCCGGTGACGATATGGACGCCGATATCGGTGAAACGCTTGATGATTTCGTCCGGCAAGGAACGGCGGAAGGGGTTGGCAAACCGCCGCGATTTGGGCCGGCCAACGACGATCTGTGTCACGTTCTCGCGCCGGGCAATGCGGAATATCTCCTCGACGAAATCCTGCGCGATGATACGTTTCGTCTCAGCACCGAGGCGTTCGGCAAGATCAAGTAGTTCATCGATACGCTTGCTGGTCTCCGCGCCAGCATCATTGGTTTGGGTGAGCGAAACCACGAGCCAGCGGGCATTGAGGCCGGAGGCGAGCCGGCTTGCGGTGCGTACGACCTTTTCGGACAGACTGTCAGGACCGACGCAGACAAGCAGCCGTTCGCCGGTTGCCCACGGGCCCTCGATGGCGTTCTGGCGCAGGATATCGATCATCTGATCGTCGACGCGATCAGCAGTCCGACGCAAGGCCAGTTCACGCAGTGCGGTGAGGTTTGCGGGTTTGAAGAAGCCATCCGCCGCCCGCTCCGCGTTGCCGGGCAGGTAGACCTTACCCTCTTTAAGTCGTGCGATAAGTTCTGCCGAGGGTAGATCGACGAGTTGTACGTCGTCGGCGCGCTTCAGCATGGTGTCCGGCACGATTTCCCGCACCGTAACGCCGGTTATGCTGGTGACGACGTCTGTCAGGCTTTCGAGATGTTGGACGTTCATCGCGGTCCAGACATCGATGCCGAGCCAAAGCAGTTCCTCTATGTCCTGGTAACGCTTGGGGTGGCGGCTTCCTGGCACATTGGTATGGGCGAGTTCGTCGACGATCAGGATTTTCGGCTTGCGGGCAATCGCCGCATCGATGTCGAATTCTTCCAGCAGCCGGTCGCGATAGGTCACCTGCTTGCGCGGGATTACTTCAAGCCCCTCAAGCAATTCGGCCGTCTCCGCCCGGCCATGGGTTTCTGCGATGCCGACGACAATGTCTTCGCCGTCGTCCTTGAGACGCTGGGCGCGCAGCAGCATGGCGTAGGTCTTGCCGACGCCTGGTGCCGCCCCGAGAAAGACGGTCAGTTTGCCGCGTGTTTCACGGGTCGCAAGTTCCAGCAGTTTATCAGGATCTGGTCGATATTTTTGACCGCGATCGGCCATGTGCGCCTCAAGTTGAGCAAGGGAAGTTGACAGGCCGCAAGACGTTTACCCCAGCTTGCCAGCAAAAGCCAAGGTTTGAGCTAAATTCAGGCTGCGACAGCACATCTATTGACGCGGAGGGGCCGACCATGAAAAGTCCCGCGCAATCGAATACAGCAGGAAGACCAGACCGTGATCCGTCATATTGTATTTTTCAGCGCCCGAAACAAGGAAGACGTTGGAGCGATCGTCGAAGGCTTGAAGCGTCTTGCCGAAATTCCACATTCAACGGTCTTTGAGGTGATGCAGAATTCCAAGACGGACCCGATCTCGGACGAAATCGATGTCGTTGTCTATGGGGAATTCAAGGATGCCGAGTCTCTTGCGGCCTATAAGGCGGATCCGATTTATAGCGAGACGACCAGCGTCGTTCGTCCCTTGCGCGAATTGCGCATTTCGGCGGATGTCGTTTCGACCATCGGTTAGCCGTCATTAGTTCTCAGCTGAGATCTATTTCTCGCCTGAGATCGTTTCCAGGATTGGGCAATCGGGCCTCCGGTCGCCATGGCAATGGGCAACGAGATGCTTCAGCGTTTGCTGCAATTCGCGCAGTTCAATGATCTTGCGGTCGATTTCGACAAGTTTTGACTGGGCGATAGACTTTACATCGGCGCTGGCGCGCTCCTTGTCCTCATAGAGCGCCAGGAGTTGGCGGCACTCCTCGACTGAAAATCCGAGCCCGCGCGAGCGCTGCAAAAAGCGCAGCTTATGCACATCGGACGTCGAATAATCGCGATAGCCGTTCTCCGCCCGTTCGGGCTTGAGCAGCCCAATATCCTCGTAGTAGCGGATCGTCTTGGCAGGCAAGCCGGATTTGCTGGAAGCGCTACCGATATTCATGTTGACCTCACAGTTTGATGGTCCTCAGCCGCAGCGCATTGGCTATCACCGATACGGATGAGAGGCTCATTGCTGCCGCCGCCAGCATCGGCGAGAGCAGCAGGCCAAAAAGCGGATAAAGCACACCTGCCGCAACGGGGATGCCCAGCACATTATAGATGAAGGCGAAGAACAGGTTCTGTTTGATGTTGCGCAGGGTTGCGCCAGCGAGGTGACGGGCCCGGACAATGCCGTTCAGATCACCTTTCACCAATGTGATGCCGGCGCTTTCCATGGCAACATCAGCGCCCGTACCCATGGCAATGCCGACATCGGCCGCCGCGAGCGCGGGGGCGTCATTGATGCCATCGCCGGCCATGGCAACCCGTGCGCCCCTGGCGCGCAGTTCATCGACCAGTTGTTTCTTGTTCTCCGGCAGCATGTCGGCGCGCACCTCATCAATCCCGAGCTCGGCGGCAACCGCATGCGCCGTGACAGCATTGTCGCCGGTCGCCATGATGATCTTCAGCCCCGCTGCGTGCAGCAGACGGACAGCCTCGGCGCTGGTTGACTTGACTGTATCGGCAACCGCAACGATACCGGCGGCCCTGCCATTCACCGTGACGAACAGGGCACTTTTGCCTTGTTTGCGCAGTGCGTCAGCCTCGCTGGTCAGCGCGGAGATGTCGGCACCAATATCCAGCATCATTGCCCTGTTGCCGAGCGCGATAGCGCGCCCATCGACTATGCCGGAAACACCCTTGCCCGTGACCGCATCAAAGCCTGTCGCATCCCGCAAGGCGAGGCCGCGCACCTTTGCCCCCCCTATAATGGCTTCGGCAAGCGGATGCTCGGAGCCTTTCTCAAGACTGGCGGCAAGGACCAGCAATTCGTCTTCGGTGAAACCCTCCCGTGCAACGAGGTCGGTCAGTCGTGGCTTACCTTCCGTCAACGTGCCTGTCTTGTCCACGATCAGCGTATCGACTGCGGCGAAGCGTTCGAGCGCTTCGGCGTCCTTGATCAGCACGCCGGCTTGCGCGCCACGACCTGTCGCGGTCATGATCGACATGGGCGTCGCAAGACCGAGAGCACAGGGACAAGCGATGATCAGAACCGAGACGGCTGCAACGAGTCCGTAGATCATGCTCGGTTCCGGACCAATGAGCGCCCAGACCACGAAGGCGACGATCGCGACGAGAACCACCGTCGGCACGAAATAGCTGGCCACCCGGTCAGCCAGACCCTGGATCGGAGCGCGCGAGCGCTGCGCCGAAGCGACCATGCCCACGATTTGCGAGAGCACCGTGTCCGCACCGACCTTTTCCGCCCTGATGAGCAGCGTGCCATTGCGGTTGAGCGTACCACCCGTAACCGGCTCATGTTCGGCTTTCTCCACGGGTAGTGGTTCACCGGTGATCATCGATTCGTCAATGGAGGACCGACCCTCAAGAACAACGCCGTCGACTGGCACGCTTTGCCCGGGCCGTACCCGCAGCCGGTCACCTGCAACGACCTCATCGAGAGGTACATCCGTTTCCGTTCCGTCCTCGGCGATCCGGCGCGCGGTCTTGGGGGCCAGATCGAGCAGGGCGCGGATCGCCGAGCCGGTGCGCTCACGCGCTTTCAGTTCCAGGACCTGGCCAAGGAAAACCAGCGTGACGATGACCGCCGCCGCCTCGAAATAGACGGGAACCGTGCCGCCATGCATGCGAAAGGAATGGGGGAAGATACCTGGAACGAGTGTCGCGACGACGCTGAATGCATAAGCCGCACCGACACCGATGGCGATCAGGGTCCACATGTTCGGGCTGCGATTGATGATGGATGCGTGGGCCCGTTCGAAGAAGGGGATCGCAGCCCAGACAACGACGGGCGTTGCCAGCGCAAATTCCAGCCAGACGGCGAGATTTTCGCCCAGCCATTCTCGCAATGGCAGGCCCAGCATCGGTCCCATGGTGATGAAGAGCAGCGGCACCGAACACAGCGCACTGATCCAAAGGCGGCGGGTAAAATCGATGAGTTCCGGGTTGGGACCCTCGTCGCCAGTTGGAATACCCATGGGCTCCAGCGCCATACCGCAGATCGGGCAGGCGCCGGGGCCATCCTTGACGATCTCGGGATGCATCGGGCAGGTGTATTGCGTCCCCGTAGGCACGGCCTTCGGCGCCGGCCGGTCGCCGAGATAATCGCCGGGTGCGTTCCCGAACTTTGCCTTGCAACCGGCCGAGCAGAAATAATAGACCTCGCCTTCATGGCGCAGGAAGTGTTTTGCGCTCGCCCGGTCAACCTTCATACCGCAAACCGGGTCGATTGCCTCGACATAGGCGTTCGGATCCTTCCTGAACCTGGTCTGACAGCCTTGCGAGCAGAAATGAAACACCCGCCCGCCATAAGTTTCCGTCGGCTTGCCGGCCTCGGGATCGACCGTCATGCCGCATACCGGATCGCGTACGATCGTAGCGGTAGATTGTTCGTCGCCGCAGCAGCTTGTGTGGTCGTGATGGGTGGCGCGATCATGTTTCATGGTAGGGCTTTCATTTGGAAACCAGATAGTATGCCCAACGTAATCTTTCCAGTAACTGGAAGGTCAAGATGTCTGCCGAAACATTTCCCCGCACAACAAAAAGCCCGGCACACTTGGCCGGGCATTTGTGTTTGGATGTACAGCGATCCTACCCGGAACGCGCCTGGTCGACGGACTCATTCTGCGCCATCTGGCCAGCCTCCCACCCAAGGATCGCGCGCTTGCGAGTCAAGCCCCAGTGGTACCCGGTGAGAGCGCCCGATTTACCCACCGCGCGGTGGCAGGGTACGACAAACGACACCGGGTTGGCGCCCACTGCGGCACCGACCGCACGCGATGCATTGGGGGAACCGATCTCTGCGGCAATATCCGAGTAGGCGACGCACTTGCCCATCGGGATCTTGAGCAGGGCCTCCCATACACGCAGCTGGAAGTCCGTACCGATCGTGACCACCTTGAGCGGCCGGTCCGCGCGCCACTCAGCCGGGTTGAAAATCCGTGCGGCATAGGGCGCGGTGGCAGCGAGATCCTCGACATAAGTGGCGTTCGGCCAGCGCGACGACATGTCGGCAAGCGCCTCGCGCTCCTTGCCGGGATCGGCGAAGGCCAGTCCGGCAAGGCCGCGATCGGTCACCATGATCAGCGCCAGCCCGAATGGCGATATGAGAAAGCCGTAGCGGATGGTCAAGCCAGCACCGCGGCTCTTGTAATCGCCGGGCGACATGCCCTCATGCGTGACGAACAGATCGTGCAGTCGCCCCGGGCCGGACAGCCCGGTTTCATACGCGGTTTCGAGCAGCGGCATGCCCTCGTCGAGCAGACGGCGGGCGTGGTCTATTGTTACGGCCTGCAGGAAGCCCTTTGGCGAAAGGCCGGCCCAACGGGTAAAGAGCTTCTGTAATGCCGTCGGCGACAGTCCCGTATCGCGGGCAAGGATCTCAAGCGACGGCTGATCGCGATAATCCTTGCTGATGCGTTCGATGATGTGGCTGACGATCGCGTAATCGTCGCCGGTGGGGGTGATGTCCTTCTGGAGTATGGCCTGTGGTTTCATAAGTTTAACCTCGCTGTTGAGGGCTATATGACCACGCTGGGACCTTCGTCGCCACCCGATTCTTGACGGTGCTCAACTTATCGGCCCTTGGCGGCGGCGAGCGCCATCTGGAAAGCTGAAGCAAAGCTTTCGCGGTCGTCCGGGTTGAGAAAAGAGCCGATGGTCACGGCCTTGCCCTGTCCCTCGACCCTCATCGAAGTGATGCCGATTTCCGCGTGGCGGGCGACGCTGAACCGGGCCCAGAATGGGTTGAACTCGTGAAATTTTATCCGGCCTGACGGCGCTACCTGCCGGATATGCAGGGCGATGCGCGATATGGTCACTTCTTCATGCGCTTTCGCCGAGATGTAGTTCATCCGGAAGGCGACATAGACAATCAGGATATCGAGCCCAAAAAAGCCAAGGACCGGCCAGGCTCCGATCGACAGGAAGAACAGGCCGGTGAGAAAACCGCTGGCGCCGAGTGTGCCCATCAGGATGAGGAAGCCTTTCCGCCCCAGCGACCGGTGTGGCACAAGCAACGCTCGGAAGATTTCTTCCTCGTTCATGGCGGCCGGGTCGATCGGGTTTATTGTTTGGCTCATGGCACTCAAGTATAGATGGACCATGCAAAATCCCAAGCCTAAAATCGATCAGATTGACGTGAGTGCCAAACCCACCAAACCAAGGCTCGTGCCCGGCACCCGCTACACAGCGGCAGAGATCCATGAAATGTTCCGAAGGTTCTCGATCCAGCGTCCTGAACCAAGGGGCGAACTCGAACATGTCAATCCGTTCACTCTGCTCGTTGCTGTGGCCCTTTCTGCGCAAGCGACGGATGCGGGCGTGAACAAGGCGACGCGCTCCCTCTTCAAGGTGGCGGATACGCCTGAGAAAATGGTGGCCCTCGGCGTCGATAAGCTTGGCGAATATATCCGCACCATCGGGCTCTGGCGCAACAAGGCTAAGAACGTCATCGCCCTGTCGCATGCCCTGATCACGCAATATGCAAGCGTTGTACCGAACGATCGGGAGGAATTGGTCAAACTGCCCGGCGTCGGGCGCAAGACCGCCAATGTTGTGCTCAACATGGCGTTCGGCCAATCGACGATGGCGGTCGACACGCACATCTTCCGAATAGGCAACCGGCTTGGTCTTGCCCCGGGCAAAACGCCTGAAGAGGTGGAAGCCCGGCTGATGAAGGTCATTCCATCAGAATATCTCTACCATGCGCATCACTGGCTGATCCTGCACGGGCGCTATGTCTGCAAGGCACGCAAACCGGAATGCCGTGCCTGTGTCATTGCCGATATCTGCAAGGCGGCGGAGAAAACCTCGGAAATCCCGGCGCCGCTGGTGCCGTTGCCCCCACAAATTATCTAGACTGAATCGCGTACGGCGACCGGCCGCTCTGTGCCCGCCACCGCCTTGTGCAGATGCACCATCATCGCCGCGGCGAAGAGCGGCGTCAGAAGGTTGAGAAGCGGGATCGCCATGAAGGCTGCGATGACGAGCCCCGCGAGGAAGACAGTTGTCGCGTTTCTCGCACGCAGCGCCTTGGCCTCGTCCTCGGGCTGAAAGCGCATGGCGGCGAACTCGAAGAATTCGCGGCCGAGCAGATAACCATTGACGACAAAGAAGGCGATGAAGTTGATTCCGGGAATCAGGAGCATCAACAGCGCAATGATATTGCCCGCGATGACGACGCCGAAGAACTTGATCGACAGGATGAGCGACCGGACTGCCGGCAGCGGCTGGCCTGGTGGATCCAGCGGATAGTCTTCCCTTTCCACCACTTCAGCCACGTCATCGAGAAACAGTCCTGCCACGATCGCGGTGACAGGGCCGATCAAAATCGCCAATAGGAGCGCCAGGCCAATACTGGCGAAGATGCCGGCGATGAAACCGACCCATCCGGTCCATGCCGGCAAGTCTGGCATCATCTGGTCGAAAAAGGGCAGGGCCAGAACTTCGAACAGTTCGCGCAAACCAAACCAGGCGCCCAGGAGCAACAGAAAGGTCAAGCCGAGCGACTTCCACAGAACGGCGCGGAATTCCGGACGAAAGAGATGACTGGCCGCGGCGCGGGCACTTTCGAGGATCATTGGATATTGTTGCTCCATAAGCGTTGCCCGTCGCACATAGGCGCCGCTAGCTCTTCGGACAAGGACCTGACTGAAGTGAGGGGTGGCAAATTGGGACGCGACGCGCTAGAGCAAGTCAAAACAACCGCAACAGGTACGCGATCAGATCAATCCCGGAGTTTTCATGTCCAGCTATGACGTGCTTTGCATCGGCAACGCCATTGTCGATATCATTGCCCGCACCGATGACGATTTCATCATCAAGAACGGCATAATCAAGAATGCAATGAATCTGATCGACGCCGATCGCGCGGAGTTTCTCTATGAGCGCATGGGACCGGCGATCGAGGCATCGGGTGGAAGCGCCGGCAATACCGCTGCGGGCGTTGCAAGTCTTGGCGGACGAGCCGCCTATTTCGGCAAAGTCGCCGATGATCAGCTCGGTCATGTCTTCACCCACGATATTCGCTCACAGGGCGTCGCTTTCGATACGCGCGTGCTGGCGTCACCGCCGCCCACTGCCCGTTCAATGATCTTCGTAACGCCCGATGGCGAGCGTTCAATGAACACCTATCTTGGCGCCTGCGTCGAGCTCGGACCCGAGGACGTCGAGAGTTCCAAGGTCTCGGAAGCCAAAGTGACCTATTTCGAAGGCTATCTCTGGGATCCGCCACGCGCCAAGGAAGCAATCCGCCTGTCGGCCAGGATTGCCCACGAACACAAGCGTGAAGTATCAATGACGCTTTCCGATCCGTTCTGTGTTGACCGCTATCGTGAAGAATTCCTCGACCTGATGCGTTCCGGTACGGTCGATATTGTCTTCGCCAACGAAGCGGAGCTGAAATCACTCTATCAGACCGATGATTTCGAAAAAGGCCTCGAGCTGATCCGCAAGGATTGCAAACTGGCAGCCGTTACCCGCTCGGAGAAGGGTTCGGTCGTGGTCTCGAAGGATGAAACTGTTGCAGTCCCTGCAATCGAGATCGCCGAACTCGTCGATACGACCGGCGCTGGCGATCTTTATGCCGCCGGTTTCCTGTTTGGCTATACGACCGGGCGTTCGTTCACCGATTGTGCCCGGCTTGGCTCGCTGACAGCAGGCCTCGTAATCCAGCAGATCGGTCCACGCCCGCAGCTCAATCTGAAGCTCGCGGCGGAGCAGGCGGGGCTCCTCTGATCACGCCTTCGCGCTCAAGCTCTGCGGTCGTGCGGCCGGGCTTGTGATAGCTGGGCAGGCACCAGCCGAAATAAAGCGCGCCGCCGCGAACCGCGAAGGCGGTGAGCGACGCGGCGAGGGCCGAAATCTCCGGCTTTGCCGTAATACCGTGCAGAAGGATATATACGAGCGACCCTGCCAGCGCCGCCGTCACATAGATTTCGCGCCGCATCACCACTGACGGCTCACCCGATATGATATCGCGCAGAATGCCCCCAAAGGTTGCTGTCATGATGCCGGTGACTACGGCAATTGTCGAATCGAAGCCGAGCGCCAGACTTTTCGCGGCGCCTATGACGCTATAGGCGGCAAGGCCGATTGCATCGAGCCATAGGAGAACGCGGTAGCGCGACTCCAAGAGATTGGCGGAGAAATAGACAACGATGGCAGCCGCGGCGCAGACGAGAAGATTGCCTGGGTCCTTGACCCAGAATACCGGCACGCCGAGGATGAGATCGCGCAAGGTACCGCCGCCGATACCGGTGACGGCGGCAAGAAAGATGAAAGCCATGATGTCGAGTTGGCGCCGCGATGCTGCAAGTGCGCCCGTTGCCGCAAAGACGAATATTCCGGCGTAGTTGAAGAGCTGGATCATGGTCATCGGCAGTTCCCCCTCGCCATTGGTTGGCCAACGATAGAGCATGATCGCAAAATGAAAAGAGCCGCATCCCGATACCGGGGGCGCGGCCCTGAAAGCGTCTTCACATGATCAGATCAGGCGTCTCGTTCTGCCTGTGGGTTGATCGGGCCGGGCTCAGGCTGGCCTTCGCTCGCCGCCTGCTTGGGACCACCCTTGGACACGCCGACGAGCGCCGGGCGCAGCACGCGATCGCCGATGACGAAGCCTGCTTGCGCGACCTGCAACACCGTATTGTGCGGCACCTCGGCGTTGGGAATCTCGAACATCGCCTGATGGAAGTTCGGATCGAACTTCTGTCCCTGCGGCTCGATCTTCTTGACGCCGTGACGTTCCATGGCCGTCAGCATGGAGCGTTCGGTCATGTCGACACCCTCAATGAGGCTCTTCAGGCCAGCGTCGCCGCTGGTAAGGGCATCGGCCGGAACAGCTTCGAGCGCGCGCTTCAGATTGTCCGACACCGCGAGCATGTCGCGGGCAAAATTGGCGACCGAATAGGTGCGGGCGTCGTGAACGTCGCGAGCGGTGCGCTTGCGCAAGTTCTCCATATCCGCCGCAAGACGTAATAACTGGTCCTTCAGATCGCCGTTTTCGGCGCGCAGCGCATCGAGTTCGGCGCTGGAGCTTTGCTCCTGGTCTTCCTGCGCAAGGGCGAATTCCTCGGCTTTGCGCGATTTCAGAAAATCATCGGCAGCGCGCTTCAGCGCATCCCGATCGCGCGGATTTTTCAGGTCGCGCTGGTCGAGATCGGGGGTGTCGTGAAGTTTCTTGTCTTCAGCCATCTATCCTGTCCGTTCATTTTTCGTAAGTTGCGCTGGATATCGACGTTTGGCTCTTGAAAATCAAGTCTTATCGCAACAGGCGGGATACGAGCTGGGCGGTATAGTCGACCATGGGCACGATGCGGGCGTAGTTGAGCCGGGTCGGACCGATGACGCCAAGGGCGCCGATCACGCGCTGTTCTGAATCACGATAGGGAGCGATGACCAGCGACGAGCCGGAAAGCGAGAACAGCTTGTTTTCCGAACCGATGAAGATGCGCACGCCAGGTCCCGCTTCCGCCAGATCGAGAAGCTGGAGCGTTCCCTCCTTGGTTTCGAGATCGTCGAAGAGGTGGCGCAGACGATCAAGGTCAGCCTCGGCGTTGATCGAATCGAGCAGATTGCCGCGCCCGCGTACGATCAAACGGGCCGGCTGCCCGCCTCCGGCGCCGCCCCAGACTGCAAGACCCTGCTCAACCAGATGTTGTGACAGGACATCGAGCGCCTGTTGCGTTTCGTCTTTCAAACGCGCGATTTCCTGCCGCGCCTCACTGATGGTACGACCCTGAATGTGTGCATTGAGGAAGTTCGACGCCTCGATCAACTGCGATGGCGTTACCCCGATCGGCAGGTCGATCACACGGTTTTCGATATCGCCGCTCTGGGTGACAAGCACGGCCAGTGCTTTTGTTGGTTCGAGGCGGACAAATTCGATATGCTTCAGGGCGCCTTCGGCTTTGGTGGCAAGCACAAGCCCCGCCCCGCGCGACATGCCGGAGAGGATCTGGCTTGCCTGCGTCAGGACATTCTCGGAAGAGGAGTCTTCGCTTGAAGCGCGGACCTGCGCTTCGATGGAGTTGCGATCGGCGGCGGGTAGATCGCCGACTTCCATGAAGGCGTCGACAAAGAAGCGCAGGCCAAGCTGCGTCGGTAGCCGTCCGGCCGAAATGTGCGGTGCGTAGACGAGGCCGAGATGTTCAAGATCGCTCATCACGTTGCGGATCGTCGCCGGGGAGAGCGAAACAGGCAGAATGCGCGACAGGTTGCGCGATCCCACCGGCTCGCCATCGCCAAGATAGCTCTCGACGATCCGCCGGAAAATGTCTCGCGACCGCTGGTCGAGCGATTGCAACGTCTCCGGAACCACAGCCCTGTTCATCGTGCCTCGTACTTCTGTTTGTTACGGCTGTGATATAAGCACTCTCGCGCCAATCATCAAAGCCTTTGCTTCATCATGCCATCACGGCTAAAAGGCCGGACCAACAGATTTTCAAAGAGGTCTTTCCATGCGTCCTTCCAAACGAGCTCCCGACGAAATGCGCGCCATTTCCTTTGAACGCGGCATTTCCAAACATGCGGAGGGCTCGTGCCTCGTCAAGTTCGGCGACACTCACGTGCTTTGCACGGCCAGCCTTGAGGAAAAGGTTCCCGGCTGGATGCGCAATACCGGCAAGGGTTGGGTGACGGCGGAATATGGCATGTTGCCCCGCTCAACGGGCGATCGCATGCGCCGCGAGGCGTCTTCGGGGAAGCAGGGCGGCCGCACACTCGAAATCCAGCGTCTGATTGCCCGCTCGCTGCGCGCGGTGGTTGATCTGCAGGCATTGGGCGAAGTGCAGATCACCGTCGACTGCGACGTGATCCAGGCCGATGGCGGCACCCGTACCGCTGCGATCACTGGCGGCTGGGTTGCCCTGCACGAATGCTTGAGCTGGATGGAAGCCCGCCAGATGATCAAGGTGGAAAAGGTCCTGAAGGATCATGTAGCGGCGATATCATGCGGTATTTCCGATGGCACGCCGGTTATCGACCTCGACTACCAGGAAGATTCGACCGCCCAGACCGATGCCAATTTCGTCATGACAGGCAAGGGTGGTATCGTTGAAGTGCAGGGAACGGCCGAGGGCGAGCCGTTTTCGGAGGATGAATTGCTGTCGCTGATGAGCCTTGCCCGCAATGGCATCACCCGGCTCGTCTCCCTGCAGAAGATGGCCGTCGGCTAGAAGACCAATATGATGCAACCGTCCGGCATACTGGAAACAGCGCTTTATGTGACCGACCTTCCGGCGGCCAAGGCATTCTATGCGGGCATGCTCGGACTTGAAATCATCCTGGAGACGCCGAAGCGCTCGATTTTCTTCCGGTGCGGTTCTGGCGTCCTCATCCTGTTCGATCCGGTCCTGATCAATGAACGTCCGCCCGGCAGCCTGCCGATACCGTCGCACGGAGCGACGGGGCCGGGTCACGTATGTTTCCGCGCGACACGGGATGAAATCGCCGAATGGAAATCCCATCTGGAGGCCAACAATGTTGTCATTGAGAGCGAGTTTGATTGGCCGAATGGCGCGCATTCGTTGTACTTCCGCGATCCTGCCGGAAATTCGATTGAGTTTGCCGAACCGAAATTATGGAATCTGAAATGAGAACACTTGAAAAGGGCAAGCTGCTCGTCGCCAGTCACAATCAAGGCAAGATCAGGGAAATGATTGATCTGCTCGGTCCGTTCGGCTTCGAGGTGGTATCTGCAGCCGATCTCGGTTTGGCCGAGCCGGACGAAACGGGCACGACCTTCGAAGAGAACGCCTATATCAAGGCGTTGGCCGCTGCCAGGGCGACCGGGCTCGTTGCGCTTTCAGATGATTCCGGCCTCTGCGTCGACGCGCTAGGTGGCAATCCCGGCGTCTACACCGCCAATTGGGCGGAATTGCCCGATGGAAGGCGCGATTTCGGCCACGGCATGGAAAAGGTCGAGAAGGCGTTGCAGGAAAAGGGCGCAAGCGCGCCGCAGGACCGCAGCGGCCGTTTCGTCTCCGTCATCTGCCTTGCCTGGCCCGATGGCGAGGCGAATTACTATCGCGGCGAGGTCGAAGGCGAGATCGTCTGGCCGCCGCGCGGCACCGCCGGCTTCGGCTACGATCCGGTATTCAAGCCGGAAGGCCATGATACGACCTTCGGCGAAATGACCGCGGAACAGAAGCATGGCTGGAAACCGGGCGACTCCGACGCGCTGTCGCATCGCGCCCGTGCATTTCAGCAGTTTGCGCGAGATTGTCTGGACGCAGGATGAGTCACCCCGACAAAGCCGAGACTGGATTTGGTGTCTATGTCCACTGGCCTTTCTGCATGGCCAAATGCCCTTACTGCGACTTCAATTCCCATGTGCGGCACCAGCCGGTCGACCAGCAACGCTTTGCCGCCGCCTTCGCCCGCGAACTCGCGACGATGCGTGAGCGGACGGGCCAGCGTACCGTTTCAAGCATCTTTCTTGGCGGCGGCACACCATCGCTAATGCAGCCGCAAACAGTGGGATCCATCCTCGACGAGATTGCCCGCCACTGGCATGTGCCGCAAGGAATCGAGATCACGCTGGAAGCCAATCCGACCAGCGTCGAGGCTGAACGCTTTCGCGGTTACCGCACGGCAGGCGTCAATCGCGTTTCGCTCGGTGTGCAGGCGCTCAATGATCCCGATCTCCGTCGGCTCGGCCGGATGCACAGCGTCGAGGAAGCGCTGGTCGCGATCGGGCTGGCACGCGAGATTTTTCCGCGCCTCTCCTTCGATCTGATCTATGCACGGCCGGACCAGACCATCGAGGCATGGCGTGAAGAACTTGCCCGCGCCATTTCCTATGCCGCGGATCATCTTTCGCTTTACCAACTGACCATTGAGGAGGGAACGCCATTCTTTAATCTGTGGAAGGCGGGAAGGCTGGTCACGCCCGATGGCGATCATGCGGCGGCCCTCTACGCTGAAACGCAGGAGGTAACCGCGCGGCATGGGCTGCCGGCCTATGAGATTTCCAACCACGCGGTTTCGGGTGCGGAATCGCAACACAATCTGGTTTACTGGCGCTACGGCGAATATGTCGGGGTGGGTCCCGGCGCGCACGGCCGTTTCATCGAGAACGGTACGCGCACCGTCACAATCACTGAAAGACACCCGGAGACGTGGGTGCAGAAAGTGGAAACCGGTGGACACGGCGTTGTGGAAGAAGAATTCCTCAGCGGCGAGCAGGAAGGTGATGAATTCCTGCTGATGGGCCTGCGGCTCGTCGAAGGTATTGATCTTTCCCGCTATGAGCGCCTGACCGGCCACAGCGTCAAGGAGAAACGCGTCATTTCTCTCGCCGAGCAGGGCCTCATCGAATATGTCGGTAACAGCCGTATCCGTACGACGCCAGAAGGCGCGATTGTGCTCAATTCGGTCATCGCCGATCTGGCTGCGTGAAGGATTCGGCCGTGTCAGACGACGATATCAGCGAGCGAAAGTACCAGATTGGCACGGCTTCGTTTCGTGCCAGACCGCTGGAGCCGGCGCTCTATATCGTCGCGACGCCCATTGGCAATCTTGGTGATATGACAATCCGCGGCATTGAAACGCTGGCGGCGGCCGATATCATCGCCTGCGAGGATACGCGCGTCAGCCGCGTTCTTTTCGATCGCTACGGGATTTCCCGGCGTCCTTATGCCTATCACGAACACAATGCCGATCAGGCGGGTCCGAAGCTGATCGAGGCATTGCTCGCCGGAAAAAGCGTTGCGCTGGTATCCGATGCGGGCACTCCGCTCGTTTCCGATCCGGGCGGACGGTTGGTTCCGGAAGCGAAGGCAGCCGGGATCAGGGTGGTGCCGATCCCTGGTGCGTCCTCGGTTCTCGCAGCCTTAACCGCATCGGGTTTGTTCAAGGATAGTTTTTATTTTGCCGGCTTCCTATCATCCAAACAGGGTCAGCGGCGGGCAAAACTCGAACAGCTGAAAACCCTCGATGCGGCGCTGGTCTTCTTTGAATCGCCGAACCGCGCCGCTGCTACCCTCAACGATATGGTCGAGGTTTTCGGGCCCGGACGGCAGGCTTCGCTCTGTCGCGAACTGACGAAGACGTATGAGACGGTTGTAACACTGCAGTTGGACGAGCTTGCAAAGGCGTTCGACGGCGAGGATCGCATTCGTGGTGAGGTGGTGCTGGTGATCGGTCCGCCTGGCGAAGACCAGAACGTTCCGCGCTCCGATGGCGATGTCGATGCACTGCTGCGCGCCCTTGCATTGGAGATGTCACCGGCAAAGGCGGCCGGAGAAGCATCGCGGATGACAGGGCGCCCCAAGGGCGAACTCTATCAACGGCTGCTGGCAATGAAATGAGCGGGCCGGGCAAGCGTCACAAGGCCTATCGCCGTGGCCATTCGGCCGAACGCCTTGCCGCCTTTGCACTGATGCTGAAGGGGTATCATATTGTCGATCGCCGCTATCGCACGAAGCTTGGTGAGATTGACCTCATTGCAAGGCGCCGCGATGTCATTCTGATCGTCGAAGTCAAAGCCAGAGCGACGCTTGAACAGGCGATGGAATCGGTTAACGCCCTGACCATGCGCCGGATCGAAGCGGCGGCGGACCAGTGGTTGGCGCGCCAGCCCGACCATGCAAACCTGTCGCTGCGCTTCGACCTTGTCGCCATCCTGCCCTGGCGCTGGCCGGTGCATGTGCCGGCAGTGTTTACGGTTTGAAGCTTGTCGCTCATGGCATGCCGAAGTGCTGCAACCAGCCGCCGCTTTTCGAGTGAAGCAACTACGACATTCGAGAAATATAAAGCTTGCATTTCCCGATTAACACTATAAATCTAGTCGTGTATCGGCGAATGCCGTCATCGGCGACAACGCGGTTGGTCAACATGTCTCGCTTTGCCCTATGGGGCGATGGCGCGGCGTGTGTCTCTTTGTACTTTGTAGAAAGAGAATCCGCATGCTCCGGCTTTTTCAGAAATTCCATGCTCCGGCGTCTGATTCAGCGCACTTCTGTTCCTTATAAACATCTGACCTTTCATCGATAATCCCAGCAACCATTGGGATTACCGCGTTCATGTCCATTCACGCTGACCAGCTATCCGTCTTTCCAGCCTTCTTCCGCGTGCGGAATGAAGTGCTTGTCGTGGTCGGCAATGGCGAGGAAGCGCTGAACAAAGCGCGGTTGCTGACGCAGATCAATGCAACAATTCGCGTTATCGCCGATGACCCGGATCAAGAACTCGCCGACTTCCTGCGTGATGGTGATTATCATCACGTCGCAGAAAAATTTGCTCCCAAGCATCTGACCGGCGCAAAGCTGGTCTTCGTTGCCACCGGCGACGAAGACCAGGATAGGTTGATTGCCGCCGAGGCACGCCGTCAACATATTCCGGTCAATGTCGTCGATCGGCCTGACCTTTGTGATTTCTTCACGCCAGCCATCGTCAATCGCGCGCCGCTGGCCATCGCCATCGGTTCCGAAGGCACAGGACCAGTCCTGACGCAGATGATCCGCGCCCGTATCGACGCGGCTTTCTCGCCGCGCCTCGGCGATCTGGCGCGTCTCGCTAATGCTTATCGCCCCGCCGTCGAGAAGCTGGTACGCAAAGGCCTGCCGCGCCGCCTGTTCTGGCGCTCGTTCTTTGCGGGCGATGTTGCGAGCAATGTCTACAATAATGACCTGGCTGGTGCACATCAGGCAGTCGCCGCGCTTCTTGAGGATCAGGATTCGGCGAAGGGCTATGTCTGGCTGGTGGGTGCCGGCCCCGGCGCCGAGGATTTGTTGACCTTGCGTGCGCACCGCGTCCTCATGGAGGCCGACGTCATCGTTTATGATGCGCTGGTGCCGGAGGCCGTTGTCGCCATGGGCCGCCGCGATGCGACCCGGCTTTCCGTCGGCAAGCGCAAGGGCTGCCATTCGAAGAGCCAGAGCGAGATCAACGATTTGCTGGTTTCGCTTGGCCGCGAAGGCAAGCGCGTTGTGCGTCTGAAATCAGGCGATCCTCTGGTCTATGGCCGCGCCGGCGAGGAAATGGCGGCCTTGCGCGATGCTGGCATCGGCTTCGAGATCGTTCCCGGCATCACCTCCGCTTTCGCGGCTGCTGCTGACATGCAGCTGCCGCTCACCTTGCGCGGAGTTGCATCCTCACTCGTCTTCACCACCGGGCATGATATGGCCGGTGAAGTACTGCCCGATTGGGCCCGCCTTGCCATTTCTGGAGCAACGATTGCCGTCTATATGGGCCGTAGTGTTGCTGCTTCGGTGGCCGAGCGGCTGATGCAGGCCGGGCTTCATGCCGATACTGGCGTCGCCGTTGTCGAAAACGCCGGCCGGCCAGAACGGCGCATGTTCCACGGCACGCTCCATGATTTGCCGTCACTCGAACAACGCGATGATCTGACCGGGCCGGTGATGGTCGTCATCGGCGATGCTGTTGCCGGTGCTGCCATCGACAAGGCCGAACCGCTCTCCGCACTGATCAACCATTCCGTGGCGCCGCGCCACCTAGAAACCAATGCTGCCTGAACGCGAAGGATCACGATCATGAGTGTCAAAGTTCTCACCGCAAACCGTCTTACCGATGGGGAGGCCGTATGGCTCGGTGCCAATGGCGAGTGGCTGGAGCACATCGATGGGGCGCTGATCGCACGTCACGCCGAAGCAGTGAGCGCCCTCGAAGAAGCAGGGAAGGCGGCGATCAAGTCGAATCTCGTCATCGACGTGAACGTGATCGATGTTGAAGAGCGCGGCACAAACCTTTATCCGCTTCGCCTGCGCGAGCGCATCCGCCAGCTCGGCCCCACCATCCGTCTTGATCTCGGCAAGCAGGCTGAAAAGCCCAAAGCAACCGCCGCTTAATTCTTAAAGGCCCGCACAGAATGTATCGCTACGACGAGTTTGATCACGCATTTGTTTCGGCCCGCGTCGAGCAGTTCAAGGATCAGGTAGAACGGCGCCTCGCCGGCGAATTGACGGAGGACCAGTTCCGTCCGCTGCGGCTGATGAATGGCGTCTACCTGCAGCTGCACGCCTATATGCTGCGCGTGGCCATTCCTTACGGCACGCTGTCAAGCCGGCAGATGCGCAAGCTCGCCCATATTGCCCGCCACTATGATCGCGGCTATGGCCACTTCACCACCCGCCAGAACCTGCAATATAACTGGCCGGCGCTGAAGGACATGCCGAAGGTTCTTGATGAACTGGCATCGGTCGAGATGCACGCGCTGCAGACCTCGGGCAATTGCATCCGCAACGTGACTGCCGACCATTTTGCAGGCGCTGCTGCCGACGAAGTTGCCGATCCGCGGCCCTACGCGGAAATCCTGCGGCAGTGGTCGTCGATGCATCCGGAGTTTTCGTACCTGCCACGCAAGTTCAAAATCGCCGTGACGGGTGCCGAGCGCGACCGTGCCGCCATCCAGGTGCATGATATCGGCCTGCATCTGAAGAAGAACGGGGCGGGTGAACTCGGCTTTGCGGTTTATGTCGGTGGTGGCCAGGGCCGCACGCCGATGGTCGCCAAGAAGATCCGCGACTTCCTGCCGGTGGAGGATCTGCTGACCTATACCACCGCGATCATGCGCGTTTACAATCTGAATGGCCGCCGCGACAACAAGTACAAGGCACGCATCAAGATCCTCGTGCATGAGACCGGTACGGAAGAATTGACCCGTCAGGTCGAGGCCGAATGGCAGGTGCTGAAGGAGAGTGACCTCAAGCTGCCTCAGAAGGATGTCGACGCCATCGACAGCTATTTCCGTGCGCCGAATCTGCCGCTGCGTCCGGAAGGCTGGTCGGAGCTCGCGGCTGCCCGCAAGGCCGATCATTCCTTCTCGACCTGGGTCGACCAGAATGTAACGCCGCACAAGAATCCCGATTACGGTGTCATCACGATATCGCTGAAGCCGATCGGCGGCATACCCGGTGACGCCACCGATGCGCAGATGGACCTCGTTGCAGACATTGCGGAAAGGTTCTCGCAGGATGAGATCCGCGTCAGCCATGAACAGAACCTGGTACTGCCGTACGTGGCGATTGCCGATCTGCGCATCGTCTATGACCTGCTGTTGACGGATGGCCTGGCAACGGCAAATGCCGGACTGATCACCGATATCATCGCCTGCCCGGGCCTTGATTATTGCGCCCTTGCCAATGCGCGGTCGATTCCCGTTGCCCAGCGCATCTCCGAACGCTTCGGCAAGGCCGAGCGTCAGGCCGATATTGGCGAACTGAAGATAAAGATCTCCGGCTGCATCAATGCCTGCGGCCATCACCACGTCGGCCATATCGGAATTCTCGGCGTCGAGAAGAAGGGCGAAGAGCTTTACCAGATTTCGCTGGGCGGCTCCGGCGATGAGATCTGCACCATCGGCGATATAACTGGTCGCGGCTTCTCCTCGGAGGAAATCGTTGATGCGGTTGAAACCATCGTTGATCGTTATCTCGAAATCCGCACCGACAAAGAAGAGACATTCCTTGCTACCTACCGACGTGTCGGCGCTGCGCCGTTCAAGGATGCGCTCTATAGCGAGGCTGCAAATGCTGCTTGAGTTCAACGAGAATACCGTAGCGGATGAGGCGCGTGCGCTCGAAGCCCGTTACGGCAATCTCGAACCGCTGGATGTCATCGAACTTGCTGTCGATCACCTTTTCAACGAGGAGATCGCCGTTGTCTCGTCGTTCGGGGCCGAATCGTCGGTGCTGCTGCACCTGATCGCGCAGATCGACCGCGCAACGCCGGTGCTCTTCCTTGAGACCGGCAAGCATTTTCCGGCAACCCTGCGCTATCGTGACCAGCTCGTCAGCGACCTTGGCTTGACGGACGTGCATGATATCCACCCGTTGAAGCAGAGCCTGAAGGACGAGGATCCGTTCGGCGCGCTGTCGATGACCAACAAGGATCGCTGCTGCTACATCCGCAAGGTCGAGCCGATGGCACGTGCCGTTGCGCCCTACCGCGCGTGGATGACCGGCCGCAAGCAGTTCCAGGCGTCGACCCGCACAACCTTGCCGGTGTTCGAGTCGGTGGGATCGCGCGTCCGAATCAATCCGCTGGCCCACTGGACGTCGGCTGACCTCAAGGCCTATATGACCGCGCACCAATTGCCGCCGCATCCGCTGGTTGCCGAAGGCTATCGCTCGATCGGCTGCATGCCTTGCACGGTCCCTGTCAAGGAAGGCGAGGATGATCGGGCCGGCCGCTGGGCAGGCACGGACAAGACCGAGTGCGGCATTCACCTGACTGGTCTTACCGATCAGTTGAGCAACATTTCTTTGACGGATTCTAATCTATGAGTGACATTTCCGAAAAGTCCGCAGGCGAGCTTTGGGGCCGTGAAGGGTTCCGCGAAGACCCCTATATTACAGCGCCGACGTTGGAGGAAGCCGCCGATGCGCCAGCTGTAATCCTGCCGCTCACCGTATGGCTCGGCATTGAAGACGACGTGCGCTTTGCCACCAACCGCAAGATCGGAGTATCGGTGGCGCCAGGTGAAAATGTCGAACCGCTACTGGCATTGCTCGACCGGATTCCGCTCATTGCCCTGGAATTTCCGGCCTTCAATGACGGCCGGTCCTACTCCAAAGCCGAGATGCTCAAGAACCAGCACCAGTTCAAGGGCGAGTTGCGCGCCGTCGGCGATGTCCTCGTAGATCAGGTCGCCTATATGCTGCGCACGGGCTTTGACACGTTGAAGGTGTCGCATGCGGTCACCCTCGCGCGACTTGCCGATCACAATCTCCATGATGCGCCGGTTTACTACCAGCCAGGTCGGGGCTCGCATACGGCTCCCGGAACCTATAGCTGGCGCCGCGTCCCCGCCGCCTGATCCCATTGAACTTCACGACATTTACTGGAAAGAACCATATGTCCGACATGATTGAAACAGATGTGGTTATTGTTGGCGCAGGCCCCGTCGGCCTCTTTGCCGTGTTCGAACTTGGCCTGCTCGATTTGCGCGCGCATGTTATCGATATTCTCGACCGTCCAGGCGGCCAATGCGCCGAGCTTTATCCGGAAAAGCCGATCTACGACATTCCAGGGCTCCCCGAGGTCACTGGTCAGGATCTGACGGACAATCTCCTCAAGCAGATTGCCCCGTTTGACCCGCAGTTCCACTTCTCCACCATGGTTACCGCGCTGGAGAAGCTTGAGGATGGCCGGTTCCGCGTCGAGACCGATGCGGATGAGGTGTTCATCACCAAGGTGATCGTCATTGCCGCGGGTGGCGGCTCGTTCCAGCCGAAGCGCCCGCCAGTGCCGGAAATCGAGCACTTTGAGGGCACCAGTGTCCATTATGCGGTGCGCAAGATCGATGCTTTCCGCGGCCATGACGTAGTCATCGTCGGTGGCGGCGACTCGGCGCTCGACTGGACGCTCAATCTCGAGCCGGTGGCGAAATCCGTAACGCTGGTGCATCGCCGCCCCGAATTCCGCGCAGCGCCCGATAGCGTCAACAAGATGTGGGCGCTTGAAAAGGAAGGCCGCGTCAAGTTCCGCATGGGCCAGGTCAGCGGTCTCGAAGGCGCCGATGGCCAGCTGTCGAAGGTCATCCTCAAGGGCGCCAACGGTGATGAGGCTCTGGAAGCCGGCCGTCTGCTGCCGTTTTTCGGCCTGACGATGAAGCTCGGCCCGATCGCCGATTGGGGCCTAAACCTCGATCAGAACCTGATTGCCGTCGATACCGAGAAATTCGAAACGTCCGAGCCCGGCATCTTCGCCATTGGCGACATCAACACCTATCCGGGCAAGCTCAAGCTGATCCTTTCGGGCTTCCACGAGGCTGCGCTGATGTCGCAGGCGGCAAAACGCATCGTCGCCCCTGGTGAACGGATCATTTTCCAGTATACGACGTCTTCCACCTCTCTCCAGAAGAAGCTGAAGGCAGCATAGGACACTGATGAGCTCGGATTCCCTCTATATCCACGTCACCGATCAGCACGGCAAGCGCCATACGCTGGAAGCCCTCGAGGGCTTCCGCGTGATGGAGGTCATTCGCGATTGGGGGCTCGACATCAAGGCGGAATGCGGCGGCGCCTGCGCCTGCGGCACCTGTCATGTCTATGTCGGTGAGGATTGGACGGAAAAGCTCTATGAGCCACAGGACGAGGAAGTCGACCAGCTCGACGTGACCTTTCACGTCGAGGATAATTCGCGCCTGTCCTGCCAGCTGATCATGACCCAGGAGCTCAATGGGCTTGAGGTTACACTCGCGCCTGATACGCAGCGGGACAGTGTCGCCGCTTGAGCTTTTGATATCGGCCAGCACGACGACAACGCGGCAAAACCAATAGGTGGTCAGATCACCACCACGCGTGCGCCGAGTGGAACGCGCGAATACAGATCCATCACGTGTTCGTTGATCATGCGGATACAGCCATTTGACACCGCGCGGCCGATGCTCCAGGGCTCGGTCGTGCCATGGATGCGATAATAGGTGTCGCGGCCGTTGCGATAGAGATAGAGCGCCCGCGCGCCCAGCGGGTTATGCGGCCCGCCTGATACGCCGCTCGCATAGCGGGCGTATTTTCCCGGCTGACGTCTAATCATGTTGTTGGTCGGAATCCAGCGGGGCCATTCTTCCTTGCGGCCAATCCTGGCAACGCCGTGGAAAACGCGTCCGGCCCGCCCGACACCCACGCCGTAGCGGCGCGCGGTGGAACCATCCTCGACCAAATAGAGAAACCGGGCGCGTGGATCGATGACCACCGTTCCTGGCGCAAACGAGGAATCGTATGGAACATATTGCGGCTGGAATTGCGGATTGATGACAAATGGCTTCCTGGCGGATTTTGCCAGGGCTGCCTTCGGTGTGAGAACCGCTGCAATCAGGCCAGTCAAAACAACGCGCCGCGTCAGCATATCACCCCCCAAGTTTCCTGCTGTCCGTCGGTGAACATTACAGGCTCAAGCGGATTTTGTCCGGAAATTCCTGAACAATGGTTTATGCAGGCTCAACTTTTCGTGATGAAACAAGGAGATAGGCCCGGCGACGCAAGCCCGCCGGGCCGGAACGATTCAAGGCAGGCGAGCAATACGTTCGATCAGCAGATCGAAGAAAGCGTCAGCGTCGATACCGCGAATATAGAAGGCGTTTTTGGGACGGTCAGTCACCCGCCACCAGTCGACGACGGTCATGCCGAGCGTCAGTTCGTTCGCCGCGTCAACGGCAACATTGCACAAGCGGCCGCGATAAAGCTCGGGCTTGATCAGGTAGGCAATGACGTTGGGGTCGTGCAAAGGGCCGCCATCACTTCCATATTTCTCTTCATCGAAACGCTCGAAGAATTCGAGGAGGGCGACTGAGGCGTCTCCCGCTCGTGTGCCCATTGCACGAAACCGCTCGACACGCTCGGCGGTCGTCAAGGCCTTGTGCGTGACGTCGAGGGGCAAGATGATTATCGGAACGCCGGACTGCAACACAATTTGCGCCGCGTGCGGATCCACATAGATATTGAATTCGGCCGTCGGCGTGACATTGCCGCCCTCGAAGAACCCGCCGCCCATGAGCACGATCTCGCGAATACGGGGAGCAAGCTCCGGTGCCCGGATCAGTACATGGGCGATATTGGTAAGCGGCCCGAGCGCGCAGAGCGTGATGCTCCCGGCTTCTTTGGTTCGCAAAGTGTCAATTATGAAATCGACGGCATGCTGGTCCTGCAGGCGCATGGCCGGTTCCGGCAAGTCCGGACCGTCGAGGCCGGTCTTGCCATGAACATGTTCGGCTGTGACGAGGGGGCGCATCAACGGGCGATCCGCACCGGCGAAAACCTTGGTCTGCGGGCGTCCTGCAAGTTCGCAGATCTTGCGGGCGTTGAGCTCGGTCAATGCCAGGGGCACGTTGCCGGCAACGACGGTGATGCCGAGCACCTCCAGTTCCGGACTGGCAAAGGCGAGGAGGATAGCAAGGGCGTCATCCTGCCCCGGATCGGTATCGATTATGATTTTACGCGTCATTTTCTACTTTCTATTGCCGGAAATCCGGCACTCCCTTGAACTCCGCGATTCGATCGACCATATCAATCGGCAGGAGTGAAATGCTGTTCGATCACGGGTTTCGCTTTTAGGTCGCTTCTCTCAAGGACTGCACAAATGACACGAATGACACCATTTTCAAGCCCCTTGCTGCTTGGTTTTGACTCGATGGAAAAAACGCTGGAGCGCATCGCGAAATCCGGCGACGGCTATCCACCCTATAATATCGAGCGAATTCGAGGCGGTAATGAGTGTGAACAGCTTCGAATAGTGCTCGCCGTTGCGGGGTTTTCCAACGACGATCTCGAAGTGACAACGGAAGACAATCAGCTGGTCATTCGTGGCAAGCAGGCCGATGAAGGCGAACGGGAATATCTCCATCGTGGCATCGCAGCACGCCAGTTTCAGCGCATATTTGTACTTGCTGATGGCATGCGTGTCAGCAACGCCACTTTGAAGAATGGGCTTCTGTCGATCGATCTCGACCGGCCGGAACCCGAGCGATTGGTCAAACGCATCAACATAGCGGTTCAGGACTGATCGTGGCTCTAACAGGACAGGGCTTGGAATAGACTGTCCGTATATGGAGGCTGACATGCAAGGTAATGTTCAAAAGAATCCCTTCAGCGAACTCGAATTCGCGCGTCTTGGCGCCGGACAGGTAGCCTATATGCGCAAGGTCAAGACCGATGATCTCGCCCATAGCTTTCCGGCTTTGCCGCCGATGACGCCGGGCGTCGAACTCTGGGCGCTGTTTGCCGCCAATGGCGATCCGATCGTGCTTTCCGATGAGCGCGACAATGTACTCGTTGGCGCACAGGAACATGAACTGCGCACGGTGATGCTGCAGTAACGAATAATACACGTCGTGTGGTCTAGGATCCGAACCCTAGACCTTCACGGCCTGTTCCACCCGATCCTCTGCCCCAAATACTTCCAGATAGCGTTTGATCTCGGCCGGATCGCCCGTCGCCTTCCTCGGATTGTCGGATAGCTTGACTGCCCGGCGGCCGTTGGCGGCACTGACCTTGCATACCAGGGAAATTGCGTTGAGCTGATCGTTGTATCGCGGCGCGCAATCCTCGAAATCATTGGTGAGGTTCGTGCCCCAACCAAAACTCATGCGCACCTTGCCCTTGAAATGGTGATAGGTCTCCTCGATCGTATCGACGTCGAGACCGTCGGAAAACACCAGCAGTTTCTGGCGCGGATCCTTGCCCTTCGAGCGCCACCAGGCAAGAATTTTCTCACCCCCCTCGATCGGCGGCGCACTGTCCGGCCGAAAGCCCGTCCAGTCGGCGACCCAGTCGGGAGCGTCGCGCAGGAATGCGGACGTTCCGAATGAATCCGGCAACACGATCAGCAGGTTGCCGCCATAATATCGGTTCCAGTCCTGCAGGACCTTATAGGGCGATTTCAACAGTTCCGCCCTCGTTGTGCTCAAGGCCGCCAGCACCATCGGCAGTTCATGCGCATTGGTGCCAAGAGCTTCGAGGTCATTGTCCATCGCCATCAAGACATTGCTCGTGCCGGTAAAGGCTTCGCCGATGCCCTCTTTCAGCGCTTCGACGCACCAGCGCTGCCAGAGGAAGGAGTGGCGGCGGCGTGTGCCGAAATCGGAAATCCGGATGTCGGGAAGGGCGCGCAGCCGTTCCACCTTCGACCACATCTTGGCCTTGGCGCGCGCGTAAAGAACGTCGAGTTCGAACCGTCCCATCCTTTTCATTGCTGCGCGTGAGCGCAATTCGTTGATGATGGTCAGCGCGGGAATTTCCCACATCGTCGTATACATCCACGGCCCATAGAAATTCAGTTCGTACTGGCCGTCGCGTCTTGTCAGCTCGTAATCCGGCAGCTGAAATTTCGACAGCCATTCGAGAAAATCCGGCTCGAAAATCTGCCGCTTGCCATAGAAGGTATTGCCGCCAAGCCAGATCATTTCTTTCTTGGAGAAGCGGATGGTGCGCGCGTGGTCAAGCTGTTCTCGCAGTTCCTGTTCGTCGATTTCATCAGAAAGCCGCACCCGGGCCGTGCGATTGATCAGGGTGAATGTCGCATCGACCTTGGGGTAGACACCCCAGATCATCTGCAGCATCAGAAGCTTGTAGAAATCCGTGTCGAGCAGGCTGCGCACGATGGGGTCGAGCTTGAACGTGTGGTTGAACACGCGCCGCGCGATGTCGGTCTTTGTCGCCATGGTGCCGCTCTCCTCTCGATATGCCGTCCGCCATGTTGCACGGCAGAAATCCGCCATCAAGCGGACGGAGCCACGTGTTCGGCTAAATTCAGCCGGCAAGCCACCATATCGCTTCCATTAATTCTTTGTAATCTCACCGAATTGTCATTAACGGTGCAACCGAAGCACCTTATCCTCAATGACAGACACGTGTTCGCGCTGCGGCGCGCGATCGGCTATAATCAATTATACGCTGGCTTCGCTTATGCGGGACCGGCGTTTTGGAGTGTTGTATGAACTGGAAACAACTGGCATTGGCTTTGGTGATCCTGGCTGCGGCTGGAGCCGGCTGGCTGTACTTCTTTCCGGGCTCTTCCGACTTGTTGAAAAAGGCGGGTATTGACCGCCGCGCCACCGCAGCGACCGAACCCGCGGCAGCGGCCGGTCAAGGTCAAAAGCGTGCCGGGCAAGCCCTGCCGATTGTTGTCGTGCGGGCGGCGGCGGAAGCCAAGATCAATGACAGGCTGACCGCGATCGGCTCGGGCAAGGCAAAGAGCTCCGTGTCGGTTACGCCTTATGCCGCCGGGCGCATGACCGAGATCCTCGTAACCTCGGGTAGCCGCGTCGAGGCGGGCGATGTAATCGCGCGGCTCGATTCCGAAGCCGAAAGCATCATTGCCGACAAGACCCGCGCAGCGCTCAAGGACGCGCAGACCAAGTTGAAGCGCGCTGAAAACCTCTCCACGACCAATACTGTCTCGGCAGTCCAGGTTGCGGATGCGGAGCTTGTTGTTGAAAATGCCGGTCTTGACGTGCGCGAGGCGGAACTGGCACTCGATCGCCGCGCCATCCGGGCGCCCATCGGCGGCATTGTCGGCATCCTGCCTATAAGCGCTGGCAACTACATCACCACCTCCACGCAAATTGCCTCGATCGACGACCGGTCGGAGCTGCTTGTCGATTTCTGGGTGCCGGAACGGTTCGCGCCTGCGGTCAAGGTGGGCGCAGCCGTTTCAGCGACCTCGATCGCGAGGCCCGGAGAATCCTTCCAGGGCGCAATCAGCGCCATCGACAATCGCGTCGACCCAGCAAGCCGCACGCTGCACGTGCAGGCAAAGATCACCAATCCCAAGGATACGTTGCGCGAGGGCATGGCTTTCCAGGTCACGCTCGGCTTCGCCGGCGAAACCTATCCGACCGTGGATCCGCTTGCGGTTCAATGGGGCACGGACGGCGCCTATGTCTGGAAGATTGCCGACAACAAGGCGACGCGCCTGCCTGTGCGAATCGTACAGCGCAATACAACGAATGTACTGGTCGACGCCGATATAAAACCAGGTGACAAGATTGTCGCCGAAGGCGTGCAATCGGTACGTCAGGGCGGCCTCGTCCAAATTCAAGGGCAACCGGTTCCCCAGAGCAAGACCGATGCCGGGCCGCTGGCCTCTGTCGGCGAACAGGGCTGAGGTGCAGGGTGAGTACCTCACACAGCCAGGCTGATTTCACCGCTCTTTTCATTCGCCGTCCGGTTCTGGCGCTGGTCCTGAACGCCCTGATTGTCGTGGCAGGTCTTGCCGCAATTTATGGTGTCGACGTCCGTGAACTGCCGGATGTGGACCGTCCCGTAGTTACAGTCACGACGGATTTCGCATCGGCGGCTGCCGAGACGGTAGACCGCGAACTGACGTCGGCCATCGAAGGCGCGGTCTCCCGCGTTTCCGGCGTCAAATCCATTTCCTCCAGTTCCTCCTTTGGCAACAGCCGCGTTACAGTCGAGTTCAATGACGACGTTGACCTTAACGTTGCCGCTGCGGATATGCGTGACGCCATCAGCCGCATCTCCAACACCCTGCCTGATGAGGCCGATCCGCCGCGTATCGTCAAAGCCGACGCCAATTCCGATGCGGTGATGCGTCTTGCGGTCACATCCGACACGATGGCGGTGGAGGACATGACCGTTCTCGTCGAAGACCAGATCGAGGACGTGCTTGCCTCGGTGCCAGGTGTTGCCGACGTGCAGATCAATGGCAATCGCAGCAAGATTTTCCGGATCGATCTCAACCAGGCGAAGCTGGCAAGTCTTGGCATGAACGTCGCGGACGTTCGTACCGCGCTCAATACGATGGCCTTCGATACGCCGGCGGGTCAGCTCAACAGCAATGATCAAAGCATTGTAGTGCGCGCGCAGGCTCCGGTGACGACCCCGGAAGATTTCGAAAACATCATCATCAAGGGGCAGACCAGGATCCGCGATGTGTCGACCGTGACGCTTGGACCGGATATCGGCATATCGTCGCTTCGCGCCAATGGCAAAACCGGCATTGGCCTTGGTATTATTCGTCAGGCCCAGTCGAATACGCTCGACATTTCGAAAGGCGTGCGTGCGGCTGTCGCGCAACTGCAAAAGACCCTGCCCCAAGGCGTAGACATTCGCGTTACCAGCGACGATGCCGATTTCATCAATGGCGCCGTACACGAGGTCGAGGTTGCGCTCGCGGCATCCGTCATAATCATCATCGCAATTATCTACCTGTTCCTGTGGGACATTCGCGCAACGCTCATCCCTGCGGTCAGCATGCCAGTCGCACTGATCGGCACGATTTCCGCTATCTATCTCGCGGGTTTTTCGATCAACATTCTGACGCTGCTGGCACTCGTCCTGGCGACCGGGCTCGTGGTCGACGACGCGATCGTTGTGCTCGAAAACATCGTGCGACGGCGAAACCAGGGCATGGGGCCGCGCGCCGCCGCCGTCCTTGGAACGCAGGAGGTGTTCTTCGCCGTTATTGCGACGACGATCACGCTTGCTGCTGTGTTCGTGCCCCTCTCGTTTTTGCCCGGTCAGACTGGGGGACTCTTCCGCGAGTTCGGCTTTGTTCTGGCGATCTGTGTCCTCTTGTCGGCCGTTGTGGCGCTGACCCTTTGCCCTATGCTCGCATCGCGGCTTTTGAGCGCCAGTGAAGCGAGGCACCAGGATGTGGCCCATGCGCCCGGGATCGTTGGCCGCATCGGCGGCTGGTTCGGCGGTCTCTACCGCCGGATGCTGCATGCCTGCCTAGCCGGACCCTGGATCGTCGTGATCATATCGCTACTGTTTGCTGGTGCCGCGTTTGGCGCTTTTTCCCTGCTCAAACAGGAGCTCACTCCGACCGAGGATCGCGCTTCCGCCTTCCTGCGCATTACCGCGCCGCAAGGGGTCAGTCTCGACTATCTCAATGACGAGATGCGCAAGATCGAAACCTTGATCCAGCCTTTGCGCGATTCCGGAGAAATTGAGAATACCTTCTCCATTGCCGGGCAGAACGGTAACACCAATCGCGGCTTCATGGTGCTCAGCCTTGCCACGTGGAAGGATCGCGCGCGAACCCAGCAGGAAATCATCGCCGATGTATCCAAGCGGGTCCGCAACATTCCAGGCATTCAGGTTTTTGCCGCGCAGCCAAACTCGCTGGGGATTCGCGGCGCTGGTAATGGGTTGCAGTTTGCCGTGGTTGGTACCAGCTATGCGGAGCTTGGCACCACAGCTGCGAAAATCGTTTCGGAAATGGAAAAGGACAGCCGGTTCGATCGCCCGCGTCTGACGAACGAGCCGACGCAGCCGCAATTGGCGGTGACGATCGATCGTGAGCGTGCCTCCGACCTCGGGATCAACATAACCGGTCTTGCCGAGGCCCTGCAGTCGGTGCTCGATGGTTACAAGGTAGGCTCGGTCTATATCGAGGACCGCAGTTTCGACGTCAAACTTGTTGCAACGACCAATCCGATCAACGATCCAACCGATCTCGAAAATGTCTTCCTGCGGACGGGCGATGGCCGTTTCGTGCCTATGTCGACGATTGCAAAGCTTACTGAAGTTGCCGTTCCGCCAGCGCTTACGCGCGAGCAGCAGCAGCGTTCTGTTGCCATCACCTCCGCACTCAGTGCGGATTTTGCCTTGGGCGATGCTTACAAAGTCGTACAGCAAATCGCTGCGCCACTCCTGCCGCCTGGCTATCGCATTATTCCCCTGGCCGAAGCAGCAACATTGGGCGAAAACTCTGCCAGTATGGCAACGACGTTCGGTTTTGCGCTTCTTATCATCCTGCTGGTGCTCGCCGCACAGTTCGAAGGATTCATCAGCGCCATTATCGTTATGGCGACGGTACCGCTCGGCCTCGCCTGCGCCGTCTTCGCCATGGTGATGACGGGGACGAGCATGAACGTATACAGCCAGATCGGCCTCGTGCTGCTTGTCGGCATCATGGCGAAGAACGGCATCCTGATCGTTGAATTCGCCAATCATTTGCGCGATCAGGGTCGGGGTGTTCGCGAAGCGATCGAGGAAGCCTCGAACATCCGCCTGCGTCCCGTGGTGATGACCATGCTCTGCGCCATCCTCGGGGGCGTACCGCTTGTGCTTGCCAGTGGTGCCGGCGCCGAAGCCCGTATTGCGCTTGGATGGGTCATCGTCGGTGGTCTTGGCATGGCCACCGCCTCGACGCTTTTCCTGACGCCAGTCGCTTACCTGCTGCTTGCCCGCTTCTCCAAGCCGAAGGTGGAGGAAGAGGAGCGGCTCAATCGCGAACTGCTTGAGGTCGTGTCGCAGCCGCCGCTGGCAGCCGAATAGGGTGACCTCGGCGCTGTGATCCCATAGCCATCAGCAAATGGTTTGGAAGTGGTCAGGCTTTCACTCGATAAATTATTGACCGTTTGATAAAAAATTTGACCTTCTGTCAAAATATGGCATTCTTGCATTGAAGGAGCCGGACGAACCGGCCCGTCACAGATGGCAGCGATCCACGGGAACCGGACGCTGCCGGAACGAGGAGATGCGATTACATGGGATCGATCGATTCTGGAGTCCGTGACGTCCGAGCCGGCCGGCTTGCTTCCGACGCTTATGCGGACGTGTTTTCCGATCTTCATCCGCCTTTGGCTCGCCATGAAGCGTTCGTCGAGTCCGACCGATGCTATTTCTGCTATGATGCGCCCTGCATGAATGCCTGCCCGACTGGCATCGACATCCCTTTGTTTATTCGTGAAATTGCCGCGGATAACCCGACCGGCGCGGCCAAGACCATTCTTTCGGAAAACATCCTTGGCGGCATGTGCGCCAGAGTCTGTCCGACAGAAACCCTGTGCGAACAGGCCTGCGTGCGCGAAGTCGCAGAGGGCAAGCCTGTGAAGATCGGCCTTTTGCAGCGCTATGCTACCGATCATCTGATGGAGAACGGCAAGCATCCGTTCAAGCGCGCCGAGCCAACCGGTAAATCGATTGCCATCGTCGGTGCGGGCCCGGCCGGATTGTCCGCTGCGCACCGTCTGGCGATGCACGGCCATGACGTGACGATATTCGAGGCGCGGCCCAAGGCCGGCGGCCTCAATGAATATGGCATCGCCGCCTATAAGACCGTCGACGACTTCGCCCAGAAGGAACTCGATTTCATCCTTGAGATCGGCGGCATCACCATTCGGAACGACAAGGCGCTTGGCCGTGATATCAGCCTTGATGCGCTCAAGGCCGGTTTCGACGCCGTCTTCCTCGGCATGGGTCTGCCTGGGGTGAACGAACTCGGCCTCGAGGGCGAGGATGCCGCCGGGTGTATCGATGCGGTCGATTATATTTCAGTGCTGCGCCAGAGCGACGACCTGTCCGGCATCGCCGTTGGCCGCGATGTCGTCGTTATCGGCGGCGGAATGACCGCAATCGACGTGGCGGTGCAAACCAAGCTGCTTGGCGCCGAAAACGTGATCATCGCCTACCGTCGCGGGCCGGAAAATATGAATGCCAGCGCCTATGAACAGGAGCTCGCGCTCAAGAACGGCGTCATCATTCGCCACTGGTTGCAGCCCCGCACACTGACGCGCAATGAGCATGGCGAGGTGTGCGGTATTACGCTGGACTACACCGCCATGACCGACGGCCGGCTTGGCGTCACCGGCGAAAGCATTACGCTCGCCAGCGATCAGATATTCAAGGCGATCGGCCAGACGCCAGCCGAAGCCATCCTGACCGAGGCTGGCATTGCCCTCTCGAAGGGGCGCATCAGCGTTGACGAAGAAGGCCGCACCTCGATCGCAGGCATCTGGGCCGGCGGCGACTGCATTGCCGGCGGCGAGGACCTGACGGTTGCGGCAGTGCAGGATGGCAAGCTTGCCGCTGAATCCATTCACCGTGCCCTGATGCAGCAGCCGAACAAGGTCAGCGGCTTCGTTGAAGCCGTCATGGCCGAGAAAGCAGGCGGCGCTCCTGAAAAGGCCCATAAACCCAATCATTCACGCCACGTTGCTGGCTGAAGGAGATCGACATGGCCGACCTTTCAACGAGTTTTCTCGGTATCAAGTCTCCCAATCCATTCTGGCTGGCTTCGGCACCGCCCACCGACAAGGCCTATAATGTCGAGCGCGCCTTCAAGGCGGGCTGGGGCGGCGTCGTCTGGAAAACGCTGGGCGAGGAGGGTCCGCCCGTGGTCAATGTCAATGGACCACGCTACGGCGCGATCCATGGCCCTGACCGGCGCCTGCTCGGCTTTAACAACATCGAGCTCATCACTGACCGTCCGCTCGAAGTCAACTTGCGGGAAATGACGGAGGTGAAGAAGAAATGGCCGGATCGCGCCCTGATCGCTTCGATCATGGTGCCCTGCGAAGAGGCGTCGTGGAAAGCCATCCTGCCGCTGGTCGAGGCCACCGGTTCCGACGGGATCGAATTGAACTTCGGCTGCCCGCATGGCATGTCCGAGCGGGGCATGGGCTCTGCCGTTGGCCAGGTGCCGGAATATATCGAAATGGTCGTGCGCTGGTGCAAGCAATATACGCGAATGCCGGTGATTACCAAGCTGACGCCGAATATCACCGATATCCGCAAGCCTGCCCGTGCGGCCAAGGCCGGTGGCACTGATGCGGTGTCGTTGATCAACACCATAAACTCGATCGTCTCCGTAGACCTCGACAATTTCGCGCCTGTTCCGTCGATCGACGGGCGTGGCTCCCATGGCGGCTATTGCGGCCCGGCGGTGAAGCCGATCGCGCTTAACATGGTGGCGGAAATTGCCCGTGATGCTGATACGCGTGGCCTGCCAATCTCCGGCATAGGCGGCATTACCACCTGGCGTGACGCCGCTGAATATATCGCGCTTGGCTGCGGCAATGTGCAGGTGTGCACGGCCGCGATGGCCTATGGTTTCAAGATCGTGCAGGAAATGATTTCCGGCCTTTCCGACTGGATGGATTCGCGCGGTTATCGAACCATCGAGGACTTCCGGGGCCTTGCGGTCCCGAATGTTTCGGACTGGCAATATCTCAACCTCAATTACATCACCAAGGCCCGGATCGACCAGGACCTCTGCATCAAATGCGGCCGCTGTTACATTGCCTGCGAGGACACGTCGCATCAGGCCATCACCTCCATGGTTGATGGTGCGCGGCACTTCGAGGTGATCGATGAGGAATGCGTGGGCTGCAATCTCTGTGTCAATGTCTGCCCGGTCGAGAACTGCATCGACATGGTAACGATGACGTCGGGCGTAGACCCACGCACCAAATTGCCAATCAAAACGGACTATGCCAACTGGACGACCCATCCCAACAATCCGATGGCGAAGGTGGCGGCGGAGTAAGAGTTGCCAGACCCGGCAGCTGCGGTGTGCGTGGTTTGACAAGCTCCCCATGAGGTTCGTGTGTGCGCCCGCAATGGGAGTTCAAAACGGCGCAGTCGCGTGGCTGCATGCACACAACCAACTCGTCATGGTGAGCTTGTCGAACCACGCACAATCGCGGTGGAACGCGATTAATCTCTCGGCCGGACGCCGTTCAGAATGACACTCAGCACCGCTTGGGCGGTCTGTTCGCGAAAGCCGTGTCGGCCAACCTGGCTCCCCAAGATCGCGCGGACCTGCACGTCGAAATCCGCATAGTGCTGCGTGGTCGCCCAGATCATGAAAATCAGATGATAGGGATCGACGGGCGCGAGCTTGCCCTCGCCGACCCAGCGGCGGATGACGGCCGCCTTTTCGTCAACAAGCGGCTTCAAATGCGTTGCTAGAAAATCACTGATGGCCGGCGCACCATGCAATACTTCGTTGGCGAACAGCCGCGACGCTTCCGGATGGCTCTCTGACATGCTGATCTTCAGAGTGATGTATTTGCGCAGTTGTTCGATCGGATCACCTTCCGGATCGATGTCGGCCAGTGGTGCCAGCCATTCGGCCAGCGTTTCCTCCAGCAGCGACACATAGATGTTCTGCTTGCGCGGAAAGTAGTAGAGGAGATTGGGCTTCGACATGCCGGCCTTCTCGGCAATCTGATCGATCGTCGTGCCGCGAAATCCGTAAGTGGAAAAGACGTCGAGCGCCGCATCAAGAATGAGGCGGCGGTTTATTTCCTGAATCCGTGTCGTCTTTTCAGGCGCCTGGCTGGCCTTCTTCCGTGCTGCTCTCGCCATGCCCTCGCCCCCCTTTGCCCGCGACAAAATGGCAATTCCGTCGCCGCACCAACGGCCGGAAAAACCGATAAACCGCTTGACCGTTTTCCTATGCTCTTCTAGCCTGCATTTTGACCAAGTAGTCAAGTTTTTGATTGTGCCAGAGGTTCAATCAATCGGGAACATAAAACAATCGGTCCAGAAAAATGGGCCAGCCACGTTCAGGAGGCGAGCCACATGTCTAAAGCGGCATTGGGAACCAATAATCTCGACGCGTACTGGATGCCCTTTACGGCAAACAGGCAGTTCAAGCAAAATCCCCGTCTCCTCGTCAGCGCCAAGGACATGCATTTCAAGTCGCATGACGGGCGCGAAATTCTCGATGGCACGGCCGGCTTGTGGTGCTGCAATGCTGGCCACGCCCGTCCGAAGATTGTCGAAGCGGTGCAGAAACAGGTTGCCGAACTCGACTACGCGCCCGCCTTCCAGATGGGCCACCCCAAGGTATTCGAACTCGCCGCGCGCCTTGCCGCAATGCTGCCGTCTCCGATCGACCACGTGTTCTTTACAAACTCGGGTTCGGAGGCTGTCGATACCGCGCTGAAGATCGCGATCGCCTACCATCGCGCCAAGGGCAATGGCACCAAGGTCAAGCTCATCGGCCGCGAGCGCGGCTATCATGGCGTCGGCTTCGGCGGCATCTCCGTTGGCGGCATGTCCGCCAATCGCAAGTCGTTCGGCAATGCGCTTGGCGGCGTCGACCACATTCGACATACCCACGATCCCGCCCGCAATGCGTTCACGCGCGGCGAACCGGAGTTCGGTGTGGAGTTCGCCGACGATCTGGAAAGAGTCATCGCGCTGCATGATGCTTCCAATATCGCGGCAGTGATCGTCGAACCCGTTGCGGGATCGGCGGGCGTGCTCATACCGCCGAAGGGCTATCTGAAGCGTCTGCGCGAAATCTGCACCAAGCACGATATCCTTTTGATCTTCGATGAAGTCATTACCGGCTTTGGCCGCCTCGGCACGCCATTTGCCGTTGACTATTTCGGCGTTGTGCCGGACCTCGTCACGACCGCAAAAGGCATCACCAGCGGCGTCATCCCGATGGGCGCGGTCTTTGCCACGCGGCAAATCTACGAAGCATTCATGACTGGCCCGGAGAACATGGTCGAGCTGTTCCACGGTTATACATATTCCGGCCATCCGGTCGCCTGCGCCGCCGCGCTCGCAACGCTTGATACTTATGAAGACGAGGGCCTGATGACCCGCGCCGCCGAGCTTGCCGATTATTGGGCCGATGCCTTGCACGCACTCAAGGGACTGCCGCATGTCATCGACATCCGCAATCTTGGGCTGATAGGCGCCATTGAGTTGCAACCGATTGACGGCGCCCCGACCAAACGGGCCTTCCAGGCATTCCTGGACGCCTATGAGAAGGGCCTGCTGGTCCGAACGACCGGCGATATTATCGCGCTGTCGCCACCGCTGGTTATCAGCAAGGGGCAGATTGAGCACCTGTTCGATACGCTCGCCGACGTTTTGAAGAATCTTGCATAAGCGACTGAGAGGCTCCGACATGACGCTCACAGGAAATCTCAGGATCAACGGCGACCGTCTTTGGGACAGCCTTATGGAGATGGCGAAGATCGGGCCAGGTGTGCGTGGCGGCAACAACCGCCAGACGCTGACCGATGAGGACGGCGAGGGCCGGCGGCTTTTCCAGTCCTGGTGCGAGAAGGCCGGCCTTTCCATGGGCGTCGATACCATGGGCAACATGTTTTTCCGTCGCGAAGGGAGCGATCCGCAAGCGCTGCCAGTCTATGTCGGCAGCCATCTCGACACCCAGCCGACGGGCGGCAAATTCGACGGCGTGCTTGGCGTTCTTGGCGGACTTGAATTGATCCGCACCCTCAATGACCTCAACATCAAGACCAAACACCCGATCGTCGTCGTCAACTGGACCAATGAGGAGGGCACGCGCTTTGCGCCCGCCATGCTGGCTTCCGGCGTCTTTGCCGGCATCCACGAGCAGGACTGGGCCTATCAACGCGAAGATGCCAAGGGCAAGAAGTTCGGTGATGAGTTGGAGCGTATCGGCTGGAAGGGCGACGAGGAAGTCGGGGCCCGCAAAATCCATGCGCTGTTCGAACTGCACATCGAGCAGGGTCCGATCCTCGAAGTGGAAGGCAAGGATATCGGCGTCGTCACCCACGGCCAGGGCCTGTGGTGGCTGCAGATCACGCTGACCGGCAAGGAGAGCCATACCGGTTCCACGCCGATGCCGATGCGCAAGAATGCCGGGCTTGGCATGGCGCGCGTTACCGAACTCGTTCATGAGGTCGCCATGGCGCATCAGCCGAGTGCGGTTGGTGCCATTGGCCATGTCGACGTTTACCCGAACTCCAGAAATGTAATCCCGGGCAGGGTCGTGTTCACGGTCGATATACGCTCGCCCGACCTTGCGACGCTGAGTGCCATGAAGGCGGAAATCGAGGACAAGGCAGTCAGGATCGCCAAGGAGCTCGGTCTCGAAATCCTGATCGAAGAGGCGGGACATTTCGATCCGGTTGCCTTCGATGAGGGCTGCGTAACGGCGGTGCGCAATGCGGCGGAGCGGCTGGGCTATAGCCACCGCAATATCGTATCGGGAGCCGGACATGATGCCTGCTGGATCAATCGTGTCGCTCCGACGGCGATGGTCATGTGCCCGTGTGTGGACGGTCTAAGCCACAACGAGGATGAAGACATTTCGAAGGAATGGGCGGCCGCAGGCGCTGATGTATTGCTGCATGCGGTTTTGGAGACGGCGGAGATCGAGGTGTGAGGGAGCCTCTTACCCTCCCACCTCGGGGAGGGTCGGACCGCAGGTCCGGGGAGGGGCCTTTCCCCGCATTTTTGAAAAGATCAAAGTCATAGCAAGACCGGGTTTCAAAATACCCATCCCTGCTGCTTCACAGCACGCTCTCCACAAGGTGGAGGGTAAGGGGAGACCAAAAAGGGGAACGGACACATGGCTACGAAAGTGATCAAGGGTGGCACCATTATCGCCGCCGACCGCACCTACAAGGCGGATGTGCTGATCGACGGGGATACGATCGCCGCCATTGGCGCTGACCTTTCCGGCGACGAGACGATCGACGCTACCGGATGCTATCTGATGCCGGGCGGGATCGATCCGCACACCCATCTCGAAATGCCCTTCATGGGCACCCATTCTTCCGATGATTTCGATACAGGGACAGCGGCGGCGCTCGCAGGCGGCACGACGATGGTCGTCGATTTCGTCCTGCCCGGCGCCGACGGCCTGCTCGTCGCCTTGCAAGACTGGTTCCAGAAGGCGGGGAAGGCGCGAACCGACTATTCCTTCCACATGGCAATCACCAGCTGGAACAAGCAGGTGTTCGACGAGATGCCGAAAGTGGTCGAGCGCGGCATCAACACGTTCAAGCATTTCATGGCCTATAAGGGCGCGCTGATGGTGGACGACGACGAGATGTTTGCCTCGTTCCTTCGCTGCGCGGAGATCGGCGCCATGCCGCTGGTGCATGCCGAGAATGGCGATGTGGTGGCGCAGCTGCAACAGAAGCTCCTTGCCGAAGGCAATAATGGCCCGGAAGCGCACGGCTACTCGCGCCCGCCCGAGGTGGAAGGCGAAGCCGCCAATCGGGCAATCATGATTGCCGATCAGGCGGGTGTGCCGCTCTATATCGTGCATGTCTCCTGCGAGCAGGCGCATGAGGCCATTCGCCGCGCAAGGGCCAAGGGCATGCGCGTATACGGCGAACCCCTGGTCCAGCACCTCACGCTGGATGAGAGCGAGTACAGGAACGAAGACTGGGACTATGCGGCACGCCGGGTGATGTCGCCGCCTTTCCGCGACAAGATCCATCAGGACGGCCTGTGGGCCGGTCTTGCCTCGGGTAGCCTGCAGGTCGTCGCCACCGACCATTGTGCCTTTACCACGGAACAGAAGCGATTCGGGGTTGGGGATTTCACCAAGATTCCGAATGGCACGGGCGGGCTTGAGGACCGCATGCCGGTCCTGTGGACCAGAGGCGTGCGGACCGGCCGTCTGATCCCCAATGAATTCGTGGCGGTGACATCGACCAACATTGCCCGCATTCTCAACATTTACCCACGCAAGGGCGCCATTTTGCCGGGCTCAGACGCGGATATCGTCATCTGGGACCCGAATGCATCGAAGGTCATATCTGCCAAGACGCAGAAATCCGCAATCGACTACAATGTGTTTGAAGGCATCGAAGTGACAGGCCTGCCGCGCATGACCCTGTCACGTGGGCGGATTGCTTACAAGGACGGGGAAGTGCTGTCGCCGACGGGCAGCGGGCGCTTTGTCGAACGTGAGGCCAACGCGCCCGCCAATCGCGCACTTTCCACTTGGAAGGAGTTGACGGCACCGCGTAAGATCGACCGTGATCCGAAGAACATTCCGGCAGGCGTCTGATGACAGTCGTCGCGCTCCGATCCAAGGCGAAGACGATGTCCGACGCGGCACCAGTGAATGTTATCGATGTGCACGATCTGTCGCTGGTCTTCGAGACCAATGACGGGCCCGTCAATGCGCTCTCCAACATCAATCTTGCGGTTAGTGGCGGCGAGTTTGTTTCGTTCATCGGCCCTTCGGGCTGCGGCAAGACGACGTTGCTGCGGGTGATTGCCGATCTCGAACAGCCGACGTCCGGTACGATCACCGTCAATGGCATGTCGCCGTCCGAGGCCCGCCAGAAACGTGCCTACGGATATGTTTTCCAGGCGGCTGCGCTCTATCCGTGGCGCACCATTGGCGGCAATATCTCCTTGCCTCTGGAGGTGATGGGGATCGGGAGGGAAGAGCGCAAGCAGCGTGTCGCGAAAAATCTCGAACTCGTCAATCTATCCGGGTTCGAAAAGAAGTTCCCATGGCAGTTGTCCGGCGGCATGCAGCAGCGCGCCTCAATCGCCCGTGCGCTGTCCTTCGATCCGGACCTGTTGTTGATGGACGAGCCCTTCGGCGCGCTCGACGAGATCGTCCGCGACCATCTCAACGAGGAGCTTTTGAAACTTTGGGCAAAGACGCAGAAGACCGTGATCTTCGTCACTCACTCCATTCCCGAGGCCGTTTTTCTTTCAACAAAGATCGTCGTGATGAGCCCGAGGCCAGGGCGCATCCACGAAATCATCGACTGCAATCTCGGCGCCGAACGCACGCTCGACATTCGCGAATCGCCCGAGTTTCTCCAGATCGCCCACCGCGTTCGGGAGGGCCTGCGCCATGGTCATTCCTATGACGGGACGCATCTATGATGGCGAAAGAGGGCGCTTGATGATCATCCGTGCCGCAAAGCTGCGTGACATGCCGGCATGCGCGGAGATCGTCAATGCGTGGATTGATGCAACATCCTGGATGCCGCGCGTCCACTCCCCGGAAGAGGTGGCCGAGTTTTATCGCGACACTGTGTTTGAACGATTTGAGGTATTCGTGGCGGAGAGGGAAGAGCAAATTGCAGGCATGATTGCGCTCGCGCCAGACAATACGGTCAGCGCCCTCTACGTTCATGATGCCTATCGCGGCCAAGGCGTAGGAAAAGCCTTGCTCGATCACGCAAGGAACGAAGCCACCGGCCCCGTGCAGCTTTGGACATTCGCCGCCAATCGTGGCGCGCAGGCCTTTTATGAGCGGGAGGGGTTCAAGGAGGTCCGGCGGACCGATGGCGATAATGAAGAGCATCTGCCGGATATTCTCTATTCCTGCCAGCGGGACAGCGCGGGAATGACGCCATGAACTTTGTTCGCAACAGCGTCATTCCAGTCGGGACTGTCCTCATTGCGATTGTTGCGCTGTGGTATGTCTTCGCCGTGATTCTTAATGCGCCGTTCGAGCGCGACCAGGCTGCGCGCGCCAATACACCTATTACCACCGGCCAGCTGATCGCCAACACTATGGCGCAGGAGCGACCGGTGCTACCGGCGCCGCATCAGGTAGCAGCGGAAATCCGCAAGACCGTTTTCGACATCAGCCCCACATCCAAACGAAGCCTTGTCTATCACGGCTGGGTGACGCTGTCCTCGACGCTGCTCGGCTTTGCCCTTGGCACCCTGCTCGGCATTCTGCTCGCCATCGCGATCGTTCACTCTCGCACGCTCGACAAGAGCCTGATGCCGTGGATCATTACCTCACAGACGGTGCCTATTCTAGCGATCGCGCCGATGGTCATCGTGGTTCTCAATGCAGTGAACATCACTGGACTGTTGCCCAAGGCGATGATCTCGACCTATCTGTCATTTTTCCCGGTTGCCGTCGGCATGGTGAAGGGGCTGCGGTCGCCCGAGATCATGCATCTCGATCTGATGCGCACCTATAATGCGTCGAAGATGCAGGTGTTCTGGAAACTGCGCTGGCCCGCGTCCATGCCCTATCTTTTCACCTCGATGAAGATCGCCGTCGCCATCAGCCTCGTTGGCGCCATCGTCGGTGAGTTGCCGACTGGAGCAGTCGCAGGTATCGGCGCGCGTCTCCTGGCAGGCTCCTACTACGGCCAGACCGTGCAAATATGGGCTGCGCTGATTACTGCGGCGTTGATGGCAGCGGTCCTCGTCAGCCTGATCGGGCTGATCGCCAATGTGGTCAACCGGCGCATGGGAGTGCGGCCATGAGGCGTTCGCCGCTTGCCATCCTGGCCTTCGTGCTGGCTGCAGCCGCGCTGGTCCTTCCGACCGGTGCGGATGGACCAAGCCCTGTGTTCTTCGCCACCCCAGCGATCCTGTTCGCTGCTGCGGCCGTTGCGCTCTTCGTTGGCGCATCAACCACGTCGCTGCTCACGCTGCTGGTTCTCGTCCATATCGCGGCCTACGGCCTCATCGCCCTCCTTGGCTCGTTCACCGTGGCCGGCCCCGGCATAGGCTACTGGTGCATGGTGGTTTCGGCCTGGCTGCTCGCATGGCTTGCGGTTCAGCGGCTTGCGGCCTTGCGTCTCGCATCTGCGGACGCGCAGCGTCTGGTCAATCTCGCCTTGCCGGTGCTGTTCGGAGCATGGCTCCTGATCCTCTGGGAGATCGTGGTGCGTGGTTTCGGCGTCCCCACGATCCTCCTGCCACCCCCGTCGATGATCGCCGCACGCATCGCCGGTTCGGTGCCGACACTATGGGCGGATTTCCAGCAGACATTCCTCAAGGCGGCTATTGCCGGCTATGTGATCGGCTGCGGCTCGGGCTTTCTTGCGGCAATCATCGTCGATCGCGTGCCGTTCCTGCGCAGGGGCCTGCTTCCTATCGGCAACCTCGTTGCCGCGCTGCCGGTGGTCGGGATCGCGCCAATCATGGTCATGTGGTTCGGCTCCTACTGGCAATCGAAAGCGGCTGTCGTTGTCATCATGACCTTTTTCCCGATGCTGGTGAACACAGTGGCGGGGCTTGCAGCGTCGGGAGCGATGGAGCGCGACCTGATGCGCACATATGGGTCGAGCTATGGGCAGACGTTGTTGAAACTGCGCCTGCCTGCGGCGATGCCCTTCATCTTCAATGCACTGAAAATCAATTCGACACTGGCGCTTATCGGAGCCATCGTCGCAGAATTCTTCGGCTCGCCAATTGTCGGTATGGGCTTTCGCATATCGGCCGAGGTCGGCCGCATGAATGTCGACATGGTGTGGGCCGAGATCTTCGTTGCAGCGCTCGCCGGTTCGCTATCTTACGGTCTGATTTCCCTTGTCGAACGGGGCGTCACCTTCTGGCATCCGTCCTATAGATCATAACCAACAAGAACAGAGGAGAACTAAAGCATGAAAAGAACGATGGCACTCTCGCTCGGCCTGGCCATGACATTGATGGCAAGCTCGGCGCTGGCGGCGGACAAGCTGGTCCTGCAGCTCAAATGGGTCACGCAGGGACAGTTTGCCGGCTACTACGTCGCAAAGGACAAGGGCTTCTACAAGGAAGCAGGTCTCGACGTCGAGATCAAGCCGGGTGGCCCGGACGTTGCGCCGCCTCAGGTCATTGCAGGTGGCGGGGCTGACGTCGTTATTGACTGGATGCCCTCTGCGCTGGCGACCCGTGAAAAAGGCCTGCCGCTCGTCAACATCGCCCAGCCATTCAAGCGTTCGGGCATGATGCTGACCTGCCGCAAGGAGACCGGTATTACCAAGCCCGAAGATTTCAAGGGCAAGACGCTCGGTGTCTGGTTTGGCGGCAATGAATATCCGTTCCTGTCCTGGATGAACCATCTTGGCCTGAAGACGAACGGCGGACCTGATGGTGTCACCGTCCTGAAGCAGGGCTTCAACGTCGATCCACTCATCCAGAAGCAGGCGGACTGCATTTCCACAATGACCTACAACGAATACTGGCAGGTGATTGATGCCGGAATTCCGGCGGATCAGCTTGTGACATTCAAGTATGAGGATGAGGGCGTTGCAACGCTGGAAGATGGCCTCTACGTGCTGCAGAAGAGTCTCGATGACCCGAAGATGGTCGACAAGCTGGCGCGCTTCGTCAAGGCATCGATGAAAGGCTGGGAATATACCAGAGCCAACCCCGATGAAGCGGCGACGATCGTGCTAGACAATGATGCGAGCGGCGCCCAGACCGAAAAGCATCAAAAGCGCATGGTCGGCGAAATCAACAAATTGACGGAAGGATCCACGGGCGTCCTGGATGTGGCGGCTGCCGACCGCACTGTGGAAACGCTTTTGGGTGGTGGTTCTGATCCGGTCATCACCAAAAAGCCGGAAGGCGCCTGGACGACCAAGATCACTGACGCAGCGAAGTAAGGTTTAAGTGGCGCTGCCCTTCCCGTTGGGGAGGCAACAATGCAGCACAGAAGGCACCGCCAATTCACCCTCCCCCTTGTGGGGAGGGTCGGGCCGGAGGCCCGGGGAGGGGTTTATTGCAAAGGTGTCTTCTTCGTCAGGAAATGCCCCTCCCGGCTGCTTAGCAGCCACCCTCCCAACAAGGGGGAGGGAAAGGAGCACCCTTGTCGAACCACGCACTAAATCATGCCTAGGGAGTGATCAGTTCCACTCATCAGGAATCTGGCGCACCGCACCCCTGGCGGCACTTGTCGCCATGGCACCATAAGCGCGCAATGCGGTCGTGATCTTGCGCTTGCGCTTTTCCGCGGGCTTCCACGCGGCTGTTCCCTTGGCTTCCATATGCGCCCGGCGGTCAGCAAGCACCGTATCGTCGACCGCGAGATGGATCTTGCGGTTGGGAATGTCGATATCGATCAAATCGCCTTCCTCAACGAGGCCGATCAGGCCGCCTTCGGCGGCTTCCGGCGAAACGTGGCCGATGGAAAGACCCGATGAACCGCCAGAGAAACGTCCGTCTGTGATCAGCGCGCAGGCTTTTCCAAGCCCCTTCGATTTGAGATAGCTGGTCGGATAGAGCATTTCCTGCATGCCGGGACCGCCGCGCGGGCCTTCGTAGCGGATCAGCACGATATCGCCGGGCTTCACGCCGCCATTGAGGATGCCCAACACGGCGCTGTCCTGACTCTCAAAAATGCGTGCCGGACCGGAGAATTTCAGGATTGAATCATCGACGCCGGCCGTCTTCACGATGCAGCCGTCCTCGGCGAGGTTGCCATAAAGCACCGCAAGTCCGCCATCCTTGGAATAGGCGTGTTCGGCATTGCGGATAACGCCCTGCTCGCGGTCAAGGTCGACATCGTCGAAGCGCCGCTCCTGGCTGAATGCCACCTGTGTCGGCACGCCACCGGGCGCGGCGCGGAAGAAGTCATGTACAGACTTGTTCTTGCTGCGCACAATATCCCAGCGGTCAAGCGCGGCACCCAGATTGGCGGCATGGACCGAATAGACCGATGTATCGATGAGGCCCGCACGGTCGAGTTCACCGAGAATACCCATGATGCCCCCGGCATGGTGCACGTCTTCCATGTGCACATTGGCAACGGCGGGCGCGACCTTGCACAGCACAGGAACGCGTCTTGACAAGCGGTCAATGTCGCTCATTGTGAAATCGACTTCCGCCTCATGGGCGGCTGCCAAGAGGTGCAGGACGGTATTGGTCGAGCCACCCATGGCGATGTCGAGTGTCATGGCGTTTTCGAACGCGGCGAACGATGCGATGGATCGCGGCAGTGCGGTCTCGTCATCCTGCTCGTAGTAGCGGCGGGCGAGATCGACGACGAGATGGCCGGCCTCGACGAAGAGGCGACGGCGATCCGCATGCGTTGCCAATGTTGATCCATTGCCGGGTAGCGACAGGCCGAGCGCTTCGGTCAGGCAGTTCATCGAGTTCGCCGTGAACATGCCGGAACAGGAGCCGCAAGTCGGGCAGGCCGAGCGCTCGATTGCCTTGACTTCCTCGTCGGAAATGCGGTCGTCGGCGGCAGCGACCATGGCGTCCACCAGATCAAGCTTCTTTTCCTTGTCGCCCCAGACGACCTTGCCCGCTTCCATCGGGCCGCCGGATACGAAGACAACCGGAATATTGAGGCGCAGTGCCGCCATCAGCATACCCGGGGTGATCTTGTCGCAATTGGAGATGCAGACCATGGCGTCGGCGCAATGGGCATTGACCATGTATTCAACGCTGTCCGCAATGATTTCGCGGCTCGGCAACGAATAGAGCATGCCGTCATGGCCCATGGCGATACCGTCATCGACGGCGATCGTGTTGAATTCCTTGGCGACACCGCCGGCGCTTTCGATCTCACGCGCGACCAGCTGGCCGAGGTCCTTCAGATGCACGTGGCCGGGCACGAACTGCGTGAAGGAGTTGACCACCGCGATAATCGGCTTGCCAAAATCCTCGTCCTTCATGCCGGTCGCGCGCCAGAGCCCGCGGGCACCGGCCATGTTGCGACCATGTGTGGTTGTGCGTGAACGATAGGGAGGCATTTGAAGATCCTGATGGTGAATTGCGAGGGACGCATCTCTACAGAAAAACCGCTTCCGTGGCAAAGATCGGAATATTGTTTCTCTAAAGAGGACTATTTATTTCATTCGTTACATAGTGAAGTTCATGCTTGCACGAAACGGGACGTAATGTCTCGGGTGCGGCGCTATCAAAACGCCGTGAAAGTCATCGTTGTCAGTGAGCGGGCAATGCCCGGAATGTCGAGCACATTGTCGTTGATGAACTTGCCGATGTCCTTCTCCTCAGGAATGTAGATCTTCATGAGGAGATCGTAGTCGCCACTTGTGGAATAGAGTTCCGAGACGATTTCGCGTTCGTAAAGCGCCGCTGCGACCTCATAGGTTTTGCCGGGAAAGCACTGCAGCTGCAGGAAGACGGGTTTCATGAATTTCACTCCGAAGCGACTGGATTATGTGGCGCCAGCATAATGGGTCTGCGCTTTCTTAGCCAGTTGTTCTCTTCTCGCAAGTGCGATATAAGCAGCTCCGTTCGCACAGGCTATCTGGGAGAGACCGGTAAGACCGGCGCCGATGGAGCAACCGCCCCGGAAACTCTCAGGCAAAAGGACCAGACTAGCGTCGGACATCTGGAGAGTGGCATAGCGACAACGTTGTGCCCACCGAAGGAGAAAGCCCTGACCGGTGCTCAGCCGGTGACGCTGCCAGGACATGGATGATAAACATCCGGCGGGCGCGTGAGGGCCAAACTCTCAGGTCCCGTGACAGATGGGGTTTCGTGCCGTTTTGAACGGCGAAACTGAAACCATGTGTTGCTGAAGGACTGTGTCTGTCATGACTACAATTGCCATTATCGGCGCTGGTATAACCGGCGTTACCACTGCCTATGCACTTGCCCGCCAGGGCTATTCCGTCACTGTTTTCGACCGCAACCGCTACGCTGCGATGGAGACGTCCTTCGCCAATGGCGGTCAGCTTTCGGCATCGAATGCCGAAGTCTGGAACAGCTGGGGGACGGTCCTCAAAGGCATGAAGTGGATGTTGCGCAAGGATGCGCCGTTGCTGATGAACCCGAAACCGTCATGGCACAAATATTCGTGGATGGCGGAGTTCGTGATGAACATTCCGCACTACGAGCGGAACACGATTGCAACGACGAAACTCGCCATCGAAGCACGCAAGCGCATTTTCGAAATCGCCGCCGAAGAGAAGATCGATTTCGATCTCGAAAAGCGCGGCATCCTGCACATCTACCGCTCGAAAGGCGGCTATGATCATGCCGTCAAGGTCAACAGGCTGCTCGAAGCCGGTGGCCTCGAGCGTCGCGCTGTAACGAACGAGGACATCCGGAACCTCGAGCCCGCACTCAACGGCTCGTTCTATGGTGGTTTCTTCACCCCGTCCGATTCGACCGGCGATATTCACAAGTTCACGCGCGGCCTTGCCGACGCGTCGGTGCAGCGCGGCGTCGGCTTTGTCGGTGACGCCAATGTACAGGCCTTGAAGCATGGCAGCGACGGCGTGGTCGTCTCGTGGAACAGCGCATCGGCGCCGCTTTCGGAGATTGAGACTGAACGCTTTGATGCGATCGTGATCTGCGCCGGCATTGCCAGCCGCACATTCGCCGCGCAGCTCGGCGACCGTGTGAACATCTACCCGGTCAAGGGTTACTCGATTACCGTCAATCTTGGCGATGAGGTGAGCCGCACGTCGGCACCTTGGGTCAGCCTGCTCGACGATGATGCGAAGATCGTCACAAGCCGTCTTGGCGCTGGCCGCCTGCGGGTCGCTGGTACCGCCGAATATAATGGCGAGAACCGTGACATTCGCCACGATCGCATCAAGCCCTTGATCGACTGGAGCCGCGATCTCTTTCCGGACATGGACACGTCCAATGTCGTGCCGTGGGCAGGACTGCGCCCGATGATGCCAAACATGTTGCCGCGTGTCGGTAGCGGCAAGCGCCCTGGCGTCTTCTACAATACCGGACATGGCCACCTCGGCTGGACCTTGTCGGCGGCAACCGCGGAGATCGTGGCAGGTCACGTCAGTTCGGCGATGCCACTGGACAATCCGCATCAAGTTGAATGGCTGGCCGCAGCCGAGTGACACATCAGGAGGGCGCCGGTTCTTCTGGCGCCCCTCAAATCGGGCGGTTGTTGCATTCCTCTAACAAAAAGTGATGCGCCACCGATCCGAAAACCGGACGTTTTGTGGCCATATGGTCACAAGGAGCCGTTTACCAAACCCAGCGATAGGCATCGCGGGTTGGCCGGTCCTGCCCGACATGTTATCAATTTCTTAAGCTCGGGGGGCGATTTTTATCGATCGTGGGAAAGCATTTCTCCGTCCTGCGGCGTAAATGTGTGTCTTTCTTGAGTGGGGAATTGACTGGTTGATGGACTTCAGGCGCCCACATGCCAGTGTCTTTGGCGCCGCTCTGCTGGCGTTCACCGCACTTGTTTCTCCGGCACAGGCTTTTGATCTTTTTGGCATTCATCTTTGGGGCCAGAAGAAGGAGGATGATTCTGACGCGGTCATTGCCGATCCGCATCGATATACGGTCGATCTGACGCAAACCGAGGATAAGGATACCAAAAAGCTTGTCGAAGGCGCGTCCAGTCTTGTGGCCGACGAGGATAAACCAGCCTCTGGCGCCGCGGGCTTGCTGGCCAAGGCACGCGGCGATTATCGGCGCATTCTCGGCGCGCTTTATGCGGATGGCCGCTATGGCGGCACGATCAACATCAAGGTCAATGGCCGCGAAGCAGCCGATATTCCAATCGACGCTGATTTGCCCAACCCTGCCAATGTGCAAATAAAGGTCGATCCGGGGCCGAAGTTTCTGTTTGCCACGGCGCGCGTGAAGAACATGGCGCCGCCGCCCGTCGATCCGAAGGATGTCGTCGATCTGCCCGAAAAGCAGGGTTTCGCCCCCGGGGATGTTGCGAACTCGACGGCAATCGTCAGGGCTGAGAGACTTGCTGTCGATGCGTGGCGCGAACAAGGTCACCCCAAGGCGAGGATCATCTCCCGCAATGTTCTTGCCAATCACAACAACAATACGCTTGATGCGACGATCGACGTCGATCCCGATCGGCGCGCCGCCTTCGGTCCGGTTTCCGTCACCGGGACGGAGCGCATGGACCCGGAATTCGTCACCTTCATTACCGGCCTGCAGCCCGGGGTCGAATACGATCCGGATGAGATCGAGCGCGCCAAGAAGCGCCTGTCGCGTCTCGAGGTCTTTCGCTCGGCCCGCATCGTGGAGGCGGACGCGATCACCAATGGTGGTCTGCTACCGATTACCGTTGCCGTGCAGGAGCAGAAACTGCACCGGTTTGGGCTCGGCGGCAGCTATTCCACGCTGGATGGTGCCGGGTTCGACGCCTACTGGTTGCACCGCAATCTCTTCGGGCACGCCGAGCGCTTGCGCTTCGACGCCAAAATCGGTGGGATCGGGGCGCAATCCTTCAGCCCCCAGGACTACAACTATCTCCTCGGTGTCACCTTCACCAAGCCGGGCGTTTATACGCCGGATACGGATTTCATCGCTTCGCTCATCGGGGAGCGTCAGGTCCTTGACGCCTATACGCAGACCTCGATCACAGCCCAAGCGGGCTTTACCCAGATTTTCTCCGACGAACTGACCGGGAAGATCATGGCGAACGTCTCCAAGTCGCATTTTGACGATGATTTCTTCGGAAAGCGCGATTTCCTCACCGTCGGGTTGATCGGCGGCCTTACCTATGACAGCCGCGACAGCAAGGTCGATCCGACGCGCGGTCACTTCCTCGAGGGGTTGGTCTCGCCGTTCTATGAAATCGAGTACGGCAACTTCGCGACCAAGTTTACCGCGGAAGGGCGAACCTATTACAGCCTCGATACGGCCAATCGGTTTATCTTGGCCGGACGTCTGAAACTCGGCAGCATCGTCGGGGCGGATGTCGCCGAACTGCCGCCGGACCAGCTGTTCTTCGCCGGTGGCGGCGGTTCGATCCGTGGCTATGCCTACCGCAATGTCGGCGTCAATGTTTCGCGTGATGGCGAGGATTTCGTCATTGGCGGACGGTCGCTGGTCGAAAGCTCGGTGGAAGCGCGTGTCCGCATGACCGATACGATCGGCGTCGTCGGCTTTGTCGATGCGGGCTATGTGGGCGCGAATTCCTATCCGGACTTCTCCGAGCAATTGCGCGTCGGTGTCGGCGCGGGACTACGCTATAATACGGGCCTCGGTCCGATCCGGCTGGATTTTGCCGTGCCGCTCGACCGAACGGACGACGATCCGGATTTTGCTCTTTACGTTGGCATAGGACAGGCGTTTTGACCCGAATACTTGCAACCATCTTCCTGCTGCTCTTCGCGGCCCCGGCCCTGGCACAAGATAGCGCCGAGGCGGAGAAGTCCTGGTTCTTGAGCTTTGTCTCGGACCAACTGTCCACGCCGAATCGCCAGATCGTCATTTCCGATATTCAGGGCGTGCTCTCCTCCGAGGCCAGCATCGGCAGCATTACCGTCGCCGACCGCGAGGGTATCTGGCTGAAGGTCACCAACGCGAAGATCGTCTGGAGCCGTCTGGCGCTGCTGCGGGGCCGTCTCGACATCAACACGCTCGCGGCCGACCGTATCGATGTTTTGCGCAAGCCCCTGCCGGACGACAGCCTGCCTTCGCCCGAAGCCAAGGGTTTCAGCCTTCCCGAACTGCCGCTTGCGGTGATCCTGCAAGACTTGAAGGTCGGACGTATCGCTTTCGGCGATGGTGTGTTCGGGCTCAGGTCGGAAATCTCGATCGCTGGCAATCTCAAGCTCGAAGGCGGGTCGCTGGACTCAAACCTGGCGGTCAAGCGCCTCGATGGGCCTGGAGGCGATTTCCAGATCAAGGCCGCCTATGCCAATCAGAGCCAGCAACTTGATCTCGACCTCACCCTGAACGAGCCGGAAAACGGTATTCTCGCCAATCTCCTCAATATAGAGGGCAGGCCCCCGGTGGCGCTGGCGCTGAAGGGCTCGGGGCCTGTGAGCGACCTCGGCCTGCAACTGACGTTGGACGCCGCCGGCAAGCGCGTCCTGACAGGTGAAACCAAGCTCAACCGGCAACCGAGTGGCCTCGGCTTCAAGGCGAACATGAATGGCGAGATCGCCACGCTGGTTCCACCCATTTTCCGTGACTTCTTCGGCAGCGAGACCAAGCTTGTCCTCAATGGCCTTGCCCGCGACGGCGGTGGCGTGGCTATTGACCAGCTTAACATCAAGAGCAATTCACTCGTTCTCAACGCTACTGGCGAAACCACCGACGACCTCTTTCTGCGTCGCCTCAAAGTCGACGGAACCATCGCCGATCCGACTGGTAAGAAAGTAATTCTGCCGGTAACCGGCGGCCAGACCACGGTCGACAAAGCCGTGCTTGCCGTATCGTTTGGCGCCAGCGCCAACAATGACTGGACCAGCAGCATCGAGGTTACCAATCTCACGACCGACAGCTTCGCTGCGAAATCGGTCAATCTTACCGGCAAGGGTCTGGCTGAAAATCTCGACAATCCCACGGCGCGGTCGCTGACCTATGACGTGACCGGCGACGTATCGGGCATCACCGCCAAGCGGGCGGATGTCGCCGAAGCCCTTGGCGATATCATCAACCTCAAGATCAATGGCGACTGGAAGGCCGGAACGCCGGTCAACCTCAAGCAGGCGCTGATCGCCGCCAATGGCTTCAGTGCAGCCCTTCAAGGAACGATCCAGGACTTCGCCTATCGCGGTGATATCCTCATCAAGGCGTCGAGCCTTGCTCCATTCTCTGGACTGGCCGGGCGCGATATCGCCGGTTCCATTGATTTGAGGGCCAATGGCCTTGTGGAAATGCTGAAGGGCGGTTTCGACCTTTTGCTCGACGGGCGCACGACCGGAATGAAGCTCGGCATCGATGCGGCCGACAAAGTGCTCGCCGGCGAAACCCGTATTACCGGCGGTCTGGCGCGCGGCGAAAATGGCTTCAGCGCCAAGGATTTCAAGATTGAGAACCCGCAGACCCGGGTAAGCGCCAATGGAACCTTCGCCAGCGGCGCGGCGAATTTCGATTTCGGCCTCGACCTTACCAACCTCGCATTGCTTTCGGACAAGGCGCAAGGCGCGCTGAAGGTGAAGGGCAGCGCGCGCGGCCAGGACAATATCATTGCACTTGCCTTCAATGCAGGCGTCCCGGAAGGGGCGCTCTCTGGGCGCAAACTGACAGAGGGTAGCCTCACCTTCAACGGTACACTGTTCAAAAGCATCGTGGACGGCAGGGTCTCCGGCCTTGCCTTCCTCGACGGCAAGCGCGCTGATCTCAGCACCGAGATCGCGCTGCGCAATGATGAAAAGCGCCTCAGCAATATCCAGTTTATCGCGGGTGGCACACGGCTGCGCGGCGACGTCACCCAGGATAAAAAGGGGCTGCTGCAAGGCAATCTGACACTCGCGTCGAGCGATCTGTCCACCGCTGCAGCCCTCTTCCTCGTTGAGGCCACCGGCAAGGCCGATGCCACCATCGCGCTTTCCCATGAGGATGAAAAGCAGAACGTCGATATCAAGGGCAGGATCGACGGGTTGCAAGCCAATGACATTCATGTCGGCAAGGCCGCAGTGGCGGTCACAGCCCAGGATGTGTTCAAGGTGCCTGCCGCCAATGGCATGATAACGGCCTCAGACGTTTCGGCAGCGGGCATCGATATCACCGTCCTGGATGCCCGCGCGATGCAGTCTGGCAATACAACCAATTTCGTGTTGGGGGCCGGCCTGAAGAACAGCGCGCATGCATCGGTTACCGGCGCCCTCCAGCCAACGGAAAAGGGGTATCTCCTGTCGCTCGCCAAGGCGGAGCTGACTCGTGGCGCACTGGCCGCGAGGTTGGTGCAGCCTGCCGCGATCAATGTGGCCGGGAGCAGTATATCCTTTGGCGATATTCTCCTGAACGTGGGTGACGGCAAGGTAACGGTCAGCGGTGAAGTTGCCGAAGTGCTCAATCTTACGGTCGCAATCCAGAAACTGCCGCTCGATATCGCCAACACGATCAAACCGGATCTTGGGCTTGGCGGCGAAATCAACGGGACGGCGAGAGTTGGCGGCACGCGCCAGAAGCCAGATGTCAATTTCGACCTGCAGGCGCACGGGGTCACGGCCGCGGCATTGAAACAGGCCGGCGTGAATGCGGTCAATCTCGATGCCAAAGGCACATCGACCACCGACCAGCTCAACGTGGATGCCCACGTGACCGGGGGGAGCGGTCTTGATGCTTCGGTACGAGGTTCGATACCGCTTGCGCAGGGTCAGCTTGCGATCGATTTCGACCTGAAGAGCTTTCCGCTCACCATCCTCAATGGCGTGGTCAAGGATCAGAACCTTGGCGGCAACCTTACAGCTAGCGGTCGTGTCACCGGCACGTTGCAAAAGCCCAATGCCCAGTTCGACCTCAGAGGGACAGGGCTGACAGCCCGGCCACTGCAGGAGATAGGTCTTGCGCCATTGCAGCTGGCGGCAACAGGGCGTTTTGCCGACAACACGCTGAGCCTATCCTCCGCCAAGGCGGACGGTCCGCAAGGTTTCACCGTTTCGGCGAACGGCACCGTTCCGCTCTCGGGATCGGGGCTTGGCATCGACGTCACCGGCAATATTCCGCTGGCGCTTGCCAACCGCTCCCTCGCCGATCGTGGCGCGCAAGCCAAGGGCACCGTCGAATTGTCCGCGTCCGTGAGCGGGAGCTTCCGGCAACCGCAGATCCGCGGCACGTTCTCGGCCAATGGGGCGGAGTTCATCGATCCCCAGTCCAACGTCCGGCTGCAGCGCATCACCTTGCTCGGCAGCATGGAAGGCACGACCGTTACAATCCGCACGCTGAATGCCGCGCTCGCCACCGGCGGCACGATCAGTGCAACCGGGACGATCTCAACGGACGCAGCGGCTAATTTCCCGGCGAATATAGACATCAAGCTCGACAAGGCGCGTTATGTCGATGACGATCTTCTCGTCGCAACGGTCACCGGTGCGCTCGCCGTCAGGGGGCCTTTGACGCGCGATCCCGTCATCTCAGGCAACATCAATGTCGACCGGGCTGAAATCACGGTGCCGGAGACTTTCGGCGGGGCCTCCGCCATGATCGACGTCAAGCACAAGGACCCGTCGAAGGCCGTCGCGCAAACCTTGAGGCGCGCCAGGGCCGATCTGCCGAGCGCGGCGGCGTCCACCGCCCGCCCAAGCGTCGTGCGGCTTGACATCAACGTTACCGCACCCAGCAAGATCTTCATTCGCGGCCGCGGCCTCGATGCTGAAATTGGCGGTTCTGTAAGGCTTACCGGTCCCGCAACGGATATCCAGCCGGTCGGCGCATTCAACCTTATCCGTGGCCGTCTCGGCATTCTTGGCCAGCGCATCACCTTCACGGAGGGACAGGTGACACTGGTCGGTGACTTCGACCCTGAACTGAATTTCGTGGCCACGACACAAGGGGCGGATATTACTGTGAGCGTCAATGTCAGAGGCCGCGTTTCGGACTTGCAGATCACCTTCTCGTCGCAGCCGGAATTGCCGCAGGACGAGGTTCTCGCCCGCCTGATCTTCAAGCGCTCGATCGGCGAATTGTCGCCGCTGCAGGTCGCGCGCCTGGCCGCCGCTGCCGCAGAACTTGCAGGTGGTTCGAATTCGTCGCTGCTCGACAGCCTGCGCAAGAACACCGGCCTCGACGATCTCGACATCGTTACGGATGCGAAGGGCAATACCGGCGTGCGCGCCGGCCGATATATCCGGGACAACGTCTATCTGGGTGTGGAAGCAGGCTCCGCTGGATCCACCAAAGGCACGATCAATCTCGATATCACGCCCAACCTCAAAGCCAAGGGTTCTGTCGGCGCCGATGGTGATTCCGGCGCCGGCCTGTTCTACGAAAAGGATTATTGAGAGCAACTCGGTAGGCTGAGACAGTTCAAAACCGTCCCCAAAATTCCTCTCCCGGCTGCTTTGCAGCCGCCCATCCTGCCTTCAATAGGTGGCGCGGCCACCGGAAATGTCGAAGACGGCACCGGTCGTGAAGGAGCATTCCTCGCTGGCGATCCAGGTGATCAACGATGCCAGCTCTTCGATCTTGCCAAAGCGCTGCATGGGGATCTTCGAGAGCATGTAGTCAATATGGAATTGCTGCATCTGTTTGAGGATGGGCGTCTCGACTGTTGCCGGCGTGATCGCGTTGACGGTGATCCCGTCATGGACAAGTTCTTTGCCGAGCGATTTGGTCAGTCCGATCACGGCTGCCTTGGAGGCGCTATAGGCAGAAGCATTGGGGTTTCCTTCCTTGCCGGCAATTGATGCAACGTTGACTATGCGCCCATAGTTGTTCTTCTGCATGATCGGAACAACAAACCGGTTGCAATAGAACAGGCCGTTCAGGTTGATATCGAGGACACGCTTCCAGGCATCGATCGGGTAATCGGCAACCTTGGCGTTTGGTCCTGTAATGCCCGCCGAACAGATCAACACGTCGATCTTGCCGAAGACCTTTGCGGTCTCGGCTGCTGCCTGTTCCACCTGATCGGGATCGGATACGTCGAGCGTGAAGCCATGGGCCGACGCGCCAAGCGCAGCTTTCGCTTCCCCGATCTTGCCTGCGTCGACATCCCAGAGGCTGACAGTGCCACCCTCCGACGCTATCCGTGCTGCGGCCGCAAACCCAATGCCCGAGGCGCCACCGGTAATAACCGCGTGCCGCCCCTCATAGCGCCTGATGGAATTTGCCATGCTGCAAAAGCTCCTCGCTTGCGCTTAGTGATTGTCGCGCGGCAATCCCTTGGTCTGGGCGATACGCTGGTAGTTGACCGCCGGTTTCAGGACCATGCCCTCATCGAGCTGCCCGACCATGCCTCGCTGGATTTCTTGCCACGGCGTCTGGCTGGCCGGATACTTGTAGCCGCCCGCCGCCACGAGATCGTCCTTGCGCTTCTGCAATTCCTCGTCGTCGATGAGGATATTGGCCGTTCCCTTGTTGAGATCGATGCGCAGGTGGTCGCCGGAACGCACCAGCGCCAGGCCGCCATTGACTGCCGCTTCCGGCGAGGCGTTGAGGATCGAAGGTGAACCCGACGTGCCGGACTGGCGGCCATCGCCAAGGCAGGGCAGCGCGTGAATGCCTTTCTTCAGGAGATAGGCTGGCGGCTGCATGTTGACGACTTCCGCCGCACCCGGATAACCGATCGGACCCGTGCCGCGCATGATCAGGATGCTGTGCTCGTTCAGGGCCAGTTTCGGATCGTCGATGCGGTGATGATAGTCCTCGGGACCATCGAACACCTCTGCGATGCCCTCGAAGGCTTCCGGATCGTCCGGATTGGAGAGATAGCGCTCGCGGAACTCTTCGGAAATCACGCTGGTCTTCATGATGGCGCTGTCGAACAGATTGCCCTTGAGGTTGATGAACCCGGCCCGTTTCTTCAGCGGCGCGTCATAAGGCTTGATCACGTCGGTGTTGAGGTTTTCAGCGTTCTCGCAATTGGCGCCGATACTCTTGCCGTTTACCGTCAGGGCTCCCGGATGCGGCAGCTTGCCTACCTTCAAAAGCTCGGCAACCACTGCCGGAACGCCGCCCGCGCGGTGGTAGTCCTCGCCGAGATATTCGCCCGCCGGCTGCAGATTGACCAGCAGCGGCACGTCGTGGCCGATCGCCTGCCAGTCATCATTGTCGAGCGGAATGTCGAGATGGCGGGCAATAGCATTGAGATGGATGGGGGCATTGGTCGAGCCACCGATGGCCGAGTTGATCACGATCGCGTTCTCGAAGGCCTGCCGCGTCATGATATCCGACGGTTTCAAGTCTTCGCGCACCATGTCGACGATGCGCTTGCCCGTGTCATAGGCGGTCTGGCCGCGTTCGCGATAGGGTGCGGGGATCGCGGCGCCGCCCGGCAATTCCATGCCGAGCGCTTCGGCGAGTGAATTCATCGTCGTTGCAGTGCCCATCGTGTTGCAATAGCCAACCGAGGGTGCCGAAGAGGCAACGATGTCCATGAACTCGTTGTAGTCGATCTCGCCCTCAGCGAGCTTCTCGCGCGATTTCCATACGATCGTGCCCGAGCCTGTGCGCTCGCCACGGTGCCAGCCATTGAGCATGGGTCCAACCGAAAGGGCGATCGCCGGAATGTTGACCGTCGCCGCGCCCATCAGCATGGCGGGCGTTGTCTTGTCGCAGCCAATGGTCAGGACGACGCCATCGAGCGGATAGCCGAACAGCACTTCGACCAGCCCGAGATAGGCGAGGTTCCGGTCAAGCGCAGCGCCGGGACGCTTGCCGGTTTCCTGGATCGGATGGACCGGAAATTCGAAGGGAATGCCGCCTGCGGCAATGATGCCGTCTCGCACCCGCTTGGCGAGTTCGATGTGATGGCGATTGCACGGCGACAGATCCGAGCCGGTCTGGGCGATGCCGATGATCGGCTTGCCGGATTGCAGTTCCTCACGGGTCAGGCCGTAGTTCAGGTAGCGCTCGAGATAGAGCGCCGTCATCCCCGGATTGTCAGGATTATCCCACCATTCCTGCGAACGGAGCTTTTTCGGGTTATGGGAAGACGTCATGGCAGGAACTCCTAAAGTGGGTCACTCCTTGACCGCGCCGGTCATGGAGGAAACGTAATAATCAACGAAGAACGAGTAGAGAATGACGACCGGCAGCGACCCGAACAGTGCGCCTGCCATCAGTGAGCCCCACTCGAAAACATCCCCTCGCACCAGTTCCGTTAGGACACCAACCGGGACAGTTTTGTTTTCCGAGGATTGGATGAAGGTGAGTGCATAGATGAACTCATTCCACGACAAAGTGAAGGCAAAAATACCCGCCGAGATCAGCCCCGGCACCGCCAGCGGCAATATGACCCTGATGAGGATTTGCCAGCGGGATGCGCCATCGACAAGGGCACTTTCCTCAAGTTCGAACGGGATCGAGCGGAAATAGCCCATCAGCAGCCAGGTGCAGAACGGAATGAGGAATGTTGGATAAGTGAAGATCAAGGCGAGCTTGGTATCATAGATGCCGAATTTGAACACGATCACCGCGAGCGGTATGAACAGGATCGACGGCGGCACGAGGTAGGCGAGGAAAATCATCAGGCCGACTGACCGCGACCCGGTAAAGCGGACGCGTTCGATGGCATAGGCGGCAAAGACCGACGCAGCCAGCGACAATACCGTCGCGCAGGTCGATACGACGAGCGTGTTCCACAGCCAGCCCGGATAGGAAGTCTCGAACAGCAGATATTTGATATGATCAAGCGTCGGGGCGACAACCCAGAACGGGCTGTAATGATTGTAATCCGTCAACTGGGAATTGGGTTTTATCGCCGTGATCGCCATCCAATAGAACGGAAACAGCAAAACGAACAGGAATACGGCGAGCGGCAGATACAGCACGACGATCCGCCTTGGCAGGCGGTTCAGATAGCTCATGCCCTGCGCATCGTCGGTGAGCGGCTGGATGTTGGTCTGTTCGGATATGCTCATGGCTCTTCTCCTCCTTGCCGCGCTCTAGTCCTGTCCGCCCTGCTGCCATTTGCGGCGCTGAAGGCCGAAAAACGAGAACAGGATTGAAGCAAGCAGGAATGGGATCATGGCGACTGCGATGGCGGCGCCTTCCCCAAGTTGGCCACCGGGAATGCCGCGCTGGAACGACAATGTCGCCATGAGGTGGGTGGCGTTGACCGGCCCGCCCTTGGTCAGAACATAGATCAACTGGAAATCGGTGAAGGTAAACAGCACCGAAAACGTCATCACTACGGCAATGATGGGGGTCAGCATCGGCAGGGTGATGAAGCGGAAACGCTGCCAGCTGGTCGCACCATCAAGCGAGGCCGCCTCGTGCAGCGATTGTGGAATGGTCTGCAGGCCGGCAAGCAGCGAAATGGCAACGAAAGGAATGCCGCGCCAGACATTGGCGGCAATGACCGAAGCGCGCGCATTGTTCGGGTCGCCAAGGAAATTGATCGGAGTATCGATCCAGCCGAGCCGGATCAGCGACCAGGAAATGATCGAAAACTGCGCATCGTAGATCCACCAGAAGGCAAGGGCTGAAAGGACGGTCGGCACCACCCAGGGCAAAAGGATGACGGCGCGGAAGAACGACTTGAACGGCAGATGTTCGTTGAGGATTAGTGCCAGCCACAGACCGAAGATGAACTTGAGGATCGACGCGACGAAGGTGTAGAGCACCGTATTCGACACGGCCATCCAGAACACGGAATCACGGGCAAGAGCCTGGTAATTCTCAAGGCCGATGAAAATACCGTCGCGCCCGATTTTCGCATCGGTGAAACCGAGCCAGACGCCGAGACCAAGAGGATAGGTCAAAAAGCACAACAAGAACGCTGCAGCAGGCAGCATGAACAGTGCGCCGATTGCGGTATTGCTCCGGGCGAAGGTGCCGAAAGCTGATTCCCGCCTGGCGGTTTGTGTCATTGTCATCGGATGTCTCCGGTTTCTCGTTTGTGCCCTCAGGGGTACCCCCGCCGCGTACGGCGAGGGCTGGTCGTACTGGTGCTAGACGTTGTAGTAGCGGTTGGCCCGCTTTTCGGCCTGCGCGATTGCATCCTCCGGCGTCATCTGTCCGGTCACTGCGGTCGCGTACATGTCGACAAGCACGTAGTCAGCCATCACACCGGCGGATGCCGTGCCGAGCGGACCCGCATAGCCGTTCGGCCGCAAGGTTCCCGATGCCTTGGCATAGGCGGCGTGGATGGGGTTGGAAGTCCAGACCGGGTTAGCTGCAAATTCCTTGAGCGGCTGGCAGCAATAGGCGCTGGCACCGGTGATCCAGGCATTCATGTTGTCGGCTTGATACATGAACTGCAGGTAGGCCTTGGCAGCCTCCGGATATTTTGTGTGCTTGAAGATCGAGATCGTCGACGTCTGGTGCAATTCGACCGATTGACCCACGGGTCCGATCGGCAGGTTGGTCGAGCGCATGTCGTCGGCGATGGCTTTCATCGCCGGGTCCTTGACCGCGGCATAGTAGACAGACACGCCGTTGGCCGTCAGCGACACCTGCCCGGCAAGGAAAGCGCGATTGTTGTTGACGTCCTGCCAGCTTTCCGTGCCCGGAATAAAGGTCTTGTAGAGTTCCTGAGCATATTTGACCGAGGCCAGCGTTTCGGGGCTGTTGATCACCACCTTGCCGCTCTCGTCGACCATCTTGCCGCCATGGCTCCAGAGCAGCCAGTGCGCGTAATTGTTGCCGTCGCCGACCGCCTTGCCATGCGGGAAGCCAGCAGGTGTTCCCTTGGCATGCATCGCCTTGCAGAGTTCAAGGAAACCGGCCGTGTCCTTCGGGAATTCGCTGAAGCCTGCTGCCTTCACATGGCTGTCGCGATAGACAACCGCATTGCCGATGGCACAAAGGGGTAGAGCGATGAACTTGCCGTCGCGCTTGGCATAGCCTTCAAGGCCGGGGTACCAGCCGCCGTGCGCCTTACCGAGATATTCGCCGAGCTCGGTCACTTCGACCAGTTTGTCGGGATATTGCTGCGGATCGTCGAACCAGCTCATGACCATGTCGGGTCCCGAGCCGACGTTGGCGGCGACAGCCGCTTTCGGGCGGACGTCTTCCCAGCTTTCCTTGTCTATCCGCACCTGAACGCCAGTTGCCTCAGTGAACTTCTTGGTGTTCTCGAGCCATGCGGCCTCTTCCGCCGGAACGAACGGCACCCAGCGCAGGAGCCGTAGGGTTGCGCCGTCTTCCGGCTTATAGGCGGGGGCCGATTGGGCAAATGCCGGATTGATGCCGAACTGGTTCAATCCGGCGGCGGCAACAAGCCCGGCAGACGCGCCGAGAAGATGTCTTCTATTGATGGTCATTGATGCTCCTCCTTGGGTTTCGGGTCTGGGCAAAAACGCTCCCACGTTTTGGGCAACTGTTTTTCGGGGGCGTCTTGACCGGCATCTGCTACCCCGACTGGCAGGTGCCGCTGGTGTATCTCTCAGACCAGGCGCGTGCCCGTCTCCGCATCGAACAGGTAAGTGGCTTCCGCATGGATCGATAAGCCGACAATTTCGCCCGGCCGCGCAGCGATGCGCTGATGGAAGACGCCGGTAATATCGTCGCCACCGACGCGCATGATCATTTGGGTTTCAGAGCCGGTTGGCTCGATGACCACCACTTCGGCGGGAATGCCTCCATTGGCGATGGTCATGTGTTCGGGTCTCAGCCCATAAATTAGCGCGCGCCCTTTGGCGCTGTCCGGCGCTTTGGCGACCGGCAGGACGACACCCTTGTCAGTGATGAATTTTTCCGTATCGCTGGGGTCGAGCTTGCCTTTGATCATGTTCATCGCTGGCGATCCGATGAAGCTTGCGACAAAGAGGTTAGCCGGCTGATCATAGAGTTCGAGCGGTGCGCCGATCTGCTCGACAATGCCATCATGCATCACCACGATCTTGTCGGCCATGGTCATGGCTTCGATCTGATCGTGGGTGACGTAGACAGTGGTGGTCTTCAGCCGCTGGTGCAGTTCCTTTATCTCTGCCCGCATCGCCACACGCAGCTTGGCATCAAGATTCGACAGCGGTTCATCGAACAGGAAAACCTGAGGATCGCGTACGATGGCACGGCCCATGGCGACGCGCTGGCGCTGGCCACCGGAAAGCTGTCGTGGAAACCGGTCGAGGAGGGGGGCAAGGCCGAGAATTTCTGCGGCGGGTTTCACGCGCTTGTCGATTTCGGATTTGGGCGCGCCCTTAAGCTTCAGCGAAAAGGCCATGTTGTCAGCGACGGTCATGTGTGGATAGAGTGCATAGTTCTGGAACACCATGGCGATGTCACGCTCTTTGGGCGCAAGACCATTGACCACTTGGCCGCCGATGCGAATCTCTCCAGCCGAAATATTTTCGAGGCCGGCCAGCATGCGCAGCAGCGTGGACTTGCCACAGCCGGAAGGACCGACAAGAATTACAAATTCGCCATCGGCAATCTCGATATCAACGCCCTTGATGACCGGATGCGTCCCGAATGATTTTCGTACATTGGCGAATTCAACCGATGCCATGCCTTCTCCTCCAAAATGTTTCTTGAGACTGCGATTCTCTGGAAATCGCCGTCGTCGATCTGCCTAGCCGCGTCCCACGAGCGGCATCTTTGTCGCCATGATTGTCATGGTCAGCACGTTGGCTTCGAGCGGCAGGCCGGCCATGTGCACCACCGCATCGCCAATGTAATGAGCAGGAATGGTGGGCTCGCTTGCCGTTTCTCCATTGGCCTGCAATACACCGCTTGCCATCTTCGACGTCATCTCGGTGGAAGCATTGCCGATGTCGATCTGACCACAGGCGATATCGAAGGGACGCCCATCGAGTGCTGTCGCCTTGGTAAGGCCGGTGACCGCATGTTTGGTCGCCGTGTAGGGTGCAGAATTCGGACGCGGCGTCTGCGCTGATATCGAGCCGTTGTTGATGATACGGCCGCCACGTGGCGACTGCGCCTTCATCAGTTTCATCGCCTGTTGCGTGCAAAGGAATACGCCGGTCAAGTTGGCGCCGACAATGGCGTTCCAATGGTCGAATGTAAGCTCTTCCATGGGAATGTTGGGCACGTTCACGCCGGCATTGTTGACGAGGAGATCGAGCCGGCCGAATTCGGCTTTGATCGCATCGAACAGCGCGGCGACCGACCTTGGATCGCTCACATCAGCCGCAATTGGCTTGACCGTGCCATTCGTCTCGGCGGCAAGCGCCTTGGCCGCCTCGTCAAGCACGTGCGTGCGCCGGCCGGAGATAATGACCGTATAACCAGCGTCCAGCAGTGCTGCGGAAATGGCCTTGCCGACTCCGGTGCCACCACCTGTAACAAGAGCAATTTTGCCTTTGCCCGAATCCGCTCTGTTCACCATGACTTATAAGCTTCCGCCGAGTTCGTCTTCTATATGCGCCTTGATGATATCATCGAAAGCCGCTTCGGCTTTGAAGCCAAGCGCCGTCGCCCGTTTCGTATCGAAATCAGTGGCCCAACCCGCAACGATCTTCTTGATTGTGGCGTCCGGCTCATGTCGGATCAATCGTACCGCCTTTTCGCCGGCGACGCGCCTCAATGCTGCGATTTCCTCGCCGACCAAAGCCGAAAGACCTGGCATTGAGAGGTTGCGGCGGTCACCCACCCTGGCCAAATCGAGACTGGCGGCGTGAATGAAGAACCCGACAGCCGAACGCGGGCTCGCAAACCAGTGCCGCACGTTCTCATCGACCGGCAATATGGCCTCCTGACCGACAAGGGGCTCACGCAGAATGTTGGAGAAGAAGCCTGAAGCCGCCTTGTTGGGCTTGCCCGGCCGAATGCAGATCGTCGGCAGGCGTATGCCGATCCCGTCGAAGAAGCCGCGGCGGCTATAATCGGAAAGCAGCAGTTCGGAGATCGCCTTCTGCGTGCCGTAACTGGTCAGCGGTGTTGTGAAGAACTCATCACCAATCTTTTCAGGGAAGGGCTGTCCGAAGACTGCGATTGATGAAGCAAAAACCAACCGCGGCCGGTAGGGCGCCTTCTTGCCTTCGAGGCGGATAGCTTCGAACAGTTGCCGCGTACCGTCGAGGTTGACCTTGTAACCCTTCTCGAAATCGGCTTCCGCCTCGCCGGAGACGATGGCAGCCAGATGGAAGATGAGATCAGGGCGCGTTGCGATCAGGGATTCGGCAACACCGGAATCGGAAAGGTCCGCCGCCCTGGTTGCAGATATCTCGGCAAGGGATGCGGGCGCAACCGGTTCGATGACATCAATCAGCGTCAACCTGTCGATGTCCTGGCCCAGCGCGCCGGGCTCCGAGGCAATCTTGTCAAGCAACTTGCGGCCAACCATTCCGGCTGCACCGATGACCAGTACATGCATAGGCGAGAGTCCTCCCATCGAGCCTCTCCCGGGCTCGGATACAACTTGGCACGTGTAGATGTTAGCGCTGTCATAAAGTTATGCACACTGACTAGCATTCATCAAGCCTTTTATGGTAGCGCTGTCATAATTCTTGTCAGCCGCTCTGGATTGGCCCATGCCGCGCAAACGCAACGCTCATCGAAGTCCCGACACGCCGACGTTGGCTGATGTGGCGCGACTGGCAGGCGTCAGCGAAATTACGGCATCGCGTGTTGTCCGTGCCCAGGGACCAATTGCCGATGCAACCCGTACGCGTGTGCTCGCAGCCATTGCCGAACTTGGCTATATTCCGAACCGTGCGGCCGGCAGCCTCGCGTCAGCCGAGTCGACATTGATGAGTGTGCTTCTTCCATCCTTGTCCAACATCGTCTTTCCGGATGTTCTGCGCGGTATCCACACGGCTCTCAGGGAGACCCCGTTCCAACCGGTCATTGGTGTGACGGACTACGATCCCTTGATCGAAGAGCGGATCCTTGTCTCCTTCCTCGCCTGGCAACCCGCAGCGGTTATCCTTGCCGGTCTTCATCACACGCCCACGGCACGCCGCCATCTGGAGCACGGGCGGTTTCGGGTTGCCGAACTGATGGATATCGACGGCGACCCGGTGGATATCGCGGTCGGCATGTCGCACCGGCAGGCCGGTTATGAGACGGGCAGGCACCTCGTGCAGCGTGGCTATCGCCGTTTTGGTTATGCCGGGCACAATGTGGTCACCGACGACCGTGCCAGCGCCCGCTACGAGGGGCTTTGCACCTCGCTGCGAGAAGCAGGGCTGTCACTGATTGCAGAGCATAGGCATCAAGGCGCGAGTTCGACCAAGGCGGGACGGGATTCCCTTCAGATACTTCTCGTCGCCGAACCTTCGCTCGATGTCGTCGTCTTTCCCAATGACGATATGGCCATGGGCGGGATTTTCCATTGCATGCACGCCGGGATCAGTGTCCGCGAGAGACTCGGCATATTCGGCTTCAATGGGCTCGATATCGGCCAGGCAATGCCGATGCCGCTGTCGACGATACTTTCCAAGCGGTTTCTCATCGGCAAGACGGCAGCCGAGAAACTGCTGGAAAGCCGCGAACGGCCTCAGGAAAAGACCATCATCAATACCGGCTTCGAGATCATCGAGGGCGCCACAGCTTAGCTAAGGGAGCCGGTTTCGCTTTGCGGACGATTGACATAAAGGCATTTTCGTTTTCGAATGGCCGCCGAAAAAACGAAAATGAAAGCCCCCGTCATGTTCCTTCCACCGCGACACGCCGAAATAATGGAAATGGCCAAGGAGCATGGCCGGGTCCTGGTAGACGATCTGGCTGTTCATTTCAACGTGACCCCGCAGACCATCCGCAAGGATCTTAACGATCTGTGCGACCAGCGCCTGCTCAACCGTATTCACGGTGGTGCTCTTTATCCCTCCGGCATTCAGAACCTCGAATATGAAGCCCGCCGGCTCATCGCCGCTACCGAGAAGGAAGCGATCGGCCGCGCCGCCGCCAATCTCATCCCGGACAATGCCTCGCTCTTTGTCAATATCGGCACCACGACCGAGGCTGTCGGTCAGGCGCTACTTGACCGCAAGGGGTTGATGATCATAACAAATAATATCAATGTAGCCAACAAGTTACGTGTATACCCGGACCTTGAGGTGGTCATTGCCGGTGGCGTTGTGCGCGGTTCCGATGGCGGGATTGTCGGCGAAGCGGCCGTCGATTTCATTCGCCAGTTCAAAGTGGATTTCGCCGTGATCGGAACGTCCGCTATCGACAGTGACGGGGCGCTACTCGATTTCGATTTTCGGGAGGTCAAGGTGGCGCAGGCCATCATGGCCAATGCACGGCATGTGATTCTGGTTTCCGATTCGACCAAATTCGAGCGCACCGCGCCCGTGCGCATCGGCCATCTTTCCCAGGTTCATACGTTTATCACCGACCGCTGCGAAAGTGAGGCAATCCGCCGGATCTGTGCGGACGCCGACGTGAGGCTCATCGAAACCTCGGTGTGACTGGCCTCTTGTGCAGGTAGAAGTTGCGCGGTATAGTTCATTTAAGTTTCGTATTGCTTTCGTAATTGTATTGTGTATCTTTCGCATTTGCGAAAGCATGGTGCGTTGCGAAATGGGGGAGCGCAAGGATTGCCGGGATTGGCTGAACAGGTCTACGACATCTTCGTCATCGGCGGTGGCATCAATGGATGCGGCATCGCGCGAGACGCCGTCGGCCGTGGCTATTCGGTCTTTCTCGCTGAGATGAACGATCTTGCCAGCGGCACATCTTCAGGTTCCACCAAGCTCATCCATGGCGGCCTGCGCTATCTGGAATATTACGAGTTCCGCCTGGTGCGGGAATCCCTGATGGAACGCGAGGTGCTCTGGGCCAATGCACCGCATATCATCTGGCCGATGCGCTTTGTTCTGCCGCATCATGCGGGCCTGCGCCCGGCCTGGCTCTTGCGGCTTGGGCTGTTCCTTTATGACCACATCGGTGGGCGCAAGAAGCTCCCGGCGACCCGCACGCTCGACATGACCCGGGACCCGGCGGCAAAACCGCTGAAATCGCTCTATACCAAGGCTTTCGAATATTCCGACTGCTGGGTCAATGACGCCCGCTTCGTGGCGCTCAATGCCCGTGATGCCGCCGATCGCGGTGCGGTCATTCGCACGCGCACCAAAGTCGTCAGCGCCCGCCGTGATGCCAATGTCTGGACGCTGACCCTGAAGGATGGTTTGACCGGCGCCACTGAAGAAGTTCGCTCGCGGCTCGTCGTCAACGCGGCCGGCCCGTGGGTGGATGAGGTGCTGACCGGCGTCGTCGACAGCAACAATGCCCACAATGTCCGTCTGGTGCAGGGCAGCCATATCGTCGTTCGCAAGAAGTTCGACGATCCGCGAGCCTATTTCTTCCAGAACACCGATGGCCGCATCATTTTCGCCATTCCCTACGAGCAGGATTTCACCCTCATCGGCACGACGGACCAGGACTATCACGGCAATCCTGCCGAGGTGAAAATCAGCGATGCCGAGATCGACTATCTTTGCGCTGCTGCGAGCGAGTACTTTGTCGAGCCGGTCAAGCGCGAGCATGTCGTCTGGACCTATTCCGGTGTGCGGCCGCTTTACGATGATGGGGCCTCGAAGGCGCAGGAAGCGACGCGCGACTACGTGCTGAAAGCCGATGCACCTGACGGGCAGGCGCCGCTCCTCAACATCTTTGGCGGCAAGATCACCACCTACCGGCGGCTGTCCGAACATATGCTGGAGAAGATTGAGGCCTTTCTCGGCAAGCGCGGCAAGCCCTGGACAGCGGGCGGAACTTTGCCCGGGGGCGATTTCGCGGTGACGGCATTCGATGCGGAGCTGCAAAGATTGAAAGCCGACTATCCATTTCTTGATGCTGCGCACGCGCACCGGCTGTTTCGTCTTTACGGCACGAAGTCACGTATCCTGCTCGGCAAGGCGGCGTCGATCGATGATCTCGGCAAGCATTTCGGCTCCGATCTTTATGAGGCGGAGGTGCGCTACCAGATCGCGCATGAATGGGCTGTAACGGCACAGGATGTTTTATGGCGCCGCACGAAAAAGGGTCTGCATTTGACCGCGGACGAAGCAATCGCGCTTGATCGCTTCATGGAAGATGCGGTTGACCGCCGGCGCAGGCTCGCGGCGGAATAGGCTGAATGAAATCAGGCGATGGGGACGGAGGGTCCGCATCGCCATAGGGGGCGGCTCAAGGGCCACCTCAAGGGAGGACTGAGAATGCTTGAACTGCGCAATGTATCCAAGGTGGTGGGGGGCAAGCCCCATCTCAGCGATATTTCGCTGACTTTGGAGCATGCCACGCTGAACGTCCTGCTGGGGCCCACCCTCTCCGGCAAGACTAGCCTCATGCGCATCATGGCGGGTCTCGATGTTCCCACCTCGGGTTCGATCTGGTTCGATGGCAAGGATGTGACCGGCGTGCCAGTGCAGAAACGCTCGGTCGCCATGGTCTATCAACAGTTCATCAATTATCCGGCCTTCACGGTTTACGAGAACATTGCCTCGCCGATGCGCGTTGCCGGCGCTGACAAGGCAACGGTTGACCGTGAAGTGCGCAAGGCCGCGGAACTCCTGAAGCTGACGCCCTATCTCGACCGCACCCCGCTCAATCTTTCCGGCGGTCAGCAGCAGCGCACGGCGCTTGCCCGCGCCATCGTCAAGAATGCCAAGCTGGTGCTGCTGGATGAACCGCTCGCCAATCTCGACTACAAGCTGCGCGAGGAGCTGCGCCAGGAACTGCCGCGCATTTTTGCCGAATCCGGCACGATCTTCGTCTATGCCACAACTGAACCGCATGAAGCGCTGCTGCTCGGCGGCAATACGGCAACCTTATCCGAAGGCCGCATTACCCAGTTTGGCCCTACCATCGACGTCTTCCGCCGGCCCGACGATCTGATCACGGCGCAAACCTTTGCCGACCCGCCGCTCAACACGATCGCGCTGGCAAAGTTCGGCAAGGCATTCCAGCTGGAAGGCGGCGTCACGCTGCCCGTCCCCACCCATCTCGCCGATTTTGCCGACGGCACCTATACGATCGGTTTCCAACCGCATCATGTGAACACAACACGAAGCAATGCCGACGAGATCGGTCTGAAGGCGACAGTTACGGCAACGGAGATCACCGGTTCGGAAAGCTTCGTACACCTTTCATTTGCAGATGCGCGTTGGACCATGCTTGCGCATGGCATTCATATCTATTCGCCCGATGAACAGGTTGAGATTTTCATCGATCCGCGCAACCTCATGATTTTCGACGCGAGCGGCAATTCCGTCACCCGTCGCCAGCAGCTGGCAGCTTAGGGGGAACCATGGCACGCATCGACCTCAACCACATCCGCCACGCCTACGTTCCCAACCCCAAGTCGGACAAGGACTATGCGCTCAAGGAAGTGCATCACAGCTGGGAGGATGGCGGCGCCTATGCGTTGCTCGGGCCTTCCGGTTGCGGCAAGACCACGTTGCTTAACATTATCTCGGGTCTCATCCATCCTTCACACGGGCAGCTCTTGTTCGACGGCCAGGATGTGACCAACCTCTCCACCCAGGAGCGCAACATCGCCCAGGTGTTCCAGTTTCCGGTCATCTACGACACGATGACGGTGTACGACAATCTGGCCTTTCCCCTGCGCAATCGCGGCGTTCCGGAAGCGGAAATCGATCGCAAGGTGCGTGAAACGCTTGAGATGATTGATCTTGGCAGTTGGGCCAAGAAGAAGGCGCGGGGCCTCACCGCCGACCAGAAGCAGAAGATCTCGCTCGGCCGCGGGCTTGTTCGCTCCGATGTCAACGCCATCCTCTTCGATGAGCCGCTGACGGTCATCGATCCGCACATGAAATGGGTGCTTCGCTCGCAGCTGAAGCAATTGCACCAGCGCTTCGGCTATACCATGGTCTACGTGACCCACGATCAGACGGAAGCCCTGACCTTCGCCCAGAAGGTCGTCGTCATGTATGACGGCGAAATCGTACAGATCGGCACCCCTGAAGAATTGTTCGAGCGGCCCAAGCATACATTCGTCGGCTACTTCATCGGATCGCCCGGGATGAATGTCATGCCCGTGCAGCTATCGGGCGGCATGGCGCAGGTCGGCCGTCACCAGATCCAGCTGCCGTCGCCGTCCATGCCCGCTGTCTCCGGCAAGGTCGAACTCGGCATCCGTCCGGAATATGTGCGGCTCGGTCGCCTCGGCATGCCGGTGAAGATTGCCAAAGTCGAGGATATCGGTCGGCTCAAGATCGTTCGGACCCGCCTCGAGGATCAGGAGATTGCTGTGATCGTCGGCGAAGGCCAGGAGATTCCGACCGATCCGCATATCGCTTTCGATCCGAAGGGCATCAATATCTACGCCGATTCCTGGCGGGTGGGAGGACTGTAGCCATGGAAAAAACCTGGAACAACAAGGCCTGGTTCATGGTTCTGCCGGTGCTGCTTCTGGTGGCGTTCTCGGCAGTCATCCCGTTGATGACCGTGGTCAACTATTCCGTGCAGGACACATTCGGCAACAACCAGTTCTTCTGGGCCGGAACAGAATGGTTCGAGGAAATCCTGCACTCCGAACGGTTCCATTCGGCGCTCGGCCGCAATCTGGTCTTCTCTTTCATCATCCTGGCGATCGAGGTGCCTCTCGGCATCGTGATTGCGCTCAACATGCCGCGCAAGGGATGGGGTGTTCCCGTCTGCCTGGTGTTGATGGCATTGCCGCTGCTTATTCCCTGGAATGTCGTCGGTACGATCTGGCAGGTGTTTGGCCGGGTCGATATCGGCCTGCTTGGTCACACGCTAGAACAACTCGGCATCAACTATAACTACGTGCAAAACCCGATGCACGCATGGTTTACGGTCATCATCATGGATGTCTGGCATTGGACGAGCCTCGTCGTTCTGCTTTGCTATGCCGGCCTTGTCTCGATCCCGGATGCCTTCTATCAGGCGGCCAAGATCGATGGCGCGTCGCGCTGGGCCGTTTTCCGCTACATCCAGCTACCGAAGATGAATCGCGTACTTCTCATCGCCGTCCTTCTTCGCTTCATGGACAGTTTCATGATTTATACGGAGCCTTTCGTCGTCACCGGCGGCGGACCCGGCAACTCGACGACGTTCCTGTCGATCGATCTCGTCAAAATCGCCATCGGCCAGTTTGATCTTGGACCGGCGGCCGCCATGTCGATCATCTACTTCCTTATCATTCTTCTCCTGTCATGGGTCTTCTATACGGTCATGACCAACTACGATGCGGAGCGCTGATATGTCGGTGCAAAATGAAACCCTCGCACGCACGAGCGAACGACCGGCAGCCGAACAACGCCAGATCGACAAGGCGCTTGCCCGCAAGATGCGCAGACGCGGCGACGAATCGAAGTTTTGGTGGCTGATTCCGACGCTCTATATCATCTTCCTCCTCCTGCCGATTTATTGGCTCGTCAATATGAGCTTCAAGACCAACCAGGAGATTCTGACCACCTTCACGCTCTGGCCGCAAAATCCGACACTCCACAACTACGCAGTGATCTTCACCGATCCGTCCTGGTACCGCGGCTATATCAATTCGATCATTTATGTCGTCATGAACATGGTGATTTCCGTGCTGGTAGCACTGCCGGCCGCCTATGCGTTCTCGCGCTATCGCTTCCTGGGGGACAAGCACCTGTTCTTCTGGCTCCTGACCAACCGCATGGCGCCGCCCGCCGTCTTTGCCCTGCCGTTCTTCCAGCTCTATTCCGCCTTCGGCCTGATCGATACGCACATCGCAGTCGCGCTCGCGCACTGCCTGTTCAACGTGCCGCTGGCGGTCTGGATCCTTGAAGGTTTCATGTCGGGTGTGCCCAAGGAGATCGACGAAACCGCCTATATCGACGGCTACTCGTTCCCACGCTTCTTCGTAAAGATATTCATTCCGCTGATTGCGAGCGGTATCGGTGTCGCCGCATTCTTCTGCTTCATGTTCTCGTGGGTCGAACTCTTGATTGCCCGCACCCTGACGACCACCGACGCAAAGCCCATCGCAGCCACGATGACGCGCACTGTCTCCGCCTCCGGCATGGATTGGGGACTTCTCGCCGCCGCTGGCGTGCTGACGCTGATCCCCGGCGCCATCGTCATTTATTTTGTCCGCAACTACATCGCCAAGGGCTTTGCCCTCGGACGCGTATAGGAGGAACGGTTCATGGACCTTTCATGGATGGCATGGACACTGCCGACAGCGCTGTTCTTCATGACCATTTTCCTTCTGCTGGTTGGCGTGGCGGTGTGGGAATATTTTTCACCGGGCGGCAATCCGCGGATTGGCATATTGCGTTTCGAAACGACACGAGGCGACCGGCTGTTCGTGTCGCTGCTCGGTGCGGCCTATATTCATCTCGCCTGGCTTGGACTTGTTGGTCCGAACCTCTGGTGGGCTCTGGCAATCTCGGTGGTCTACGCCATAGGCGTGTTCCGCTTCGTCTGACACTTCACAAATTGGGCCAGGGCATTCCGCCCTGTCCCGACGATGCAATCGCAGCAACTCTGGGAGGACAACTATGCGAACGCGATTATTGACGACAACGACAGCGATGGTGCTGTTGTTCGGTGCAGGCAGTGCCTGGGCCGGTATGGATGAGGCCAAGGCATTCCTCGACAAGGAAATCGGCGACATGTCGACCCTTGATCGCGCTGCTCAGGAAAAGGAGATGCAGTGGTTCATTGATGCCGCCAAGCCCTTCTCGGGCATGGAAATCAAGGTTGTGTCGGAGTCACTGACGACCCACAGCTATGAATCGCAGACGCTGGCTCCGGCCTTTGCGGCGATCACCGGCATCAAGGTAACCCACGACATCATCCAGGAAGGTGACGTGGTCGAAAAGATCCAGACGCAGATGCAGACGGGGCAGAATCTGTACGACGCGTGGGTCAACGATTCGGATCTGATTGGTACCCATTGGCGCTACCAGCAGGTCCGCAACCTGACCGACTGGATGGCCAACGAAGGCAAGGACGTCACCAATCCTGGGCTTGACGTCAACGACTTCATCGGCACCAAGTTCACGACCGCTCCGGACAAGAAGCTCTACCAGCTTCCCGACCAGCAGTTCGCCAACCTCTACTGGTTCCGGTACGACTGGTTCAACGACGAGAAAAACAAAGCCGACTTCAAAGCCAAATACGGCTATGATCTCGGCGTGCCGGTCAATTGGTCGGCCTACGAAGATATTGCCGCGTTCTTCAACGGTCGCGAGATCGACGGCAAGAAGGTCTTCGGCCATATGGATTATGGCAAGAAAGATCCTTCGCTTGGCTGGCGCTTCACCGATGCCTGGCTTTCGATGGCCGGCAACGGCGACAAGGGCCTGCCCAACGGTCTTCCGGTCGACGAATGGGGTATCAAGGTTGACGAGAACTCTCGTCCGGTCGGCTCGTGCGTCGCCCGCGGTGGTGACACCAACGGACCTGCTGGGGTGTATTCGATCCAGAAGTACCTCGATTGGCTGAAGGCATACGCACCGCCGGAAGCCCAGGGCATGACCTTCTCAGAGTCCGGTCCTGTGCCGGCTCAAGGCAATATCGCCCAGCAGATCTTCTGGTATACCGCCTTTACCGCCGACATGGTGAAGCCGGGCCTTCCGGTCGTCAACGCTGATGGAACGCCGAAGTGGCGCATGGCTCCTTCGCCCCATGGCGTCTACTGGAAGGACGGCATGAAGCTCGGCTACCAGGACGTGGGTTCATGGACCTTGATGAAATCCACACCAGAAGACCGTGCCAAGGCGGCCTGGCTCTATGCGCAGTTCGTCACATCGAAGACGGTCGACGTGAAGAAGAGCCATGTCGGTCTGACCTTCATCCGTGAATCGACCATCCAGGACAAGAGCTTCACCAAACGTGCGCCAGAACTCGGCGGTCTGATCGAGTTCTATCGCTCGCCGGCTCGTGTCCAATGGTCGCCGACCGGAACCAACGTTCCTGACTATCCGAAGCTGGCTCAGCTCTGGTGGCAGGCGGTTGGCGATGCATCCTCCGGCGCAAAGACCGCGCAGGGAGCCATGGACTCGCTCTGCGAAGCGCAGGAAAAGGTCATGGGACGCATCGAGAAGTCAGGCGTGCAGGGCGATATCGGTCCGAAACTCGCTGAAGAACACGATCTTGCCTATTGGAACGCTGACGCGGTCAAGAAAGGCAATCTTGCGCCTCAGTTGAAGATCGAGAACGAAAAGGAAAAGCCGCAGACCATCAACTACGACGAGTTGGTCAAGAGCTGGAACAAGTGAGCGTCATCGGATTATGAGTAGGAAGGGCAGCGTTTCGGCGCTGCCCTTTTTTATCAGAAGCCGTAGACGCGCAACAGGCTGTTCATCCGCGTCACTGCAAGTTCGGGCCTGTCCAGAACGTTCGCTTGGTCTGCGAGGCGGAAGATATCGGCATAGTGAAGGATGCCACGTGCCGACTGCATCCCCGCCGGCATGATGAAGTGGTCTTGATGGCCATTGAGCCAGGCAAGAAATACGACACCCGCCTTGTAGTGCTGCGTCGGTGCTTCAAAAATCTTGCGCGACAGCGGAACCGTAGGCTCGATCGTCGCGCGGAAGGCAGCGGTTTCGCCTTTGGCGAGATGTGCCAGCGCCTTGGACGCGGAAGGCGCCACCGCGTCGAAGATGCCAAGCAAGGCGTGGCTGTAACGCTCGCCGTCGCCTTCGATCAGTTCAGCATAGTTGAAATCGTCGCCGGTAAAGCAAAGGACGCCTTCCGGCAGCCGCTTGCGCAGCTCCACTTCCTTCGCATTGTCGAGCAACGAGATTTTGATGCCTTCGACCTTGGCCTTGTTGTCGTCGATGATTCCGAGGACGGTTTCGAGCGCGGTTTCAAAGGAATTTGAGCCCCAGTAGCCGGTAAGCTGCGGATCGAACATGTCGCCGAGCCAATGGAGAATGACCTTCTCGCGGGTCTGGCCGAGAATGGTGCCGTAGACGGCCCGATAGTCGTCGGCGGAGCGGGCAACGCGGGCGAGCGCGCGGCTAGCCATCATCACGGCGCGCCCGCCTTCGCCCTCGACGAAACCGATCTGGGTTTCGTAGGCGTCGATCACGTCCTGCAGGTTTCGGGCGTCGTCGGGGGAAAGTTGATCGGTTCCAGCGCCGCAGGCCAGATCGGCACCTATAACCGTTCTGGCTTCGGTCAGGGAGCGCCGGATCAGTTCGCGCGCCCCGGCCCAGTCGACGCCCATGCCGCGCTGGGCCGTATCCATCGCCTCGGCGATCTTGAAGCCAAGCGACCAGAGGTGATGGCGGAAAGCCATCGTGGCGTCCCAGTCGATGGCGGGCGCCGTCCAGGGATTGGCATCGCGTAGCGGGTCGGAAACGACGTGCGCGGCGGCATAGGCGATGCGATTGAACGAGGGTGGTGAAGACGGTCTGGTGAGGGGTTCGCCCCGAAGCTGATAATCAGAGGTTGTGCCGTTTGCGTGTGGCAATCTGAGGGTAAGGGTCATTCGCATCGCTCCCAAATCGATCGCACACTTGTAATTTGGAACGTTCCAAATTACAAGTGTTTAAACAAAAGTTCGCGAAGAAATGCCGGAACTCCGTGAAAAATGCAGCACATTTGCCGAACACAGCCGGGTAAATTTAACGAATACTCTCAAATTTCAAGCTATTACGCCTCCAAAAAGAAATTGCTTGACTAATTTGGAACGTTCCAATTAATTAGGCGGCGACTGGGAGGTTTTCATTTTGAGCAGGACCCGAACAAGCATTGTGGACATTGCACGCGCCGCCGGCGTGTCGAAATCCACCGTGTCCCTGGTTCTCCAGGGCAGTCCGCTCGTCAATGAAAAGACCCGCGAGAAGGTCAATGCGCTCATTGGCGATCTCGGCTACGTCTATAATCGCGGCGCCGCCAACCTGCGTCAGGCGAAATCGAAAATCATCGGCATTGTCGTCAACGATTTGACCAACAGCTTCTTCGCCGAACTGGCTGTGGGCGTGGATATGGTCGTGCAGTCCGCAGGTTACGTGCAGTTCCTTGCCCATAGCGGCGAGAGTGTCGACCGGCAGCGGCAGGTCATAGCCTCCATGCGCGAGAACGGTATCGCAGGGCTCATCCTTTCGCCGGCGCGTGGGACCGAGGCGAATGATATCAAGCCCTTGGTGGACAGCGGCATCCCGGTTGTGGTGGTCGTTCGTAACCTTCCAGGTGCTCGCGTCTCGGCTCTCCTGTCGGACAATTATGCTGGCGCAAAATCTGCTGTCCGGCATCTCGTCGGCCTTGGCCACCGCCGTATCGCCTTCATGGGCGGCTTTCTGGATACAGCGGTTTCAGCGGATCGTGTTCGCGGCTATCGCGATGCGATGACTGAAGCCGGTATCGAGCTCAATGACAATTTCATAATCCACTCGGCGCCGTCCCGGGCGGGCGGTGTTGCAGCCGTCGAGCGCATGATGGTTTTTGCCGAGCGTCCAACGGCGGCCCTCTGCTTCAACGACGCGGTTGCGTTCGGAGTTTGCGATGGCCTGCGTTCGAACGGGATCGAGCCCGGCAAGGGGTTTGGGGTGATTGGCTTTGATGACGTCATCGAAGCAAAGACCGCCGTGCCGGCGCTAACGACCGTATCAGTCGATCCGCAAGGCATGGGCCAGCGCGCCGCGCAGCTTCTCTTGAAACAGATCAATGCCGGGCAAACCGATCAGGAAACACTGGTCACATCGGTACGTCTGGTCGTGCGGCAGAGCTGCGGGGCACCTGTCAGGCAATTGGAGGAAATGGCATGATACGCTGGGGATTGATCGGCGCGAGCACCATTGCGCATGAATGGGTGATTGACGCGATACGCGCCAGCGGTGGCGAGATTGTCTCGGTCATGAGCACCAATGCCGAGCGCGGCAGGAAATATGCGGACGACCATGGGATTCCCCATTCCGTGACGAGCCTTGAGGCGTTGCTCAGCGGTCAACCCATTGATGCCGTTTATATCTCGACGACCAACGAATTGCACAGGGATCAGGTTTTCGCGGCCGCCAAGGCAGGAAAGCACGTGCTTTGCGAAAAGCCTTTGGCAACGAGCCTCGCCGACGCACGGGCGATGGTCGAGGCCTGCCGTGCCGCCAATGTCGTCTTTGCGACCAACCATCATCTGCGCAATGCGGCAAGCCACACGGCGATGCGGGAGGCGATTGCTGCCGGCAAGATCGGCACGCCGCTTGCCGCGAAAGTCTTCCATGCCGTCTATCTGCCGCCGCATCTCCAGGGTTGGCGTCTCGATCGGCCGGAAGCTGGGGGCGGCGTCATCCTCGATATCACGGTACACGACACGGACACGCTGCGTTATGTGCTTGGTGACGATCCTGTCGAAGCCATTGCATCCAGCCAGAAAAGCGGTCTTGCCAAGGCTGGTCTTGAAGATGCGGTGATGGGTGTGATGCGGTTCAAGTCCGGCCTCATCGCCCTGTTCCATGATGGCTTCACCACGAAATATGCCGAAACCGGCTTTGAGGTTCATGGCACGGAGGGTTCGCTCGTCGGACGCAACGTGATGACACAAAGGCCGATCGGAACGGTTACCTTGCGCAATGCCGAGGGTGAGACCGAACTCAAGCTCGACCAGAAAAATCTCTATGAAAGCGGCATCGCCAAGTTCCATGCTGCCATCGCCGGAACCGGCAAGCCTGCCGCAAGCGGCGAAGATGGTGTCTGGTCGCTGGCCGCCGGCCTGGCCGTTGCGGAAGCGGCGAGGACTGGAACCGCCCAGAAGATCAATCCAGGCCTTTGAAAAGCAAGAAACAGAAGCATGAACAAGCACATCACCCTTGAAGCCGCCGCAAGCCTGATCCCTGACGGAGCGATCGTATCGGTCTCCTCGTCGAGCGGCCTTGGCTGCCCGGATCGGATGCTCAAAGCGATCGGCGAGCGCTTCGATGCGACCGGGCATCCGCGCGAACTGACGACGCTGCATCCAATCGCTGCCGGCGACATGAGCGGGATCAAAGGTATCGACTACATCGCCAAAAAGGGCCTGTTGAAGAAGATCATCGGCGGTTCCTATCCGTCCGGTCCGTCCACGGCAGAGCCGCCCCTGATCTGGCAGATGATCGGTAATGACGAGGTTGCCGCCTACAATATCCCCTCAGGCATTCTCTTCGACATGCACCGCGAGGCGGCGGCGAAGCGGCTGGGTGTCTTCACCAAGGTCGGTCTAGACACGTTTGTCGATCCGGACCGGCAGGGTTGCGCCATGAACGCCTCGGCGGCCATGGAGCCGGTCGTCCGCAAGATCGAATTCGACGGCGAGGAATGGCTGTTCTTCAAGCCCATCGTGCCGCAGGTGGCCATCATTCGGGCCACCACCGCCGATGAGCGCGGTAACCTCACCTATGAACACGAGGGTGCTTATCTCGGTGGTTTCGACCAGGCCCTGGCCGTCCGCAACAATGGCGGCATTGTCATTGCCCAGGTCAAGCGCATCACCAAAAGCGGCTCAATGAAGCCGCACGACGTGCGGGTGCCCGGCATTCTCATCGACTATGTCGTCGTCGATCCCGATCAGAAGCAGACGACACAGACGCTCTACGATCCTGCGATTTCTGGCGAAATCTTCCACCCGCTAGAGGACTTCGCTCTCCCGGACTTCAATATCCAGAAGGTGATTGCCCGCCGCGTCGCGACGGAACTCGAGGCTGGCAGTGCCGTCAATCTCGGCTTTGGCATCTCGGCGAATGTACCGCGCATTCTACTTGAGGAAGGTCTGCACGGCGCGGTTACCTGGGTGATCGAGCAGGGACCTGTCGGCGGTATTCCACTCCTCGATTTCGCCTTTGGCTGCGCTTCCAATGCGGAGGCATTCGTGCCGTCGCCGCACCAGTTCACCTACTTCCAGGGCGCAGGCTTCGATGCCTCGCTCTTGTCTTTCCTCGAAATCGACCGGACCGGATCGGTCAATGTGTCGAAGCTGAGCTTCCGCCCCCATGTCACGGCGGGTGCTGGCGGCTTTGTCGATATCACGGCCCGCGCCCGCAAGATCGTCTTCTCTGGCATGTTCAACGCCGGGGCCAAAGTGCACATAGAGGACGGCAAGCTGGTGATCGAGAAAGAAGGCAAGCTCAAGAAGCTCGTCAATGAGGTCGAGCATGTGACTTTCTCGGGGCGCCGCGCCGTCGAGCAGGGCCAGGACATCACCTATGTGACGGAACGCTGCGTCATGGTCTTGCGCCCAGAAGGGATGGTGCTGACAGAAATTGCGCCAGGCGCTGATCTGCAAACACATATTCTCGACCAGTCGGAATTCCCGTTGGTGGTGGCGCGTGACCTGAAACTGATGGATGCGCATCTGTTCCAGCCGCCGCCATTTGGTCTGGAACTGCCGCGCAAGCCGCAAAGGACGCTCAACCATGGCTGATCCGCGCATCATCGTGACCTTCGCCGGGCATGTCGCCACGATCACCGTGTCGCGGCCGGAAAAGCTCAACGCGTTCGATCTCGACATGCTCAAGGATCTCGGCGCTGCCTGTGATGCCGTCGAAGCCAACGCGGAGGTCCGTGTTGCAATCCTCACCGGCGCCGGCAAGGCTTTTTCTGCCGGAGGCGATATCAAGGCCTGGGCGGCAATGACGCCGAATGAATTCGGCCACGCCTGGGTGCGGTTCGGTCACCGGGTGTTCGAACGTTTGGCAACGTTGCGAGTGCCACTTATCGCGGCCCTTAACGGCCATGCGCTTGGCGGTGGTCTGGAACTTGCCGCCGCCGCCGATATCCGCATCGCCGAAACGCAGATCAAGCTTGGCCTGCCGGAAACCGGCCTTGGCATGGTGCCGGGCTGGTCGGGAACGCAGCGTCTCGTCCGACGCTTTGGCGCACAGATCGTTCGCCGCATGGCGCTTGGCGGTGAGATATTCAGCGCCAGCGATGGTTTGGGCCTCGGGCTCGTCGATCATGTGGTCGAAACCGGGGCGGCACTATCGACGGCGCAAGGCTATGCCGAGCGCATCGCCAAGCGCGGACCGGCTGCGGTTGAGGTTGCAAAACTGATGATCGCCTCGGCCAATGGCGAAGACAATGGAACGGCGGTCGAAGCCTTGGGCTCGATCCTCGTCGCAAAGACAGCGGACCTGAAAGAAGGTGTTTCGGCCTTTGCTGAAAAGCGCGAGCCCGTGTTCAAGGGAGAATGGTAATGACGATTCTGGTGCGCCCGCAGGCGCTCGACAATTTCAAAATACGCGAATTCCAGATGCTGATCGACGGCAAATGGACGAATGGTGCGGAAGACGGCGTTATCGAACGCAAGAGCCCCGGACACGGTGTTGTCGTGTCGCGCTATCAGGCTGGAACGAAAGTCGACGCGGAGCGTGCAATCGCCGCGGCGCGCCGGGCCTTCGATCTCGGGCCCTGGCCGCGCATGACTGGCGCGGAACGCTCCAACATTCTCCTCAAGGCGGCCGATCTCATCGCGGCTCGCTCCGATGAACTCGCCTATCTCGACTGCATCGAGTCCGGCAAGCCCATCAGCCAGGCCAAGGCGGAACTTGGCGGCGCCGTCGATATCTGGCGCTATGCTGCGGCACTCGGACGTGATTTGCATGGCGAAAGCTATAATACGCTCGGGGACGGAACGCTCGGCGTGGTCCTGCGTGAGGCGATCGGCGTCATCTCGATCATCACGCCCTGGAACTTCCCCTTCCTCATCGTCAGTCAGAAGCTGCCCTTCGCATTGGCCGCCGGCTGCACCGCCGTGGTCAAGCCATCAGAACTCACCTCTGGCTCCACTCTCGTGCTCGGCGAGATTCTGATTGAAGCCGGCGTTCCATCTGGCGTGGTCAATATCATTGTTGGTACGGGCGCCGAAGTCGGCGCACCCATGACGACCCATCCCGATGTCGATATGGTGTCCTTCACCGGCTCGACGCTCGTCGGTAAGCTGACCATGGCCAATGCTGCACAGACGCTCAAGAAAGTGTCGCTGGAGCTGGGCGGCAAGAATCCGCAAATCGTCTTCCCGGACGCTGAGCTCGACGACTTCATCGATGCCGCGGTCTTCGGCGCCTATTTCAATGCGGGCGAATGCTGCAATGCAGGATCGCGGCTCATCGTTCATCGCGACATTGCCGAAGACGTTATCGCCCGCATTGCGGCACACGCCGCAAAGGTCAAGGTGGGCGATCCGCTCGACCCGCAGACCAAGGTCGGCGCGATCATCACGCCCGAGCACCTTGGCAAGATCGACGGATATGTGCGCAACGCTGCCTCGGCTGGCGCCAATCTCAGTCACGGCGGCGAACCGCTCGATCTGGGGATGGGACAATTCATGGCGCCGACCATCCTTTCGTCCGTCCAGCCAGACATGGCAGTGGCACGCGAAGAGGTGTTCGGTCCGGTCCTCTCTGTGCTAACATTCGAGACACTGGAGGATGCCATTGGAATTGCCAATTCAATCGACTACGGATTGTCGGCCGGGGTCTGGAGCCGCGACTTTGATACCTGCCTCACCGTCGGCCGCAGGGTGCGCGCCGGAACGATATGGATGAATACCTTCATGGACGGTGCTTCCGAACTGCCATTCGGCGGCTACAAGCAGTCCGGACTTGGCCGCGAACTCGGCCGACATGCGGTGGAGGACTACACCGAAACCAAGACTCTCAACATGCACATGGGGAGGAGGAAAGTCGTATGGGCGAGCTGATTAAATCGATTGTAATTGGCCGTGCGCCTATTGTAAGAATGCTCCGGACTTGAGGAAGTCTCAGTCGGAATTTGTCGAATATTTTCTCGTTTTTTCACGTGGGAGGCCTGAAATGAAAAAGTGGATGAATACGGTCGCTGCAGCAGCCATGCTGCTCGGCACGGCAACGGTGGCTCGCGCAGCCGAAAACGTCGAAGTCCTGCATTGGTGGACATCCGGCGGCGAAGCAACCGCGCTGGAAGTTCTGAAGAAGGATCTTGAAACCAAGGGCATCACCTGGTCGGACATGCCGGTTGCCGGCGGTGGCGGTTCGGAAGCGATGACCGTTCTGCGCGCTCGCGTTACGGCGGGCAATCCGCCAACGTCCGTGCAGTCGCTTGGTTTCGACATCACCGACTGGGCAAAGCAGGGCGCGCTTACTAACGTCGATGACGTTGCGGAGAAGGAAAAGTGGGGCGACGTCATTCCTGAAGCCTTGCAGAAATTCTCCAAATATGACGGCCACTGGATCGCTGCACCGGTCAACGTTCACTCGACCAACTGGATCTGGATCAACAAGGCCGCCCTCGACAAGGCAGGCGGCAAGGAGCCCGCAAACTGGGATGAGCTGATCGCTCTTCTCGACAAGTTCAAGGAACAGGGGATCACGCCGATCGCCCATGGCGGCCAGCCCTGGCAGGATGCGACGATCTTCGACGCGGTCGTTCTTTCCCTCGGCAACGACTTCTACAAGGCAGCTTTCATCGATCTCGATCCCCAGGCTTTGGGCGGCGACAAGATGAAGGAAGCTTTCGACCGCATGACCAAGCTGCGCAGCTACGTGGATGACAATTTCTCCGGTCGCGACTGGAACCTTGCTTCCACGATGGTCATCGAAGGCAAGGCCGGCATGCAGTTCATGGGCGACTGGGCCAAGGGCGAATTCGTCAAGGCCAAGAAGGAACCCGGCAAGGACTTCGTGTGCATGCGTTTCCCAGGTACACAGGGCTCGGTAACCTTCAACTCCGACCAGTTCCTGTTCTTCAAGAAGAGCGATGCGGAACACAAGAACCAGCTGATCATGGCGTCCGCTATTGAAAGCCCGACCTTCCAGTCGGCCTTCAACGTGGTCAAGGGCTCTGCTCCGGCTCGCACCGATGTTCCGGATACTGCATTCGATGCTTGCGGCAAGAAGGCCATCAAGGATCTTGCCGAAGCAAGCAAGGGCGGCACGCTCTATGGCTCCATGGCCCATGGCTATGCAGTTCCGGCTTCCGTGAAGAACGCGATCTATGACGTCGTCACCCGCGAGTTCAACGGTGATCTGACCTCGGACCAAGCGGTCAAGGAACTTGTTTCCGCCGTGGATGCTGCGAAGTAATCCAGCTTTCTGTCCGGGGCGTCGTCGCCCCGGACAGATTTCCCGCGGCTTTCGCGGCAATGATAAAAATTCGAAATAGAATTAAGAGGTGAGGCTATGGATACCCGCAGCCGCATACAGGACCTTATACCCAAGCTGGTGTTGGGCCCGAGTTTTTTAATCGTGCTGATCTTTGTCTACGGCTTCATCGCTTATACTGGGATCTTGTCCCTGACCGATAGCAAGATGCTGCCATCCTATGGCTTTGTCGGCCTGGAGAACTATCGCAAGCTCTGGGCTCTGCCGCATTGGTGGCGTGCCATAACCAATCTCGGCATATTTGCTTCGCTTTACATCATCATCTGCACGATTATCGGCCTTGGCCTTGCCATTCTGCTCGACCAGAAAATCCGTATCGAGGGCTTCCTGCGGCCGATCTATCTCTATCCGATGGCATTGTCGTTCATCGTGACCGGCGTTGCCTGGAAATGGTTCCTCGATCCAGGCATCGGCCTTGAAAACACCATGCATCAGTGGGGCTGGACGAGCTTTGCCTTCAACTGGATCAAGGACTCCAAAATGGCGATCTACACGGTTGTGATCGCCGCCGTCTGGCAGTCCTCGGGCTTCGTCATGGCCATGTTTTTGGCCGGCCTGCGCGGCGTCGACAATGAAATCATCAAGGCGGCGCAGATCGATGGCGCGTCGACTGGCATGATCTACCGCCGCATCATCATTCCGCTGATGCGCCCGGTGTTCCTCTCAGCCTTCGTCGTGCTCGCGCACCTTGCCATCAAGGCCTATGACCTTGTGATTGCATTGACCGGCGGCGGTCCCGGTCAGGCGACCGAACTGCCCGCGACATTCATGTACTCCTATACGTTCACACGCAATTCAATGGGTATCGGTGCCTCGTCAGCCATCATCATGCTGATGATGATCTTCTCGATCATCATTCCCTATCTCTATTCTGAAATCAGGGGAGGCAGCAAATGAGCGCTCCGAGCCCAGACAATGCGATCTCAAGCGGCAAGCTCACGCGTGTCCTGATCTATACCGCGCTTTTGATCTTCGCGTTCTACTACCTGTTGCCACTCTACGTGATGGTGGTCAATTCGCTGAAGACGCTGGATGAAATCCGCCAGGGGGGCATGCTGTCGCCGCCCCACGAATGGACCATCGAGCCCTGGCTTTCCGCCTGGTCCACCGCGCAGATCGGTGTTCAGCCAACCGGCCTGCGGCCCTATTTCATCAATTCCATCCTGATGGTGATCCCTGCCGTCGCCATCTCGACTGTCGTCGGCGCGCTCAACGGCTACGTTCTGACCAAGTGGAAGTTTCGCGGGTCCAATGTCATGTTCGGCATGCTGCTGCTGGGCTGTTTCATTCCATTCCAGATCGTGCTGATCCCGATGGCACGCATGCTCGGACTGCTCGGCATGGCAGGAACCATCCAGGGCCTGATCTTCGTTCACATCATCTATGGTCTCGGTTTCACCACGCTCTATTTTCGCAATTATTATGAAGCGTTCCCGACGGAACTGGTCCGTGCTGCGCAGATCGATGGCGCGAGCTTCTTCCAGATATTCCGCCGCATTCTACTGCCGTCGTCGGGGCCCATCATTGTCGTTTCGGTTATCTGGCAGTTCACCAACATCTGGAACGACTTCCTGTTCGGTGCTTCTTTCTCCGGCTTCAGCAGCACGCCCATGACGGTCGCGCTCAACAACCTTGTCAACTCGTCGACGGGTGTGAAGGAATACAACGTGCATTTCGCCGGCGCGATACTTGCCGCGCTGCCAACGCTCATCGTCTACATCGTTTCCGGACGGTACTTCGTCCGCGGCCTCATGTCCGGCGCCGTGAAGGGATAAATCAATGTCATTTCTCCAGATCAAAGACCTGCATAAATCCTACGGCAATGTGCCGATCCTCAAGGATATCAACATCGAGATCGACGAGGGCGGGTTCCTCGTGCTCGTCGGCCCGTCGGGCTGCGGCAAGTCCACGCTGCTTAACACCATTGCCGGCCTCGAACCGATTACCTCCGGCGACATTTCGATCAAAGGCAAGTCGATCAGCGGGCTGCACCCGTCCAAGCGCGATATCGCCATGGTCTTCCAGTCCTATGCGCTTTATCCCAATATGACCGTTGCCGGAAACATCGCGTTCGGCATGGAGATCCGCGGCATTGCCAAGGCCGAGCGGGAAAAGGCGATCAAAAAGGTCGCGGACATGCTGCAGATCGGCCATCTGCTCGACCGCAAGCCGAGCCAGCTTTCCGGTGGCCAGCGCCAGCGCGTCGCCATGGGCCGTGCCCTTGTGCGCAACCCGCAAGTGTTCCTGTTCGACGAGCCGCTTTCCAATCTCGACGCCAAGCTGCGCGTGGATATGCGGACCGAGATCAAGCGCCTCCATCAGCGCATGAAGACCACGATCGTCTATGTTACGCACGACCAGATCGAAGCGATGACGCTGGCGACGAAGATTGCCGTGCTCAAGGACGGCGTTCTGCAGCAGTTTGGCACGCCTGCCGAGATCTATAACAATCCGACCAATCTGTTCGTTGCCGACTTCATGGGATCACCGGCGATGAACCTGCTCAAGGCCAAGATCGAAGGCAGTGCCTCCGACCTGCATGTCGTACTTGACCGTCCTGACGCCACCCCGCTGCGGCTGCCGATCAAGAAGACCAATAGCGGCCTCGTCAGTTTTGCGGGCAAGGACGTTATCTTCGGTATTCGCCCCGAAGCCCTGACTGACCCCGACGGCGCTGATCGCAACGCGGGATCGCTCGTCGAGGGCGAATGCCTGATCGAGGTGGTGGAGCCGGCGGGTTCCGACACATTCGCGGTCACGAAACTCGGCGGCAAGGAAGTCGTCGCGCGTCTGCGGGCGGACGCTCCCATCGTCGCGGGGCAGAAGACGGCGCTGGCGTTCAATCTCGACAAGGCGGTCTTCTTCGATCCACAATCGCAATTGCGCATTGGCGCCTGACGACTGATTGACATGAACTCCAAGCTGCAACCGGGACCAACTCCAGATATTGTCATTATCGGCTCTGGTATAGGCGGATCGACAATAGCGGCGGGGCTGGCCGGTTCCGGGGTGGAGATCGTCATCCTCGAAGCCGGTGACCACCTTGCCGATCGGCCGGAGAACCGTGATCCACGCGCAATTTTTCAAAAGGGGTTCTTTCGTCCCAAGGAAAACTGGTATGACGAGGCCGGGAAGCCATTCAACCCCGGCAACTACTACAATGTTGGAGGCAATTCGAAATTTTACGGAGCCGTGCTGACGCGGTATCGCGCCGAGGATTTCGAGGAAATGCAACACCTCGAGGGTGTCTCACCGGCCTGGCCTTTTGCCTACGAAGAACTTGAGCCCTGGTATAGCAAGGCGGAAGCGCTGTTTCAGGTTCGCGGAACATTGGGCGAGGATCCCACCGAACCGCATCACTCGGCGCCCTATGATTTTCCGGCAGTACCTGATGAAGCACCGATAGCAGCTCTGCGTAAACGGTTGAAAGCCGTCGGCGTGCACCCGGCTTCCTTGCCGCTCGGCGTCGATATCGATACCTGGCTTGCCCATGGCAAGACGCCCTGGGACGCGCATCCCAATAGCTTCAATGGCAAGATGGATGCCGAGACAACGGCACTCGCCGCGGCGCTGGCACATGAGAATGTGCGGCTGGAAACCAAGGCCCGCGTGACACGGCTCGAAACAACGCCGGATGGCAAGACCATCACCACGGTGCACTACGAGGAAGACGGTTCGAGTTTGGTCATCAGACCGAAGCTTGTCATTCTTTCCGCGGGCGCAGTGCAGTCTGCCGTTCTGTTGCTGCGTTCGGCCAATGACGCAAATCCGGCAGGGATCGCCAATCGCTCAGATCAGGTCGGACGCAATTTCATGAATCACAACCTTTCGGCGGTAATCGGCTTCGATCCGCGTTTCAAGAACGACTCGGTTTATCAAAAAACCTTCGGCTTCAATGATTTCTATCTGTCCGATGGAAATGGCGGCGCGCCGCTTGGTAATGTGCAGCTGCTGGGACGGATCAGCGGCCCGGTTCTGAAATCCGATCTGAAGCTGGTTCCTGAGTGGGCGCTCGACCGATTCTGCGCGCACACGGTGGATTTTCTCGCCATGAGCGAGGATGTGCCGAAACCCGAGAGCCGGGTGCGCATTGATGGCGACAAGATCATCCTCGAATGGATACGCAGCAACTGGCCGGCGCATCAGAAGTTGGTCGCGCAGATCAAGACGGTTTTGCGCGCTGCTGGATTTCCGCTGGTTCTGTCCAAGGCGTTCGACCGCAAGACGCCATCGCACCAGTGTGGGACCATTCGCATGGGCACGGATCCGGCAACGGCCCCGCTCGATGTCTATTGCCGCGCCTTCGATCATCCCAACCTGTTCGTTGTCGATGCCGCCTTCCTGCCGACCTCTGCGGCGGTCAACCCGGCGCTGACGATCGCGGCACAGGCGCTGCGTGTTGCCGATCATATCGTATCGAAGGACCTTGCCCAATGAAGCCGGTCGCACTCGTTACCGGCGCCAGGCGCGGCATCGGCCTTGGCATTGCAAAGGCCCTCGCCGCCAAGGGTTTCGACCTGGCAATCACTGACATTGTCAATGACGAAACCAGCCGGGGAGCTGTATTGGCGCTGGAGAGGCTGGGTGCCAAGGTTGTATTCATTGAAGCCGATATTGCCGATCTTGGAGGCCACGCCACCACAGTGAATCGCGTTCTGGACAAACATGGCCGGATCGATTGCCTCGTCAACAACGCCGGAATCGGTTCGAAGGTCCGCGGTGATTTTCTTGATCTTGAGCCGGCTAATTATGATGCGATTTTCGCGATCAATTTACGTGGCACTGTATTCTTCACACAGGCTGTGTTGCGCGCCATGCTGGCAAACGCGGATGCGCAGGTAGTACGCACAGTGATCAATGTTACCTCGGTCTCCGCCGAGATGACATCGCCAGAAAGACTCGACTACTGCATGACCAAGGCGGCGCTCGCCGCGTTCACGCAGGGACTCGCGCTGCGGCTGGCTGATCAGGGAATCAGTGTATTCGATGTGCGTCCCGGAATTATCCGCTCCGACATGACGTCGGTTGCTGCCGCCAAGTACGACAAACTTATCGCTGAAGGCCTCGTGCCAATGAAACGCTGGGGCGAACCCGACGATCTTGGCCGCATCGTTGCTGCGCTCGCCAGCGGTGATTTCAACTTTGCCACGGGCTCGGTCATCAATGCCGATGGCGCCCTTTCAATAAGCAGGCTCTAGAATGACGTACGATTATATTATCACCGGTGCCGGACCGGCCGGCTGCGTACTCGCAAACCGACTGAGCGAAGATCCTGGCGTTTCCGTATTGTTGCTCGAAGCAGGCGGCGGTGATTGGAACCCGCTGTTCCATATGCCGGCCGGCTTTGCCAAGATGACCAAGGGCGTTGCCAGCTGGGGCTGGTCCACCGTTCCGCAGAAACATATGAACAACCGCGTTCTGCGCTATACGCAGGCCAAGGTGATCGGCGGCGGGTCAAGCATCAACGCGCAGCTCTACACGCGTGGAAATGCAACTGACTACGATCTGTGGGCGCGGGAAGATGGGTGCACCGGTTGGAGTTATCGCGATGTGCTCCCTTATTTCAAACGTGCCGAGGATAACCAGCGTTTCGCTGACGACTATCACGATTATGGCGGACCGCTTGGCGTTTCGATGCCAGCGGCCACATTGCCGATCTGCGATGCCTATATCAGGGCAGGGCAGGAACTCGGCATCCCCTATAATCACGACTTTAACGGCCAGCAGCAGGCCGGTGTGGGTTTTTACCAGCTGACACAGCGCGATCACCGCCGCTCGTCAGCATCCATGGCCTACCTTGCGCCTATCCGCGATCGCAAGAACCTGACTGTCCGCATGGGTGCACAGGTATCCAGGATCGTAGTCGAAAAAGGCCGTGCCGCCGGTGTTGAAATCATCAACGGCAATGCGCGCGAGATCGTGCGGGCAGACAGCGAAGTTCTGGTGAGTTCCGGCGCGATCGGATCGCCAAAACTGTTGCTTCAATCAGGCATCGGTCCCGCTGATCATCTCAAGGATGTTGGCGTGCCGGTCGCGCACGATCTGCCCGGCGTCGGTGAGAACATGCAGGATCACCTCGACCTCTTCGTCATTTGCGAATGCACGGGCGACCATACGTATGACGGGGTTGCCAAACTGCACCGCACCCTGTGGGCCGGGCTGCAATATGTTCTCTTCCGCACCGGCCCCGTGGCGTCGAGCCTGTTTGAAACGGGTGGCTTCTGGTATGCGGATCCGGAGGCGCGCTCTCCCGACATCCAGTTTCACCTGGGACTCGGTTCCGGTATCGAGGCAGGCGTGGAACGACTGAAGAATGCAGGCGTAACCTTGAATTCGGCCTATCTGCATCCGCGCTCGCGCGGCACGGTGCGTTTACAATCGAACGACCCCGCTGCGGCACCCTTGATCGACCCCAATTACTGGAGCGATCCGCATGATCGCAAGATGTCGATAGAGGGGCTGAAAATCGCCCGGGAAATCATGAGCCAGGCAGCGCTGAAACCGTTTGTCATGGCCGAGCGCCTGCCCGGGCCGAAATACAACTCTGACGAGGAATTGTTCGACTATGGCTGCGCCAATGCCAAGACCGACCACCACCCGGTTGGCACCTGCAAGATGGGGACTGACACCATGGCCGTCGTCGATCTTGAGCTTAAAGTCCGGGGTATCGAAGGTCTGCGCGTATGCGACAGTTCAGTCATGCCGCGCGTTCCCTCATGCAATACCAATGCGCCGACGATCATGATGGGCGAAAAGGGGGCTGACATCATTCGCGAGCGGGCTCCGCTGCCGCCGACAATCTTCAGCCATGAAATGAATGAACGGCGCCCGCGCGCTCGAGCCAATATACGCTGACGGGAAATGAACGGGGCGGCTGATGCCGCCCCGATGGATATTACTGATGCAACCGGGTGTCGAGGAATATGCCCGCCTCGCGCGCGGCACTGATGAAGGCATGCCGCGCCTTATGCGCGGGTTTCCAGCCGTCAAGTGCATCAAGGCAGGCTTGCAGTGCCCGCCTGTAGCTCGGACCCTTTTTGGAGGGCCAGTATGTTCGCAGGCATTCTACCGCTTCCCAAACCGTGCAAACCGCTCGCTGACCTGCGGCGCCAAGAGTAACCATAACCGGTAGGGGAAAACGCTTGTCGTTCATTACTTCCTCCATGAAGTCGGATCGTCAGGTTGCAATTGGTTGCGTCCTGAAGCAATCACGTTAATGCGTCGGAGTTAGTCTGGTTCCATGACAATTGGGCGAAATCTGCTTGCTAGATATCGCGGCGAATCACACGCGACTCGTTGAGCCTATCACTTATCCCGTGGGCGTACCAACCAGCCGTAAAGGGCGGCGCCCGCCAGCAGGATACTGGTACCAAGGAATACGGCGCGCATGCCGAAATGCCCACCTGCAAAGCCGCCGGCGAGCGGCCCCACGACTTGACCGACATATTGCGACGAGGTGGCATATCCAAGCACGGTTCCAGCAGCATTGTCCGGGACGTTGTGACGGATCACGGCGGTGATGCAGGGCAGGAGTCCGCCGAGCGACAGGCCCATCAGAAAGCGAAGCACAATCAATTGCCAGCCCTGCGTCACGAATGCCTGCGGGATGAGCAGGAGTGCGGAAACGCCAAGTGCCGCGACGATGACATTCCAATGGCCGACGCGATCAGCGAGATTCCCCAACCGGGATGCAGAGAGGATGCTGCCGAGCGCCGCCGCCGACATAACCAGCCCGGCTACGATGGTCACCCGCGCCGGATCATTGACGAGCTGGGCGACATAGACAGTGATGATCGGCTCGATCGACATGTTGGCCAGCATCAACAGCATGCCGGCGAGCAGCATGACCATGACCGGCCGTTTGTCCGGAATCGCCGCCCAACCGACCTGCCGCTTCTCGGCCTTCGTCTTGGGCGCACGCCATTCTTCCCTGATGAAAAAGCTTGTCGCCAGGAAGGTGACGAAAATAACCGCACCTGCGAGCCAGAATGTCCAGCGAATGCCGATCAAGGGCGGAAGAGCACCGCCGATCAACGGACCAACGAGATTTCCCGCCATGATTCCCGAGGCGAGGGTCCCAAGCGCCCAGCCGGTGCGGGCTTTCGGTGTCTGGGTTGCTACAAGCACAGTGGACCCCGAGGCATAACCACCGAGCAGCCCCGTCAGAAGACGCAAGAACACGAGTTGATAGACGTCGGTCGCCATGCCGATCAGCGACATGGCGATTGCCATACCAAGGCTGGCGCGGATGAGCATGAGTTTGCGCCCGTAGAGGTCCGCCAGCCGGCCCCACAGGGGCGCGACGAGTGCGGCGGTGAAGAATGTGGCGCCATAGGCCACGCCTGACCATTGCACGATGGCGGCGTGATCACTGACGCCCAGTTGTTCGACATAAAGCGGAAGGAAGGGAAGGATCAGCGTCATGGCGACGATCGTCGTGAACGAGCCGAGCAGGCACACGATCAGGTTTTGCCGCCAATAGGGCGATTCAACGGCGCCTTCAGTTTGATGTGCGTCATTCATGATGGCACCGGGCCCTCGCCTTGATCGTCATTGGTCATGGAAAACAGGTGTCCGCATCGAGGACCGGCGCGCCTCTCATTGCAAGAGCGAGAATGTACAGGTATTTTTCCACCTGTACGCACCAATAGCAAATCTCGGCTTGCCGCAAGGGCAACGAGTCGCAAGGCTCGTCCCGAGCAATCGCAAGCAGGGTATCAGGGGCTCGAGGTGTGCAAGGAGGACGGGATGATCAGAGTATCTTCCTGCGGATTGGCGGCGTGCCTATTGTTGGTCGCTGCGGGGATCGTGCGTGCCGAGGAGCCGGTGGATTCCGCGCAGCTCATTATCAGGAACCAGATCGCAGCCTTCCTTAACAACGATGCTGCGGCGGCCTATTCCTTCGCATCGCCGGCAATACAGGAAAAATTCCTCAACCAGAACCTCTTCTTCGACATGGTCAAGCGCACCTACCAGCCGGTCTTCCGGCCCGGGAACTTTGCGTTTGGTCGCAGCAAAGTCGTCGGCGATCTGGTCATCCAGGAAGTGCTGATTACCGGACCGGACGGCAAAGATTGGACTGCTATCTATCAGATGGTAAGACAGCCGGATGGCTTCTACAGGATCAACGGGGTGCAGATACTTCAATCAGCCCCAGGTCCTGCAATCTGATGCTGGCCGTATGGGCACGAGCGGCCTTCAGCTTTGCGGTGCTGCTGACCGGAATAGCCTTGCCGATACGCTCCCAGCCGGCGGAATACTGGGATTGACGCGCATAATAGCGATAGTAGGTATCCGACCAGTCCTTGATGGAACTGCTGCGGCTGTCGAGGATGAGATCCCCGTCCGAAGTCCGCGCTGTTAGAACGACATGTCCTTCATTGCTGAAGGGCAGGCGCGCCACGGTGAGCAGGAGGGATGCCGCAGGCCAGCCGCGCCGCATCAGTTCGCGTTTCTTCAGAATGGCAAAATCCTCGCAGTCGCCGGCCTTTGTCGGGATCGTCCAGAGATCTTCAACGCCATTCGTCTGCATGTCGCTTTGCTGCCTGATGGCCGCGTTGACGCTCAAATTGACGGACTGAAGCTGCTTACGCCTTTCCTCCGTCAATTGCACAACCTTGGCTCCGGTACGCGTATTGCAGAGGCTCGGATATTGCCCGCAAAAGGCACGAAAAGCTGGAGGACCGAGGCCCTTGCCCGTGAGCTCCATCTCCGTTCCTTCAGCGAAGCCCGAGGTTGTGGCAATGGTGGCCATGCACCAGCCAGCAGACAAGACCAGCAAAAATTTGCGCATCACGCCGTTCTCCCAACCCCCGGCAGGGCCCTGCATACTCCCGAAATGGAATAATAGGGTACACCACGGAATATTGCATCTCAAAGCGCCGAAACAATACTTCAGGCATTCCTATCGATGAGACATCCATCCGACGAGGATAACGATGATGGAAATGGCTATGAAGGTGATGACGTAGGGCAAAACCGGCGTGAGGTACGGTTCATATTCCGCTTTTGGCGAAGGCGAATTGGTTTCGTCTGGGTTCATCTTCGTTAATACCAGGAAAGTTAAAAAAAGGCCCGGCCGGGCTTGGTGGGTGGTATGGGATAGCCGGGCCCCTGCTGGGGTCAATCAGCCTCGACAGTGTGCACGTATAGAGCCAGACCTTCAATCAACCGTGGGCTCGCTATAATTTCTTAGTCGGAGGTAGAGTCCGGTCAGTTTGGGTCGATCTGAATAACTGGCCGCACGTTCCGATCTTTCTCTTTCCCCCGCTTGTGCAACCGAACGTTGTGCTCAATTCCAACTGGCCTGGCGGCAATTGCACTGTCAAGGGCACATAGCCCCATTCATTTTCGTCTTGTACGCTGATCCCTGGATATCTGGCGCAACATGCTCTGGCTTGCAGCCAGCATTTCACACAGAAAGGCGACGAGCGAGCCTACCAGTGCAAAGACAGCGCCGGCGAAGAGCCAGTAAAGAATATATTCGCGAAAGTTCTCGCGGCCGATGGCGCCTCCCAGCAGTGAGATAATTGCAAGGCAGGTCAAAACGCCAGCACAGGTGCCAAACAATACGGCAATCTCCAAGGCCAGGGTCCTGAAACGCAGATAGCTCAGTTGCGAAAGGCGCGCGGCGTTAAGTTCGCGGTCCGCCTCAATAAGATCTGAGATCGCATTGACCCGGTCGGAGACGCGGGCCAGCCGGGCGATGAAGGCATTGAGAAATCCGGCGGTGCCGGCGAGCAGGAAGACAGGGGTCAGCGCTGTCTCGAGTGTGTTGACGATCGAAACAATGACCGGTGATGTTGTTGCATCAACCATAAATCATCCTCCATTGGCACGCTGCGTCGAGCCAGCCCCTGTCGCGGCCCTGGCCCGCGATGACAAATATGTACAACATCGCTGTCACAACATACATTGTCCGTGCTGAAAAGAGCTTTGCGCAGCAACAACCTGTGGATGCAAGGAGGCGGACATGCCGCCGGACGATCCTTTTGACCTCAAGCGGTTTGTGATGGCACAGGCACACCTCTACCAGGACGTGCTGGAAGAATTGCGGGCCGGGCGCAAGCAAAGCCACTGGATGTGGTTTGTGTTCCCGCAATTGCGAGGTCTTGGAAGATCGTCTACCGCGGAGTTCTATGGCATCGTCTCGCTGGACGAGGCGCGCGCCTATCTTGCCCATCCCGTTCTCGGCCTCCGGCTTGATGAATGTACGAGGATCGTCCTGCGGGCGAACGCTCATTCGTTGCACGCGATCTTTGGTTCTCCCGACGACATGAAATTCCGCTCATCCATGACATTGTTTGGAAGGGTGGCGGACGAAACAGACAGTCCATACCGTCAGGCGCTGGAGCGCTGGTGCGGCGGCATGCCCGATGAACGGACACTCGCATTGATCTCACAAGGGAGAGACTGACCATGACGCGCAAATTGATCGTGTGGATGAGCAGTATTGTGCTTATATGTGCCCCGGCCGCGGCGTTGGCCAAGGACGTGAAGTACAAATGCGCTGATGGATCAAGATTGACCGTCACCTTCACGCCGCCCGGCGATGGTTTTGGTATCGCCGACCTCGTATTCGCCGACAGCGGCGACAAATATACCCTGCCTCAAGCGCTATCGGCCGATGGTGGCCGGTATGCGGATGAAAATACCGAGTTCTGGGTTACCGGCAAAAGCGCAAAGCTCACCCGAAACGGCGCCAGCACGACTTGCGAAGTCGAGTAGTTCTTGAAGGGGCCACGTGGTTCAGACGCGGCCTTTCAGCGGACAGACTATTGCATATACCAGCCGTGGCTCACGACCAAAGACTGACCGGTCAACGCGTTGGTCTTTGAAGCGGCAAAATACAGCACCGCATCCGCCACGTCGTCAGTGGTGGTGAACTCGCCGTCTACGGTATCCTTCAGCATCACGGTCTTGATCACCTGGTCTTCGGTGATGCCGAGTTCCTTGGCCTGCTCCGGAATCTGCTTGTCGACCAGAGGGGTGCGAACGAAGCCCGGGCAAACGACATTGGCGGAAACATTGTGCTCGGCGCCCTCTTTCGCCACCACCTTGGCGAGGCCGATCAGCCCGTGCTTGGCGGTCACGTATGGAGCCTTGAGTTTCGATGCTTCTTTGGAGTGTACCGAACCCATGTAGATGATGCGGCCGTAATTGGCGGCGTACATGTGCTTGAGGCAGGCCTTCGTTGTCAGGAACGCGCCATCGAGATGGATAGAGATAAGCTTCTTCCAGTCGGCAAAGGGAAAATCGACCAGCGGCTTGACGATCTGGATACCCGCATTACTGACCAGAATGTCGATCTTTCCGTATTTGGCGATAACGTCGGCAACGCCTTTCTCGACCTCGGCCTCTTCAGTCACGTTCATCGCGACAGCGAATGCATCGCCGCCATTGGACTTGAATTCCTCGGCTGCCGCGTTGGCGGCGTCAATATTGAGATCAGCAATCACGGGAACACCGCCTTCAGCGGCAAAGCGCAGGGCTATTTCCTTGCCGATGCCGCTGGCCGCTCCGGTAATGACAGCAACTCTTCCTGTAAAACGAGACATTCTGCACCTCTTCGAGTGTTATAAAAATCAATCCTGTTTCAGATAGTCGAACACGACTTCGCCGAGCCCGAGTGTGAGATCGGCGACGTAATGACTGGCCGAGATCACTTCCCGCACGGGCAAGCGAGCCACGTCGCACATGGCGTGTTCAAACAGTTGCAGCGCCGCCGGACCCGACCACGCTCCCTTTACCGTGACGTCCTCAAGGTAATAGCGCACGAGTTCGCAAATGCGCGGCGTACAATCGACATGCGGAATGATCTTGATCATGAAAGCCGGCTTCGCCATGGCTTTCGCCAGAGGTCCGAAGTCAAGCTCGCGATGTTTGTATCCCATCGTCGCGGTCGCGCACAGCACGTCTCCGTAGTGCAGCGTGCCGACGATGGTCTCCTGTTCATGTTTGATCTTTGGTGTCGCAAGCTTCTTCGGAAAGCCCCAAATCTCGCGCCCGCCTGCAATGGGCGAGTTATCATCAAGATACATGGCATGGACATAACCGCCTTCCTGGATTTCGCCGGAACGCGTCCTGAAGCGAACGGGTATCACCTGGCCGGTCTCGGTATAATCGCCGAACCCCGTGGAATCCGGCATCCGGATAAATTCATAGGCGACAGTATCACCGATCACTTCGAGGGGCTCGGGCACGACGGCGCGAAGTGCTGACGGATCGGTCCGGTAATTGATGACGACGTATTCGCGGTTGTAGAATTTATAAGGCGGCTTCGGATATGCCGGGTCATTCAGCGGCATGGCGAAAGCTTTGGCGCGGACATCTTCTATGTTCATGGCGTGCTCGCTGCTCGGTTGGAGTGATTAGGCCAAGTCAAAAGTTGCAACCCCATCCGGCGTATTGGGGCGCTCCAGTACTTCAGGATGGCGCAATGTGCGAACCGCGTCGTTATATCCCGAGGCCCAGTGCTCCTCCATCGTCAGACGGGAAAACTCATAGTCTTTGGACGTCCCTTCGTAGGATTTGGCACGGTAGATCAGTTGAACAATGTTGTAGACAGTTTCATCGGCCTGCTCGATCAGGAGCTTTGTCTCGTCGTCTGCCGCTGCGAGCGTCTCCTTCGGCACCATCTTCAGCAGATGGTTGAGCGCACGGCGCAAGCGCTGCGCCCGTTTGAACTGGTCGGTGGCAGCACGGGTGCGGCTCGAGAACCGGATTTCCTTCTGACGCAGATCAATGCCAATCAGATCGCGGGGGAACTCGCCCCTAGCGTTCCACAGATCCACCTGGAATGCCAGCGTGTCCTTGCGTGGAAAGCTTTCCAGTACCCATTGCAACGGCGTGTTGGAGATCAGCCCGCCATCCCAATAGTATTCGCCCTCGATCCTTGTCGCCGGGAACCCGGGTGGCAAAGCGCCACTGGCCATGATGTGTTCGGGCGTTATTTGGGTCGTCGTGCTGTCGAAATATTCGAAATTGCCGGAGCGAACATTTACTGCCCCAACGCTGAACCGCATCGGCCCGGAATTGATGCGGTCGAAATCGACCAATTGCTCAAGCGTCGCCTTTAGCGGGGCAACGTCGTAGTAGCTCTCAGCCTCCATGCTTCCAGCCGGCGAGATGAAAGGCGGCAGCGGACGCGGTACAAAAAAGCCCGGCGCCCCGTTTACCATGGTTGCAAACGCCTGCGCCTGATTGACGAAACCGTGCGCCACATCACCTCTTGCAGCAAGTCTGCCAAGGAGATCAGAGGCGAGCGAGGCGAGGCCAAATGGCGGCTCGGTGATTGTCTCCCAGAAAGCACGCAGCGCGTCGACGCGCTTGTGAGCCGCATTCCCGGCAATCAAGGCAGAGTTGATCGCGCCGATTGAAATCCCAGCTACCCAGTCGGGATGCAGGTCGGACTCGGCAAGCGCCTGGTAGACACCAGCCTGATAGGAGCCGAGCGCTCCGCCGCCCTGCAAAAGCAGCGCGATCCGCTCGAAGGGCGGGCGCTTGCTCGTATGGTGGGTCTTTTTCTTTGGCGGGCGATTGACGGTCATGCGGGTCAATCCGGTTTAATGAGAAGTCGCTAACTACCAGCCCGTGGCAAAACTTTTGTGACTGCGGTACTGGCAGCCGACGTCGGTCCCACAAGACATTTTGAGACTATATACACGATTTGAAACGGGGAACAGGTCGCCTGAATGGGCGATTTACCGCAGTCGCCGAGGCCAGTCCTCTTCCGCTTATTCTGCGGAAGAGGTGCTGCCGTATCGATCAAATCAGGCCGTATTGCGCGGCCTTGTTGCGCAGGAAGGGCAGGCCATTGCCCATGACCTCCGCTTCGTCCTTGGCCACCGGGCGCCATACGGCCAGTCCGTAGGCAACTTCTGCCGGCATATTGATGAAGCTCTCCATAGCAAGGCCGCCCTTGAATCCGATAGCTGCAAGCGCGGCGTAGATTTCATCCCAGGGGCAGTTGCCATAGCCCGGCGTTCCCCGGTCGCTTTCCGACAGATGGATGTATTTCAGGTGTTCGCGGGCGTCGAGGATGCCGTTGGCCGCGCCCTTCTCCTCGATATTCATGTGGTAGGTATCGAGATGGACGAAGACGTTGTCGGCGCCGACGCGTTCGATCATGTTCACCGCCTGCCAACCCGTGTTGATCAGATGGTTTTCGTAGCGGTTGACTGCTTCGACTCCAAGCTCGATGCCGAGCGGCTTGGCGTACTTGGCCGCTGCGGTCAGAACCCGGGCGATGTTGTCGTATTCCGCTTCGGTCGGCGGCACGCCGGTGCGCTCGCCGATGCCGCCATAGATGACGCCGGACAGAGCCACGGCCCCCATTTCGGCGGTCTTGTCGATGGCAACCTTCAGATGTTCGATCGCCGCCTCCGGGCGTACGGAGGCCCATGCGCGTTCCGGCAAGCCCAGCGAACAGACCGCTGGCAAGTTATGCTTTTCGAGAAGGGCACGCGTATGGGCGGCATCGACTGCCGGCGCGTTGAGGAGTGCGATCTCGATGAAATCCATTTTGTATTTGACTGCGGCCGCGATGGCCTTCTCGGCCCCGGCGCGGTCCCAGTTCATTGTCCACATGCTGGTGTGAACGCCAAATCCCTGAACAGACATTGTCCTATCCTTTCCTGCGATTGAAAATCATAAGTTGAGCGGCGAGCCAGCGCAGGATCATTACCGCGAGGAGCAGAATGCCCCATACCGCAGTTGCCAGATGCTGGTTGGCGCCCATGAGATTGAGCCCCGACGAGAGAAGCTGAAGAACGACGAGGGCGACGAAGACCGGAATGACACGCCCGAAGCCGCCGAACGGATTGACGCCGCCGAGAAAGCAGGCGAGCACGGTGATCAGCAGGTAGGATTCGCCATGGCCGACGCGGACGGAGTTGAAACGGGCCAGCATGATGATGCCGGCGACCGCACACATCGCACCCGAGAGCGTATAGACAAGCACGATCACCTTGCGCGTGTTGACACCGGAGTAGCGTGCCGCCTCGATGTTGGAGCCGATCATATACGTGTTGAAGCCGAGCTTGAAGCGCGTGAGGAGCACGTGCCAGAGCAGCACGCAGGCGATGAAGATCAATAGCGGGATGGGTATCCCGAGGAAGCTGCCGTGGCCTATCGGCTGCAGGAAGGCGGGAAAGCCGGAAACATCTCCGCCGCGGGTCAGGAACTCGCCGAGGCCGCGTACGAAGATCATCATCGACAGCGAAACGAGGATCGGGTGGGCGCGCGTATAGGCGATCACCAGCCCCATTACCACGCCAGTCGCCGCGCCAACTGCGATGGCGAGGACGCAGCCGAGAAGGAAGGCGCCAATGCCGGCATCGACACCGCCATTGGCCTGGAGCACCCAGGCAACCGTCAGGCCGGCCAGGTTGGCGGTGAAGGTGATGGCGAGGTTGAGGCCGCCGGTCAGCACCGGCAGCAGCATGGCAAGGGTAAGAAGCCCGAGTTCGGGAAGCTGAAAGGCCACCGATCCGAATGTCGCGCCACTCAGGAATTGCGGCGAGGCGATGCCGAAGAACAGCATGACTGCGAGAAAGGCGAAACCCGGCCCGGCCATCTCCGGACCGAACAGATTCCTGATGCGTGCCGTGATGCCGGTCATTGGCGGCCTCCCTGCGTCCGCATGAATGGCAGGAGCTTTTCAAGGCTCGTATTCGACAGTGTGATGGCCGCAAGGATGATCGCCCCGATGATCATCTTGAACGCGAATGGCGAGACGCCCATCAGGTTGAGCCCATTTTGCGTAATGGAAATGAGCAGGACGCCGAGCACGCAGCCAAGCACCGATCCCTTGCCCCCGCCAAGGCGCGCACCGCCGAGTACAACCGCTGCAAGAACGTCGAGCTCGCGGCCGTAAAGCGCGTTGGGCACCACTTCCTGAGCATAATGGGCCTGGATAAGGCCGCCGATGCCCGCCATCATCCCGAGCCAGCCAAAGGCAATGAACTGCATGGCGCCGATATCGATGCCGAAACGGCGCGCGCCCTCCGGATTGTCGCCAAAGGCATAGAGCTGGCGGCCAATGGTCGTGCGGGTGATCAGTAGCCAGGTCGCAAGCACGCAGATCGCCATGACCAGCACAGGCAGGGTGATTTCCGCCCAGGTGCCATCCGGCATCTGGTGTTCGAAGAGGACGACGCGGTCGGTCAGCCACTCCGGCAGGTCGTAGATCGACACGCCTTGCGTGAAGAACATCAGCAGTCCGAAATAGATGTTGAACGTGGCAATGGTCGCGACGATCGAGATGATCTTGAACCGGTGGATCAGAAAGGCGTTGAAAGAGCCGAGAAGAATGCCGAGGCCGCCCGCGATCAGCAACCCGCTTATCCATCCACCTCCGCCTATCCATCCGAGGATCAGCGCCGCGCAATACTGGACCACCGATGCAGCGACGGCAAAGGAGATGTCGATGCCACCTGCAATGAGGACGACCAGAAGCCCCACTGCAAATATGATGTTGACGGAACTCGTATTGAGAAGGTCGAACGCGTTGCCAAGCGAAAAGAAGTTGGGCGTCGCGAAGGAAAGGAAAACGCATATGACCGCCATCACGGCCAAGAGGGCAAATTCCGTGGCATGGGATTGAACGAGCTTACGCATAGACTGCAGCCTCGATTTCCTGAAGGGTGGATCTGCGCGGGTCAAACCATCCGGCCATTTGACCCTGAGCCATGTGCAGCACGCGATCGGCGTTGAAATATACTTCCGGCACTTCGTCCGAGATCAGGATGATCGCGAGGCCGCTTTCTGCAAGCCTGGCCACAATCTCGAAGATGCCGGCGCGGGCACCGACATCAACGCCGACCGTCGGGGCATCGAGAATGAGAAGCTTGGGATCGGTAGCCAGCCATTTTGCGATCGCAATGCGCTGCTGGTTACCGCCGGACAGGGTGGACACCGCATCGCTTTGCCTGCCGATCTTCACGCCAAGCTCTGTGATCCAGTGTGCCACCAGTCGCCGCTTGCGCTCATCCGAGAGAAATCCGCCACTCTTGATGCGGTCAAGCGATGCAATCGCCAGATTGTCAGCGATCGACTGCGGCTGGATCAGCCCAAGCGAGAGCCGATCTTCCGACAAATAGGCTATGCCGGCTTTGATGGCGTCGCGATTTGACGAGAAGCGGACGGGCTTTCCCTCCAGCGTCACACTGCCCGAACGGGGTTTCAGCATGCCGAACAACGACAGGGCGAGTTCCGTACGGCCGGCGCCAAGGAGGCCGGTAATACCCAGCGTTTCGCCGCGCCGGACGGTGAACGAGATGTCCTCGAATTGCCCCGGCCGTGTCAGCCCCTTGACCTCAAGCACGACCGGATTGCCTTCGACCGGTTTGGCGCGCACCTGCTGGTCGAATGACTTGCCGGTCATCAATTCCGTGATGCGTGACTGCGTCATGCCTTCTACCGGATAGACGCCCACCAGTGCACCATCCCGCAGGACGGTAAGCCTGTTGGAAATTTCAAGCACCTCCGCCAGGCGATGGCTGACGAAGACAACCGCGACGCCCGATGCCGAAAGGGAACGGACAATGCCGATCAGATGATCGGTTTCCGACTGTGTCAGCGAGGCGGTTGGCTCGTCCATGAAAACGATCTTGGCTTCGCCGATCAAAGCGCGGGCAATGGCCACGATCTGCCGCTGTGCGATCGAATAGTCCTTCAAGGGCGCATCGACATCGAGCGTGACGCCAAGGCGCTGCAGTGCCTTGATCGCGACTTCGCGCATTTGGCCGTAATTGACGAGACGTGGGGTACGGCCGACGAGGCTGTGAAAAGCGATATTTTCGGCAACGGTCATTTCAGGGAAGAGCGCCAGGTCCTGCCAGATCACCTGGATGCCGCCGGCCTGCGCCGTTACCGGCGACATATGGGAGTGGGTCTGCCCGTCATAGTCGATGACCGCGCCCGCTTCCGGACGGTAGACACCAGTGATGATCTTGATCAGCGTGCTCTTGCCGGATCCATTCTCGCCGGCAAGACAGTGGACCTCGCCCGGCCGCACGTCAAAGCTCACATTCTTGAGCGCCTTGATGCCGCCAAAGGTCATATTGATGTTGCGCAACGACAGCAGCGGCGTCACGCCACTTTCTGGATTCTTGATCTCAGCCATGGTAGGTGCCTGTCAGACAAAACGTGACGCTGCCGGACCGGACGAGGCCGTCCGGCAGCTTGGGTTTGTTTTTGTGATCAGAGGCCCATTTTGGCCAGATCACCCACGGTTTCCTTGTTGATGGGCACCAGCTCATCGACAATGATGTTGTGGTTGGTGAAATCCGGGTGGATTACACCAAGCCCTTCGATCTTCTCGCCGTCCTTGATCTCTTCGCCCTTCATCAGCTTGTCGGCCAATGTGACGAATACTTCGCCGGCTTGCTTCGGGTTCCACATGAAGCCGCCGGATATGGCATCCGACTTGATGAGCTTCTGGCCCTGACCGGGTGAGAACGGTCCGAGCACGAAGATCTGGCCGGTCTTGCGCCGTTCCTCGACGGCGCGTCCGGCGCCGATGGGTCCCTGGCTGCCGAAGGCGAGGAAGCCCTTAAGATCCGGATGGGCCGATATGAGGTCGAGTGCGGTCGAGCGGCTCTTGTCGACATCCTCGGCAACGCCGTAGCGATCACCGACCAACTTCATGTCCGGATAGTTCTTCTTGAGATAGGCGATGGCTGCGTCGGCCCATGCATTGTGCAGCGGCACCGTCAACGAGCCGACGAACACTGCATATTCGCCCTTGCCGCCGGTCTTTTCTGCCAGCAGCTTCGCATGCGCTTCGCCGAAGCCGGTCGAGGACGCAAGTTCGAAATCCCAATCCGCGCCTTTCTGGTTGGGCGATTCATGGGTGATGACGATGATGCCCTTTTCCTTGGCTTTGCTGAGTACGGGCTCAAGCACTTTCGCATCGTTCGGCACAACGCCGATGACCTTTACGCCTTGCGCGATCAGATCCTCGATGGCGCGGACCTGAAGTGCCGGATCAGCGCTCGTCGGACCGACCATGAAAGCGTCGACACCAAGTTTCTTGCCCTGTTCCTTGATGCCGGCATCCATTGCGTTGAACCACGGAATGCCGCCGATCTTGACGACAACCCCAACTTTGCCGGTATCGGCGGCGACGGCTGCAAATGAAGCCGCAATGGATAGCGACGCCGCGACCGTGGCGATCAGAAATTTTCGCATGCTCAATCCTCCTCCACTTTGCTCCCCGCGGGAGCTTATCACTCAACGGGCAAACGGGCATCCGCAGATATCAAGTGGCAATAATTTCCACTTTCGCCACCGCGCCTCCTCGCGCAATGCCCACTGCACCATCGATGCAGCAAAATTGCACAATCGATGGTGCAATGAATATCAATCAGAATTGATCTTTCGTCAAGCGGCGTTTGCAACTAGGATGAGTCGAGGAGAACAGGATGGAAAATCGACAGAAGAAGAAGGCGACAATCTATGATCTGTCGGTCCTTTCCGGCAGTTCGCCGTCGACGGTAAGCGCCGTGCTGAACGGCACGTGGCAAAAGCGCCGGATCAAGGAGAGCACGGCCAAGCTAATCCGCGGTCTGGCGGAGGAACACCAGTATACAGCCAATCTCCAGGCGCGCGGCTTGCGCAGCTCTCGATCCGGGCTGGTTGCCTTGCTCTTGCCCGTTCACGACAACCGCTATTTTTCGTCGATGGCCCAGACGTTCGAAGCCCATGTGCGCGGCCGTGGCCAATGCCCCATCGTCGTCAGTGCGTGCCGCGACCCGGAGGAGGAACGACAAACCGTCGAGCAGTTGATCGCCTACTCCATCGACGAACTGATCGTGGCCGGCGCCACCGATCCGGATGGCGTCTATGAGGTTTGCGCGGGATCGGGCATCAAACTCGTCAATATCGATCTGCCGGGCACGAAGGCGCCATCCGTGATCAGCGACAATTATCAGGGCGGACGTCTGCTTACGGAGGCGATTGTCCGGCATTTCAATGCCGATGACCCGCTCCAGGCCGATGATCTTTATCTCTTCGGTGGGCGTGACGATCACGCAAGCCGTGAACGCATCCGCGGATTTCGTGCCATCAAGCGCGAGTTGATGGATGGAGATGCCGACCGGTGCATCGTTCCGACCGGTTATTCGCCAAGAACGGCGCAAACTGCTTTCGAGCAATTTTACGAACGCGAAGGAAGATTGCCGCGCGGCCTGTTCGTCAATTCATCCATCAACTTCGAGGGGCTGTTGCGGTTCATGGCGCATCACCCGAACGAGATGTTCGCAGATATCGTCGTGGGCTGTTATGACTATGATCCTTTCGGGTCGTTCCTGCCGTTCCCTGTGATCATGATCCGCCAGGACGTTGACGGGATGATCACCAAGGCCTTCGATCTCATGTCGGAGAGCCGGCCGGCTATCCGCACCCACGTCGTCCAGCCGGAACTTGTGCCGCCGCGTACCGCGCTACAGGGTCCGCTCGACGCGATCAAGGATATCGAATAGCGGGCAGGGCCGGAATGATAGTGCGGCCTGCGTCAGAGCACCTGTCCTGCGAAAGTGTCAAAACCTGTAGTCTGAAGACGGATACTCTGGTACACTGATAACCAGAAGAGATTAGTCGTAATCGATCGATTGATCCCGAAAGGCAAACGTGGGGATGTTTGCTTGGCAGCCAATGGGGCGACCTTGAGCTGCACCCTTCGTTCGAAAATCTCATGACGAATTGTCGAATGCTTCGGCAGCTTAATTCTTGATTGACGTACCGCCGCACGATGCGGCAATGCCGGCCGTTTGAATGCTTTTAGCGTCAAGCGTGCAGCCTCCGCAGATAACTATCGCACCTTCAATGGCACGCCGGACGAGCCTCGGTTCGATTTTCGTCGAGATAATGCCGCGCATCTGATCAGGGTGCCGCCAGTTTGCCGATCTTTATGGCCTGGCGGCACATGCGCAATACGCATCAACGTCTTGTCACATCAGGGGGAGAGTTCATCATGTCTGAAGAATTTGATTCCAAATCCAAGGCATATGTCACACGCGATGCGGAAGGCACTGTTAGAGACCTCCTGCATACCGAGGAACCTTTTGAAAGCAAGGCGGGGACTGCGGTACTGGCGGCGCGTGAATATCTTGAAAAGTACGGTGCGGTGCTGGGTATTGAAACCGCGGAACTCGCCAACTTCAGCCTGGGTGCCGAGGATACGCCGCGGGAAATCGGCATCGAATATCGGTTCAACCAGGAGAAGCCCCAATTCGACATGACCACGGTCGTGTTTGACCAAACCTACTTGGGTCTGCCCATCTGGCAAGCGGGCGTCTCGGTTCACATGCAGCAAAAACCCTTCGTCGTCCTGAGTGCCCAATCGAGCCGGCACGTTGCTGTCACCGCGACGATGCCGGGCAAAAAGGCGTTGCAAGGTAGCCGCAAAATCGACGCTGGCACGCTGGCCCGGTTGCTCAGGATCACCGACACCAAGGACTGTGATGTGAAGTCACTGACCATACTCAAGCAGCGGTTGATGATTTACCGCTACAGCGCGAAGCAACGCCTTGCCCCCGCCGACGTTCCATCGCCAAATGCACAACAGAGCGAGTTGGGAGGCGTGCAACGGCCGTTCCCGCATCCCATGTTGCCGCTGCCGCCGGTCGACGATGATATACGGGAAGGCCATCACTACGTGGTGGTGGAAGTCACTTTCAAGCTGACCTGCGGCGGCATCGAAGACTTGCCGTGGGTGGCGCTGATCGAGGTCGAAACGCTGGCTGTCCTTTACTTGCGCGCCTTCATCGACGATGTGACTGGCCTTGTATTCAAAGAGGACCCGGTGACAGGCAATGGCGGGCCTCTACCCAATGCCGGCGCTGCCGCACTGAACGCATTGCGAACGTCGGTGCTGCTTGGGGACGTGGCGCCGCCCGTGGCCGGTATCTTCGCACTGACCGGCGATCACGTGCGGGTCACCGATGTCGAAGTGCCGAACACAGCGCCACCCACGGTGGCAGCCGGCTCAGCCTTCGATTACGCCGCGCGCACTGACAATTTCGCCGCGGTGAACGCTTACTATCACTGCAACCGCTTTTTCGAACTGGTAGAAGATCTCGGCTTCGATCTACCGACCTATTTCACCGGGACACTCTTTCCAAGCACAGTCGATCACCGTGGCCACTTTGGCACCGCGACAGGCATAGAGATTAACGCCTATTGCATGGGCAACGGTACGTTCGGCATCGGGCGCACCGCGTTCATGCTGGCCGACCTCACCGATATTGGCAATCCGATGGGCCTCGCCTGCGACTGGCGTGTGGTTCTGCACGAGCTGGGCGGCCATGGCATCCTGTATAATCACGTCAATTCAGCGAACTTCGGCTTTTCGCACAGCGCTGGCGACAGTTTCGCAGCCATTCTCAACGACCCGGAGACGAACGCGGCCGATCGCTTCCAGACCTTTCCGTGGGTCTATAGCATAATCAATCGCCGTCACGACCGTGATGTGACCACAGGCTGGGCGTGGGATGGCGTCAACGACAATGGGGGTTACGACTCCGAGCAGATACTCTGCACGACACACTTCCGCTTATATCGATCAATCGGCGGCGACTCAGGGGAAATTGCTGGGCGCCAATACGCGGCGCGGTATGTGGCCTACCTCATCCTGCGCACGGTAGGTTCGCTCACGCAGCCTACCAATCCCAGCAATCCCGGTAGTTATGCCAGCGCGATGATTGCCGCCGAGCGTGGTAACTGGACCAGCGAGGATCAAGTCGGTGGGGTATACTGGAAGGTGGTACGCTGGGCCTTCGAGAAGCAGGGCCTCTACCAGCCGCTTGGTGCGCCGATCCCTGTCGTCTCCGAAGGTGCCCCGCCTCCGGTCGACCTCTATATCGATGACGGCCGTCATGGCGAATATCCATTCCTCGCCAAGTTCTGGGAAACCAGCGATATCTGGAATCGCCACGAACCCGATGGCGGCGGCTGGCACCAGACGCCGCTGGTTTGCCGGAAGAACTACGCCTATGTGCGCGTGAAGAACCGCGGCACCCATGCCTCTAGGGGCGGACGGGTAAGTGCCTATCACTGCCGGCCGAGCGCCGGGCTGGTGTGGCCGGACGATTTCGAACCTATGACCACCGCTTCGCTTGCCATCCCCAATATTGCGCCAGGCGGCGAGGTGGTGGTCGGGCCGTTCGAATGGATGCCGGTGCATCCATTCGATGAATGCATGTTCGCGAGCGTCAGCACGAGAGGAGACCGGGCGAACAGCGATCTCATCACCGGCCTGCCTGCGGCCAAGGGGCCAACCCCGGTATGGCGTCTCGTGCCGTCGGATAACAATATCGCGATGCGGGCGCTCATTCCGGTTCCCGGCGCGGGTGGGCGTTGCGCGCTGGAAGCCGCGTTCTGCAATCGCAAGTTCTGGGCGCAGAACCCGTTTGCGAAAACCGCCCGCATGGAAATTCGTGCCGTATTCCCGCAGTTCTGGGAATCACGCGGATGGGCGATGTCGTTCAACAATCCTGGCGGCGGAACGTTTACGCTTGGTCCGCGGGATGCCCGCGAGGTCCGGCCAGTGCTCATCAGTGGCCGGGACTTCAGTGCCGGCGAAATTGCCGACGCCGGTGATGTGACCATCACAATCCTGGTGCTTGCCAACGGGATCGTGGTCGGGGGGCTCAGCTTCGAGCCGGACACGAATATCAGCGCTTCGCACGAACATGGCAAACACCCCTGCAAGCACCACCCATCGCCGCACGACTGCTGTGAGCCTGCGACGCAGCACTGTTGCTGCGAACCTTGCGTCGATGATCGATGCTGCCCGCCGTCACATTGCTGTTGCTGTCACGATCATTATCACCACCATCACGACGATGCTTGTGAGAAGGATGAGAACCATGACCAATGCTGCGACGATGATCCTTGCGATGATACCGATCGCCTGCGCCGCATCCACATCGAGATCGAACTCGAACCGAAGCATACGAGGCCGAATGAGTGCAAGGACGGTTGACAACGAGATCGCGGCGCGATCGTCGTATCAACGCTCCAGCGCTTCGGCCCACGCCCTGACGGCGTCGGCCACGGTTTTGAGGTGATCGGCGGCTGAGAACCCTGAAACGCTTTTTCGGGGTTTGAGGTCGTGATCACCGTCTTCGAGCCAGACGATCCTGATACTGTCTGAAAGCGCATAACCCGAGACGTCGTCTTTCGTGCCAAACTCATCGCGCGTTCCCTGGCAAATCATCGCCGGCGTCGTGAGATTGGCGAGATGCTTTGTTCGCAGCTGCTCCGGCTTGGCGGGTGGGTGAAACGGATAGCCGAGGCAAAGCAGCCCCGAAATTTTCCCTGCGGCATGGAGATCGTCGGCGATCATGCTGGCCACTCGCCCGCCCATCGACTTGCCGCCAATGATGAGCAGGCCGACTGCTCCGAGTTCCTCGATTGCCGTCCTATATTCCGGACCGAGTTTTTCGGCGCGGGGCGGCGGCTTGCGGCCTACGGATGTGCGTCTGGCGGCCATATAGCCGAACTCGAAGCGGGCAACGCGAAAACCGGCCGCGGCGAGCGCTTTGGCAATCGCTTCCATCGATGCAGAATCCATCGGCGCGCCTGCCCCGTGCGCAAGGAGAATCGTGATTGGTGCATCGTCCTCGCCATTGAAAAGAAATCTCGCTACCATGTCAGCCTCTGCCATTTTCCAGGAACCGCTCGACGATATCCAGACGAAATCATCAGCGTCAAACGCCGGGATTCGGTTGGGAAGAAAAATTTATGAAAAGGGGTGAAAAGCGCCCCAGAAATCGGGTTTGAGTCACGCTGACGTAACGGTGGGTAACATAATTTCATCCCATGATCGCAAGCAGAACATGACGAAAACAAAAAAGCATTCAAGCATGCGCAGCGAGCGAACAACAGTGGGGGACCTGAGCCGAAATTCTTTAGAATGATGCGTTAGAATATGGGCTTAGCACTGTGGATTGACAGGGCGTCTTTGAGAAGAATTTCAAGAACACTGGCGAAAGCCCATCTATAACGCGCTCCTCGGAGCGCGTTTCGTTTTTTGGACTATTCCACAGGCCTACCTTCAGTCCCGACCCGGATGAATCTCCTCCTTCCGGCGCGCCACATATTCTGACAGGGCTTCATCGATACCGGGATCCAGCGGCGGTTGTTCGTAGGTCCGGAGCAGGTCTTTCCAGATGGCATTGGCGCGATCGGTGCCGCTGCGTGCGCCGCTTTCCGACCAGTTCTCGAAATTCCGCCAATCAGACAACATAGGCTCGTAAAAGGCATTCTCGAAGCGGGCAAGTGTATGACCCGTGCCGAAGAAATGCCCGCCAGGGCCAACCTCGCTGATCGTATCGACTGCGAGACTGTCTTCATCGACCCGAACCGGTTCGAGGAAGCTGCGCATCATCTGCAGCATCTCCGCGTCGAGGATCAGCTTTTCGAACGAAGCGGTCAATCCGCCCTCGAGCCATCCCGCGGCATGTTCGATCAGGCTCACGCCGCCCATGATCGTGCTCCACAGCGACATGCCGCTCTCATAGGCCGCCTGCACGTCGACGGCGTTCGATGCCGTGACATTCGAAGAGCGGAACGGAATGTTGTAGCGGCGGGCGAGCTGGCCCGACGCGATCTGCGCCTTGGCGTATTCGGGGGTCCCGAAGGCTGGCGAGCCGGTGCGCATGTCGACGTTCGAGGTGAACCCTCCATAAAGGACCGGCGCTCCGGGCGATACGACCTGCGCCAGTGTGATCAGCGCCAAGGCTTCCGCATTCTGCTGCGTCAGCGCGCCGGCGATGGTGACCGGACTCATGGCGCCTGAAAGGGTGAAGGGCGTCAGCGCGATCGGCTGGCCCGCGCGCGACATGGCGCAGAGACCTTCCCCCATCGGAACATCGAGCCGCAGGGGCGAGTTGGAATTGATGATGGTCAGGGTCGCAGGATTTTCCCGCAGCTGCTCGCGCGTCTGTCCGAGCGTGATCGAAAGCATTTCGATCGCGTCCTCAACCCGGTAGCCGCCCAAGGCCCAGCATTGCCAGTTCTTGTCAGTCAGCCGGATCGCCGCATGATAGAAATCGAGATGGCGTGAATCGGGTTGAAGGTCCGTCGGCTCGCATGGACATCCGCCTTCCTGGTGGATGACGTTGAGCTGGTGAACAACCCGGATATAGTCACACATGTCAGCATAATTGCCGGCTCGCCGGCCGCGATCCATATCATGGACGAAGGCCGGACCTCCGGTCGAGGCGAAGATCAGGCTGCCGTCGCCCACAGTCAGGTTGCGTGCCGGATTGCGGGCTTGCAAGGTGAAGCGGGAAGGTGCCGTTCTTATCTTCTCTTCAACCATGGAAGGATCGAAGCGCACGCGCAGATTGCTGGCATCGACCTCCGCCCCGGCGCTCTTTAAGAGGCTCCGGCTCTCCTCGTGCAAGACCTCGATGCCGATCTCGGCGAGCAGCCGAAGCGAAGCCAGGTGAATGGATTCGATTTCATCGGCGCTCATGATTGCAATCGGTGTATAACGATTGACGACATTGCCAAATGGCATTTGCCGTACCGTCCCCACTGTCGCAAGCCGGCGTTCGCGCCTGTTCAACATGTTCCGGGCCATGACGGCCTCCTTCCCACTTTCGCCCCGCAGGGCTGCGTTTCTCAGCTTTTGTTGAACCGCGTTACGTCAAGATAACCATCGGCCATGATGCACGGCTTGAGGCCATTGCGGGCAACCGCCGCAAACGTTTCGTGGGTGAGAAAAATGAAGCCTCCGGATTGCTCCATGATATCCTGCATCTTCCTGTAGATTTCGCCGCGTTTCGTCTTGTCGGTCTCCTTCATGCCATCCTGATAAAGCTGTTCGAATTCGGGACTGTCGAATTGCGACCAGTTGTAGACGCCGATCTGTGACGGCCTGAACCAGGTGAGATTTTCTGAGGGGTCGACGCCGCCGGCAAAGCTCATCAGTACCATGTCGAGCGTCTTCCACGTATCCCCCGAACTCTTGTCGCCTAGCGTCCAGTAGACGCCATCATCATAGGTCTTGATGTCTACCGTCACGCCAATGGCACCCAGAAGTGCCTGGACGATCTGGCAGGTCAATTGGCTGGTTTTGTCGTTCTGCGAGGCGAGTTCGATCTTGAGATCGGTAACGCCGGCTTCTTCAAGGAGCGATTGCGCCTTGGCGGCGTCGGCCGGATAGAGGATGGCTTCCCGGTGACCATTCATTGTCGGCGGCACGACGCCGGTCGCGGGAGCGGCGAGACCCGAATAGGACCCGTCCATGACCTGGTTGACGTCGAGCGCATATTGAAGGGCCCGGCGCACCTTTTCGTCGGCGAACTTCGGGTTGCCCAGATTGATCGTCAACCAAACGAAGCGATTGCCGTCCATCTGGATAAGCTGCGTGTCGGCTGGCAGTTTCTCGCGGTAGTTGGCAAGGGTATTGAGGCTAATCTTGGTGTACTGCAATGATTTCGATTCATAGGCAAGCGCGGCGGAATCGTCATCAGTTACGATCTCGAAGCGGATTTTCGGAAAAGTCGGGGCCGGACCCTTCCATTTCGGATTGGGCGCCAGCGTGATGTTCTGCTTGGGCACCCACTTCTCAATAATATAGGGCCCGGAGCTGGCGGGTACTTCGGTCGTAAACTTGCCGCCAGCAGCCTCGACTGCCTTCTTGCAGACGATGTGGCCCATGTAGTAGGGCAAGGTCGTAACCCAGAAGGGTGCTGATGGCGACTTCAGGTGAATGATGCCTGAGCGGTCTCCGGTGACTTCCACCTTGTCCAGTGCGTCGAAGGCATAGGCCCAGGCGGATTTGTTGGCCGGATCAGCGACGCGTTCGAACGAGAACTTGACGTCCTCCGCCGTGACCGGCCCAAAATCGCCCGTCCACTCGAGCCAGTCGTTCAGCTTGAACTCGATCTCGGTTGGTGATTTCTGGTTGAGTTCGCTCGCCCCGTAGAGCGTCCAATTGGCTGCCCCGTTGCGCACATCATCAAGTCGATTCAATGAGACGAACAGGCAACGGCCAATCTCTTCCTCCATCAATCCGTTCTGGAAGGCCGGGTCGAGGATTTCGATGTCGGAGGCGCCGCGCACTACCAGCGTGTCGCCTTCCACCGCATAAGAGAGCCCCGGGCGCATGGCCAGCGCCGACATGCCGGCGGCAGCACCTAGCAGAAAGTGCCGTCTGTTGAGTGTGACTGCATTCATTGTTCTGATCCCTCTGGTTGTTTTTGTTTGTTCATTTTCTATTCGCCGCCCTTGGCACGAGCCGCGGACCCTGATCGACGACCGTCAGCCTTGGCGAAAGTGGAAAGTGGCACGCGACCTGATGGTCCGCCGAAATGGTGGATTGAACGGGCCGCTCGTGCCGGCATCTGTCCTGCACGAAACCGCAGCGCGTGTGGAATTCGCAGCCGCTCGGCCTCGCCGTGAGGCTTGGCACCTCGCCGATGACTGGCGGGGCGGTGCGACGCTTCGTGGGATCGGGTACCGGTTCGGAATCGAGAAGCGCGCGGGTGTAGGGATGGCGCGGGGCGCGGAAAATCTCGCGTGCCGGTCCGCTTTCGAGGACGCGGCCGAGGTAAAGGATGACAATTCGATCCGATACATGCCGGGCGATGGAGAGGTTATGCGTAATCAGCAGGAATGCTGTCTGAAACTCCTCGCGTATGTCGAGGAACAGGTTGAGCACGCCTCCCTGTACCGAAACGTCGAGGCCCGCCGTCGGTTCGTCGGCAACGATCAATCGCGGCACAACCGAAAGCGACCGCGCCACAGCGGCCCGCCTTGCCTGGCCACCACTCAACGCATGGGGAAAATGCGACAGCAAGGGCTCGGCGAGGTCCGCCTTTCGGGCCAATTCCACGATATCTTCATTCCGCAGGCTTCCAGAGCCGGCGATCCGCCGGGGTTCGGCAATGATCGATCCGATGCGCTGCCTCGGATCGAACGAGGTAACCGGCTCCTGAAACAGCATGGACGCCTCGCGCCTGATCCGGCGGAAGCTGCGCTGGGTAAAATCAGGAAGCGGCGTGCCGTCGAGCACGATCTGGCCAGCGGACGGTTTGACCAGTCCGAGAAGCGACCGTCCGAAGGTCGTCTTTCCTGACCCGCTTTCACCGACCATACAGACGATCTCGCCGGGGCGGACCGCGACGGAAACATCGATGAGAATGTCGACAGGTGGTTTTCTGGCAAGTGACCACCGCCCGGATCCCGGCACGGAAACCGAAAGGTTGTTGGCTTCGATCAAGGCCGTCCCGGCTGTCATGGTGCGCTCCGATGGCAGCGGGATAGATGGGGTGCGTCGGTGTTGTGGACAGCCACCCAGGGAGGACTAAGGACGCTGCAGCAGTCCAGCACCTGCGAGCAGCGCCCGGCAAAGCCGCAGCCCACGTCAACGGGCCTTGGCACCTCACCACCGATAACCGGAAGCCTCATCGCTGTATCGCTGATCAGCGCCGGCTCGCAGGCGAAAAGCGCTTTCGTATAGGGATGGCGGGGATCGGCGAAGATCGTCTCCACGGGCCCCTCCTCGACGATGCGGCCGGCATACATCACGGCGACCCGGTCGCAAAGCTCGGCAATCACGCCGAGATGGTGGGAAATCATCAGGATTGAAACGCCTGCCTTGTTGCGAATTTCGCGCATGAGGTGGAGAATCTGTGCTTCCATCGTTACATCGAGTGCGGTGGTCGGTTCGTCGGCGACGAGCAACGACGGGCGCATGAGCAGGGCTGCGGCGATGGCGACGCGCTGCAGCATGCCGCCGGAGAGCTGGAACGGATAAGCCTCCAGCCGGGCGGCCGGATCGGGAAGCCCGACATCCTGCAGCGCCACAAGAATCATCTGGCGCTTTTCCAATGTTGACAGGTGCCGTTCCCGCCAGAGCAAATCCATGAGTTGACGACCGAGCGTGTGCAGGGGGCTGAACGTCGTCATCGGATTCTGGAAGATCATTGCGGCGGCGGGACCGCGCAAATTTCTCAAGGTCGAATCTGAAGCAGCCAGGAGATCGACGCCGCTCAGCGCCAGCTTCTGACCCGAGATTTTAACCGTCTCCGGCAGGAGGCCAAGGATCGACTGGGCCAAGGTTGATTTGCCGGAGCCGCTTTCGCCGATGATGCCGACGATCTCGCCGGGTCTTACCAGCAGGTCAACGCCGGTGACAGCGGGAATGATGCCGCTGTAGCTGATCGAAACATCGCGCATTTCGAGGACAGGGGATGTGACCGGCATTTGATCCGTCATGGCTTGCGCTCCCGTGCCAACTTCGGATCAAGCGCGTCACGCAGGGCCTCACCGAAGAAGGTAAAGCCGATTGTCGCAAGGATGAGAGGTACGCCACCGGCGATTACGGGAAGGGCTGTGGAGCGAATGACGGAAAAGCCGTCGCTCAAGATGTTCCCCCAACTCGGCACCTGCGGTTTGACGCCGAGACCAAGGAAGGAAAGGCCAGCCTCCAGCGTAATGACGGTCGAGATATCGAGACAGGCGAGGATGAGCAGCGGCCCGATGACATTGGGCAGCAAATGGCCGAAAAGAATGCGTGGCGTGCTCGCATTCATTGCCTGCTCCGCCTTGATGAAATCGCGGGATTTGAGGCTGAGTGTCTGCGTGCGCACAAGGCGCGCATAGCTCGGTACCGAATAGATAACGATTACGAGGATAACTGTCGGAATGCCGGGCCCAAGCAGCACCACGATGGCAAGCCCGAGCATGATCATCGGTAGCGAACTCAGGCTGTCGAAGACCAGGATCAGACAGGCATCCAGCCAGCGTGGCCCGTAGCCCGCGATCAGGCCGAGCGGCAAGGCTGCAAGGAGGGCGATCGATAGAGCAGACATTGCCACCATCATCGCCGTCTGCGTCCCGACCATCACGCGGGAAAGAAGATCGCGACCGAGTTGATCAGTCCCAAGCAGATGGTGAAGTGAGGGATCTGCGAGGCGTTCCTTGACGTTGATTGCGGTTGGACTATAGGGCGCGAGCGCTGGCGCGAACAGGGCGATGACCAAAATCAGCAACACCAGCGTGCAACCGATGCCGCCGAGGGGCGTGAAGAATACCTGGCTTGCAACGCGGCCGGCACGGCGCAAAAATCCGGGTTCGACGGGGTTGCGGATGCTGGTACCGGTGTTGATCTCCATGACCACCATGTCAGAGCGCGCTCCTGACGCGGGGATCGATCCAGGCTGTAATCACATCGGCAATGATCATGCACGTAACATAGAGGGCCGACGTAACGAGCACTGTCCCCATAACCAGCGGGTAGTTGCGCGACATGACAGCGTCATAGGTCATCTTGCCGAGGCCAGGACGCGAAAACACGATCTCGGCGAACACCGATCCGGTGAGCAACCCGCCGAACCCGATCGCAATGACCGAAAGAACAGCCAACAGCGCCTGCCGCAGCGCATAGCGGTAAATAATGCGGCGCTCGGATACCCCGAACGAGCGGAGGGTACGCGTATAATTCTCGCCCATCGCTTCGATCATGGCGGCGCGCACAAGCCGGGCAACATAGCCAACCCAGCCGAGCCCGATAGCAAAAGAGGGAAGGACGAGGGCTTTCAACTGTCCGACAATATCTCCCGGTGCTCCGGCTCCGATTGCCGGCAGCCAGTTGAGGCTCACCGCAAAGATCAGCAGCGAATAAAGCGCGACGACAAATGAAGGGACGGCGACGAAGCCGACGGACAGAAGACCAATCAGCCAGTCAGGCCAGCGTCCATGGTGAACCACAGCGAGGCAACCAAGGAAAATGCCGAGGGTCACGGCCCATAGAAAGCTCGCAAGCGCCAGCGTGACCGTATAGGGCAGCACTTCGAAGATTATTGTCAGCACCGGACGCCGGCTCCAGACGTCCTCGCCGAGATTGCCTTCGGCCAACCGGCCAAGATACAGCGCGAGCTGCTTGAGAATGGGTTGATCGAGACCCATCATCTCGCGGAAGGCCTCGCGCATTTCCGGGGTCGATCTTGGACCAAGCGCCACCACGGTCGGATCGCCGGGGATGAGGTGCATCATCGAAAACAGCAGGATCGCCACGATCAGCAGAATGATGGCAGCAAGTCCAACACGCCGTATAACGAAGATCGTCAAGAGCGGACCCTCCACAATCCGCGGGAAGCATATTCCCGCTGTAACGCCGGCGTTAGAGGTTGTCGCGGTCGAACCATTCGCCTCCCTCCCGTTCAAAGGTGAGCACCCCGCGCTCGTAAGCCTGAAGGCGCCAGGCGAGGTGAAAGCGCTCTGCGTCGCATGTCAGCGTTACTGACGAGCGCGTTTCGACGTCTGCGTCTCCGCTCGTAAAACTTAGGACCCAGCCGGTATCGAGCCGCGCCGACAGCGGATCGCCTTCGGTGATCTCCATCCGGTCGACGACACGTGCCGAGGTGATGATCGCGCGGTCCGTCAGCTGTTGGCTGCCGAAGTCGCTGAGCAATGTGATGGATTCTTTGCGTGCGCCAACATCGATCGCAATGTCGCGGCGATGGGTCTCCTGGCTGAGTTCAATCATTTGCACCGGCGTTGCAATCTCGGCAGGGGCGAATGCGGGTGCGACTGAGGTAGCGGCGCCTTTGCGCAACGGCAATGAAAGCGTGCTTACGCCGCTGTCGATCGTGAATGTCGGCATGGTCGGGGACGGCCACAGGATAGGCCAATGCTGGTTCGAAAGCACGAGACGCAAACGGTTGCCCGCTGGGAAGCGCCGTCCGACGTGATTGAGTTCAAGGCGCACCCTCACAGCCTCGCCCGGAACAAGGGCTTCAGGATTTTCGTGCCCATTGCGATGCGAAAGGTTCAGTACGCCCCACGTGACCAGCGTCGAAGTGCCGTCAGGAGCGACATCGCAAAGGCGGGCCACGACGAAGCCCTGTGGTGCGTCAGAGGTCAATGTGAGCGACACGACAGGCGCACCAAGCAGTTCAATGTCCTCGGTGAGCGGTTTTGTGTCGAAACAAAGCCCGATCCCATCTTCGCGGCGCTGATCGACAGCCATGTCCGGCACAATGCCGCCATAGCCGCCATAGCGTCCGCAATCCCTTCCGGCCGTTACGGGCGAGCGCAGGCGCATCGTCCCGCCAGTGTTGGCCATTTCGATGAGACTGGCCTCGTTGAGATAGAGGCGATTTTCACTGACATTCGGCGAAGGCCAGGAAGGTTCGCCGACAAATTGTCCCGGGTGATCTGGATAAAACGGCGCTGGCTGGTGCGGATCGTTGATCCATGCCGTATATTTGGGCTCGTCCATGATGCCGGTATCGACATCCTCGAGCCAATGCCGCCACCAGCGAATTGCCTCTTGCAGGTAGTTGATCGCGGGACCAGGTTCGCCGAGGAAGGGATAGGCATGCGTCCACGGACCAACGAGACCCTTGGACGGCACGGTCAATCCTTCGACAAGCCGCGGTACCGCATTCGAATACGTGTCGTCCCAGCCGCTGATCGCATAGACCGGGACCTTGATGGCCGAAAATTCCTCGCAGACAGAGCCGCGCTTCCAATAGGCATCGCGGCGTTGATGGCGCATCCACTCCGACGACCAGCACCGTGTTGCCTGCAGCCGCTCCAACCACATTTCCCGCCAGCGGTCGCCGACGATCTGCGGATCCGGCGGCAGGGCGCCGAGGCCGAGAATGAACGAGGACCACATCGCGTCTTCCGTCAGCAGGCAGCCGCCGAAATAATGCACGTCGTCGGCGTAGCGGTCATCTGAACAGCACAATGCGATGATCGCCTTCAGTGCCGCAGGCTGGCGCGCGGCAACCTGCAGTGCGTTGAAACCTCCCCAGGAAATTCCGGTCATGCCGACCGCACCGGTTGACCAGGGCTGCGCGGCAAGCCAGGCAATGATCTCGCAGGCATCATCCAGTTCCTGCTCGGTATATTCATCCGTCAACAGGCCTTCGGAATCGCCCGAACCGCGAATGTCCACCCGGCAGCAGGCGAAGCCGTGTCCTGCAAGGTAAGGATGCATTTTAAGATCGCGGAAAACAGTACCGTCGCGCCGGCGATACGGTATCAGCTCAAGAATTGCCGGTACCTTGTTGGTCTCGGCATCAGCCGGGAGCCAGATGGTTGCCGCAAGACGCGTTCCGTCCCGCATGGGGATGAAAACCGGGTCGAGACAGGTCACCTTGCGGGGAAACACCTCGATCACCTTGGTCATGGACGGCCTCCCTCAGTCGATTCGCCGGGTTGCGCCTCCGGCATCGAGACGATCTCCTTGTGAGGGCCCCATTCGTAAACCGCGGGCGAGGTTTGCGGATAGACGACGAATTCCTCGCGCGTACCGATGCTGGGCTGGCGCAGTTGACGCCAGAACGCGAAGGCTGCGAAGGCCAGCGAAAGCGAGATCGCGTACAAGAAGAAGGACTGCGCGCCTAGATGTTCGACACCCGTTGCTGCGACCGCCGGTCCTACCGTGCCGCCGAGCGCCCAGATCAACAGCAGGTTTGACGAAAGCGAAACAAACTGCGATGCGGAGGCCCGGTCATTAGCATGAGCAAGCCCGAGCGGATAGAAGATTTCCGATATGCCACCGAATACCGAAAACAGGATGAGCAGCGCCCACAATGGCGTCCCGGCGTCGACAAGCAGAAAGATCGAGCACACGCCGGCAAGCACCACAGCAAGCCACAACATCATTGTGCGCCGGTCGAGGCGATCGGAAAGATAGCCAAGCGGAAACTGCAGGAACAGCGCCCCGAGGGCGGCCGCGGCCATCAGGATGACGATACGGTCCTGGGTGAAGCCCAGCTCCAGCCCGTAGAGCGGGCCAATACTGGAGAAAGTCGAAGAAATGAGGCCCGTCAGAAGGCAGGCGAACGTTCCCAGCGGCGAGGTTCGGAAGGCACCAAGCAGATCCACTCCGATCGGCGCGTGCAACTGCGGTTCCCCCACCCACACCGCCGTTACCGGGACCAGCGCCAGGGCATAAAAGGCGGCTGTGATCATCAGCATGGCATCGCCGGCCGGTGCGATGTTGCGTGCGAGCAATTGACCGAGACCGTAAAACAGCCCGAGGATCAGTACATAGAGTGTCAATACCCGGCCGCGGCCCGCATTGGGCACCATGGCGTTGAGCCAGCTTTCGATCACCACGGCCTGTCCGGCATTGGCAAAGCCGACAACCGCCTGGATGGCCATCATCACGGCAAGTTCAGGTCCGGCTCCAAGTGCCAGAACGAGCACCGCGGAAGAAGCGGAGAACGCGGCATAAGCGCGGACTTCGCCAACTGAACGGATCAGGCGCACCGAGCCGATGCAACCAACGAGGAACCCGGCGCCTTCGGCCATCACAACGAGGCCGACCGCATCGGCGCCGTAACCGTTGGCAACCAGCCGGAGTGGCAGCAGGGTATGGAACAGCCCCGATCCCGCGGAGTGCAACGCCCCGCCAGCGAGCGGCGAAGCGATGGACCAGCGGGAGATGTCGGAACGCTCGGTCATGGCTGTTCCCTATTCCGCCGCTGCCCGGGCCTCGAATGCGGGCTCGGCGTCGACGATCGGCGTATCCCGCCGATAGGGCCGCTTCTGTTTGGCCGCGCCAAGTTCGCGAGCATAGGTATGACCGCTGTGAACCGCGTGGGCGATTGCGCCGGGCGCCAGCGCGTCGCCGATCCGCACGACGCTGCGGACGCCTGCAGCGGTAAGGTCAGCGTTACGCGCTTGCAGGTCGCTGTGGAGTTCTTCGCGTGGCAACCGCAGCCCGACGATCAGAATTGACCGGCACTTCACGCAGACCTGTTCGCCAGTAAAGACATGGGTGAGTGTTGCCATTGCACCATCGAACCCCGAAACCATGTGGAGCGTCGTGACACGGACATTGCGTCTCGCCAAAGCCCGCGCAACGAGCGGCAATTCATTGGTCATGATGGTCCAGGCCGATGCCTGCCCCGCGGGCGTCACATAGGTGACGCTGTTGCCCTGCTGCGCCAGATATTCCGTGAGAACGCCGCCCATGTAGTAATTGTCGAAGTCGAAGACCAGCGTCGGTCCTTCCGGCAAACGGCCGGCGGCAATATCGTCCGGCGTATAGACGCGCGGATGATCAAGCTGCCCGACCGGGATTTCCATCGATGAATACAGCATCCGCGTCCAGCGGGCACCGGTTGCCACGACGACATGGTCAGGCGCGAGGTCAATGATCTCGTCGACGCCGAGCTTGCTTTCGAGATACATCGAAACATTCGTCATCTCGTTGAGACGCCCCATTCGGTATTCCGAAACACGGCTCCAGGTGGCGAGCCCGGGCAGGCGCGTTTCAAAGGTCAGTCGGCCGCCAAAGGATTGCCCGGCGTCCGCGAGCGTGACCTCGTGACCTCGCCGGCCGAGGGTCAGCGCACACTCAAGCCCGGCGGGTCCGCCGCCAACAATCAGAACGCGCTCAGGCTTGGACGTGACGTTGACGCGTTCGGGGTGCCAGCCGCGCCGCCACTCTTCGCCCGCGGTCGGGTTCTGGGTGCAACGCACCGGAACGCCGTCATGCCAGCTCGAAATGCAGATGTTGCAGCCGATACATTCGCGGATTTCGTCTTGCCGGCCTTCTTTGATCTTGAGCGGCAGGAAGGGATCGGCGATCGACGGGCGGGCACCGCCGATCAGATCGAGGACACCGCGCCTGATCTGCGAGACCATCGTGTCAGGCGAGGTGAAGCGCCCGACGCCGACAACCGGCTTGTTGGTCAGTGACTTCACGAAGTCGATCACCGGTTCGTGGCTGCCTTCGCCCGTAAACCTTGAGGCCGAACAGTCGGTCGGGCTCGAATCCATTTTCACGTCGAAGAGATCGGCGCTGTCGGCGAGAAGCTCAATGAGCTCATGCGCCTCGGATGGCTGATTCTGTCCCGGACGCCCGCGCAGCTCTTCGAGGCTGACACGCAGTGCAATGCCGCAATCCTTGCCAACAGCCTCGCGCGTCACGTCGAGCATTTCGCGGACGAAGCGGATGCGGTTCGGCAGCGATCCGCCATATTCGTCGGTCCGGTGATTGTACTCCGGCAGCAGGAACTCATAACCGAGGTAGCCCATGCCGGCATAGACATAGACGATGTCAAAGCCGGCAGTGCGTGCCTTGCGCGCCCCTTCGGCCTGCCAGCGCAGCACATCGCGTATGTCCGATTTGTCCATCGTCTTCGGGCGCATATTGCCCATGAAGCCGACATGCGTCGCCATCCACGGAATGCCGGATGGCGACAGCGGCGGAATCCGGCTGGTCCGGTTCATCACGGAGGCGCCGCCGTGCCACAATTCTACGCCGGCGAGCGAGCCGTGCCGGTGCACGGCCTCGGTCATCATTGCATGGGCACGGATGTCATTGGCATCCCACATGGTGGCGAAGGGAAGCGGTGAATCGTCCGAACTCGGATCGGTCGAACATGCTCCCGTGCAGATCACCCCCCAGCCGCCCTCCGCCTTGGTTTCGCGAAATGCAGCACGTACACGAGGCAGGGCGTTGGTCATGCCGCTGGCATGCGGCACCTGATAGAACCGGTTAGGCGCGGTGACCGGGCCGATCTTCACAGATTCAAACAGAACGTCGTATCGGGGATCCCGCTTCATGCCAAAACCTCGTTCCCATGTCCGCATCTGAGGCGGATCGTTGAGAAAAGGATATGCAGGAAAATCGACTTTCGCAAGGGAAATTATATGATCGTATAAGATTGATATTAGTATTTGATTTATATGACTTATTTTGATAATCAATAGACAATTGTTGAGCCGATGTGGTCTTGCGGCCTCGTTTGGCACCGATAGATTCAGGATTTGATGACGTGAACGGAAGGTGATTTTGGCCAAGTCCAAGGTAAGTGCTAAACCTCGTGCCGGCTTCAAGCGGGAGGCTCCGGAAGACCGGCGGCGGCAATTGGCCGAGGCGGCTTTGCGATGCATCGTCAGGCATGGCAACGCGGGCGTATCGGCGCGCCAGATCGCGATGGAAGCGGGGGTTACCCAAGGATTGATCACCCATCATTTTGGCGAGATCAACGAATTGGTGGCGCATGCGTTCGACCTCATGTCCGATGGACTGCTGGCTGGCGTCATGACGGCCGTCGATAGCGCACCGCCCGATCCCAGATCGCGCCTGGCGGCATTTATCGAGAACTCGTTTTCAACAGCGCTGTTCGATCGGGACGTGCTGGGTGTCTGGGTCGTGTTCTGGGGCTTGATCCTCCACTCGCCGCGCATGAGCACATCGCAGAAGAACGAATACACGTCCTATGTCGTGACCGTGGAGAAATTGATCATGGACTACGCACAGGCAGAGGGATTTCCCGTCGCAAATCCCCGTCTGGCTGCCATTGCCTTCACAGCGCTCATGGATGGGCTTTGGCTCGCCTGGTGCTTGAATCCTCAGGCGTTCCAGCCGAGCGAAGGCATCCAAATCTGCAACAACTGGGTCGAAGGCTTGCGACTTGGCGCCTTTGCGTGAGGCTACGGATCCGATGATTGTTTAGACCCCCGCTTTTGTCACATGCTATTCTCGTCCCCGAGGATCGGCAGAGGAGGATGGCCGTGGGAAACCAGATCAAACACGCACCGGATTTCAGTCTTGGGAGGAAGGTAACGCTGGTCACCGGCGCATCCCGCGGCATCGGCAGGGCCTGCGCTCTTGCCTGTGCCGCAGCCGGTTCCGACATCGTGCTCGGCTTGCGCGACGTCGCGGGCTCCTCGGTGTTGATTGCCGAATTGGAAGGCATGGGACGAAAAGTCCTGCCCGTTCAATTGGATATTTCGCGACGCGACGAAATTGAGAATTCCGTTGCGGCGGCGGTCAAGGAATTTGGCCGGATTGACGTGCTCGTGAATAATGTCGGCGTTGCACCGGGAGACCTTGCGGAACTGGTAACCGAGGAGGCCATCGACGAGATTCTGCAGATCAACATCAAAGGCACGTTCCTGATGACGCAGACCGTCGGACGCCAGATGATTGCGCAAAAGTCTGGCCGCATCATCAACATCAGCTCGCAAGCAGGCACCGTTACGCTGCGGGGTGAGGCGATCTATTGCATGAGCAAGGCCGCCATCAATCATCTTTCACGTTGTCTTGCAGCCGAATGGGCAAGACACGGCATTACCGTCAACACGGTGGCGCCAACCTTCATCTGGACCGATGGAACGAAGCCGGCGCTTGCCGACCAAGACTTCCATGACCAGACGCTTGGGCACATACCACTTGGCAGGATAGGAAATACGGATGACGTGGTGGGTGCTGTTGTGTTCCTTGCGTCGCCGGCGGCTTCTCTCGTGACGGGCTTGAACCTGCTTGTCGACGGCGGATGGTCCGTCGCATAACGCGATTCAACGGGTCTCGATGAGCAGCAGGAATGCGATGAAGACGACGAGGTGGACAAGTCCAGTCAAGACAGTGGTCCGCCCGGTTCCGAAACTGTGAATGCTGATCAGAATGACCAGCCCCAAAAGAACGGAGTCACCAGCCGGCAGGCCGAGTGTGAGCTCCCTTCCTGTTATGAGACTTGCTATTCCGACCGCTGGAATTGTGAGCCCAATGGTTGCAAGAGCCGACCCCAAAGCAATATTGAGGCTGCGCTGCAATTCGTTGTTCAGGGCTGCTCTAACGGCTGACAATGCCTCGGGCAAAAGCACAAGCGTGGCGATGAATGCGCCCACGATCGCGTCGGGTCTTTGTACCTGCAGGACCTCCAGGCCGTCTTCCACGCCGATGGCAACCTGCTCGGCCAGGAGGACAATACCGAAAAGGCCGATCAGAAGCAGCAGCGCATTCAGCCACGATGCGTCGCTCAGGACCGAATGCGTCTCGCGGCTTCCAATGCCATCGTCGAGGAAATCATCCCGGTCCCGCACGGTCTGTGAGAAGACGAAGCTGGCGTAGAGCATGACAGAGCACAGACTGACGAAGATAAGCTGCAGCGGCGAAAATGTGCCTGGTGTTTTGCCAAGGGTGAAGTTGGGCAGGACCAGCGTCAGCACTGTCAGCGCGGTCAGCACGGAAAGGAACGCGCTTGTTCCCTGACGCTTCAAATCCTGCTGGCGATGTTGCCAGGCGCCAAGCGTCAGGCAGAGCCCCACAACGCCGGCACAGACGATCATCACGGTTGAAAAAACCGATTCGCGCGCCAGGGTCGGATTGTTCTCCCCATTCAGCATCATCGAGACGATGATCGATACTTCAACCGTCGTCACCGCGAAGGTGAGCAGCAGTGTTCCGTAGGGTTGCCCGAGGCGCACGGCGAGCGCTTCGGCATGCTGCAGGACAACGAATACGGTCGTCAGCAGCACGCTGATTGCAACCACTGAAGCCAGGATGCGGATACTTGGATGTACGGCCCTTGGGGGGATGCCATGAATATGGATGCCGATCGCCAACGCGAGACAGGCGATCGGGACGAGATATGTGTGGACCGGCAAGGATGGTCTGGTGGCCATGAACAGGCTCCGAACGCGAAGATCGATAATTCAAGCACACACTTCAAAGGGCGGGCAAAGCCCCGGCAAAGGCAAAGCAACAAATTCTTATCATTGCGCAGGCGTGCGGCCTAGCCTCCAGCGAAGCCGATTGGGGCCGCATCCTCTCGATTGCAAGGTAGCTCTCCTCATGTCGTTACAAATAATGCGACCGGCCTAAGGAATTGGTAACCAAGCTTCTTCATTCTTCTCACTATTGATCAACCTTCGGCAAGCGATTCCGCGCTTGGCGGTTGCAACGCCGCCTTGGCAAGCGGCCCGTGTCCTGAGTCTGTAGTTTGGAAAATGAGTAGCATGGCGTTTGTGACCAAGACGTTGAATGACGCCAGGCCCGTTGGCCGAAAGGGTCTTCGCCCCAGGGTGTTACGCAGCCTTGTCCCTGGCGTCTTCATCGCCGCCGCAGGAATCGGAGCTTGTGCAGCGCTGATGGCCGGTTTTTCCACAATGCATACGATAGCGATGGCATTTCCGTCCCGAGCGGACTTTCGACAGGAGGTGAGGCTCGCCCCCAATGCGATTGCGCTCGTCGCCTCACAGGAGCGTCTGGATCGGTTCCCCAAATATCCGCGCCTCCCATTGCTGGCGAAGCACGAACAGAACACGGAGGAATTGACGGCGGACGTCCTGATTTCGGCGGATGGGAGCGTAACTATCACACCGCGGCCAGTCGTAGTTGCGGCCCATACTCCGCTGACTGTGGACGCATTTGTGAGCCGGGCATCGGGGATTGCACTTGCAGATGCCGCTACGTCGCCGGGCAAGGATGTGCTTTTCGACGCGCCGCCGATCATGACCGAAGCATTGGCGCAAGACGTACTCTCGCCTGCAAACGGTGCGATCCAGCAGCCCTTCAGCCTGGTGCTGGCAGATGCCGAACCTTCGTCTGACGAAGACAGCGCGCCCACGATCCCGCTGCCGGGCGTGCGGCCCCGTCGGCAAGTTGAAAGTGTTGCTGCGCCATCGGGCGGCGGGCGGGCGAATCGTCGTTCGGGAGAAATGCTTGCTTATGCGCGGCCGGATGGCGCGATTGACGAGGATGCTCCGACATACCGCACCTCCACGCCTTTACCCGGCGCGCGCAGTGGCGTCGCCATTTATGATATCGAGGCGCGGACCGTCTACCTGCCAAACGGAGAGCGGCTGGAAGCGCATTCGGGGCTGGGAAGCATGCTCGACAAGCCGCGCTATGCCAATCAGAAGAACCGTGGGCCTACGCCGCCAAACACGTATGATTTGAGCATGCGCGAAAGCCTTTTTCACGGGGTTGCGGCATTGCGCCTGAATCCCGTCGATGCTCGCCGGGTCTATGGCCGCGATGGTCTGCTCGCGCACACCTATATGCTCGGTTCGCGCGGAGATTCAAACGGGTGTGTGTCTTTCAAGGATTATCGGCGCTTCCTCGCAGCATTCAAAAGGGGCGAGATCAAACGCCTCGTTGTGGTGCCGCGTTTGTCGGCGCCACCCGTGCGTGTTGCTTCCAACTGAATATCCCGGGTAAGTTGTGACGCGTTGCCGCTGAAAGGACGATCAACGAATGACATCCATCAGACACGGAGGCGTGTCGATGCTCCTCAGGTGGACATGCACTTCCAGCTGGGCAATTTCCCCAATTGCTACATTGCAAGCAATTGTCGCAGCCAGCCCATCATCCCCTTCTCCTTTGCAACATAGAATCGGCGAACATAGCGCGCAGTTGTGCCGGCGCTTACATTGGCACCAAAATGACAATAGCAAACCATCCGGTGCAATTGACTGTCGGTGAGTTCAAAGAAGCGCTTGGCTTCGCCATAGCTGTCATTTGCCAGGCCTGACGCGCGGAGGTACGAATCGTCGAAGGCGACCGCAAGTGCCGAACCGTCAGCGCGCATCGCATCGCGGGTCTCTGCGGTTTGAAACTCCGTCTGATAGAATGTCGTAAGTCGCTGGCCGGGATTGCGTTCAAGAAGTTCCACCCAGCGTTCCAGACGCTCGGTACGCGACAGAGCGTGGCGTGGGTAGTCGGGATCGGTTCTATCCAGGACCTGCAGTTGTTCGAGTGCTAGGTGTTTCATGATGGCCTCCTATGTCGACGATAGTTGGTCCGCCCATTCCAAGGATTTAAGCCCCACCCACAACCGTGACTCGGTCAAACATTGAAGTCCAATCACGATCATCGCCCCAGCCGACTTTTCACGAAGATGTGCAGATTATTCTTGGCGCCTGACGAGCGCTGCGACGGCGACTGTCCACGCCTGAACCCAAATCGTGCGCACGCTCCTCCTCCCCGCGCCGGCGCCGAGAAGGACTTGGGTAGCAAGATGCAATCAGGGGTAGTTGGCGCTATGAATAATTGTCCTCAGAAACAGCGCCTTTCATAGTTACTGTTACGTACTTTCTTCCGACGCGAGGGACATGCATGCTTGGGAGTATATGGATCCACCATCGGCTGGGTGGTGGTGACAGGCTTCAGGTGGGAGACGAACAATGGCTGACACGTTACATCCTGCAGCGATAGAGCATTTGCCGGTGTTTGTTACCGCGCCCGGCCAAACGGACTGGCTGTTCACTGTCGTCGTGATATTCCTCTTGGTCGTCGTCCTCGCAGTCGGCAATCTGTACTTTCAACTCCATGCGCTTCCGGAACAAATGGCGCATCGGGGGAAAAAGGTGCAAATGGAGATTGTGGCTGTCCTGGCCCTCATCTCCCTTTTCACCCACAATCATATTTTCTGGATCGCGGGTTTGTTGCTGGCGTTGATCGATTTCCCGGACTTCTCCTCGCCCGTGGTTTCAATCGCACAGTCACTCGAGAAAATGTCCGGACGCGGCCCTACTGAACGGGACGAGGCAATTGTTTCAACGCAGCCGGAGCCGAAGGCTGATGCGGGCGAGGGTATCTGAATTATGTTGGAGCTGCTCCTCTGTTCAATGCTCACAGTCTTTCCTGACTACCTTTTCCGCAGGTACGTCCAGGGAAAGCGTATTGGGCGCGAGATTACCCTCTATACGGTGTGGTACGAGCTGCGCTGGGGGATTACGACTTGCCTGTTGCTGACCGTTTCATTGATCACCCTGATATTTTACTACCATCCTGCAACAAAGAACGTCACCGCGATATTCCGGACCGTGACCATACTGCCCGAGGCAACCGGCCGTGTTGCCGAGGTGTTTGTTGGCGTCAATGCAAAGGTCGAAGCGGGTGACCCGCTCTTCCGGCTCGACAGTTCGGAACAGGAAGCCGCACGCGAGACTGCACAGCGCCGTATCACCGAGGTTCTCGCCACAATGGCGGTGGCTCAAACGGAGCTGGCCGGGGCGGATGGTCTCATACAGCAGGCGCAAGGTGCATACCAGCAAGCCCTGGACGAGCTCGCCACCAGGCAAGAACTTTTGCGGCGCAAGGCCGATGTCTCGGTTCGCGAGGTGGAGCGGTTGCAAGTCACCGCGGATGGTCGCAAGGGCGCGCTCGATGCCGCCATTGCAAACAAGCAGACGATCGAGACCAGGATCAATTCGCTCCTGCCTGCACAGAAAGCCAGTGCCGAGGCAGCGCTTGCGCAGGCGCAGGTCGACCTTGATAAAACGCTCGTCAGAGCGGGCGTCGCCGGAACCGTCCAGCAGTTCACGCTACGTCCGGGTGACGTCGTCAACACAATGATCCGGCCGGCCGGCATTCTTGTTCCGAAAGAGGCCGGACGCGTCTCCCTGATCGCGGGTTTCAATCAGATCGAGGCGCAGGTGATGAAGAAGGGGATGATTGCCGAGGCGACATGTATCGGCAAACCATTTACAATCATTCCGATGGTCGTGACCGAAGTACAGGACGTCATTGCCGCGGGGCAACTGCGCCCAACTGACCAGCTTATCGATGTTCAACAGATAGCGCAGGGCGGGACGCTTACCGTCTTCCTCGAACCGCTCTATCCGGGGCAACTGGCTGGCATACCACCAGGCAGTAGCTGCATTGCCAATGCCTATACCAACAACCACGACGCGCTTGCGGCGAAAGACATCGGCACACTGCGTTGGGTATTCCTGCATGTGGTGGACACTGTGGCGCTCGTGCATGCCATGATCCTTCGAATTCAAGCGCTGTTGCTGCCCGTCCAGACTCTCGTGTTGGGTGGACATTAAAGGGGCACTTTCAAAGAGGACTCCACGCCCACGCATCAGTCGTGCGCTGCCATTTGGCTAGTGCAACGCATTGCATGTTGCCGGTATGGTCTTGCGAGTACCTCTCGCTGTAGACTGCAGATCCTCCTTCGGGCCATGGCGAGCTTCGAGCGGAGACCAACCACCGTGCGTTGTTCTATGCTGCCAAAGTCGGCAGGCAAACAAGAGGGCACAACTATGAGCCAAATCGAATTTGACGCGGAAACCTCGTCCGATGCGAGTGATCCCTACGCCCGCAAGGCTCAGACGTTTCCTCGGCTTGACAACGAGATGGTCGCTCGCGTTTCGTCGTTTGGCTCCGAGATCGACGTCGCCGAGGGCACAATTCTGTTTCGCCGTGGTGAACGGAGTACCGATTTCTTTCTGATAAAATCCGGTTCCGTGGAAATGCTCGATCTGGACGGCGATGGCCTGCCCAGAGTGCTGACCGTACAGGGCGAGCGAGAGTTTACCGGCGAACTTGATCTGTTCAACAATCGTGAGAATTTGGTGACGGCGCGCGCCGCCCAGAATTCGCGACTCGTGCGGGTCGAGCGCGGTTCGTTCTTACGGATGATGTCGGCGGAACCCGATATCGGTGAAATCATCACGCGTGCCCTTATTCTACGAAGGGTTGGCTTTATCAAGCATGGCCAGGCAGGGGTGGTCCTGATAGGTCCGAGCCATGCCGCCGATACACTGCGATTACAGCGGTTTCTCACCCGCAACGGCTATCCGCACAGGATGGTCGACTCTGAGGTCGATCCACATGCAAAGGAAATGGTCGCCGCGCTGAAAATCTGCGCGCTTTCGCTTCCCGTGATTGTACCGCCTGGAAAGGCGGTGCTGCAAAATCCGACCACAGGGGAACTTGCCGACGCGCTTGGGCTGACTGAAACGATCGATCGAAATGTGATCTATGATGTTCTGGTCGTTGGAGCCGGACCTGCCGGGCTCGCGGCGGCGGTTTACGCAGCCTCTGAGGGATTGAAGACGATCGTTATCGAAGGGGTTGCCCCGGGCGGGCAGGCGGGCACAAGCTCCAAGATCGAGAATTACCTGGGCTTCCCCACCGGCATTTCCGGGCAGGCATTGGCTGGCCGCGCCCAGGTTCAGGCCCAGAAATTTGGTGCTCGCCTCGCGATCGCCCGCATGGCTGTGTCCGTTGACTGCAGCGGCTTTCCCTATCGTGTTGCGTTGAATGATGGCCAAACTGTTTCGGCCAAAGCAATCGTTGTTGCCACGGGGGCAAGGTATCGCAAGCCCGATCTTTTGAACTACGAACGGTTTGAGGGGCAAGGCATTCACTATGCGGCTACCGCAATGGAGGCGCAACTGTGCCACGAGCAGGAGGTCATTGTGGTCGGAGGCGGCAATTCAGCCGGCCAGGCGGCGATGTTCCTCTCCCAGTCTGTCAACCATCTGCACATTCTCGTCCGCGGACCCGGTCTGAAGGAGACGATGTCCGACTATCTTATCCAGCGTATCGAAAAATCGCAGCGCATTTCAGTGCATCCGTTTACCGAGATTTCTGCCATAGGCGGGGACCGATACTTGAACTCGGTTACCTGGGCCAACCGCAAGACGGGAGAGGAAACGACACGGCCGATTTCCAACGTCTTCATGATGATCGGGGCTGCGCCCAATACGGAATGGTTGAACGGCTGCGTCAAGCTGGACAAGTCCGGCTTTATCGAGACAGGGATCATGGCCGGGGTCGCTACGAGTGGTTCACCCTTCGAAACGTCTGCGCCGGGCATATTTGCCGTGGGCGATGTCCGCGCGGGCTCCGTCAAACGGGTGGCGGCGGGTGTCGGGGAGGGCTCCGTGGTTGTTCAGGCAATACATCAGTATTTGAGGCAAATTCCCGCGCGCGCGAGCCAATGATCAAGTAAATCGCGGCAATGTGCAGTAAAATTTCCTGACATCCGCGTCGATGCGGCTTGGACTAACCAATGTGCGCGCATTGTCGCGCGTATCATGTACAACCGATGGTTGTATATCTTGCCATGGACATAGCCTTGTTAATACAAGCAATAGATGCTCTTCTGCGGAATAATATAGATTCTGGATTATTTCCAATGACACAAAAGTTGATTAAATATTCAGGACCTTAAACATGAAGCAGACCTGCATTGGCGGCGGGGGCCGTATTTTGAAATGTTCCGGGAAAATTGCGCGCTATGGTTCAGCGTCTCATATTCTTCCGTTGGTTCCTGGCAGCGCAAACACCGTAAGATTTCCAAATTGTTTCCAACCCAGTCTGCGCCTTGGTCTGCGCTCTGTCCTCATGGGTTCGGTGGCGTCGTTCGGATTGATCTGCCTGTCGAGCACCCGGGCAAATGCTGATTGCGCGCCGAATGTCCCGAGCCCAGGCGACACGGTGACGTGCTCCGCCACGGACAATGATGGCTTCACCGCTCCGGCAAATACGCCCCTCACCATCAATGTCCAGAACGGGGCTACGGTGGCAGGCAGTGGTATCGAAGTTTCAGGATCAGGTGACAGCACTATCACCAATGACGGCGCGCTCCGGGGGAGCCCGAGTTCCGTGCGGTTGCTAAACGGTGTTGCCGGGTTCACCAAGACGCTGAACAACAATGGATCGATGGACACCGGCATTGTCGGCAGTGGCGATGGCGCCATCATCATCAATCAGAATGGCGTCATCAACAATGGCGGCATCACGATCACCGGCAACGGCCAGAACACCTTGAACGTTTTCGCGGGCAGGTCCGTGAACGGTCTGGCGAGCATCGAAGGGGCGACGAACGTCGTCAACAATTCGGGCTTCTTCAACGCCGGCTTGGTGATGACGGGAACGGTTTCGAACAAAGTCATCATGAACGCTGGCTCCAACGTCAGCGGCACGTTCAGCCTGACTGGTCCCAACAACACGATCGACAACGCGGCAACGTTCAACAGCAACATCACCCTGACGGGCGACGGGATCAACACGGTCACGAACCGCTCCACCGGCATCATTCAGAGCATCACCAGCAACGGGCTCGCACGCGATACGATCGACAACGCCGGACGGATAAACGGTACCGTGTCCACTGGGGATGGAGATGATATTCTCTATAACCGCACCGATGCAGTCGTCGCGGATCCCCTTTTGCGCGATGTCGTCTCGGGCACGGTCAATCTGGGTGCCGGGGCGGACCAATTCTACATGCTGGGCGGCGTGGTGAATGGAAACGTCGCCTTGGGCACCGGCGACGATTTTGCCCGCATCGAAGCCGGGGACATCACCAATACGGTGCAGGCACAGGACGGCAATGACCGCCTTGTCTGGTCTGGCGGGACCGTGGTCGGCATCGACATGGGAGACGGCACCGATTTTGCAAACTTGATCAATCTCGCGTCCGACAATCTCAAGACTGGCCTCCCGGTCAATGGCGGGCTCGGAGCTGACGATCGCCTGGTGTTCACAAATACCAAAGGCGACGGCGTCTACCGCTATACCAACTGGGAATTCTTCGACCTTACCCAAGACTCCGTACTCACATTCACAGATTATAATACGCTGACGATGGGTGACGCGGGGACAGGAACCGGCACGCTTTCGATAGACGCAACGAGCAAGGTACTTGCCGGCAACGGCACCCATACCGTTTCGCAAGCGCTGGCCGGTCAGCTGGTAACCGTGAACAATGCTGGCACCATCGACCTTACCAACAACAACTCAAACACAACCGACAAATTTGTCGTCAACGGCAATTATGTGGGCTTTGGCGGCAGGGTGAACCTGCAGACATATCTCGCCAGCGACAACTCGCCCTCTGACCAGCTGGTCATCAGCGGGGCCGGCGCGAGCGGCTCGGGTTCCACGTCCCTTTACATCACCAATGTCAACGGACCTGGCGACCTGACCGCTGCCGACGGCATTAGGGTGGTAGATGCGACGAACGGTGCAGCGACAACGGGAACCGCGTTCGTCCTCGGCGCACCCGTTGGCGCGGGCATATTCGAGTATTACCTCATCCGAGGCGGTACGTCCGCCGGATCCGAGAGCGACTGGTTCCTCCGTTCCGACGTGCCGCCATCCCCCCCGTCACCCCCGTCACCGCCGTCGCCTCCGTCGCCTCCGTCGCCGCCATCACCACCTTCTCCTCCATCGCCGCCTTCACCTCCGTCGCCGCCCTCGCCACCTGCGCCGCCGTCCCCTCCGTCACCACCTCCGCCGTCCCCTCCACCCGTCGGACCCGCAAACATTCGTCCGGAGATTCCAGCTTATGCGATTGCACCTTCGGTCGCACGCCGGATGGGGTTGGATACGCTCGGCACGTTCCATGAGAGGCAGGGCGACCAGTTCCTGCTCGCGAGCAAAGGGGCGTTCCCCGCTGCTTGGGCGCGTGTATTTGGAAAGTCGTATGACGAGCGCTGGGATCCGACGATCTCTGGTTTGGGCAACAGGCTTGAGCCTGAGTTTGACGGATCGATCTGGGGTTTGCAGCTTGGTCTTGACCTTGTAGGGGTGGAACATGAAGGCGGTGGTCAGGACCGCGCCGGATTGTTTTATGCCCACGCCGAGGCCAGCGGCGATGTCATCGGCAATACGCTTGGCAAACTGCATCAGAACGCGGGCAATCTTGATCTTACGGGCGATAGCCTCGGCGGATACTGGACGCATATCGGCGCGCCCGGCTGGTATATCGATGCGGTTGCCATGTATACGTGGATCGGCGGAGACGCTGTATCGGACAGGGGCATCGGCGCGGATATGGGTGGCTCGACGGTCACTGCCTCACTCGAAGGCGGCTATCCGGTCATCCTCAGTGACAAGTGGACACTCGAGCCGCAAGTTCAGGGAATATGGCAGCGCGTGGATCTCGATGATACAAGCGATCGCTTCACGTCGATAGGTTACGATTCCGATGATGCCTTCGCTGGGCGAATCGGCGTGCGTCTGGAGGGCAAGTGGAATAGAGGCGCGACTGTGCTGCAGCCGTTCATCGATGCGAACCTTTGGCAGTTTTCGTCGGTCACCGACACGGCGACCTTCAACACCAGGGACGTTACGATCAGCAAGGGCGGGACAGTGCTTGCATTTGGCGCCGGCTTGACAGCCCAGTTGACAAAGAGCGTAAGTCTTTACGGAGCCGCCAATTTCTCGACCAACGTGGATGATGAGAAGGTCCAGACGATTGGCGGTAATGTGGGTTTACGGGTTCAGTGGTAAGTTGGATACATGACAAAACTGACAGCCTACGTCATTGATGGACATGACTTTCGTATCCGTCCGGCGCCGCCCGAGCGGGACTGGATGAACGAAAGCGACCAGCGGTTTGCCTATCGCTGCCTGCCACTCAACATAGCCAATGCACATGGCTGGGAAATCCTGTGTAACGTCGCCTTTTCAGCCATGTGGGACGGGCACCCGACGAAAGACGCGATCCATTTCAGGTCGAAGGACGACAAACCGTTACCGGCGATCAGCCATTTTGGCAATGGGATATTGACCTTTCACGTCCCGTGCCTGTTTCAGACCGATCCCGGTGTCGACCTGTTTGCCACCGGACCGATCAACCGGCCAAAGGATGGCATTGCACCCCTGACCGGCATCATCGAGACCGACTGGTCGCCATATACTTTCACGATGAACTGGCAGTTCACACGACCCGGCACGCGCGTGCACTTTGAAGTCAATGAGCCGTTCTGTCATATTTTCCCGGTCAAGCGCGGCGCATTGGAGGTCATCATGCCGACCGTGCAGCCCCTCTCGGCGCAACCTGAACTTGAGCGCGAATACAAGCTCTGGTCGGGTGGCAGAGATCATTTCAATGCGACGCTGGCGGACCCAGATTCAAAGGCGGCGCAGGAAAAATGGCAGAAATCCTATTTCAGGGGCGTCTGTCCCTCGGGGCGGCCTGCGCTTGAAGGACATCAAAGCAAGCTGCGATTGCGGCCGTTCGAAGATCCGCCGCTCTAGCATCAATCCTCACTGAATCTCGCTGTTGACAGTCCGCCAGGGCCCTCTTGCCCTCGCGGACTGTCCGTTTGAGCAGTACCGATACAATCAGTGCAGGACCACCAGCCGATTTGCATTGAATTCGTCGGTTTCGCCATTGCTGAATGAGGTGCCGTAGGGATTCTGGGCGTTCCAGGTGATCCTGACTTTCTCTCCAATTGCCAGGCCCCGGAAGTCCGCAGTCTTCGGCAATTGATATTTTGTGCCCGTGGTCAGCTCGACCATTTTCGATTGCGGATCGAATGTTTCGATGGTTCCGGTCGTGCTGAACAGCTGGGCCGCAGGGGCATTCATCGCATGGGCCGCCTTCACGGCGGATGGGTAAGTCCTCTGTCCTTGCGCTGCGGCGGCGACGCTGGTCGCCAGAGCAAGTAAAGAGATCGCTAGAATGATTTTTTTCATCGGTATTCCTCCTGATCCTGTCCAGGACGGAAGTGGATGCGGCCGTTGCCCGCGCTTGGGCAAAAGACTGCAGCGTCCCGCCCCCGCACCGGCACTTTTGCGTGTCAGTTACGTTAGAATACGTCCCATACATTCAAGAAAACAATGAATTGGCTGTAATGTGCTTCAACTTGCGTTGAGGAGGAGTTGATCGAAAACAGCGATGGCGCGAAATAGCGATCTGTGGTCGTGAGGGACATCGCCCAATTTCGTTTCCAGCAATACTAAGCAAACGTTTCACGGAAACCGTCATGTAACGATCGTTGTCGTAACGCGGGAGAGCCGGGCGGTTGCAGTAACCCGCCGTTGGAAAGTTGTTCCCGCGTGGCGTTATACCCTTTGCTGTGTTTGGGCGCCGTTTCTCAATTGACCCGCCGCTCTTTCTCACTGTCAAAAAGATGGACGTTGGAACTGTCGCCCTTGACCGAGATCCGTTCACCGACCTGAACGTCGGCTGTTCTCGGGAATTCGACAGTAATCAGCTTTTCTGTCCCTGCGTCGAGATAACCGAAGGTCTGGCTGCCAAGCCGCTCGACCACCGCCAGCTCGCCGCTCAGCCAAGCGTCTGTGGTATTGCAGACTGTGAGATCTTCCGGACGGATGCCGAAGGTAATCGTCGTTGCCGCGCCGATTGACCTGCCCCTGATATCGATTGCCGCCCTGCCTGCCGGCAGCTGCAGGACAAGATGGCGGCCAGTAGTTTCGATCACACGCGCTGGAAAGGTATTCATGGTCGGACTGCCAATGAAGCGCGCTACGAACAGGCTTGCCGGTTTGCGGTAAAGGTCGAGCGGATGGCCGATCTGTTCGACGTGACCGGCATTCATCACGACGATCCGATCGGCCAGTGTCATCGCTTCCACCTGATCATGCGTAACGTAAACAGTGGTTGCCTGCATGCGGCGATGCAGCTTGGCGATTTCAAGCCGCATCTCGACGCGAAGCGCCGCATCAAGATTGGACAGCGGCTCATCGAACAGGAAAGCCTTCGGGCGGCGGACGATGGCGCGGCCCATGGCGACACGCTGGCGCTGTCCGCCCGAAAGTTGTCCGGGGCGCCGCTCGAGATAGTCCTGAAGTTTGAGGATATCGGCGGCGCCGGTTACGCGCTTGTCAATCTCGCTCAGGGGTTCACTGCGCATTTTCAGTCCGAACGCCATGTTCTCTTCAACGCTCATATGCGGATAGAGCGCGTAATCTTGAAAGACCATGGCGATATCGCGGTCGGACGGCGGTAGGGCATTGACCACCTTGTCGCCAATCCTCAGTTCACCGGCGCTTATCTCCTCCAGCCCGGCAATCATGCGCAGTAGCGTGGATTTTCCGCAGCCGGATGGACCGACAAGTACCAGAAACTCGCCGCTCGCAATGTCGATGTCAACGCTATGGATCACGGGGATCGTGCCGTAGAGCTTTTTGATCTGCTTCAGACTGATCGCGGTCATTTTGACGGTTCCTCCACCCAATATCCTATTGACATTGATTATCGATATCAATATCAATAATGATAATTCGCGTATTTTGCAACCGCATGGGAGAGTTTGCCGTGCCCGACTCCATCGCCCCCCGGCCAGCCCGCTCGCCGCGCAATCCACTTGCCGCCAAGGCGTCCGTAGCGTTCGATTCGCTGAAGCGCGATATCATCCTTGGTGAGCTGCGGGCCGGAGAGCCGCTGACGGAGTTGGACCTTGCAGCCCGCTTCCAATGCAGTCAGGGAACTGTCCGCGAGGCATTGCTGCAATTGCAGGAAGAAGGGCTGGTGCGCCGGCAGGGGCATCGCGGCACGCAGGTATCAGCTTGCACCGCCGATGAAGCGGTCGAGATGTTCCGCGTGCGGCAACAGATCGAATGCAACGGCATCGTCCGGGCTCTGCGCTATCAGAGCCGCACACTCGTCTCTGATCTGCGCGAGCTTGCAAGCGACATGGTCGAGGCGGCAAAGGCGGATGATGAGCTGCAACTCGCGGCGTTCGACCGGGATTTCCATCGGCGGATATTCCGCGATGCCGATCTCCCTGCGCTCGATCCGATCCTGCATCGGTGCCTCGTTCATAATCATCGCTTCAAGATTTCAAGAAGTATCGGGTCGCGCGATCTCATGGCGACGGCTTTGCGGCACCGCGTCATTATTGAAGCTATCGAGCACGGCGATGTTTCTGCCGCAACCCAAACGTTGCATCATCATATCGCGACCATCGTCGATTTCGGCCCGACCGTATTTCCGGACGCAGATCAATGAACGCGATGTCCGATGTTTCCGACAATCTTTCGCCAGAGATGCGCGAGCTTATGCTGCGCGTCGAGAGCGAGCTGGGGCCGCAGCCGGATCCCACCTTGCTGCCGCCTGAAGAGGGCAGGGCCCAATCCGAACGTTCGAACGAGCGGAACAATGTCAACTTGCCGCCGCTAGCTCAGGCAACCGACATTCTCATTGCTGCTAACGCAGAACTTGGCACCCCAGCATGCCGCATGCGCGTACTTGTTCCGCATGGTGCGGGTGTCGGTGCTGTGCTTTTCGTTCACGGCGGAGGTTTCGCGTTTTGCAGTCCCGAGACGCATGAACGGTGCGCCCGGGTCCTTGCCAATGAGGTCGGGTTGCCCGTCCTCGTTCCCGAATACCGTCTTGCGCCGGAACATCCGTTTCCCGCAGGCTTGTTCGACGTTGTCGCCTGCCTGCGTGCCGCATTCCCCGCTACTGCAGAGGCGGGTGTATCCGCGGGACCGCTCATCGTTTCAGGGGATTCAGCGGGCGCCAATCTCGCGCTTGCCGCCGTTATGCACGAAATGAAGGCGGCGCACCCACTGCCGTCAGGCGCGCTCCTGTTTTATGGCACGTTTGACGCCGATTTCAGCACGGAGTCGTATGAGCGATTTGCCGAGGGGCCCGGTCTGACACGTGGCAAAATGCAGCGATACTGGAACTGGTATTGCGCGGATGAGAATGCGCGCCGCAATCCGTTGGTCGCGCCGCTTCTGGCCGATGACAACGTGCTGCGCGCCCTGCCGCCACTCTATCTCATGGCTGCCGGCATCGATCCTCTACTTTCCAACACCCTTAACTTCGCTGAACGGCTGAAGGCCCTCGGTCGCAATGATCCTCTCACGGTGGTGTCGGGGGTAACACATGGATTTCTGCAAAACACGAACGAACTTGCTGCTGCGCGGGAGGCGCTTGCGGCGGCCGGCGAAGCTGCTCGAGGAATGATCCGCGGCAGCTAATGAACGACAACAAAGTTGGAGGAAACGATGAGCATTCTCAAGAAACTGGGTATCAGTTGCGCGTTCATGGCCGGTCTGGCAGTGAGCACCGCCAATGCGGCCGATACGGTGCGGTTCTGGTATCATTTCGACAATCCGGAAAATCCGATGTCGGATCTCGTGGCGAAATTCGAAGCCAAGAACCCAGACATCAAGATTGAAGCGGAGAATGTTCCTTGGAACAGTTACTACGATAATCTCTATACCTCGCTGGTTGGCGGCAATGCGCCGGACGCCGGGATGGTCAAGCTTTTTGCCCAGCCGCGTCTGGCTGAAATGGGTGCGCTCGAGCCGATTGGTGACCGTATCAACGCGTGGCCGGGAAAGGCAGATCTACTCGACAATCTGCTGGAATTGAACAAGGGTCCGGATGGGCAGCAATATTATCTGCCGATCCAGTATGTGGTGCTCTATCTTTATTACCGTGCGGATCTCTTCAAGGAGGCGGGCCTCAATCCGCCGACGACATGCGAAGAATTCCGCACTGCAGCCCAGAAGCTGACCAAGGCGCCCGACACATACGGCTTTGGACTGCGTGGCGGCAAGGGTGGATGGGACCAGTGGGGGACATTCGTCTTTTCGCAAGGTGCCGAGCTGAAGCCAGGCGGCCTGACCAACCCCACGGCCGTCGCGGCCAACCAGTGGTTGATCGACCTGTTCCAGAAAGACAAGGTCATTCCGCCATCGGCTCCCAATGACGGTTTCCAGGAAATTGTCGCAGCGTTCAAGGCCGGCAAGACGGCCATGACCATTCATCATATCGGCTCGTCCAATGATTTGGTCAAAGCGCTGGGTGACAAGGTCTCCGCGGTTCCCGTCCCCAAATGCGGTGGCAAGCAATGGACCTCCTATGGTGACGAATCCCTGGCGATTTTCTCATCGTCACAGGTGAAGGACGCTGCGTGGAAGTGGATTTCCTTCCTGGCGGAAGGGGAAAATAACGTGGCCTTCAACAAAGCAACCGGGCAGATGACCGTGACCAAGAGTGGAGCCGAACATTGGACGCTGCATGAACGCCGATTCGTTGATGCTACGGTCCAGTCTCTGCCTTTCGCTCACGTGCTACCGCAGAGCACTGCGACAGCGGAGTTCGTCAACACCGCGTGGCAGACGTCAATGCAGCAGGCACTGACCGGCCAGATCACCTCGCAGCAGATGATGGAGCAACTCGAAAGCCTGTTCGCGCAATAGCGCGGACAGGTTCCCCTCATCGACGACCGGCGGAAAGTTAATCTATGGCCACGCTCGCAACATCGGCACCGCATGATCTCGCGCCCGCTCGTCCGCTTCGCAGCAGGCTGATGCCCTATGCCTTGCTGGCTCCCGCGGTGCTCGTGACATTGTTCATCGTGTTCTTTCCGATGATTCAGGCGGTCGTTACCAGCTTTTATGATCTGGTGCTGTGGAAGCCCAATGCCACGCGCTTTGTCGGCTTTGGCAACTACGTCAAGCTGATGCGCGATCCCGTCTTCTGGACCTCGTTGGGCCATACCGCCATCTGGATCGGCCTGACGGTGCCGCTCCAGATGGGGCTCGGTCTTGTTGCGGCGCTGTTACTCAATCGCGAATTCCCATGGCGCGGCCTGGCCCGTGCCCTGGTCATCATTCCTTGGGCACTGCCAAGCGTCGTCATCGCCCTGATGTGGCGGTGGATTTATGATCCAACGACGGGCGTGCTGAATGACATTCTGCTCTACCTGTCCGTTATCCATTCGACAGTGCCGTGGCTCGCCGATCCGCACCTCGCACTCTACGCAGTGATTGCCACGTTGACCTGGCAGGGCTTCCCATTCTTTGCGGTGATGATCCTGGCGGGCCTGCAGGGAATTCCTCAAAGCCAGTACGAAGCAGCTTCAATCGACGGTGCCAGCCCTTGGCGGCAATTCGTCCACATAACGCTTCCAGGGATTGCACCGGTGCTGGCGACCGCCGGATTGCTGCGCATCATCTGGGTCGCCAATTCCATGGATGTGATCTTCGTCATGACCGGGGGCGGTCCGGGTTATGCAACGCATACGCTGCCGCTTTACGCCTTCATCAGGGCCCGTCAGAATCTCGATTTCGGCTATGGCACCGCCATCGCCGTCACGTTCACGATTATGCTGGGAGCGATTGTCGCCGTCTATATCGTCCGCACAATGCGCGAGGTGGAAAGATGAACAAGCCTTCGACGCTCCGGCGCATTCTCACGACCGACATTCCTGTTGTCCTGATCATACTTCTTGCTATTGGGCCCTTCGCCTGGATGATCCTGACCTCGCTGACGCCAACCGCGCAATTGTCGGCAACGGGTGTGTCGTTGTCACCGGCGGGATGGAGCCTCGATAACTATGTCCGGTTGTTGGAACAGACGTCGTTCCTGGTCAATATGCTGCACAGCCTGATCATTGCCGGCGGCACGGTCATACTCGGTCTCGTGGTTTCCGTCACGGCTGCCTATGCGCTGTCGCGTTTCCGGTTCCCAGGGCGCAAAGTGATCATGCTGCAGTTCCTGCTGGTCAACATGTTTCCCATCGTGCTTCTGATCCTGCCGCTCTTCGTACTGTTCCGGAATATCGGCATTCTCGACACGCATATCGGGTTGATCCTTGCAAACTCGACGGTTGCCATTCCCTTCGCTGTCTGGATGCTTACCAGCTATGTCGGTGCCATACCGCGCAGCCTCGACGAGGCAGCAATGATAGATGGTTGCTCACGGCTACAGGCCCTGAGGCGCATCGTTCTGCCGCTTGCCATGCCTGGTATCATTTCGACTGGCATCTACATCTTCATTACCGCCTGGAACGAATATCTCTACGCACTGACCCTTGGTGGCCGCAACGTTCGTCCAGTAACGGTAGCCATCCAGACCCTCATCGGTGAATATCAGATCGAATGGGGACTGCTTGCTGCAGGTGGCGTTGTCGGTGCGCTGCCTGCCACCATTCTCTTCCTCCTCGTCCAACGGCGTCTTATCGGGGGCCTTACCCAGGGCGCAGTGAAGGGATGACTCATGCTTATCAAAAAGGACCCATGATGAATCCCATCGGATTGATCTCCATGCAATATGCCAGGCCATTTACGGCCGAGCACTTTCCCCTGTTCAAGAAGATGCGCGACCTAGGCTTCGACTTTGTCGAACTACTCGTGCCCGAACCCGGGGAAATCGATCTTGCCGAAGCACGCCGTGCCTTGGATGATGCGGGCCTTGGCGTCGTGCTGGCAGCGCGTGTCAATCTTCAACGCAACCTGTCGTCAGATGACCGGAGCGCCCATCGCGCCGGTATAGATTATTTGCGTTATACGGTCGATTGTGCGGTGGCGCTCGGGGCTAGTGTCGTCGGCGGGCCGTTGACCGGCAATCCGCTGGTGTTCGCCGGGCGTGCTCCTTTACCCGTGTCAGAGGGCGAGCGGCTGGCGCGAAAAGAACGTTGCATTGCCGGCCTGAAGGAAGCCGGGGATCATGCTGCAAAAGCAGATATCCTGCTGGCAGTCGAGCCGCTCAATCGTTTCGAAAGTGACGTTCTATGCACGACGCAGCAGGCCATCGAACTTCTTGACGCAGTCGATCATCCGGCGATCAAACTGATGCTGGATACCTTCCACATGCATATGGAAGAAGCATCGATCGCCGAGGCCATCCGCCTTGGCGGCGCGCACTTGGTGCATTTCCAGGCGAATGAAAACCACCGCGGATTCCCGGGGACCGGCTCGACCGACTGGGTGGCGGTAGGACGGGCGCTGCACGAGATCGGATACAAGGGGCCTGTGTCACTCGAACCTTTTCGCCGTAATGACGACCGTTTCGGCGTTCCTTTCGCACAGTGGCGGGCGCCGCATGAGGACGAAAGCGAGCGCCTGGCAGCGAGCGCGGCCTTTATCAAATCCCATCTCACACTAACGGAATATCGGCGATGACATTGAAAATCGGCTGGATCGGTTGCGGCGTACACGCAACCCAGATGCTCCTTCCCCAACTTGTACGCCACGATGTCGAGATCGCCGGGCTCTGTGATATTGACGGCATACGTCTTGCCGATGCAGGCCGCCAGTTTGGCGTGTCTCACTTGACCAGCGATGCCGAGGAGCTGATCCGCACGCCAGGCATCGATGCCGTCGGCATGGCCGTCGGCCCCGATCAACACCTTCATTTCGGCAAACTTGCTCTTGATCGCGGTCTGCCCGTTTTCATGGAAAAGCCGCCCTCGGGCACGGCGGAGGGCGCACGCGAATTGCGCGCCGCATCGGAACGTTCGGGCAAGCCGCTCCTTGTCGGGTTCATGAAGCGCTATTCCGTTGGCAACAAGATCGCCCACAACATCATCAAGTCAGGGCGCTTCGGATCGGTGTTGGGCCTGACGGGATACTACATGACGGCACCGGGTTATTTCACCGGCAATGTCGACTATACCGGCTTCTTCCTGCATCACTGCGTCCACTATATGGATCTGGTGTCGTTCTTCGTCTCGCCGGTACGGACCATCTCTGCCCGGAAGGTCGAGAAGACGCCGGGCAGGGTGCTCTTCCATGTCGGCTTCGAGTTCGAATGCGGCGCCATCGGCAATATCGCCATGGGCACGATACAATCACGGGGCACGCCGGTCGAGCGTATCGAACTGATGAGCGATCACCAGCGCCTGGAAGTGGACGATGTGATCGAGGTGCGCTGGAACCGCAATCCGCCCTTCAAGGTGGATGATCCCGACGCAACGCTAGCCGACGACGTCGATACGCTGACGTGGAAGCCGAATTTCACGGCGGCGGCAAACGAGGATCCGAAAGGTTATCATTCGCTCCTGGCGGACGTGGTGCCGGCGCTTGGCGGCGCGTCGACCGCAGCCCCGACAATTCATGATGGGGTGATTGCCATGGAACGGCTGGAGACATTGCGCCGGGAACTTGCCTTGTAGAAGGGGGCTATCTTTCAGCACCAAACTTTTCGATAGAGCCCAGCAGTTCTTTGGCCTTGTGCAAGGACCCCATCGTTGCGCCGACCATCGAGGGCAAGATCATCCACTCCAGGGTCCAGGCAGAACCGGAGCGCTCCTGTTCATGAACCAGGGCGTGGTGCATCCCCGAAACCTGGGTGGCGTTGAAGCGTGCAAGCGAAACGAGAACCTCTGCCAAGACTGGATTTTGCTTGTGCGGCATGGCTGATGATTTTCCGCCCCCGCTGAGTGCAATCTCGGTGGCACCTTGGGCGAGGAGTGAAATATCCTGGCCGATCTTGCCGAGGGAACCGGAGATTTGGGACAGAAGGTCAGCGAGTTCGACGATTACATCACGCTGGTTTTGCCATTGCGGCATGTCCTTGAGTCCAAGAGCTTCCGCCAGCCGCCTGCGGACTGCCGGAGCCCTGTCCCCCAATTTGTCCAGCGTCCCCGCCGCACCGCCAAACTGAACGGCGGGGAAATGCTCCATGAGTACGAGGCGCCTCTGCTGATGCCTGAGCAACGGGGGGCGCCAGCTTGCGATGCGGTCGCGAACAGCAATCGGGATAGCAGCCTGCATTCGGGTATGCCCCATGAGGCCATTATTGCCGAACGCGTTTTCCAGATTGTCGAGCCGCGAAAGAATATAGCTCAGACCACTGTCGAGGAGTTGCGGCAGCGGTTTGAGGCGTATCATCAGACCAGTATCAATGACGTCCTGGCTCGTCGCCCCGAAATGCAGGAACGCGCGATGTTCCGAAGGGATAGTGGCGCGCAATTGGCGGACAAACTCGGGAACGACAACACCATCGGTTGACACCGCGGCTCGTAATGCCGCCACATCAGGGGCAAATTGCTTGCATGCCTTGGTGATTGCATCCGCCGTTGCCTTCTCGATGAAGCCTTCGCCTGCCTCGACTGTGGCCAAAGCGGATTCGAATGACAGCATGGCGGTGATATCGGCGTCGACAGAGAACCACTTGGCCACGTCGTCGTCACCGACCAGACCAGACAGATATGGGTGATCGAAAGGAGATATGCTCATTGCCTACACATCGAAGAAGACGGTTTCCTCGTCACCCTGCAGGTAGACGTCAAAGTGATACGTCGATCCCTCGCGCCTGGCGATCAGTGTCTGGACGCGGTTCTTATGCTCGATGCGCATCAGTATCGGGTCCTGATCATTGGCTGCCTTCGCGTCGTCGAAGTAAACCCGGGTCTGCAGTCCGATATTAATGCCACGCGCCACGATCCACATGCTGATGTGCGGTGCCATCAATCGGCCGTCCTTGAAGGGCACTTGCCCGGGCTTGATGGTTTCGAAGACAAATTCTCCGGTTTCCATATGGGTCGGGCAGCGGCCCCAACCGGTGAAGTTGGGATCGGCAGCGCCGCGAAGCTCCGATGGGCTATTGTACAGTCCGGAACTGTCAGCTTGCCAGATCTCGATCAATGCATCACGCAGCGGCGTTCCGGTTCCGTCAAAGACGTGCCCACGCAGCGTGATGCGCTCGCCGAGTGTCTTGTCATTGACCATCATGACACCGAGATCCGCCTCGTAAACCCCGGCAATTCCGCAGAAATTGGGCGTGCAACCGATATGTACATAGGGACCTGCGGTTTGCGACGGTGTCTCTTTCAAGAAGCCCAGTTGCTGAACCATCAATTGCCCTCCAGGCGGTTCTCGAACAGGGTCGAGCGGCGGCCGCGCAATACGATGTCGAACCTGTAAGCGCGGGCATCCATCGGGATCGTGTTGTTCATGTCGAGAGGGGCGATCAGCTGTTCAATTGCCGTCTTGTCAGCAATGGATCTGACGATCGGGCAATTCCAGATCATCGGATCACCCTCGAAATACATCTGGGTGATCAGCCGCTGGGCAAAGCCGTGGCCGAAAACCGAGAAGTGAATATGGGCCGGACGCCAATCATTCACCCCGTTCGGCCAGGGATAGGCTCCCGGCTTGACGGTGCGAAAGCGATAGTAGCCGTCATCATCGGTGATCGTTCGTCCGCATCCGCCGAAATTCGGATCGAGCGCCGCGATATATCCTTCGCGCTTATGGCGGTAGCGTCCCCCTGCATTCGCTTGCCAGAATTCGAGCAATGCCCCCGCTACGCCCTTGCCACGTTCGTCAACCACGCGGCCATGCACGATAATGCGCTGGCCGATGGCGCTTTCGCCCGGTTTGGCGAAATTGTGGACCAGATCGTTGTCGAGTTCGCCAAGGATCGAATGTCCGAATACCGGACCGGTGATCTCCGACAAGGTATTGTCGAAAGAAAGGAGAGCCCGCTGTGGTGAGCGCACCACGCTTGTCTTGTAGTTCGGCGTATAGGCGGGCGGATGCCACTGCCTGTCGCGTTGAAAGAATGCACCGGTTTCCGGTTTTCTGTTGGACATTGCCATCTCCGTCACGCGGCCCTGCCGGCTTCCATTTCCTTATAGATTTGTTTGGCCAGCTTGATCGCGTGGTTTGCCGCCGGAACACCGGCGTAGATCGCGACGTGAAGCAAGGCTTCGCAAATGTCATCCTTCGTTGCGCCGGTATTGGCGGTCGCGCGAATGTGCATGGCCAATTCCTCATCCTGCCCCAGCGCCGCCAGCAGCGCGATCGTCACGATGGACCGTTCGCGCTTGGACCACCCCGGCCTGGACCAGACGTGCCCCCACGCCGCTTCCGTGATCAGTTCCTGAAATGGACTGTCGAAATCCGTCTTGTTCGCTTCCGCGCTGTCTACATGACTGTTGCCCAATACGGTTCTGCGCGTTTCCATGCCTTCGGCATAGCGGCGAGACGGAACAGCCGCACTCGTCATGATTTTCCTCCAAGTTGGAATTCGTCGATGAAAGCGCGCATCACTGCGGTAAGCGCCTCCGGCTGCTCTACGCATGGAATATGCGCCGCATCCTTGATCACCTCATAGCGTGATCGCGGGATCAGCCTGGCAAGCTGCAGCACCAGATCCGGTGGCGTTGAGCCATCCTGGTCGCCGACGATGCAGATCGTCGGTACCGCTATCCGCTCCGCAGCCTCGGTGAAATCGGCTCGGCTCAATGCGGTGCAAGTGCCGGTGTAGCCCTCGACAGGCTGACGGACGAGCATGTTGCGGTATCCAGCCAGCTCCTCGCGTCGTTGTGCGTGGAAGCCCGGCGTGAACCATAGTTTGAAGATGCCGTCGGCAATCGACTCGATGCCGTCCTTATTTACGGCTGCGATACGCGCAGCCCAGGATTCCACGGTGCCGATCTTGTGAGCAGTGTCGCAAAGGATAAGCGCGCGCGCCAAATCGGGCCGTGTCGCATAAAGCCCCTGCGCCACGAGGCCACCCACCGACAACCCGCAAATGACGGCGCTCTTGACCTCGAGATAATCGAGCAGTCCGGCAAGATCGTCCACATGGTCGTTGATGGAATAGGGCGGCGCGCCCACATCTGAAAGGCCGTGCCCGCGCATGTCATAGGTGACGATGGCAAAGTCGCCGACAAGGCGGAGGATGACATCACGCCAGATGCGCAAGTCGGTGCCGAGCGAATTGGCAAAGACCAGCACCGGCTTGCCTTCCGGCGCACCGATCAGCTGATAGTGCAGCGTAATTCCATTGATAGAAGCGAATTGCACCGGAGACCTCCCAATCTGCTCATTGCAATAATGGATTATACATTTGGTTCGGTAAAATGATAAGTTGCCACATTCCATTAACCCGTGGGTTATGAAATACCATGATCGACAGCCGTATCAAGTTCCGACATCTTCAAACCTTCCTCGAAGTCGCCCGACAAAAAAGCGTCATGAAGGCTGCTTCTATCCTTCATATCAGCCAACCGGCTGTGACGAAAACAATTCGTGAGATGGAAGAGGCGCTTGGCGTCGCCGTATTCGAGCGCGATGGCCGCGGCATCAGAATTACACGCTATGGCGAGGTGTTCCTGCGCTACGCCGGCGCGGCAATCACGGCCTTGCGCCAGGGTATAGACTCAGTCACCAACGAGCAGTCGGGGGAGGGCATCCCGATCCGCATAGGTGCCTTACCCACCGTTTCGACCCGCATCATGCCGGAAGCGATCAGCCTGTTCCTCCAGGAGAAGACGCACTGCCGGCTAAAGATAGTGACGGGCGAAAATGCCGTGCTCCTCGAACAGTTGCGCCTCGGCGACCTCGACCTGGTCGTGGGGCGGCTCGCTGCACCCGAAAAGATGATGGGTTTTTCCTTCGAACACCTATATTCGGAACAGGTCGTGTTTGCCGTGAGCGCACGGCATCCGCTCCTGAAGGCGAAAGGCGACATCTACGCGCTTCTAAAGGAATATCCTGTCTTGATGCCGACGCGCGCCTCTATCATCCGGCCCTTTGTCGACCGGTTTCTGATAGCCAACGGCGTTGCCAAACTGCCCCAACAGATCGAAACCGTCTCTGACGCTTTCGGGCGGGCCTTTGTGCGTTCGAGAAATGCGGTGTGGATCATCTCAGCGGGCGTCGTCGCCAGCGACATTGAAGATGGTACGTTGGCGTTGCTTCCGATCGACACCACAGAGACCAGGGGGCCAGTCGGCCTCACAACCCGCGCCGATGTGACACGGTCGCTTCCCTTGATGATCCTGATGCAAACGATCCGCGAGGCGGCCGATACCATCAAGGCGAGTTAAGCGCTTTACTGCTCGTCAAAACGGAAGGCCCACGTAGTTTTCCGCGAGCGCCGTTGCAGCGGCGCGAGAATGGACGAGATAGTCGAGTTCCGCCTCCTGGATCTTTTGTCCGAATGCACCCGTATCGGGAAAGCGGTGCATCATCATGGTCATCGACCAGGAAAACCGGACGGCCTTCCACACCCGCTGCAACGCGCGCTGCGAATAGGCATCCAGTCCCGCCATCGAACGGTCGGCATAGTATTCGTGCAAACCTTCGAACAGGTAATGGACATCACTCGCCGCCAGGTTGAGACCCTTCGCACCTGTCGGCGGAACGATGTGCGCAGCGTCACCCGCCAGGAACAAGCCGCCAAAACGCATGGGCTCGGCAACGAATGAGCGAAGCGGCGCGATCGATTTTTCGAACGAGGGCCCGGGCGTGACCGCTTCCGCATTCTCCAACGGCAGCCTTCGGCGGAGTTCATCCCAAAAACGCTCGTCGGACCAGGCTTCCACCTTGTCGTCCAGCGGACACTGGACATAATAGCGGCTGCGGGTCATTGACCGCATCGAACAGAGCGCAAAGCCCCGCGCATGATTGGCGTAGATCAACTCGTTGGCGACGGGCGGTACTTCCGCCAGGACGCCGAGCCAACCGAAGGGATATGCCCGCTCATAGGTGCTAATCGCGCTTTCAGGCACCGATCGCCGGCTGACACCATGAAAACCATCGCATCCCGCGATGAAATCACAGTCGATGCGCCGGGTCTTGCCGCCATGTTCATAGGTAGTGTAAGGGCTCGTCGAACCGAAGTCATGAACGTTGACGTTGTCAGCCTCATAGATCGTTTTGGCTCCGCTTCGCTCGCGTTCCTGCATGAGATCGCGTGTCACTTCCGTCTGTCCGTAGACCGTGACCTTTTTGCCGGTCATTCCGGCCAGATCGATGCGGTGGTTACGTCCGTCGAAAGCCAAGGAAAATCCACCATGCTGCAATCCTTCCGCATGGAGCCTTGCACTCGCGCCAGCTTCATCGAGCAATCGGACTGTACCATCCTCAAGAACTCCGGCGCGGACGCGGCCAAGGATGTAATCCTTGCCAACGCGATCGAGAATAACGTTGTCGATACCGGCATTGGTCAGTAGTTGACCAAGAAGCAGGCCGGCGGGCCCCGATCCGATAATTGCCACCTGCACGCGCATGGTGCCTCCCAATGCAAAGTCCGCCCAGCCTACGCTGCCGCAGCGCGACGGCAATGGATTTAACACTAATCGAAAAGGACAATCGGAATATCGCGAATGCTAAACTCGTCGACCTTGCCTTGAACGTACGGGTTCGTCCATTATGTCAACGTACATATGGAAGCGAATGGATAAAAGCAGGCATGTCGATCTCAACATCTCCCCGGAAAGCCGTCGCGAATGAGCGGAGCCGGACCAATGACCCGGACCGTACCAAGGCCGACATACTTGCAGTAGCGACAGAAGAATTCGCGGCCCATGGCCTCAGTGGCGCGAGAGTCGACGCGATCGCCGAACGAACGCGTACGTCAAAGCGCATGATCTATTATTATTTCGGCGGCAAGGACGGGCTTTATCTTGCGGTCCTCGAAAAAGCCTATGCCGACATACGCGCCATTGAAGCAGCGCTGGAACTCGATCTGCTCGACCCGATCGGGGCCTTGCGACGCGTCATCGATCAGACGTTTGAGAACGATGACAGCCATACCGACTTCGTCCGGCTGGTTTCGATCGAGAATATAAACCAGGGCAAGCACCTCGCTGAAGCCCCGTCGATCCGCCAGATCAACCTGCGGATCATAGAAATTATCGGCGCGATCCTTGAACGCGGCCAGGCCGCCGGTCTGTTTCGATCGGACCTCGAGCCAGTGGATGTGCACATGATGATCAGCGCCTTCTGCTTCTTTCGGGTCGCGAACCGTCACACGTTCGGGTCCATTCATCGCGTGGATTTGTCGGAACCGGACCGGCGCCAGAAGCACAAGCAGATGATCGCGGATGCGGTCGTCGGCTTACTCCTGCAAAAGTAAGTGGCAGGAAATTTCCCGCCACTTACTGTCGGTCAGACCGCGACGGGAACTTGCTTCCTGCCGAGATCCTGCATCGGCGTCCGGTAGGTTTCGACCGCCGTCGCGGCGGAGATGGCTGCAATAATCGCAGTCACCGAGGTGAAGGCAGCCACCGGAACCCAGCCGTTCGGTCCTGTACCTAGGAGCGCCGCACTGATTGTCGGTGCGAAGCCGCCGAGGGCAAAGCCGATCTGCGTGCCGATTGCCATGCCGGAGAGCCGCACGCGCGTGTCGAACATCTCGCCATAGAGGGCCGGCCAGACACCGTTTGACGCGCTGTAAATGACGCCGGAAAGAAGAATGCCGAGAATAAAGATCAGCGGCATGTTGCCCTGGCTGATTGCCCAGATGTAGGGCCAGATCAGAACCGCGCAGCCGAGTGCACCGAATATGAAGACGGGCTTCCGTCCGATGCGGTCAGCGAGCGACGCCCAAAGGGGAATGGCGCCAAGCGCCACGACGTTGGCAAGGACCAGCACCGTCAGCATCGTCGAGCGATCGATCTGCATGGTATTGACCGCGTAGGAGAGGGTAAACACGCTGAAAATCGTGCTGACGACTGAGATCAGTGCGGCAAAGATAATACGAAGCACGTCTGCCCAATGGTTCTGAAGCAGGGTGAGCACCGGGAGCTTGGCAGTCTCGTGCTTCTTTGCTTCTTCGATGAAAGCGGGCGTTTCCGGCAAGGTCCGACGTACCCAGAAACCGACGACAACGACGGCAAGGCTCAAGAAGAATGGAATACGCCAGGCCCATGACAGGAGATCCGCTTCAGGAAGCCTCGAGATGGGTATGAAGACAAGCGTCGCGAGAATGAGCCCGGCTTGCGTGCCGCTGAGCGTGAAGCTGGTGAAAAACGCGCGCCGGTGAGGTGGCGCATGCTCGAGTGTCATCGAATTTGCCCCGGCCTGTTCGCCCGCCGCGGAAATGCCCTGCAACAGGCGCGCGACCACGAGGAGGATCGGCGCAAGTATGCCAACATGGTCATAGGTTGGCAGGCAGCCTATGATGAAGGTTGAGAAACCCATCAGGAGCAGTGTGAAGGTCAGGACCTTCTTCCGGCCGAACTTGTCGCCAACATGGCCCAGAATAACGGCGCCGAACGGACGCGCAATATAGGCGACGCCAAAGGTGGCAAACGATGCGATGGCAGCCGCATGCGGATTGGCCGACGAAAAGAAGATCTTCGGAAAGATCAGCGCCGCCGCGGTTCCATAGATGAAAAAGTCGTAATATTCGACTGCACTGCCGATCCAGCTCGCAAATGCGGCTTTCCCCGGTGTTTTGACACTTGCTACAGGTTGATGCATGGACGTCTCCTCCTCGTCAAGGCTAGAACCAGTTGGCTTGGATCAGGCTGCGGCCTCCTTCGCTCCTGAACCAAGTTGAATGAAATGGCGCAACATGCGCTGATGGTCGGGCTTTACCCCGGTAAAAAGTCGAAAGGCTTCGACGGCCTGAAAAACCGCCATTCCGCCACCGTCGAGCGTGCGGCAGCCGATACGGCGCGCTTCACGAAGCAGGGCGGTTTCAAGCGGGAAATACACGATCTCGGCCACCCAGAGTTCTTGCCGGAGCAGCTCGGCCGGCAGTGGCAGGCCGGGATACTTGTCCATGCCGGTCGGCGTGCAATGAACAAGGCCATCAGCCGCGGCCATGTCGGCCTCGAGGTCATGCGACACTCGAACGATGTTGGCCCCAAAGCGCTCAAAACGATTATTGAGTGATGCCGCGGCGTCTTCTGCTCGTGTCTTTTCCCTGTCGGCGATAACAAGCTCGCGAACGCCGAGCGTCACCAGTGCATGTGCCACCGCCGTGCCCGCGCCGCCGGCGCCGAGCTGCAAGACCGATGAAAGGCGAGCATCGGGCAGACCGCGCTTGAAGCTTTCCGAAAACCCCCACCAGTCCGTATTATGGCCATATCTGCGTCCGTTGCTGAGAACGACCGTGTTCACCGCTCCGAGCGCCGCCGCGTCCGGAGAGAGGTCGTCGAGATAGGGAATGATCGCCTGTTTGCAGGGATGGGTGATGTTCAGGCCGGCAAAGCCCATGCGTTCTGCTGCAGCGAGCAGTTCCGGGAGTGCCTCGGAACCAAGACGGAGTTGCTCAAGATCGATGCGCTGATAGATCAGGCGAAAACCTTGTTCATCGCCTTCACGCTCGTGCATCGGCGGCGTGCGCGATGCCTGGATTCCCGCGCCCACGAGGCCGAGAAGAAACCGCGCTTTGACCGGACTGACCTTGGTCGTGTGCATCATTGGTCTGCCTTTTCGAAAAGAGCCGCAAGCCGGTGAAGCGCAAGCGCGTAGCCTTGCGTGCCGCAGCCGCAAATCACACCAGTCGCCACATGCGAGACGTAGCTATGATGGCGGAAAGCTTCGCGGCGATGGATATTGGAAATGTGCACTTCGATGATGGGACATGGGCATGCGGCAAGAGCATCCATGATGGCGACGGATGTGTGCGAGTAGGCAGCAGGATTTATGACAATCCCCGCAACTGTTTCGCGGGCCCCATGAAGCCAGCCAATCAGTTCGTGTTCGGCATTGCTCTGGCGAAAATCCAGTGTGAGCTCAAGTTTGTCGGCAACGCCCCGGCATTGCGCCTCGACATCATCGAGCGTTTCATGGCCGTAGATTTCCGGCTGGCGCTTGCCGAGAAGATTGAGATTGGGCCCATTGAGCACCAGAACGCGGCGCGAGGTCACCATTTCGAGCCTCGGCTGAATGGCTGGCAATGCCCGTTACGAACATTAGACGTTTGCATGTCTCCTCCCGGCATTCCCATCGGATTAAGCATGTAGCCTCGCCGGTGGTGTTGACGCATAATGTACGAACTGGTACGTTCATGTCAATAGGCCGCATGAGAATCGACGGTAGTGATTACGGGACGGTCTTGTGCGATGGTATCCAACAGCCAAGGGAGTGGCCCGGATGAACCCAGTCGTTGTTGCAGTCGCTATCACCGGATCGGTGCCGCGCAAGAAGGACAACCCGGCCGTCCCGATCACTGCGGCAGAGCAAATTGAATCGACGCACCAGGCTTATGAGGCCGGAGCATCGCTCGTGCATATTCATGTCCGTAATGGCGACGAAAGCCCGTCATCCGACGCGGAACGCTTCGCGGCTGTGCAGGCCGGCGTGGTAAGACATTGCCCCGGAATGATCGTACAATTCTCGACCGGGGGCAGAGGGCGTGACCCTGCGCAACGTGGTTCCTCACTCTACCTCAAGCCCGACATGGCCTCATTGTCGACGGGGTCAGTGAACTTCCCGACCATCGTCTACGAGAATCACACGTTCTTCGTCAGAGATCTTGCAGCGAAGATGCGCGATAACGGCATACGGCCGGAGATCGAGGTCTTCGATCTGTTGCATCTTCACGGTGCTTTGCGACTGGTTGAAGCTGGCCTTCTGGACGATCATCCCCATGTGCAGTTTGTCATGGGCGTCGAGAATGCGCTGCCGGCTGACGAACATCTCCTCGACCTGTTGCTTGGCGAATTGCGGCGCATTCTGCCCAAGGCAACGTGGACTGCAGCCGGAATCGGCCGTTATCAGGCGCCTGTCATGGAATGGGCCCTGCAACGCGAGGCAAATGCGGTTCGCACCGGCCTTGAGGACAATATTCGTGTCACCAAGGAGCGGCTCGCGCGCAACAACGCGGAACTGGTCGAGATCGCGGGCGATATGATCGCGCGCCAAGGCCGTCGCGTCGCCACGTGTGACGAAGCGCGCAAAATCCTGGATCTGTCGGGCAGGAGAGCGGTGTGAAGACCTCGATAGCCACGGTGTCGCTCAGCGGCGAATTGCCGGAGAAGCTCGAGGCAATCGCCAAGGCCGGCTTCGATGGCGTCGAGATCTTCGAGAACGATTTCCTTGCTTTCGACGGCAGCGCTCGCGACGTCGGCCGGATGGTGCGCGATCATGGCCTGGCAATCACCCTGTTCCAGCCCTTCCGCGATTTTGAAGGCATGCCGGAACCGCAGCGTTCGCGCACCTTCGACCGCGCCGAACGCAAGTTCGACGTAATGCAGGAACTCGGCACTGATCTCGTACTTGTGTGCTCGAATGTCTCGCCGATCGCCCTTGGCGGGCTCGACCGTGCCGCCGCCGATTTCCATGAGCTGGGCGAACGCGCGGCAAGGCGCGGCCTGCGGGTCGGCTATGAAGCGCTCGCCTGGGGCAGGCACATCAACGACCACCGCGACGCCTGGGAGATCGTCAGGCGGGCCGATCACGGCAATATCGGCCTCATCCTTGACAGCTTCCATACGCTTGCCCGCAAGATTGATGTCAATTCGATCCGCTCCATCCCCAAGGAGAAGATTTTCATCATCCAGCTCGCCGATGCGCCTCTGATCCACATGGATCTGCTCTACTGGAGCCGCCACTACCGCAACATGCCGGGCGAGGGCGACCTTCCGGTTCTCGACTTCATGCGTGCGGTCGCGGCGACCGGCTATGATGGCTATCTGTCCCTGGAAATTTTCAACGATCAGTTCCGCGGCGGTTCTACCCGCTCGATCGCAGTCGACGGCCAGCGCTCGCTGATCCATCTCGGCGACCAGGTGAAACGCATCGAGCCCGACATTGCCATGACCGTGCCGGAGATGCCCGCGCCCGTCGAGGTGAAGGGTGTCGAATTCGTCGAGTTCGCCGCCAATGAGGAAGAGGCCGAGGAACTTGCGTTGCTGCTTCGCTCCCTCGGCTTTCGCAGGACCGGCAAGCACAAGTCCAAAGAAGTTACCCGCTACAGCCAGGGCAACATCAACCTTGTGATCAACACCGACCGGCAGGGATTTGCCCATTCCTCCTATGCCGTCCACGGCACGTCCGCCTATGCGCTCGGGCTCAAGGTGGCGGATGCGCGGGCGACGGTCGAACGGGCGCGTGCGCTGGGGGCGGAGCCTTTCGAACAGCGCGTTGGGCCATCCGAAATCAAGATGCCGGCCATTCGCGGCGTCGGCGGCGGTGTTGTCTATTTCGTCGATGAGCAATCAGATTTGAAAGACATCTGGGACCTCGAGTTCGACAGCGTAAGGGACCAGGCTGCGCCCAAAGACGCAGGCCTCGTTCAATTCGACCACGTGGCGCAGACGATGAACGTCGATGAAATGCTGACCTGGCTTCTATTCTATACCTCGATCCTGAAGGCCAAGAAGACGCCGATGGTCGATATAATCGATCCAGCTGGCATCGTGCGCAGCCAGGTGGTCGAAAACGAAGCGGGGTCATTGCGCATCACCATGAACGGCGCTGAAAACCGACGTACGCTCGCTGGGCATTTTCTTGCGGAGAAGTTCGGCTCCAGCATCCAACACCTGGCTTTTCGGACGAACGACATCTTCGCGACCGCCGAAGCGCTGAAAGCCAATGGCTTCTCACCACTGCAGGTCACCCCGAACTATTATGATGATGTCGAAGCCCGCTTTGGCCTCGAGCCCGACCTCGCCGACCGGCTGAAGGCGACTAACATCCTTTACGACCGCGATGAGCACGGCGAGTATTTTCAGCTCTATAGTCCTAACTACGGCGAGGGTTTCTTCTTCGAGGTCGTCGAGCGCCGGGGCTATAAGGGCTATGGCGCCCCCAACGCCATCTTCAGGATAGCAGCACAAAAGCGCTTTATCCGGCCCCAAGGCATGCCGCGGAGGGGAAAAGACATTCGCGCATGAAAGATAGAGTTAAGGCCGATCAGGCGTCTCTCCGGCGTTGAGGATCGCACAGCCATTCGGCGAGTGCTGCAATCACCTTGCTCTATTGCTCGCGCATGGGCCAGCCATGACAGATCAGTGAAAGCCCCGCGTGTTGCTGCGCCATCGAGCAAGAGCACGTCGCTGGTAGTTTGCCATGCGTGCCGGCAGAGCTTTCCGGAACGCCAGCAGCAACGGGTCGCGATCGCTCGGGCGCTGGGTCTGTAGCCCACCATCATGCTGTTTGACAAGCCAACGTCGGCACTTGTCGTAGGCGGAATGGACGTCTTTGCAATGAACGCAATAAGCCTTGCCCGGCGTAAGCGGTCGCCGGTTCTTTTGCCGAAACCATTTTTGGAACGCGTTCAGGTAGCTGATGCTAAATCCATTGGGCTCTATCGCAGAATTTGAGCGGGCGCTGATGCTTGAGCGTCAACGTGAGGGCATCGCCAAGGCCAGGACAGAGGGCAAGCAACCTACGGCTAGACGCAAGGCTCAGGAGGTGCTGAGGCTAAGGGCTGAGGGTCAGTCTGCAAATGACATTGTGAAAGCTTTGGGGATTAGCAGAGCGAGCTACTTTCGTATTGTGGCGGAGGGTTGAGGCGTCGACAACCCATTATTTGCCATGAAACGTGTTAGTGAAATACGAATTGAATCCTGAACAAACGCCGAGAATGAAAATCGCATCTTGCTCCGTGACCGCCGCGTCTTCTGAGTCGATCAGTGGGTGACGAATCCCTTTCTCATCACTACTGAAACCATAGAGTTTTAGCAGGCTCTGCCTGAAGGCCTCGTGCATGGCACGCCTGCCGTTTAGCACGCTTAATGCTTTCGCCAAACTGGCCTCACCGGTGAGACTGCGGACAACAGCCTCTACGGAATGGATGCTTTCTCTAATGCTATCTGCAAAATTGCCTGCTGAGAGACTAGTGGCGGCTTCCTTAAGGTGCTGGCGGGCACCTTTGAATCCGGCACGTTCCATATCTGACAAGGAGTTAAGCACGGTTTCGGCATCGCGCTCAGATGCAAAGGGCACCAGCGTATCCCCGTCAACAAGCCGAAAAGCGCTGTGTTCTTCGGCTAGAATTCTTTCTACTCTGGCCGTAAAGGCTGTGTCTCGGGCAGACCGAATAAGCTGTTGGACAATTCCGTAAACCTCGTAGTGCTTACTTTCAGAGAATAATTGCTGCAAACGTGTGAAATTTCGTTGTTTGCTAATATCGAAGGCCGGACTGAGGTCTCCCAGTCTATCAACCCACAAAGTCCTGAAAGCATTGTCCCAGCCCGTCGGCAGGTAATGCGATAGTTTCTGTTTTTCCATCCTGTATTCGACGGTACGATTGATCGCATCGAACAGTTTTGCCCTAAGAGATTTGGGCATCTCGTCCCGCCGAAGCTGTCTTGGCAACTCCGCGAAACCTTCGGCTTGCTCGAACGTAAGTTGTTTCCTTCGCTGCAATTCGTCGTCCATCGATCGTCCTTGGGCAATAACTCAACAGGATGCCGAGTCGTGTAACGAGGATAGCTCAATGTCATTTGGCCACAAACGGTGCTTTTTTGGGGCACCAATATGGGGCACCGAACAAATGGGGCACCGTAATAAGATGTTGAAATGATTATCATTTATGAAGCAAAAAATACCTGGCGGAGAGAGCGGGAAACTCTGCCCCGCACGTAAAACCCCCTTATTTACTTGATTTTCAGACCCTTACGTATGGAATATGGGGGACCAGCGTGGGGGACTAGACATCTTGGCGAGCACTAGACAATTCTTGGAATGGCATGGCCAGCAGTGGCGTGTGGTGGTCAAGGTTCCTGTTCGCCTGAGGACCGTAGTGGGACGAACTAAGCTCAAACACCCTCTCCACACAGCAGACTTAAAGGAGGCCAACACCCGCAAGTGGGCCGTTGTGGAGCGCATGAAGGGCATTCTAGCGCAAGCTGAAAGAGCCCTCGCAACCAGAGACCCCATAGACGCGGAAGCAATGCTCCTACGCCTGTCCGATGACGATGGGGACACTAAGCAGTACTGGCTTGGCGTTCGAGCTGAGCAGATTGAGACCAAGCACGGCTATGAACGAGCAAAGGCATTTGCGGACCTTGCCTCTGGTCGCTCTACGCCTCTGGACCACCACCTGGACGCCTTCATAGCCTACAAGGCAACCAAGCGGTGCAGGGTGCGGTCCCAACGCCTGTCTTCAAGCCGTGGAATGGGGTCAACAACCTCCTCCACAACGTCTTCACGATTGCGACCTCAAAGGACGCAGTAGCGAAGGCAGCGATTACAGCAGTAGCCATAGGTCAAATGGGCATGGGGTCCCTCTTTATGGGCACCGCAGCCTTCATGGTGTCCAATGGGTCTATTACAGGGGGAGGCCCCAGAGACTTCAAGCAACGGCAGCAGCTCATGGCTACCGGCTGGCAACCCTACTCGCTGGTCACCGAGAAGGAGGATGGGTCGAAGACCTATGTTCCATTTGGCAGACTGGACCCAGTGGCTATCCCCTTCGGTATCATCGCTGATTTGCAAGATGCCATTCACAACCTAGGTGATGGGGGTGGCCGTAATGGGCAGTTTGCTCCGCGCCTTATCTCCAGCCTGACCGCCGCAGAGGCCACACAGCGGACAGCAGACACCGCAGAAGGTATCTACGTCACATCGACCCAAAACGCCCTGTACGTGTGGGTCCGCAGCTTCGTGGGTCCCCTGGTGGCTCCATGGTTCGGAGCACTTGACGATGGCACCACGGACTGCACCACGGCCATCCAAGCTGCTGTGAACGTGATGAAGGACCGGGATACGCTCCACTTCCCGTCTCGCATTTCGGGGTCCTACAAGTTCACTGACACCATCAACATCCCCCTTGAGAAGAACATGCGGTTTACAGGGCCGGGTCAGCGGACTGTTGAGCTTCGCATGTTCACCACAGCCAAGCCGCTCTTCAAGTATGCTCGCACAACAGGCAAACAGCCAAGTGTGGTCACCTTTGATGGCTTGATGCTGATCCTTAATGGGCTGACAAAGACCGTTGGTTCCTACGGCATCCAGTTCATGGGCTTTGATGATAACGCGGCCAACACCTATCTCCGGGTGTACAACTGCTTCTTCTTCGGGTTTGAACGAGCCATCTACTCAAAGTGGACGGGTCAGTCCCGCGTAGTTGACTGCTTCTTCCAGGCGAACACGGTCTCAATGTATTTGGAGCGTGGATGCTCGTTCTGGCACTTCCGCGATATCATGTCGTTTGACGACACGCTCATCTGGGCGGATGCCCGATGGACTGTCGATAACCTCAGCCGATGGGTCAACCGTTGAGATCACCCTTCCGGTGGATTTGAAGCCTGTCAACATCAGGCTGACCCCTCGATTCAGATATTAGCCACCGCGCAGTCTCACTAGGGCAAGCCCATGTGAGTCTCCCCAAAGCGGCCTAAAGGAGTCTCACAAGAATAGTCTCTTGACATTTGCTGGCAGAGTCTCACATAATGGTCTCACATAAACTTAACTGGAGACCAAACCGAGATGGCCAAGATAGCCGTAGACAACACAGGCAGCGCATGGCCCAGTGCCGTGACGATTGCCGACCTCGCACGCTTCACCCCGATCCTGTCCCGCCACAGCAATGACCTCAACATCTACGAGGTACAGTGGGAGATGGCCAAGGCGTGGCCGTTCGAAATTGCCGTGTGGTCCTATGAGTACTGCACAGGCTACAGCGCAACGTTCAAGGATGGCTCAGTGATCCACATCGGGGCATGGGCTGATGGCGAAGAGGAGATGTACCAGTGAGCACACCTGTCCTTATCGGCTACGCCCGCACATCCACCACAGACCAGAAGGCCGGGCTTGAGGCTCAGCTTCGCGACCTGGACCAAGCGGGATGCACCAAGATATTCCGTGAAGAGATTTCCTCCGTGGCCACCGCGCGGCCCCAGCTTGATGCTGCCCTTGAGTGGGTGCGTGAAGGGGACATACTGATTGTCACCAAGTTGGACCGCCTTGCCCGCTCAGTGGCGGACTTGGTGACCATCACGGAAACGCTGAAGAGGAAGGGAGTGGGTCTACGCATCCTCGCAATGAACCTCGACACCTCCACGCCTACCGGAAAGCTGATGCTCAATCTCTTGGGGTCCATCGCAGAGTTTGAGCGGGAGCTGATGCTTGAGCGTCAACGTGAAGGCATCGCCAAGGCCAAGGCAGAGGGCAAGTACGCTGGACGCCAACCCACCGCGCGGCGCAAGGCTGAGGAGGTGATGAGGTTGCGGGCTGAGGGCGTATCAGCAAGTGACATCGTGAAAGCATTGGGCATCAGCCGCGCTAGCGTCTTTCGGATCATTGCCGATGAGACGCCCAAAGCCTGAACCCATCGCGGATCACCCATCGTTCTTCAAGTGATGCGCTGGTGGCGGGCCTTTCGGGAAGTGCACCTTAATGCCAAGCTCCCTCGAAGCCCGCTCCACGGTCCTGTGGATTTTCTCGTAGACGTATTTCAGTAGCTCGTTAATCAGCGTTCGGAATTTGGGGAACTCATAGCCGGGGATGATGATCGCGATTTCTGGCTTGACCGTTAGGGTGTCGTTTTCCAACTCCAATGTCAGGCTGTATTCAATCTCCTCGCTTCCCCCCTCATGCGCATAGCGAGTATGTCTCATTTCCATGATGCGGTCATGGGTCTCCCTCAGGGCAGCATCGCGATAGACCACGTTTCTATCCAGCTTGGGAAACCCGTTAGATGCGTCGGTAAACATACGGGCATAGGTGACGACGAATATCAGTACTAGGCCATCTATCTCCAGCACATTGTCCATCGTCGCCTCTATCCGCAGCGTCTCCATCTTGTTTAGATAGTGGTCAGCATTGCTCACGCAGAGCATCACGTGGCCCCACTTCACAAGGGCTTGAAGTTGACGATTTGATTCAAGTGCTTCGCGTGAAACTTCGGGCATTTGCCGCTCCAGCTTTCGGACAGCCGCCCAGTTAGCTTCACGGCTTTGCGTTGTCTAGCAGCCTGTTGAACTCCTCATCCGAAATCATCTGTTTGACGGGCTTCGGGACACTCACCATTCCCGCCGAAAGATATGGATAGCAATCGCTGTAGCCTAGGCCACGGATGCGGCAAGCTGACACTGTGCCAGCCCAACGGTCCTGCACGAGGTCAATGACCCCCAAGCGGTGCACCTCATAACGGAACACCACCGCCACGGTCACAGCCGCTACCAGGATGCTCACAGGCAATGCTAGTCTCAGAGAAATTTCAACAGCCCTGCTCATAGTGGAAGCCCCCGCTTTCCGCTCAGTTATGAAGCAAGATGACATTAAGATGCGGTCTAGGTCCACTAATAATTAGAGTGACCTTGGGTGCTTCAAGGCGCATTTTGGGGGACCACCATGGGGGACCAGCAATCTGGGCCACCCACCAAAGACATTGAAATCATTACATTTTATGTGATAAAAGATGGCTGGCGGAGAGAGCGGGATTCGAACCCGCGTTACGCTTTTGACGTAAACACACTTTCCAGGCGTGCGCCTTCAACCACTCGGCCACCTCTCCGTCCAACGTCCGGCGTCTGGCCGGGCGAGCTGATTTTTCGCAGCCGGAAAGCCCGGCTTCTCGAGCACCGTCAACCATCGGTCACTCAGTCTTAGGAATGCACATGGGCGCCTGTCGATGGTTAGCCGACAGCGACCCCGTGCGGCGCGCAATATAGTCAGAACAGGCACTTGTTCAACTCCTATTTCGATTTAATCGCGCTTTCGCGCAATTTCATGGATTTGGCGCTGAAATTGCTTGGAATTTTCTCGAATATTTTATCACCTGCCCTCAAAATGCCGGTGGAATCGGGTTTGTTCACGCTAAAATGCAGTGAACATCCTTCGCAGTTTGCATAGATCCTGGAGACAGATGTGATCCGTTCGCTTTTGAGACTTCTCGCCTATATTGCCTTGAGCCTTGCCATCATCGCCGCCGTTCTCGATGCGGCACGTTCGGTCGGGGCGTCGCATCTCGTCATGACGTCGCTGCGCGACAGCTGGGGTTCGGTTTCCCTGTCGTCGCTCGGGCTTGCCGAAGCCTATGTCAAAACCCATATCTACCCCATGTTCTGGGACCCCTTGATGCTTTGGGTGCTCGAAACCCCGACCTTCATCGTTTTTGCTGTCCTTGCCTTCCTGCTTTATGCGTCGGGTTACAAGCGTGAGAATCGGGCCGGACGTTTCGCAGCACGCTGAACCATTTCTGGACCACCCCTCACTGGAGGTACTGATGTTCGTCATCGACATGTTCAACAAGAAGACCAAAATGCCGGCGCCTGCGGAGGCTCTTCCAGGCCGCGCCACGCCCGTTGCGACGGCCGAGGCCCACTTCGTCAACGGACGGCCCCTGAAGGGACCGTGGCCGGATAATCTCGAAACCGCGATGTTCGGCATGGGCTGTTTTTGGGGCGTCGAACGGCTGTTCTGGCAGGTGCCGGGCGTCCATGTCACGGCGGCGGGATATGCAGGCGGCATCACGCCGAACCCGACTTATCAGGAAACCTGCACTGGGCTGACTGGCCACAATGAAGTGGTGCTCGTCGTGTTCGATCCCGCGGTTGTCTCCTACGAGGAACTGTTGACGCTATTCTGGGAAGAGCATGATCCGACGCAAGGCATGCGCCAGGGCAACGACATCGGCACAACCTACAGGTCCGGCATCTATACCTTCACGCCGGAACAGCAGGCGGCGGCTGAAGCGAGCCGTGATGCCTACCAGAAGGCGCTCACCGCAGGCGGCCGTGGCAAGATCACTACGGAGATTTTGGAAGTGCCGGAATTCTATTATGCCGAGGACTATCATCAGCAATATTTGGCCAAGAATCCGGCCGGCTATTGCGGCCTGCGTGGCACGGGCGTTTCCTGTCCAATTCCACAGTTGAAAGCCGTCTAACAGACTGACTTGACTGGATATTCGTGGGATATTTGACCGGGCGGCAAAATTCCGCGTGAAATTTGCATGCGGGCATGCAAGATTGATTTTTGGGGCGGGAGCTATCTGCGGTTGCCGCAACGATTTCAGGGGTCAACGAAAGGTTGATCCTGCTCAACAAAATCCAGAGGGTTGGTATCAAATGAAGCGCATTGTTCTTGGTCTCCTGGCTGCCACTGCATTGTCCGTCTCGGCCTTTGCTGCGGATGACAAGCCAGCCGTCATCTACGATCTTGGCGGAAAGTTCGACAAGTCTTTCAACGAAGCAGCATTCAACGGTGCCGAAAAATACAAGACCGACTCCGGCGTCAAATATCGCGAATTCGAAATCCAGAACGAAGCGCAGCGCGAACAGGCATTGCGCAAGTTTGCGTCCGACGGCAATTCACCGATCGTGATCGCCGGGTTCTCGGCGGCTGCCGCCATTGAAAAGGTCGCGACCGAATTTCCCGATACGAAATTCGTCATCATCGACGCGGTGGTTGAGAAGCCGAATGTGCGCTCAGTCGTATTCAACGACAATGAAGGCTCCTATCTCGTCGGTGTGATCGCTGCCAAGGCATCGAAGACCGGTACGGTCAGCTTTATCGGCGGTATGGACGTTCCGCTCATTCGCAACTTCGCCTGCGGCTATGTCGGCGGCGTCAAGGCAACCAATCCCGAAGCCAAGGTCATCCAGAACATGACAGGCGACACGCCAGCTGCCTGGAATGATCCGGCCAAGGGCGGCGAGATCGCCAAGTCGCAGATGGATCAGGGCTCGGATGTTGTCTTCGCGGCCGCCGGCGGCACCGGCATCGGCGTGCTGCAGGCCACCGCCGACGCGGACAAGCTCGGCATCGGCGTCGATTCCAACCAGAATGGCCTGCATCCGGGCAAGGTGCTGACCTCGATGCTCAAACGGGTCGACGTTGCCACCTACAATGCCTTCAAGGACGGCGCCGACGGCAAATTTACGGCCGGCGTCAATGTACTCGGCGTCAAGGAGGGTGGTGTGGACTACGCGGCTGACGAAAACAACGCCAAGCTCTTGACCGACGACGTCAAGAAGGCGGTCGAGGCGGCCAAGGCCGACATCGTTTCCGGCAAGGTCAAGGTTCACAACTACAATACGGACAATGCCTGCCCTTATAAATAGGCCTTAACACTCATGCTTTCGAAGCCGCCGGTGGAAAACATCCGGCGGCTTTGTCGTTGAGACCGCGAAAAAGTGTGAGCCATCAAGGATACCGCCATGAGCGCGTTCGCCGTCCTTCTCAGTATTCTCGCCGCCATCGCAATCGGTGCGATCAGCCCCGGCCCAAGTTTCGTTCTCGTTTCCCGCATCGCCGTCGCATCGTCGCGCAGCCATGGCCTGGCTGCCGCGCTCGGGATGGGCGTGGGAGGCGCTTTCTTTGCCGCGCTGGCTGTGCTTGGGCTGACGGCACTCCTGATCCAGTTCGACTGGCTCTACGTTGTGCTGAAGCTGCTTGGCGGTGCCTATCTGATCTATCTGGCTGTAAAGATCTGGCGCGGTGCGTCGGAACCGCTCAGGCTGTCGGGGACAAGCGGGCAAACCCGCGGCATCTCCGTCGCTCGTGCATTTGTTCTCGGCTTGATGACGCAGCTCAGCAATCCCAAAACCTCGATCGTCTATGCCAGCATTTTCGCAGCGCTGATGCCTGCGTCGCCACCGCTTTGGCTGCTCCTTGCCCTGCCGCCCATGCTTTTTTGCGTCGAGGCGGGTTGGTATGCGGTCGTGGCGCTCGCTTTTTCCGGATCCCGGGCCCGGCAAGTCTACATGCGTTTGAAAACGTGGATCGACCGCGGAGCGGGCGCGGTCATGGGAGCGCTCGGATTGAAATTGATGCTCGAGGCGATCAAGGCGAGAGCTTGATCACAACACAGGCCAGATTTTGATCAATAATGCGGTGGCTTGGTCACAGGAACATCGGGTGCTGTCTGCTCTTCCAGAACCAGAAACCGGTCGGTCAATGCATCGAGCTTGCGGCGCATACCTTCGATCACCTTCCACTGCTCGGCAATCTGTTCGGAAAGTTCCTCGATGGTCTTTTCCTGCTCGGTCACGAGAATCTCGAGGCGGGTCAATCGCTCGGTACTTTCCGCGGTCATTGCTCGTCTCCCTTTGCCGTGCGGCTCTCTTAGCCCTCGCCGGGTCAAGGTTCAAGCTCGCAACCCTGATGCCTGTTGAATCTTGCGTTTCTTGACTGGAAAGAAAAAAATGCCGTGTTAGGGTCGAAACGCGAAAAGACGACAAAAGCTGCATAACAGCGGATGGGGATATGGCCGAACCGGCAATCGAACTTACTGGAATCGACAAGCGTTTTGGCGCTGTCCATGCCAATCGCGATATCCATCTGCGTGTCGAAAAGGGCACGATACACGGTATCATCGGCGAAAATGGTGCTGGCAAGTCGACGCTGATGTCGATCCTCTACGGTTTCTACCAAGCCGATAGCGGCGAAATTCGCATCAACGGCGCCACCGTCAAAATCCCGGACCCCAACGCCGCCATCGCGCTCGGCATCGGCATGGTGCATCAGCATTTCATGCTCGTTGAAAATTTCACGGTGCTCGAGAACGTCATGCTCGGTGTCGAGGGCGCGCCGCTCCTCAAGAACGGCATCTCCAAGGCGCGCGCCGAATTGAAGCGGCTGGAGCGCGAATATCAGCTCGATGTCGATCCGGATGCGCTGATCGAAGAGCTGCCCGTCGGGCTGCAGCAGCGGGTGGAGATCCTCAAAGCCCTCTATCGCGGCGCCGAAATCCTGGTGCTCGACGAGCCGACCGGTGTTCTGACGCCGCCCGAGGCCGATCATCTGTTCCGTATCCTTGAGCAGTTGAAGGATCAGGGCAAAACGATCGTCCTTATTACCCACAAGCTGCGTGAAATCATGGCGGTCACCGACAATGTCTCGGTCATGCGCCAGGGCGCGGTCGTTGCGACGCGCAAGACCGCGGAAACGACCGTCGAAGAACTCGCTGAGCTCATGGTCGGCCGCCGCGTGCTGCTGCGGGTACAAAAGGGCGAGGCGAAACCGGGTGAGATCAAGCTTTCCGTTGAAAACCTCACCGTGCGCGACGGCCGCGGCGTGGTGATGGTGGACGATGCATCCTTCAACGTTCGCGGCGGCGAGATTGTCGGCATTGCCGGTGTGGCGGGCAATGGCCAGTCGCAACTCATCGAAACCATCGCCGGCATCCGCACAGCCGTCTCTGGCCGCATTCTACTTGATGGCCAGGTTATCGATATTACCGGCGCGGCCGATCCCGGGGAGTTGCGCGATCGCGGTCTCGCCCATGTGCCGGAAGACCGCCATCACATGGGGCTGGTGCTCGCATTCGAGGAATATGAAAACTCGATCCTCGGCTATCACGATGATCCCCTCTATCTTAACGGGCCATTCCTCGATCTCGATGCAATCAAGGCCGACGCACGCAAGAAGATCGAGAAGTACGATATCCGTCCCGGCGACCCACGCCTGAAAACGGCGAATTTCTCCGGTGGCAACCAGCAGAAGATCGTGCTGGCGCGCGAGATGGAGCGTGATCCCGGCGTGCTCATCATTGGTCAACCGACGCGCGGCGTCGATGTCGGAGCCATTGAGTTCATTCACAAGCGCATCATCGAGATGCGCGATGCGGGCAAGGCCGTTCTGCTTGTTTCGGTGGAACTTGATGAGATCCGCTCGCTGTCGGACCGCATCCTGGTGATGTTCGCTGGACGCATCGTCGGCGAGCGTGATACCGACGCCAGCGAGGGCGAGCTTGGCTTGCTTATGGCCGGCGTCGAACAGAGGGAAGCGGCGGAATGACGACGCAGGCACTCCTTGTCATAGATGTGCAAAACGCCATCGATGATCCGAAATGGGGCAGGCGTGGCCAACCTCAGGCCGAGGCTGCGATCGCTCGGCTGCTTGAAGCCTGGCGCGAACGCCGATTGCCGGTGGTTCACGTCCGCCACGATTCCACTGATCCCCGATCGCCCTACAGGCCGGGCACTAAAGGTAACGAATTCAAGGCGGAAGTGGCGCCGCAGATGGGCGAGCCCGTCATCGACAAGCGCACCAACAATGCGTTTATCGGTACGGATCTGATGGACGTGCTCGATGAACTGCAGGTGCGCAGCCTTGTGGTTACTGGCGTACTCCTTGAGAATTCAGTCGACGCCACAGTGCGCATGGCGGCCAACCTTGGTTTCGAAGTAACCGTGGCGAAGGATGCAGTGGCGAGCATCGACCGCAAGGATCACTGCGGCAAGCGATGGACCGCCGAGGATGTCCATGCTTTGACGCTTGCCATCCTTGATGGCGAATATGCCCGCATTTCGACCTCAGACGCGATAATCGAGACCTTGCCATGAGCCAGCCCTTCGCCAAATTGCCCGCCTGGGCTGACTATGGCCTCCTGCCGCTGATCAATCTGATCGTGGCCTTCTTCGTGGCCGGTCTCGTTGTTCTGCTTGTTGGCGAAAGCCCCATCGATGCGGCGGTTTTGATGATCAAAGGCGCGTTCGGTTCCGGCGATGGTGTCGGCTATACGCTCTATTACGCAACCAATTTCATCTTTACCGGGCTTTGCGTCGCCGTCGCCTTCCATTGCGGCCTGTTCAACATTGGCGGCGAGGGCCAAGCCTATATTGGCGGTCTTGGCGTGACGATGGTCGGCCTCGGGCTTGGCAATGTTCTGCCGTGGTGGCTGGTCTTTCCCTTGGCAATCATCGCATCGGCGCTGGTCGGGGCTCTGTGGGCACTGATCCCGGCGTGGCTGCAGGCGAAACGCGGCTCGCACGTGGTTATCACCACCATCATGTTCAATTTCATCGCCGCCAGCATCATGGTCTATCTTCTTGTGGGCGTGCTCAAGCCGCTCGGCAGCCAGGCACCCGAAACGCGGGTCTTCGGCGACGGCGGACAACTGCCAGGACTTGGCTGGCTCCTCAATATCGTCGGGTTCAACATGCGTTCGGCTCCGCTCAACATCAGTTTTCTGCTGGCGCTGGTGGCGGCATTTGCGGTTTGGCTGCTGATCTGGCGCACCAAGCTCGGTTATGAGATTCGTACCATGGGCTTCAGTCCCAAGGCCGCGCGCTATGCCGGTATCAGCGAACTGCGGATCATTATCATCACGATGATGATATCGGGAGCGCTCGCGGGGATGATGGCGCTCAATCCGATCATGGGTGCGCAACACCGCATGCAGCTCGATTTCGTCGCCGGAGCCGGCTTTGTCGGCATCGCCGTGGCGCTGATGGGGCGCTCGCATCCCGCCGGCATCGTACTCGCCGCCATCCTCTTTGGCATGCTCTATCAAGGCGGGGCCGAGATCGCTTTCGATATGCCAAACATATCGCGCGACATGATCGTCATCATTCAGGGCCTGGTCATTCTCTTTGCCGGCGCGCTCGAGCATATGTTCCGGCCGTCATTGCAGCGTATTTTCCAGCGGGTCGGCCGTGGCAAGCGTGAGGCGGCTGCGGCAGTCGCGACGGGGGGAGGCCAGTGATGGAATACTTGACGACCATCCTGCAGTTGTTTGATTCGACCATCCGCCTTTCGGTGCCGCTTCTGCTCGCCTGCCTCGCCGGGCTCTATTCCGAGCGATCCGGTATTTTCGACATCGGGCTTGAGGGCAAGATGCTGGCGGGCGCCTTCGCGGCCGGTGCCGCCGCTACCTGGACCGGTTCGGCCTATGCGGGGCTGCTGGCCGCGGTTCTTGTCTCCGTCGCGCTCGGTCTGGTGCATGGTTTTGCCTCCATCACCCATCGCGGCAACCAGATCGTCTCGGGCGTTGCCATCAACTTCATCGCCGCCGGCACGACCGTCATCCTGGGGCAGGCCTGGTTCAGCCAGGGCGGGCGCACGCCATCGCTGCCGAATGAGGCGCGGTTCAATCCCATCAATCTTCCCGGCGCGGACGCGATGCGCGACGTTCCGATCATCGGCCCGATCTATTACGAGCTGATTTCGGGTCATTCGATCCTTGTCTATCTCGCCTTCCTGCTGGTTCCCTTTACGTGGTGGGTCCTCTACCGTACGCGTTTCGGCCTGCGCCTGCGCGCAGTTGGTGAGAATCCCGCAGCTGTCGATACGGCCGGCGTTTCCGTGCCATGGCTGCGCTATCGTGCGGTCGTTTGCTGCGGTGTGCTTTGCGGGGTAGCGGGTGCGTATCTGGCGACGGCCCAGGGAGCGGGCTTCGTCAAGGACATGACCGCCGGCAAGGGGTATATCGCGCTAGCAGCGCTGATCTTTGCCAAATGGCGCCCGGTGCAGGCGATGTTCGCCTGTCTGCTGTTCGGCTTCCTCGACGCCGTGGCGATCCGGATGCAGGGCCATCCGATCCCATTGATTGGCGAGGTGCCGGTTCAATTGATGCAGGCTCTGCCCTATATTCTTACCATCGTGCTGCTCGCCGGCTTCATCGGCAAGGCGATCCCGCCCAAGGCAGGCGGTGTTGCCTATGTGAAGGAAAGATGATGGAAAAGAGCCGCGACCTGTTCGATGCCGCCTATGCGGCGATGCAGAAAACCCACTCGCCCTATTCGCAATTTCCGGTGGGCGCGGCAATCCGCACCAGCGACGGGCGCATTTATTCCGGCTGCAACATCGAGGTCATTTCCTATCCGGAGGGCTGGTGCGCTGAGACGACGGCCCTGTCGCACTTCGTCATGGGTGGGGGTGGTACAATTACCGAGATCGCCGTCGTTGCGGAAAAGAAAGCCAGGTGCACGCCCTGCGGCGGCTGCCGCCAGCGCCTGGCGGAATTTGCCGGCCCGGATGCGCTCCTGCACCTTTGTGACAATGACGGGATCGTTGAAACGCTAACGATGAAGGAGATATTCCCCCACGGCTTCGAGGCGGACGTATTGGGAGGAGCCAAACGATGACGGCAGTAAATCACCCCCTTCCAGAGGGGACTGAAGAAAGTTCACCACTGCCAGACAAAGGTGCCGTATGATCGCAGCGGCAACCGGCGCTCTCATCAAGAAGCTCAACGGCCTCATGCCGCGTGTCGCGCTGGTCCTGGGGTCAGGTCTCGGCTCCCTGGTCGACGCGGTGGAAGACGCGATCCGCATCCCTTATGCCGACCTTCCCGGTTTTCCGCATAGCGGCGTATCGGGCCATGCCGGAGAAGTGGTCGCGGGCTATCTGTCGGGCAAGCCGGTTCTGATGCTTGCAGGACGCGCCCACTACTACGAGAAGGGCGATGCCACGGTTATGCGGCCGGTCATCGCGGCCCTTGCCGACCTTGGCATCGAAATGCTTATCCTGACCAATGCAGCAGGTTCCGTACGCCACGACCTTGCCCCCGGCAGCGTCATGCTGATCGACGATCATATCAATTATTCCGGCCTCAATCCGCTGATCGGCGAACCGTCCGACCAACGCTTTGTCGGCATGACTGCCGCCTATGACAAGAAACTCAAGGATGCCCTGGTCATTGCTGCCGGCGAAGCGGGAGAAAAGCTGGCGTCCGGCGTATATATGTGGTTTTCCGGCCCGTCCTTCGAGACTCCGGCGGAAATCCGCATGGCGCGCACCCTCGGCGCCGATGCCGTCGGCATGTCCACCGTGCCGGAGGTCATATTGGCGCGGTTCTTCGGCCTGCGTGTCGCCGCCTGTTCCGTCATCACCAATTACGGGGCCGGCATGACCGGCGCGGAACTCTCGCACGAAGAGACCAAGGATATCGCGCCCAAGGGTGGTGCACGCCTGCAGAAGATCATCCGGGTTCTGGTCCGGGAGATCGGCTAGATCATGCTGCTGCCGCAGGAAATCATTCGCCGCAAGCGCGATGGCCAGACGCTGGACGCGGCGGACATTACCGCCTTCGTCAATGCCATGAGTTCCGGTGCGATCACCGAGGGCCAGGTCGCAGCCTTCGCCATGGCAGTGTTCTTCAATGGCATGAAACGCGACGAGGCCGTGGCATTGACGCTCGCCATGCGCGATTCCGGCGATATTCTTGATTGGTCCGACCTGCCGGGACCTGCTGTAGACAAGCACTCGACGGGGGGCGTGGGCGACAACGTCTCGCTGATGCTGGCGCCGATCGCCGCCGCCTGTGGCGCCTACGTCCCGATGATCTCCGGCAGGGGGCTTGGCCACACCGGCGGGACGCTCGACAAAATGGATGCAATTCCGGGCTATCGCAGCCAGCCGGACAATGCCCTGTTTCGCCGGGTGGTGCACGGCGTTGGCTGTGCCATCATCGGCCAGACCGCAAACCTCGCTCCGGCGGATAAGCGGTTCTACTCCATCCGTGACGTGACGGCGACGGTGGAGTCGATCCCGCTGATCACCGCCTCGATACTGTCAAAGAAGCTCTCAGCCGGGCTCAACGCGCTGGTGCTCGACGTCAAATCCGGCAATGGCGCATTCATGGCGCGGACACGCGATGCGGTGGCGTTGGCTGAGAGCATCGTTGCAGTGGCGCAAGGCGCCGGCCTGACGACCACGGCGCTCCTGACCGACATGAACGAACCACTGGCCCTTGCCGCGGGCAACGCCGTCGAGGTGAAGGTGGCGGTTGACTTCCTGACCGGTGACAAACGCGATCCAAGACTAGAAGCCGTTACGCTTGCCCTCGTCGCGGAGATGCTGGTTTCGGCCAAGCTTTGCCCAAACCACAAGGTTGCAATGGAAAAGGCCCGTGAAGCCCTGAACAGCGGCAAGGCTGCCGAAATCTTCGGGCGCATGGTGGCAGCGCTTGGCGGACCCGCAGATTTCGTTTCCCGTACCAGTCATCATCTGCCGGTTGCGCCCGTGACGCACGAAGTCAAGGCGCCGCAGACAGCCTATGTCTCGTCCATCGACACGCGCGCCATTGGCGTTGCGATTGTCTCGCTCGGCGGCGGACGTATCCGCCCGCAGGATCCGATCGACCACGCGGTCGGGATTACGGCCCTGCAGCCGATCGGTGCCAGAATGAATGAGGGCGAGCCGGTGGCTCTCGTGCACGCCCGCAGTCACGATGATGCTGCCGCGGGGGTGCGTGTCATCGAGCAGGCCTATGGGTATTCAGAGCGTAAACCCCGCACTATCAACCCGGTGTTGCGGCGTATCGGCGGGTAAGGGTCTGCGTCAGAACCACGCTCATCAAGCTATTTCGTCCCGTACATGCGGTCCCCGGCATCGCCAAGCCCCGGAACGATATAGCCCTTTTCGTTCAGGTGATCGTCGATGGCGGCGGTAAACACCTGGACATCCGGATGCGCCTTGGTGAAGCGTTCGATTCCCTCGGGCGCAGCAAGAAGGCAAAGGAAGCGGATATTGCTCGCACCCCTGTCCTTCAGCTTCTGGATCGCAGCAATGGCCGAATTGGCGGTCGCAAGCATCGGATCGACGACGATGATGAGCCGGTTGACGATATCTTCGGGCGCCTTGAAATAGTATTCGACCGGCTGCAGCGTTTCGTGATCACGATATAGGCCGATATGGGCGACGCGTGCTGCTGGAACAAGATCGAGCATGCCCTCCAGCAACCCGTTGCCAGCGCGCAGGATGGACGCAAAGACCAGCTTCTTGCCTTCGATAACCGGGGCATCCATTTCCGTCAGCGGCGTCTGAATCTTGATCGTCGTCAATTGCAGATCGCGGGTCACTTCATAGCAGAGCAGCAGGGAAATTTCCTTCAGCAACCGCCGGAAACCGGCGGTCGACGTGTCCTTGTCGCGCATGATGGTAAGCTTGTGCTGGACAAGCGGATGGGAAACGATCGTCACGCCCATGGAAATCCCCTTCATTCTGAGTAACCGCAATCTTAGCTGCTCGATACCGATCCCGCAAAGCGCTCATCGCCAGCGCGCACAGTTTTGTCCGCATCAAGCCGTGCAAGCAGCGCGGCGCGCGTTTCATCATCGACAAACGCGGCCTTGAGTGCTGTGGCGGTCACCGCGGTCAGCATATCCTCGTTATAGCCAAAATGAGTTTTCGCGATCTCGTATTCCCGGGCAAGGTCGGTATGGAAATAGGGCGGGTCGTCGGAATTGAGCGTCACAGCAACGCCAGCCCTCGCAAGCTCAGCGAAGGGATGCGCTCCAAAATCCGGATAGACACCGAGCGAGATATTCGATCCCGGACAGCATTCGAGCAGGATTTGTTCATCCGCCAACCGCTTGACCAAATCGGGATTCTCGATCGCCCGCACGCCGTGGCCGATGCGCGATGGCTTGAGCGCATCGAGCGCGTCGGCAACGCTTTCCCAGCCTGAAAGTTCACCTGCATGCACGGTTATGCCGAGCCCCGCATCGCGTGCGAGGTCGAAGGCGGGTGCGAAATCTTTCGGGTGATGCATCCGCTCATCGCCCGCCATGCCGAAGCCTGTAACCAGCGGATGCGGATGGTCGACGATATATTGCGCGGCTGCCAGCACCGCGTCGGGGCCCTTGTGCCGTAGGCCCGTTGCAATAAGACGGCCTTCGATGCCGGTTGCATCCTTGGCGCGGCGCATGCCCTCGGCCAACCCCTCAATATAGGCCTGCGGATCGAGCCCAGCGCTCAGCGCATGGTCGGTCGAAATGAACACTTCCGAATGGATGCAGTCCTGCCGGCTCAGCGCCAGCAGATAATCTTCGGCGAGATCGGCGTAGTCTTCTTGCGTGCGGAAGAGCATGGATGCCTGGTCATAGGCATGGAGGAACGAAGTGAAATCATGCCAGACGAACTTGCCGCCCCGTATGAAGCCCGAAACATCGGCGCCGTATTTGGCCGCCTTACGTTCGACCAGAGTCACGGAAGCGGCGCCCTCGATATGGCAATGCAACTCGGCCTTCAGAACCATTATCACCACCCCCGCATAAGTAACGAACGCGTCGCTTCATCGCGCAAGAGGACAATAGCCTTAAGCGTCCTAATCTTCTATGGTTCGCCGCAACACAGATGAGCAGGTAAACATGATGAACCAGCAACGCACCGGCGCCCATGGCGGCATGGAGACATCGTTCGGATTCCAGGATGTCAGCGATGGCGAAAAACAGTCCCGTGTGAACGACGTTTTTCATCGCGTTGCCAAGCGCTACGACGTGATGAACGACCTCATGTCGGGTGGCCTGCACCGGGTCTGGAAAGATTCGATGATTGCCTGGCTTTCGCCCTCGAAGACCGCCAACTGGAAAGTTCTCGATGTGGCTGGCGGCACGGGCGACGTTGCTTTCAAGATCATCGAAGCGTCCAACCGAAACGCTCATGCGACGGTTCTCGATATCAACGGTTCGATGCTGGGTGTCGGGCGCGATCGCGCCGCGAAGAAGGGCCTTGCGGACAACACCGAGTTCGTTGAAGCCAACGCCGAAGAACTTCCTTTCGCCGATGCCAGTTTCGATGCCTATACGATTGCTTTCGGTATCCGCAACGTTCCGCATATCGATCGCGCCCTGTCCGAGGCGTTCCGCGTCCTGAAGCCGGGTGGGCGCTTCCTCTGCCTCGAATTTTCCGAAGTCGAGCTGCCGATCCTCGACAAGGTCTATGACGCCTGGTCGTTCAATGCGATCCCGAAGATCGGCAAGGCGGTGACCGGCGACGCGGACAGCTACCAATATCTGGTCGAATCCATCCGCAAGTTCCCCCGGCAGGCAGATTTCGCCGAGATGATCCGCAAGGCAGGCTTCGAACGCGTCAGCTGGCGCAACTTCACCGGCGGAATTGCCGCGCTGCATTCCGGCTGGAAGTTGTGATTGCTGCATGAGTAAGCTCGCAGCAACATTTCGCCTGATGCGGGCCGGATGGATCATGACGCGCGAAGGCGTCATATCCGCGCTGCCCGCAGAAGGCTTGAGCGGCCTGCCAGCGTTCGGTCATCGCGTCGCCGGGATTCTGGCGCGGCGGCGGGCTCTGAACGCACGGCGGTCGGAGCGCATGTCGCGCGCCATCAACAAGCTCGGCCCATCCTATGTCAAGCTCGGCCAGTTCCTGGCGACGCGCCCCGACGTGGTCGGAACGGAAGTGGCCGACGATCTGGCACTCCTGCAGGATCAGCTTGATTTCTTCCCGATGGACGCATCGATCAAGGCGATCGAGGGATCACTTGGGCGCCCGCTCCACGATCTTTATGTAAGCTTTGGCGAACCAATAGCCGCGGCGTCGATTGCGCAGGTGCACGCGGCCTTCGTCAGTGTCGATGGAGAAGACAGGAAGGTCGCGGTCAAGGTTGTGCGCCCAGGCGTGCGCCAGCGCTTCAACAATGACCTGGAGAGCTTCTTTCTTGTCGCGAAATGGCAGGAACGTTATGTGCCGGCGACGCGGCGCCTGCGTCCCATCGAAGTGACACGCACCCTCGCGCAGACGACCCGCATCGAAATGGACTTGCGGCTCGAAGCGGCAGCGCTTTCGGAAATCGGCGAGAACACCAAGGATGATCCGGGCTTTCGGGTGCCGAAGGTCGATTGGGAACGTACCGGGCGGGACGTGCTGACGCTCGAATGGATCGACGGGATCAAGATGTCGGACATCGAGGGCTTGCGCGCCGCAGGCCACAACCTGATCGGCCTTGCCGAGACGCTTATCCAGTCCTTCCTGCGCCATACGCTCCGGGACGGCTTCTTTCATGCCGACATGCATCCGGGCAATCTTTTCGTTGACGACGAAGGCCATATCGTTGCCGTGGATTTCGGTATTACCGGGCGATTGGGCAAGAAGGAACGCCGTTTCCTCGCCGAGATTCTCTACGGCTTCATCACCCGCGACTATGGGCGCGTTGCCGAGGTGCATTTCGAGGCAGGTTACGTGCCGCACCACCACGACGTCACGAGTTTTGCCCAGGCGATCCGCGCAATTGGTGAACCGATCCATGGTCAGCCGGCAGAAACGATTTCCATGGCGAAACTGTTGACGCTGCTCTTCGAGGTGACGGAACTCTTCGACATGGAGACGCGGCCTGAACTGGTCATGCTGCAGAAGACGATGGTCGTCGTGGAAGGTGTGTCGCGCACGCTCGACCCGCATTTCAACATGTGGAAGGCTTCGGAGCCGGTCGTCGGGAGCTGGATCCGCCGCAATCTCGGGCCGCAGGGCATTCTGATCGACGCGCGCGACGGCGCCCACGCGGTCCTCCACCTTGCCCGCCAGGCCCCGGAACTCGTGGCGCGCGCCGACCGCCTGTCCCAGGAATTCGACCGAATGGCGGAGCAGGGTCTGCGCTTCGATGATCGGACGGCCAAGGCCATTGGCAAGGCCGAGGCACGGCACACACGATCCGGCCGCGTGGCGCTCTGGGTGATTGCACTTTGCTTCGTGCTGATCACCTATAAGCTATATGCTTGATGTTCTCGCTTTCAATGTGATATCAATGATTGCAGTTTCGTGACCATGATCTCGAAAGTGCAATCAAATGGCGAGCATCACCATTCGCAATCTTGATACTGCGATCAAGGAAAGGCTGCGCCTTCGCGCGGCTGCGCATGGACGATCGATGGAAGAGGAAGCGCGGCTTCTTCTCGGCGAACTGGGCGAACCCATAGATGAGTTGAAAGCGGCTGCCGTCAATGTTCCATCTGCCGGTTCCGGTTCGCTTTCCGGCCGGCGCATCCTGCTGATTATTGGTGGGGGCATCGCTGCCTACAAATGTCTCGACCTCATCCGGCGGCTGCGCGAACGCGGGGCGCGTGTGCGGCCCGTTCTGACAAAGGCGGCAGAAGAGTTTGTCACGCCGCTTGCCGTCGGCGCACTCGCCGGCGACAAAGTGTTTACCGAGCTCTTTTCACGTGAGGACGAGCACGATGTCGGCCATATCCGCCTGTCCCGTGAGGCGGATTTGATTGTCGTCGCGCCAGCGACCGCCGACCTGATGGCAAAAATGGCCAACGGCCTTGCTAACGATCTCGCCTCTACGGTCTTGCTGGCGAGCGACAAGCCTTTGTTGATCGCGCCCGCGATGAACCCGAAAATGTGGAACCATGCGGCCACCAGGCGCAATCGTGCCACGCTGGAAAAAGATGGCATCCGGCTTGTCGGTCCCGGAACCGGAGAAATGGCCGAGAGCGGTGAGAGCGGCCCCGGGCGCATGGCCGAACCGCTGGAGATCGTAGCAGCGGTCGAAGAGCTTCTGGATCGGAACCCGAAACCGCTTGCGGGCAAGACGATCGTCATGACGTCAGGACCGACGCATGAGCCGATCGACCCCGTGCGTTACATTGCCAATCGCTCTTCCGGGAAGCAGGGTCATGCGATTGCGGCGGCGCTGGCACAGCTTGGCGCGACGGTTCGGCTTGTTTCTGGTCCAGTGACCATTCCAGATCCGGAAGGCGTATCCGTGGTGCATGTCGAGTCTGCGCGGGAGATGCGCGATGCCGTGGAGCAATTCCTGCCCGCCGATGCAGCCGTCATGGTGGCGGCCGTTGCCGACTGGCGCACGGCAAACGAATCCGGCGAAAAGCTCAAAAAGCGTCCGGGCGAGAAAGCCCCGGCGCTGCAGATGGTGGAGAATCCCGATATTCTCGCCGGCGTCGGTCATAGCAAATTGCGGCCGAGCCTCGTCGTTGGTTTCGCTGCCGAAACCCAGGATTTGCTGACAAACGCGCGCGAAAAACTCGACAAGAAAGGTGCTGACTGGATCGTCGCCAACGATGTCAGCCACGCCACGGGCGTGATGGGCGGCGACCGCAATGCGGTGCGCATCGTCACGCGCTCGGGGGTTGAGGAATGGCCTGACATGACCAAGGCAGAGGTCGCCGAACGCCTGGCGGCGAAGATTTCGGCGGCGCTGCAGACAGTGGAGGTATAGAAATCTGATGATGACGGTTCCAACCCTTCAAACCGACCGGCTTATCCTGCGGGCCCACCGGCGCGAAGATTTCGACGCGGTTCATGCCATGTGGCAACACCCGGCCATCTATACCCAGATCACCGGCAAGCCATCGACGCGCGAGCAATCCTGGGCGCGGCTGCTTCGCTATGCAGGGATGTGGAACATGATCGGCTATGGCTTTTGGGTGCTGCAGGACAAGGCAAGCGGACGTTTTGTGGGCGAGATGGGTTTTGCCGACTTCCAGCGCGAGATCAGTCCGCCCTTTGGTGAGGCACCGGAAATGGGCTGGGTCCTTTCGCCCGAAATTCACGGCAAGGGGTATGGCAGCGAGGCGCTTGCCCGGGTCGTTGCCTGGGGCGACACGTTCTTCAAACAGGAGCGTGCGCTTTGCATGATATCACCGGAGAATGCGGCCTCCCTGCGGCTCGCGGCGAAAAACGGATTCAGCAAGATTATGGAAACGACCTATACGGACGAGCCGGTCATCCTTCTGGAACGGCGGTTTCGCAAGTAATCGGCCCTATTCAGTCGTCCGATGCGATGGCACGACATTTAGCCTGCTCAACATCAGCTATGCGATGCTTTACCCTCCCCCAACGTGG